>JALGSU010000066.1 GCA_029821735.1 Candidatus Zipacnadia bacterium | reverse complement strand
CTGGGCAGGATTCCACGGACACAGAGCGAATGCAGTATTGGTGAGATACATAATGAGTGAGACATTTGCCAGTCCATCGGATCGAGGTCGCCAGGTCGCGCGTGCTTTTGCGGACTGGCTGCGCAAACGGTTCGGCGATCGCGTGCAGTCCGTCATCGTGTTCGGGTCGGTGGCCCGCGGCGAGGCGGATGATGAATCGGATGTCGACATGCTCATCCTGGTAAGGACCCCGCTCACTCGGGCCGAGCAGGACGAGGTGTCAGAATACTCGTACGATCTCGACCTGGCGCACAGCACCATCACTCAGTACATTGTGGAGACGCTCGACAGGTGGCAGATGCCGGTCATTCGAACAAGTCTGTTTGGCAGGACGGTAGAGAGCGAAGGGGTTGCCCTGTGAGCCACGCCCGCGCCGAGAAGGCGCATGAACGCATGGCCCGAGCAGAGCGCGCGATCGAGGCCGCCCATCTCCTTTGTGCCTCAGACCAGCCGGAGGCGGCAGTCAATCGAGCATACTACGCCGCCTTCTACGCCGCTTCGGCGCTTCTCATGGCGCGGGATCTTGAGAGCAGCAAGCACACCGGTGTGATGAGCCTGTTCGACCGCGAGTTCGTGCTGGCGGGACTGGTTGACCGCAAGCACGGCCGCGCTCTTCACGAGTTGTTCAGAGCACGCAACCAAGCCGACTATGCCTTCTTCGTTGAGTTCGACCAGGCTACCGTCGATGCGGTCACGCAAAGGGCCAGTGACCTTGTGGAAGTCGCCGAACGGCTGTTGCCCTCGCTGCTGCAGGATCAGTAACGACCCCGCGCGCCCCTACTCCTCCACTCGTACCGTCGCCGTCCCGACCATGCCCGTCGCGATGTCCGTCGCGGTGATCGTCCACACGCCCGCCTCGTCGTTCAGTGCCAGCCGGAACGCCCCGCCGGTCGCGCCCTTCTTGCCCACCAGCTGCGTCCCGTAGTAATCCCGCGGCTCACCGTCCGGCCCGGTCACCTCGACACGGAACGCGTGCATGCCACGTTCCCCGCCGCTCACGTCGACCGACACCAGATACTCCACCTCGTTGCCGGGAATGACGCTCTCAGCTTTGGGGCGCACTTTCACCGCGTCCACCCGGTATGGCAGCAGCGCATACATCGTGCACTGCCCCGGCTGCATGAGTGTCTCAGTGGCGGCGGTTTCCCCGAGATACTTGCCCGCGCGCGTCTCGTAGACGTGTGTCGCCTCCGGGAAGCGCACCTTGATATTGGTCCGCCCCTCGGTCCGGTCGCGCAGCACTCCGACGTAGGTCGCCTCGCCGCTTTGGAAGCGCGCGATGTACATATCGTGATCGCCTGATCCCTCTGCGGTGATCGGCGCGCTCGCTCCGACCAGGCTCAGCACCTGCCCGACCAGCTCGCGCATCGGCGCCGCATTCCCCAGCTTCTTGCGTCGCGCGTAGCTGTCGATGAGCATGTTCAGCAGCACCGTCCGGCCTTTGCCGACCTGGTTCACGATCAGTGCGGGCTCTCTGGCAAACTGCCCGAGCGCCTGCCCGCTAGTGACGGTAATCCCCGCGTCCCCGCCCAGACCGTCCAGTGCAATACCCGTCGGGTCGCAGCCCTCCAGCGTCTCGGTGAAGTTCGCGCTCCCCTCCGGTCGCCGCGCGCTCGGGTCCATCTCAGCGCGGCTAATGCCCAGCAGATCGTCCAGCGCTCCACTCGGCCTGATCGCGCAGTGCTCGTCCATCAGCCCGCAGCGCGCGTCGGCGATGATGGTCCCGCCCGCCTCCACATAGCTGCGAAGCTCGGCGACCTCGGCGTCTGACAGTGCCACCGAATACGGCAACACCAGCGCGCGCGGCATGCGCTCAACCAGCTCGCCGTGCTCGATCTGCCCGTAGGCGAGGAACTCCATCTGCAGGCCGTTGTCCTCGATCGCGTCCACCCACGCGTCTCGGTTGTCGCGGAAGACCTTCGGCGCGCCGGTGATGTACGCACCGTGGATGCTCGGCTGCGAGAAGTGCACCATCACGTCCGTCGTCCGCTCGTCGCATGACTGAAGCAGCGTCGCCACGCCGTCGTTGATGTCGCGCAGCGCGTTCATCGCGTCCGCCGAACTCTCGGTCAGCGTCAAGTCCGGCCAGAAGAGGTAACTGTACGTGTAGTAGCTCATCCCGTCATTGCCATTGAGCGCCCGGTACCAAACCCGGTGCTCCATGTTGGCGCCAGTCTGCGCGTAGCCCTCCCACGGCGCCGACACGAAATCCGTTCCGAACGACCGGTGCATTTCGCCGGTGCTCTGGTGGTCATAGGTTTGGGCGTAGTCCAGCACCTCGGTGATTCGGGACCAGTCCCAACCACCATACGCCTCCGCCGCCTGCGTGCCGGAGATACCCAGGCGCGCTCCCGGGTCATAGCTCTCCAGCGTATCGTCCGCAAACTGCAGGAAATCGGCCAGCGTGATCTCCATGAACGTCCGGTGATCGGCCCACGGTGCGAAGCTCGGATGCTCGCGTACCTCCTCGGTGGTCATCGGCATGACCTCGGCCCACGTCCCGAAGTCCGTCTGCCACTCGGCGTTCAGCGCCGCCAGCGTGCCATACTGGTCCTCCAGCCACTCGCGGAAGCGCTCCAGACACACCGGTGTGAAATCGTAGTCATATGGCGTCACGTAGTGAGTGATGGACAGCTCGTCCCCGCAGTTGTAGCCCATCGGCCGGTAGCGCGCCGCCGCTGCGGTGATCTTCTCGAGCTGCGCCGCTACCTCGGTCCGTGTGGCCTCGTCGTTCAGGCAGTAGGGCCGCTGCAGATACTGCTTGTCGCCGGTCCGCGCATACTCATCGCGCTGCTGTGCGAAGGTCAGCAGGCCCTCGCCACGCACGCGTGACAGCCGCAGAACCCCGCCCACCGCGCCCATCATCTGCAGCCTGAAGCCGTGCTCGAAAGCGTTGCGCAGCTCCTCGTCAATCAGCCAGTTGCCGCTCGCGAGAATAGTCCCGACGCCCAGCTTGCGCACCTGCGCGGCCGCCTCCGGGATCAGGTATTCCCGCGAATACGGTCCCGCCGGGTTGCCCCAAAGCATCCCGTGCCAGGCCCCCCACGTTCGGTCCTCGAAGCGCTCGGGCATGGTCAGCACCTTGTGCTCATCGGCGTCCAGCACCGTGCCCTCCCCGTCAATAACTTCCACCCGCAGCCAGTTCAGCGTCGTCAGCGGCGCCGCCACCTCCAGCGTAACCAGTTCGTCGCCCTCGCCACGCGCCGGCAGCAGTTGCGCCGCCACCACGCGCCCGTGATCGTCGCGCAGCGTTCCCCGGATCATCACCTGATTGGCGTCCGGAGCTATCCCCTCCAGAGTCACCGTCGCCTCGATCGAGTCGTCCGCGCGGTAGATGCGCTCATCGTCCATGGCGATTGCCGTGACCTCGACGCGCGGCTTCACGATGAGCGATGCGGTGCCGAAGTCCACCACCGCGTCGCCGTCTCGCAGGATCACGTCCACCAGGTGCAGCCCGCCCCCCAGCCCGCCGAGCGCGATTTCATGGTCACTCTCGCCACTGCGGACCTGCAGCTCATCTGTCCGCTGCTCACCCACATTGCCGAACTCGTCCACCACTCGCACTGTCGCCGTCAGCGCCATCTCCCCGCCTGTGTTGCTGAGCGTCATCGCCACCGTAGCGACGCCCTCGCCCTGAAGCACCTCTGCGGGATCCGCCGCCATCGCGCTGACGCTCACCACCGGCTGCCGCCGGCCCGCCCACAGCATGCTCTTGGCCAGCAGGCCGTGGTAATACTCCCAATACGCGAATCGCGTGGGCGCGAACAGTATCCACGGCGTCATCCCGTTCGAATACGTACCCGGCCCTTGCCATGACGTGTTGTATGCCAGACCCACCACGCGTCCCTGCCCGTAGTCGCTGATCGACAGCAGCGGATACTTGTCAGCCCGTGCCAGCACCGTGCCGCCCTCGTTATAGCGGCTGACGGTCGTCGGAGGCATGGCATCCCACGGGATGCCCGCCGTCAGGTAGTGCGCCTCCTCCGCTCGCCACGTCGCCACCGGTCGCGAGCCGCCCGCCATGTCATCAAAGGGCAGCGCCTCCCACAGCCGCTCCGGACACTGACTGGGATTAGCCCATACCAGCCCCGTGCCTGCCTCCACCTTGTCCAGCAGCAGGTCGATCACATCGTCGTCGAAGATATCGGCCTTCAGGCCGCCCACCACGATCACGTCGAAGTCCTGCTTGAGGTGTTCGCGCAGATTGTCCATCACTGTCTCGATGGTCATCGCCGAGCCGAACATCCCGCTCGTGTAGCCGAGGTACTTTGGGTTACTGATTGTCGGCGCGACATACTCCATATCCAATCGCTGAGCCAGTTCCACGACCTCGCGCCCGGCCATCCAGTCACACAGAATCAGCGCCTTGATCGGCCCGCCCGCCAGCGGCTTCGCCCACTTGACGTGGGGCGTCACGATCTCCTCAGATGGCGCGCGATCCTCCGGGCCGGTCCCCCGCGCAGCGATCTTGTCCGCGAACGTCTCGTCCGGATTGCCCACGATCTCCGTGTTCAGCGCGATCTGCACCGGCACGTCCGAGCCGCCCACATTGACGCTGTGGAAGAAGTCGCCCTGCAGAGCCGCCCCCTCATACACCTCGCCCGTCACCAGCCACGTCCCCGCCTCCGGCAAGTTGACAGCCACCGCCTGCTCGGCCACCTGCCCCGGCGCCAGGTCCACGGTGAACGCCTCGGCCTCGATCGTCTGCCCGTCCGGCAGCTTCTGCGCGCTGAGCTTGACCGTGCACGTCCAGACGCTCCCACCGGTCATGCGCACTGTCAGCGCCGCGTCGCCCGCCGCAGCCATCTCTGCCGGCCCGTCCACCAAGGGCACCAGCCACACCGTCGTCTCCAGACTCCCGCCGTTGGCGATCTCGATCGACCGGAACGCCCACTCCGCCGAGCCCATACCGCTGCGCATGTAGTTGTACATGAGCATCGTCGGTCCAGCGTCCATGATCGCCGCCACACCCGTGCCGCTCTCGCCCGCCATCGCCATCCAACCTCGCGCCACGTGTTTCCACCAGTATTCGCCGCCGCCGGGGAAGACCGCCGACTTCACCCCGTCCAGGGTCGGCACGAAGTAGGTCGTCGCCTCCTGCGGCACGCCGATATAGTTGTGCCACCATAGGCCAACCCGCTGCGGCACCATCGCCGCCTGGTCCACGCCAAAGCTGTAGTCAGCCCGCAGCGCCGACGAGTCCGCGCTCAGGCTGAACGTCTTCGTCACCGTCATCCACTTGCCGTTGCCCACGCTCCCCGGAGCGGTCAGCGTGATCGCCACCCGCTCGGGCGACTGCTCCACCCGGTACGAATAGACCGCCTTCATCCACTGCTGGTAGAAGTCCGAACTGGCGTAGTTCCACACCCGGTCCACGAAGATCGCGCCCTCTTCGCGACTGGTGAGGTGCGTGTCGGTCGGCTTATAGACCAACTCGTCGATGCGCCCGCCCATAGTGGGCCGCACACGCAGCCGCACCCAGTCGTTCTCCAGCACCACCACGGGCTCGCCCTCAAGCGTGGCCTCCGTCAGCGCACACTCAGCCCCACACGCCCACACACTCAGCAGCATAAGGGCGATACACGCAATCGCTTTTGGCAGGACGTAGCTGGACCTGACCATCGGAATTCCCTCCGTCACATCACCGGATATGCCTGGCGCGTTACTCACTTACGGGCAGCTTCACATTCAGTGCGATCACGCCGCTCAGGCCCGGGTATACCAGCTCTGAGCGGCCCGTCGTAGGCATTTTCGTCACAATCGGGAACCGTCCCTCGCCCCACACCTGCGCGCTCACGTCGGCGGGCTCATCGAACCAGATGGTCAGCGGACCCGCCTCGCAGTCCACCAGCATCGCTCGCACTGCGCCCCGGATGGCGTCCACTCGTCCGGGCTGGGCTTCCATGTCGAAGACGCTGCCGGTCAGGTGGTCCGAGTACTGCGTGTATACCGACCGGTTCCCGCAGCCCTCACCCGATAGCGCCAGATACAGGCTCGCCGACTGCATGGTGAACAGTTGGAGCCACTCGCACTCGTAGCGCAGTCGGATCCAGCCGCCCGGGTGCACCTGCACGTTGTGGGTGAGCGTGTACAGCGGCTGGCCGCCGAGTACTTCTTCGTGGGTAGCGTCGTAGGAGATGGTTACTTCGCAGTAGTCGCCACGCTGGACCGGCGTTGGCATCGGCGGTGCTTCACCGAGGCTTCCCTCCGCTTGGACCGCCCGCAGATACTCGCCGGTCTCGGTCGCGATCAGCGTGGTATACAGCGACCCGAGCCAGATGTATTCCAGCCCGCCCGCCTGCACTTGATCCAGCTTCCCGGTCCTGCCGATCCGCACCGAAAACTGGTCGTTACCCACCACTGCGTATTGCTCGGTGTGTTCGAGCACTCGCACAGGCTCCAGCTCTGCTGCAGCCGACCACGTCATGCCTGCTGCAGCGACGACCCAAATCCAGCGCACGGCTTTCGCCCCCTGGTAAGCACATCGGGCTGGCTCTGCCGGACGCCATCTCTTTCGCCGTCACACAGCCGCTGCCCTGCGCTCCGGGCAGGACACTGCCCGCCTCACAGTGAACTGACCATGCGCGAACACACGTTGCAGGAGAGGTGATCGCCATGTACCCAAAACTCACAGTTGTAGCCCTGATGGGTCTGTGCTCGGTCGCGCTGAGCGCCGCGGACGCCGGGCCACCGCTGGCGCAGGCCAACTTCTACGTCGCCCCCGCCGGCGATGACACGAGCCAGGGGACGTTCGCAGACCCGTTCGCCACTATCGAGCGCGCGCAGGAGGCCGTACGCCTCCTGGTCGCAGAGGGCCTGGTCGCCGAGGTCCGCGTATGTCTTCGAGGAGGAGTTTACGCCCTCGACCATACGCTGGAACTCGGCCCGCAGGACTCCGGTACCGCCGACCATGGCGTCACCTACATGCGCTACCCCGGCGAGGAGGTGCGCGTCATGGGGGCCACGGAACTCCAGGCCGAGTGGTTCACCCCGGTGGCCGCCTCGTCTCCTGTCTGGGGCAGGATCGATCCGCTTGCGCGCGGGCATCTCATGCAGATCGACTTGCCCGCCCATGGGATCTCCGAGTTCGGGGTGCTGAACAAGCGGGGGTTCTGGAACCAGGGAGGGCCCTCGGGGCTGGAAGTGTTCTTCAACCAAGAGCCGATGCAGTTGGGGCGCTGGCCGGACAAGGTCCCGTACTCCGAGGCCGATGGCAACGTTCTCAGCTCTACCGGCTGGGTTGTGACCGAGCGCGGGCTCGACAAGACCCGCTTCACCTACACAGGCACTCGGCCGGAGCGCTGGAGCAGGGCCGAGGAGGTCTGGGTCCACGGCCTCTTCAAGAACGGCTGGGCGGACACGCACCTGCAGGTCACCGACATCGACACGGCCGCCAAGGTGATGACCCTCGCCTCGGAGCCCTACTACGGCCTCGCCGGCGACCGGCCTTACTACGCCGAAAACCTGCTCGAGGAGATCACCGTCCCCGGCGAGTGGTATCTGAACCGCGCCACTGGTATCCTCTATTTCTGGCCTCCGAGTCCCCTGCCCCAGGGCGAGATCTACGTCTCATATTTCGCAGGGAATTCCGAGAACTGGGCCGATCCCCTGGTCCACCTCAATAACGCCAGCCACGTCACCTTCGACGGCATCGTCTTCGAGATGACCCGCGCCGGGCTGGTCCGGATCGAGGGCGGGACGGACAACCAGCTCGCCAACTGCGTGCTGCGCAACGCGGGTATGCACGCAGCCCTGATCTCCGGCTCGAACAACGGTCTGGATCGCTGTGAAATCTCCGGTGTTGGCAACTACGGCGTTGAGTTGAACGGCGGAGACGTGGTCAGCTTGGCCCCCGCCAACAACTACGTCCGCAACTGCCACATCCACCACTACGCGAGGTGGTGCTGGACGGTGACCCCCGCCGTGCGGCTCATGGGCGTGGGGCAGGTGGCCGAGCACAACCACATCCACCACTCCCCTCACGAAGGCATCATGTTTCGCGGCAACGATCACCGGATCGAGTTCAACGACATCCACGACGTCTGCCAGTGGGTCGACGACGCGGCGGCCATCGGCAGCCCCGGCAGGGACTGGCGGCACCGGGGAACCCGTATCCGGTACAACTTCGTCCACGACGTCGGCAGCAAGCTCCCCAGGCGGGGGTTCGGCACGCATGGCATATACCTGGACTGCACCCTGAGCGGGTCGGAGGTCTTCGGCAACGTCCTCTACGACATCGCGGGCTTTGCCGTCTTCCTCAACGGCGGGCGCGACAACCTGATCGAGAACAACATCTTCGTTAAGTGCGCAGGAGCGCTCGCCGCCTCGGCCTGCGGCATCTCCGTCCTCAAGCCGGACACCGATCTCGACCTGGTCAAGCAACTCGCCAGCATCAACTACAGGCGACCTCCCTACAGCACGTCCTACCCGAAGCTGGCGGTGGTTCCCGACAACTGGGCCGAACTCCAAGATCCCGCGAGCAACTGGCTCTACCCGGAGGGGTCCACCTTCTCCCGCAACATGGGATGGCAGAATGGGATCTGGGCGAAGGAGATCAACTGGGGCTTCGGAGGGACGGGTGCCCTGACCAAGTTCAAGATCGAGAACAACGTCGAGGACGCCGACCCATGCTTCACCGATGAGCCCGCTCTTGACCTCAGCCTCGACCCCACGTCGCCGGCCTTGGCCATTCCCGGCTTCCAACCGATCCCCTTCGACGAAATCGGGATCACCCCGGAGCCCGGAAACGCCGACACCCCTGATCGCCTCGGAAGAGCGTTCTGTCCTTCGAGTTCGTCGCGACCCGTCGCCTTCGCGAGATTGATCCTCTCTGAATGAGTGATGAGACGATGAGCACGCGCCTGACGATCCCGCTCGTGACCGCGCTGGCCTTGCTGGCCGCCATCGGCGTCTGGGCAGAGCCGATGCAGTTCACCAATCCGGGCTTCGAGCTCGATGAGAACGCCGATGGCCTGCCCGATGGTTGGCAGAAGGCCGTCCATGGCGACAACTTCGAGATCGCGCTCTCCGAGGACTTCGCCCACTCAGGCGAGCGTTCGGTGCGTATCACCGGCCTGCCCGACCACGGTGACCGCGCCTGCGTGCTCCAGCGCAGTAAGCCCGCCCTCGCCGCCGTCGCCTATCACATGAGCGTCTTCGTGCGCGGCGAGGGTCGCGGCACTGGCATCCTGCGCTTCCACTACACCGACGCGCAGGGCGAGCCTGCCGACATGACGCATCACTTCGACATCGCCGGCTTCAACCCCGACGATTGGCACGAGTTCACCATCGACCTCGCGGCCCCGAAGGCCATGCGCGACGCCGCCGAAGGCGCGGTCGAAATCATTCTCTACCAGCGTGGCGATGGCGATCTCTACTACGATGATCTGAGTGTGGAAACCATGGACGTCTGGGCGCCGAAGCTCACCGAGGCCCAGCAGGCGACCGCCACTCCGCGCGCTCCGGCGGGCGAGCGCCGCGTCCTGCAAAATCCACCCGGCCTCACCTGGCCCGGCGAGCAGTTCGCTCATCGCTACGAGCTGCAACTCGCCAGGGACGTCGACTTCACTCAGGGCCTCATCACCATCGCCGACCTGCCCTACAACTGCCTGCAATACAGCGCCCCGCTCGCCCCTGGCGATTGGCACTGGCGTTACCGATACTCTGACACCGATGGCAACGCCTCCGAGTGGTCCGAGTCATGGCGCTTCGAAGTGCCCGCCGACGCGGTCGAGTTCACCCTCCCCGCCCCCGATGATCTGCTCGCGCTCATCCCTGCCGGCCATCCGCGCGTCTACACCTGCGCCGAGAAGCTCGAGGAGTTCCGCGGTCTGCGCGGCGACCGGGACGCCGACCCCTGGTGGCAGAGCTGGAACCAGCGCATGGCGAACTGGCTGAAGACCGACGTGCCCAGCGAGCCCGGTCCGGAGTTCGACTTCTCGCAGCGTCAGGGCTCATTGACCGCTGACGGTATGGCGAAGATGAACGAGCTTCGCGGCATGGGCGGCCGTGCAACCACGCCCATGTGGGAACTGGCCTTCGGCTACCTGATCTCCGGCAACGAGGAGTGGGGGCGCTCCGCCGCCGACCGTCTCGTCGCCATGTCCTCCTGGGACCCGGAGGGCTCCACCGGTTACCGCAGCCACGATCAGGTCTTCCGCGACATCGCCTGGAAGAGCGCTTGCGCATACGACTGGCTCCACGATCTACTGACCGACGAGCAGCGCACGCTGGTCCGCGATTCCGTGGCAGCACGCGGTGCGATTCTCTATCGCGACTTCGCCGAGGACGCCCGCCCTATCTACCAGGCCCCCTTCGACTCACACGGTTGGACCTCGATGGGCCTGCTCGGCGTCATCTCCATCGCGCTGGCCCACGATGTCCCCGAGGCCGACGAGTGGTTCCGCTTCACCTCCGCCGTCTACCCGGTGCTCTACCCGCCCTGGGGCGGCGAAGAGGGCGGCTGGTGCCAGGGCCCAAGCTACTGGAAATACTCCGTCAGCTACGCCGCGATCTACATGGACGCCCTGAAATCCGCGACCGGCGTGAACATGTATGACAAGGCTTTCTGCCGCAACAACGGGTACTACAAGCTCTACATGCACCCGCCCTGGTGCGACCGAGCGCACTTTGGCGACGAGAACATCGCCGGGCCCGGCTACTCCGATCGCATGAACATGCTCATGTACGCGACGCTCTACGACGACCCATACTTCAAATGGTATGCCGATCAGATTCCCGGCACCATCGACAAGGGCGTCTTCGGCTACTGGCGCTACGACGAGTCGCAGCCCGCGCGCCCGCCTGCCGACATCCCTCAAAGCCGCTACTTCGCCGACATCGGCTGGGTCGGCATGCACTCCGACCTGTCCGACCCGAACGACATCATGCTCATGTTCAAGTCCTCGTGGTTCGGGTCGTTCAACCATTCCCACGCCGACCAGAACAGCTTCGTGGTCTACGGTCACGGCGAGCCGCTGCTCATCGACTCTGGCTACTACGACTGGTATGGCGCGCCGCATGACCGGTCCTGGACGCGCGAGACCAAGGCCCACAACGACATCCTCGTCGACGGTGAGGGCCAGCCGGTCTTCGACATCACCGCTCGGGGCGAGATCACGGACTACTTCGAGGCTCCCCCCGGCTGCTACACCGTCGGCGATGCCAGCGCGGCCTACGGTGGCAAGCTCAGCAAGTTCGTCAGACACGTGCTCTATCTGCGCCCGGATGCCTTCCTGATCGTGGACGAACTCGAGGCCGACGAGCCGCGCACGTGGACCTGGACCTGCCACGCGCTTGAGGAGATGGAGATCGACGAGGACGCCCGCCGCGTGCGAGTGAAGCAGGGCGACGCGACTCTCGACATCGCTTTCGCCGCGCCCACCGGCCTGACCATTCGCCGCCCCCAGGGCCGCTACGCTGACCTTCCCGACCAGTGGCACTGCTACGCCGAGACCACCGAGCCGAGCACGACTCAGCGCTTCGTGACGCTGATGCGAGTGGGGGAGGGCGGCGAGGCACCCGAGCTGACGCTCACGGAGGCGGAAGCAGGTGAGGGCTTCAGTGCCAGGATGGGGCCGGTGTTGGCCATCGTCCGCGAGGGCGGCGACACTCCCGTCCAGATTCGCGGTGGGAACTTCGACGGCGATATGGTCATCATGGGGCCGCCCGAGCTCGGCATGGGTCAGGTGTCCGCACTCGCCGTGCACGCGCGCGAGTTTGAGCGGGCCTTCACAGCGTCGCGTCCCGCGACAGTCGCGCTGCGCGTGGACGTCGACGCACAGGCGCTGCTTGACGCTAACGCACGCGTCACGGAACCCACCGAGCTGAAGCTCTGGTCGGTACCGACGCTCACGCTGGACCTCCCTCCCGGCCAGCACGCCATCACCCGTGCCGACGCACACGACGCCATCGGCGGCGTGTCAGTCACGATGGACGGGGCCCTCGCCGACCTCGCACCCGAGACCGTCCCCGTCTATTCAGGCGGCCAGCTGCTACTCGGGGAATTGACCACCGATCCCGGCCTCTACACCGTGGCCGCTTACGCTGACGCACGCGTCTCAATCAACAGTTCGGCACTATCGGTTGACGGCGGCATCGTCTGGCTCAACGAGACGAACGCCATCGAGGCCCGCCTCGCGAAGCCCAGCGAAATTCGCCTGGACATGACCTCGATTACCGTCGACTCCGAGCCGCGCCTCGCGACTGTCCTCGACGAGCTTCCCGCTGACGCGATCGTCATCGAGGCGGAGACCTTCACCGACTCCGGCGGCGGCACAGCCAGTCGCTACAGCCACCGCACCTTCCTCTCCGGCGGCGTGGGAGTGGGGGAGTGGACCATCCCCGGCATGTGGATTACCTGGCGCCTGAATGCCCTGCCAGGCAGGTATCACCTCGTGCTCAAAGGCTCCACTCACGAGACCCACGCCGACCGCCTGATCCTCCTCGATGACCAGCCCATTAGCGACGGTTTCCTGACCCACCGCTTCGCACACACCGGTGGATTTGGGGCCACGCCCGAGGAGTGGCAGGACCTGCTGGTGACTGGCGCTGACGGTGAGCCACTGAGGCTCGACCTGACCGATGGCACTCACACTCTGACGATGGTCTGCCTCGCGAATCGGCTGAACCTCGACTACCTCGCTCTGATCCCGGCCTTGTGACGGGCAGCGGGCGGGGGTCGCATGCGACCCCGCCCGCCATCCTTCCGCCCCCTCGCGCGCATCGCGCGCGAGGGGGCGGAAGGATGGCGCAGTCCGGGCCTCGAGGCCCGGACCCGCTGCCCGTGGTGGTGCGACCTGTTCGCAGGTGCTCGCACGCTGCCGGTCGAACTGTAATGATGGCGCTTCGCTCGATGGCTCGCATTCTGATTGTCCAGGAGTGATAGGCATGCGTCGGATGGTCCTCGCGGTTTTGCTGCTTCCTCTCATTTGCTGTGGTGTTGCGCAGGCGACCGAGCAGATGGTGATTGACGATATTGAGTATGCGACGGTTGAGGACGCGCGCGAGCACTGGGGTGCGCCCGAGGTGGACTGGCCGCTGAGTCTGATCGACCACGATGGGGGCAAGGCGGTGCGCCTCGATGTGGACTTCACTGGTGACATGCGGCGCGCGGCGCTTGACTACACTGGTGACTTGGACTTGACCGGTTGGGGGCGTTTCAGCCTCGACATCTACATTGACGATCCCCGCATGTTCGGCGCGTTCACGCTGTATATGCAGTCAGGCGATGGCTGGTATCGTGCCACTGGCGACCTCAAGCGCAAGGGCTGGAGCACGCTGCACTTCCCGCGCTCGGCATTCGGGACCGAGGACACCCCTGCGGGCTGGGACACTATCCAGACCATTCGCGTGTCTCCGTGGAAGGGTGCGCCGATCACCGGCTACTTCGCGGTAGACAATCTGGTGGCTTATCGCGAGGACTGGGCGGTCGTGATTGGCAGTTACGCTCAGGGCACCGGTGAGGCGAAGACGGTTCAGAAGATGGCCGAGGGCATGTCGAACATCCTCGCCGACGCCGGCATCATGACCAGCACGATTGGCGACGAGGACGTGGAAGCGGGGGCGCTCAAGGACTACAAGGTCGCGATCTTCGCATACAACCCGCAGATGAGCGAGGGCGAGGTCGATCAGGTTCGCGAGTTCGTTGCCGGTGGCGGGAAGATCATGGCCTTCTACTCGATCCCCGCAAGCCTCGCCGAGATCATGGGCTTCAAGCCCGACGAGTACGTCAAAGAGGAGCCCCGGGGGCAGTTCAGCCTCATCAAGTTCGACGCCCCCGATCTGCTTGGTATGCCCGCTGAGGTCCGGCAGCACTCGTGGAACATCAACACGGTGGTGCCCGACCGTGACGACGCGCGCATCATCGCCTGGTGGTATGACGATCAGGGCCAGCCGACCGGCCACCCGGCCTTCGCGATGTCGGACACCGGGGTCTTCATGACCCACGTGCTCACCTCCGACGATTACGGCACCAAGAAGCGCATGATGCAGGCGATGCTCGGCCACTACTTCCCGGATATCTGGGAGGACGCCGCGCGCGCCTCGCTCGATCCGCCCGGCCAACTCGGACACCTGCCCGATGTCCAGACCGGCCGCGCGTGGATACAGGGTCGCGCCGCCGATGCGCCCGACGGTCAGCGCGCCCTCGCCGCGATCGCCGACGCGGACGCGACGCTCGCGAAGGCTCGTGGCCTGGTCGACGAAGGCCAGTATCCCGCGGCCATCGACCTCGCCAGCGGCGCCTGGAATATGCTTGGCGAATCATACCTGATGGCCCTGACGCCTCGCCCTGGCGAGTTCCGCGCGGTATGGGAGCACAGTGGCGCCGGGCCACTCGAGGACTGGGACGCGTCGATGAAGCGCCTCGCCGAGAACGGCTTCACCGCCGTCGTCCCCAACCAGCTATGGGGCGGCGTCGCTCTCTACGACTCCGAATTCCTGCCGCACACCGCCGTCGTCGATGAAGTCGGCGATCAGGTGGCCCTTGCCGTCGCGGCCGGGAAGAAGTATGGGGTCGAGGTCCATCCCTGGAAGGTCAACTGGAACCTCGGCAGTCGCACGCCCGCCTGGTTCAAGGACCAACTCCGCGAGGAGGGCCGGTTGCAGCTGGACTACGATGGCGAAGAGGGCAACTGGCTCTGTCCGTCTGATCCGCGCAACCAGCAGCTCGAGGTCGACACCATGGTCGAGGTCGCGCGCAACTACGACGTCGCCGGCGTGCACTTCGACTACATCCGATACCCCGGCGGAACATGGTGTTTCTGCGACGGCTGCCGCGAGCGCTTCCAGGCTGCCACCGGCGTCGTCATCGAGAACTGGCCGGAGGACACCAAGCTCGATGCCGTCAAAGACAAGTGGGTCCAGTGGCGCTGCGACAACATCAGCACGGTAGTGCGCGAGACCGCCGAGCGGGTCCGCGCCATCAAACCCGACTGCAAGATATCCGCCGCCGTCTTCAGCGCCTATCCGTCCTGCCGCGTCAACAACGGTCAGGACTGGGTCTACTGGTGCCATCAGGGCTGGCTCGACTTCGTCTGCCCGATGGACTACACCGGCTCTGACACCTCATTCGCCACCACCGTCGCCACCCAGATGTCACAGGTGGAGGGAACGGTCCCGCTCTATCCCGGCATCGGTGCTTCAGCTTCGCGCTCCACCCTCGGCGCCGGGCGCGTCGCCGGGCAGATACAGATCGCCCGAAATCTCGGCGCAGATGGCTTCATCATATTCAACTACACGCGCAGTCTTGCCGATGAAGTAATCCCGGGAGTCGGCATTTCGCTCACCAAGGGTGCGACCTTCTCGCCTGACCACGCCCCGGCATACTCGTTCGATATCGGTGAACTCACCCGTGACGTCACCTTCGGCCGCCACGCTCAGGCCGGCGATGCCGTCACCGTCACCGTTGCGCGTGCCGACGACATCCCCGGTCGCGTATTCGGTGCCATCGTCGGGGCTGTTGTCCTCCAGGATGACCTGGGCGCCATCGTCCAGGAGCTTGGCGCGGCCCCCGGCATGATCAACACCGAGAACGCGCTCCAGGTCGAGTTCACCGTTCGCGAGGGCCTGCAGCGGGTCGCCGTCATGGGCACATACACCGACGCCGACAACCAGTCCCGCGAGTTCGTCGCCCGCAGCCTGCCCATCGTCGGCGGCCAACTCGGTGGCATCGTCGCCGACGTTCTCTGAGCTCCGCACTTGGGAGGGATCGTCATGGCAAAGTACCCGACGCTCGTCAAGCCGGGCTCTAAGATCAGTCTCTCCGACCACGATCCGCGCGCGTGCGAGGGCCTCAAGAAGAAGGCGCCCGAGGTCAAGCAGCGTCGCGATGCCGCCCTCGAACGCATCTACCAGTTGCAGGAGATGCTCTGGGCCGAGGGCGAGCAATCGCTGCTGATCGTTCTGCAGGCGATGGACGCCGGCGGCAAGGATGGCACGATTCGCCACGTCATGCGCGGCCTCAACCCGCAGGGCGTGATGGTATCGAGCTTCAAAGCACCCAATCCCACGGAGCTTGCTCACGACTTCCTCTGGCGCATCCACCGCCGCACTCCCGGCAGGGGCACGATCGGCGTGTTCAACCGCTCGCACTACGAGGACGTGCTGGTGGTGCGCGTCAAGAAGCTGGTGGCACCCGAGATCTGGGAGAAGCGCTACAATCAGATCAACGAGTTCGAGGAGTTGCTGTGCGAGAGTGGCACGCGCATGCTCAAGCTCTACCTGCACATCTCCAAGGAGGAGCAGAAGGAGCGTCTGCAGGCGCGCCTCGACAACCCCGACAAGCACTGGAAGTTCTCGACCGGTGACCTCGCCGAGCGCAAGCGCTGGGACGATTACATGGAGGCGTTCGAGGCGATGCTCGAACGTTGCAGTACGGAGTGTTCGCCCTGGCACGTCATCCCGTCTGACCGCAAATGGTACCGCAACTTGGTCGTGGCCGAACTCGTGCGCGACACCCTCGAGGACATGGCGCCGAAGTGGCCCGATCCCGAGTCTGGTCTCGCCGACGTCGTAATCGAGTAGCTCGCGCGCCAGCCGTTGGTGCCTCGCCCTCAGATGTACTTCTCCCCGCCCGGGATCGTGTACACCTGCAGCGGCTCGGGCCGATTGCGCACGGTTACCTCGCCCAGCGGCACCAGTTCGTAGGCGTCGCCGATCTCCTTCGCGGTGGCTTCGCTGAGCAGAATCGACGTGTCGAACTCTTTGTTCGCTCCCTCCAGCCGCGCGGCCGTTGAGACCGTGTCGCCCATCACCGTGTACTCCAGCAGCCCTGACCCGATGTCGCCCGCGACCAGCTCGCCGCTGTGCAGACCGACCCGCACGAACATCTCCCAGTCGCCCTCGCCGATCCCCTCGCGCATCTGCAGCATCTTCTCCTGAATCTCGATACTCGCGGCCAGCGCCCGCCGCGCATGGTCCTCCTGAAACACTGGATCCCCGAAGACCGCCATCACGCCGTCGCCGATGAACTTGAGCACCGTCCCGCCGTGGTTGCGGATCACATCGGTGGCGATCGCCAGGTGTTTGTTGATCTCACTGACCACCTTCTCCGGCCTGTTGTTGCTGCAGAACGTCGTGAAAGATCGCAGGTCGGAGAAGAACACCGTCGCGTGCACCAGTCGGCCCTCGACGCTCGCCAGCCCCGGGTTCTCGAGAATGACCGCCATCACTTCCGGCGCCACCCGCCGCCCCCACGCCTGCCGAAGTTGCCGCTCCTGCTTCTGAGCGGTCAGTTCCAGGTAGATGGTCATGGATACGTAGGTGAGCGTGATGCCAATCATCACGTGCATGCTCGGTACCCACAGGTTGCTGCGCCAGAAGACCATGAATGTGGCGATATTCACCAGCGCCATCAGCGGCAGCCAGCCGATCGGCAGCGCCTTGAGGGGCCGCAGCGCGCCGGTCAGCACTCCCATCAGCATCGAGAACACCAACGCCATCACCAGCGATATCCACGCTGCGTCGGGCCTCACCCAGTTGCCGTTGATGATGGTGTCTGCCGCTGACGCATGGATCTCGACCCCGGGCATTGGCGCCATCTGCACTGTCGTGCCCGGTATGCCCCGCAGATACATCGGCGTACGGTGCGTGTCCTGCAGCACCTCGGCGCTCGCACCGATGAGCACGATCTTGCCCGCAACCTGCGCCGGGTCGAAGCTGCCCTCGAGCGCCTGGTAATACGGGATGCGCGCGAAGCCCCGCCCGATTGGCGCGCGGTATCTGATCAGGAAGCTGTCTGCCGTCAGCGCCGGGTGCCCGGCCCCGGAGCCCTCCAGCACCTCACGCGTCACCTCGCCTGTGTCTCTACCGGTATACAGCGCCGTCACTGCCACCGCCATCGTCGGGAAGCGCTCGTCCTGATGGGTGATGTGTGTCGTGCCTCGTCGCACGGTGCCGTCGATGTCCTTCGGCAGGTTGATGCCGCCCAGACCCGCCGCCGCGTCCTCGAAATCTGCCAGCGGGAAGTTCGCCGCCATCAGTTCCCCGGCCCCGTCCTGATCGCCCACCGAGTCTCGCACCACCTCCATCGCCAGCACCACGTTCCCCGCCTCCGCAATTGCCGCCGCCAGCTCCTGATCGCCCTCCGACAGTGGTGGCTCGTAGAAAAAGTCCTGCGCTGCCAGCGGGTCTTCAAGCGCAGCGTCGCCGCTCACACCGGCCAGGATGATGTCCACTCCGATGACCTCCGCTCCCGCCTCGGTCAGGTTGCGGATCACCCGTGCGTGGTAGCTTCGCGGCCACGGCCAGACTGAGAATTCCGGTTGCGCAAAGGTCTCCTCGTCCATAGTGACGATCGTGATGTCCTCGCTCACCGGCAGTGGGCGCGCGTACGCCACTCGGTAGTCGTACGAGAGCATCTTCGCGCGCAGGATGGCTTCGCTGAGAATCCCCGCGTTCGTGTTTGGGTGCGCCAGCCACCATGCGAACAGGCCGCACACGAAGCCCACTATGGCCCCCGCCACCAGCAGCGCTGACTTACGTCGCACGCACATCGCCACCCTTCGTCACGCGCATCTATCCGCCCAGCATCTTGATGGCCGTGCCCGCAAGCGTCGCCGAAGCGGCTGGCAGCACCACTGCGTCATCGAAGTCAAATCCCACCTTGTGCACCGCGGACGTGAAGCCTTTCGCTTCGTCGCGGATGCCCAGCCGCGCCATCCCCGCCGGCACTCCCGCCTGCACGAAATACGCGAAGTCCTCGCCGCCCAGTCCCGGTATGCCCACCGGATTGACGCACTCGGCTCCCAGAACCTCGGTCGCGGCGCTCTGCATCGCGTCCATGACCCCATCGTCGTTCTTCAGCGACGGGTAACCCACCTCATGCTCCACCTTCAGCTTCGCGCCCATCGCCCCGACCAGCTTGCCCAGGTCCTTCTTCAGGAAGTTCAGTATAGCCTCGCGGCTTGCCGGTTCCAGCGTCCGGATAGTCCCGACCAGGCGCACCTGCGCCGCCAGGATATTGCTGCGCGTGCCACCCTCGATGATCCCGAACGTGACGAGCCGCCGGTCGATCGGGTCCGTATGGCGCGCCACGAACTGCTGCACCGCGATCAGCGCCTGCGCGGCCACCGAGATGCTGTCCACGCCCAGGTGCGGCTTGGCGGCGTGGGAACTCTCGCCGATGATCGTCAGCGTGATGTTGTCGGTCTGGGCATCGTGGATGACATGCAGTGCCGCGATGGACGCGATCTTCGGGTTCTCCAGCACGCCGTCGTTGATCATCTTCAGCGCCCCGCCCGGTCCCTCCTCGCCGGGCTGGAAGACCAGCTTCACATTCCCCGGCAGCTTCGCGCGCATGCCATGCAGGATCGCCCCCGCGCCCAGCAGGCCCGCCGTATGCCCGTCATGCCCGCACGCGTGCATCAGCCCGGGCTTGCGCGACGCATACTCCGCGCCGGTCTCCTCGGTCATCTCCAGCGCGTCCATATCCGCCCGCAGACCCACGGTCTTCCCGCGCTTCTTGCCGCCGCGGACCATCGCCACCACGCCGGTCTCACCGACCCCCGTCTGTATCTCATCGATCCCGATCTCCCGCAGTTGCTCGACCACATACGCCGCCGTCTCATGCTCCTGCATACTCGGCTCGGGATACATATGCAGATGCCGCCGCCACTTCACCAACTCCGGCCGCAGCTTCACCGCCGCCGCATAGATCGGGTGCACCTTCTTGCCCTTGCGCATACTCAAGTCCCCTCGCTTGTCAGGCGTTACGGTTCCCCTCTGTCCAATGCCCGCCCTTAGAACGGCTGATTCTGCAACTGGTCCCGCGCCGCATCCACGCTGATCCACTTGCAGTGCCCATCGGCGAAGCCGACATTGATCCCGCCGTTATGGAAGCCCATCTCCGGCACCAGGTCCGCCCCACCCACCGGATTGTCCGGGTCAACGTGCGCTTCGAAGAACAGGATCGTCTCCGCCGGCCTCACGATCTCCGCCAATGCCAGCCCGAACACCGCTTCGTTGATGGCGTATCCTACCGCCTCATCTGGTCGCGACGGACACACCAGTATCTGCGCATTCCCGATATACGGCTCGACGTCAGCCACCCACGCCGCCGTCGGCAGCACCTCGTCGTGATCCTGCGCGTACATCAGCGCGGCCAGCGCAAGCTGCTTCAGGTTGCTCAGGCATGACGTGGTGAGCGCCTTCTCTCGCGCCCCCTGGATCATCGGTCCCAGCATCTCCATCATCTGTTGCTGGCCCATGCCTTTCTTCTTCCCATAGGCCAGCGTGCTCTCGACTTCCAGAGTCTCCGCGTTGATCTTGTAGAGAACTCCGCCCTCCACGATCAGCAGCGTCTCACCTCGGTCGATGACCACTGGTTCAGCCGCGCCTTTGCCCTGGCTCATCGCGTTCATGAGCATGAAGATACCCATGGCTTCGCCGCCCCCGCGCCCGCCGCCGTCCATCATCATCATGAGCAGCATCATCTGCGCCGGGTCCATATCACCGGACGTCATCATGGTGAAGAACATCGCCTGCTTCTGATCCATCCCCATGTCGACGAACTGCTGCACACGCTCCTGGAACGCCTGCGACTCCGCCGCCGCCGCGAAGTCTCGCTCCTCCACTTCCTGGGCCTGCGCCACCAGCGGAACCAACATCGCCGCTGCAATCACAACTGCCACTATCGTCCGCATCATCGCTCTCCTCCTCATCACTCAAACGGGTCCTGCTCAAGCAGTTCCCGCGCTCTCTCCATCTCAACTGCCTCCACGTGCCCGTCAAGAAACGCCATGTAGATGAAGCCATCCTGCAGTGCCTCTTCCGCCATATCGTCCGCGCCGCCAAGCGGGTTGGCGCCACCGACGTTGCTCTCGAAGAAGAGCACCGTCGCCACGGGGTCCGGAATCTTGTTGAGCTTCGCACCCGGCAGCTTCTCATTCATCGCATACCCGACCGCCAGATCACCCCGGGCAAATACCTCAGCGTCCTTCACGTAGTTCTCGACATCCTCCGCCCACGTCTCACCCGGCAGCGTCATGTCCCAGTCCTGCACATACATCATGACCGCCAGTGCCAATTGCTTCAGGTCGGCCTGGGCCTCAGCCACCTCAGCCACTATCGCCTCCTCTTCCACGTGGTCAATCCTCTCCCCGAACATCAGCCACGGCAGCATCGCCCCCATCCCGCCCGCCTTCTTCTTCGCGTAGGGAACGGTCTTCGTGACTTCCATGCTTGCCACGTCGATCGCGTAGAGCGTCCCGCCCTCGACGATCAGCAGCGTCTCGCCGCGGTCCACGACCACTGGCGTCGCCGCGCCCTTGTTCTGGTTCATGGCGTTCATGAGCATGAACATGCCCATGGCGTCGCCACCTCCGCCGCCCTCGGCCATCATCCTCATGAGCATTATCATCTGCAACGTGTCCATCTCGCCCGAGCCCAGCATCGCGAAGAACATGGCCTCTTCTTCATCCATGCCCATATCGCGATAAAGCTGCATCTGCTCGGCCACGCCCTCGGGCATCTCCGGCGCCGCCTCAGCCTCGGGTGCTACCTCTGCGGGCGCCGCTGGCTGCGCGCCCACCGGCGCAGCCATAGCCGTGACTGCCACCAGCGCCAACATCAACCACACTACCTCTCGCATACCATCGCCTCCTCATCACTCAAACGGGTCCAGAACATCTGCCTGAAGGGGAAGTGTCCCCGCGCGCCGATTCTCGCCTACGTCTCCACCTCACACTTCGCCGTCCGTCGGCACTATCCTCATTAACGAACCCGTAACTTCGCCCACCTGACCGCCCTGAATCAAACGGGGCGGCCCATACTGAGCCGCCCCGTGCCGTTACCTCCCGATCACCCGCCTACTCCTGCGGCGGCACCTGTGCCTGTGCCATCCGCTGTGCGCGTCGCCGTCGCACAACCCGGCGTATCCACAGGATGATCAGCAGCAGCGGTATCCACACCACTGCTCCGGAGATCAGTATGTAGATGCCTGCTGTCACCAGCCACTGGATCGCACCCAGCAGTCCGCGGAAGGCTCCCATGATGTGATACCCCAGCCGCCAGCCCTCCGGCTCATCAACCGGCGCCTCCCCAAGCTGGTAGAGGCTGATCGTGATCGTCGAAAATCCCACCTGGTCCTTCAGATACCGCAGTCGCCCCTGCAGGGACTCGATCTCCCCGCGCACCCGCGACAGTTCGCGCTCCACTTCCAGCAGGTCCGGGATCTTCCCGGCCTTCGCGAACAGCTCCCGCAGCCGCTCCTCCGCGACCTTCTTGTTCGCGATCCGCCCCTCCAGGTCCATGTACTCCTCGGTCACGTCCTGCCCGCCCATACGGTCGCGCTTGACGCTCCCGAGAGCCTTGACCTGCTCGTAGATCTCGCTGAAATTCGCCGATGGCACGCGCGCCACGATGCTCGCATCCACCCGTGTCCCGTAGTCCTGCACATCCAGGTCGGCGATGAAGCCCCCGCCCGCCTCCACCACGTCCTGCACCTGCTTCTGTGCGCCCGCGATGTCTTGGACCTCGATGTTGAGTTCGGCGGTCTTGATGACCTTGCGGTTTTCCGCTGCCTCGGCCGATGCGATGACATCCAGCACCATGGTCGTATCGCCCGTGGCGCTTACCGACCCGCCGGTGGGCGCGGCCATCCGCGCCATGTCGGCATCCATCGCCTCCATGGGCGCTTCCGCCAACTGCTCATAGCCCATCGAGTCGTTCAGCGCCGAGGACACCCGCCGTTCGTCTGCGCCCTGCATCTTCGCCATCAATCCGCAGCCGGCGAACATCGCCGTGATGGCCATCAGCGCAACCAGCGTCACCACCGAGAACACGAGCTTGCCCGAAGTCCCTGTGAGCTTCATGCCTGCATCGTTCCTTTCATGCCGGATCGCGTGTCCATCCCCCCGCGGTCCAGACAATGGTCTGACGCACCGCATTCCCACCGTGTTCCCGCCGGCTGTCTCCGTTGATCGTTGCCGTATGGAGGGCGGGTCTTTCTTCAGGCACCATAGCTTCAGCGAAGGTGTCAGACCCGCCGGCCGTATGCCTTCGCCGTTGGCCTACCGCCTTCTCAGCAGCGGTAGCTGGTCCTCAGTCATCACCCGTCGCAGCGGCAGGTCCTCGACGATTTGGATGACGATCTCGCACAGATACAGCACGATCGTCTCCGGTTCCAGGTGCCCGCCCATCGTTCGCTCGCCGTCCGACGCCGTCATATGCGCGTGCACCCGCCCGTTCGCGATAAATCCCGACAGGCTGCACAATTCCGACGGCCCCTCCCACACGATGTAGCGGTTCTTCGGCGGCATCTGGTCCCAGTCGCCCACATGGATATGCGTGCGCTTGAGCGCCCCGAAGCCCGTCACGCCCCTCTTCGTCGGCCAGTTGCTGCAGACTCTCCAGCAGCATATCGCCATCGTCGAGCCGTAGCACGATCGTCGTCCCGTCGCCTGACCGGAAATGCTCCATACTCTCTCCTCAGATCTGCCGCGCGGACATATTCGCCACGTAGCCGTTCTCGAAGTAGAACTCCTTGCGCCAGTCCGAGCGCTGACCACGCCAGCTCACCGTGCATCGCACCGACAGCACCCCGCTGCCATCGGTCACGGTGCTCTTGAGCACATCCATGCTGATGGTGTCCTCCCCGTAGGTCACCTGCAGGTAATCCTTAGCCATCTCCACGAGTTCTTCCTGTTCCATCTCGTCAGCCACGTCGTATCACTCCCATCGTGCTCTCGCTTCGTACGTCGATTCGCCGGTCGGCCTCACTCGTCCTGCATATGCTCTTCGCGGAACGCCCCGTATATCTCCGCCACTGCATCCAGGTCCGGATTCCCCGGCGTCTTGTCGAGGCAGTACGTCACCACGCCCTCGGCTCGCCCGTCGGCGACGAACTCCAGTGCCATCGCCACCTTCGCCGCGATCCGCTCGGTCAGGGCATCCTCCTCGTTCCGCTGGGCAAACTCAACCCGCTGGCCCGCTGTCATGATGATCAACGGTAGCTCGAACCTCCCCTGTCCTTCCGCGCGGTCCGCTCCCTCAAGCACAAAGCTGCCCCGCGTCTCCCGCTGCCACGCCTCCTCGTCGCTCACGTCCGTCACCATCTCCAGCCCCTCCGCCGTCTCGATGGTCATTCCCGCCATCAGACCAAAGTTCCCCACGCCCTGCAGGTCCCACACTCCCAGCCGCACGGTCACCTTCTCGGCATCCCCGATCGCCTCCGTCAGATCCACCGTCACCTCGCCGTCATCCTCACCCGCCACGTCCTCCTGCCATACCACCGTCTCGTTCACCCGCACTTGGAGGACATGGTAGCCCTCCGTTGGGCCGTCGAAGTCGTCGCTGTAGGCGATGGTCAGACTGTGCCGTTCCCCGTCTGTCACCGTCGCCTCTTGCACGATGAAAGCGTGGTCGCCCGCCTGCGACGGCATGTCCCACGGGTGTATGAACCCCATGCCCTCGGGCACCGCGTAGTCGTCGTTCATATACCGCAGCGCGTTCTCGATTACCTCGCGGTCGCGCGGGTACGCGGCCACGCACCCGTCGATCAATGGTGCGAGGCTCTGAGCAAAGCGCCGGCCGAACTGCATGTAGTACATCAGCGGGTAGAACTTGAGCTCCGGGTTGATCGCCCGCCCCGCCTCCACCATCTCCCGCGTGTATTCGATACTGAAGCGGTCCTTGTTGAAGTTCCCCCAGAAGTCGTCGATCACCCAGCCGATCAGGTTTTCGTGCTCCAGCGACAGCTTCGCGATCTCCTGCGCCCAGAGCACATAATCCAGCTTGAATGGCTCCGAGTATGGCCATTTCGCGTCCTGAAACGCCGTCTCCGAGTGTGGTACCAGATACACCCAGACCGTGATCCCTGCCTCCGCCGCCATTGGCAGGAATTCGTGCAGATCATCCCAGTCATTGGCGTTGTGCCAGATCAGCCACATGTAGGTGTTGACTTCCAGGTCCTCCAGCCGCTCGATCATCAGCTCGCAGTCCACATGCTCGCCGTCTTCGGTCCGCAGCTCCGAATCATAGTCGCCTATATACGGCCCTTCCGCCGCTGCGGGCATCAGCGCCAGCATCGCGATTATCGCGCCTGCACATCTCATCGTGCACCTCCATCGGTTGATAGCGGAGGTTTCGCCCCGCAACCGCTCATCGCCTGCGAGACCCCCGCGCAGGGGCCAGCCTCCTTTCCCGCGAATACACTCCCACAGGAGGCGCAAACCATGAGACTTGCCGCGGTGGTGATACTGATGTGCGCGATGATCCCCCATGCCTGGTCCCAGGGCCCCGTCGTGACCGAGCCAGTGGCGCCCTTCCAGCCCTGGCTCGAGGCCACCGCAATCATGCAGCCGTGGAGCCTCGAGCGCACCGAGGCCCTCGTCGAGGATCGCGATGTCTGGATCCCGCGCCTCAAGGAGATGGGTTTCGAGGCCGTCAGTTTCATCCCCGGACCCGGTGACATCAAGCCCAACTACCCGACCGAGGTCCTGCGCGCGGCTGTTGATGACTACCACGCCGCAGGCATGAAGTTCATCATGTACTGGAGCATCATGCACGTCGGCCACCATGACACGTGGCACACTGTCGCTGGCAAGCGCCCCGACTGGTGGCAGCGCGACGCCGAGGGTGGCACCATCGACATCTACGGCGACAAGTGGCTCTGCCCGAGCACTGGCGCGCTCGACTACACCATCGAGCTTGGCATCCAGCTTGCCCGCGACCTCGCCGCCGATGCGGTGATGCTCGACAATCAGGAGTTCTACTGGACCGACACCGGCGGCACCGGTTACTGCGAGGGTTGCCAGGCGAAGTTCCGCGCGGACATGCGCGCCGACCTCGGCGACGATCGTCTGCGCGAGATGGGCCTTGACCCCGAGGCCCTGCGCTGCCCGCTGCCCGATGAGCCGCTCTACCCGCGCTGGGTCGACTGGCGCTATCGCGTCTGGCGCGAAGCCACCGACACCTTCCGCACTCGCCTGCGCGAGGCCATCCCCGGCATCGTCCTCACCGCCAACACCCAGTACAAATACAAGTGGCCGCTCGCCGTCACCGAGATCATCAAGGGCGAGGACCTGCTCTTCTCCGAGTCCAAAAACCAGCTCGGCCCGGTGATGTCCTGGAAGCTCGCATACGGTCGCGCCCTCGCCGATGGCAAGCCCATCTGGAACTACGTCGACACCTGGGTCGGCGGCGATCTCACCGCCATGCGCCCGCCCGAGGAGATCTACAATCGCGTCTGCACTTCCCTCGCCTGGAACACCTCGCCCTGGCTGGTCGGCTACGGTCTGGTCACTCGCCAACCCGCCTTCCGCTGGGTCCGCTCTGACTATGGCAGTGAGGGTCGCGGTTCATGGGTCCGCGCCGAGGGTGAGGGCCCGGACGGCTCCACAGCCGTCCGCCTCACTGGCGATGGCGCGGTGCGCATCGGCATCAGCCACCAGCCCTTCCCTGCTGTCGAGGCCGGTCAGCGCTTCAGCTTCCGCTGCCGCTACCGCGTCGCCGACATGACCACCGGCCTGCCTCGCGTGCGCATCACCTTCGTCGACGCCAAACACAAGGCCCCCGCCGGCGAGCCCTACGTCTTCTTCGCCGACGGTGCCGCCGACGTTGTCGGCTGGCACGAGCTCGTGCTCGATGACATCGTCGCCCCCGAGGGTGCCGAGGTCGTCAACGTCGAGCCCTCTCTCTGGGCTGCGGATGGCTCCGTCTGGTTCGATGATATCCAGTTCATCCGCGACGGCGAGACCGTGCTCGAGAACGGTGACTTCGAACTCACAGCCGATGGCGCCGCTGGTGGCAGCCGCGACGCGCTCGCCAGTTGCCTCCTCTTCCAGCGCGAACATCGCGAGCTGTACACCGCCGCCACGCTCTACGCTGACGTCGGGGTCTTCACATCCCGTCACAGCGCCGATTTCGGCTACGAGTACGCTCGTTACTCCTCCGGCTCAATCCAGGCGCTGCTCTCCGCGCACATTCCCTTCGAACTTGTGCTCGAGGATCAGCTCACTCTCGATCGGCTTGCGAAATACCGTGTGCTCATCGCGCCCGTCGCATCCTGTCTCACTGACGAGCAGATACGTGTGCTGGCCGACTACGCCCGCTCCGGCGGCAGCCTGATCTTCACTGGCCGCACCGCGATGGCCGATGCCTACAACGCCGACCGCGATACCGATCTGCTCGCCGAGCTGCTTGGCGCCGGACGATCCCGGCCGCATCTGGGAGAAGTCCTCCGGTGCCGCCGACCTCACACCGTTCTCCGACGTGGTGAAGTCGATGGGCGGTGGTCAGCAGATTCGCGTCGAGGGCGCCGCTGACGTCACCGAGGTCACCTGTTACGCCCAGGCTCAGGCGAAGCGCATCATCCTGCACTTCGACAATCAGAAGTATGGCGAGGCCCGCCCGGACATCAGCGTCAGCGTCCAGCTTCCCGACGGCTGGACTCAGCGCGGCCCCGCGCGACACCTTGACCTCGATGGCGCCCAGCGCGACTTGGGTTCCGCTGACGCCCTGACCGTCCCCACACCAGAAGTCTACTCTATGGTGGTGATCGACTGTGACTGAGCGCGGCAGTTTGATTCTTGGCCTTCTTGTGATGGCCTGCGCCGTCGCCCATGCCGACGGCCTGACCTTCTCGGCGTCCTTCGACGCTGACCTCAACGCGGAGGTCGCCGACGGTATTGCTGAGCCGATGTGGGCGCGCTCTGGCACGCAGATCGTCGACGGCGGCGTCTCCGGCAGTTGCGTCGAAGTTCCCGCTGGCGGCAACCTGACCTATGACGCGCCCGGCAACGCCTACTGGCAGCGCGGCACGCTCGGCTTTTGGTGGAAGTGCCAGGACCCCATCGGCACTGTTGAGTTCGACGTCGCCACCATCGGTGCGTTCGAGCATTTCTACTATGGCCGCTGGTTCCGCCTCTACTGCTCCGGCGGGAAGATGTATGCCTACATCATCAACGAGGACTTCAGCTTCAAACTCAACATGGTTGGCTGTGGCGACTTCGAGCCCCAGCCCGGCGAGTGGTATCACATCACCATGGCGTGGGACTGCGCGCGCGGCTTCGCCATCTACGTCGACGGTCAGCAGGCCGCCCGCCGCGATCGCCCCTGGCATCTGTGGACTCACCTCAACCAGATCGGTCTCGGCATGTGCGCGAGCTCGGCGCGCGCCAAAGCCGCGGCTCTCCGCACCGTCCGCTTCGACGACGTCCGCGTCTTCGACCGCTGGCTGAGCGATGACCAGATCGCCGCCCTCGCTGACGGTCGCGAGGTCACCGATCTCGCCCCTCTCGACGAGCCCGCCATCGCCGCCCACCGCGTGTCCGCGCTGGCTCTGGATGACCCGACCGGCATGCCCGTCGCCCCGCTCGCTGGCGACTGGCCCGCGATGTCCTGCGCACCTGCGTCGAGGGCGTCGATGGCAACCCCGCCTCCCAGTGGCCCACTCCCTATGGTTACGCGACCAGCGGCGCCCACTACGACGTGCCCATGGCCGGCGAGCCGGTCAACCACGTCAGTATGGCCTCGACTTCAGTAGGCGACGTTATGTTTGAGTCCGCCAGCGATGTCCACGCCGCTCTCTCGCGCGCAAAAGGCGATCCAGTCCAGGTCCGTGCCCTGCTCGATACACCCGTGTCCGCCGATCTCGCTCGCGTGACTCGCGCCATCGCGGAGGATCCCGTCGACCGTCGCCGCGATGGCTGCATGACCGAGTTGCGCCTGCTGAACATTGAGCCGTCCGACGATGCTCCCGCCGACATGCAGCGCTTCCCGCTCGCCGCCGCCGACTGGCAGGACCTCGCCGACGACGGTCGCCTGGTGCGTGACGAGTACACGCTCCTCGACCGCGCCTGTCTCGCTCCCGGTGACGGTGGGGCAGAGCTGGCTCTGCCTGCCGCGCGCATTCTGCACATCGTCGGCCCCGCCAATGATGACCAGACGGGCGTCGATGCCCTTGGTCTCGAACTCGCCCTGCGCACTGAGCCGGGCGCCACCGTCCGCGTCGAGCTCGTCCATCCCGTCAACTACCAGCGCCGCGCGCTCGTGCTCGACGCTTCACTCGATGCCGCCGAGGGCACTCTCCGCCTGCTCCTCGATCACCGTGATCTGCTGGTCGAGCCCGGCCGCCGCCTGCATCTGACGCTGCAGTTCAGCAAGCCCGTCACTCTCGCCGCGTCCGCGCTGCTTCTGCGGACCATGCCGGTTGACGACGCGCTCGCCGAGTACTACCCCGATCAGATGCGCATGGTCAAGCTGCACTTCATGCGCCTGAGCGAGGCCCGGCCCTGGGGCTGGCCCCCCGAACGCATCAAGAAACTCGCCGAGCTCTACAACGCGATGGACCAGCTCTACGCCCTTCGCCCCGACGAGCCCGGCGTCCGCGCCTTCTACCACTGGGTCCACTACCGGGAGCCCAAGCCCCGTCCCGACATCGAGCCCGCCGCGCCTGGCGTCCCCACCTGGGCCGGCTACCAGCAGCGCCTCGTCGGTCTGCTCAAACAGGTCCCCCGCTGGTGGATCGAGAACCGCCAGGCCCCCAACGGCGAGTTCGGCTCCAACGATGGCCTCAACGATGACAGTGTCCTCGTGCAGGACTTCCTCGGCCTCGCGATGATGGACGGTCCGGACGATCAGCTCATCGAGTCCGCCGCGCGCGTCGCCGAGAACTGCTGGAATCGCACCATGACCGATGGCATGAACAATCAGGTTACCGACCCGCTCCACGCCTATGAGTGGGGTATGAACGTCAACTGCATGATGGCCGTCCTCGACTATGGCAACCCGCTCTACGTCGAGCGCATGATGCTGATGGCCCGCCACCTCAACGAGCTCACCGCCGTCAACCCGCGCGGCCATCGTCACTACCGCTCCAACCGCTACGGTGCCTCGCAGATAGTCACCGAGGGCCGCTACGGCCGCGACACCACCGCCAACGCCCTCAACATGCAGGCCGCCGCCCTCCTCGCCTGGTACAATGGTTCCCCCGAGCCCCTCAGCCATATGACCGGGTGGGTTGACGCTTGGCTCGAGGACCTCGTCGACGAGCGCGATGGCAAGGGCCGCGCCTTCGAGGTCGACTTCGCCACCGGCGAGAAGCACGCGGAGCGCAACATCCGCTACGGTTTCCCGTCGATCATCTGGGCTTGCGCGGAACTCACCGGGCAGCAGCGTTTCATCGATGGCCTCCGCCTGCTCTACGAGGCCGACAAGCGCCAGAACCCATTGCTGCCCACCTCCAGCGCCCTCATCGCCGACCGCATACTCGCGCACCATGACTGGCCGGATTTCCGCGCCGACCTCCTCACCATGGCCGCCGAGGGCGACCTCTGGGCCTCGCCCATTCGCTACACCGACTCCCGTCCGCTCATGCGCTACTATCACTGGCGCCTCACCGGCGAGCCCGAGCCGGTCGTCGAGGCCCTGCGCGCTGTCCTCTCCGATATGGATTGGGAGCTGCCCATGTACACCGTCGCCGAGCAGTCCCCCGACCGCCTCTGGCTCCAGCAGCCACTGCCCAACATGATGATGCTCGGCGACGTCTCGATGCTGCGCAACCAGATATTCCCCATGCATCACGTCAGTTGGGAGGGCACCGGCGGCGACCTCGCCGCCTGGGTCCTCGACAAGTCCGACGAGAACCTCAAGCTCCTCACCTGCAACACCTCCGACGCGCCCCTCGACTGTCTCATGCGTGTCTGGAAACTCCGCCACGGGAACTACCAGATAAGCATAGGCGAGGATGCCGACGAGGACGGTAACTTCGATGCAGAGCCGCAGGTCCAGTCGCTCGAGCTTGCGAAGTTCAGCGCCGTCCCGATGAGCCTGCCGTCACGGGTCACCATGCTCGTCGAGGTCGACCTTCAGCAGGAGCTTGACCCCATCACCGATCGCGCCGATCTCGCTCTGTCTGGGGCCGACGTGCGCTATGACGCTGAGGCAGGACGGGCGACGGTCGTGGTCCACAACATCGGCGCCGCGTCCGCAGGCGCATTCACGGTCACCGTCCGTGCGGCAGATGGCGCCGAGCATGAGTACTCCGTCCCCGGTCTTCCGGCGCCGGTCGACCTCCAGCCGCGCACCTGCACCATCGAGACCTTCGACATGACCCCGGCGCAGGCCGCGTCCGTGACGGTCACCATCGACCTGGTCAACGCTGTGCCCGAGATCACTGAGACCAACAATGAACTGACGCTCCATCTGCAATGACCGTGGAGGAACGCGTATGAGAATCATCGCTCTGATCGTCGCCGGTTGCCTGTGCGCCGCCGCATCCGCGCAGGAACCCGTGCGCGTCACCATCACCACCGACCCCGTCCCGGCCGACGTGAATCTGCTGCACAATCCCGGCTTCGAAGAGGTCGGCGCCGACGGCATTCCGGTCTACTGGGAATACAACACCGCCGCGCCCGACCACATTGCTTTCGAGCGATCCGGCGACGCCCACAGCGGCGAGAACTGCTGGCGCGTCACCTCCGACTCGCAGGCCTGGTCCGGCTACCTGCAGCAGCCGGTCGCCCTCGAGCCCGGCAAGTCCTATCGCGCCTGGACTTGGCTGCGCCTCGCAGGCGGCCGCTACATGATGCTGCTGCGCGGCTCGGTCAATGCCGCCGGCCAGGCGCCCACCCACTTCGATGAGCGCTCCGAACTCATCTCCACCCGCAACCACTGGATGGCGCCGCTCTACTTCGACCCCGCTCACCTGCAGGGCCCGCCGCCCGACCAATGGCTCCTGCGTCCGCAGGATTTCACCGCCCCTGAGGGCCTCACGTCCATCCGCGTCTGGCTCGGCTCATACTTCCGCGTCGCCGACATGGCCTTCGATGACACATATCTCGGCCCGGCCACCTGCACGCTCACTCTCCGCGTTGAGGCCGACCGTCCGCTGAAGATGATCCGCGTCAATGACCTCCTGCGCGGGCCCGCCGTCTACCAGACTGACGATCTCCCCGCCGACACGATGCTGCATGAGGTGGTCGTCGAGGACGCGCGCATCGCTGCCGGCTACCGCGTATTCTACGACCTGGGCGATGGCCCGGTGGAGGTGTGGATCGATGCGAACTGAAGCCCTGCAACGGAGGTCCATCTCGATGCGCCACATGCTTCTCGTTGCCGCCCTGCTCGCGCTCATGCCCGCCCACGCGGCGTTGCTCGAATGTGACACGCTCTGCGTTCAGATCGATGAGAGCACTGGCCGCGTTGTCCTCGGCAGTCTGCCTGACCTGGATCGGACCCTTGACCTGACCGGCGGCCTCGTCCTCACCGAGGGCATCGACGCTCGCCCAATCGCGCTGGCCGATGCAGCCTTCGCCGCCGCCGACGCTGGTGCCACCCTCGACTTCGCGCCCGCTGACGAGGACCTGCGCGTCAGCCTGGGCATCGCCCTCGAAGGCGGTTGGCTCGCCTGGAACGTCGAACTCGAGAACACCGGCGACCGCCAGCGCTTGCTCTCCGTCGCACTCGAAATCTCCGTCCCGAGCGATGGCCCCATTTCCTGCTACGATGGCCACGAGGAGTTCGCCGCTCTCACGAAGTCCTTCGACGGCCCGCCTTACCGGCGCCCGCTGCCGCTGTGCGCTGCCTGGTCCGATGAGGGCGGCGTGGCGGTCGGCCTCAATCCGCGCCAGTCGCTGTCCTTCATCGCCACCCGCGGCGAACCCCTCGACGCTGGCGGCGCGCGCGTCGACGTCCGCACTCACATCGTCCTCGATCCCGGTCAGACGCTGCCGCTGCAGATGTTCATGTGCGGCCTGACCGGCCAGTGGGGCAGAGGCGAGGCGCTGCACTGGTACTACACCACCGCCCCGGAACTCTTCGCCCCGAACCCGGACATCGATCCGCGAACGCTCTTCGCTGGCGCTCAGTACGCTGCCTGGCGGCGCAACCCCGGGGAGCCCGAGGACTTCCAGGTCCGCGAGACGCTCCGCCGCACTCGCGCCGGTTGGGACTGGTGCATCAACCCCTTCCGCCGCGCCGGCGACATCGTTGGTCGCCCCGAACTATGGGACTACACGCCCGCGCTGCCCGGCAAAATGGCCGACGAAGACAAGCTCAGCTTCGACGAATACCACGCAGCCCGCGCCGAGCGGTTCGCCACCGGCGAGCGCCTCGGCAGCGCGATGTTCTTCTACACTCCCTCGCAGATATGGTGCGAGGAGCAACTCGCCCGCGAGCGCTATCCTGACTCCCTCACCGAGGACCCAGCCGAACGCTGCCGATACACCACCGGCTATGTCAAGCCCCACGACGGCGTCGTCCGCGTCTTCCCATACAACACCAGCTACGCCGAGCAGTCGGAGCGCGATCTCGCCGACGTCGCCGACGAACTTGCCCTCCGGGGCTTCGCCTTTGACACCGCCACTGGCGGGGCCCGCTATAGCGGACCGGGCATCGCCGACCTGCCCGAACGCGGATGGGACGAGGACGGCCCCTTCGTCCGCGAAGCCGTCGCCATCCGCCACATGGAGGACTACGTCCACTCGCTCCGCCACGCCGACGGCAGCACGCTGGCGGTCGTCGCCAACATCCGCTCCAGCGCCGACTACAACAGTTGCATGGGCGCGGACGGTGCGCTCTTCGAGGGCGAACCGTGGAAGGGCGGGCGTGGCGAGCAGTGGTGCCTGCGGGATTCTCTCGGCTCCAAGCCCGCCTGCTGGTGGGAGCATTACGCGCTCGACAGCTTCGTCGACTACAAGAACATGACGCGCGACGAGATTGCCGCCGCCTATCAGGGCATCGCCGACTTCACCTGCATCGAGTCCCTCCGCATGGGCTTTTGGCCCACCACCTCTTACGCACGCGGCTTCGAATCCATGGCTCGCCGCTACCTGCCGCGCATCGAGGCGTGCACCCGCGCGGGCTGGCAGCCGCTCACCGCCGTCCGCTCCGATGACTTCACCTGGGTCACTCGCTACGGTCGCGACTTCAGCACCCACATCGCCTATGGCAACGAGACCGCCGAACCTGATGGCGAGGCAGTCACCACGCAGGTCGGGGAGGAGACCCTCACTCTCACCGGCGTCCGGGCCCCCCGCCGCAGCGCCGAAGTCGTCGTCGCAGCCGCCACAATCTCCGCCGACCCAGGCGCGACGATCACCGCCAGTTGGTCCGGCGATGGCCTCAGCCGCACCCTCGCCCTGCAGCTTCGGGACGCCGAGTCACACGCCCGCAACATGATGGTCGCCGTGCCCGCGGGCATGGTTTGCCGTCAGATCCGCGTGGATGGCGAGCCCGCGCGCGTCATCCGTGCCGGCCAGTCGCTGGTAGCCGCCACTACTGCCGCCGAACCCACCGACCTGTTGGTTGAGGTCGACTTCGTATCGGCGATCATCGAGGGCTCGCGCGGGCAGCTTCTGGCGCGCCCCTTTCTGTTCGAGGACCAGCCCGGCGGATGGATCGTCCTCCCCGAGACCCCGACACCCGCCGAGGAACTCGCCGCCGAGCGCATCGTCCATTACTTCCAGTATTACCTGCGCGTCACCCGCGACGTTGAGGACCCGACCGCCTTCCCAATCGTCCGTGGCGAGCCCCCGAAGGACGACAGTCTGATGATCATGATCAACCGCCAGCCGAGCCGTCGCCCGCGCGTCGTCATTCCTGACGTCGCCTCCGACGTGCTCATCAGCGCGCCTGACGCCGCCGGTCTGCAGCGGGCCGTCGACGCGTTGCTGGCGGCGCTTGATGACAAGTATGTTGCCACACCGCCTTTCGTCTGGCGTCGCTCCACCAACCAGGCCGGCCTCATCGGCGCGTCCCTCCCCGACCCCGCCCGGTGAGGCGAGTACCCATACACGAAATCGGCCGGGCCATAGTGGCCCGGCCGATATAGGTTCTACCTGTTACCGTTTTCCGGTTGATGCGCCCTCGACGCAAGCGCAGCTTGCGTTAAGCCGCCTGCAGCGTGCGGAAGCGGAGCGTCGCACGCA
>JALGSU010000021.1 GCA_029821735.1 Candidatus Zipacnadia bacterium | reverse complement strand
CGATTCTCATGCGCTTCGAGCGCCGATAGATGCATGCCTCTCGCCTGCTTGCGACCGGGACGAATGTTTTGCACGCCTTGACTAGCGCGCCATTTTCATAGATGCCGTTCCCCCAATCCCCGCCGTATAAAGTATAATGTCCCCCATCCCGACTCACGAGGAGCGCGCATCATGTTCTCAACTGGCGAGGACGTTCGCGAACGTTTCGGCACTCGGATCGTGGGCAGCACCATCTACGTCCACGACGAGATCGACTCCACCAACCTGTCCGCCCTGCGGCTCGCGAAGGCCGGAGCGGGCCCGGGGACCATCGTCCTCGCCCGCACGCAGACTGCCGGTCGCGGTCGCCTCGGCCGCGACTGGCGCGACACCCCTGGTGGCAGCCTGCTCGTGAGCGTGCTCGTCGCCCCGCCTGCCCTGATGCAGTGGGCCGTCACCTCGGCCGCTGCTCTGGCCGTCGCTGACGCCATCCGCGAGACCCTCGACCTGCCCGCTCTGATCAAGTGGCCCAATGACGTGATGGTGCACGATCGCAAGGTCGCCGGCATTCTCGCCGAGGGCCCGGCCGGGGGCCTCGTGGCAGTCGGCATCGGCGTCAACGTCGCCGGCTCGTCTGACCAAATGCCCGAAGACCTCGCCCAGACCGCCGGCTTCCTTTCCGAACTCGCCGGACGGCCGCTGCAGCCCGGCGAAATGCTCGCCGCACTTGCGCCCCATCTGGACGCGCACTGCATCGCGCTCGCCGACGGTGGCGCACCGGCGCTGATCGAGCGCATCCGCGAACTGAACTACCTGGCTGGCAGGCGCGTCACAGTGCGAGGTGCTGGCGAGGAAGTATCTGGCGAGGCGCGAGGCTGGGCGGACACCGGCGCGCTCATTGTCGTGGATGACGCTGGCGAGACGCACCAGTTCGAGGCAGGTCTCGTCACCCTTTTATAGCCGGAGGCAAAACGCATCCTGAGCACACGCCGAACGCTTCAACTGGTCCCCCTCATGCTGATGACCCTCGCAGCGGCCCCGGCTCTCGCCTCTTCGGGCGATGAGTTACTGGCTGGTTGCGAGGCCCTGTATCTCGGCGACTGGGAGCGTGCTCGCGACCGCTTCCAGGCTGCCGAAGCCATCGACAACACTTGCCCCGAGGCCCTCGCCGGGCTGGGCATCGCCGAGTTGCAGTTGGGCCGTGCCGACCGCGCCGCCAATCTCTTTGACAGCACGCTGATCATGGCGCCGGAGATGGCCGCAGCCCACGCCGGAATGGCCGCCGTCAACTACGTGCGAGGCGACGCATACGAAGCCATGCTCGGATACCGCCGAGCGCTCGGCTACGCCCAGACCAGGCGCACCCGCGTGCGCTCGAGCGAGGCCTACCTCGCCTGTCGTCTGGGTCTATACGTCAGCGCCAGATCCCAGGCCCAGACAGCCGTCGACGATGACCCCGGCGACGAGTTGGCCCGACACGCGCTGGGCTCGTCGCTGCTCGCGCTCGGCCTCAACGCCGACGCGGCCCGCGTGCTCTCCCGCCGCCAGGACACCTTCCGCAGACCCGCGCCGGGCATGCTCTCAGCCCCCTCCGCGCTCATCTCCCCCGACGCCCACTACTGGGTCGAGAAGCAACTCGGCGACGAGTACCGGCTGGCCGCGCTCCCCGCGCTCCCCGCGCTCCCCACTCCGGGCGCCCCGCCACATCCCGAGCCCACCGACCCGCAGCTTCCCGATCCTGATCGCGACCCGCACTTCTTCATCTCATACCCGCCCGCTGGCAGCGTCGTCAGTGACCGCATCGAGGTATCCATCGAGGACGACGGTTCCCTCCCGGTGCGCCACATCGCCGTGCTCCTCGACAGCCGCTTCCTTGTCATGAGCAACGCCCAGCCTTTCCGCGCGCTCGTGAACACCACGCGCGCGAAAGACGGGCTCCGCGAATTGCGCGTCGAGGGCTACTCGACCGAGGGCGAGATCGTCGCTCGCGCGAGTATCATGCTGCAGGTTAGCAACGGTTCGCGCACTCTCGCCCCCGCTGAGCAGCAGGCCCGCAAGTTGGTGCGCGGCGAACTGCTCAATCTCTGCACACTGCGCGCCGAGCCGCTCGTCAACGAGCAGCTTCTCGGCCACGCGCTCGCCGGATGCGAGCACGAGTGGGAGGCCATCGCCACCTGGGAATACGTTTTCGCCAACGATCCGCTCTTGCCCGGGGCGCGCGCGGACCTGCTCACTGGTTACCGCGAGCTGGGCTTGCGCCTGACGGGCGGCCCGCGCGAAACCCACTTCCTGTCTCGCCCCGGCACGGTCGCCCTCACCTTCGACGATGGCCCGCATCCGGCGATGACCCCGTTCATCCTCGACCTGCTCGACCGCTACCACATGAAGGCCACGTTCTTCCTGGTCGGCAAACAGGCCGCTATGTATCCGCAGTTGGTGCGCGACATCGCCGACGCTGGCCATCAGCTCGGCAGTCATTCCCACACTCACACCGACCTGCGGCGCCTCGACCAGCGCGGAGTTGAGCAGGAGCTCGTGAAAAGTCGCGCCGCCATTCGCCAGGCCTGCGGACAGACGGTCACGCTCTTCCGCCCGCCCGGCGGCAACTACGACGACGAGGTGCGCTCCGCTGCTGCTGCCTGCGGCTACACCACTGTCTTCTGGACCGAGAACATCGGCAACTATCCTGGTGTTGAAGGCGCTGCCATCGGCCGAAGCATGGGCAACAAGCTCGCCCGCGGGGGCATTGTCTTGTTGCACAATGGCTATGACGAGACCGAGGTCGCCCTGCCCCACTTGCTCCCCGAACTCGTTCGCCGCGGCCTTCGCACGGGCACCATCGGCGAACTCACCGGCGGCTGACACTTGCCGTCGCCGTCTGCGGTTGCCTTTCAGGCCCCGCCGCGATCCGCCTGGTCCGGCACCCCGACGCAAGCGCAGCTTGCGTTAAGCTGCCCGAGGCGTGCGAAATCCCGCCCGAAGGGCGGGGGCCGCACGCACGGTGGCGCGGTGGCGAAGGGCAGCAAGAGGGTTCCCGCCTCACTCAGGCGAACTATCCCATATGACAGTTGACACCACCTGCGTCGGCCTGCGTCTTCGGCCGGCGAAAATGATGACCGCGCTCATCGCCCTGGCGATCGCCTCGCTCGCCGGGGTTGCCTGTCTCTGCACGGCACACGCCCAGACCGACGCGCCGACCTTCGGTGTGATGGGCAACCGCCTGCCCGATCTCGACCCCAACGCGCCCGACTTCCCCGACTCCTCACTCGTTGATTTCAGCTACCTGCAGGACGGGCCCACTGACCGTCACGGTTTCCTCTTCCTCGGCACTGACGGGCAGATGTATTTCGAGGATGGCCAGCGCGGTCGCTTCTGGGGAATCAACGTCGCCAAGAACGCCGTCTTCCAGCCGACCGAGCGCATCGACGCGGCGGTCGACGCCATCGCCCGCGCCGGCTTCAACCTTGTCCGCCTGCACCACGTTGACGGGATCACCGGTCTCCTCCCACCCGACCGCGCCGGCACCGCCGAGCCCATCGACCCCGCCAAGCTCGCCGCCATCGACCACTGGATCGCGGCCCTCGGCAAGCGCGGTATCTATGTCTATCTTGACCTGCTCGACTTCCGCACCTTCAGCGAGGCCGAGGGCGTCCCCGAGGCCGACGTCATCGGCCGCGGCGCCAAGCCGTACGCGCTTTTCAACGAGCGCCTCATTGAGTTGCAGATGGACTACGCCCGCCGCCTGCTCATCGACCACATCAACCCCGAGACCGGTCTCAGCTTCGCCAATGACCCCACCATCTGCATGGTCGAGTTGTGCGACGAGAACGGTCTCTTCATGGCCCAGCGGCGCAAGCAGCCCCTCATCTCCCCATACTGGGAGGAGCTCACTCGTCGCTGGAACTTCTGGCTGCGCGCCCGCTACATTGACACCGCCACCCTCCGGACCGCGTGGACTGACTGGCAGGGCCACTGCGCGCTTGTCGAGACTGAGAATCTCGACGAGGGCACGGTCACCCTCCACGGTCCCGGCGTCGATCGTGGCCGTCTTGGTGGCGTCCCCGGCTCGGTCGGTCACGAGACCGGTCGCGCGAATGACATGGCGCTCTTCCTGCACACGGTCCACCGCGACTACTTCGACCAGATGAGTCACTTCCTGCGCGAGCGCGGCGTCCGCGTGCCCATCGGCGCGGTCACTGACTTCGACACCGTCGCCGACCTCCGCGCCCTGCACGACGAACTCGACTTCATCGGCACCAACTACTACTACGATCACCCCCGCCTGCGCAACGGCGAGTGGCGCCTGCCCATGTATTTCGTCAACCACACGCCTCTCGGCGATGAGGATGGCGAGAGTTTCGTCCCTCGCGTCACTCGCAGTGCTTTCGCCGACCGCCCGATCGTCGTCCGCGAGTGGGGCGTATGCTGGCCCAACAAGTTCCGCGCGGCGGGCACGGTCGAGGCCATCGCCCACGCCTGCCATCAGGACATCGACACGATGATCCTCTTCACCTATGACATCCGCCCCGAGGCCACCCGCCTCGACTTCTTCGACGTCAAGCGCGACCCGCTCCGCTGGGGTCTGGCCGCCATCGGCGCGCACGCCTTCCTCAAGCGCGACGTTGCCCGCGCGACGCACGAGATCAATGTCGGATACTCCTTCGTCGACAGCTTCTTCCGCAACGGGGAATTCTCCGAGCCCGTCGATCTTGTCGTCGCATCGGGCCTGAGCAGTGGCGCCGCATACACTGGCCAGCGCGCGGTCATCAGCGCCGAGGAACGCGCCGAGGACCTTCTCGACCGCTCTCACGCTCTCACTCTCGCGGCCCGCAGCGGCTACGATGTCGCCACCACCCCCGCGGCTCGCGACATCTTCGGATGGGGCGGCACGATCCTCGACGCTGGCGAATTCGTGGCCCGCGCGACTCATCCCGGCTTCAACCTCGCGGACGTCGAAGCCCGCGACTTCCGGGCCATCGGCCGCGGCGAGGGCGGATTGCGCGCTTTCGGGTTGCGCGACATGGACCGCATGAACTGGGTCTACCACTACCTCTCGCCCGAGGACAAACTCGCCGCCACTCTCGACGCCCTCGGCCAGCTCTACGACGAGCGCATCTCCCACGATTACGCGCAGGAGCGCCGCTTCGTCTCAGACACGCGCGAGATCATCCGCGATGAAGACGCCGAGGTGATGCACGTGACCGCCCCCGGGTTCGCGGCGGTCGCCGGTGCCTTGGCGGACGCCCCCGATGTCGGCTCGCTCACTATCCGCACCACGACTCCCATCGGCGCGGTCTGTTGGCTCAGCCTCGACGGCAAGCCCGCCCGCACGAGCACTCGCTGGACGCTGAAAATGCTCACACTTGCGGTCAACACGGGGGAGGAGAAGTCCATCCACGTCGGCGAACAAGAGCGCGCGATCTTCGCGCTCACTGCCGTCGGCGATCCGCCGGTCACGACCCTTGGCAAGGTCAGCGAGCAGGGCACTACGGTCAGCCTCGACGGGCGCGAGATCGCGCACGTGGGCTTGGCCAACGGGAGTTGGGAGTTGGTGCGCGATGGCGCCACCTACTACTTCTCCTGTGACACGCCCGGCGCCACTTTGCGCCTGCCCGATCGCCAGGTGCTGACCGTCAGCGAACTCACGCCCGACGGCCCCGGCCCCGAGACCGCCGCCCAGGGCCAGATCACTTACCCGGCCGGCGCGGCGGTCTTACGGATCAGATGACAGACTGACCGCAGCAGCAGCGGGCCGTGCGCCCCCTCCGGCACGGAGGGGGCAGGAGTCGCGAAGCGGCTCCGGGGGAGGCGGACGGCGTCTGCCCTTCCCCCAACACAGGGGGCAGGAAACGGTACCAAGGAGGACCATCATGACCGACTTCAACACTTACGATTGCGTATCGCCGCTCGACTTTCGCTACTACCTCCCCGACGAGCGGATGACTGACCTGCTCGGCGACTACGTGAGCGAGGCCGCCCGCGTGCGTTCCGAGGCCCGTGTCGAGGCAGCACTCGCGCGCGTACTCGCCCGCCGCGGCATCTGTTCACAGGCCGTCGCTGACGAGATCACCGCCGCCGCCGAGAGCGTCACCCCCGCCGAGGTCGCCGAGGAGGAGGCGCGCATTCACCACAACATCCGGGCGCTCGTCAACTGCATGAAGAACTATGTCTCTGACGAGGCCAAGCCCTACATCCACTTCACCTTCACCAGCTTCGACGTGGTCGACACCGCCACTGCCTGGCGGCTCAAGAACGCCGCCCACGAGGCGGTCATCCCCACCCTGATGGACCTCGAGCGCACGCTCATCGCGATCACCCGGCGCGATGCTGAGACGCTGCAGGTCGGTCGCACACACGGCCAGCACGCGGTCCCCATCACCTTCGGCTTCGCCATGGCCGAATACGTCAGCCGCCTCGGCAGGCGCATCGAACTGATCAGCCGCTCAGCCGACGATTTGCGCGGCAAGATCTCCGGCGCGGTCGGCGCCTACAACGCCAGTTCCCTCCTCATCGCTGACCCCGAGGAGTTCGAGCGCGAGATCCTCGCCGAGCTTGGCCTGGAGCCGTCCACTCACTCCACCCAGGTCGTCGAGGGCGAGTTCGTCGCCGACTACATGCACGCTCTGATCTCCGCTTTCGGAGTGCTCGCCAACCTTGCCGATGACATGCGCCACCTGCAGCGCACCGAGATCGCCGAGGTCGCCGAGGAGTTCCAGGCGAATCAGGTCGGCTCATCGACCATGCCTCACAAGCGCAACCCCTGGAACTTCGAGAACGTGAAGAGCATGTGGAAGCAGTTCGTCCCGCGCATGCAGACCATCTACGCCGACCAGATCTGCGAGCACCAGCGCGACCTCTCCAACTCTGCCTCGCAGCGCTTCCTGCCCGAGATCATCGTCGGCCTGGCCAACTCAGTTCTGCGCATGAACCGCATCATGAGCCGCCTGGTCACCGACACCGACAAGATGCGCTCAAACCTGGCCATGACTGAGGGCATGGTGACCGCCGAACCCGCTTACATTCTCCTGGCGGCGTATGGTCACCCGGACGCGCACGAGGCCGTCCGCAACGTTACTCTCGAGGCCCAGCAGACGGGTAGGCCCATGGGCGAGATCCTCTTCGCGAGCGAGGAGTTGCGTCCGTGGCTGGATCAGTTCACTGACGAGCAGCGCGGCATCATCCTGAACCCGGCGACCTACACTGGCATCTCGGCCCCCAAGGCGATCGGCGTCTGCGACGAGTGGCAGTCCCGCCTGAGCCTCTAAGCCGCCCGTCGCCGTAGTCGTTTGGAGGGGCGGGGCTACGTCCCCGCCCGATCGTCGCGATTGCCGTTGCCGTTGTCGTTCTCTGCGTCTCCGCGACTCTGCGGTCCGCCGTCTGCCCTTGCCTTTGCCGTTCTCTGAGCTCTGCCGTCCGCCGTTCGCCTTTATGGTCTGGAGGCTCCACACTCATGAACCTGATGGGACTTGACGTTGGCAGCACCGGCGTGAAGGCCGTCGTCTTCGACGAGGCCGGCGAGATCCTCGGCAGCGCCTACCGCGAATACGCCGAGGTATATCCGCAGAGCGGCTGGATCGAGCTGCGCCCCGACGAGGTCTGGCAGGCCGTTCGCACCGTCATCGACGAGGCCGCGCGCGAGGCCGGTGGCGACGTCCGCTCGCTATGCATCTCCGCCCTCGGCGAGGCCTTCACGCCCGTCGCCGAAGATGGCACTTTCCTCTACAACACCATCGTCTCCCCGGACGCGCGCGCCATCGAGCAGGCCGAGAGCTGGCGCGACACGCTCGGAGCCCAGCGCGTCTTCGAGATCACGGGCATGCCCCTGCACGCGAGCTTCTCGCTCAACAAGATCATGTGGTTGCGCGAGCACCGCCCCGACATCCACAAGGCCACTTGGAAATATCTCCTCTGGCCCGACGCCATCGCGATGAAGCTCGGGCTGACGCCGCGCATCGACGGCTCGCTGGCCGGTCGCACCATGGCCTTCGATGTCGTGAAGCGCCGCTGGTCCCCCGAGATGCTCCGCACCGCCAAGGTCGATTCCGCCATGTTCGCCGAGCCGATCAAGTCCGGCGAAATCATCGGCGAGATCGGTGCCAAAGCGGCGGCTGATGTCGGCCTCGAGGAGGGCTGCCTCGTCGTCGCCGGCGGACACGATCAGCCGATGAACGCTCTCGGCGCTGGCATCGTGCGCGAGGGCATGGCCGTCGACGGGATGGGCACGGTCGAGTGCATCACCGTGGCCTTCGACCAGCCCGTACTCACCTCTGCGATGCTCGACCACAACTACTGCTGCTACCCGCACGTGGTCGGCGACATGTACGCAACCATCGCCTTCAACTATTCCTCCGGCAGCGTCCTCCGCTGGTTCCGGGACCACCTCGCCGGCGATGAGCGCCGCATGGCCGAGACCGTTGACCGGGACGTCTACGATCTCATTCTCGCCGATCTGCCCGAGGGCCCGAGCGGCCTCCTGTGGATCCCCTACTTCGCTGGCTCTGGCACGCCCTATCTCGATCCGATGGCCCGCGGCGCGATCCTCGGGCTATCTCTCGACGTCGACCGCAGTCGCCTCGCCAAGGGCCTGATCGAGGGCACCTGCTACGAACTGAACCTCAATATCGCCTCCCTCGACGCGGCCGGCGTCAAGATCGACCGCCTGCGCGCAACCGGCGGCGGCAGTCGCTCCGACGTCTGGCTCCAGGTCAAAGCCGACATCACCGGCAAGGAAGTCGTCACCCTCAACGTCAGCGAAGCGGGCTGCCTCGCCGGAGCGATGCTCGGCGGAGTTGCGCTTGGAGTCTGGTCTGACCTGACCGAAGCCACTGAAGCCCTCGTCCGCGAGGGCCGCAGCTTCGAGCCCGACCCGGACATGCACGAGCGCTACCAACAGGTCTACGCCACGTATGAGCAGGCCTGGCCCGCGATCGCCGACCTGACCCACAAGCTCTGAAATCCGATTTTCGTTTTTCGGTGAGGGAGTTTCTCAATGAGCAGGCCCGCACTGCTGTTTTGTCTCGTGGCCGTAATCGCTTGGGGACTGGGCGCAGTTGTCGACAAAGTGCTGATGGGCGACAAGGGTCTCTCACCCTGGACAGCCGTGGCTCTGAAAATGATCGTGGCCACAGTGATCATCGCCATCTACGCCTACATGACCGGCTCGGTCGCCGAGGTCAAGGCGATGGCGCAGATGCCGCCCCGGCAACTTTGGACGATCATCGGCGCGCTCGTCGGCACCGCTCTCTTGGCCACGGTCATCGGTCAGTTGAGTTACTACTCCGCGCTCCAAAAAGCCGACGCATCGCAAGTCGTTCCGCTGACCTCAACCTATCCGCTGGTCGGCGCGCTGCTCGCGGTGAGTTTTCTGGGCGAAAGTGTGACGGTGCCCAAAGTTCTCGGCGCGGTATTGATTGTCGGTGGGATAATTCTGCTCTCCGGAGCGCTTGGTCCGCAGCCCAACTAGCCATCCAGTCCTCATGCGTCCTTGTTAAGTACTCCGTGTGAGCTGTTAACTAACACGTGTTAACTGCCCCCCACGAAAAAAGAGGTGCACGATGCCCCAGACCATGACCGGCAAGCAGCGGGTCGAGGCCACTTTCGAGGGAAAGCCAGTCGACAAGATCCCGATCTACGCTGCGGGGCTCTCCGGCCGAATCGCCTCCCACGTTCTTGGCCGAGAGGCCTGGGTCGGCCACGGCAAACAGCAGTACCGTGAGACCATCGCTCACTGGGAGGGCGAAGAGGCCCACCAAGAGTTCATCGAGCGCACTCAGCGGGACGTTTTCGAGGTCAACGAAAAGCTCGATTTGGACCTCGTACGGCCCGCATACTGGCGTTATGGGTTCAAACCAACGAAGCGCATCAACCAGAACACGTTCTTATTCGGCGAAGAGGATGGCGACTGGTGGGTCATGCGCTACGACCCCGATACAGAGCTTTACCAGAAGATCGACAAGAGCCCCGCGCCCGAAGCCACCATCGACGATATCCGCGCCCAGGTCGAGCGCCAGGAGGCGCACGTCCTGGGAGACCCGCCCTCTCCCGACGCATATCCCGATCTCGTCCGAGCTCTCGAATTCTTCGGAAATCGCCGTATGGTGCCCGGATTCGGCACTGGCGTCGGAATCCTGCGTGAACGCAACTGGCTCGAGGCGATGGCTCTGGAGCCGGATCTGGTCAGACGCCACCTTGTCTGCAAGGCGAAAGCGAACACGCTGGCGATCAAGACGGCGCACTCAATGGGCCTGCGAATCCTGCTCGGTGGCGGCGATTTCGCGGGCAAGAACGGCCCGCTCTACTCCCCCAAAGCCTTCCACGAGTGCATGCTGCCGGCCCTGCAAATCGTCTCTGAGGCCTGTGAGGAGCTCAATTGCTGGCATTTCTTCGCCAGCGACGGCAACCTCTGGCCCGTCGCCGAGGACCTGTTCGGCAATTCCGGCGTCCACGGTTTCTACGAGATCGATATCCGCTGCGAGATGCACCTCGAGCGCATACGGGACACCTTCCCGCATCTACGCCTGATGGGCGGAATCGCCTCGGAGACTCTCCACATGGGCTCCACCGAGGACGTGAAGCTCGAGGTCCTCGATGCGCTTCGCGTGGCGAAAGAGCGGGGCAATATCGTCGTCGGAGTCTCCAACCAAGTCGTGCCGCCCACGCCCCTCGAGAACTTCGACACGATGATGGAAACGCTGCACGAGTATCGCTAAGCGGCCCGCTGAGAAGCCAATGATGGTTCCGGGAGGCGCTCCTAATGCACTCTGAGACGGCGCTGTGCGCGATTCTGCTTGTTCTGGGCTTGATGACGGCCGGGGAGGCCGAACTTGACAACCTCCTCCCGAATCCCGGATTCGAGGACGGAGCGAGCGCCTGGGACGCGACCGGAGACGGCTTCACGCTGGACACTGAGACCACGCGCAGCGGCGAGGCCGCGATCCGCCTCGACAAGCCCGAGGGGACGCACTGGGTCGGCTGCATGCAGGAAATCGTGATCGATCAGCAGCGGCCCACGCCGATCGTGGCCTGGGCCTGGTGTCGCACCGAAAACGTGCTCAAAGTCACGCCTTCTTCGTTCTGCCTCTACCTCGATATCGAGTTCCAGCAGGACACGCGCCCCAATCGCGTTGATCTGCCCGGGCAGACGGTGACCCTCGGCTCTGGCACCGAAGACTGGCACTACCGAGAACTGATCCTCAACCCCGAGTTTCCCATCAAGAGCCTCAAGTTCTACCTGCTCTTCCGGGGCGAGCCCACCGGGACCGCCTGGCTCGACGATATCGGCCTCGCAGAGGTCGCTGAGGGCCCGTTAGCGGGCTCTGCGGACGATTTGCCTCCGCTACCCGACGGGATGCTATCCGCGGAAATCACCAGCTTCGTCAGCCAGGCTCCCGCCGACGAGTTCGTGATGATCTGGGAGGGCGCTGACGCGTTCGTCAATGGTGAGACCATCGCCGCCGGGACTCAGGCGGGCGAGGTCCGCGCCGCCAGACTGCCTGCGCACTGGCGGGGCGAACTCCCCGCGCCCGAGCCAGCCGCGGGCGGCCCAAACGTGTATCTGCTGCAGCGCTGGGAGAAGCGCAGCGCGCTGTTAGCCCATACGGGGACTGGCGCGAGCGCCTCGTGGCTGGCGCTGCCGGCAGGTCTCGCGAGCGCGGGCGCGCAGTTGCGCGGGTGGGAAGTGAACGAGGACGATCTGGGGATGTATGGCCTCGGCGAGCGAGTGCTTGTGCGCGCGGCCATGACCGGCGACGAGACCCCCGATGAGCTGATCGTGCGGCTGCGGAACGAGCCAGTCCAGCCGGCCTCGCGGGAAGTTCCAGCGGAACTGCTGTACGTCGGCGCGGCGGAGCGATTGCGCCTCGGCTTCGGCCCAAATGGCGGCCTCTGGGAGGTCACGAGCGGCGGCCACGAATGCGCGGACCCCGCGAAACGCGGGCTGGGAGCGGGTGTGGACGATGGCGCGGGGCTGTTTGTGGGCGCGCTGGAGGATGGCCGATTGCGCCAGGTCGGCGGCGATGTAAGGGCGGTCGATGGCGGAGTGGCCCTGAGCGCATCGCTCAAGCCGCAGGAACTGCAGATTGAGGCCCAGATACGAGACGCGGGCGGTTGGCTGGAGGTAACAGGCGAGATCCGGGATATGCGGGGGGCCGATCGGGCGGTGGATCTGCTCTTCAAACTGCCCATCGCCCCCGAGGGCTGGCTGTGGCATGACGACATTCTGCAGACTCAGGAACTAACTCTCGACACCGCTATCGAGACCGAGTATCTCCTCACAGCAGTGACCGGGACTGACGGCTCACCCGGCGTCGGGATAGCGCTGGACCCGGAGCTTCCTGTCGGCTACCAGATCGGCTTCGACCCCGAACGCTACGGGATGTATCTGCGCCTCAAGCTGGGCTTGTCGCCCGATCACAAGCTACAGGGCACGGCGCCATTTTCGTTCATCATCGCGCCCGTCGATGGGCAGTGGGGAATGCGGGACCTGCTGGCGACGTGGTATGAGGCCTTCCCGGCAGCGTTCGAGCGCCGGGCGATGAAGGAGGGGTCATGGTTATTCGCCATACCGCCCCCTCAGGTCCCCAATCCGCAGGATTATGGCTACTACGAGGGCAGCCGCGACACCGACTTCGTGGTCGAGCATGGTATCGTCCCGTGCCCGTACGTCATCCCTGGTCAGCGGTCGATCACGCGGCTGGAATCAATGCCCGCCAGCTACGAGGAGGCCATGGCTGCGTTCGATGCCTATGACCCCTCGGTGGGCACTTTCGGTCCGCTGGTGAAGGAGCAGATCGCGAACTGCCGGGTGATGACACCGGATGGAAAATACCCGATCCGCATCCGTGACGACGTAGGCGCGGACATCAAGCCCGAGAAGCCGATCAATATGGTCGTCTTCTCGACCAACTGCGACCCCGATCTGATGGCCGACCAGGACGCGGTCACCATCGGGCGATCGACACTGGAAACCGTGCAGCGCATAACCGGCAACGATCCGCGCATCGGCGGGATCTACGTCGATTCGGGGGCGGGCTGGGTGGCTCGTTACCTGAACATTCGGCGCGACCACTTCCCGGATTCAGACTACCCGCTGACCTACGACGAGGAGACCGGCTTCGTGGGGATCATGGGCAAGGGCTCGGTGGTGGAGTTCCTGCGCGGTCTGGGAGCGATTCTGCACCCCGGAGGCCGAGTGGTCTTCCCGAACATCGGCTGTACGCGGCGAGTGCCCTGGTATTACGCAGCCAGCGACGTATGCGGGCTGGAGGGCCGCGTGCACGATCTGACCTCAATGGTCTACTTCCGCTCAATGGCTTACCACAAGCCGACGCTGCGACTGGAGTACATGACCGTGGTGAGCCGCGACACGGCAATCGCGGGCCGCGAGGGGATGGAGGAGTACCTCAAGAACTGCATCGCTTACGCGGTCTACCCGAGCGTTGGGCGACACGCCGATCGCGCCTACGAGATGTATCAGGACCTGTATGACACGTACATGCCGCCGCTGCGCGAAATCGGCGCAGCGGGTTGGGAGCCGGTACCACACGCCACCGTCGAGGGCAGCGATGGCCCGGTGATCGAGCGCTTCGGCCCCAGCGATGCGGGGCTGTACTTCACCATCTACAACCCCACTAATGAGACGCGCACGGTCAGGGCGACCGTTGACTACGAGGCGCTCACGGTTGAGGCAACGGCGGCGACGGATCTCGTGAGCGGCGAAGCGGTCGACTTAAGCCAGGCGCTGGAGATGGCTGCGGGACAACTGATGATCGTGAAGATGACACTCGCAGCGCAGTAGCAGGACCCGCCGGAATCCAAAGCGGCCCCGACCAGATGGTCGGGGCCGCTGCAATTTGGGTGTAAGTCTGAAATCCCCGAAGCTACTCCTCGGAGGGGGCGTCTGAGGGGGGCTGGCCGTGAGCGGCTTCCTCAGTGAATCGGGCATCCTGCCGATCCACCGCGCTGACCGATATCCAGGTGATCCATATCATAAAGGCGAGGAACAGGCAGATGCCAATGAGCGTCGGCGTGCCGCCAGCGCCGAAATAGATGAGTGCAATGGAGAGCGCGCCCAGCAGCAAGGCAGCGGCCATCGCCAACGGGTTCACCGTGGTGTGCGTGTCATGGGCGCCCCATTCCTCTTTGGGGAGGAGCATGCCCGAGTTGTTCAGGTCTCTCAATGACACGGCAGATCCCTCGCTCGCGGAGCGCTACTCGATTTCGTCCTCGGTGTCCCAGAAGAACTGGAAGAAGCTCGACACGTTGAACTGCAACTGCCCGCTGCGCAGGTTTACGAGCATGAGCGGGCACTGCACGTCCCGAGCCACGCGGGCGGTCTTGTCGCCCCAGACCGTGCGCCTGATCCAGCTCTCGCGCGAGGCGCCCATGACGACCAGATCGAAGTCACTTGAGCGCCTGATGATCTCTTCGCTGACGTCGCCTGACGCGATGCGGATGCGGAAGCGCCGCGTGCGCAGGTCGGGGTCGTCCTCGTCGGGCGTGGTGTCGAAGCCCTTGATCTCCTGGGCCAGCGCCCTGGCTCTCTCGGCGCGCTTGCTGGCGTCGACGCCCTGCTCAACGATGTGGAGCAGTTCGACGTAGCCACCCGTCTCAGTGGTCAGCGGCGCGACGAAGCCGGCCATGAGGTGCGCGTGCTCGGGATGCTGAACCGGCACGAGAATGCGGGCGGCGGGCACGTGGACGTCTCCGCGGACGACCACGACGTCAGTGTTGGACTGCTTGACGATGCGGTCGATGTTGCTGCCTATGACGGTACGCGGATCGCTGGTGTCGCCGCGCCAGCCAAGCACGACGAGGTTCGCGTCATACTCGCCCACGGTGTCGATAATGGCGTCGGCGGGACGGTGGCCGACGCGGATCACTGTGTTGGGCGCCATGCCCATCGCCTCGGCTTTGCGCACACTCTCGTCCATGAGCGGCCGGGCATCGGCCACGAAGTCGCGGCCGACACTGACCGGAAGCTGGTCGGGTACGGTAATGACGTGCGCCAGGACCAGGTCGCCCGGATGGGTGGCCAGTACGCCCCTGGCGACCTCGAGGAGGCTATCCACGCGCTCGGGGTCGGCAATGGGCACCAGCGCCGAGAAGCGTTCGCGGTCGATCTTCAGACTCTCGGCGACCAGCACCGGGCTGGTGCGATCCTCACGCTCTCTGCGAGAGGCGTAGAACGTGTAGATCAAGGCGCCGGCTGCCAGCCAGCCGATGGTTACGTACCAGGCGAGCGCCGACACGTTGAAAAGGAAGACCGCCAGAGCAAGCTGCAGGGCAATGGCGACTATGGGCAAGTAGGGGAAGAACGGGATCAGATACCCGTATTTGAGTTTGTCGCCATACTTGCGACGAATGGTGATTGCGGCCACGTTGACCGCCATGAAGAGCAGCAGGAACATGATGCTGGCGGCGGCAGCCACGTCTTGGATCATCGGGATGCCCACGGCTATCGCGATGATCAACGCACCGCTGAGGGCCAGAGCCAGGTACGGCGTTCGCGTGCGCGGGTGTACTGCGCCGAGAGCATCGGGCAGGTTTCGGTCGCGCCCCATCGCGAAGCACACGCGTGTGGACGAGTAGGTCGTCGCGTTCAGCGCGCTCATGGTCGAGAACAGCGCCCCCAGCAGCAGCAGTACGCTGCCGAAGGGCATGAATCCTTCGGCGGCGTGCAGCAGGCCGAGCTCCTTGTATTGGCCGAGCCACTGCCAGGAGGGTGTCGAGGAGCCGGTGTCGACGGCGCCGATGCAGGTGAAGGCCACGAGCACGTAGATGGGCACCACGATCGCGAGAGCGAGGAAGATAGCCTTCGGGATATTGCGGCGCGGGTTCTTCACCTCTTCGCCGGTCTGCACAATGACCTCATAGCCCTCGTAAGCAATGTAGGTCAGCCCCATCGCCCCGATCACCCCGCCGATACCGTTGGGAGCGAAGGGCACGAAGGACTGCATCTTGGTGGGATCGCCGAAGATCACCACGAGGCCGCTGACCACGAAGATGCCGATAATGACGATCTTGCCCATCGTGACTATGTTGCCGATCGCGCCGGTCTCGGAGGCGCCTCGGAAGTTGATGTAGATGAACACTAGGGCGATGGCCACCGCCACGATCTTGTTGAACAGCCCGTGGGGGACGCCGAAGGTGCCGACGCCGACCATCTCGAGCGTCTCGGTGAGGTAGGAGGCAAAGCCCAGTGCGTAGAGGCTGCCGGCCACTGCATGCGCGAACCAGTCCATCCAGCCCGCCATGAAGGCGCTGCCGCCGGGCAGCCCGTAGCGGACCCAGACGTAGCCGCCGCCGGCCTGAGGCATGGCTGAGCCGAGTTCAGCGTAGACCATCGCGGTCAACAGCGTCACGATGCCGTTGAGGGCGAAGGCAACGATGAGCGCGGGGCCTGCCTCACCGGCAGCGATGCCAGTGAGCACGAAGATACCCGCACCAATCATGGCCGCTACGCCGACCATGGTGATGTCAAACAGCCCGAGGTCGCGGCTCAGCTCGGTGGTATGGGCCTGGGAAGGAGTGGACTGAGTGGCGCTCATGTCACCGTCCCATTCCGGTCAGAGGCACGCTGCTGCCAGCAGTGCGGTGGGTGGATGCGCCAAAAAGAAAAGACGACACATACGGGCGCCGTCACGGTCAGTGGCAAGTTCAGTTCGGTAGTCCTTATTCACTCAGAATCTACCATTCAGGGGGGGCCCGTGTCAAATGCTGAGGACCGATTTTGGTCGACGAAACAGACCTGACCCGCCCGGGTATGCGGGAGGCCCCGGGGTGATTCGCGGCGAATTGACGAACGCGATGTGATCCCTGATGTGGAGGCAATAGCATGCGCGAACTCAAGCTCTTCATCGACGGCGACTACTGCGATGCCGCCAGCGGCGATACCTACGAGAGCATCAACCCGGCCACCGGTGAGGTGGTCGCGAACATTGCCCAGGGCGGCGCCGAAGACGTGGCGCGCGCCTGCGAAGCGGCTCAGGCGGCCTTCGACGGCAACTGGGGCGCGATGACCAGCGCCGAACGCGGCGACATCATCGCGAAGGCCGCGGACCTGATCGAGGAGCGCGTCGGCGAGTTCGCCGAACTGGAGACTCTCGACACGGGCAAGCCCATCGCCGAGACCAGTGCAATCGATGTGCCAGCGGCAGTTAACTACCTGCGCTGGTACGCGACGGTGACCGACACGGCGGTCGGCGAGACGATCGATATCCCGAACGCAGCGCAGATCGACTACTCGCTGTACCAGCCATACGGTGTGGTCGGCGGGATCGCTCCGTGGAACTTCCCCATCTTCCTGGGCGCGCTGAAGATCGGGCCGGCGCTGGCTGTGGGGAACTCGGTCGTGCTCAAACCGGCCTCAATCACGTCGATGACCAGCCTGCTGTGCGCGGAATGCTTCGCGCAGGCCGGACTGCCCGCCGGGGCGCTGAACGTGGTGTCCGGGCCCGGGTCGGTGGTGGGCGAGGCGATCGTGACCGATCCGCACATGCAGAAGGTGTTCTTCACTGGCTCGACTGAGGTCGGGCGGCGGGTCATTGAGCTGTCCGCGCAGAACATCACCAACGTGTCGGCCGAACTCGGTGGCAAGTCGCCGAACATCATCTTCGCGGACGCCGACTTCGACCAGGCGGTGGCCGGAGCGGTGTTCGGGCTGCTGCTCGCCAACGGGCAGAACTGCATCGCTGGCACGCGCCTGCTGGTGGAGCGATCCATCTACGACGAGGTCTGCGCCGCGGTGGCGGACAAGCTCTCCGCGCTGGTCCTCGGAGACCCGATGGATGAGAACACGCAACTCGGCGCGGTGGTGTCGCAGGAGCAGTTCGACAAGGTGACCGGGTATATGGCGAGACGCCAACCATCCCCGGGTGCGAGAACGGGTGGTTTGTGCAGCCGACTCTGCTGACCGATTGCACCAATGAGATGCGCGTGGTGCGCGAGGAGATCTTCGGGCCGGTGTTGGTGGCAGTGCCCTTTGAGGACGAGGCGGATGCGGTGCGCATCGCCAACGACTCGCCATACGGTCTGGGCGCGGGAGTCTTCACCAGCGACGCGGACCGAATTGCGCGCATGGTGCGGGCGATCGATTCGGGCACGGTCTACATCAACACATATAACCAAGTCTACCCGCAATCGCCCTTCCCCGGCTGGAAGCAGTCGGGCACGGGCGTCGAGCGCGGGATGCACGGCCTGATGGAGAATCTGCGTTACAAGAACGTCATCCAAGACATCTCGGGCGAGCCGATCGGCTGGTTCTGACAGTGAGAGAGAAGCGGTGGTGAGCAGTGCTACGGCAAGTCGAAGTGAAACAACGCGTAAGGCCTACGTGCGTCGCTTCTCTGGTCGAGGCGGGCAACGAGGAGCAGTTCCGTCAGGCGGCCAAGATCAACACATGCCTCTGGGGCGGTGCGCTCAACCCTATACTGCTGTACTCACCCGAACGCGAACAGGAGTGCATCTGGCAGTTGGAGACCTTCCGCCCCGACTACGTCCACGCCTTCGCCGATATCCCAGAGAATGCGGCGGTCCGTGGGCACATGCCGGAGTGGCCCTCTTGGCCCTCCGGCCTTTTCTCGGAGACCGAGGGCGGACTCAATATGCAGTTCTGCGATGTCGCACCCATCATACGTCGCCGCGGTGAGCGTGTCCAAGGCACTCCGTTCGCGCTTCCTACATGGCCGGACGACGCAAGAGCGGGCATGCTGTATTGCGCGACCGTGGGGACCTATCCATTAGGCGCATCCCCTGACTACGCCGAGATGTGTCGAGAGCTTCTCGAAGCAGGTAGTTGGGAGCGCGCGGGAACGCAGGCGGCTGAGTACCTGCCCCTCCGAGAGCTGACGCCTATCCGTTTGGCCCTGACGGGCATACAGGTGCAGCCACCCCGCAGAGTCCTAAACTCTAGAGCACTGTTTCTTGGGAAGCACGACTTACTTGACGACGTGGCGGACTTCTGGAACCTGCGGGCGGTAGGCTACCGTGATCTCTGCTTCGCGCCACTCGACGTCCCCGGCGCCATGGAGTTGTTCGGAGAGATTGCGGAGGGCAGCTCGCGGACATGGTCCACAGCCAACGGTGCCGGCGACCCCATTCCTATGGTTACGGTGCATGTTGGGCGGAGCACCACAATAGAGGAGGCACAAGAAGCGCTTGCCCAGCTTCCAGGCACGGGAATAGCCTTCAGGACTGCACTTGCGCAGCTGTCGTCGGGCTCCTGGCATGATCAGAGCCTGCAGGGCCGGCGGTGCTGGAGCCAGGAAGCAAGCGAGATGAGCCTGCTCGACGGCAAGTGGGTGACGTTCCGGGGGCTCACCCCGGAATTATTGGAGCCGCCCTACACCCCCAAGTTCTGGACACGTGAGGTCACCATCAGGAGGCCATACGGCGAGGAACGCCTTCTCGGCAGCTTCCCGGCACTGCCCGGTCTTCAGAGACGCACGACCAACTGGGCCCTGGCGGGTAGGAGAGGCCGTATAGACACGCCGGCCATCGTTACGCATGAGTATCATCCCCATGGAACAGCGGGTGTCTCCCTCCTGAGCGCCGCTGAGATCGTGGGCCATGTGCTCTCTGACCAAGGGTGGACCGTTGCCACCAGCCAGCCAGGTAGAACGTGCGCGGCCCTTGCCGAAAGACTCGGGGGCATCGAGGGATGCCGAATGCTGAAACTGCGCGCGGTGCGAGAAGCGATTGACCTACTAGCTGCTGGGAAGCCAGTCCACAGCAACTGCCTGCGGGCAACCATTGGCAAGGCGCTATCTGATGCCCCGGCCGAAAGGCACGTCGGCTACGCAGATGGGGTCATCGGGCCTGATATCGACGTCAACGCAGTATTGGACTGGCTCGTGCATCACCGAGTGATGCGCCCGGGCCTGAGATTGGCGTGCCGCGCCTGTGGGGATTGCGATTGGTACTCGCTGACGCGCCTCGGCGATTCCTACACATGCGAGGCCTGTCACGAGGAACAGGCGACGCCTCGACCTGACCAGCTGCCCTGGCACTACGTTGCGGACGGGTTCTTCAGGTCGCGAGGGAAGGCCCACGGCGCTGTGCCCGTCCTGCTCACAATCTGGCGTCTAATGTTCCCGGAGTTCGACGACGAGACGGCATACGCTCCCAGCTTCGATGTCAAGAGTCCAGAAGTGGACTTCGAGATAGATATGGCACTCATAGCCGTAGACGGCCACCTGCACGAGCACCGACTGCTGTTCGGTGAGGTGATCGGCGCTGACGGTAATGGCGAAGAGGACATCGCGAAGTTCAGGCTTTTGGCGGAGCGCTTACCAGAAGCCTATCTGTGTGTGTCAACAGCGGCAGCGGAGTTCTCGCCCGATGAGAACGCTGCGCTGGCTGACTTGAGGGCATCGTGCAGTCGACTGATCGTGATGACCCGTGATGAACTCGAGCCGTACGGCCTTGAGGAACTTGAGGAGGGGCTTGAGGAAGGGTCTGGCAGGAAGCGCTTCATCGTCTCGTGGGATGACCTGTGCGCTGCGACGCAACGCAAGTATTTCGGAGACGATCCCAGTCCCGAGCGTCTCCCTTCTCATCAATGATGGCCAGGAGGAACACGATGCCGAAGCTCGACAAGCCCTTTGATCTGAATGTGCTGCCGCAGGTGCATGCGAAGATGCTCGAGGACCACTTCGCCTACATCGGCGACGAGATGCTGGAGAGCTACGAGTACCCCGCCAGCCGCGAGGAGTGGGAGGCCCAGCGTGGCGGCATCCGCGCGAAGCTCATCGAGTCGATGGGCGGATTCCCGGAGGAGGCGTGCGACCTCGCGCCGGTGGATTGTGGCACGCTGCAGCGCGACGGCTTCCGCATCGAGAAGTGGCGGCTGGAGAGTCGCCCGGGGTGGTATATCGCGGCGAACATCTACGTGCCCGACGAACAGGACGGGCCGCTGCCGGGGGTCATCTGCCCGCACGGGCACTGGGCGACCGGCAAGCGTTCGGTGCATGTGCAGCGGCGCTGCATCAACTTCGCGCGGCGCGGATATGTGGCGCTGAGCCTGGACATGGTGGGGTATGACGAGCGGGCGTATCAGGACCATCGAGACACCTGGTATCTGATGACGACCGGCATGACGCTGGCCGGGCTGCATCTGTACGATAACATGCGAGCGCTGGATTACCTGTGCGGGCGCGAGGAAGTGGACGCCGACCGAATCGGCTGCACGGGAGCTTCGGGTGGTGGCAATCAGACCACTTACTTCTCCGCGATCGACGAGCGCGTCAAGGCCTCCGCTCCAGTGTGCTCGGTGGATATCTACGCCGACTACTTCCGCAAAGCCCACTGCAACTGTGAGACGGTGCCGGGCGTGGTCGCGTATGCCGACCAGCCACATGTGCTCGGGCTGATGGCCGGGCGCTGCGGGCTGTTGTTGGTGAACGCGATCCTCGACGGTGGCTTCCCGATCCTGCGCGCGAGGCAGGCGCTTGATCGAGCGCATCGGATCTTCGATCTGTATAACCCCGAGAGCGTTGACATCCACGCGGTGTATGACGGGCACGCCTACACGCAGAAGTTCCGCGAGGGCGTGTACCGCTGGTTCGATCGCTGGCTGAAGGGTCCCGTCGCGGGCGCGAGGAGCCATACACGTGGGTGGAGGACGTGCGCAGCGACGCGCTGCTGGTCAAGGGCCGCGAGGGATTGCAGGACGCGCAGGCGCAGTCGTGCGCAACGCTGCACGGGCTCGAAGCGGAGCGCGTGTACGCCGGGTCGGCGGCGAAGCAGGGAGCATCGCCGCAGGAACTGCGCAAGGCAATCGTGGCAGATGTGTTCGGCGGGCTGCCCGGACCGTGGCCGGAGACCGGAGGACGCTCGTGCCTACAGGCGCAGATGCACGAGGTGACCTTCGAGAGCGAGCCGGGAATCATCATCCCGGCGCTGGCGATGTATGACCCGAACTTCATGGGCGCGCGGACCGGCGTGATCACCATGCTGGCGGAGGGCAAAGACGCGGTGGTGCATCGCCGCGATCTGCTCGAACTGTGCCAGGGCGGCGCACTGGTGCTGGCCATGGACTTCCGAGGACGGGGCGAGACCGATGGCGGAGGGATGGGCGAGTTCTCCGCAGTCGAGCGTGGCATCAACCTGGGGCGCCCGATGATGGGATGGCGGGTCTGGGATGTCATGCGAGCGGCAGACTACCTGCTGGACCGAGCTGACACCACGTCAGATACTGTGGCGGTGTGGGGCGAGGACGAGGCGGCCATGCTGGCGATCTACGCGGCGGCGCTCGACGAGCGCATCAGCGCGACGGTGAGCGTGGAGCCGCTGACGTCCTACGCAGGCTCGAAGGGCTTCGTGCAGGCCAGTTGGGTCTTCCCGCGCAACATCCTGAAAGTGGCAGATATGCCTGACATTGCCGGGCTGGCGGCGCCGCGAGCGCTGGTGGTGGCCAACCCGAAGGACGGCTCAGGCGCTGATACTGACGCAGCAGCGCTGACCGCAGGCGAGGGCGCGACAGTCGCGGCAGACTTCGATGAAGCTGTGGCGGGATTGCTTAGAGCGATAGGCTGATGAGGTGACGCGATGACCATGGTGAGGCCGACGGCGTTGCTGGTGGCTGCGTTGCTGTGTGGGTGGGCAAGTGCGCAGGTGATCGAGCCATACGCGTCCGATGAGCACACGCTGCTGCTCTACCACTTTGACGGCGAGGGCGAGCAGATCGTCGACTCGGGCCCGCTGGGTCTGCACGGGACGCTGAGCCAGGGACCGGTCGAACGGGTCGAGGGGGTCATCGGGAACGCGCTGCGCCTCGGGCAGGACCAGGTGATTGGTATCGAGGGCGACCGTGCACTACTGCAGGGCATGGACCAACTCACCATCGAGGTATGGTTCCGGACAGGGCCATGTCTACGGCCCGGGTGGCGAGAGCGTTCCTGACGCCAAACGGGTGCTGAGCGCGAAGTCCCCATGCGTCCCGCATCAGTGGATGCACGTCGCGGTGACCTATGATGGCAAGCGCGCCCGCATCTTCGTCAACGGTGTCATGGAGACCAGCGTCAAGATGACCGGGCCGATCAACGTCGGCGGAAACCCGACGAAGTGCGCATCTCGAACATCGCCCGAGAGCAGTTCATCGGACCGCGCCAGCTCAATATCTGCAAGATAGCCTGCGACATCGGGCTTTCGCCGGGGACGCTGCGCGCGGTGTTCACGCCGATGGTGCCCGCCGGTGTGGCGTCGGTCATCTGCGAGGCGAGGCTGGGCGCGGGTGAAGCCGCGAGCGCGACAATCGAGGGCGAGGGCCTCAAGCCAGTAGGCAATGAACCGTGGGTGCAGGGCAACGCGCAGATCGTGCTGCCAGTTGCGGCCGGAGTCGAGGGCGCAGACACGGTGACGTGCTCGGTGCGCTACGATGACGACGGCGAGCAGAAGATGATCGAGCGCGAGTTCGCAGTGCGCATCGAGCCTATGATAGAGCCCCCCGAGACTGAGGTCCGGGCGGCGTGGACACACAGTCATGCTATCGAGGACGCCGACGATATCTTCTCGCGGATGGCGGCTGGCGGCCTGAACGCGGCGATCATGCGGGTGCGGCGGGGTGAGACCGCATACTTCGATTCGGCGATGGGACCGGTCGTGAAGCTGCCTTTCGAGAACGAGAACTTCATGGCCGAAACACTGGCCGCGACCGCCGAGCATGGCATCGACGTGCACTGCTACGTGAACAACTTCCCGATCGGCAGCAAGGACAGCGAGTTTGCCCAGCAATTGCTCGCCGAAGGTCGCTGGCAGAAGAACCCGAAGGGCGAGGACATCGACTGGTTGTGCCCGTCGGACCCGCGCAACGTGGAACTGGTGCGAGACGCGATGGTGGAGTTAGCGGAGGACTATGACCTGGCGGGCGTTCAGTATGACTTCATCCGGTTCCCGAACTCACAGGGCTGCTTCTGCGAACGCTGTCGGGCCAGATTCGAGGAGCGCATCGGACATGCGGTCGCGAACTGGCCGACTGATGTGGTCGAGGGCGGCGAGCTGTACGAGCAGTACACTGACGCGCGCTGTGACCACATCACCAACGCAGTGCGCATCACCTCGGCGGCGATCCGCGAAGTGAACCCGAATGTGGAAATCACGGCGGCGGTGTTCGCTATGGCGCCGGAGAAGGCGCGCCACACGGTCGGGCAGGCCTGGGCGGAGTGGGCCCACGAGGGCCTGATCGATGCGCTGTGTCCGATGTCGTACGTCTACGATACCGCGGCTTACGAGCAGTTGCTGGGCGTCATCATGGAGGCCATCGAGGGCACGGTGCCGATCTACGCGGGCATCGGCGTGCGGTCAGGCAACGGTGTGATGCGCTATCCGGAGGAGATGGCAGCCAAAATCAATATCGTCAGGCGGCTGGGGCTCCCGGGCTTCGCGATGTTCTGCGTGACGCCGAAGACGGACGTCCCCGAGACCATCCTGATCCCGCTGCGTGAGAGCGTGCTGGCAGGTGACGGGCGCGAATGATGCGACTGGCAGGCATCTTGGCTGCGACGCTTATGATCGCCGGCTGCGGGGGCGGCGGTGGAGGCTTCGTCGCTGAACGCGGCATCGCCAGCCTGGCCAGCAGCATTGTGGTCTCGCCCGGCGCGGCCATCGTCGAGTTCCATCCGGTGGTACCGATCACGACGGCCGAGGTGCGCTGTGAGGCGCACTTGATCGGTGGCGCCCGCGGCACCGCAACCATCGACGGCGCCGCCATGAGTCGCGTGCCCGGCGGGGTTCGTGGCAGGGCGCATGTGCGACTGCCGGTGCCTGAAGGCGAGAGCGGGAACCGGGGCATCGCCTGTTCGGTAACGTGGGACACGACGGACGGTCAGCAGACTGAAACACTCACGCTCTACGCCCACATTGAGCGCCAACGGCCCGCGCCGGCAAGCGAGGTCCGGGCGGCATGGACCCACCTGGATGCCATCGAAGACCCGGACGATCTCTTCGGGCGCATGGCTGCGGGTGGGCTCAATACTGTATTCATCCGCGCGCGACGGGGCGAGACGGCCCACTACGACTCGGAGGCGGGGCCGCTGAGTGTTCTCCCGTTCGGACGCGCTGACCAGCTTGAGCGCTGCCTGGCCTCGGCTCGCGCGCATGGATTGGAGCCGCACGTCTACGTGAACTGCCTGATCATCGGCCAGCCAGACAGTATCTTCGCGCGGGAACTGCGCCGGGAGAACCGCTGGCAGCGGAAGCCGAGCGGGGACGTGGTGGCGTGGCTATGCCCAAGCGTGCCCGAGAACGTGGCGATCGTGCGCGCAGGCATGATGGAGTTGGTGCGCGACTACGATATCGCGGGCATTCAGTATGACTTCATCCGGTACCCGGATGAGATGGCATGCTTCTGCTCAAACTGCCGCGCCGCTTTCGAAGCGCGGACCGGCCAGAGCGTGCGACCATGGCCCAATGCCGTGACGGGCAGCGGCACGCTGGTTGAGGATTATCGGCAGTTCCGCGAGGAGCAGATCAGCGCGATTGTGCGCGACATCAGCTCGCGGATCAGAGCACTGCGACCGGATGTGACCATATCGGCGGCTGTGTACCGCCAGCCGTGGCAGGCGCGGGTGACGCGCGGGCAGGACTGGCCAAGCTGGTGCGCAGAGGGCTTGGTGGACGCGGTCTGCCCGATGGACTACACGCTGGACGCGCATGAGTTCGAGGATCTGGCGACGGCAGCCCTGCAGGTTGCGGGGCCGGCGCAGGTGTGGCCGGGGATCGGCGCAGCCACGATGAAGTTTGGGATGGACTACCCGGAGCAACTGGCGGCGCAGATCAATGTGACCCGGCGGCTGGGAGCGGGGGGCTTCACGCTCTTCGCGATCATTCCGCCGACGGACGTGCCCGAGACGCTGCTCGGCCCGATACGAGACACCGTGCTGATCGGCGACGGGCGCCCCTGAGACGACTGAACGGGCGGCCCACGCGCCCGTTTCTCCTGAGAGAAGGAAGCTGCACATGACGGACGATCCCGCGGTGAACAGCCGCAGGCACGAGCCGATTCTTGATCCTGTACTGCTGGTGGTCGCGATCATCTGGGGCGGGAACTTCCCAGTCTACAAGCGGCTGATGGAGGTCATCCCGCCCGAAGGCCTGCTCGCGGTCCGGTTTGTGTCCATCACCTTACTGTTGCTGGTGGTTCTCGGGGTCACGGGTCGGCTGCGCAACAATCCGCGCGGCATGTGGCTGCCCCTGTTCCTGGCGGGTGCGCTGGTGATGGGCACCCAGCAATTGACCTTCGTGCTGGGGCTCAATCTGACCGCGGCTGGCGAGGGCTCGCTGCTGTTCTCCACCGCGCCAGTGTTCGTGGCCATCATGGTGGCGGTCATCGGCGCGGAGGCGATCTCCGGTGCGAACTGGCTCGGGGTGGGCGCGGCATTCGTGGGTGTCGGGATGGTCATCATGGGCGGGGCGGGCGCCGCCCATCTGCCGGAGACGCGCATCACCGGCGACCTGCTGATGCTCGGTTCATCGGTGGGCTACGCGCTCTTCATGGTGATCAGCAAGGGCCTTATGGAGAAGTACGGGTCGCTGAAAGTCGTCACGTTCACCTACATGTTCGGGGCTCTGATCGTGGTGCCCTTCGGGTGGCATGAGATGGTGGCGGTGGACTGGGCACATCTGCAGCCGGTGTCATGGTTCTGCCTGGGCTGGCTGGTGCTGCTGGCAGGGGTCTTCGGGTTCACGGCGTGGTACTGGCGCATCTCTCGCACCAGCTCGGCGCGCGTGGCAGTGTATCAGTACATCGTGCCGGTGGTGGCAATGGTCACCGCGGCGGTGTGGCTGGGAGAGCGCCCGAGCGTGATGCAGATTATCGGGACGGTAGTAGTGCTGGCCGGGCTGGCACTGGCGCGACGGCGCACGGTCGCAGCCTGTGTGGATTGATCTAGCGGAACCCATTTCAACGGAGGTATACCGATGAGGATGCGTGGCACAGGAGTGCTGATGGTGTGCGGGCTACTGATGGGTTTCGCGATTCTGACGGGCTGCCAACCGCCGATGGCCGTTGCGGCGGACACCGGAAACCTGTTGGCCAATGGTGATTTTGAACTGGAGGGGCGGGCGGAGGCGAAGTGGGGCTTCGCGACATGGTCCTCGAAACCGTCGGAAGCGAGGCTGGAGTGGTCCACTGACGCACACGAGGGAGAGTATGCCGCTTGTATCACCGGCGTGGCAAATGCCGGTGAGGAACGTGTGCGAGGCGTACTGCTGACCAAGCCGATCGATGTGGCTGAGGGAGTGTATAAGCTCAAGGGGTGGGGTAAGACCGGTGGCGATTCGCGTGCGCAGATACAGGTCCTGGTGTACAGCGAGCCATACGTGGACGCGAGCACACCGACACAGGACAAGATTTACAGGAATCTCGATCAGGCTGACGAGTGGACGCCGTTTGAGCATGACTTGAACCTGAAGCCCGGGGCCAAACAGGTGGTCATCCTGCTGCGCAGCAGCGGCGTGGGAGCCGTCTACTACGACGACCTGTCCCTCACGCAGATGACGGACCCGCTCGTGGTGCACATGTACCCAACTGAATATGGGCGCAACAACACGCTCACTCTGGTGCGGGAGGCGCCGAATTTCGCGCACCTGATGCTCTCGGGCAACCGGGCCGCGATCGGAGGAGACGTTGAGATGGTCCTCGACCTGCCCGCGGGAGCGGGCAGCTTCGATCTGCTGGAGCCGGGCGAGGCGATCGAGCGTGATGGCGCCCAGTACACGAGACTGCGCGTGCCCATCACCGACGAGACGCTGGCGGGTCTGAAGCCGGGGGTGTCACACTGCGCGGTGACCGTGTGGCTCGACACCGCCGAGATGCCCGACGAAGGGAACATATTCTACCGCCCCATCGTGGGCGGAGAGGAACTGCCGGAGAAGCAGGCACGAGTGCGGGTTCTACCGGCGCTGCCTGAGGGTCCCCGGCCCACCGGTTACCAGAACCTCTTCTGCTGGGGGCTTTTCAAAGCTGTTCCCGAGAACCTGTGGGACGACGTGTACGACATGATCCGCTCGATAGGTGTGAACACGTATCTGGCGTCAGAGGAGCCCACCGGCTGGCGGAAATACGTGACGGATCGACTGCGGGCGGACGGCGGCAAGCTGTGGGCGAACGTGCCCTACGTATACCTCAAACCGATGCGGACGAAGGGCTGGGAGACGCGGATCATCGCGGATCCGGATGCGTTCTTCGGCCTGGACGAGGGCTACTACGCGCGCATGGCGCCGCAAGTTGACGGAGTGTTCTGGGACTGGGAACCGGCGAACGCAGTGCGCAATCCGCTGTGGAATGAGCCGGGGACGGTTGCGGCTTTCGCGCAGAGCAAGGGGCTGGACGCGGCGACCCTCAGCGAGGAGCGTCTCAAGGGCGAACTGCGCGAGGATTTCCTCGCGTTCCGGACCTGGCAACTGGCCGAAGTCATGCGCCTGTGGGCGAAGTATGTGCATGCGTCGCGACCAGACCTGACTATCGCCATCTGCCAGGGCTCGGGGATGCCGCCAGAGAGGCACGTCGACTATCGGGCCTATAGCGACATCCCGAATCTGGTCTATCTGCCGATGATCTACACGAGTTCGGCGATGGGATTCGCGCGGAATGTCGAGAGCATGACCGAGTATCTTCCGGGCGCGGCAATCCTGCCGATGACCTGCACGGGCATGGTGGCCGACGCTCACTGGCTCGCCTCGAAGACGCCGCGGGCAGTCTACTTCGACTACGTCTCCTCGGCTTTGCAGGGCTGCATCGGCTGCTCGCACTGGCCGGACCTGCGGCGGGGCTTTGACATGGAGTACGTGTGGGAAGTCAGCCATGCGATGCGCGATGTGACCACCGTGGAGGCGTTCGTGCAAAGCGGCGAGGCCGATCCAGCGGCAGTGTCGGTGGACCCGCTGCCCGAGGTGGAGGCTGCGATCGAGACTGGTGCCGGGCAGATCACGCTCACCGCGCCACAGTGGGAGAAGTACGCGCTGTGGTATTCGCATCGGCGTGGCGACGACACGCTCGTCTCAGCATGCAACATGCATCTGGACAAGCCGGCGACGGTGCAGGTGCGCATCGCTGACGCCAAGGGCGATGGCTGGTTCCTGTATGATCCGGTGACCCGCGAGGCGCTCGTTCCCGCCGAGGGACAGACGTGGAGCGCGGCGCAACTGGCCGCGGGCATGCTCTACGAGGTGCCGGCGTCGTCGCTGGGTATGCTAGTGGCTTCGAAGAGCGAACCGGCGGGGGGCATCAGCGGGCAGGTGCGCGAAAGCGACGTGCGCGAACGCTTCGAAGCGCGCCAGGCGGAAGCGGCTGCGGCCGGAGACATCGCCGTCTTACGCGAGGGGAACCTGGAGATATCGTGGGCGGACATGGACGGAGATGGGAGCGCGGAGGTGCGGCTGGCATCGCCGAATCAGGAACTGGGGATCGGCCCGTCAGGGAACCTGTGGTCGTGGAAGGTGAAGGGGCACGAGCAGGACCTGATATCACGGTTCGACGACGGCGGCGCCTGTGTGGACCGGTTCTGGTGGCCGGAGGGTGCCCGCGCCGCGAATGAAGGAAGCAGCGAGTATGAGTTGGCCCACCGGGAGATTGCGGGCGGGCAAGCGGTGGTCGTGTTCCGGCGCGCTCTCACCCACTGGGCAGTTGGCGGGTTGGTGCTGGAGAAATCATACACGATCGGCGAGGAGAAGCCGGGGGTGACGGTGCGGGTCACGCTGCGCAACGAGTCGCCGGATATCCTCGAGTTCAGCTACTGGTCCCACAACTGCTTCGCGACCGGTCCGAGGCCCGCGCTGCAGCTCGCCACGGCCGAGGGCGATCAGGTCTTCAGTGGTGAGGGGCAGCCGCGCGAGATATGGGCAAGCATGGCCGACGTCCCGGCCGATCAGCAAGAACTGGTCAAGGCGACGGCATCTCAGACGCTCACCGGCACATCGTTTGCGCTGGGGGACCCGTCTGGCTCGCGCCTGCAGATCACGACCGATCCCTCGCTGCTGCAGCTGTACCGGTGGTGGGACGGGACGGACAGCGGACGGTACACGCTGGAGTGGATGTATCAGCGCCAGACGCTGGTCACCGGCACTTCATGGGCCACGCAGTTCGAGTTGGGGTGGGAGTAAGGGGCGAACGGCGGACGAATCCGGCGGGCCAATCTGAAGATCGGCCCGCCGAACGGGACTGCAGGGGACTATTACGTGTTCGCCGGTCGGCAGCGGAGACGTGGTACCAGACCCGGTCAGGGCGCAGGGCTTTGTGGAAGACCGGCAACTGCGCAGCCGAGCAGTAGACCATCACGCTCTTGCCGCGCTGCTGGATTTCCACGAGCAAATCCATCCACTCGATGAAGGGCTTGGCCCCCGCTCCCGGCACCCACTGAATGCACTCAATATCGTCGATGGCCATCAGGTCGTCGATGTGCACAAGGGCGTCCGGACCGTCCCAGTGGTAGATGGCGTGGTCTAGGTGGGCGGCCTCGTCGATCAGGTCGGGCATGACGAACTCGCGGAAGTGCGCCGGGCTGATGCAGACGATGTAGTCGCACTGCATTGCGTTGCACTTGCCGGCGGAGTAGGCCCTGATCCAGCCAGCGCCAGTCCCGCAACGGTCCATGCCGCCGGCCTCGTGCAGAGCATCATGCATCATCGGATACAAGGCGTTGGCCTGCGCGTTGGCCCGCTTGACGGCGTCAGTCTGGATGTAGAGGTCGAGGCACAGCGGGGTCGCGCCCCGAACACTCACCAGCGCGTCCATGTTTGAGTGCATGTCTATGTGCGAAACCAGCCACTTGCCCGCCCCCGCGGCAGCCAGCTTCTCCATGTAGGCGACCATGCGCGTCCACCAATATCCGTCCTCCTGCAAGGTCAGTGGCAGGGCGTCCTCCCAGTCCTCGACGTAGGGGACGGCCCAGGACGTGTTGATCTCCTCTCCCTCGCTCCACTCAATCTCCGCGCCGATGAAGGCCGCGAAGTTGTCCGGGCCGAAGCTGGGCGAGAACTGTGGGATCGCGTCGCCTCCCCAATAGGTGGAGTGCATGGCCGCGTCGACGCGGGCCACGAGTTCGTCGAGATCATCGAAGGACTGCTGGCGGTAGTTCGGGGTATCAACGCCCTCGACCCCCTCTGCGGGGCAGGTGATGGCAACCGGCGGGCGATCAAGCATCTCGCCGTTCCAGAACGCCTCCCAACGAGCGGCGGCTTCGGCAAAGTCGGGCTTGAGACTCAGCGGGCTGTCACTCATTATCATGCTCCAAGCGCGGCCTGGATATCGCGACGGCCCTTTCCCCGCAGCGGGGCCGCGGCCCTCCGCGCTTGGAGGATTCGTGCGACCTTACGGGCAATTTGATGGTACTGGGCCGGGCGGTGGTCTGGCTCCTGCGCAAGACATGCGGAATTCCCAACGGGGGCGATGACGATGAAGATTGGCGTGCGAGAGAATCTGCTCGGGGTGGACGCAACACTGGAAGAGAAGTTCGAACGCGCGGCGGCGATGGGGTTTGACGGGATCGAGATGATTCCCCGCGATGACCCGCGCATGCACGGGATGATGATCTGGGAGTCCGCAGGCCGGCACGAACTGCTGCGACTGTGCGGCAAGTACCAACTGCTGATTTCATCGCTGTCGCTGGCGTCGTGGCGCGCGCACAACTGCCTGACTATGGATGTGGACGAGTGGCTCGACGGCAAGCAACACCTGATCGAGGCCATCGCGTGCGCCAATGCACTGGACGCGGATGGGATCTTGCTGCCACACTTCCAGGAGATGGCGCCCAGACTCGATGATCCTCGACTGACGAGGGACTGCATGGGGCTGCGCGAGTGCGCCGTGCAGGCGGAGAACCCAGACCTGGTGCTGTGCGTTGAGTGCACGGTCGATGAAGAGACTATGGAAGGCGTATGCGAGATGGCGGATCACCCACAGGTCGGAATTTACTACGATCTGGGGAACCTGATGAGCGCGGGGTTCGACCCGGCGGAGCAGATGCGGGGAATCGGTCCGTGCGTAAAGATGATTCACATCAAGGAAGCCGGAGCCGATCTGCTGGGCGAGGGCGACGTGGACATGGTTGACTGCGTGAGGGCCATCTACGACATCGCCTACGACGGCTGGCTGGTCTTTGAGACGGCGGCCACGGACGACCCGTTGGCCGCGCTTGAGCACAACATGGCGGAATTGAAGAAGCACCTATAGCCGAGCGGGAGGCCCATGATGCGCCATTTCATGACCGTGCTTGCGCTGCTGTGCGCGAGTGCCGCTATAGCCGCGCCAGTCACCATTGTCACAGACGGCCAAGCGAAGGCCGTGATTGTCCTCGACAGCGAATCCACGGCCCTGCAGGCAGCGGCGGTTGAGATGCAGGAGTGCATCGCCGAGGCCAGCGGCGCGACGCTGGAGATCGTGACCGCGCCCGTTGAGGGCATGGCGTCCATCATCATCGGCGGCGACGCGCCGGACATGGCGGAACTCGATGGTGATGGCTTCCTCATCGGCTTCCCGGACGCTGAGACAGTGCAGATCGCAGGGCCAACGACGTGGGGCACCGAGTTCGGCGTGTACGATTTCCTCGAGCGCTACGTGGGAGTGCGCTGGGTCCTGCCGGGCGAGGACGGGCGCGATGTGCCCGAGCAGGCGACCATTGCCATCCCGGACACACCAGTGCGCGATGAGCCGAAGGTGTTCTCGCGGCTGATGAGCGGCTGGCGCGGGGAGACGCAGACCAAGTGGACGCGACGGATGCGGATGCATGGGCGCATCAGCTTCCACCACAACCTCATCCGCCTCTTCCCACCCGAGAAGTACACCGCCACGAACCCGGAGTTCTTCCCGGAGATCAACGGCGAACGCTTCCTGCCGGCGACCAACACCACACACCGCTGGCAGCCATGCTTCACCGCTCCGGGGATCGTCGAAGAAGCGATCAAGAACATCATCGCCTACTTCGACAGAAATCCGAGCGTGCCGTCATACTCGCTCGGCGTCAACGATAGCAGCGGACATTGCCAGTGCGCGAACTGCCGGGCTCTGGACCCGGGGCGCAAGAATGTCATCGGGCGGGATCATCTGTCGGACCGCTACTTCACGTGGGCCAACGCAGTGGTGGAAGGCGTGCTGGAGAAGTACCCGGATAAGTACTTCGGCTGCCTGGCGTATAGCGAGGTGTTCGAGCCGCCCGACACGGTCAAGGTCCACCCACGCATCGTCCCGTATCTGACCTATGACCGCATGAAGTGGATCCACCCCGAGCTTCACGCGGAGGGCGAGGAGATGACGCGCCGCTGGGAGGCGATGTCGCCCACGCCCGGGTGGTATGACTACATCTATGGTCGGCCCTACCAGTTCCCGCGCGTGTGGATGCACCACATGGCGGACTACTATCGCTTTGGGTATGAGCATGGCGTACGGGCGATGTACGCCGAGGCTTACCCGAACTTCGGCGAGGGGCCGAAGCTGTACGTGGCCCTCAAGCTTCAGTGGGACCCCTACCAGGATGTCGACGCGCTGCTGGATGAGTGGTACGAGCGATGCGCGGGCCCCGAGGGCGGGGCGTACGTCAAGCAATACTACGAGTTCTGGGAGGACTTCTGGACCCGGCGCGTTCTCGATACGAGTTGGTTCCGGCTTGAAGGGCAGTATCTGCCGCACCGGGGCGAGCCGACCTACCTGCTCGAGGTGACCCAGGACGAGTTGGCCCAGTGCCGGAACCAACTTGAGCGAGCTCAGAAGTTGGCCTCCACGGACCGGCAGAAGGCGCGCGTGCAGTTGCTGCTGGACGCTTTCGGGCTGTATGAGTCGTCAGCGGCGGTATACCAGTCGACCCAGTTGGTGGACCGGGTCATTGAGAGCGAGGCCGATGCGCTGGCCGTGCTCGACCAGGCGGTTCGGGCTTTCGAGATGGCGGACAGGCGCGAGTATCTGACCACTGTTCTGCTGCCGAATCACCCGGTGCTCGGGAACGTCTCCGAGACGCTGCTCTTCGAGCATGACCGAGGCCTGCTGGACGGGCTGTGGTCTGTCCAGCAGTGGGCCGCGGAGCACGAGGGCACGGTGCTCGATCGCATGCGCGCGATGGCCGGCGAACACGAGGGCACGCGACTTGGTGACGGGCTGAGTGCCATCCTCCTGGTGGGCGACGACCCTGAACGCATGCAGGAGCGCGTCCGGAACGGGAGCTTCGAGGATACTGAGGCGGGCGAGGCGGCTGCAGCGGAGGGAGTCAACTGGACCACCGATAAGATGCCGCCGGGGTGGAGCAACTGGATCCGGCCGGGGACCAGCGCGGAGATGGTTTGGACGGAGGAGGACGCCCGCACCGGCAAGCGCAGCGTGAAGACCACAGGCGCGACGGCCTGCTCGTATCTGCAGACGCTCACCGTGCAGCCGGGCGAGACCTACCTCGCCGAGGTGTGGATCAAGGCGCGAGTCGGGACCGGTGCGGCGGCAGCAAGATTGGCGGTGCAGTGGCAGGATGGCGATGGCAAGTGGGTGAAACAGCCTAGCGTCGTCGAGCAGTTGCCCCCGGGAGAGACAGACGGCTGGGTTCGTCGGTCAGCGTTCTTCCGAGTACCCGAAGGCGCATTCAGGGCTGTGGTGGGGCTGTCAACGCACTCGCAGAAGCCGGAGGACTATGCGCTATTTGACGACGTGAGTATCAAGTTCGTCGATATGGACTGAGGTGACGAACTGCGCCTTGGTCATTGTTGTCCACAGTGCACAACACGCAACCACAGGAGGCACGAGATGCGTACGTTACTGATAGCCACAGCAATTCTGTGTGCGGCCGTGGCCATGGCCGCGCCGGTCACCATCGTCGAGGACGGCCAGGCGAAGGCCGTCATCGTCCTTACCAGCGAATCTGTGGGGTTGGTGTCGGCCGCCACGGAGATGCAGGAGAGCATCGCGGAGGCGTCTGGCGCAACGCTCGATATCGTCGCCGCGCCGGTTGACGGGATGGCGTCGATCCACATCGGGCAGACCGACATGGAGCAGGCCGTGCCCGTGATGGACGACCTCGACGACGATGGCTTCTACATCGACTTCCCCGAGGCCGACGAAGTACTCATCATCGGCCCGACTGACTACGGCACCGAGTACGGCGTGTATGAATTCCTGGAGCGGTACGTGGGGGTGCGCTGGGTGCTGCCGGGCGAGGACGGCCGCGACGTGCCCGCACAGGCGACAATCGCGATCCCGGACACGGTGGTGCGCGATGAGCCGAAGTTCTTCTCGCGTCTGATGAGTGGCTGGCGGGGGGAAGCGCAGTCGACGTGGACGCGGCGCATGCGCATGCATGGGCGCATCGGTTTCCACCACAACCTGATCCAGCTCTTCCCGCCCGAGACATACACCGCGACGCACCCGGAGTTCTTCCCGCTGCGTGGCGACGAACGCTTCCTGCCAGAGACCAACAGCACGCATCACTGGCAGCCATGCTTCACAGCAGACGGGATTGTCGATGAGGCGATCAAGAACATCATCGCCTACTTCGACGAGAACCCGGACGTGCCGTCCTACTCGCTGGGCGTCAATGACTCCAGCGGCCACTGCGAGTGCGAGAACTGCAAGGCGCTGGACCCGGGCCGCAAGAACGTGATAGGGCGCGACCACCTCTCGGACCGCTACTTCACCTGGTGCAATGCGGTGGTCGAGGGTGTGTTGGAGGTCTACCCGGACAAATGGTTCGGCTGCCTGGCGTATAGCGAGATCTTCGAGCCGCCCGACACGGTCAAAGTGAACGAGCGGATCATCCCCTACATGACCTACGACCGCATGAAGTGGGCGGACGCAGAACTCAGAGCAGAGGGTGAAGAGATCACCCGTCAGTGGGCGAAGATGTCGCCGACGCTGGGCTGGTATGACTATATCTACGGCACACCCTTCTGCCTGCCGCGTGTGTGGATGCACCACATGGCCGACTACTACCGGTTCGGGTATGAGAACGGTGTGCGCGCGATGTATGCCGAGGCCTACCCGAACTTCGGCGAGGGCCCCAAACTCTACGTAGCGCTCAAGCTGCAGTGGGATCCCTACCAGGACGTGGATGCGCTGCTCGACGAGTGGTATGAGCGCTGCGCGGGCCCCGAGGGCGGCCCATACGTGAAGAAGTACTACGAGTTCTGGGAGGACTTCTGGACCACGCGCATCCTCGATTCGGCATGGTTCTCCAAGGGCGGGCAGTACCTGAGCTTCGGCACGGCGGGCTACCTGGCCGACGTGACCATCGAGGAGATCGCCCAGTGCCGCGAGTGGTTGCAGGCGGGCATCGACAATGCGCAGACTGACAAGCAGCGGGCGCGAGTGGAGATGCTTATGCTGGCCTTCGAATACTACGAAGCGTCGGCGCTGAGCTACCCGCGCAGCGAACTTGCTGAGGGCCCACTGGACACCGAAGAGCTGGCCCTGGCGGCGATCGACGGCGCCAGCGTCCGCATCGACATGGCAGCCAAGCGCCGGTACATCGGCATCGACGTGCTGGACAAGCACCCGGTGCTGCTGCACGCGCTGCCACTGACGCGGTACGGCGGCCTGAGCGGCGACAGTTGGGGCGCGACGTCACTTTGGCGCGTCTACGACTGGCTGGATCGCAGCGACACGTTGCGGGCGAGGATTGAGGACCTGGCGGCGAACTCCGAAAGCCTGCTGGTGCGCGATCAGGCCAACATCATGTTGGCGATGAAGACCGGCTCGATGGAGAATATGGCGACCAACGGGTCCTTTGAGGAAGGGCCCGAGGGCTGGAGCTTGTGGGTGAAGCCTAACCTCGGCGGCAGAATGCTCCGCAGTGATGAGCAGGCGCACTCGGGCGAGTGGTCCCTGCTCTGTGACGGCGTGGGGCGCGGCGGTCCGAACCAGATCATGCCGATCACACCGGGGCGGTATGCGGCGGTGTGCTTCGTCTACACGCCCGAGGATCAGGAGATGTCAGGCACCGTCGAACTGGCGATCACGCCGCGCGACGAGAAGGGCGGCAACATCCCCGGCATGAGCACCATGATTACGCCGGTGCCCGGACGCTGGACGGCAGTCGCGACCGGCGGCAATATCACGGCGCAGATGAGCGGCAAAGACGTCGCCAGCGTGATCTTCCTGCCGATCGTCAACGGCTTCGAGGAAGGCGACAAGGTTTACATCGATGACGTGAGCCTGTTCCGCCTCGGCGACATCGGGGAGTAGGACTGACTGGCTTAGCAACCGACACCGGCCGCCCCCGAGTGGGGCGGCCGGTGTGGTTCTATACGAGGGCTCGCGGCCGTCTGCGGAGAAATGCAGGAGCGCATCGCACGGGTGACCACAGTCTGAACGAGGAAAGCTCATGGACCTGAACATACGTATCGCCGGCGAGGCGGGACAGGGCATCCAGACCACGGGCGATCTGCTGGTTGACAGCTTCGCCTCGATGGGCCTGTACGTGCTGTCCACGCAAAGCTACATGTCGCGCATCCGCGGGGGGATGAACTGGTACGATGTGCGCATTTCAGATGAGCGCATCACCTCCGGGCGCGAGGACGCCGACCTGCTGGTGGCGCTCACGGACGAGGCGCTGCAAACGCTGCGGCCGGTGGTGACTTCACGCAAGTGGCCAAGGACGAGGGCGGCTCGGCTGTGATGGCCAACGCGGTCGCGGCAGGCGCGGTGTTCGCGCTGCTGTGCTACGACCTCGATGCTCTGGCTCGCTACCTCGACGAGACCTTCCACAAGAAGGGCCAGGATGTCGTGGACACCAACGTCGCGCTGGCGCGGCGCGGCGCGGAATTGGCGGGCGTGCATCAGGGCTGCATCACGGCGCCGGAACCCTCCGACGGGCCCGCGTACGTCTATAACGGGACCGAGGCGGTCGGCATCTCAGCCGCGGCCTCGGGAGTGAAGTTTGTGGCCTCGTACCCGATGACGCCATCGACGGGCGTGTTTACGCACATGGCGCACGTTGCCGACGAGTACGGGATCGTGGTCGAGCAGGCGGAGGACGAGATCTCGGCGATCAACATGGTGTGCGGCGCCACCTACGCCGGTGTGCCCGCGATGACCACCACCAGCGGCGGGGGCTTCGCGCTAATGGCCGAGGGCCTGTCGCTGGCGGGAATGATGGAGCTTCCTGCGCTGATCATGATCTCGCAGCGGCCCGGCCCGGCGACCGGCCTGCCCACACGCACCGGTCAGGCGGACCTGCTCTTCGCGCTGCATGGCGGACACGGGGAATTCCCGCGCGCGATCTTCGCGCCCGGATCGGTGCAGCAGGCATACGAGATCACCCGCCGAGCGCTGCAGACCGCGCACAAGTGGCAGACGCCCGTGATTCTGATGATCGACCAGTTCCTCGCGGACCTGCGGACGAACATCGATGAACTGGACGCTTCCGAGCAGCCTATCGACCGGCAGATTGAGGCCGATCCACGGGCGAGCTACCTGCGCTACGCGGTGACGGACTCGGGGGTGTCACCGCGAGCCATTCCGGGCGGCAGCGTATTGGTGGTGGCGGACTCGGATGAGCATACTGAGGACGGGCACATTACTGAAGACCTCGAAGAAGCGGTGCGCCTGCAGGACAAGCGGCGCAGGAAGCTCGACGGCATGGCCGCCGAAGCGCTGAGCCCATCGCTGCACGGGCGTCCCTTCGCGAAGACGCTGCTGCTGTGCTGGGGCTCGACGTGGGGGCCGTGCCGCGAGGCGGTGGAAATCATCAACGCGAACGGCGGATCGGCGCAGATGGCACACTTCGCACAGCTCTGGCCTCTGGACGCGGAGGCCGTGCGCTCGGTCATCGCCGCAGAGAGCCGGGAGCGCATCATCTCCGTAGAGGGCAACGCTTCGGGGCAGCTCGCGACGGTGCTGCGTGGCGCGGGGATGCTGGGCGAATGCGAAGTGATAGGACGCTACGACGGTCTGCCGCTATTGGCCGAGGAGATCGCTGACGAGGTGAGGTCATGAGAAGACTACCGTCAACCAACGAGCCCGCATGGTGTCCCGGGTGCGGAAACTTCGCCATCCTCAAGACCCTCGACGAGGCGATTGAGGAGGCCGGGATCGACCGCATCGGGCAGGCCGCCAAGCTGCCGCATTATACACAGGCGAACGTGTTCAACGGTCTGCACGGGCGAGCACTGCCACCCGCGACCGCGATCAAGCTGGTCAACCACGACCTGGAAGTGGTGGTGACCAGCGGCGACGGTGACATGTATGGCGAGGGCGGCAACCATCTGATCCACGCCATGCGCCGGAACATCGGGGTGAAGGCGTTCGTGCACAACAACCAGGTCTATGGGCTGACGAAGGGTCAGGCCTCCCCCACCTCAGAGCTTGGGTTCATGACCAAGATCCAGCCGCATGGCGTCATCTCCCAACCGGTGAATCCGATGGCGCTGGCGATCGTCGAAGACGTGTCGTTCGTCGCCCGCTCGTTCTCGGGCGAGCGCGACCACCTGCGGGAGATGATGGTGGCTGCGCTCGGGCACAAGAGCGGTTTCGCACTGCTGGACATCCTGCAACCGTGCATCAGCTTCAACAAGGTCAACACCTTCAAGTGGTACAAGGACCGCGTCAAGCCCATCGCAGAGTCACACGACCCGACCGACCGCGCGGCGGCGCTGGAGCTGGCATTTACGGGCGGACGCTCGCGTCCGCACAGCGAAGAGATCCCCATCGGCATCTACTACCTGGGGGGTCGACCGAGTTTCGAGTCGCAACAGCCGGTGCTGGAACGCGGGACGCTGGTCTCTCAGTACTCAGGCAACTGACCCATCAATGACGGGAGCACGAGATGAAACAGCTCATACTTGTTCGCCACGGCGAGGCCGACCATCACACCCGCGGGCTCACGGGCGGCTGGACCGATTCGCACCTGACCGAGCGCGGCATCATGCAGTGTGAACACACCGGAGCGCGGCTGCGGGAGATGCTGGGGCAGGGCGCGGCGCTATATGCGAGCGACCTGGCCCGGGCGCACGAAGCGGCGGAGGTCATCGGCGCAAGCACAGGGCTTGAGGCCATCTTCGATGAGGGGCTGCGCGAGTTCCGCAACGGCGACGCCGCCGACATCACGTGGGAAGAAGCGAAGAAGATCCAGGCGCCGCCCTCGCTACCACTGATCGACTATGTGCCCTACCCCGGCGCGGAGTGCTGGCGCGAGATGAACGAGCGCGTCTACCAGGCCATGGACCGCATCGCTGAGGCAGACCCGGACACAGCTGTGGTGGTGGCGCACACGCTCTCGGGCGTGGCGGTGGTGCACTGGTGGCTGGGCAACGGCCCGGACCAGTGGGAACGCAGTTCGTTCGACTTCGACCCGTGCTCGGTGACCGTGCTGGCAGTGAACAACTTCCGCCAGCGCGTGGTCATGCGCCTCAACGACACCGGCCATCTGTCGGAGATGGGCGATGTCGGCGGCGAGACGCGTCTGCCGGGCGTCCAGACCTGACACCGCGCGGGGTCAGTCAGCCAGTTCCTCGGCGATGACCTGGCGCAGTTCGGGCGCGTGGCGCAGAGTCGCGTAGAGGTAGATCATGACCGCCTTCGCGCCCGCGTTGCTGACGAGGCGCAATTCCCGGCGGAAGCGATCTGCCGGCTTCTCGTGGGGCCGATAGCCGGTGTCGGCCATCGGCGCGGCCTGCATGAAGTCCACGTGATCATCAGCAAGGTCCACGTTCCGCTGGGCCTCTTTCTCTACGCGCTCGAGCGACCACGGGCCACCGCGTCCGGGCTGAGTCCAGTGCGCCGACGCGCGGAAAGACAGATACTGCAGCGGGAACCGGTTGGCCCAGGTGGGGTGCACATACCCGTGCAGGATCGCGTCAGGCTTGACCTCGTCGAGCATCTCGCGCACTTCCCAGGTGAAGCTGACGATCTGCTCCTCAGCGTGCTTCGCCCGAGCCTGGCCCTCAGTCAAATCCTCATGCTGCGCCCACCAGTTCGCGAAGTGTTCCTGTGAGAACGGGCAGACGCACCAGCGGTCATTCTTGTAGCGGATGTAGTCGAAGCTGAAACCATCAATGTCATAGTTCTCGGCCATCTCGCGCATGAGTGAGAGCTCGTATGCGCGGACCTCGGGGCGGTCGGGGCAGCCGAACAGGCCATGTTGATGGGTGCTGATATCGGGTCCGTCGCCGGGGTTCCAGTCGGCCCATTCGGGGTGCTCGCGCATGAGCTTGCTGGGGACGGTTGCCGCGCCCTCTCTGAAGGCGCAGAACTGGACGAGAAGCTGCATGCCCTGAGCGTGGCAGTGCTTCACCGCCAGCGCCAGCGGATCGATGTCCTCGAAGCCGGACGCTTTCTCGCCGATCTCGGTGTTGTAGTAGAGGAAGGCACTGGGTGGCTTGGCGGCGTAGAGCACGGCATCGAAGTGCATCTCTTTGGCCATTCGGGCCATCTCGATGATGTCTGCCTCGGTCTTCAGCCCGTTCGGCCCGTGCACGTTCATGCACGCCCAGTCGAAGTTCGCTTTCGGGAGCGCATCCGCCCGGCGCGCGAAGCCCGCGTGGTTCCGGACCATCGCGATCACCTCCGGCGTTTCGGTTGCCGATGCAGCCAGCGCCACGTAATACGCGCCATCCTCAAGCTGCGCGTCAGGAAGCACGATCGGGGTCGAGTTGCCGATCGCGACCTCAATTGGCACTGGCGCGACCTGGTCTATGACCGTGAAGGTCTCGTCCAGGAGGACGACAGTCGCGTTCACGGTCTCGGGGGCGTCGAGTGACGTGGCCAGCACGCTGACGGTCAACTCAATCTTCTGTCCGGGCTCGGCCAATTCGGCGGCGTCCGGGGCGGCCACCAGCGCGTAGGGCTCAGCCGAGTCGGCTCCGGCCCAACGGACCGCGTTCGCGAGCAGACGCGCCTCGCCGGCCGACACCGCGACGGGCTCCTCCTCGGGTCCAATCCCCGGGCAGTAGCCGATGCCCACCACGCGGCCCTCGCCGATCTCGCCAGCGACGACCAGCGGCTGGCCGGCCCGATTGCGCATCAGCACCTCAGCAGACGGCCCCGCCTGCAGCACACGGGCATCGGCGAAGGTCGGCGCGAGAGGCATGACGTCAGCGGTGACCGGGTGCTCGACCACCTCGGCGGGTGCGGTGTCGGGCGTCTTGTCGGGCACGCTCACGATCTGCGGCACGATGGTTGGCTTCACCGCCCCCGATGAACCGTTGGACTGGTGGGTGAGCACGAGCCCGCCTCCCATGCGAACGAAGGCCTGCACGCATGCGCGGGGATCAGCAGCCCACGCGACCTCCGGGTGCTCACGCAGCAGGCTCGGTCCGGCGGCCATGCCCCAGGCGTGGACGTTGGGCAGCACCACGCAGTCGAAACGGCCGAGCGTCCCCAGCGAGGCATCGGTGATCAACTCACTGCGCACGCCCTCGATCGCTGAGAGCGCGTCGTGGATTCCCTGCGCGCCAAAACCGCGCCCGCCAGCGCCGTTGGCATCGAAGACGCCAACGGTGACGAGTTCAGGCGAGCGCCCTGTCTCGAAAGCGTCCGGCGCGGGGGCCTCGATGGCCTGGGTGGCGGAGATATCATCGAACCAGACACTGCCCCGGCTTTCCCATATCTCGAGGAAGATGATAGCCCCGGCGGCGCCATCTGGTGGGGTAACGATCACTTCGAAGGTCTGCCAGTCGAAGGGGTCTTCGCCGGTCAGCGCCGGCTCATCACTCAGCTTCCCGCCCCCGTCGCCAGTCCAGCGGATGATCACGCGAGCGCCGACGCCCTCCGCCACATCGCTGCGCCAGGCCCCGGTCAGGGTCAGCGGGTCGCCGCCGATGAGGCTGATGCTCTGCTGCGCCACCACGGTACCGTCGTCACTCTCGCCGGTCAGGCGCAGCGAGTTTCCGCCAGCACGCACGACACCCGGGTCAAGCTGGCCCGAGCCCGCTCCGCGCCAGGTGGTGATGCCCCACCGACGCATCGACTGGTCGGCGTCGAAGTCGCCTTGCGCAAGCAACTCAATCTCAGCGGCGATGGCGCTTGCACAGATCAGGGCAAGTGCGATGGAGCCTATCAGACGCATGGTGATGCCTCCCGGGCTGGTTGCGGATGCGGCACGGCACGCCTCAGGCCTCGTGGGCGTGATGCTCGGCGAAGTGATCTATGGTGGCCACGAACCAGTCGTAGACGGGTGCGGCCTCGTAACGGATACCGTTGATGAAGAAGGTGGGGGTGCCATTGACACCGCTGCGCGCGCCCATTACCCGCCCGTCGCGGATAGCGCGCTCCATAGCCGGGTCCTGCATGTCCTCGCCGAAGCGGACCACGTCAAGCTCCAGTTCCTCGGCGTAGCGGTTAATGTCGGCATCGCTCACGGCGCCCTCGCTGTCGAAGAGCTTGTCATGCATCTGCCAGAACTTGCCCTGTCGCCCGGCGGCCTCAGCAGCTTTGGAGGCGGGCAGGGCCTGTGCGTGGACGCTGATGAGGGGGAACTGGCGGAAGACGAATCGGAAGCGGTCGCCATGTGAGGCGAGCAGCCGCTTGACTTCGGCGTGAGCGCGCCAGCAATCAGGGCACTGGTAGTCGGAGTACTCGACGAGGGTTACGGGGGCGTCATCGGGGCCCAGTGACCTGTCATCAGCAGTTACTGGCGCAAGCAGGCGCGGTACGTGGGTGTGTTCGCTCATGGGTTGTGCCACTCCTGTCGGCAATACTCCGGGTGCAGGTGCAGGTTGAGGCCTCGTCGTTTGAGGCGCGGGTCAGGTGACCAGCACCGCCCGCACGTCCTCGATTTGAGCGATTTCATGCCAGCTTGCGGCGCCGTCCTCGGTGAGGAAGAGACGAGAATCGCCATCGTGCAGCGCGAAGACGCCCGGCCGAGAAGCCGAAGCGGCCACGGCGAAGGTATCCAGGTTCTGGTGGAAGTGAGCGGGGAGGCCTTCGTGCGCTGCTTCCCAAGTGCAGCCGCCGTCGATGGAGCGGAAGATCATGCCCTCGCAGCCGCTCTCCCCCGGCGGATAGGGGCCGAGCGACGCGGTGCACAGCATCAGGCCTGGTCCGGTCACGTCTGCGACCACTGCGCGTTGGTATTCGCGAGGGAGGAAGGGCTCGAGCACCTGGGTCCATGTCTCGCCGCGGTCGTCACTGTGAAACAGCCCCTTAGCGGTTGCGGCGCAGATACCATCGGGACGGGCCGGGTGGGTGCAAACCTGGTGCACATCGCGGTCGAGATCGCCGGGCGCCTGGGACCACGTCTGACCACCGTCGAAGCTGCGCAAGATGCCGCCCACGTGCACGTTGACGTATATGGCGTCGGGGGTCATGGCGAAGCTGCGCACGTCGGGGGGGCCGCCCCAAGGGGTCATCCAGGTTTCGCGGGTGTCGACGGCATCGAACGAGGCACTGCGCACGGGATCGCCGTCAGCCATATCAAGCCAGTATAGCCTGGCATCCGCGCATCCGATCAGGAGGCGTTCTCCCACCTGCGCAATGCAGTTGGCCCGCAAGTCGGGCACGGCGCCCAGCCGTTCCCAGCCATGGCGATCGCAGGCGACCTCGGGCGAGGCCGCACGGAAGATATCGCTGTCATCCATGACCGTGAGAATGCAGCCGCAGTCGCTGAAAGTGAGATGTCTGACCGCCATCCCGGCGAGCACGCGGAAGTGCTCTTCACCGGCATCGTCGAGGCCGACCACGCCGGCTTGTGTACCGAGCAGGATCATCGCAGTCCCTCCCTGCTTCTCACGCGCGGCACCGACCGGATCAGACTTCATCTGAGGCTATGACTTCACCGAGCCCCGGTCCACTTTCACTCTCGTGCTGCCGCGCACATGTTTCTCGGCGGCCAGGGCCGCTACTGCGCCCTCGCCAGCCGCCACGCACATCTGCCGAACCTGTTTCTTGCGCACATCGCCCGCGGCGAAGACGCCGGGGATGCTTGTGTTCATCATCTCGTCGGTAATGATGTAGCCCTTTTCGTCAAGGTCGACGGCGTCGAGCAGGAAGTCAGTAGCCGGGGCAAAGCCGCGCAGGTAGAGGAAGACGCCGCCGGCGTCGATGACCTGCACCTGCTTGTTGGCATCGGTGAAGCGCGCACCCGTCACCATATCGTCGCCGATGATTTCCTGCAATGTCAGACCGGTGACTGTCGTCAAGTTATCCGCCTCGGCGACCACATCCGCCAGGCCGCCCTCGATGCCCAATTCGGCACGAGCGGTGACGTAGGTCACCTCGTCAGCGATCTCGGTGAGCGCCACGGCCTCTTCGATGGCCTGATCGTCGTTACCGATCACAAGAACCTTCTCGCCCTGGAAGAGCGGTCCGTCACAGGCTACACAGTAGGCCACGCCCCTGCCAAGAAACTCCTCCTCGCCCGGGGTCTTGTCGGACGGAGCCATCGCGCCAGTGGCGAGGATGACCGCTGCCGCAGCGTGCATCTGGGAGCCGCCGTAGACCTGCAAGCCCCGCTCGTCGCTGAAGTTCACGCCTGCGATGCTCTCGAGCACCTGCTCAACACCAGCAGCCATTGCCTGGGAGCGGATCTTCTCGAGCAGTTCGCGGCCCGTCAACGGGTCAGTCTGACCGGGGAAGTTCTCCACGCGCGGAGCCATGGACATCATTCCGGACAGTTCAGTGGGACTTGAGACAACGGTCCGCAATCCCGCCCGGGCAGCGTACAGGCCAGCGGTGAAACCCGCAGGCCCGCCGCCGATGATGAGTACATCGCAGGTCAGGTCGCTATCGGTCATATTCAGCCTCCACGGGTGTCGCCAGTATCGGCGCGTCGCCCATGTTCGTTATGGTTGAAGGGGCGTGACTATCAGTGGTCCGCGCACATTTCGACAATCGCGTCGGCGGGCTTTGCGCCCACTTCGCGCTTGACTTCGGCGCCATCCTTGAAGAGGACGAGGGTTGGGGTGCCACGCACACCGTATTGCTTGAATACATCTCGCCCACCGGGGAAGGCGACTTTGACGAACTTGATCTTACCGTCGAGCGCCTCAGCTGCCTCGTCATAGTTGGGGTTGAGGGCCAGGCAGTGGCCACAGGTCGGTGACCAGAAATCGACAAGTACGGGGATGTCCTGACTCTCAATGACCTCGGCCTCGAACTGATGCGCTTCGACGTCTATCGGCTTCGCCATGTATATCTCCTCGCTGCGTGTTCTCAGTTGCGCCCCTGCCCTATCGTACCGTCTGCAACGCGACTCGTCAAGCGCTACGTCCGCTGCAGGTCTGCGCTCGCTGACGGCGAATCGGCTTCCGAGCAGGCGATAGTCGCATTAGACGGGAGGGCGCTTACCATCGTCAGGACCACAGACACCCCCGGAGGCCCGCGGGTTCTCAGGCCCGAGGCGCAACGGATTCTCGACGTACTCGCTGGCAAACCAATCGACCGCGTGCCCAGGCAAGAGTTGTTCTTCGGCAACCCCGCGGTCGAGGAGCATTTCATCGGGCGGCCGGTCGGCAGCGACCTACAGGCGCGCGTGGAACTGGCGTCGGCGCTCGACTGGGGCTGGGGGCCGGTCGGGTCGTTCGGCCAGATGCTGGGCTCTCGCCACGAGTTCGCCTCGGACGGCACGGGCCACTACGCCGGTGGCAGCGAGTTGACCCGAGAAGCGCTCGATAGCTGGCCAGAGCCGGACCTGGAGATGTACATGGAGCGGTATCTGCCGCCGGCGCGCCTAGCTCGATCGCTCGGCCTGCTGGTGCAGTTCTTCGTCCTGCACTGCTTCCACTCGGCGGCCACGGGCATCGGTATGGAGCGCGTCTGCCTGATGGTCTATGACCAGCCCGAGCTACTGGCAGACTACATGCGCGAAGTGGAGCGGCGCAACCGGCTGATGCTGCAGGCGCTGCTCGATGCAGGCGAGGCACCCGACGTGGTGATCTTCGATGCCGACTGCGCGTTCAAGAACTCGATGATGGTCAGCCCTGCCGACTACCGCCGATTCACCCATGAGCCCACCAACGCCACCTGCGAGCTGCTGCAAGATGCCAGCATCCCGTTCATGATGCACACGGACGGGAAGATCGACGGCGTGTACCCGCTCTGGATCGAGATGGGGTGCGCAGGCGCGCACGGCGTCGAGAAGCAGGCAAATGAGCTGGCCGAGATCAAGCAGCGTTTCGGGGACCGGCTGACGCTGTTCGGGAACTTCGATCCGGGGGAACTGGCGATGGGGAGCGCTGAGGACATCCGGCGCGACGCTGCCGAGATGGTGCGCGTGGGCAAGCGCGGCGGGCGGTACGTGGCCGCGGTGAACACGATCGTGGGCCCAGAGGCACCAGTGGAGAACTACCTCGCGTTCATCGAGGGCGTCGATTCGGCCGCCGACTACTGAACGGCAGGCGGCTGGGGAGGCGATGCCTCGGTTACCGGCATGTATCCCTGCTTGCGCCCGACGAAGTAGTAGATGATGGCACCGATCCAGCCAGCAAGAACGATGATCAACACCCACATCAGGCGAGTGTTGTCGTCGGTGAACTGGCGACGGCCGACGTCGACCAGCATCCACACCCACAGCACCATCACCGCGATGATGAAGGCGAACATGAGCAACCAGAGTACACCGAACGCACCGAATGACAGCAGCCCTATGAGTGCACCGATGGCTTCCATGGTCGCGAAGTGCACCTCCGTGTGAACGCTCAGTGTCCCCCCTGAGCACATATTACCCGCGCTTGCCCCCATCTCCTCTCAGTGGCGGCAATAACCCGCAACCCAGCGTGTCTGGTTCACTCGCGGGCATGCCCGGATCACGTGGTCCGGGGTTTGCGCTTGCCGGGGGGGGTGGTGTATAATACCTGATAACCCCCGGGTGACCGTGCCCGGGCTTTTCGCACTTTCGTGGGTCGGATGGAGACGATTTCGATGGCCGTTGATAAGCCCGCTTTTCAGGTGGCGGCGGAGGTCCTGGCTCAGGTTGCGCGTGATGAGCGCGTGGACCTGGATGAACTGAAGGCGCGAGTCGACGCTGGCACCGTGGTGGTCATGGGCGACGGGACCGTGCAGCCGTTGGGTATCGGCAAGGGGCTTCGGGTCAAGGTCAACGCGAACCTGGGCACCTCGCCGGATTACCCGGATGTCGAAGAGGAATTGAAGAAGCTGCGCGCTGCGGTCGCCGTGGGCGCTGACACAGTCATGGATCTGAGCACCGGCGGCGACATCGACGCGATCCGCCGGCGCATCCGGCAGGAATGCCCGGTGCTGCTGGGTATCGTGCCGGTTTACCAGGCAATCATCGAAGCCGAAGAACGCTACGGCGACACGATGAAGATGCCCGGCGAACTGCTTCTGGACGTCATTGAGCGGCAGGCGCAGGACGGCGTGGACTTCATGACCATCCACTGCGGGGTGACGCGCCAGACTGTCGCCGCACTGCGCTCCAGCCCGAGGCTGGGCGGGATCGTTAGCCGAGGCGGCAGCATGCTGGCGGCGTGGATCACGCAGAACAACGCGGAGAACCCGCTCTACGAGCGATACGACGACCTGCTGGCCATCCTCAAGGAACACAACGTGGCGATCAGCCTGGGCGACGGCCTCCGGCCAGGCGCTACTGCTGACGCCACCGACGCCGGACAGGTGAGCGAAACGCGTGTGCTCGGCGAACTGGTTTTGCGGGCTCGCGCGGCCGGTGTGCAGGCTTTCGTGGAGGGCCCCGGACACGTGCCGCTGGACCAGATCGAGGCCAACGTGGTCATCCAGAAGCGCCTCTGTCACGACGCCCCGTTCTATGTGCTGGGGCCGCTGGTGACCGACGTGGCGCCTGGCTATGACCATATCACCGGCGCGATCGGCGGGGCCATCTGCGCTGCCGCCGGCGCTGACTACTTGTGTTACGTGACGCCCGCTGAGCACCTTGGTCTGCCCTCCGTGCCCGATGTGATCGAGGGCACGATCGCCTCGCGCATAGCGGCCCACGCGGCGGACATGGTCAAAGGCGTGCCGGGCGCACGCGAGTGGGATGACAAGATGTCGCGAGCGCGCCGTGAGCTGGACTGGGAGGCCATGGAGCATCTGGCGATGGACCCGGGCCGAGTGCGCCTGACGCGCGGCGACCGCCCCACCGCTGATGACAAGGCCTGCTCGATGTGCGGGAGGTTCTGCTCGGTGCGGGCCAACCGGCTGGTCGATGGCGAACCGACTGAGGACAACGCCTGATGAAGATGGCGCTCGTGCACGACTACCTCGTGCAGGGCATCCGGGGCGCCGAGCGCGTGGTTGACGTGCTGCACGACATGTATCCGGACGCTCCCGTGCACACACTGCTGTATGACCCGGACAAGATGGAGGCGCGTCTGCGCGAGTGGGACATCCGCACCTCGCTGCTGCAGGACATCCCCGGGGCGCTGTCGCTATACAAGAAGCTCTACTTCATGATGCCCGTCGGTATCGACTACATGGACCTGAGCGAGTATGATCTGGTGCTCAGTTCCAGTTGCGGCTGGTCCAAGAGCGCACCCCAGCGCGAGGGCGCGCTGCACGTCTCATACGTGCACAGCCCGGCGCGTTTCCTGTGGTTCTGGGCGGACGAGTACATCAGCACACTGCGGGCCAATCCGCTGGTGAAGGCCGCAGTGCGGGCGACCATCCCACCACTGCGCGACTGGGACGCACGGACGGCGATGCGACCCCAGCATATGGTCTGCAACTCGCTGACGACCCAGCAGCGCATCCGGGAGGCATGGGGCCGCGAGGCAGATGTCATCCACCCGCCTGCGGACACGGAGAAGTTCGCGCCCGGCGGCGAAGACGGCGACTACTTCCTGGCGGTGTGCACGCTCAACCCCTACAAACGGGCAGATGTCGCGGTGGAGGCCTTCAACCAACTGGGTCTGCCGCTTGTCGTGGTGGGCGATGGGCCTGAACTGGAGTATCTGCGCAAGCAGGCGAGCCCAAACGTGAAGCTGGTGGGGAAGGTCTCGGACGAGGAGATAGTCAACTACTACGCTCGTTGCCGCGCGTTCATCATGCCGCAGGAAGAAGACTTCGGCATCGCGCCGCTGGAGGCAGAGGCGTGCGGTCGGCCAGTGATCGCGTACCGTGCAGGCGGGGCGCTGGAGACAGTGGTGGATGGCCAGACGGGCCTGTTCTTCGACCGCCAAGAGCCCGCATCACTGATCGACGCGGTGAAGCGCTTCGAGCGAGAGTCTTTCAGCCAGGAAGCCTGTCGCGAACAGGCGCTCAGATTCAGCATAGATGAGTTCAGGCGCAAACTCGGCGAGTATGTCGAGCGCAAGTTGGAGGAGCACCAGAGCAGCCCATAGCCGGCTGCTCGCGCGCACTACTACCAGCATCCCTTTTGGGGCCGCGCGCAGTGAGGAGACCAACGCCAGATGTCAATCGTTAAGCTTCGCAAGAAGGTCCGCAAGCAGATCAAGCTGAGACTCTTCGGCAAGACCTACGAGATGGGCTCGTTCATGGGCATCGTCTTCTGGATCATCGTTATCATCTTCCTTGCAGGCACGTACTATATGTACGGGCCCGGTGGAGACACCGGCGGTCCCGAGCAGCAGGCGACTGGTCGCAAGGTCACAAAGCTAGTGGCCACGGTGGACGGGCGGCCTATCGCACGCATGCAGTACGAGGGCCGGCTCTATTACGCGGAGCGGATGCAGCAGCAGTCCGACGTCACCCGCATGCGCTACCTCAAGTCCGATGTGCTCAACTCACTGATTGACCTGCAACTGAAGACAGCCGCGGCACGGGCCGAGGGCATCAAGGTCAGCGGGGCGGAGATATCGGCGAAGAAGGACGAGTTCGTCGATCAGATGATCGAGACTCAGTACAGCGACCAGGCGTTGCTGCACAAGGTCCTCAAGCAGCGCAACATATCGCTGGACGAACTCAAGCGCGAACTGCGCAGTTCTGACCGCATGCCCAACGACAGTGCCATGCGCGAGCAGATCACCTTCGAGAAGCTGCAAGAGGGCATCGAGGGACAGGTGCAGGTGTCCGAGGCCGAGGTCAAGGACAGCTACCGCGAAGTGCGGGCGCGCCACATCCTGGTTTCTGCCGACAAGATCCTCGAGGAGGCGCAGGCTGAAGCCGACGCCGCCGCCGCGACCGACGGAGAGGGCGGGGAGACCGAGGCCCCCGCGGCCCCGGTCATGACCGAGGAGCAGGCCAAGCAGAAGGCCCGCGAGATGGCCATTGATCTCAAGAAGCAGATCGATGAGGGCGCCGACTTCGCCGCCCTGGCCACGGAGCGTTCGCACGATCCGGGCAGCGCCATGAACGGCGGGGACCTGGACTGGTTCACACGCGATCGCATGATCAAGGAGTTCTCGGACGTTGCTTTCACGCTCAAGCCCGGCGAAGTGAGTGAGCCGGTCGAGAGCTCGTTTGGCATCCACATCATCAAGGTCGAAGAGACGCGCGAGCAACTGCCCGAAGACTTCGAGGAGAACAAGGCGCAATACACCGAGGAAGTCACGAGCAAGCTCAAGAGCCAGGCGTGGGCAAGTTACGAAGAAGACCTGCGCAAAGCGGCCGACATCGAGATTATCGACCCCGAACTCAAGGCCTATGAACTTCTGAACGAGGACCCGACGGGCGCGGCGTCGGCGGCGGCGGAACTCCTCGCGGCGGCCATGGAAGCCGACCCGGACAGCACCAGCGCGCGCTATGAACTGGCGATGCTGATGGACCGGGGTGGCCAGAGGGACCCGGCCATCGAGATCATGATGGAGCTCGCGGAGTCGAACCAGGCAGCCCAGTCGCCGCAGATCCGTCTACAGCTGGGCAAGATGCTCAAGGAAGCCGATCGCAACGAAGAGGCCGTTGACCACCTGAAGTCGGCTTCGGACTGGGCGCAGGGCTTTGACTACCAGAATTACTTCGTGCATATGGAGCTGCAGCGGCTCTTTGAGGAGATGGGTGTGGCGGAGGAGTCGACCAAGGAACAGCAGTGGATCGACGACTTCAGCGAACAGATGCAGCAGAACAACGCGATGGGCAGCCCCGGCGTCATCAACTGAGGCGGTGCGCAATGGACCGCTTTGAGCTTGACTGGGCTGCAGTAACCGACCGCATCGCCGCCTTCATCGGCGGGCAGATGCAGGGCGCGGGACGCACTCGCGCTGTCCTCGGAATGTCGGGGGGCATCGACTCAGCGGTCTCAGCTTACCTGGCCGCGCGAGCGCTCGGGGCTGAGAACCTGACGGCGTTCATGATGCCCTACGCGACCTCCAGCCCAGCGTCGCTGGGCGATGCGCAGGCCGCCGTTGCGGACCTGGGCTGCGGGCATGAGATCATCGAGATCACGCCGATGGTGGACGCGTATTTCGCGTCATTCCCCGGTGCTGAACCGCTGCGCCGGGCGAACATGATGGCGCGCCAGCGCATGGCGGTTCTCTACGACCAGTCCGAGCGCTGCGAGGCGCTGGTCGTGGGCACCGGCAACTTGACCGAGGCGCTGCTTGGTTACACCACGATGTGGGGCGACATGGCCTGCGCCTTCAACCCGATCGGCGACCTGTATAAGACGCAGGTGCGGTCGCTGGCGCGGCATCTGGGCGTGCCCGAGCAGATCATCAGCAAGCCCCCCACCGCCGACCTGTGGGCGGGGCAGACCGATGAGGGCGAACTGGGCTTTACCTACGCGGACGCCGATCAGGTGCTTACGCGGACGGTGGACGATGGCCTCACTGCCGAGGAGATTGAGGCCGAGGGGTTTGCGCCGGAGCTGGTGGGAGCCGTCGTGGCGCGCCTGAGGGCGAGTGAGTTCAAGCGCCGCATGCCGCCAGCGCCATCGGTGCGCGATCTGAGGAAGTAATACCGCCAGGAGGCGGGCGGAAATGAGTGACAATCACCAGGACGTCAGCGAAGCCGCTGGCGTCCTTTACGTTGTGGCCACCCCCATCGGGAACCTCGAGGACATCACGGGGCGCGCCGCGCGCGTGCTCGGCGAGGTGGACCTGGTGCTTGCCGAGGACACGCGGCGGGGGAGCAAGCTGCTGTCGGCGCTGGGCGTAAGCGCGCCGATCGAGAGCTACCACGGCGACACCGTGCCCGATAAACGCGCACGGCTGGTCGGACGGCTGGCGCAGGGCACAAGTATGGCCCTGATCACCGACGCGGGCATGCCCTGCATCTCGGACCCGGGATACGAACTGGTCAGGGAGGCCGTCGCGGCAGGGGCGCGAGTGATCGCCGTGCCGGGGCCGGACTCGGTTACCACCGCGCTGAGCGTCTCGGGCCTGCCCGCCCAACAGTTCGAGTTCCTCGGCTACGCCCCCCGCCGAACACAGGAGCGTCAGGACTTCCTGCGACGCGCGACTCTCTCGCCGGTCACCACCGTGCTCTTCGAGACGCCGCACCGCATCGTGGAGTGCCTGCGCGACTTGGTGCAGGTGGCCGGAGACGAGCAGCAGATCGTGATCTGCCGCGAGTTGACCAAGCTCTATGAGGAGATCATCCGAGGGAGCGCCGCCGAGGCCGCCGCGCACTTCGAGGCAGAGGAGTCGCGTGGTGAGTTCGTCCTGGTACTGCCGGCCGGTGAGGGCGATGGGCCTGCGGCCGACGCGGCTTCAGACGAGGACGTGCGCGAAGCAGCGAAGCGGCTGCTGGATGCGGGCGTACATACAAAGGACGCGGCCGGCATCATAGCAATGCTCACCGGCCGCGCCCGGAATGACCTGTATGACCTGTTGGTTGAGCTTCGGGATGCTTAGTTCACGATCGGCCAAGCGACCGGACAGGCGTCCAGCTTGGTCAGAGGCGTCAGCGTCTCCCCCATCTGCAGGACCTCCACCACTGAATCCTCAGGGCCGACGTATCCCAGCGTAACCAAGCGGCTGGCGGGTCCGACGGTGACGAAGCCCGAATCCTCGCCCGGCACTGGCATCAGTTCGGCGACGCTGCCACCCCATGTGACTCTGGTCAGCGCCAACGGCGTGTTGGCACCAGTGGCGATTGCCAGAATTGCGTTCTGGCCCACCACGGCCGCTGCAGAGATGATGCTGGAGGCCTGCATCAGCGGGACGATCTCCGCATCTCCCGGGACGCGAAGCGCGCCGAGCGTTACCGAGCCGTCCTGCGCCTCCTGCTTCACCAGCACCGACTTCGTCTTTGGGATCCACCCCATCACCGTGTAGTCTTTGCCGACAACCGCGGTTTCGGTGCCGTCCCAGAAGAGCGCTCGCGGTCCCTGGCCCTCGAAATTCACATTGAAGAGCAGGCCGTCGAGCGTCCACGCCATCGGGCCGGAGTGCCACTCGCCCTCGGCCTTGGGCGTGATGCTGTAGCGGCTGCGGACGGCGGGAGTGTAGATCTCCAGCGAAGTCATGCCCGCCATGATGGTCGGTCGCTTCCAGTATGCGAGCTTGTCTCCGAGCGGGCTCCAGGAGATTGGGCCGAACTCGAAGGCCTTGTCGATCTCAGTGCTCGCGCCCTCCCCGTCAACCAGCAACAGGCTGTGTCCCGAGCGCGAGGTGCGCACGATGACCGCGAGGCTCTTGCCGTCGGGGGTGACCGCGAAGCTGCTGAGCGCCGGGAAGACGACTTCTGACGCGCCACTTTCCGGGTCAATGCGGACCAGCTCGAAGAAGTTGTTGCCATCGAGGCACTCGGTGCGGTTCAGAGCGAGTACGCTTGGCTTCGCGTCGGCGGATATATGCAGCCCGGCGAGGAGCGCCGCGGTCTCGCTGCAGTGGTAGGCGTACTGCCGATCGCCGGCTCCCAGTATGACCAGATACCCGGACACGATAGCCTTAGTGTAGACCATTCCCGGGTCTGGCAGGCCCAGCGATCCGTCCAGCCAGAGATGGTCTTCGAAGCTGATTGTCTTGATCTCGGAAGCTTCCACGCGCAGCCTCGCGCTGAGATCGGCGATCGCTTTCCCTACCACCTCGGGCACTACCGCCGGTATGGCCACAGTGGGCGGGGTCACTTCAGCCTGCGCGACCCGCACCGCACGGGATGTCATGTCCGTGTGGTACTCGAAGCGCCGCCCGACGGATTCGAGAATGGCCTTGTAGCCCTTCACGAGCACCTGCGCGTACGCTTTGCCAGGCTCCGGACAGCCAAGCGAGGGGTCAGGCCAGGTGACTTCCGCCAAGTGCACGACGGTGATCTGGTCGGGCTGAACGTTGATGAAGCCGGCCAGGTCGGTGATCGCCGCCTGAACCGAGACTGGCAGGTTCGTCTGCCCGAAAGCAGCCGAACCTGCCAGGAGAGATGCCAGTATAAACACGATGCCAGCGTTCTTCACTTGATAACGATCCTTCCCTCTACTTCGGGAGCAACGGTCCCGTGCTCGGTCAGATATGAGACGACCGAGGTGTCGAGTTTTGTTCCCACGTAGTAGGGGTTCTTGCCGTGCGTGAAGGTCTCGAAGCCGTCGCCGCCCTCCATGAGGAAGGCGTTGGTGGCAACGAGGTAGACCTTCCGGGGGTCGAGCGGGGCGCCATCCATGGTGACGGACTCGAGCTTGTTGCCGTTGATGACGACCTTGAGGCCGGAGACCTGCAGGAAGCCACCGTCGGGCCTTTCGCGAGCGGCCGAGGTCGCCAGTACTTCCATGATCTGCGCGCCGGTCAGCTCGACGGTCGCCACCTCGTTGCCGAAGGGCAGCACCGTCAGAATCTCCTCGAGCGTGATCGGGCCGGCGTCGATGCTGGCACGGATGCCGCCCCCGTTTTGCATGGCGATCGGCGCTCCGGACACGAGGCGCATCGCATCGGTAATCATATTCCCGAGGTTCGTCTCGCCACTGCGCACGTTGGCCCGCTCGCCGTCGAGGACGACTGCTGCCTCGCCCGCGACGCGCTGCAGGGCCTCACCCATCTTGTCCACGTAGGACGCGACCACGGCGGCAACGTCCTCGCGAGGGGTGATGTTCTCGTCCATGGAGATGAGCTTCCAGGCACTGTCGGTGATCTTACCGTCAGTGACATCGAGGTCGAGTTGGCCGAGGTATTTGCCCCACGCTTCGGCCGAGACCACGAGGGTATTGCCGACCATCCGGGGCTGCTCGAGGTAGGTGTGGCTGTGGCCGCCGACGATCACGTCGAGGTCGGGGACGGCCTGCGCGAGCTTGATGTCCTCGTCGAAGCCCATGTGTGTGAGGGCAATGATGAGATGGTCGCGCTCGCCCATGATGCGGTCACAGAGAGTCTGCGCCACCTCGATGGGGTCCTCAAACGTGATGTTGGCCACGTTCGAGGGCATCGTGGTGACATTGGTCTCGGGAGTGGTCAGTCCGATGATGACGGCCTTCTCGTCACCAAAGCTGCGCACCTCGACACCGGGGAAGACGCGTGTGTCATCGAGCTTGCGCCTGATGTTGGCGGACAGCAACGGGAACTCGGCGATCTCGATGAGGCGGTGCAGATTGGGCATGCCGTAGTCGAATTCGTGGTTGCCAAGGCACATGGCGTCGACCGGCATGATATTGAGGCACTTGAAGTCGGCCTCACCGTGAAAGAGCGTGGACATGGGCGTGCCCTGGAGGATGTCGCCGGCGATGAGCGTAAGCGTCTCTACGCCGGCCGCGGAGTTGGCGTCCCTGACTTGCTGGGCGGCGGCCGCGATGCGGGCGATGCCCCCAAGCTTGCCCTCGTCAGGGATCTCCACGTTGCCGTGGAAATCGTTGAAGTGCAGCAGCGTGATCTTGTCGGCCGATGCAAAGGTGAGCGTCAGCAGAACGAGCGCGACGATCGCGAGCAACCGTAGCGTGCGGTGCATGACAATTCCTCCTGTGTGGACCGGCTGTACCACGCGGATGCAGGTCTGTGCTATGAGGATTCACTGCTGCCGGGGCTTAGACCTCTGTTGAGTGCAGAGGTGGGACGCGCTCAAGGCTGTCGCAGCGGAGGCGGCTCACGACCCGCCAGCACAGCGTCCAGCGACAGGCGCGCCTGCTCGAAGTCAGGTGCCAGGCGCACTGCGTTGCGCAAGTTGGCGATGGCCTCGTCGACCTGACCGGCGCGGTATTGCGACATTGCCAAGTTGTAGTAGGCCATGACGAAGCGGGGCTCGAGCCGTATCGCCTCTGCCCACTGCTCGCGGGCCTCGTCGTCCTGGCCGCCCTCTTCGAGGGCTGAGGCGAGATAGTCGTGAACGTCGGCCCGCTCCGGGAAGTGCGGCACGAGTTCGCGCAAGTGCGCGATGGCATCGTCAGTGAGCCCCCCCGCTCGGAGGACGGACGCGAGATTCAGTCGGGGCTCGATGGCGTCAGGTCGAAGCTCCAGGGCCTTCTCAAAGTAAGGGATGGCTGGCCCAAAGTCTCCCGTCTTGACCAGCGCCACGCCAATGTTCCCGTACGATACCCAGCTGGCTGGGTTCATCTCCAGGGCATGCCCGAAAACTGCCACGTCGTTGCGCCAGTACATGGTCTGCATCGACGCCTGAAACCCGAGGAGCATCACGATGAGCAGAACTGCCGCGAACAGGCGGCGCGATGGCCACGTGCTCAGCAGGCCCGCGACGGCCAAGGCGGGCCCCATCATCGCCATGTAGACATAGCGGTCTGCGACCGTGGAGTATTCCTGGAAGGGGATCGATACCAGCCCAAGCATGGGCGCGAGGCCGGCGAGGAACAAGGCGCCCCCAGCCGTCAGCCACGGCCATCTCCCCCGCACACGCCACAAGATCCAGCCCAGACAGGCGGGGACGATCCACGCCACGTAAAGCCACGGCATCGCCCTCAGCACGGGGAGCGTACGACCGTAATCAAAGCCCATATTGTGAGGCGCGAGGAGCTTGCCGAGATAGAACGCGAACGCGTCGCCGGCGATCAGCGGCCTGAGCCAGAAGGGAGTCTGCGCGCCCACCGAGACCGTGACGGGGTCCACCGCAAGCAGTATGAGCGGCACCGGCAACGCCAGCAGCGCCCAGGGCAGGAGCGCGAGGGTGGCGTCGCGGACACGTCGGCGCAGCATCACGGTATCAAGGCCCCATGCGATGAGCGGCAGAGCCGCCGCCGAGGGCTTGGACAGGAGCGCAAGTACGTAGAGACCCAGGCCAAGAGCGTACCACAGCCGACGGGTTGGGACGGGTGTGGCGGCATCAGCGCGCGAATAGCGCAGGTAGCAGATGATGGCGAGCAGGCCGAGGAAGGTCGTTAGCAGGTCCTTCATGCCGCTCACCCACGCGACCGTCTCCACCTGCAAGGGATGCACCGCAAAGAGAGCCGCGCCAACGAACGCCGGCCACCCCGCGCCGACCAGCAGGCGCAGGAGCCAGAAGACCAGTAGCGTGTCCGCGGCATGCATTACCAGGTTGGCGATGTGGAATACCGCGGGATCGAGCGGAATGCCTGAAGCGGGATCAGGGGACTGGGCCAGCAGCGAGATTCCGCCCCAGAACGTGTACGTGACCGGCAGGTAGCTTGCGAAGTATGGCTCAGTCCATACATGGGAGAGGCCCGACACGGTGAGAGGCACGAGGAACGGATTCTCGTAGACGTTGCGGTCATCGTCCCACATGAGGAACGAGAAGCCGCGCACCTGGCCGTAGACGACTATGACAGCCGCCACGAGTATCAGTGCCGCCACAAGCGTCATGAGACGCGCTCTTCGCGCCGGGGCTTGCGCCCTGCTCATCGCGACTTCACCTGCCCCCGCCCGCATCGCTTAGCTCAGTGGGACATCGGTGACCGTGCGCAGTCCAGGTGCGGCCTTGATGCACGGAGTGACGAAGTTGATGACCGTGCCCGCAGTCGCGCGGTCGCCGTGGATGCCGCCCTCGACAACCAACTCGACGGGTGGCTCACCCTCCACGCGCACAGCGTCCATGGATGGCTCATCGAGCGCCATGATCAGCTCCATCTCGATGACTCCCTGCGGCGCGACGAGTTTCAGCGTCTGCGCCTGACCCCGGACCTGCCCGCGCTTGACGTCGAAGTACTCGGTCTTTACGTCGACATCAGCGATGACCGGCTCTATCGATTGTTCGATGTTGTCCCACGACCAGCCCAGCGAGTCCGCCAGCAGTGCCGCCGACTCGCCAAGACCGACGTGTCCGATGGCGTCATTGGCCGCACGAGCGCGGAACTCGTCCTCGCTCAGGCCACTGCCAATCTTGGCCTGAAGCTGCTGCCGACGCACGCTGCCGTTGACGATGCGCGTGGCGTAGATCGCCGAAACCGTCTGACACACGCGCGTAGTCACGAAGGGCAACAGATCGAGCACGAACCCGGGGTTCACACCGGCACCGAGCAGGCTGACGCCCGCCGCGCGCGCTGCGGCATCAAGCTCATCGGCGGCGGCATCAGCCCGCAGCCAGGGGAAGATCATCTCCTCGCAGGTGCTCACGCAGTTCAGTCCCGCCGCCATGAGCGTCTCGAATTGCGGGGCAACCTGCTCAACGTGCGACCCGGTGGCGACCAGGGCAGCGGTAGCGCCCTGTTCGACCGCGATGGCCGCCGCTTCGGCGAGGTCCGCGCTGACCACCACATCGGGAACTCCATCGATCTGCATGATATCTGCCAGCGTCCGGCCGGTCATATCCGGATCGATATCGACTGCTGCTACGGGCTCGCAGCGGCCGCTCTTCGTCGCCGCTGCGATGATCTCGCGGCCGATGGGCCCGAGGCCCACATGCAGAGTCTTGTGTCCGGCCATCGTCACTTCTCCTCACCGTCGCGCGACGCGCTCAAGAGTGAGCGCCCGGGGGCGGATATATATATTAAGCCCTTTCGGTTCCACGACACGCAGCACCACATGAGTATATCCACGAGGAGACGCCAATGCAAGCTGATGTCCTACTGGCCGCAGCCGACCCGCTCACCGCGGCGCGAATGCGCCACGAACTGGAGCGTGGCCCCTACCGCGTAAGCATTGCCGGGTCCGGAGGCGAAGCGCTCGCAAAGCAGCGACGGCTCCAGCCCGACCTGATCGTTCTTGACATCGTTCAGCCCGACATCGACGGTCTGGATGTCTGCAGGCGCCTGCGTACGGATACGGAAGCGCCGTTGATTATCGTGAGCGCCCGGCGGTCCGAACTGGACCGGGTTCTGGCGCTGGAGCTGGGTGCGGACGACTACATCTGCGCACCGTACGATCCGGAGGAGTTCATGGCACGGGTACGAGCATCGCTGCGGCGCGCGGACCCTCACGCGTCGCGTTTGAGCGAGGAGAGGGTGCTGGATTTCGGCGATGTTGCGGTTGATCGAGATTCGCACATCCTGACCGTCGACGGCCAGGACGTGCAGCTCACACCCATGGAAGCCCGACTGATGTGGGTGCTGGCCGAGAACGCCGGTCAGCCTGTGAGTTCAGAAGACCTGCTGAAGATGGTATGGGGATACCCTCGAGGAGTGCGCACCCGCACGCTCGATGTGCACATCGGCCGCCTGCGCCGCAAGCTCAACGAAGACGGTCGCGAGCCGCGACGCATCCTCACCATCGCACGCTTCGGCTACCGCTTTGAGCCAGACGCCTAGTCCCGAGCGTAATGCATACTCAAGCACACAGGCCATCCGACCTGCGCGCTTCGCTTTGTCCCTCGGGGATCGTAACGTCTTTGGGGCACTGGGCTGTGGCTGCTGGGGGCTCTCAGTGGGTGGGGCTCTGACGCGTCCCGATGAGCCTGACGCCGGCATCAACCAGGTATGCCATCCGCGACCAGTCATGGTACTGGTCGCCCACGCTGGCGGTCGGCATCGCCGGAACGGGTACGTCGGGCGCCGGGAGAGTGATCGACACGCTCGCTCGCTGGGTGGCCTTCTCGCCCATGGGCCCGAAGCAGGGAACCATGACCGTGGTTAGCGACCCGAACAACGCCAAGCCCACCAAGATGCGCGCACGCCTGCTGCCGCGGAGTTGTGCCTGTCTCATCGCTGCGCCTCGTCCTGACCGATGATAGCGATGTCTACACTGATCACCCCCCATATCGGCGCCATGTCCGCGAACTTGAGCCGGTCGCGGCTCGAATATGCGCGCGGTCGCCCATAGTCAGGCATTTCTTGACTCGCCCCTTTGCGATGTCGTACAATCGCGAAGCGCTTTCGCGCACTGGAAATGACGAATGGAGGAAGACCCTTGAGCGAAGCAACCAAAGGCGTTATCTTCATTGGGGACGGAATGGGCGGACGCCCGGTGCCGGCTCTGGACGGTCAGACCAGCCTGGAGGCACAGGCCACACCGGCGCTGGACGCCGTGGCCGCGCGCGGTGAGACTGGCCTGATGTTCCCCATCGCCCCCGGCATTCCGGCGGGCAGCGACACGGCGCACATGTCCATCCTCGGCTTTGATCCCTTCGAGTACTACCGAGGCCGCGGGCCATTCGAGGCCCGAGGCGTCGGTATCGAGGTCAAGCCCGGCGACGTGGCGTTCCGCTGCAACTTCTCGACGGTCGAGGGCCACAAGATCATCGACCGACGAGCCGGCCGGATCAAGGAAGGTACGGACCAGCTCGCAGCCGCTATCTCCACAAACATGTCAATGATCGAGGACGTACAGATCATTTTCAAGCCGTCGGTGGAGCACCGAGCGGCGCTGGTTCTGCGGGGGCCGAATCTCTCCCACGAGATCAGCGAAGTGGATCCGCACGAGGCGGGCGTTGACTACTGGCGATGCGAGGCCCTCGAGGGCGCGGAGAGTCCGAGCGCCGCGATAAAGACCGCGCGCATAATCAACGAGTTCGTGCGCCGTGCCCATGACATCATGGATGGGCATCCAGTGAACGTCGCGCGGCGCGCGGCGGGCGAACTGCCCGCGAACGTCGCGTTGCCGCGAGGCGCAGGCACCGCAGTCCATCTGCAGGCGTTCGAAGATCGGTATGGTCTTAACGGCGCCATGATCGTCGAAGTCGACCTCGTTCGAGGACTGGGCAAGTATCTCGACATGGACGTCATCGAGGTGGCGGGCGCGACCGGAGGGCAGGACACGGACGAGACGGCCATCGCCCGCGCAGTGGTTGCTGCGCTCGAGGACCACGACTTCGTGTTGGCTAACATCAAATGCCCCGACCTGGGCGGACATGACGGCGACTGCAAGTTGAAGATGGAAGCGATTGCCAAGGTGGATCGCGCCGTCGCTTACCTGCTGGACACGCTGGACATGAACAAGACGACTCTGGCGGTCACGGCCGACCACTGCACTCCCTGCTCGCTCATGGATCACTCTGGAGACGCAGTGCCTATCGCGTTCGTGGGCAACGGTCTGCGCCCCGACGACGTGACGACATTCGGCGAGCGCGCGGTATCGAAGGGCTCGCTCGGGCACCTGCGCGGGATGGAAGTCATGAACGTGTTGACCAATTACATGGGCGTTGCGCACAAGTTCGGGGCCTGACGCCATGCGTCACTTCCTGGTGATCGCGCTGCTCGCGCTGTCCCTGACGTCGGTCGCCGACGAGGGCGTGCCGGGCATATCGCCAGAGGTGGCTGCCGAGAACGAGGCCAGCGGTACCGAGGCCTTCCGCATCCGCGTCACCAACACTGCGGGCGGAGCGATCGACGCCAGTCGCGACGGTGGCGGGAGCTGGGTGCGCATCGGCAGCATCGTTACGCCAGCGACCATCGTCAACCCGAAGGGCTTCACCGCCAGCAAATGGGCCGCGGACAGTTCTGTCTGCGCCACGGCGGTCAACGCCATTCACATCACGGTTGCGGCCAACCCGGAGACGGGCCGAGGCATGATCTTCAGTCTCACGCCAGCCGGAACGGTGACGGGCGCTGCGGTCGGGCACCAGACGGCTACAGCAGCCACCGACATCCCGGGGGGCGAGGGCATTTTCGGCGGGGGGCTGTCCCCCACCGTCAACTCGCCAGTGGCCGTTGAGCGCGAGGGGCGGCTCGAGCCATTGAGCCCTGATTACGCGCCCGCCGATGGAGACGTGCTCGTTATCACGGTGCGCTCGCCAGCGCGACCGGTCTCACAGTTGATCTTTGAGAACACATTCGGCGGGATCATCTCGCTGCGCTACGCGGACGGCGAAGAGAAGCCCATCGGCACTGCGGTCGCGTGCGCGCCAACCACGCGGGCGTCATCGACATCTCGACGTCGCCACCGGGGATGGTCGGGGGCTTCCAGATCATTCCGAGGGGACACGCCGCGAGCCCTGAGATGTCCTACGTGGTCAGCACCACCCAGTGGATGGTGATTGGCCCGATCAGCGCGCTGGACCCATCGTGGGAGGGCATCGCGCCGCTGTTCGCGGGCTTCCTCGCGCCCAACTACCGGGCGGACGACGTGACCGGCGGGCACGATGACTGGATGGTGCGCTTGCGCGCTGCCTGGTGCAGGCCCGGATCAAGGGCGGTCCGTGGCAGAACATGCCGCGCATAGTGATCGACCCGGACGCTCCAGAGGAGCCGGTCGAGGGCGCGAGTATCCGGCGGATCAAAGGGAGTCTGAATCCTTACGTGCCCCTGACGCGCAAGGCGTACACCGCGCTGGCGGGGGTAACGCATATACGAATTGTCCTGCCCGTGGCGCAGTATTGGCCCGAGGAGTCACCGTGATGGGCCCGACCAGCAAAGCCAATCGGCCCGCGTGCACGGAGCAGATGCTGGCAGATGGCTTCCACCTGCTGGTCAGCCTGCCGCGTAACGACATCGAGCTGGCGCGCGCAGCGCTCGAAGCCGGGGCGCAGGGCCTCAAGGTCCATATCGGGCTGCATCACCACGCGAGTGGGCTGAGCACCGGCACGCTGGATGAAGAGGCCGATCGCATCGCGGAGATTGTGTCGCTGGGCCTGCCCGTCGGGATCGTTCCGGGTGCGGGCGAGGGCTTGGCCACACGCGACGAGATGCTGCGACTGGCGGCGCTCGGTGTGGACTTCTTCGACCTGTATTCGGAGGACATGCCAGCGTGGATGCTGCGCATGGACGAGTGCGCCATGTCGGTGATGGTGGCATTTTCGTCGCAGGCAAGTCCTTGGGGGCTGATTGAGCACACCGCCGACGCCTCGCGCCCGTCAATGATCGAGGCGTCGGTGCTGCCGCACGAAGCGTATGGCCAGCAGCTCGTGGCCGCGGATGTGAGCTTGTACGCCGAAATCGTGCATCGCTCGAGTCTGCCCGTGGTGGTGCCGAGCCAGAAGGCCATCCTCCCCGAGGAGGTGGCGCCGCTGGCCGACGCGGGAGTGGCAGCGCTGCTGATCGGGGCCATCGTTACGGGCGCAGAGCCCGCGAGCATGGCCGACGCGACAGGACGTTTCCGCGCCGCAGTCGATAGACTGGGCTGAGCATGGCAGGAGGGACCGCGCGTGTCATTGAGACACCGGACTCACCGTATCCTGTATGTGCCGCTTGACGACAGGCCCTGCAACACGAAGTGGCCGTCGCTGTTGGCCCGCATCGTGGATTTTGATCTGGTCACGCCACCTTCGGACATGCTGGGACGGTACAACACTCCCGGCAATACGGCGGCCATAGCGGACTGGCTTATGCGCTCCCGAGGGCGCATCGACGCAGCCATCGTGTCGCTGGACATGCTGGCCTACGGAGGCCTGATCGCCTCGCGCGGGCCGGGCGTGCCCACCGAGACCGCCCTCGATCGCCTGAGAGTGCTCGACGCGCTGCGCGGGCATCTGGGCGACGCCTCGCTGTATGCCTTCAACGTCATCATGCGGCTATCTATCAGCGCGGGCTCAGCGCAGACCGCACAATACTGGCAGCCCATGCGCGAATGGTCCGAGCTTTCCTACCAGGTGCGCAACCTGGGCCGCAGCGATCTGCAGGACCAGCTCGAAAAGCTCGAGCGCAGCATTCCCGGCGAGATCATCGACAACTTCCAGGCGGCGCGCGCGCGCAACCACACCGTGAACATGCGCGCTGCCCAGTATGTCGCCGACGGGACCGTCGACTTCCTCGCGCTGACGCAGGAGGATGCCGCGCAGCACGGCCCACACCTCCCCGAGCAGGAAGCGCTCCGGAACGCTATCACCCAGCACGGCATCGAGGATCGGGCGATCATCTACCCGGGCGCCGATGAGGCGGGCATGGTGTTGGCGGCACGCTTCATCAACCGGCATATGCTGCGCGCGCCATCAGTGCGCGTGATCTACTCTTCCGATGAGGGTGCCGACCGCGTCGCGACTTTCGAGGACCGGCCGGTGCGCGAGACCGTTGAGGCACAGATCAGCGCGGTCGGCGGGCAGATCGCCGACGCCGACGATGGTGAGCCGGACCTTCATCTGCTGGTCGCGACCCCCGCCGAAGGCACGCGGGCAGACCATGAGCGTGGCCCGGCGCGCGACCAACGCCGACAGGAGCTTCGCGGGCTGATCGAGGCCGGTGAGCAAGCGGGCCGGCACCTGGTGCTGGCAGACGTCGGCTTCCCGAACGGCGCCGACGACCAGTTCATGCGGGACCTGCGCCATAGCAATATAGAGTTGCATCAACTGATGTCTTTCGCCGCCTGGAACACCGCGGGCAACTCCATAGGCTCGGCGCTGGCGCATGGCACGCTGCGGCTGATCGCTCTGCAGGACAAGGGCGCATTCGACCTGGCGCAACTGGTCAGCGACATCTCGCCGATGCGTTATCTCGAACTGCTAAACTCCCTGATCGACAGCGAGCGAGCGCACGTGAACTTCCTGCTCACACGCTTCGTTGACGACTGGCTCTACCAGACGCGGGTGCGCGCCGAGGTGACCGAGAAGGTCGTCACCATGATGCAGGGCTCGACCTTCGATCTGGCCGACAGCTACGGGCAGACGGAGCGGCTGGTCGCGCAGGAACTCAGCGCTGCCACGGCCGACCTGTGGTCCCGCCACTTCCTCGCGCGCGAGACGGTGAAGCTCGGCGTAGAGGCCACGAGATCGAGCCTGGTGCTCGACGCCCTCGAGGAGACCACGGTTACACTGCCCTGGCGGCGGATGTTTGAGGTCGATCTGGACTTCCGCTTCGGGTTGGAGATGGTCGCCGAAGGCGACTGACACCGAAGATCGTGACCATCAACGGCGCGTGGGATTGCCCGCGCGCCGTTCGCATGACAATCGGACACGAGGAGACTTCCATGGACGAGATCCGACTTGCCCTGATCGGTACCGGACAGAACATGGTGGGGCACATCAAGTCGCTGGTGAACATCGACGACGTGCGAATTGTCGGCCTGGCCGACGTGGACGAGGAGAACCTCGCCAAGGCGGCTGACGGCATCGAGCATGACGTGCCGACCTTCACCGACTACCGCAAGCTCCTTGATGATGTTGAGGCCGACGCGTGCTTCATCGCGGTGCCCAACTACCTGCACCGGCAGGTCACCTGCGACTGCCTTGACGCGGGGTTGCACACGATGTGCGAGAAGCCCATGGCCACCTCGCCGGAGGACTGCGACGCCATGATCGCAGCCGCCGAGCGCAACGGCCGGATCCTTGAGGTCGGGCTTTCGTGCCGCTTCTCGCGCATCGACGGGCAGGCCCACGAGATGGTTGCGGGCGGTGTTGTCGGCGAGCCGAAGATGATCTGGTGCCGCGAGTTCCGCGCACCCTTCGCCAAGAAGTACCAGGACTGGATCCTGGATAGCTCGCGATCCGGCGGAACTTTGCTCGAGAAGACCTGCCACCACTTCGACCTGTTCAACTGGTTCGCGAACGCGGACGCCAACCAGGTCTACGCGTCCGGCGCCCCAGACTGGGTCTACCGCGACGCGGGCGCCCACGCCGAGCGCAAGGACGAGGGCGCGAAAGTGGATATCATTGACAACGCGTTCGTGACCGTTGACTACGACAATGGCATGCGCGCAAACCTGGGGCTGTGCATGTTTGCGCAGCGGGGACGCACGCTGGAGTTCGGCGTCCAGGGCACCGAGGGCGCGCTGGTGTACTATCGGACTAGGTTCCGCATAGAGGTCTTCGACGAGGAGAATCCTGTGGAGGGGCGCGAGATCGAGATCGAGATCCCAGAGCACGAGAAGAGTTGGAGCCACCACGGGCAGGCCTATCGGGAGCAACTCTACTTCTTCGACTGCGTCCGCAACGGCACCAAGCCCAGTGTGGATGGCTACGTGGGCAAGCGCGCGGTAGAGATATCGCTCGCCGCTGAACAGTCGATCAGGGAGCGGGCAGCCGTAGCCCTCACCCCCACGCCGCTGCCGTAGCCGAGCCGCGGGCAATATCGCTAGGCCGGGGGCTCCGCCAGGAGTCCCCGCATCTGTTCGAGCACCTCGGCCGCGCGCGACGCACTGCGCACTGACAGCCGCTGGTCAAACCGGACGGGCTCGGCCTCGCCCACGAGATGGATCACGGGCAAGTGGGCCGTCACTACTTCCCCGTTGGACGCCTCGCGCTCAACTTCCTCGAGCTGCATGCTCTGCACGTCGTCGAAGTCGATCTCGCGTACGGTCGTCTGCCGGTCGACGCGAGTCACGAGCCGGATGACGCGTTCGCCGGGATCGATCGTGACCTCCCATTTGCCCCGCGAGGGCGACTTGATGAAGACCACCAGCCCAATCCCGCCCAGCGCGCAGACTGCCGCCAGGACGATCTTCCACACGCCACCGGAGAGAAACCACAGTCCACAGCCCAGCGCCACGGTGAAGAGCAGGATCGCGACACACCCGAGGGCGCAACTGGCCCCCTTGTCTGCCGCCTCCCAGGTCACTGCCTCGGGGCTACACGCGTCAGCATCATTCTCAGTCATCGAGGCCACTGCCTCCGGAGGACCCACTGGTGACGCATCTGGCGAAGGGTAGTTTCTGCGCCCCTGACTGGCGACCTGCACCTCGCCAGAGGCATGGTGGAAGATGACGCGAATAGGCGCTGGCGAGCGTCACCGGGCGTTGAGCCAATATTGAGCTTACATTGATTCAACGTTGAGGTGGCCAAGAGCAAACCGAGAGACAGAAATCTTTAAGACTTGGTTTACATAAACAGTTGACGTGGAATACTGCCTATGATAGACTTTAGCAGGTCGCAGAATCATTGCAGGCCGAATTCGGCCACGACCTGTCAATAGACGTTGGGGGAACGTTGGAGGCGGTCCTGATGACACACACAACTCAGATGCTATGGTGCGACGAAGTGGGCACGACATCGGTGGAGTATGCCTTGCTGCTCGCCCTCGTCGTGATTGCGGGAGTGTCCGCATGGGGGCGACTGGCAGATACCGTTGCCAACATGGTAATAGAATCAAGCACTCAGATCTCGAACGGTCCGAGTACTTAGACGCCTCCCTTAGACACGCGCAGGTACGAAAGCGCCGACCCTTCCCAGGGTCGGCGCTTGCATTATGCAGGTGGGTGTCGCTGATCAGTCGGGGAAGGCCAGCGCCAGCTCACGCTTTGCCGATGCCGCACAATCGGCCGCATGCACGCTGTTGCGGCGGAAGTCGATGCCAATATCGCCCCGGATCGTCCCTTCGGGAGCGTCATCGGGGTCGGTCGGGCCAACCAGACACCGCGCCTCCTCGATGGCGTCCTCCCGCCGCAGCCTGACGAAGCACGCCTCGCCCGACATCATGTATGCGAGCAACGCGGGAAAGTGCGGCTTGGCGCTGTGCTCAGCGTAGAGCTGGTGAAAAAACTCCTCCGTGGGCCGCTCGCGACGCTGCTGCACGACCTCGAATCCAGCCGCCTCAAACCGAGCGAGTATCTCGTCGGTCAACCCACGCGCAGTAGCGTCCGGCTTGACTATGACCAATGTCTCCTCGATCATCGCACGCAATCTCTCCCCTGGGAAGTCAACTACTGAACGCCGCCGCCCGACATGTCCTGCTCACCCACGAAGGCGCTGCCTCCGTGTGCGTCGTACCCGACGATCACGGGGAAGTCCTCGACCTGCAGGCGTCGGATGGCCTCGGTGCCAAGGTCTTCGTAAGCGACGATCTCTGCGGCTTTAATCGCCTCCGAGAGCAGGGCGCCCGCCCCGCCTGTGGCAACGAAGTAGATGCCGCCATAGGCTCGCAGGGCGCTGCGCACGCGCGCGGAGCGGTTGCCCTTGCCGATGCTCCCGCGCAGGCCGAGGCGGTAGAGCTCAGGCGCGAAGTCGTCCATACGGTAAGAGGTCGTCGGCCCCGCGGCGCCGATGGGTCTGCCCGGTGGAGCGGGCGTCGGGCCGCAGTAGTAGATGACCTGCCCGACCAGCTCGATCGGCAACTCCTCGCCGGCCTCGATGAGCGTCATCAGCCGCTGATGGGCGGCGTCGCGGGCGGTATACATGGTGCCACTGAGGTGCACCGCATCGCCTGCACGCAGCCGGGCGATCTCGGCGTCATCGAGCGGCATGTTGAGCTTCTTCGGTTCAGACATCTGCTATCACTGCCGTTTCGTGCGACTTTCATGCGATTGGGCTACACACGCCGCCAGACTCGCTTCTTCGTCCCAGCTGGAAGGCATTCGACCAGTCCGGCACGGGCGACAATCGTGTCATGCACCTGCTCGAAATCCTGTGCGCCTTTCGGACGAGAGAGCAGGTGCACCATCTGCGGCTTGGGTCCGTCGCCTGGCAGCTCGATCTTCAGCCAGTAATGGCTCTGGCCAACACCCATCCACATGGTCCGTATGTCCCCCCACGGAAGCTGGACCTGACGGCCCCGCCAATCAGTCACCTGAAGTCCTTCTTCGGTGACGGTCGTGCGCCCGTTCCACCATTCCAGGACGTAGTAGATAGCGATGGCCCCGAGAAGGGGTGGGACGAGCGCAGTCAGTAGCATCCCCATGGTGCTACTCGTGAACGTTGTATCAGGATGGAAGGCCGCGACCACCATCACGATGGCCATGGCTCCAGGCTTCAGCGCCGCCAAGAGGATGTGCCGGTCCCGAATAAGGGTCCTGGGCAACGGCCGCTCGTTGTCGCACTGCTTCGCCATCGTCCCCACCTCTTCGTCCGCGTCCGCCTCTTAGAGCACTACCGTCATGTGCCGCGCGGCGTGGCACTGTACGTTCAGCGCCAGCGGCAGGCTCGCGATGTGGCACGGATGCCGCTCAACATGCACGGCCAGCGCAGTGGTCATCCCGCCCAGCCCCATCGGGCCGACACCGGTGGCGTTGACCGCCGCCAGCATCTCGGCCTCCAGGTCGGCGACCTCGGGGACCGGCGAGGGCTCACCCAGCGGCCGCAGCAGCGCGCGCTTGGCCAGCAGCGCGGACAACTCAAAGGTGCCGCCCACGCCGACGCCGAGCACCAGCGGCGGGCAGGGCATGCCGCCCGCGGCCGTCACCTGCGCCACGATCGCCTCCACCACGCCCTCTCGGCCCTGCGCGGGGGTGAGCATCCACAACGCACTCATATTCTCGCTGCCGCCGCCCTTGGGCGCCATGTGCAGCGTCAGATTGTCGCCCGGCACCAGCCGCAGGTGCAGCGCCGCGGGCGTGTTGTCACCGGTGTTGGTGGCGCGGTCGAGGGGGTCGCGCACCAGGCTCTTGCGCAGATAGCCATCCTCATAGCCACGGCGAACGCCCTCGTCCACCGCTTCCTGCAGGCCGCCGCCGACCAAAGCGGCCTCCTGCCCCAAGTCGCCGAACACCACCGCGACGCCGGTGTCCTGACACAGCGGCACCTTGGTTTCGCGGGCGATCTCAGCGTTGCGCAGTAGCTGGTCAAGGATCTCGCGCGCGGTGTCAGAGGTCTCCCGGTCACGCGCGCGTTGCAGCGCCGCCACCACGTCCTCAGGCAACTCGGTGTTGGTGCGCTGGCACATCTCGGCGACGGCTTCGGTCACACGGTCCACGTGTATCTCGCGCATTGTCGGCCCTTCATACGTCTGGCGTTGCGTCAGCTCAGGTCAGCGGCCACGTCCGAGTTGGCCACCTCACGCAGCTTGAGTGTGATCTCGGTCATACGGATGCAGTCCTCGGCGGGCACCCACGATTCGTTCTCGCCCCGAATGCTCCCGACGAAGTCCACGAACTGGTCGCGCTTCTCGTCCAACTCCAGCTCGATCGCACCGTCCTCGGGGTGGATGTAGACCACCCGCTCGCCCTGCTGCATGGACTCGATGACCCCGGAGTTGCCAGCGATCCGCAGGCGGTCGTCGCCATGCGTGGGCGAGGCGGCTGGGCGGCAGTAATCCATGCGCGCGGAAGCCGAGCCACCGTTGTCGAGCTTGACGATGACGCTGGCATTGTCCTCCAGATCGCGGATAGATGAAGGGGATGATCCCCGAGAAGGTGGCTTTGTCGCGCTGCCACTGCGGGCGGTCGCCGAGTCGGTAGGATTTTTGCATGGTGGCCAGGCAGACCTCACCGATGGCCCCGTCAGCGATCATGCGATGCATGGTCAGGTAGGCCGGGTCAAAGCGCATCGTCAGCAGCATCGACAGATGCACACCCGCGTCGGCCACCGCCTGCTTGACCTGTTCGAGTTCATCGAGCGTCAGCGCCAGCGGCTTCTCGGCGAGGATGTGAATGCCACGCTTCGCGGCCTCGACGATCACCGGCGCACGCTCGGAGTCCATTCCGCAGACACCCACGATATCCAGCTCGACCTCGTCGAGCATCCGGATCGGGTCGGTGAAGGTCCGCGTCTTGTCGTCAGCGCCCGGGTATCCCGACACGCCCGCGAGCTTGCTGTCATCGTCATCGCAGACAGCCGCCATGCGCGCGCCGTCGATGAGCTTGATCCCGCCCGTGATGGTTCCCTGGTGACCCTTGAGCCCTATGATCCCGACGTTCAGTCCCATTTTCCTGGACCTCCTGTTTGTTCAACGGCTGCGCGTCACGGGTTGGTTCCGATCGGCAAGCGCCTAACCGCCCAGATGGGCGTCGAACCACTCGAAGGCGTCCGCCTGCATGGGCAGGTCGAACTTGTGCGGGCCGGGGTAGAACTGGGCCCGGAACATCTCGGACCCGCCGGCTACCTCGAAGACCTCGGCGATCATGTCCGCGGCGCGCTGCATCTCAGGAAGCGTATAGAGCGCGTCCTGCTCAGTGGATTGCACCATGGTCGCGGCAGGGACGCGCAGCGCGAGGATTTCCGGGAAGTCCAGATACTGCGCCAGCAATGGCGCGTAGGTCATCCAGGTGTGGGTGAAGGAGCGGTCGAGCACGAAGTCGCGCCAAGTGGTCATGAAACCCACCGCAATGGCACACCGAATGCGCTCGTCCAAGCCACCCAGATAGACCGTGCGCAGGCCGCCTCCGGATAGCCCGCCGCATCCCAGCCGGCCCTCATCTACCTCCGGCCGCGCGCCGAGAACGTCGAGCGCGCGTTGGTCCTCGACCACAAAGACACCCGGCCAAGTGGTGCCGGCGCTGAGCAGGCCCTTGGCCACGACGTGCTCGTGCTGACTGGCGAACTTGTTGTAGACATCGACCCCAGCCAGGTCATCGGGCTGAGGGTCATACGCGCCGTGACGGATGTTCTCGGGCACGTCGGCGGCCAGCACGCGGCGGCTGCCGAACAGGAAAGTGTCATGCACCAGCACCGCGTATCCTCGCCGGGCCAGTTCAGTGGCCCAGCCCACTTCCCCGTAGTAGGGGTCCTGATGCATGCTCTGGATTTCCCACGGCTCATCGTCGATGCGGCAGATCTTGCGCCAGCCCAGGAACTTGTTGCCGCCATGGTCATGCAGCCCCAGAACGCCCGGCAGCTGCCCCTGAGCGCCCTCCGGCTTCATGAACACGGCCTCGGTCCGCGGGCCGACCGGGAGTTGCCAGGACAGGTGCTCGATGTGCAGGCCATCCCACGTGCGCTCCTCCTCGACCGTCACCTCGGGCAGGCCACCGAGGTCGACCGGAGCGAGACATTCGAGCGTGCGCGACTTGGCCTCAGCACGCCACTGCTCGAGGTCGTCACACCCGTTGCGGCGCAGCGACAACGCCGGTGGCTCGCCGCCGAGAACGGTATCGGCGAGCCACGGACCGTACGCTCCCAGCATGTTCTGTCGCATGTCAGTCCTCCGTGTCAGTCAGTCAATCGCGCATTCGCTCGCGCCCATGACGTCGAGCGGCACCTCGACCAGCGTCGGCAGCCCGGACGCGAAGCCTTCTTCGACAGCCGCCGCGATCTGGTCGGCACTTTCCACGCGCACACCGCGTCCGCCCAGCCCCTCGGCCACGCGCACCCAGCCGCAATGCCCGAGCTGACTCGCGGCGCACGGCTTGCCGGCCTGTCGCTGCCCAGTGACCACAATCCCCCATGCCTCATCGTTGGCGAGCACCGCCACAAACGGCAGGTCATGCCTGACCGCCGACTGGAACTCGGGGATGCAGAAGCCGAGAGAGCCGTCGCCGGTGAGCAGCAGCACGCGACGCTCGGGATGCGCCAGCTTGGCGGCCATGGCGCCGGGCACGCCGTAGCCGATCACACCACTGGCCCCGCAGGTCAGCAGCGCTTCGGGGTATGAGTTGCGCAGCAAAGTCATATGCGCCCACTGGCCGATATTGCCGCCGTCAATGGCGAAGATCGTGTCCTCGGTGAGGCACTCGCGTAGCGCACTGACGATATCATAGCCGACCATCGCGCCGTCTTCGGTCTGCGGGCGCGTGTTCCAGGCAGCGTAGAAGTCAGCGTGAAGCTGCTTTGCCTCAGCCAGCCACGCCTCATGCGCGCCGCCGTGGTAGCCGCCAGCGAGTTGGCCAAAGACCGTGCCCGGGTCGCCCAGCAAGGCGACGTCAGGTTCGACGGCCTGGTGAAGCTGGCCGGGATCGACGTCGATGCGGATGACCTTGAGGTCCTCGCGCAGCGGCGGGCGGTCCAGGTAACGGGTGCGATAGTCGATAGCGGCACCCGCGATAATCATCAGGTCGGCGTTGGGCTGCAGGTCGGGCTCACCGCTGGCGGCGCCAACGACGCCCATGAACAAGTCGGTCGGCTCGTTGACTGCCCCACGGTCCCATATGGGCGTGACGATAGGCGCGGCGGCCTGGCGAGCGAAGGCCAGAAGCTGGTCGCCGCCATCGGCGTAGAAGACTCCGCCGCCCGCGACGATCAGCGGCTTCTCGGCCAACGCGATGAGTTCCGCAGCTTCGACCACTGACGCTGAGGGTGCTGCGGCGATGTTGATAGCAGCGCCTCGCGTGCCCAGCACTGGCGCAGGCGCGTCGCCGTCGAACTCGCCCTCCAGCGCATCTTTGGGGATCGTCAGGTGCACGGGCCCCGGGCGCCCGGAGGTGGCGGCTGCGACGGCCTCATGCAGCGCCTGCGGGATGCGCGCGGTGTCGGTGACCAGCTCGGTGTACTTGCACAGCGGCTCGGCGAGTGCTATGTGGTCGCAATCCTGGAAGCCGCCACGACGCATCTGATCGGAGGGGCTGTGGCCGGTGATGAGCAGGAAGGGCGCGCCGTCGAACCACGCGTTCATCAGTCCGGCGGTGGCGTTGACGTGGGCAATCGCGCTGGAGACTACGCAAACGCCGATCTTACGGGTGAGTTTCGCGTGCGCCTCCGCGAGGTAGCTGGCTGCCTGCTCGTTGCGCGTGTCGATCATGCGCAGGCCGGCGTCGTGGGCCGAGGTGATGATCGCTTCGGTCCCGTTGCCGCAGAGCATCGCTATGAACTCGACGCCGCGGTCCTGTAGACCTTTGATGAGAACGTCCGCTCCGTTCATGTCATCCTCCCGTACTGCATCCGACACGGCGACCCGCTCGGGCCGCCGATGATGTCCGCTCAAGATGGTCTGATGCGACGAGGCCTGTTTCGCGATTGCAGGGGTGTGGACCTTCGCCGGGAGAGCTCCAGGCGGTGTCGATGCGCGCGGCCCAACATGGTTGCGGACCGGGGGAGGGCGATTGGGGAGGCGTGGCGAATGGTCTTCCGTCACTAATATCGGGAGGTATCTTCAATGGTCTCAGTCGAACTGATGGTTACACTCAAAATCCCTGACGTCACCGCACTCACGGCTGCCAACGCCATCCGCCGGCGCCTGGGATATGCCGAGACACTCGCCGAACTGCACCGCGCAGACTACTACTGTCTCGAACTGGAGACCGCCGGCGCTGACGAAGCACTGGGCCTCGTGCGAGACATGGCCGAGCATACGAACCTTTTCGTGAACCCCAACAAGCACGCCTTCCACGTGCGTCTGCTCGATGACCGCGGCAAGCCGGTCGAGGGCAACGGCAACAAGACGGTCAACGTGCTGGTCACCGACCCGGCCGATGCCTCGCCCGCAGGTATCCTCAGTTCACTGCGGGGCATGGCTGCCTATGGTGACGCAGTCACAGCCGTGCGCAACGGCGTGCTGTGGACGATGCGCCTGACGGCAGACAGCGATGAACGGGCGTTGGAGATGACGGAAGACATCACGGTCACGCGCTCCCAGAGCCAGGGCGTGCTGCTGAACCCGCACTTCCAGAAGTACGAAGTGTGGATGGGCTCCTGACGAAACGATGAGGCAAACTCCGGTCGCCGCCGCGTCTGATCGTCAGGACGCGACGGCGACTGTCATTTCCGGTAGCGGATCGCCCGGATGTGCAGGGAGGAACCGTCATGGCAAAAGTACTGATCGACCGCCCCAACAACGGACACTTCTATCCGTGGCCGCTGGTGCTGGTGAGCTGTGTCAGCGAAGAAGGGGTGCCGAACATCATCACCATCGGAGCGTCGAGCGTATGCTCGGCCCACCCGCTCATCATCGGTGTGGCGATGGGCATCCGGCAGTACTCGTACGAGTTGATGAAGGCCACTGGCGATTTCGGTGTCAACATCCCTCACACCGACCAGCTCTTTGGGGCCGACTACTGTGGCGGTGTGTCCGGCAGACGGACCGACAAGTTCGCTGACCTGGAGTGGACGGCGACGCCCGCGGCGAAGATTACCTCGCCGCTCATCGAGCAATGCCCGGTCAGCCTCGAGTGCAAGATCGTCGAGATCGCACACCTCGGCAGCCACGACTGGGTCATGGGCGAGGCGGTGGCGGCGCACGTTGATGAATCGATACTCGATGGGGACGGTATCGCGTACGATCGCACGGACCCGGTCTGGTCGTTCTTCGGCGAGTACTGGTCCGTCGGGGAGAAGCTGTGTGACTGGCATGGGGCCGAGCCGAACTGAACACAGTTGACAGCCATCAGCGCCCGCATTACCATGTCTCCCGGCGGCTCAAGTTGCCGGGAGTTGATGTGACCCTCACCACACTGACAGCCAAAATCAGCAGACCGCTGAGCCTCATGTGCCTGGCGGCTCTTCTCATGTCGGCGATCGCAGCCCGGGCGCAGTATGTGCCCGAAGCCGGCTGCTACCTCGGCGCGTACATTCGTCTTGACCGCGTGGTCAACGACGACATGGGCGCCTTCGAGGCGCTGACGGGCAAGCAGCACGCGACGTACTTCCGCTACGTGGGCTGGGGCGCGCCCTTCCCCTTCCGCTGGGTCAAGCAGCTTCACGGACGCGGCGCCATGCCCCACATCGCTTGGGAGCCCAACCGGGGTCTCGGCGAAGTGCAGGATGACGACTACCTGCGTGGTTGGGCGGAGGCGGCGGCGCGGGTGGGCGGCCCAATCTTCCTGCGCTACGCGTCCGAGATGAACGGCACGTGGCAGGCCTACTCGGGTGACCCGGACGAGTATATCCGCAAGTGGCGAATGGTCACGCGGGTGATGCGGGAGATCGCGCCGAACGTAGTCATGGTCTGGTGCCCGTTCGCGACACCGCAGTCGACCATCGCCTCCTACTACCCGGGTGATGACTGGGTGGACTGGGTGGGCGTGAACCTCTACAGCGTGCACCACTACGATGGCGAGGTGGGCAAGCCAGCCCTCGATGACCCCCGCGATATGGTGCGCTACGTGTATGACCTGTACGCCGATCGCAAGCCGATCGCCATCTGCGAGTACGCCGCCACGCACTTTTGCGCAGGCTGTGGGCAGGACGTGACGGAGTTCGGGCTCGCGCAGATGACCAAGCTCTACGAGGCGCTCGAGCGCGACTTCCCGCGCGTGAAGATGATCAACTGGTTCTCGGTTGACACGGCAACCAACGGTCTGGCTCACAACGACTACTCGGTCACCAACTCTGAACCCATCCTGGCGCGCTATCGCCAGCTCATCGCATCGCCATGGTTCCTCACGGAGATAGAGGGCAGCCCCGAGCAGATGATCGCAGTGCTCCCGCCCGCCACGGTGCCGGTGCCCGTGGTGCCGACGCCTGTGCCAGATATCACCAGCCCGCTTGACCTGCCGCCAGAGGACGATACCGAGGCGCAGGACGACGGTCCACCGCCCATCACTGAACACCCGCTGGCACTGGCACAGTTGGGCCCGGTTGACCCCGGCAGCATGGACATCGCCATATCCGGAGCCCCGCCGTATCGCGTGCAGGGGGTGGTCGACATTGTGGCCGAACCGGGCGAGGACCTGGGCGTTGAGATGATGACGTTCTACGTCGACGAGCGCTTCCAGGCAGTCACCAACATGATGCCCTATCAGTGTCGCTGGAACGCGGGCCGCTGGCCCCCGGGCCAGCACGTAATCCGTGCAGTCGGCATGGATCGCGACAACAACCCGGTGGTCGAGCGAACGGTCTCGGTGGTCGTCGCCGAGCCCTGAGATGACAGACTCGCTTAGAGGGCAAACGCGCTATAACGGCCTCAGAGACCCCTGTGTCGATTTGCCTCCTGCACAATGCTCCAGGCGCTTGACAACGGCGCGGCCGCTGTGTCATACTTTCGGCCACTGCCAGATGTACCGATGGGGGGAGCTGGCAGGACGCAGTCAGCAGCATTCCTTCGCAGCCCGACCCCTCTCAAAGGCAACGCATGTCGTGGTTATCCCGTCGCGCCTGTTGGCGCGGCAGTTTATGGAAGTGTCCAACGCATGGCGTCTGTACGCCTGGTGAACCTGAGCAAGAGCTTTGGCAGCGTGACCGCCGTGGACTCGGTGGACCTCGAGGTCCGCGACGGCGAGTTCCTGGTACTGGTCGGCCCATCCGGTTGCGGCAAGACCACCTGCCTGCGCATGGTGGCTGGGCTGGAAGAGGCCACCAGCGGCGAGATCTGGATTGGCGACCGCTGCGTCAACGACGTGTCCCCCAAGGACCGCGACATCGCGATGGTCTTCCAGAACTACGCGCTCTACCCACACATGACGGTCTTCGACAACATGTCTTTCGCGCTGAAGCTGCGCAAGATCCCGCGCGACGAGATCGAGAAGCTCGTGCAGGGCGCCGCGGAGATGTTGGGAATCGGGGAACTGCTGGCCCGCAAGCCTGGTCAACTTTCCGGCGGGCAGCGCCAGCGAGTAGCGCTGGGCCGGGCGATCGTCCGCCAGCCGTCATGCTTCCTGATGGATGAGCCTCTCTCCAACCTCGACGCCAAGCTACGCATCCAGACGCGCGCCGAACTCATCAAGCTGCATCGGACTCTGGGCGTGACGACGATCTACGTGACACACGATCAGGTCGAAGCCATGACGATGGGCGACCGGATCGCCGTCATGCGCGACGGACTGATCCAGCAGTGCGCCACCCCTCAGCAACTCTTCGAACGTCCGGCCAACCGCTTCGTGGCAGGCTTCATCGGCAGCCCGCCGATGAACTTCCTCGACGCCATGCTGGTGCGCGCAAACGGCGATCTCGTGATCGAAGCGGCCGACTTCCGGGTCACGCTTCCGTCGGAGACGGCGTCACTGGACACGGTCCAGGAACACGCTGGCGACCAGGTGATCTTCGGCATACGGCCGACGGACATCTTCGACAGCCGACTACCGACACCCGTGGCAGCTGCCGAGAACAATACCGCTACCATGCAAGTCGAAGTCGTCGAGCCGATGGGCGCGGAGTCGGTGATCTACCTGCGCGCGGGCGAGGAGAGCGTCATCGGCAGTTTCAGCGGCGACACCCCTGCCGCCGAGGGCCAGCCCATGGAAGTCATCTTCAACATGGAGAAGGCCCACCTTTTCGACACTGACACAGATCAGGCAATCGTCTGAGACACGTCATAGATGTTGGTCGCCTGGAGCAAGGAAAAGGGCACGGCCTGATGGCCGTGCCCTTTTGCTGTCTGCGTTTGGGGTGCTGCGCTTACTTCACACCGAGCTCGAAGGTGCGCGGGACGTCGCGCTCGAGCATGCCGATGCAGGACTTCGGGCACAGTTCTGCGCACAGGCCGCAACCGTCACAGGCCGCAGCGTCGATCTCGCGGTGCCCGTCGACCTCGCTCGGCGCATCGTAGATGCACACGCGCTCGCACAGGCCGCAGTTGATGCACTCGGCCTCGTCCACGGAAGCGTAGAGACGGCCGACGCGGTCCACATCGTCGTTGCCGAGTATCAGGCCGGCAGCCTTGCCCCGGAACTCGTCGATGGTGGCGTAGCCCTTCTCGTCCATGAACGCTTCCAGGCCCGCGATGAGCCGGCCCACGACCTCGTACCCTTCCATGACGATGGCAGTGCAGGTCTGCGTTACCGTCGCCCCGACCAGCAGTAGCTTGGCGACGTCCTCGCCTGACGCCACTCCCCCACTCGCCGCGATCGGCAGCTTGCTGGCTTTCGAGGTCTCCGAGATCCAGCGCATGGTGTAGTGGATCGCCCAGGGGCCGCCGTGGCCAGCGTATCCGCCGTGCATGATGGGCGCTTCGGTGTCCAAGTCGATGTCGAGACCGGTGAAACGGTTGAACATGATCACGCCGTCGGCGCTGCCGCCTTCGAGATAGACGACCGTCTCCATGGGGTTGTCGAGTTGGGGGCTGACCTTCGGGACGATCGGCAGGCTGCAGGCAGACTTGGCGACGTCCACCGCGTGCGCCATGATTTCGCCCATCGGCAGGTGAGCCATCTGGTGGGTGCCATGCGGACAGGAGACGTTCAGTTCGATCAGGTCGGCACCGGCCTGCTCGACCATCGCCGCGCCCTCGGCCCAACGCTCGTCGGTGTTGCAGTTAAGGCTTGCGAAGACTTTCATCTCGCAGGCCTCTTTGGCGCGGGCTATCTCCTCGCAGAACTCCTCGAGGCCAGCCACGTTGGCCTGCTCGTACGAGTAGAGAGCCATGTTCCTGTGGCTGCCCAGATTATCGCGCAGTACGCGGAAGCGCGGGGTCGGCGAATGGCGAGCGGGCTCATACTCGAAGTAGCTCTTGATGACACCCGCCGCGCAACCGGCATCTTCACAGCGCTTGAGGCGATCGGCGTTCTCGGTGATTGCAGCCGGAGCGGCAACGATGGGGTTCTTCAGCGGCACTCCGGCGAAGTTGCATGTGAGGTCAGGCATCTGGCGGTCAACTCCGAACTCGGCGGAGCGCCGTCCCGCGATCGGCGATCCGTGGGCTGTTACTCGGTGTAGGGGTACATGTCGTCAACGGTCGCCTCGGACATCTCGACGAGCAGACCCGATATCTTCTCGACCACTGTCTCGATGAACTGGCGACCCTTCTCCGCATTGGCGCGCTCGGGATTGCCCACTCCGGAATTGTGGGTCAACCGGTGCCACGGTCGAGCCATCCAGGCCCATCCCTCACGCATGGCGGAGAAGATCGGTTCGCGCAAAGCGCCCTCGTCGGCGCGCTCGAACTCCACTAGTTCGGGCCGCAGGTCCAGCATCAGCGACGTCTCCATCTCGTCACCATGCTCGCCGGGGAGCTCGAATATCTCCGCGTGCGCCTCGGCCGCAGTCAGCCACCAGTTCACCAGCAGAATCTGCACGTCCGTCTGCCGGCACAGTTCACGAAGGTGTGGCTGGAACTCGTTGCCACCGTGACCGTTGAGCAGCACCATCTGCTTGATTCCATGCTCCGAAAGCGCGGAGACGATGTCACCGACTACGCTGAAGATAGTGCTGGGGCGCAGGCTCAGCGTCCACGGGAAGCCGAGTGTGTTCTCGTTGATAGAGACGGGCATGGCGGGCAGCAACATAACCTTGGCGCCATTGTCCCACGCCCGCTCGCACGCCTGCTCCGCGATCGCCTGCACCTGGAAGGTGTCAGTCCCGTAGGGCAGATGCAGGTTGTGCGCCTCTGTGGCCCCCACGGGCAACACCGCCACGCGGTAGTCCACGTCCTGCGCACGCCCAAGGTTGGTCTCGACCAGGTTCCACTCGCGTATGCCCGACATTGGCCTCACCTACTCCTGGTAGTGGGCCTCGAGGGCCTCGTCGGAGATCTCGAAGTTGCCGAACACCTGCTGCACGTCGTCGTGTTCCTCAAGCGTGTCGAGCAGCCCAAGCAGCTTGCCAGCCTCGCCGTCGGGGACGGCGACCGTGCTGGCGGGGATCATGGCCAGTTCGTCGCGCTCGATCGCGATTTCTGCCTCGCGAAGAGCCTGCGAGACGACATGGAAATCCGCCATCGCCGTGCGCACCTCGAAGAGTTCCTCGTCTTCGGACAAGACATCCTCAGCGCCGGCCTCGGCCGCGACCAGGAAGAGGCTGTCCTCGTCTACCTCGGCCCGCGGGACGGTTATGACGCCCTTCTGCTCGAACATCCACATGACCGAGCCTGCGCCTGAGAGCGTGCCATCTGCCTTCTTGAGCACATTGCGCAGTTCGGCGACGGTGCGCTGGCTGTTGTCGCTCAGGCACGCGATGAGCAGGGCCACCCCGCCGGGCGCATACCCCTCGTAGGTGACCTCCTCGAAGTCGATGCCGTCGACCTCACCCAAGCCGCGCTTGATCGCGTACTCGATGTTATCAGCCGGCATCTCCGAGCTCTTGGCCTTGTCGATGACGGTTCGCAGCCGGGGGTTCCAGTCAGGATCGCCCCCGCCGGCACGCGTCGCGACCGTGATGGCGCGCGAGAGTTTTGAGAATTGCTTGGACCGCTTAACATCCTGCCGGGTCTTGCGGTGCACCCGGTTTGCCCATTTGGAGTGTCCTGCCAACTGAGCCACTCCCTGACTTTCGGTGTCTGCGTAACGAACGTGGATTATAGCACCCTCCGGGTCGCGCGCGCAAGACGAGGGCCGCAGGCTTGCCCCACGGGTCGACCGGGCGAGCCCGCCGCAGGCGTCGCATTGGCTTTCACCTTAGCTTGACGCGCCCCGCTGCCGCGTGTATACTGACCGCAAATTGGCAGTCTGCAGGCGTACCGATCACTGACCGGAGGTGTTGAGCGTGCGAACCGCATGGCTCATGGCAGCAATTGTGGCGGCACTGGTTGTATCCGCGTCGTTCGCTGGCGCACAAGGCTGGGACACAGACGATATGTGGGGCGCGGACGACGTCCGTGACGCAGCCAAGTCCAGCTGGTATGGCTCGACCGGGATGATCGTCGTCCCAACAGCCCAGACCGTAGTCCCGCAGTCGCTGCAGGGGCACTTCCACAGCGTCAACGTGGACGATCCCGGTGGCGAGGACTGGATGGACGTCTGGGGCGCCAACGTAGGCATCACTGATGGCCTCGAGGCCGGCGTGACGCAGCTCGTGGACGCGGACGAGACACTCTTCCAGGCCAAGTACAATCTGAACCTGGCCGAACTGCTCGACAACCCCGACCTGCCCGACGTGGCATTCGGCTCGCATGACATTGGCGACCAGCTCAACCGCGTGCTCTTCGTCACAGTCACCAAGGACCTGGTGCTGCGCGAGGACCGCACGGCGCTGCTGCGCGCCACAGTCGGCTATGGCGACGTCGAGATCCCGGGCGCACCGCTCGACGGCATCTTCGGCGGCATCGACTTCACTCCGTTTGACTTCATGCGGATCATGGTCGAGCACGACGGCGAGAACATCAATGCCTCGGCCTCCTACTGGTGGGCCGAGTGGCTGGCGACCGAAATCGGTCTGCTTGACGATGACTTCGCCTGGGGTGTCAACGCCTCGACCGACTTCTGAGACTGACCCCTACTGCAACAAACGAAAGAGGCCCCACCATTTGGTGGGGCCTCTTCATTGTACCCAGATCGCGCGCCCAAGTTCAGCGGCCTACGACAGGCCTTCACCAATCGTCGCCACTGCGCGCTCGCACTCCTCCGCGCTCACGCACAGAGGCGGCGCCAAGCGAAGTATGCTGTCGCCGATCGCGTTGACTATCAGACCATTGTCGAAGCAGGCTGCCTGCAGGTCGCGCGCACCGTCGTCGGCAAGTTGCAGGCCAAGCAGCAGACCCCGGCCGCGAATGTGGTCCACGCGCGAGTTGCTCTCCGCCATCGTGGTGAAGCGCTCCACCAGCAGCGCGCCCATCTCGCGGGCATTCTCCACCAGACCATCGTCCTCGATGATCCCGATGGTCGCCAGAGCGGCCGCCGATGCGAGGTGGTTGCCGCCAAAGGTTGACGCGTGGTCACCGGGCTCAAACGCTACCGCGGCCTCGCCCTTGGCCAGACAGGCCCCCATTGGGAAGCCCCCGGCCAGCGACTTGGCCAGCGTCATGATGTCAGGCTCGATGCCCTCGTGCTCGTAGTCAAACCACTTGCCCGTGCGAGCCATCCCAGTCTGCACTTCATCGAAGATCAGGAGGATGCCGCGCTCATCACACAACTCCCGCACCGATGGCAGGTAGTCGGGGTCGGGCACATTAATGCCGCCCTCGCCCTGGATCGGTTCGAGCATGATGGCGCAGACGCTATCATCGACCGCGGAGCGCATGGCCTCGATATCGTCGAACGGCACGTAGCGGAAGCCCTCGGGCAGCGGCAGGAAGGCTTTCTGATACTTCTCCTGCCCGGTCGCGGTGACCGTCGTCATAGTGCGACCGTGGAATGATTTCAGGGCGGTCACGATAGTGCGCTGCCCATCAGCGAGGCGCCCGCCAGCCCACTTGCGGGTGAGCTTGATCGCCGCCTCATTCGCCTCTGCCCCGGAATTGCAGAAGAACGCGCGCTCTGCGAACGACAGGCCACACAGCTTCTCAGCAAGCCGCGCCTGGGGCTCGATCTGGTACAGGTTCGAGGTGTGGATTATGCGGTGCGCCTGCTCGCAGATTGCGTCCGCCAGGCGAGCATTCCCGTGCCCCACGCCGCAGGTGGCGATGCCGGCGACGAAGTCCAGGTATTCGTTACCGTCGGCGTCCGTCAACATGCACCCATTGCCCTCGACGAAAGCCAGTGGTGGCGGGGCGTAGTTGGGCATGAGGTATGTCTTCGCGAGTTCCGCGATCTCTTTGTTGGTCATCTCGCTCCCCCTCGGGGTATTGTCATTAGTGACCGGCGGGCTCAGCGTAGAGCATTGTGCCGATGCCGCCCTCTGAGAACAATTCAGTCAGGATCGAGTGCGGCTGCGAACCGTCGATCATGTGGGCGCGCTCGACGCCGCCCTCCAGCGCGGTAATGCAACTCTGCAGCTTGGGGATCATGCCCCGGGTCACGACGTCGGTTCCCATCATGTCACGGGCCTCGGCCAGCGTCAGTTCGCTAACCAACGATGCTGGATCCTCCGGGTCGGCGAGCAGACCGGGGACGTCGCTCAGCACGACAAGCTTGCGTGCTCCGAGGCCTGCCGCCAGTTTGCCAGCCACATGGTCTGCGTTGATGTTCAGCGGCCCGCCATCGTCGCCGCCGCCAATGGGCGAGAGCACGACGACGTGGCCCGCGTCCGTCAGGTCGTTGATGAGCGAGGGATTGATAGCCGATATCTCCCCCACCTGACCCAGATCGGCGCCATCCGGACTCTGCAGCTTGCATGCGCCAAGCGTGCAGCCATCCCGCCCCGAAAGCGCCACCGCCGGCACGCCGGCCCGCTGGATGTTCGCGGCCAGATCCTGGGCCACGCCACCCACCAGCACCATCTCAGCGATCGACATGGTGGCCTCATCGGTCACCCGCTGGCCGTTGACGAACTTGGGCTCGAGGCCCAGCTTCGTCATCATGTCACTGATCATCGGCCCGCCGCCGTGCACCACTACGGGCTTCATGCCGACGTAATGCAGCAGCGCGATGTCAGTGCACACACTGCGCTTGAGCGCATCGTCGGTCATCGCCGCGCCGCCATACTTGACGACGATCTTGGCGCCGCGGAAGCGTCGGATGTAGGGCAGCGCCTCTATGAGCACCTCGGCACGTTCGACTATATCGGTCATTCTAGTCACCTCTGTCGTCTGCATGCGCGGTGTGTTCAGGTGGCGTTGAACTCCACGTACTCGGGCGTCAGATCGCACGTCCAACAGGTCGCGTGCTCGAGCCCCGCGCCTAGATCCACCTCAATGAGTATCTCCTGTTCCTTGACCGCGTCGGCGGCGTCATCGAGGTTATACGGAACCGGCTCGCCACCGTCCAAGGCGGTGATGCCGACCAGCCGTATCTCCACACGGGCCGGGTCCAACTCAACACCGGCCGCCCCCACCGCTGCGGCGATGCGCCCCCAGTTGAAGTCCTCGCCCCAGATACAGGTCTTGAGCAGGTTGTAGCGCGTGACGTGCCGAGCCACTGCGTACGCGTCATCGTAGCTGGCCGCTCCCGTGACTTTCACCGTCACGAACTTGCTCGCGCCTTCGCCATCGGCCGCGATCTTTCTGGCCAACTGCTCGGTGCAGTAGCCGAGTGCCTCGACGAACTCCGCGTAACCCGGATCGGCAGCGGAGGCGATCATCTCGTTACCCGCTGCGCCGTTGGCGAGGACGATCACCGTATCGTTGGTGCTCATGTCGCCATCCACCGAGATGCAGTTAAAGGAGCGGGCGACCGTCGCCTGCAACGCCTCGTCCAGCAGACCGGGCTCGATGGCGAGGTCAGTAGCGATGAAGCACAGCATGGTCGCCATGTTCGGGCAGATCATACCCGCGCCTTTGCAGATGCCGCCCAGCCCAACCGTCGCGCCGCCGGCCTCGAAAGTCACCGACACTTCTTTGGGCACTGAGTCGGTGGTCATGATCGCGCGCGCGGCCTCGTGTGCGCTGTCACGGCTGAGTTCATCGGCCAGTTGCACAATGGCCGGCTCAATCTTGTCCATCGGCATCGGCATGCCGATGCGTCCGGTGGAGCAGACGAGCGCTTCGGACTTGTCCACGCCAGTCACTTCGGCGGCGAGGTCGGCCATTCTCTCGGCGTCCGCCATGCCCTGCGAGCCGGTGGCGGCGTTGGCGTTGCCGGAGTTGGCGATGACCGTGCGCGCCGAGCCGTCTGCAACTCGGGCCTCAGTTACGTAGGTGGGCGCCGCCCGCATCTGATTCGACGTGATGGTGGCCGCGGCCGCGGCCGGGCGCAGCGAGTGCAGCAGCATCATGTCCAGCGTTTCGTCCTTGATGCCCGCCGACATGGCCGCTGCCACGAAGCCCTTCGCGATCAGAAGACCGTCGTCAACAACACTGAAGCTCTTGTCATCCATATTGTCCGTCTCCTCGATGCGCGTCAGGGCCAGATCGGGTACTGCGCGACGCCGGTTTCCTCGGGGTAGCCACACATCAGGTTCATGCACTGCACGGCGGCCCCGGCCAGTCCCTTGACCAAGTTATCGATCGCCGAAACAGCGACCAGGCGGCCCGCGTCCTCGTCCACCGCAAGCCCAATGTGGCAATTGTTCGAGCCGGTCACGTGCTTGACGCCCGGCAGCTTGCCTGGGTCAAGCACCTGCACGAAGCGCTCGCCATCGTAGAAGTCGCGATAGAGCTCAACCAACTCGGGCACGCTCATGTCCTTGGACAATTCAGCGTAAGCGGTGGTCAGGATGCCACGCGTTATGGGCATCAGGTGGGGCGTGAAAGTCACGCACACGTTCTCGCCAAAGAACGACAGCTCCTGAACCATCTCCGGCTCGTGGCGGTGTGCGGCGACTTTGTAGGCCGACAGCGACTCATTGACCTCGGCGTGGTGCACCGTCTCGCTGAGCTTCTTGCCTGCCCCCGATGTGCCGGACTTACTGTCGAAAATGATGCGATTCGGGTCGATCAGACCCTTGGCGCATACGGGTGCCAGAGCGAGTGTCGCCCCCGTCGGATAGCAGCCCGGCACCGCGCATAGCTGCGTCTGCACGATCGCCTCGCGGTGTAGTTCGGGCAGACCGTATACTGCCTGCTCGATCAGCTCGGGAGCCGGATGGGTCTCATAATATGCTTCGTAGGTCGCTACGTCTTTCAGGCGGTAGTCGGCGGAGAAATCGATGACCTTCCGGCCGGCCTCGATGGCCTCGGCGACCATGGCCGCGCCGACCGCGTGAGGCAGGCAGAAGAAGAGCAAATCGGCTGCCTCAGCGGCGACGGCCACATCGCTCTCCTGGATGGTCATGTCGATTGCGCCGGTCAGGTGGGGGTACAGATCAGCCAGATTCTTACCGACCGTACTGCTCCCGCCGATGTAAGTGATCTCCGCCTCCGGGTGAGCGAGCAACATGCGCACCAGCTCGATGCCGCCATAGCCCGCTGCGCCAAATATGCCTATTTTGGTCATTGCAGATGCACTCCCTGTCATGCGCGATAGACCGCAGATACGAAAAATGCCGCCCCTCCAACGTCGGGCGGCACAGATGATGCCTTACTGATGGTACACGACCAGTTATGCGCTACCGCCTGGCGCGCACAACACAGTACAGGTCGAGGATGCTATCAGCAGGGATCATAGGGACTGTCCTCATGTGAACAAGTTACGTCTTGAAAGCGTCGATGAGTATAGCACACCGCCTGACCTCGGTCAAGAGAGCTTCCCTGACCGGGGGCGGGGGTGTTTGCGTGTCTTATTGACAGTCCATCTGAGCGACAGCTATAATCATACATTGCAGCGTGACCCATGGAGGCCACACCCACTGATGAGAAGAGACGGCACTACTATGCGGCACTCAATGCGAAAACTGCTTCTGATCGGGGGCATCCTGCTGCTGGGCGCGAGCTGGCAGGCGCCGGCGCTTGCAGGCAAGGTCTACCCCGCCTGGGTCATCCCCGAGAAGGTCAACGTGCGCTCCGGCCCGGGCACCGACCGCAATCTCATCGGCTCACTCACCCAGGGCGCCAAGGTCTACGTGACTGCCTTCGCCAACAACTGGTGCTGGGCCAAGCTCCCGAACGGCAAGTGGGGCTGGATCAGCGAGCCACTGCTGCAGTTCTCGGCAGACAAAGGTCGCAAACTCGCCGAAACAGCGGGCGAGGGCGCTTCCTCCACCAACACTGAAGCCATGCCCGCGTGGATCAAGGCGGACGGGGTGAACGTGCGTTCAGGCCCCGGAACCAGCTACCAGCCGCGCGGTCAGCTGGAACAGGGCACCAAAGTCTACGTCGTCGAGATCCGCAATGACTGGCGCAAGTGTCGCACTCCCGGCGGCTATGGCTGGGTGCGTCAGGACATGCTGGAGATGAATGCAGACCGCGGCCGACAGCTTGCCGGCAGCACTGCTACGGGCACCGCAGCATCTGAATCGTGCGCCGCGACAGGCACCGCCAAGGCTTATGTCGGCGGCGACCGCGTGCATCTACGCTCCGGACCAGGCACCAGCTACCGCATCAAAGCCAGAGTCGTTGAGGGGCAGACGCTCTATGTCACCGAGCGCCGGGGCGACTGGTGCCAGGTGACCGTTCATGGTGGCGAGGAAGGCTGGATTCATGCCGACCTGGTCAAATTCGAGAGCGGTTCCTGTCCCCGCCCGGGCTCATCAGGCAGCAGGGGACAGTGCATCTGCGCTCAGGCGCCGGGACCAACAACCGGATCGTCGCGAAGGTCGTCGAGGGTCAGACCCTCTATGTTACGGAGACCAGCAACGGATGGTCGAAGGTAACCGTGCACGGCGGCGCCAGCGGCTGGATCCGGTCCGACCTGGTGAAGATAGAGGGTGTCTCGGGTTCATCCGGGAGCACGACCAGCCCGTCAACCCCTTCCGGCAGCACCTCTCGGCCGAGCACGCCCCCAGCCGGCTCCCCAAGTGGCGAGCGAAAGACTCTGGAGGACGTCAGTGGCTGGATCGGCGAGGACTCGGTCAACGTGCGCTATGGTCCGGGCACCGACCATGACGTCAAGACGCGCCTCAGCCAAGGCACCAAGGTCCAGGTGCTGGAACTCAGCGGCCACTGGTGCAAAGTGAAGACCGCCGAGGGCAGAATTTCAAGGGCCCCGGCGAGGACGTGACGGTCCAGCAGGGCGACGCGAAGATAGCAGTCCGAGCGGGCTGGGTCGCCCGCCCGGAGGTCAACCTGCGCGCGGGCCCGGGCACTGACGAGAAGGAACTGGCGGAGGCCACGCTCGGCACCCAGGTCATTATCCTCGACAAAGAGGGCGATTGGTACAAGGTGGCGCTGGACAACGGCGCCACGGGCTGGATGGCGAGTTGGCTCGTCGACACGCGCGAGGAACGCCGTGCGCGCCAGGGCCTCGATGGCGGCGACGAGAACGCGGGCAGCGGAGCCGCACCGGGCAGCCGCGACTACGTGCCGGCCCCCTCCAGTCTGGGCGGCAAGGCCGTGGAACTGGCGATGGACTACATGGGCTGCCGCTACGTGCGCGGCACCTCCGGCCCGCGAACCTTCGACTGCTCCGGCTTCACCTCGTTTTGCTACCGACAACTCGGGGTCCGCATCTCCCGGTCCAGCCGGACGCAGGCCTCCGAGGGCACATACGTGCCACGTGACCAGATGCAGGTAGGCGACATCGTTGTCTTCAAGAACACCTATCGCTCAGGCCCCTCGCACGTCGGGCTGTACATCGGCAACGACAAGTTCATTCACGCCGCCAACAGCCGTCGCGGCGTGGTGATCGACTCACTGCACTCGAGCTATTACGGGCCCAAGTACCACAGCACCCGGCGCGTCTACTAGGGGTTCCGGAGCCGGGCGGGGGGAGCAAAGCCCCATGTGGGCGACGGTCCTCGGCATACTGAAAATCATCGGCATCGTGCTGGGCAAGATGCTCTTCGTGCTTGCCCTGCCTGTCGCGGTCGCGGGCACTCTCTTCGGACTGCCCGGCAGCGTGCTCGTGATCGTCGACGCCACCATCTACTCAGCCGCCCACCAGTGGCAGAGTCCGCCGTGGTGGGTGCTGATCATCCTCGTTGCCATCGCCCTGCTCGCCGAACTGATGGAGAGCCTGATGGCGTTGGCCGGTATCAAGAACACCGGCGCCACCACCTCAACGGGTGTCTGGACCATGGTGGGCGGCTTCGTCGGAGTAGCGGTCGGCGGAGGCGTAGCGCCACTGCTGGGGATGATCGGCATCCTGGGCGGGCCGGTCGGAGTAGTGCTGGTCAGCGTGATACCGCCTATAGGGCTGGGCATGCTGGGCGGCTTCCTCGGCGGTTACTGGTCCGAACTGCGGCGCGGCAAGTCCCCGGAAGACGCGAAGCGGACAGGCTGGGGAGCGCTGCTGGGGCGAATGTCGGGGAGCATCCTCAAGGGCATACTGGTGGGCATCATGGCCGCCATCGTGCTCGTGACCACATTCCCCACGCTCTTCTGAACGCGGCCAGGGCTCCTGCCCTCTACGGATAGGCCAGCACGGCTGTGGTGGGCAACTCCAGCGCACGCCAGAGCACTTCGTTGCGTGACCAGGGAAGCAGATAGTTGCGCTTGTGAGCGCCGGGGACGATGATCAGGGAGACGTCGCGGGCAAGGGCCGCGGTGCGCAGCGCTTCCAGCGGCGGCGTCAGCGATATGGCGTGTTCACCCTCGACGTTATAGGCTCGCAACGCCCGTTCGGCCTGCTCCAACGCCTTACCCGCCTCGTGACGGTTCGGTTCGCACACCAGCACGTTGAGCGAAGCGTTGATCTCCTCGCACAGGCGTGCCGCAAACGAGAGCGCACGCCCGCCGCTGATGGACACTTTGTAGGGCACCAGCACAGAGCGGACCTCAATGTACTGCCGGGCACAGACGAGCGTTGGCGACACCAACTCGGAGAGCAGGAATTCGGTGGTTGGCCCCACGTCCGCCGAGCGACGCCCTCGCTCCTTGCCCCGTCCCAGCACCAGCAGATCGGTGAGCCAGCTGTGCCGCAGCAGGCGCGGGCCGGGGCTGCGCCCATACAGGAACTCCTCTTCGCACACGATGTGCCGCCGCTCGCACTGGAGGCGCAGGTCCTCCATGTCCATGATCTCGTCGGGGAGTTCGTCGGCATCGTCCTCGGCGCCCGCGGGAGGCATGGCGGCGCGCACCACGTCCACCTCGCGCTCGCCGGCCGCGAACTCGTCGCCGGTGTCGGGGGCGTGCTGCACATGCACCACGCGCACTCGGGCACCGACGGCTTCAGCCAGCGCCAGCGCCTGCTCGGCCGCCACCTGCGACAGGCGCGATCCATCGTAACCGACCATGATGTTTCTGGGCATCTGACCTGACCCCTTTGCCGCAGGCCCAAATGGCCTCAGGCCTCGGCGTCGCCCTCGGTCTCGGGCTCAGCGTCTGCGTCGCCGCTGGGCTCCGCGTCGGTCTCCGCGTCCTCGTCTTCGGGCACGACGAAGCCGATCATGCCTCGCTTGCCGAGCAGCCGCAGGTATTCGGTCAGGGACACCTCGACTTCGCGCTCGCCAAGCTTGTACTCGTCGCGCAAGGAAGTGACGAGGTCCGCGACCGTGTTCTCGCCGTCACACAGCCCCCACACGAAGGTACCCACGTCGTCGAGAATGACGGGGCGGCTCTCAGGCACTGCGAAGACGAATCCCATGATGCGGCCAATGCGGTCCTGGCGGCGCGGGATAACTACCTCAACGCACTCTTCGTCATTGACGCGCCACTTCAGTTCAGGATTGCGAACCGGTCGGGCCTCAAAGGCCTGATCGCGAGTGAGCTCGGGCTGCTTGCCACCCATGCCCAGCGACTGCATTATCCGACCGGCGATCACATTTACACTCACAAAACTACCTCCTCAAACATCCGGGTCGATCATGGCGGCGGGGCGACGCACGGGCACTTCACGTACGCCCTCCATTGTCCCGCGCCGCAGCGTAATGATAGCGACTTCAGGTCGGCACATGAATCTCGCCTGAGTGGCGGAGGCCACCCCGCGGTTCACGTAACACAGCGGACCACCGGCTCGCATCAGTCCTGCCGAGCGACGCCGATCGCGCCACACGGGCGCCCACGGTGAGCCAATGCCCGGCAGGCGCAATTGCCCGCCATGTGTATGCCCGCACAGAATCAGGTCGGCGCGCGCCGCGTCCGGGTCATCGAGAACGTCCGGGCTGTGCGCCAGCAGCACGGTCAAGTCAGCGGCCCCGCAGCCGTCCATGGCCGCCGACAGATCATCGTTGCCCGAGGCCACATCGTCGCAGCCTACCAGCGCCAGCGTCGCACCATCGATCGAGAGCGTCCGGCACTCGTTGCTGAGCGCCTCGACGCCATGCTCGGCAAGCGAACGCTGGATTTCGGCCACCGGTGGCTCGGGCGGCATCCGCGAACCCATCGCGTAGAAACAGTAGTGATCGTGATTGCCGAGCACCGCCCACACCCCCAGGGGTGCGGTCATGCCCTCAAGCTGCGGGCCGCTGATGTCCACCAGGTCGTAACCGTCGAGCAGATCGCCGGACACCACAATCAGGTCCGAGCCAGCTTCACCCGCCAGCCGCACGGCCTCGGCGCTGGTGAAATGGCTGCCAGCGGTGGGCTGGCAGTGGAAGTCCGACAGATGCGTGATCGTCAACCCGTCCAGACCCGCCGGTAAGTCCTCGAAGCGCAGCTCCAGGTGCGTGATCTCAAAGCTGCGCGGCTCCACGTACCGGACATAGTATATGAAGATGCCCGCGAGGGCCAGCGCAAGCCACAGGACGATCGCAACAATGGTCACGAGCCATCCTCCACGTCCGGCTCAATCTCTTCGGCAGGGATGCTGGCCATCAGCCTGCGAAGCGTGATGAGCGCGGTCACACATAGACCCGCCAGGATCGCGAGGCCCGCCAGCACGACAGGCATTTGCCCATCCTCAAGTGAACGCGACATCACATTGGGTGAGGCGGACAGATCGAGGTCCACGACCGGCCCTCCCAGTTGCGAACGCAGCCACCAGGCAACGCCGAGAGCTCCCAAGGCGCATGCCCAGATGATGGCGAGAGCGCGTTTCACTCGCCCAGCTTCCTCACCACGCGAGCTGATGAGCAACGCAACGGTGAAGAAGGCCATGGCGCCCACGACGACGACGGTCAGTCCGACCCACAGGCGGGGATCTTCAGTCATGGCGCGACCTCCGCTGAAGGTGTGATGATGTCCAGCACAAGCGGCCCAAGCTCAGGCCGTTCATTGCCGATCTGATAGGCTCGGTCAAGTTCCTCGAAGGCAGCGATCAACCGCTCATGCGATCGCGCCGTCACCTCCGCGAGAATGTCGCCTGGCTCCACGCAGTCGCCCACCTTGCGCAGCAGGCGGACACCGGCGGCCGGATCCACTTCGTCGGTTTTGCGCCGCCTGCCAGCGCCCGCGGCCAGCGCCGCGTAGCCGACGCCTCGCGCATCCAGACACGTGACCCAGCCGGCTTCGCTCGCGCCCCAGCGGCCCAGTTCCGCGGACTCGTGCCCCAGCATGGGCCGGTCCAGCGCCGCCACGTCGCCGCCCTGCGCCTGCACCATCTCACGCAACGCGTCCAGCGCGGCCCCCGAGGCGATAGCTTCCTCAGCCATAGCGCGGCCGGACGCCTCGTCGGCGGCTATCCGCGCAGCCACCAGCATCCAGGCAGCGACCGCCACGGACACCTCGTGAACATCACGCGGCCCGAGTCCGCGCAGCGCCCTCACGGCCTCCTCGACCTCGATGGCATTGCCCACCGCTTCGCCGAGGGGCTGATCCATGTCGGTCAGCAGCGCGCCGACGCAGCGTCCCGCGCGCCTGCCGATACTCACCATCAGCTCGGCCAGCGACAACGCCTCGACCCGCTCGCGCATGAAGGCCCCGCTGCCCACCGTGACGTCGAGCACAATTGCGTCGGCGCCCGCGGCCAACTTCTTGCTCATGATCGACGAGGCAATCAGGGCGGGACTGTCCACCGTACCGGTGGCGTCGCGCAGCGCATACATCTTGCCATCGGCGGGCGCGAGGGCCATGCTCTGCGCTGCCACGACCAGCCCCACGCGCTCCGCCTGGGCCATGAAATCGTCAGGAGCGACCTGCGTGCTCAGCCCCGGGATGGTCTCAAGCTTGTCGATCGTCCCCCCGGTGTGGCCCAGCCCGCGACCGGACATCTTCGCAACGCAGGCGCCGCACGCCGCTGCGATCGGGCCAGCCACGAGCGTGACCTTGTCCCCCACGCCACCCGTTGAATGCTTGTCCACCGTCGGACGCGACAGCCCGGACAGGTCCAGGCGCTCACCCGAGTCGGTCATCGCCTCGGTGAGTGCCCAGGCCTCCGCCTCAGTCATGCCCTCGCAGCACACGGCCATCAGCCAGGCGGCCATCGGCGCATCACCTATATCGCCAGCGGTGTATGCTGCCACCACCTCGCGCAGTTCGTCAGCGGCCAACTCCTGGCCGTGACGCTTGCGTTCACTCAGCCGTCTGATGTCCATGCTCATTGCCCATCACGAGCGATCATCTCGCCCAGGAAACTCATGCCGACCGCAGGCGGCGCGACGCCCAGCGCCTCACTGACCGTCGCGCCCAGGTCAGCGAAGCTGTCGCGCACTCCAAGTTCGGTGCCCGCGTGCACGCCGCCTCCCGTCACCAGCAACGGCACCTGCTCGCGCGAGTGGTCCGTGCTCTCGGTGGTCGGGTCGCAGCCGTGGTCCGCGGTGATGAAGAGCAAGTCGCGCTCGTCCAGCCGATCGAGCATTGAGGGCAGATAACCATCGACCTCAACCAGCGCCGCCGCGTAACCCTCCGCGTTGTTCCGGTGCCCCCACTTCGAGTCGAAATCGTTCAGGTTCGCGAAGATCATGCCCTCAGACTGTGTGTCGAGCCGCTCAATGATGCGCTCGCAGCCATCGGCGTTCGAGGCAGTGTGCACTTCCTCCGAGACGCCGCGATGGGCGAAGATGTCGCCGATCTTGCCGATGCCGCAGGCGTTCACGCCTGCCTCGGTCAGCGCATCCAGAACCGTCTGCTCCGGCGGCGGCAGCGAGAAGTCGCGGCGGCGGTCAGTGCGCTGCAGGTCACCGGGCTCACCCACAAAGGGTCGCGCGATTACCCGCGAGACGGCGTGCTCGCCCACCATCATCTCGCGCGCGATCTCGCAGCAGCGATACAGCTCGGCCACGGGCACAACGTCTTCGTGGGCCGCGATCTGCAGGACACTGTCGGCGGAGGTGTAGACGATCAGCGCGCCCCGGTGCAGATGCTCAGCCAGTAGCTCCTCGATAATGACCGTGCCTGACGCGGGGCGGTTGCCAATGATCGGGCGGCCGCACCGGCGCGCAAGCTCGGCGATCAGACTTCCGGGGAAGCCGTCGGGGTAGACCGGGAAGGGCGTTCGAGAGATGATACCCATCATCTCCCAGTGACCGGCGGTCGTATCCTTGCCTGCAGAGCGCTCGGTCATGCGTCCCCACGCGGCCCGCGGATTCGCGGCCGGGGGCACTCCCTCGATCTGCGCCAGATTACCCAGACCAAGAGACTGCAGGACCGGCAGCCGCAGCCCGCCGATCGCCCGCGAAAGGTTGCCGAGGGTATCGCTGCCCGCGTCGCCGTAGTCAGCGACGTCGGGCGCTCCCCCCACACCAACGCTGTCGAGCACGATCACCGTCACGCGCGTGGTACCCGCCATGGTCAACGGGTCCAGACGGCCGCGTCAAAGCCCTTGGCTTTCAACTCGTCGGCCACATCGTCGGCCTTGGTGCGAGAGTCGAACTCGCCAACGTTGACGCGACTGAAGGTCACGCCATCCTTCTCAACGTGGGTGACGTAGGGGTGGTAGCCCATGCCCGCCAGTCTGCTGACTTGGGCTTTCGCGTTCTCCGCGTTCGCGAACGATCCGGCGGAGACGACGTGGCTGCCATCGTCGCTGGCATCCGCAACCGCGTCATCGGGATCAGCGTCATCGTCTGCGTCTGCATCTTCATCGGGATCAGCGGCGGCGTCAGCGTCAGCGTCGTCATCGGCGTCCGCGCTGTCGGCATCGTCGTCGGCGGCGTCCGGTTCGTCGTCTGCGGCCTCATCAGCGTGCAGTGACGCGCCGTCCTGAGGATCGCTGAGTTCACGCTCGGCCTCGCGCCGCTCGCGCGGAGTGGGCTCACGCTCGGTCACCACGACGATAGGTTTCTCCGGAGGCGTATCACTGTCGTCCGGACGCACCATATCGCTGCCGCCCAGCGGCGATATCTGCGGGGCGCCCTCCTTGACCTCCATCTCGTGCAGGTGGGAGCCGACGTATCGCTTACCGACGGTGTACGCGACGAGGCCCACGACGCCACAAATGATCGCCACTACAGCCCAGAATCTCAGGCTCTCCATCAGGCGTTCGCCCAGTGTCGACTTTTTCGGCGCCATCAGCGGACCCTCCGGTGATTTCGGCTGCAAAGCAAGCTTCGGGTGCAATCCGTGGGCAATTCTAACACGAAGCCTCATGGGTGGGCAAGGTCGGGGGCGGGTGGGGCCGGTTCGGGCTCAGCGCAACTCGGCCAGCCACGGGTTCACGCGAATCTCCTCGCCCATGGTGGACGAGGGCCCGTGGCCGGGGTGTACGCGCATGGCGGGGTCGATCTCCGCCATCAGGCGCCTCAGCGAGGCCTGCAGCGTCTCCCAATTCCCACCGGGCAGATCGCTGCGACCGATGCCGCTGGCGAAGAGTGTGTCGCCGGTGAACAGGTCGCCACCCACGCTCAGGCACACGCAACCGGGGCTGTGTCCCGGCGTGTGCAGCACCTGCACCTGCAGCGAACCGACCGTGAGAATGTCGCCCTCGCCGAAAGTCGCGTCGGGAACGGACGGGTCCCAGCCGCCTACCATGGCGGCCCAGTCCGGGTCAGGGCACTCGATCATCTCGCGGTCGCCCTCGTGGATGTAGAGCGAGGCGCCGGTGGCGTCGCGAACCGCGTCGTTGGCAGCCACATGGTCCACGTGCCCGTGGGTGTTGAGGATGTAACGCACCAAAATCTCCAGCCGCTCGATGGCCTCGATTATGACCGGCGCATCGCCGCCGGGGTCAATGACGAATCCCTCGCGTGTATCCGGACAGCCGACGACGTGGCAGTTCGCGGCCAGCGGGCCTACGGGCAGTGTCTCGAGGATCATGCGGGTTCCTTCCCGGTCATACGGGGACTTCGATGGGGGGTATGGTCACGAGCGCCTCGTCCTCGAGCATCTGCCCCGAACGTAGCTTCATGCGGCCGACATAGTCGCGGTCGTACTCGTCCAGGCCCCCCGCGCGGCGGATGTGCTCGTTGCCCCCGCTCAGGTCGCCCATCAGCACCATCAACTCGCCCAGCAAGTAGCGGTGAGCCAGGTTATCGGGGTCGATACGCACGGCCCGCTGAAGCGCGTCAAGGGCTTCACTGCGGCGCTCCAACCGAATGAGCACCGCCGCCATCCGCACCAGGTAGAAGTCGTCCAGCGGCGAGTGGCGAGTGGCATCAAGATAGGCGGCGACTGCTTCATCCCAATGCCCCCGACGTGAATGCAGCTCGCCGAGTTTATAGTGATACAGCGACTCGTCGCTCTCCAGACTGATGGCTGTGTTGAGACGTTCTTCGGCATGCTCCATGCGCCCGGCAAGCAGATACAGCTCGGCCAGGCGATACTGGAAGTAGGAGCGCGCAGGATCGCACTCGACGGCTTTCTCCTGAGCGCGAGTGGCCTGCTTCAGCAGGCCATGCCTGATGAGGAAATCGGCGAGCGCGGCGTGCGCAACTGCGTGTCGGGGGTGCACCGTGAGGGCTTTCTTGTAGGCACGGTATGCGGCCGCTGACGCCTCGCGAGCCACGTAGGCATCGCCGAGGCCGACCAGCGCGTCGGCGTTGCTGTCGTCGACCTGAGTCGCATGCTCGTACACCTCGGTGGCATTGCTGAGATCGCCCTCGAGTGCAATCTCATCGGCAACCTGCCGATGCCTCTCGGAGAGGATGCGCTTGTCAGATCGGTTCTTACTGCGTTTCCTTCTTCGCGCCATGATCTGTGACCGTCCGGTCAGAAGGCCCGCGTGCTGTCCAGCAGTATGGTCACCGGGCCATCGTTAGTTAGCGATACCGACATCTTGGCGCCGAACTGCCCCTCCTCCACCTTGAGGCCGAGAGACGTCAGGTGCTCGGCCATCCCTGCAATCAGTCTGTCCGCCTCATCCGGGGCCAGCGCCCCGGTGAAGCTCGGGCGACGTCCCTTGCGGCAATCACCGTAGAGCGTGAACTGCGAGATCACCAGCACTTCGCCGACGATGTCGAGGACTGACAGGTTCATTTTACCCGCCTCGTCCTCGAAGACGCGCAAATGGGCGACTTTCTCGGCGATATAGCGCGCGTCGTCCGCCACGTCACCCTCGCCGCAGCCCACCAGGACGACCAAACCGCGCTCTATGTTTCCCACGACCGCGCCATCGACACGCACGGCCGCCTCACTTGATCTCTGCACTACTGCACGCACGTCGCACACCGTCTCTCAGGCAGTACTCAGCGATGATTGCGTCGATATCTTCGCCGCGATCGCGGGCGCTACCTGCCTGGCCCGAATGCACTCCTCTCTTGACACAATGCTGTCTACTACATATTATAGTAGTAAGTCGAACAAAGGAGAGGTGACCACCGTGCGCCGCCTACTTGCTGTCCCAATGTGCATGCTCACGATCGCTCTACTGCTCACTACGGGTTGTGGCTCCGATTTCTGGTACGAAGATGATTGGTTGTATGATGACGTCACCTATACATCTCCCTGGAAGAATCTGGACATCTACCTGAACGTTGCCGACCAGGATGGTGATCCCGTGAGGGGCGCGACGGTGTGGGTGGATGGGACTTTGCAGGAAGACAAGACTGGCGCTGACTACGACGCTCTCGCCAACAGCTTCCCGCCTGGCTGGCGCGGTTGGCTGTACAACTCCAGGTCGAGATCCTGGTCAGCAAGACAGGCTATCGCTCGCAGCGGACCACGATACGGATCCACCGTGACGATCCCGACGACATTTCCATGCGCCAGACCTTCGTCATGGAACGGTCAGTCAACCCCAATGAGGCGCCAGCGGACGCTATCCAGCCGGCGGAGAAGATCGCCTCAGCACAAATCGCCAATTAGTTTGCCATCGACGAGGGCCTCGACTCTGACCGCGACGATCCGTCCGATCAGCTCCTCGGGGCCCTCGAAATCGACACGCAGGTAGTTGTGGCTGCCCTCGACGACCAATTCCAGCGTCTCCCCCACTGCCGCCTGCGCGAAATCAGTCGCTTTGCGCGCAGAGAGATCCATCAGAACATGCGTGCGGTGCTTACGCACCTCGGGGTTGACCGGGTCCGGCATCGTCGCCGCGTCAGTGCCGGCACGCTCGGAGTAGGTAAACACGTGCAGGTATGACACGGGCAGCGCTGCCACGAACGCACGAGTGGTCTCGAACTCCTCCTCGGTCTCGCCTGGGAAGCCCGTCAGCACATCCGCGCCGATCGCGACGTGCGGGTTCGAGTCAACAATGCGCGCGACGAGGTCCGCGTAGAACTGGCTCTGGTAGGGGCGTCGCATGCGCGCGAGGGTGGCGTCGCAGCCGCTCTGCAGAGGGATATGCAGGTGCCGGCAGACTCTGCCGCGGCCCGGCAGGGACTCGTCGCCGGTCAGCGACCGGCCACCGGCGAGCACCATCGCCAGCAGCTCCTCGGTCACTTCGCGGGGTTCGATGCTGCTCAGACGCAGGCGCCCCAGATCGGGGATCGAGCACATCTCGGTCGCAAGGTCAGCCAGTGTCTGCGCGGGCCCGGGGAGATCATGCCCCCATCGGCCCAGGTGGATGCCCACCAGTACCAGTTCGGGGTGACCACCGTCCACCAGCAGTCGCGCCTGCTGCAGAGCTGCGGGCATGGGTTCGCTGCGGCTGGCGCCACGGGCCGTGGGGATGATGCAATACGCGCAGTTGGCGTCGCAGCCATTCTGCACTTTGATGAAAGCGCGTGTGTGGCCCCGGAAGTGATGCACCAGCCGCTCGTGTCCATCGCTTGCGGCGGACACGGTCAGCTCGCGATGCTCGGCGAGCCAGTCAGCGGCCATGGTCGCGATTTTGCGCTTGTCCTCGTTGCCGACGATGATGTCGACCGAGTCGAGTGCCTCGACGACCTCGGGGTTCACCTCGGCGTAGCACCCGGTCACGATCACCAGCGCATCAGCCTGCTTGCGCTTGACGGCGCGTGAAACTCGGCGGGTGTCACGGTCGGTGCGGTGGGTAACGGTGCAGGAGTTGATGACGTGCACTTCGGCTGCCTCGCCGAAGTCAGCCACATCGAAGCCAAGCGCCTCGAAGTCTTCGCGTATCTGCTCGCCCTCATACTGGTTGAGCTTGCAGCCGAAGGTCTTGATCGCGACGCGCGGGGCGGCGCTCATATGTCCTCACCTACCACTGACTGTCGCCGGCGTTCTGACGGCGCATAGCCCGCCGTCGCAGCCGCCGTTGCGTGGCCCGAGCGCACTGTGGTATAATTCACTTGTCGCGCAGGCGGGGCAGAAGACACGCACGCAGCACAAACGGCCGGGAGAACTGCCCCGGCCGTCTCGTGGGTTTGCACCTGCTGCGCTCCTATCCTCTGGCGGCTTTTTTGACCTTGCCGGCCTTGAGACAGGACGTGCAAGCCTTCACGCGCTTGGGCGACCCATCCACGATAGCCCGAACCTTCTGCAGGTTCGGCTCCCAGGTGCGCTTGGTGTGCCGATAGGACTTGCTTACGTTGCAGCCTGTGCTGACTTTCTTGCCGCAAATGTCGCATACCTTAGCCATCTCGAGTGTGTCCTTCCTTGCGAGGACCCCTGCGATCCTCAGCGGGCGGGCGTAGACACGCGCCCGCGTCAGTGTCCAAGAGTATTAACTATATCATAACTGCCCGTCGCTATCAAGACCCGTGACGGCGTCCGGCGAGCTTCCGAGGGCCAATGTTTCAGCGATACGCCCCATCAATCTACCCCGACTGGATGCTGCCGGGGGCCCCAACGCCCCCCGTGCCACGCATCAGTGGCAGTGCCATGCCCGGTGGGGTGCACATGTCCACCGGTGTGTTGCGCACGAGTTCTGACTGGCAACTCGCGCTGACCGGTCTGGCGATGGCCGCGCTCGGGTCGGGGGCGATGGTGCTCACTTACGCGGTGACCTGGCTGATCGCGCAGCTTACCGGCCTTCCGCTGGTGCCCTACCTGCTGCAGCTTGCTCATACGACCGACCAGGCCAGCGACATCATTTTCCAGATCGGCATTAACCTGCTGACATTCCTGTGCTTCCTGACTCTGATGCGTCTGTCACCTCTGGCGGGCTACCATGCCGCGGAGCACAAAGTGATCGGGGCCATCGAGCACTACGGCGAACTGACCGAAGAGCTTGCCTGGACGATGCCCCGGGCACACCGCCGCTGCGGCTCGAACCTGCTGGCCGGTGTGCTGCCAATGCTCCTGGTGGGCGTGCCGCTGGCCTCAGTGAACCTGATGCTGGGGCTCGGCGTCATCGTCGTTGGCTGGAGTCTGCGCATGCAGACCGGCTACTTCATCCAGATGATCTTCTCAACCCGGGAGCCCACTGCGCGCGAGATGGCAGCGGGGCTGCGGTCCGGCCACAAGATTCTGAACGAATGGCGCGCGGATCCCTACAAGCGCGTGCCGCCGCTCGTGAACATGTGGCGCCGGGGCTTCGTGCAGATGTTCGCAGGGCTCTTCATCGCAATGGAAGTGTTCGGACGCATCTACGAACACCTGCACATATGGCTCGACTTCTGAACGTCTCACACTGACATAGAGGATGCTGCCCGATGGCACACGCCAGACTTACCGAGATGCTCGCGAACGCTCTGACCGCCGCGGCTGAGGCCGGGGTGTTGCCTGTCTACGACTCCGAGATCAAGCTCGAACAGCCGCCGAACCCGGACCTGGGCGACTTCTCAGCGAACGTCGCAATGGTGCTCGCCAAACCCGCGAAGATGTCGCCCCGCGACGTGGCGGCCATTGTCATCGAGCACCTGCCCGAGGCCGAAGGCCTCATCGACCGCGTCGAGATCGCGGGACCGGGCTTCATAAACTTCCACCTCTCCCCCGCCTGGCTGCACAACACGCTGGCGGAGTGCCTGCGCACCGGGGCCGAGTACGGCCGCAGCGATGAGGGCAAGGGCCGGCGCATCCAGATCGAGTTCATCTCGGCCAACCCGGTCGGGCCTCTGCATATCGGCAACGCCCGTGGTGGCCCGTACGGCGACGCGCTCGCAAGCGTGCTGCAGGCCGTCGGCTATGACGTGCAGCGCGAGTATCTGCTCAACGATGGCCCGGACAACACCCAGTTTCGGCTCTTCGGCCAGTCGATGCAGGCCCGTTACCGGGAGCTGCTTGACCTCGACTGGACCATGCCTGAGGACGGCTACAAGGGCCAGTACATCATCGACTACGCCCAGCGCATGGTCGATGAGCACGGCGACGCCCTGGCGGAGATCGCGCAGGACCCCGAGGGGTTCTACGAGTTCGCCATGGTCGCGGAGGAACTGGTGGTGGGCGACATCCGCGACGACTGCGAGCTGCTCGGCGTGCGCTTTGACTCGTGGTTCAGCGAACGCGACCTGTTCGCTGCCGGCGGCATCGAGGCCAAGCTCGAAGACCTGAACGAGCGCGGCGTTCTGTATGAAAAGGACGGCGCCCAGTGGGTGCGCAGCAGCGACTACGGGGACGAAGAGGACCGCGTCCTGGTACGGACAAACGGGGCCCGGACTTACCTGATGACCGACCTCGCCTACGTCGAGAATAAGCTCGAACGCGGCTTCGATCACCTCATCTACATCTGGGGGCCGGACCACGCGGCTCAGGTGCCAAGCGTCAAGGCTGGGATGGCTGCGGCTGGGGTGAACCCGGCCAGCACCGAGTTCATCGTCCACCAGATCGTCCGCCTCACCGATGGCGGCGAGATCGTGCGCATGTCCAAACGTGCGGGCCAGATCGTGACCTTGCGCGAGTTGCTCGAAGACGTCGGCACTGACGTGACGCGCTTCCTCCTGCTCTCCCGCAGCGTGGACTCGCACCTGGACTTCGACCTGGATATCGCGCGCAAGCAGTCCGACGAAAACCCGGTATACTACGTGCAGTACGCCCACGCGCGCATCTGCTCGCTCCACCGCGAAGCGCAGTCGCAGGCCGCTGGCGCACGCGGACGAGCTGCGGCTGATGCGAGCCATCGCTGACTACCCGGGCGAGGTAAGCGCAGCGGCCGAGGCGCGGGCACCGCACCGTCTGGTGCACTTCTGCCGCGAGATGGCGGCGACATTCCACCAGTTCTACGGCAGTTGCCGCGTGGTCGACGCCGACAACCCCGAGTTGACCCGGGCACGCCTGGCCCTCATCGCCGGCGCACGCACGGTAATCGCGAATATCCTCGGACTGCTGGGCGTGCGGGCACCGGAGCAGATGTAATGGCGCTCGGAATACTCATCGCCGCTGCAGCGTTCGCCGCCGCAATGCTTCCGGTGTGCCCGGCGCGGGCAGCGGAAGTGCCCACGGTCGCGGTGATCACCGGCGACCTTCTGGGCGGTGGCGGTCCCGAGGTAGCCCGGCTGGTGCGCGAGCGCCGCGATGCAGTCACCAGCGCTCTGACGAAGGCGGGCATTCCATACCAACTCACCAGCGACACTGAAGTCGCGCGCATCGGCCTGCCCGACGTCCCGGTTGCCATCCTTCCGTACAGCCGCGCCATCAGCGATGACGAACTCTACCACCTGCAAGCCTACCTCAAGCGACCGGCGCACCTGATCATCTTCTTCACCTGCCGCGACGAACTGGCATCCGCGCTTGGCGTTCAGCTTGGCTCGGTCACTCGCGAACTGTTCGCCGGGCAGTTTTACGCCATCGGCCTGGTCCCAGGCAGCATCGTGGGGGCCCCGCCCAGAACCATCTGCGACGCGATGCAGATCCGCCCGGTCGCTCCGCTGGAGGGCGCCACCTCTCTCGGAGTGTGGCAGACACCACCCGGCGACGCCGGCACGACTGCGGGCATCGCACTCTCGGGGCGCGGTGCGTTCATCTCCTGCCCGCCCTCACCGGCGAACGCGGGCGATCTTGGGCAGCTGCTGCGTGCTTTGGTGGGGCACTTCGCTCCTGAGCTATGGGAGGCGCTATGCCCAGCCGATCCGGCGAAGATTGGGCCGGTCGGGCCATACGAGTCGCTGCCGCAGTTCAAGGCAGCGCTCGACAGGGCCGCCAGCACGCACCTGGACAACGCACGCAGTGATGTCGATGAAGCGCTGAGCCTGCTTGTGTCAATCCCCGGGCGACTGGCGCGCGGCGATCAGAACGGGGCGATCGCTGCCTCTCGTCGCGGACAGATGCTGGGCTATCGCTCGTGGTATCGCTCGTACCCGTCATACGACCCGGAGATCCGCGGGGTGTGGGCGTGCGACAAGGTGCCGGGCGGCTGGGAAGACGCCATGCGACGCCTCGGCGAGGCCAACTTCAACTGCATCTTCCCCTACTTCGCCTCCGGAGCGGCGGCCTACTACCCGAGCCGCGTATTGCCGGCTGCGACCACCATCGGCGACGAGAACCCTGTAACCGAATCGGTGCGGTGGGGCAATAGATACGGGGTGCAAGTGCACGCGCGCATTCTGGGATTCTTCACGATGGGTTCGCCCGCCTCGGTGCGCGACGAGTTGCGCAGGCAGGGCCGACTGGCCCGGTCGCCGAAGGGGTATGACACCAAGTGGCTGTGCCCGTCCAACCACGCCAACCGGGCGCAGATAGTCCAGACCGCGCTTGAGCTGGCGAGCTACGGCGTGGACGCGATACAGTTCGACTACCTGCGCTACTCGTGGAAGGACCAGTGTGTGTGCGCTACATGCCGCGAGCGCTTCCAGGCCGAGACCGGCATCACCGCCAGCAGGTGGCCGGCTGATGTGGTCAGCGGTCCCTTGAGGTCCCAGTGGCTTGACTGGCGGCGCGAGAAGGTTACCAGTCTGCTCCGGACCATCCGCGCCAAGCTCAACGAAGAGGCGCCGGGAGTTGGTCTGAACGCCGCGGTATTCGTGAACTGGGAGGGCCATCGCGACACTTTCGGCCAGGACTGGAAGCGGTGGATTGACGAGGGTCTGGTGGACTTCGTTTCTCCAATGGACTACTTCGAGGACCTCGACGAGTTCGTCGGCTGGGTGACCAAACAGGAGGCGTGGGCGCAGGGCAAATGTCCGGTCGCCGCGGGCATCGGGCCATTCGCGGACCCAGTGCCAACGATGAGCCCACAGGGGGTCCTCGATGAGGTGCAGGCGGCGCGCCGTCTGGGCTGCGAGGGCTTCATAATCTTCAACTACACCGAGGAATTCGCGCGTGACTACCTGCCCCTGATGGCTCTGGGGGCCACAAGCGAGCCGGCGAGCATCCCGACGCAGGCCCGTAAGTGAACGTGGAGGCGCACCAGCGTGACAGCTCGGACACGGAAGCTGATGGCGATGACGGTTGCGATGACGTGCCTGGCTGCGGCAGCCTGGGCCGATGAGGCCGAACCTGTTGACCCCGAGGCGGTTGTGCCGCAGGTGGTGGAACTCGTTCGCTTCGCGGCGACGGGCGACGGCCCGGTGCTTGAGGGCGAACTGTGGATACCCACGCGAGCCACGGCTGCGACCACGGTGCCCGGCGCTGTGATCTGTCACCCTCACCCGCTTTACGGTGGCGCAATGGACAACGCCATCGTCATCCGCTTGCGGGATAAGTTGCTTGATATGGGGATCGCCACGCTGCGCTTCAACTTCCGGGGTATCGGCAACTCTGAGGGCGAGTTCGGCGGCGGTGTCGCCGAGGCCAATGACGCGCTTGGCGCGATGGCACTGCTGCGCAGCCGCCCCGAAATCCAGGCCGACCGCTGTGGTCTGGTGGGCTACTCGTTCGGTGCCTCGATGGCGCTCAAGGCCGCGAGTGCATTGCAGCAGGTCGAGGGTGCCGAAGCACTCGCGTGCGGCGTAGTGGGCTTCCCCACCGAGATCGATGAGGACGGTCTGGGCGACTTCGCTCACCTCGCGCAGGTGAAATGCCCGGTGATCTTCGTGACCGGCACGGAGGACATCTACAGCCACGTCGGACCGCTCGGCCAACTCGTGACCGACCACTCGCTTGCGGGCGAGGTCGTCCCAATTGAGGACGCCGACCACTTCTTCTCCGACGCGACCTGGCGGGAGACTATGGCCCAAACAACGGCGCACTTCATGGCCCGGCACCTGCTCGGGGGAATCTGACGCGCGCGGGACTACCCCCGCGTCACCCTCACGAAGTTGCTCGTGTCCACGACGTCGAGCGGGCTGATCGCGCAGGCTCGGTCGAGCAGCAGGTTGATCCCCACGTTGTCGGCCGGGTAGTGTGGCGCGACCACGATCGACGCGTGATACTTGTTCGCCACTTCTTCCAGCGGCGCGCTCGAGGCCATCAGCACGAAGGTCTCCACCCCCGCCTCGCACATCGCCGTCATCGCCACCGGTGTCGGGTTCCATCCGCCTGTAAAGTGACAGTGCATCTTCCCAATGCTGTTGCGCGCATCGCCGGCTGCCACCTTGGGCTGCTCACCACGCTCGATGGCCCACTGCACCTCCGGCCATCCAGCGATAATCTCCACCAAGTCCCCGACTTTCTGTGGCTCCCGTTCGGCAACGAGCTTGTGCGTGTGGTCGTATGCATGCAGATCGGCGGGAGTGTGGATGGTCATCAGCGGGATTCCGAGCGCCTCGGCCATCTGCACGATGCGATAGTTGAAGGGCCTCGGTCGACCTTTGAGATCGTTGCGCACGAGCGACTCCGCCCGCGAGCGCAGCACACCATCGGCGACCATCATCTCCACCTGCACGCCCATCGTGTCCTCAGCGCTCGTCATCGCGCTCATCGCCGACGCGTGGTGGCCGATGATCGCGTCGAGGCGCTCACCACGCTGCCGAAGTGCCTCGGCGAGCAGTATCTCCGCCGTGTCAATATCGATACCGACGATCACGCGGGTCAACTCGGTGTCGGGGTCTCCGCACATGATCCGCGTATCGCCGAAGGGGTTGTTGAGCCGCTCGGCGTCGTAGAGTGTCTTGTTGCGGCCGCTCAACTTCTCGTACTCGGCGCGCGAACACTGCATCTGCTTCCGCAGTGCTTGGGGCCCGCGCGGATCAAGCTCCATACCCCACTCGATGGACTCACCGTACAGCTCGCGGATTGTCATGATCGCCATGCCCCCTCGATGTGGTCTTCACTTGCTGCTGATGGTTTCCCTGTCGGTTGGCGGACGCCTCCTGAGCGCGACCCGGTGAAGGGACATCGAGTGGTGGCGGCGAATTGATTCGGGCACGAAACTGTGCGCACGGCCGAGTACATACAGACCAGCGCGCGTCTGCGCAAACCGTCACAGGAGGCGCACCATGAAAGTCGGAATCAGTGGGATCATCACACCCTCGGAGTGGAGCTTCGAGGAGACTATGCAGAACATCAAGGCGGCCGGCTACGAGTCCTTCGAGTTGTGCTTCCGCGAGGACCGCGACACGGCCATCGGCACTATGACTGACGCGCGCATCGCTGAGATGCTCAAAATCGCCGAGGACAACGGCATTGAGCTGTCGAGTACAGTGGGCTCGGGCGAGCCGCGTCCGGACATCATGACCAATGACTGGGGCACGCGCTCAAAGAGCATGGACCAGATCAAGTCCATCCTCGAAGTCGTCGCCAAGTTCGGCATCGACACCTGGCTGCTGGTCCCGGGCCGCGTCAGTGAGGAGTGCCACTACGACGACGCCTACTTCAACGCGGTCACCTCGCTGCGCAAGCTGGTGCCCTGGTCGAGTATGTCTGGAACCGCTTCCTGCTCAGTCCCATGGAGTGGGTTCGCTTCATCGGCGATATCGGCTCTGACAAGGTCGGCCTGTTCTTCGACACCGGCAACATGGTGATTCAGTCGCATCCGGAGCAGTGGGTAAAGATCATTGGAGATGGCGTGAAGAAGGTCCACTTCAAGGACTTCCAGCGCCAGGGCTACGAGTGGAAGCCGCTGCTTGAGGGCGACGTCAACTTCCCGGCCTGCATGGCCGAGCTGCGCAAGATCGGCTACAACGATGTGCTGCTGAGCGAGGTCTCGCCGGGCGTTGCGCCCATCGAGGACACGGCTGCGGCCATCCGCCAGATCATGGAGATGTAAGGTCCCTGACCAGCGCCTCGGGCCTGACTGGCGTACCGATCGGCGCGGCGGTCGGGCCCTGGGCGATGGCGTCAGCGCGGGCGAGTAGCTGCGCGAAATTGCTCATGCTGTCACTGGGATGATGGCGCATGGTGGGCACCACCAGCGAGTTGCGCTTGCATGTGAGCCTATCATAGAGCATCCGCGCTTCACTCACGGGCGCATCGCGGTCGCGACCGCCGGCGATCACGAACGTTGGCCTCGTCGCCCTCGCGGCGAAGTTGACGGCGTCGTAGTAGCTGAGTGCGGCGCAGGTCGGGTTGGCGTCCGTGGCGGGCAGCGCGCTCAAAATCCGGGCGATCGCCGGGCAGGCGGTCAGCGTGCCATCGGCCATACGGTGGAAGGCCGGGCGCGGCTGGTGCACGATCACGAAGCTCACGCGCTCGGGGGCCAGGGCTGCGGCGGCCAGCGCCATGACAGCGCCATAGCCGTCGCCGACGAGTGCCACAAGCGGCGCGGTCAGTTCTGGACTGGTGCGCACCAGATCGACGGCCTGACAGGCGGCGAGTACAGAGGCCATGAGGCCCCCGTCGCCGGGATGCGCGAGGCCCTGGAGATACCAAGTGGCCAGATCGCAATCGTAGCTGCGCCACGATACGTACAGGTGGGCACGACGGTCGACCGGGCGGCGAGCGGGCTCGGGGTTTGCGCGCTCAACGAGATGCACGACGGGCGTTGCGGCCGGATCAGTTCCCGGCTGCCACCAGGCGCGCATGCTGAGCGTGTCCGTGACGGGGACGATCACATCGCCGCCGGTGCCGGTCAGAGCGCCGGGCTGCAACGGCTGGCACTGCGACAGGGCGCGCTGCCAGAACGCACCAAAATCAGCGGGGCAGGCGGCTGGAGACGCTGAGTCATTCGGGATGGCCTCGCCAGCGACGGGCACGATCCCGAGACCACCGTCAGCGACCGAGGGGGCCGCGAGCCCGGTCAGCAACAAAGCTATTGTCAGAACGGGGAAGAGTCTCATCACTCACCGGAAGCACATCTGCGCTCTATCACGGATCCCATTCACTCAATACATCGGCCCACACGCGAGGAAGCTGAAATGACACTGAATGTCGCCCATCGAGGCAACCCGCACGACACGCCCGAGAGTACGCTGGTGTCTTTCGCCAGTGCGCTCGAGATCGGCGTGGACATGATCGAGTTCGACGTGCACCGCCTGGCCGACGGCGCGCTCGCGATCATGCATGACCCGACGGTGGACCGGTGCACCGATGGCACCGGTGCGCTGGAGGAGATGACGCTGGCCGAGGTACGCGCGCTGGATGCAGGCTCACACTTCGACGCTGCCTTTGCTGCCGAGCGCGTGCCCACGTTCGCTGAGGCACTCGCGGCGATCCCACCACCGATCCGGATGAACATCCACCTCAAGACCGTCCGTGACGCCGATGACAGTTTCGAACTGAGCGTGCTCGAACATATTCGGCAGGCGAGCGCATCCGACCGAGCGCTGATGGTGCACCATCACCAGCCGAGCCTCGATCGTCTGCGCACGCTGGCGCCCGACCTGCAGTATTGTCTGCTCCCAATGTGCGCGGACGGCCTCGAGTACGTCGAGCGCGCGCATGAGGAGGGCTTCAGGATCCTGCAGCCCGGGCGCGGCATGATGAGTGCGGAGTTCTGCGAGGCGGTCCATGCGCGCGACATGCACGCCAACGTCTTCTACGCCGACACGCGCGAGGACATGGAGCAGTATATCAACTGGGGTATAGACGGGATCCTCACGAACGACCCGCGCCTGCTCAGGGATGTGCTGTCCTGATCGGCGGCAGGCTCTGAGACCTGCGCAATCGTCGTCGCTATTGTCTCTTTTGTCCCTGCCAGAAAAGGGAGTGATGGTCGTGAGGCACATCATGATGGCGTGCATCTTCGCGGGTCTGGTCGCAGGGGTCTGGGCGCAAGAGGGGACTGTCCATCTGCGCGCGCCGGACGGCTCTTGGTCGGAACTTGAGACTAACGCCGCCGATGGCACCATCCACTTCACGCTCACACCCGATCAGGTGCCCGATGGCAGGGCGCTGGTGGTCATTAACAAGCCCGCGTGGATGGTGCTTGAGGATGATGAGGCGCCAGCTATTGCGGGTTACACCATCGACGGCGAGACCACTGACCTGGCTGCCGGCGATCCCATCGATCTCGGCAATCGCTCCGAAGCTCCCGAGCAGATGACGATCAGGGTCGCTGACGACAAGAACCCCATCGATCCCGCTTCCGTGAGCATCGTCACCACGGGCGGCGCGCTACCCATTGAGATCGATGCGAGCGCCCTCGGCGAGACTGACACTGCCGGCGACATTGTCGTGTCGCTCGCGGACGTCGAGCCGGGCATCTATGAGGCCACGCTCCAGGTCGCCGACATGTCGCCGCAGAGCAACACGGCCACGGTGCCCCTGCGCCTCTCGGTCTTCGGAGCCAGCGTCGGCCCCGGCGGACAGTCGGTGCACTTCGCCGGAGGCGGCAAGACGTATCAGCTGATCCCCGACGGGAGTAAGTTCATCGCCATCGGCGAGGGCGGCCCCACGATGAACCTGACCGTGCAGGCCCATGGCCGCTACCTCTACGTCAATGGCTTCGCGAGCGCCGAGGAGTTCACCGACGACGATGGCGCGGCGGGTGTCGAGATCGTCTGCGACCTGCGAGACATCGACAACAACGCGGTCACCAATGACGAGGCGCAGGTCGAGATCGCCTACGACGCCCGGCTGCTGCCGGACCCGGGCTGCCTGCTGGTGACCACGCACGCGAAGAACCTCGGCGACGCAGCGGACCTCTACTGCTTCTGGGGCTGGGTGCCCGGCGACGGTTTCATCACCCCCGACGGCGAGGCGCACGCGTGGTCAATGCAGTATGAGAAGGTCGGCGAGGTCGGCTGGGTGTTCCTGCCAGCCAAGCGCGAGGGAGATGCCGGGGTCGGCTGGATCGCGCCGCACCTCTTCGGTCAGTCTCGCTTCGGCACGATGTTGCTGTACACCAACCCCGAGCGTATCGCCACCGAGACTGGCGCCGAGGTGCGTATGGAGATGGCCGTCATGTCCGCTTTCTCCGCCGAGGAAGTCGAAGCAGCGGCGGCCAAACTCGCGGAGATCGGCTGGCCCGAGTAGCCCCGCGAGCCACGGGACCTCAAGAGCCCCCGCCAATCGACGGGGGCTCTCTGGTATGCCAGTGTGCATCGTCGCGCCTGCTTTGTACAGCGGAAGAGGCGGCCCGGAAGACCGGGCCGCCTCTTTAGTGTCTCGGGACTTGGTGCGTATCTTACGCGACGTTGCCGTCGCCGATACGCTCCTGGACCTCGACCTTCTCGCCCTTGCGCTTGGAGATGACAAGGGTCACTGCGACGATCGCGGCGAGGATGACGCCCACGATCGGCAGGGCCGCGCCACCACTGAAGCCGACGATAACCGGAACGACCAACAGGGCCACCATGTTCATGACCTTGATCAGCGGGTTGAGCGCCGGGCCAGCGGTGTCTTTGAAGGGATCGCCAACGGTATCACCGACGACGGCAGCGGCGTGGCTATCGGAGCCCTTACCACCATACGCGCCGTCCTCGATGAGCTTCTTGGCGTTGTCCCAAGCGCCACCAGCGTCACACAGCATAACTGCCATGAGCTGCCCGGTGACGATGATCCCGGCCAGGAAGCCGCCCAGGCCCTGCCAGCCGAACCACGCGCCGACGATGATCGGTGCGAGCACCGCGAGCAGTCCGGGAGCCACGAGTTCCTTGAGCGCGGAGGTCGTGCAGATGTCAACGACCTTCGCGGACTCGGGGAGCGCGGTGCCCTCCATGAGTCCGGGGATCTCCCGGAACTGGCGGCGCACCTCATTGATGATCTCGAACGCCGCACGGCCGACCGCGCGGATCGTCATCGAGCTGAACAGGAAGGGCATGGACCCACCGATCAGCAGGCCGATGAACACGTTCGGGTCATCCAGGGGGATGCTGTACTTCGACAGCGCAGCGGCGCTGACCGACTCGCCAGCGGCGGCGCCTGCCTCAGCCGCAGCGACCTTCGACAGGTAGGAGCCAAACAACGCGATGGCGGCAATGACCGCCGACGCGATGGCTATTCCCTTGGTGGCCGCCTTGGTGGTGTTGCCGACCGAGTCGAGCTGCTCGACGACCGGCATGGCCTCGGGGACCTTCGCCATTTCGCAGATGCCCTGAGCATTGTCAGCGACCGGACCAAAGGTGTCCATCGAGATGATGACACCGGTGGTGGTCAGCATGCCCAGACCAACCAGCGAAACGCCGTAGAGGATACCAATGGGGCCCTCGGCTCCGAAGATGATCATCGAGAAGAACACACACGCGCAGATGACCATCAGAGCCCACACCGAACCCTCGAGACCGACGCCAAAGCCGGCCAGCAGGTTCGTGGCGCTTCCAGTCTGCGACGCTTCGGCGATCTCCTGAACCGGCTCAAACTCCGTCGAGGTGTAGTACTCGGTGAGCTTGTAGATGCCCACCGCGAGCACCAGACCCGCGAGCGTGGCCCAGAAGAGCTTCAGGTCGTGCGCGTAGAACTGGGCGACGAAGAAGAAAGCGGCCGCGGACATGACTGCAGACCATACGAAGCCGCGGGTGATCGGCTTCATTGCCGATTCATTTTCGTCGCGCAGCACAACGAGGTTCGTGCCGATGATCGACGTGATGACGCCGATGGCGCGAACGATCAGGGGGAAGATGATCCAGATGCGAGCCAGCTCGGGGTTGGACTCCGCGTGAGCCAGCGCGAGGATCATCGAGGCCACCAGCGTGACCTCGTAGGACTCGAAGATGTCTGCTGCCATACCGGCGCAGTCACCGACGTTGTCACCGACGTTGTCGGCGATAACGGCGGCGTTGCGCGGGTCGTCCTCGGGGATGCCGGCCTCGACCTTACCGACAAGGTCAGCGCCGACGTCAGCAGCCTTGGTGAAGATACCGCCGCCGACTCGCATGAACAACGCGAGCAGCGAACCACCAAAACCGAAGCCCAGCAGGATCTCGGTCGCGTACTGCTTGAAGAGCATGAAGATGATGGTCGCGCCCACCAGACCCATGGCCACGGTGAACATTCCCGTTACCGCGCCAGAGCGGAAAGCGATGGCGAGAGCCTTCGCCTTGCTGGTGCGGGCGGCAGCGGCGCAGCGAACGTTGCCGCGGACCGCCAGGTTCATGCCCATGAAGCCAGTGTAGCCAGAGGCGAAACAGCCGAGCAGGAATGCCACACCTCGGCCTACCCCCAATTGCCAGGCTGGCAACTCGCCAGGGGCGCCCATCCAGCCAGTGGCTGTCAGAGCGACGAAAAGGATGGCCACCAGACCACCGATCGTCCGGAACTGTCGGTTCAGGTAAGCCGAAGCACCGGCCTGGATCTGCCCGGCCACCTCTTGCATCTTCTCCGTCCCGGCGTCCTCGGCGAGAATCTCCTTGCGAAGCATCAGGCCGTAGATAATGCCAACGACGGCGGTGCCCAGCGTCACCCAGAGGGCGACGTTCTCAAAAGTACTGAGATCACCGAATTCCACGTGAAACTCCTCCTACGTTCGGGGCTCACCTTCGCGGTGGACCCGATTTCTGCGCCCGCCCGATCTCTGATGATAATGATCGTATCAGAGCAGGCCGCTCGTGTTTACGACTATGGCAACGAGACCCACCACATAGCAGTAGGCCGCGAAATACCTGAGGTTACCCTTCCGAACCCAGTTGAGCACCCAGCGAATCGCCAAGTAGCCCGTCACCGCCGACACCAACGCACAGACCCCGTACAACCCCAACTCCTCAGTGCTCCCCTCACTGAGCATGTCGGCGAGCTTGAAGACCGTCCCCCCGAGAATGACGGGAACAGACATAAGGAAGGCAAAGCGCGGTGCCCACTCACGGTCGAAACCCCTGCCCAGCCCCGCAGCAATGCAACTACCTGAACGCGATATGCCCGGAACCAGCGCGGCCATCTGCGCCAGCCCCACCAGGATCGTGTCCGCGAATGTGGTATCTCGCTCGCTCCGGTTCTGTGCAGCTCGGCGCTCGGAGACCAGCAATGCCGTGGCGGTAAGCAGTAAAGCTACACCAACCACCCACGGGATGTCAATGAGTTTGTCCAGCGTGTCCTCGAGAAGCAGTCCGCCCACCGCACCGGGAACGGTGGCAATGATAAGCAAGAGTGCGAGTCTTCGCCCCCACCCCGCCGGTGCCCTCCCCTCGTCGTCACTTCCTGCCCCAACAATATCGCGCAGCATTCGCGCGAAATCCCGCCAGTAGTGAGCCAGCACAGCAAGCAACGTGCCGAAGTGCACCATCACCACATAGGACAAGGGCAGTTCCGTGTGCTCGGCGCTACCCGCCTGGAAGAGCCAGTGTCCCAGCGCGAGGTGCCCGGAACTGGACACTGGCAGAAACTCGGTCAGGCCCTGCACTATGGCCAGACCGATTGCCTCAACAATTCCCATCAGACACGTCCTCTGTCTCGTCGTCGGTCACGGGACTTTCGTCGACAATCGCTGCCTGGCCCGCGTCGGCTCCCGCTTCGCTGGTGATCCCCAGCATGGCCTCGAGCTCGGCGATGTCCTCGTCCTCGGCGGCCCACAGGCGGTAGTGCATCCACGCCACCCGCGCCGCCGCCACCGCCGGGACTGCGACGAACAAGCCGATTGCCCCGAAGAACTCCGCCCCTGCCAACAACGCGATGATGACCACGATCGGGTGCAGGTTCGAACTCTCGCTCATCAGCTTGGGTGCTATCAGTCGATCGCTCACCAGTTGGATGAGCAGATATACGGCCAGCACCACCAGCATCGCCTGCCAGCTCACCTGCAGCAACGTGATCGCGGAGATGAGAATGCCGGCAATGACGGGACCGACCACCGGGATCAGGTTCGACACCCCGGCCATAATGCCGAAGGTCAGGTAGACCGGCACTCCCGCCAGGTACAGTGTCACAGCGGTGGCGATCCCGGTCCCGATCGAAATCAGGATGAGGGTGCCCACGTATCCTTGCAAGACTCGGTGCACGTCGGCGGTCATTCGAGCGCACGCGTCATGGGCGTCCGCGGGCAACAGGCCTTGCAGGCCAGCGCGCAGCTTCTCCGCGTCAGTAATGAAGTAGAAAGCGAAAACTGGCAGCACGAGCAGGGCGATAAGATGCGCGCCACTGAGAACCACGTTCTTGAGCAGGTTCGCGTACCAGCCCCCCAGCGCAACCACCCACTCTTTCAGTTGAGTGAGAAGAGTCACCCCAAGGCCGCCCTGTCCATCAGGCGATGCGCCAAAGCCCCCGTCGGTGGTGAACTGTTTGTCGATCCAGGCCTGCCACTCAATCGGCATGCGATCGCTGTAGCGGTCCATCCAGTCCTGAGCCACGCCGGGCAGGGTCTTCGCCCACTCGGTGGTCAACCGGGCCAGTCGTGAGAGTTCCTCACTCACCGGATGGCTTATGAGACTCACCAGAAGCACGAAGAGCGCTGCCACCAGCAGCATCGCCAGAATGGTGCACGTGTCCCGCTTGGCTTTGTGCTGCAGAGGCCACGGAATGCGCTCAAGAAGCTTGACCGACGGCAGCAGGAAGTACGCGAATGCGACCGCAAGCACGAGCATCGTCAGGATGTCTCGCAGCCGCAGAACTACGTAGTTGATGGTCGGCGGGAGTTTGAAAATCGCGTAGAAGATGAAGCCTACGACGACTGCCAGGAATATGATCCGGCGGTTCGGCCATTGCTCTATCGGCTCGGTTGGTCGCTCGTCAGACGCCATCGCTGCTACACCTCCCCCTGGTCTACCCCTGCTTCCCCGGCTGGTAGACAAAGTCCTCGGGGCGCTCATCACGAAGTCCCATCGCGTACTCAAGTGCGTCGCATATCCGCTCGGAAGCGCGACCATCGCCGTAGGGGCTGCCGCCGCCGGACATACGCGCATACGTCGAGACGTTCGTCAGCAACTCCTCGGCGCCCTTGTAGATGTCGGCCGTCTCGGTGCCGACCAGTTCTACTACGCCCGCGTCTATGCCCTCGGGCCTCTCAGTTGTGTCGCGCACCACCAGCACCGGAACGTTGAGTGCAGGCGCTTCCTCCTGGATGCCGCCCGAGTCGGTGATGATCAGGTCCGCGCGAGCCATCAGCGGCACGAAGGTCACATAGTCAGCCGGCTCGCACAGGTGCACGCGGTCAAGCTCGCCGAGAAGCTCGGTCGCCGCTCCGCGCACCTTCGGGTTCAGGTGCATCGGGAAGACCACGGTCAGGTCCTCGAAACGCTTCACCAAGTCGGCGATTGCGGTGCAGATGCGCGTGAACGGCACGCCCAGATTCTCACGCCGGTGCGCGGTCACCAGCATGACACGCCCGCTGGTTTCCTCCAGCCACTCGAACGCTGTCCCCGCCAGCGACGGGTGCTTGTCGAGGGTCGTGTGCAGGGCGTCGATAACGGTATTGCCCGTCACGAACACGATTGCCGGGTCAACGCCCTCGTCCAGCAAGTTTTTGCGTGACTTCTCGGTGGCCGCAAAGTGCAGATCGGCGATCTCCCCCGTCAGTTGGCGGAAGACCTCCTCAGGGAAGGGCGAGTACTTGTCGCCGCTGCGCAGCCCCGCCTCCACATGCCCGACGTCGATCTGGCGGTAATATGCAGCCAGCGCTCCGACGAACGTGGTCGCCGTATCTCCCTGCACCAGCACGATCTCTGGCGCATGTTCCTCGAAGGCCTCATCGAGCACCGTGATCGCGCGCGCGGTCACTCCGGCCAGCGTCTGACCGTGCTGCATGATGTCGTAACTCAGATCGGGCGTCAGGCCGAAAACATCCAGCACCTGGTCGAGCATTTCACGGTGCTGCCCGGTGGTGATCAGCATCGGGTCGAGATGCTCCCGCTTCTGCATCTCAACATAGACCGGGGCCAGCTTGATGGCCTCAGGGCGAGTGCCCAGGACAATTGCGACACTTCGTGCGCTCATCGTATCCATACCCCCAGCGCTATCACGCAAAGGAATCCCGTGATACCGTACATCAGCAGTACCGTCTCCCGCGTGCTGAGCCCGTTGTCGAGCAGCCGGTGGTGCAGGTGGGTGCGGTCGGGGCGGTATATCGGCCGCCCGGCCATCGCACGCTTGAGTATGGTCGAGGTCGAATCATAGATAGGCAGTCCCAGCACCAGCAGTGGGACTAGAATCATCAGTCCCATGGAAACTTTCACAGCCCCCACGATCGACAGGCAGGCAAGGGTGTACCCAAGGAACATCGCGCCCACGTCGCCCATGAAGATCCGGGCTGGGCTGAAGTTGTAGCGAAGGAAACCGAGAGCGCCGCCGGCAAGCGCTGCGGCTGCAATGGCGATAACCACCTGGCCGCCGACTGCCGCCACTGTCGCCAGCGTGATCGCGGCGATGCCGCTAACGCCAGCGGCAAGCCCGTCCAAGCCGTCCAGCCAGTTCACCGCGTTGATGATGAAGACAATCCAGAGAATGGTGACCGGCGCCGACAGCCAGCCCATGAAGATGTAATGGGGACCGACGAGGCCGGCGAGCGGATTGGTGATCTGCACGACCTGCACGCCCATCACGTACGCCAGCGTCGCCACTGCGCCCTGCACCGCGAAGCGTGGAGCGGGATGCAACCCGCGCGTGTCATCGATGAAGCACACCAAGGCCAGAATCGCCGACCCTATCAGCATTCCGATCATGAATCTGGGGAGGGGCGACGCGAGTAGCAGCGTCGTCACCCAAAACGCCAGATAGATGCCAAAGCCCCCGCAGGTGGGCGTGGGTTCCTTGTGCGAACTGCGGCCGACCGGACAATCGATGGCCCCACAGGCCGGCGCCAATCGCCGCCAGAGCGGCGTGAAGATCAGGGCGAGCACCAGGGCGATTGCGAACGGTGCACCGGGGTTCACGAGTCGTCTCCATCGGCGCCGGGGTCGCGATCGTTCTGCCAGTGCACCAACTCTACGCCAGCCTCTTCGAGCATCTGGCGACTCAGTTCATCGGGATACGGGTTCTCATAGACGATCCGGCGCACATCGGCGTTGATGAGCATCTTCGCGCACGTCACGCAGGGCTGCGTCGTGCAGTAGAGCGTCACATTCTCAAGCTTGACACCGTGGACCGCGGCCTGAATGATCGCGTTCTGCTCAGCATGCAGCGCTCGGCAAAGCTCCTGGCGCTCTCCCGAGGGCACTTGCATCTTCTCGCGATAGCAGCCGCCCAACTCCGCGCAGTGCGGCAGCCCCTTCGGCGCGCCGTTGTAGCCCGTGGCCAGGATACGCCGATCCGAAACCAGCACCGCACCCACCTGCCGTCGCAGACAGGTGGAGCGCCTGGCTACCACATGGCATATCTCCATGAAATACTCGTCCCATGTGGGCCGCCGGTCCAGTTGCTGGCGCTCAGTCTCGGGCATGGCGCTCTCGCTCAGTCTCCCTGCAGGGCCATGATCTTGTCGCGCCTGCGGGCGTGCCGTTCCTCATCGTTCACCGGTGTTTGCACGAAGGCGGTCACGATCGCCGCAGCCACGTCCGGGCCAGTCACGCGCGCGCCTATGCACAGGACGTTGGCCCCGTTGTGTTCCCGGGCCATGCGGGCGCAGTACTCGAAGCAGCACAACGCTGCCCGCACGCCATTGACCTTGTTAGCGGCCATCGACATGCCCAGGCCCGTGCCACAGATGAGCAGGCCAATATCGTGGGTGCCGTCAGCCACCGAACGGGCGACCTTCTCGGCGAAATCGGGGTAGTCACAGGAGGTGCGCTCACCGGTTCCGAAGTCCTCGGCCTCAACGCCAAGCTCGGCCAGGTGTTCGAGCATCGCGAGCTTCAAGTCCACGCCGGCGTGATCGTTGCCCACCGCGATAGTCATCTGCGCTCTCACCCTCACAGTACCATCAAGCATAATGCCTCCCGCTTGTTGGGAGGCCCCGGGTCAGAGTCATAGCTGGCAGCTGCAAGCCTTGCCGCCACGTCAGTCGCGTCTTAACCCTCCAGCGCACTCTCGGGCTCTTTCGGCAGATAGAGGCTGAAGGTGGAGCCCTCGCCCACCTCAGTCCTGCTCAGCCGGACTTGCCCGCCGTGCGCCTCAGCAAGGTGTTGGACGAGGTACAGGCCAATGCCCGTGCCACTGATGGACTTGTGGTCCACATCATCGTCGACCTGGTGGAAGCGCTGGAAGATCTGGTCACGGTGCCGCTCGGGGATTCCGAGGCCCTCGTCGGTGACGTCGATGCGGACGGACGCGCCTTCGTCAGCCACCGCGATGGTCACGGTGCCACCGTTGGGCGAGTATTTCACTGCATTGCCGACCAAGTTGTCGAGGACCTGCACGAGCTTATCGTGATCCACGCGGATCGTGGTAATGCCTTCCTCGAACTGCGTGATGATTTTGTGCTTCTTGGTGTATGCCTGCTGGTTAGCGGCCACGCGGCTGATGAGTGCCCGCACGTCGACATCGGCAAGCTGCAGGTCCAACCCGTGGCCGGACTCGATGCGCGAGATGTTGAGCAGGTCGGATATCAGACGGGTCAAGCGATCGCACTCCTCGTTGATAATCACGAGGAACTCCCGCCGCGTCTCCTCATCGTACATGCCCTCGTCGTCCTCAAGCAGCGTCGAGATGAAGCCCTTGATCGACGTGAGCGGGGTGCGCAACTCGTGTGAGACAGTCGAGACGAACGCCGTCTTCATGCGCTCGACGCGCCGGATGTCGGTGATATCGTTGAAGATCGCGACTGCCGCGTCAATGCTGCCGTCATCGCGCGCAATGAGACTCGCCTGTGCCTGGTATGTGTGGGGGTCCTCGTCCCCGAGCTCGATCTCCAGGCTGCGGTCCTCATTGCTCTGAATGGCGGCCTCCAGCAGATCGTACACATCGCCGGCGGGCACTACCTCTGCCATCGGCTCGCCGATAACATCGTTGCCTGCGAGGCCCAGCATCTCGGCGGCCGACGGGTTCATCAGGCGCAGGTCGCCCTGGGTGTTTACCACGATGACGCCCACCATGATGCTCTCGAAGGCGTCCTCCAGCTCTTCCTTCTCTTCGGTGAGCTGGATATATATCTGGGCGTTGGAGATAACCGCTGCTGCCTGTTCGGCCAGCATCTCCACAAGCCGCATGTCCTCGGGCCCGAGTTCGGCGTTGAAGCGCTTGTTGAAGACGTGCATGACACCGATGACACGCTCGTCAAGCAGGCGCTCCTCCGCGTCCCTTTGCTTGAGCACCAGAGGCACGCAGATGCCATTGCGCACGTGCAGCAGGGAGACGAAGTCTTTGCGCGTCCGAGGGTCGTTGAGCGCGTCGTTGTAGATGACCGAATCCTGCGTACGGAAGACGTGACCTGTCACGCCGTCGTCGACCGACATGGAGATCTGAGCTGCCTGTTCTTCGGTGACGCCGAGCGCAGGGGACAGAACGGTGAGGGTGCCTGTATCAGGCTGGTGCAGCATGATCATGACCTTTTCGGTCTGTACGATCATGGCGACCTTGTTGACCAGGCGCAAGAGGGTGTCGCGCAACTCGGGGCGTGTTATCACAACCGCTGGCACCTCGGCCATTGTGGCCGCGGTGTCGAGGTCCTGCTCCAGGCCCCTGATGCGCCTGTTCAGTTCCTCGACTACCAGTCGGTAGCGGTCGAGCTCGTTTCGGAGCCCTTGTGGCGACTCCGGCGCGTCCTCGTTGTCGCTGCCCCGGGGGGGCAGACCATTGTCTGACACGCTATCACTCACCCGCTCCTTCGCCGGCGGCCTCGGGCAAGCAAAGGCCTGCCGATGAAGCACGAGAAAGTAGAGTAGTGTACTCGCTCACGTGTGGCGCCGGGACAGACGCATGCGCAGACGCGCTCCCATGCAGCCACCGCGCCATCCGCAACTGCAGCATGGTTAACGCCTGTCCGCCGACGTCCGCACAGCCAATCGCCCGGCCATACTGCGAACGCCAACCACCGGCAATTATATGTTAAGCCCCTGCCTGAAGTCAAGTTTGCCCTCCTGACCCCTTGTGCGCACGTTCTGGGGCAGGATTCATCTCAGGTCCGCCGCTCGCTAGCCTATCAGCCACACGATCAGCGCTCCCGCAAGCGCCGCCAGATAGGCCGCTGCGATGTCCGCAAACTCTATCGGGGCGATGTAGGCCATCGCGACACGCGCCAGGAAGACCAGCGACAGCATGCACAACGCGACGTCCGCCCGGACCGATCGGCCTCCCTCACGTCGCGCCCCTCGTAGGATCAGCGCCAGACCCAGCGCCGCTCCTGCGCACGCCCCGGTAGCTGCCAGCGCGTGCGCCCCCGAGCCCGCCGTCGACAACTCCGCCACCGCCCAGATCCCTGCCTGTGCGCCCATGATCACTGGCGGCACGATCAGCACAAGCCGAGCGATCACTCCGAGGACAGAACCGAGCAGGCAGCCCGGGCGTTCGTCCCGGACTGCCTGCGCAGTGAACTCATCCTGTCGGTCTTCCGGTTCGGTCACGTCAACTACTACCGATTGACCTTTTCCGGGTTTCCACTGTCAGCGGAAGCCCATGCCGCTTCGGAGAGCTGGATAACCTTGAGCGCATCCTCCGGCCGCGACTGCACTTCCTGCTCGCCGCGGATCGCGCCGATGAAGTTCTCGTCGGGAGGCCAGGTGCAGCCGAGGTCGTCACCGGTCACGACCTGGTGGTCCTTCTCGTCGCCCACCCATTCCCACACGTCATTGCCGCGGATGGCCAACTGGCCGTTCTTGCACCAGATCGTGGTCTCCTCAAACATGCCAGCCCACGATTGGTGGCCCACGATCGCGAAGTTGCACAGCGCGCCGCCGTCAAACTTCACGTTGATAGCGCTGAGGATATCGACTTCAGAACCCATGTTGTCCTGGTAGGCGAAGACCTCATCGGGCTGCAGACTTGTCATCCACAGCACGATGTCGATCAGGTGGCTGCCTGAGTCGTTGAGCTGTCCGCCGCCGGACCATTTCATCTTCGAGCGCCATGTGCCGCCGCCAACCTGACTGGTGAACCACGCCTGCGACTGCAGCGAGTTGACGAAGAGCACCTCGCCCAGATCACCGGAGTCGATGCGCTCCTTGCAGTAGCGGAAAGCCGCCGTTGTGTGCCGCTGATACGAGACCAGCATCACAACGCCCTGCTCCTGGTATTTGTCAATGACCTGCTGGGCGTGGTCGGTGGTGCATACCATCGGCTTTTCCGCCAGCACGTGCAGGCCCTTGTCCAGCGAGTCCATGATCTGCTCGAAGTGCAAGGTGTGCGGGGTGGAGATCATGACCGCGTCCATCTCGACCTCAGCCAGCAACTGCTTGTGATCGGCAAAGGTTGGGAGGGCGTCTGCACCGGGCACGCTCTCGGCCGCGGCTGCGAGAGCGTCAGCACTCGGGTCCACGATTCCGACCAGCTCGACTCCGTCCATGCCCTGCATGCGTCCCATGTGTCCTCGGGCATTACCGCCCGCGCCAATTGCGCCTATCCTGATCGCGTCTGCCATTGTGCCTGTCCTCTCCTTAGTTGCTCTGTTGAAAGCACCCATCGCCAGGCCACCGCCACCCACTTACGCCCGGTGTTTCCGCACCCGTCCCGAGAATCCTTCCGCCTGCTCCGCGCCCGTGACATCCGCACACTCATGGGAGACCGATCGGGCCCCCGATTGAGCTGCCGCGCACGCTCTAATGGGCCATTGCCACGCACCTGCGATAGTGTTAGCTTTGTGCAGGTACAGACGGCTTAAGTTGACCAGACCAACCACTTTTATGGGGCTCCGGACGCCCTCCCGTAGAGCCCGTTCAGGGCCCGACGGCGGCTTGACCGTAGAGCCCGATTCTGGTATAATTTGGCTGTTAGAAAAGCAGCGAATTCCAAGCCTTTTGAGGGCCTGTTTCTGGGGGCCCAAAACCCCAGTTCAGAAGCATTTCTCCAGTCGGTTGCGGGGCATACGTGGCGCGGCGGACAGTTCCCGGCCCGTGCCTGACGAAGCGTTAGATGGACCAGCAAACGCAGTTCACATGCACTAGCGGAGGACCTTGCGGCTGTTGATCGATCCCGATGCGTCCTTCTCCTTGCCCATGCCACTTTCGTGTCAACGGTTACCCTACCGGGCTCGGATGAATCCGGCCCCGTTCCTCCCACGAAGCGTCCCTTTAAGGAGTCACGCGTAGATGGCGAAAAAGAGAGACTACACGGCCAAATCCATCCAGGTTATGAAGGGCCTCGAAGCAGTCCAGCGGCGCCCCGCGATGTACATCGGCTCAACCGGGGAACGCGGCCTGCACCACATCGTCTACGAGGTCGTCGACAACAGTATCGACGAGGTCTTTGCGGAGGCCTGCGATGAGATCTGGGTCACAATTCACGAGGGCAACTCGGTGAGCGTCCGCGACAACGGCAGCGGCATCCCGGTGGACATGCATCCCACCGAGAAGCGTCCTGCAGTCGAGGTCGTCCTCACCATGCTCCACGCCGGCGGCAAGTTCGACTCGTCGTCCTACAAAGTCTCCGGGGGCTTGCACGGCGTCGGTGTGTCATGCACCAACGCTCTGAGCGAGTGGCTCGAGGTCGAGGTCTGGCGCGACGGCAAGAAGCACAACCAGCGCTTCGAGCGCGGCACGCCTGTCGGCAAGCTCGTGAGTTCCGGCAAGGTCAAGTCCACCGGTACCACGATCAGCTTCCAGCCCGACCCGGAGATCTTCTCGGTCAGTGAGTTCGATTTCGAAACGATCGCCAAGCGTCTGCGCGAGCTTTCGTACCTTGCTGCGGGCGTGAAGATCACGTTCACCGACGAGCGCGAGGGCAAAGAGCAGGAAGAGATCTTCCAGCACAAGGGCGGCATCGTCGAGTATGTCGGCCACCTGAACGAGGGCAAGGACGTCAGCCACAAGCCCATCCATTTCTCCCGCGCCCAGGCAGAGACCCAGGTGGAGATCGCCATCCAGTATCACGGTGGCATCCACGAGAACATTCTCTCCTACGTGAACGCGATCCACACTCTTGAGGGCGGCACGCACATGTCCGGCTTCAAGACAGCCGTTACTCGTGTGATCAACCAATATGCTTTCGCCAACGGCCTGCGCAAGGAGAAGGAACGCAACTTCACCGGCGACGAGGTCCGCGAGGGCATGACGGCCATCATCAATCTGAAGGTCATGGAGCCCCAGTTCGAGGGCCAGACCAAGACCAAGCTGGGCAACTCGGAGGTCGAGGGCGAGGTCAGCTCTATCGTCTACGAGTGCCTGACCGACTTCTTCGCCGAGAACCCGCGTGTCGCCAAGCGCATCATCAACAACGTGGTCACAGCCGCCCGCGCTAACGACGCGGCCCGCAAGGCCGCGGCAGCCACGCGCAAGACTGCTCTGTCCACCGGCGGGCTGCCCGGCAAGCTCGCCGACTGCGCCTCCCGCGATCCGGAGGAGTGCGAGCTGTTCATCGTTGAGGGTGACTCGGCCGGTGGCAACGCCAAGCAGGCTCGGGATGCCCGTTACCAGGCGATTCTGCCGCTACGCGGTGTGATCATCAACGTCGAGAAGAACCGCCTCGACCGGATCCTCGACAACGAGGAAATCCAGGGGATGATCACTGCTCTGGGAGCTGGCTTCAACCTGAACGGTAATGGCAACGGCGATGGCAGCGAGAGCAGCGAGGGCCAGAATGGCGAGTCGTCGAGCAAGTTCGACCTCAGCAAACTGCGATATGACAAGATTATCATCCTCGCCGACGCGGACGTGGATGGCTCGCATATCCGCACGCTGATCCTCACCTTCTTCTACCGCTACATGCAGCCGCTGATTCTCGAGGGCCATCTGTATATCGCCCAGCCGCCGCTGTATCGGATGAAGATGGGCAAGGAGACGCACTACGCGCTCGATGACGCTGAGCTCGCGGCCTTCCGCAAGAAGGTCGGCAACCGGCGCCTGACGGTGAACTACTTTAAGGGTCTGTCCGAGATGGACGCCCATGACCTGGCCGACACTACTATGGACCCTGAGGACCGCGTGCTGCGCAGGGTCAACATAGACGATGCGGTGGAGGCCGATCGCATCATCTCCACGCTCATGGGTTCGAACGTCGAGCCGCGGCGGGACTTCATCGCCGCTCACGCGCGATCCGTCAAAGACCTTGACCTGTGGGCATAGTCCTCCCCCGCACCTGCCCGCCCAATAATAATCGAGGAGCAACTGATGGCAGAAGAGAACGGTACAGAAGGAATCGTGTCCGTCCCCCTTCACACGGAGATGGAAGACTCGTTCATGCAGTTTGCGCTCAGCGTCATCGTCGCGCGGGCACTGCCCGACGTTCGTGACGGTCTCAAGCCTTCCCAGCGCCGCGTGCTGCTGGCCATGAGCGACGACGGTCTCACCCCCGACCGCGCCCACGTCAAGTGCGCGGCCATCGTCGGTGAGACTATGAAGACCTACCATCCGCACGGTGACCTGGCGCTTTACCAGACTCTGGTGCGCATGGCCCAGGACTTCTCACTGCGCTACCCGCTGATCGACCCGCAGGGCAACTTCGGCTCGGTCGACGGTGACCCGCCCGGTGCCGCACGTTATACCGAGGCGCGCCTGTCCCCCATCGCGATGGCCATGCTCGAGGACCTCGAGAAGGAGACCGTCGACTGGCAGCCCAACTACGACGAGCGCTCCAAGGAGCCCGAAGTGCTGCCCGGCGGCTTCCCCAACCTGCTGTGCAACGGCGTGTCCGGCATCGCGGTTGGGTACGCCACGAACATGCCGCCCCACCACCTCGGCGAGACGATCGAGGCGGCCATTGAGCTGCTGGACAATCCCAAACTCGAGCCGAGAGACCTGATGAGGACGATGAAGGGCCCCGACTTTCCCACTGGCGCCCTCATCCTCGGCATGAAGGGCATCAAGGACTACTTCACCAAGGGCAAGGGCTCCGTAACGATGCAGGCGCGCGCGGTCGTCGAGCCGCTCGCCCGCGGCCGCGAGGCAATCATTGTCACCGAGCTTCCCTACCAGGTTGCCAAGGGCAATCTGATCAAGCAGATCGCGGACCTCGTCAACGACGGGAAGATCGCTGACATCAGCGACGTCGGTGACGAGTCCGACCGCAACGGCATGCGCATTGTGATCGAGATCAAGCGTGACGCCAACGCCGACGTGGTCCTCAACAACCTCTACAAGCAGACCAACATGCGGACCAAGTTCAACGCGAACCTGCTCGGTCTGGTTAAGAGCGGCGACTCGCTGATCCCGAAGCAGTGCACCATCAAGGATCTGCTCGCGGAGTTCCTCAAGCACCGGCGCGAGGTCATCACCCGCCGCACCCAGTATCTGCTCAAACAGGCCGAGGCACGGGCCCACATCGTGGAGGGCCTGCTGCGGGCGCTGGACATCATCGACGAAATCATCGCGCTCATTCGCGGCAGCGCCAACCGTGGCGAGGCACGCGCCGGGCTGATGGAGAAGTTCGATTTCTCCGAGCGCCAGACGGACGCGATCCTCGACATGCGCCTGAGCCAGCTCACGCGCCTCTCGCTTGAAGACCTGCAGGCGGAGTACAAGGCTCTGCAGGAGGCCATCGCCGGCTACAATCGGATCCTGGGCTCAGAGGACGAGAAGACCAAGGTCATCAAGCGCGAACTCAAGGCTCTCGTCAAGGCTCACGGCGACGAGCGCCGCACTCGCATCCTCGCTTCCGAGGCCGAGGACATTGACACGGAAGACCTGATCGCCACCGAGGACATGGCGATCACCATCACCCGCGACGGCTACATCAAGCGCATGCCGGTCGACACCTACCGGGTGCAGAACCGAGGCGGGCGTGGGATCGTGGCGCTCACCAAGAAAGAGGAGGACAACGTTCAGGACCTCTTTGTCGCCACAACCCATCACCTGATCCTCTTCTTTACGAACACAGGCAAGATATATCGCGCCAAGGCCTACCAGGCGCCGTCCGCCAGCCGTCAGGCGCGCGGTCTGCCCCTCACCAACATCGTGCCGCTCGTGGATGGCGAGAAGATCACCGCATGGCTGCCCATACGCAGCTACGATCAGGGCGGCTTCCTCTTCATGATTACCAAGAACGGCTACGTAAAGAAGACGGACCTGACCGAATACGACACCATCCTGCGCTCCAAGGGCCTCAACGCCATCAGCCTGGAGGAGGGCGACGAATTGCGCTGGGTGATGTGCACTGATGGCACCAAGGACATCATGCTCGCCACCAAGATGGGCAAGGCGGCGCGCTTTGATGAGGCCGCGGTACGCTCCATGGGCCGCACGGCCAGGGGCGTATTCGGTATCAAGCTGCGCAAGGGCGACGAACTGGTAGGCGCGGTTGCGGTCGACAAGAAGGATGAACGCGACCTGCTCACGGTCTCCCAGAAGGGTCTCGGCAAGCGCACGCCGCTGAGCGATTACCCCGCCAAGGGCCGCAACACGCAGGGGGTGCTGACCCTCAAGGTTACCGACCGCAACGGACCGGTGGTCGGTGTCCAAGTAGTGGAGGATGACGACGAGATCATGTGCATCACCTCCGCGGGCGTCCTCATCCGCATGCCCGTCGGGAAGATCCGACAAACCGGGCGGAACGCACAGGGCGTGAAGATCGTATCGCCCGACGAGGGAGCGGTGCTGCGCGCGGTCACGAAGGTCGTGCGCGAGGCAGCCAGCACAGGAAACACCGGTGAGGGTTAGGCCCTCTCATTGACGCCAACCAAAGGCCCCGGCAGTTGCTGGCCGGGGCCTTTTTCGTGCTTGCACGCGCCCGCTGGCAGAGCGTTTCGGGGCCCTCTACACCCCTTTTCAGAATCCTCTTGACTCGGGCTGCGCGGGTACTGTATTGTGCAGAGACACACAGCTTTGGGGCGGCAAACTTCGCCATACTACTACATCGCACTAGATGGCCAGCCAACGGGGCTGGCCTTTGCTGTCTCCCCTTGTGCCAGATCATGCAGCTTGGTAGCGGCAATAAAGGCAAGTAGGGTGGGACAACAATGTCCACGCACTCCTTCGATTCAGGTCTCAGCCTCTCGGAGAACGCAATCACCGTCCTCGAGCGTCGGTATCTGCGCAAAGACCCGCAAGGCAATGTCGTCGAAGAGCCTGCGGAAATGTTCCGCCGCGTCGCGGGCAACATAGCGTCCGCTGACGCGCAGCACGGTGCGACGCAAGAGCAGGTGGCCGAGCGCACCGAGGAGTTCTTCCGCCTGATGACAGGCGGGGCGTTCATGCCCAACTCCCCCACGCTCATGAATGCGGGCCGCGAGTTCCAGCAACTCTCGGCTTGCTTCGTCCTCCCCATCGAGGACTCAATGTCGAGCATCTTCGAGGCGGTAAAGAACACCGCGCTCATCCACAAAAGCGGCGGCGGCACCGGCTTCTCGTTCTCACGCCTGCGCCCCGCCAATGACAGTGTCAGTTCCACCCGGGGTGTCTCCAGCGGCCCGATCTCCTTCATGAAGGTCTTCGATGCAGCCACCGAAGCGATTAAGCAGGGCGGTGTGCGACGAGGCGCCAACATGGCGGTCCTGCGCATCGATCACCCGAACGTAGAGGATTTCATCGAAGCGAAGACCGACCACTCGGTGCTGACGAACTTCAACCTGTCCGTGGCGATCACTCGCGAGTTCATGGACGCGGTCTATGCGGGCGAGCAGTTCGCGCTGATCAATCCTCGCACGGGCGACGAGGTCAAGCGTCTGGACGCAGCCAAGACTTTCCACCGCATGGTCCAGCTTGCGTGGGAGGGCGGCGACCCGGGCGTCATCTTCATCGACCGCATCAACGACGCCAACCCCACGCCCCATATCGGTGAGGTCGAGTCAACCAACCCATGTGGTGAGCAGCCACTGCTTCCTTTCGAGTCGTGCAACCTTGGCTCGATCAATCTGGCGAAGATGATCGACACGTCCGGTGGCCAGCCGGCAGTGGACTGGGCGCGCCTGAGCAAGGTCGTGCACAGCTCGGTGCGTTTCCTCGACAACGTCATCGACATGAACGAGTTCCCGCTCGAGGAAATAGCCCAGATGACCCGGGCCAATCGCAAGATCGGTCTGGGCGTGATGGGCTTTGCCGATCTGCTCATACTGCTGGGAATTCCCTACAACAGCGAGAGAGCCGTGGAGATGGCCGAAGAGGTCATGGGCTTCGTGCGCGACCACGCACGTCAGGCCTCGGCGCAGTTGGCCGTTGAGCGCGGGCCTTTCCCCAACTGGGAGGGCAGTGCGCTTCAAGCCGAAGGTCTGCCGCCGCTGCGCAACGCCACTACCACCACAATCGCCCCCACCGGTACCATCTCAATGATCGGCGGCTGTTCGTCGGGCATCGAGCCTCTCTTCGCGGTGGTGTATACCAGGCACGTGCTGGACAAGGACGAACTGCTCGAGGTGCACCCGATCTTCGAGCGCCTGGCTCGCGAGGGTGGGTACTATACGCCCGAGTTGATGAAGGAGATCGCCGCCAAGGGTTCGCTGCATGAGGTGCATGGCGTCCCGCCCGAGGCGGTCGGCCTCTTCCCCACCGCGCATGACGTCACGCCTGAGTGGCACATTCGCATCCAAGCCGCGTTCCAGCGCTTCACGGACAACGCGGTCTCGAAGACTGTCAACTTCGCCAATGACGCGAGCGTCGAGGACGTCGAGCGGGTCTACCGTCTCGCGTGGGAACTTGACTGCAAGGGCGTCACCATATACCGCGACGGCAGCCGCGACGTCCAAGTGCTCACCACCGGGAAGACCGAGCAGTCGAAGCGTGCTCCCGAGCCAGCCGAGGTCGGCCCGCGGGCCCGCCCCGACGTGGTGCATGGCATCACGCGCGCGATGAACACCGGCTGCGGCAAGCTCTACGTCACTATCAATGAGGACGACCAGGGGCCCTTCGAGTTGTTCGCCACCATCGGCAAGGTGGGCGGGTGCGCCTCGGCGCAGTCCGAAGCCCTCGCCCGGCTGACCTCGCTGGCTTTCAGGTGCGGCATTGCTCCAGAGGACATCGTCAGGCAGCTCAAGGGTATCAGTTGTCACATGCCCTCATGGGAGCCCGGTGGCGGCAGGATTCTCTCCTGTGCGGATGCGGTAGCCAAAGCGATAGAGCACTACCTCAACCCCGGTGGCGAACAGCTTGCCATTGACTTCAATGGGAAAGCCTTCGGTCACGCGGGGGCGTGTCCAGAATGCGGCGGGACGCTGGTACATGACAGTGGCTGCAACGTCTGCAGAGACTGCGGCTACTCTCAATGTGAGTAGCGATCCCGGCGTCTGTCGTGCACATACGGCACTCGACTGCAGGTGAGGTGGCATGAACAACATAGAGAACATTGGGCCGCACTTCCAGGAGGCAACCAAGTACGTCCGTGGCCGAGCAGTGCCGCAGGCTGCCATGTGGGCCACGCCTCCGTCAACCTACAAGACGTATGATTCATACCTCGAGACCACGCAGTTGCCCGAGCCCGTCGTCGAGGGCGGCCAGTCGCTGTGGGAGGCCGTCAGCGGCCGGCGATCGCGCCGCAAGTTCGGCGCGGCTCCCATGTCCATGGAGGAGCTATCGCAGCTATTGTGGGCCACGCAGGGCGTCAACGCCGAGGTCGAGGGCTTCGAGTTGCGCACCGCAGCGTCCGCGGGCGCGCTCTACCCGAACGAGACTTATGTGGTCTCCCAGAACGTCGAGGGCCTCGCAGCGGGCGTGCATCACTACATGATCCGCGAGCACTCGCTGGGCATGCTCACCGAGGGCGACTTCGCTGACGAGTTGGCGCAGGCGTGCCTGGAGCAGACGTGGATGACCACCGCGGGCGCGGTCTTCGTGTGGGGGGCGGTCGTTGCGCGTTCGGCATGGAAGTATCAGAACCGCGCGTACCGCTATCTGTATCTGGACGCCGGACACATCGGCGGGCAACTGCAGCTTGCGTGTCAGGCGCTCGGGCTGGTTTCGTGCAACATCGGCGCCTACCTCGACAACGAGGTGGCATCACTGATCGGGCTTGATGGCAGGGCCGAAGTCGTCGTCTACATTACGGCCGTGGGCCACGGTGACTGAGAGCCGCCCCGTGGATTGTGCGGACGGGTCGGGCGACTAAACCCGGCCCGTTCACTTGAGATCAGTCACTGAGTATATCTGCACCGGCTCCATGAACCCCCGCACGTCGACCGGCCCCACCGCCTCCGACACGATCTGGTCGGCCACCAACTCCAATGTCGACTGGCTGATCAGGATGTCGGTGTCGAGATCCTTGTTCAGTCCCTCCAGACGCGAGGCCAGGTTCACGTTCGACCCAATGGCCGTGTACTGCATCCGCTCGCCGGTACCGACATACCCTACCACCGCTTCTCCCGTGCTAATCCCCACCCCTGCCGCCAAGTTCGGCATGCCGAGGAAATCCCATTCGGCCGCGTTGGCTTTGATGCGCCGCTGCATGTGCACCGCAGTCTGCACGGCTCGCAGCGCGTGGTCGTGCTGCTCCACCGGCGCGGTTGAGCAGCTCCACGGCGTCCTCTGGCGGCATGTTTTCCGAGGCACCCGTGAAACCCCGCAGGTCGGCGAAGACTACCGTCACCACGCGCCGCTGGCCGGTGAGCAGACTCTCGGGGTCTGCGTCGACCACCCGGTCCACTATGCTCTCAGGCACGAACTTACCCAGCGTCGCGCGCACCCGCCCGAGTTCGCTCTCCTCCCGCAGCAGGCGCAACGCCAGGATGCCGATGATGCTGATGACGAACACCAGGTTGGGTGCTGACATGTCCATGACCAGCCCCCACCGATTGAACGCCGCCACGCACAGCCAGTTGTAGATCAGCAGCAGTCCGAGCGCGTAAGCCAGTGCTCCCGCAGGGCGGAAGCGCCGCAACCCGAAGCCGCTCAGGATGATGATCAGTGCGGTATGCTCGCCCTTCATCTGCCGCATAAAGCGCCCATCCATTATGTTTGCGATGATGTTCGCCTGTGTCTCCACACCATTGAAGACCGTGCTGAATGGACTGGCACGCAGATCGTAGAGACCCGGCGCACTCACCGCGACCAGAACGATCTTGTGCTCGAAACGCTGCCTCATCAGCGCCGGGTCGGAGATCATCTCGCGAAGTTCGGCGACCGAGGTGTAAGGGTAGGTGCGATCGCCGCCCGCAAAGTCGATCAGCATACGCCCGCCGCGGTCGATCGGGATGGTCCGCATCTCGCCAAGCTTCACCCCACGTCCGGGCGCGATCGTTACCTGGTCGGGGGTAACGTCCAGCAGAGCCGCGCAGGTGGCCAGCGCCAGCGACGGGAAGGCTGCCTCGCCCAGCATGGCGACGGGGAAGGTGTGCCGGAAGACGCCGTCGCCCGAATCGACGACATTGACGAAGCCGACGCCCGCCGACGCCGACATCAGTTCCGGCAGAGGAGGGGTGACATTCCCAAGCTGGTAGAGACCGGCCACGGAGTTTGCGCCGCCGCCCCCCGCCAGCTTCGCTTCCTGCCAACCGTGTGATGCGAGCTGCGCGACGATCTCAGGATCGGCTTGCTGGTCTGGCCCGTGCCCAAAGGCCGCATGGTAGACAATACCGGCGCGCGCGGTGGCAGCTACGAGGTCGGCGTCGGACTGTGTGCCCCCGGGGTTAGTGTCGGGGTCGGCAAAGAATATGTCGAAGGCAATCGCGCGCGCCCCCGCCTGCTCAAGTGCGTCAATGACCTGCGCGAATTCCCGCCTCGGCCATGGCCAGCGCCCGATCTGCCTGATGCTCTCGTCGTCCACGTGCACGATGCTAACATCCGGATGCGGCGCTCGCACGCCACGCTGCGCAAAGCGCCAGTCCACGAGGCGCAGTTCCATTCGGTCCAGCAGCGTCACGGTTGGCCAGAAGCGCGCAACAATCGTTACCAGCACCGCCGCCGCGGTGATGAGTACCAGACGCGCGCGTCTGCGATTACCCGTCCCCTTCTCTTCGTGCATCGCCGTCGGCTCCATAGCTGGCGAGTTTACAGCCCCCGGACGCGGGGTAACAGTTTAACGGAGGCAAGGCGGTCCGTTGCCTAGCATAGGATGTCCTAATCTATAGGGAACGACCGGAAAATCCAACCGTAACACGGGAGCAAGCCATGCGCAAGTCGGCCGTCCTGATGATCGCGGTATTCGGCATTCTGGTGTTCATCGGGATGGCGCTCACGCAGTCACTTGTCATCATTCAGCGCATCGCCACGGCCAGCGAGATCGCCGGTGACGTCTTTGCTCAGAAGCGAGGCCAGTCGGATTTTGTGCCCATGCAGAAGGACACCCCGGTTCTGGCGGGCACGGTGCTCAAGACCGGTGCCACTGGCGGGGTGACCCTCAATTGGGCGGACGGTTCGCGAATACGTATGGCCCCAAACACGAAATTGCGCGTGCGCAAGTGCAACATAAACACGTCCAGTCGCGCAAGCACGTCGCTGTTCGAACTTGACGCCGGCAAGATATGGATCCGCGTATTGGAGTTACTCGGCGAGCGATCCAAGTTCGAAATCCGCACCCCGACAGCCACCGCAGGCGTGCGAGGCACCGTGTTTTCAGTTGAGGTCGACCCGACCGGCGGCATGAAGGTTGAGGTCTTCAAGGGCGCGGTCGAGGTCGCGGGCGGCGGCCAGAAACTCATGACCAATGCGGGCCAAAGCGCCACGATCGCGGGCACGTCGGCTGCGACTGCCGGCCTCGCCCCGGCGGATATGCAGCGATGGGAGACCCTCGACGGTATCGCCGGCCCGCGCCTGACACTGGACGGTGACGGCCCGATCCAGGTGTCGAGCGAGACGACCTCTGTCACCATCGCCGGGATCTCTGAGCCAGGTGCGAGTATCATGGTCGACAACCGACCGGTTGACCTCGACACCAAGAACCGCTTCTCGCGCGAGGTGGCCGTGCCCGCCGACGCCGGTGATTTCGACGTCGTGGTAACCGCCCGTGACGGACGCGGAGGCGTCAGCACGATCATCGCGCAGGTGCAGCGCAGCGACTGATCCTGTCGCGATCGCTCAACCAAAAGCGCCCGGCCCGCAAGGGCCGGGCGCCTGCATATTCACACTACTCGATGGCGACTACAGCTTGCGGATAAGGATGGCCCACTCTACGAATTTGAGCACATAGGACATTACCAGCAGACCGACGATGATGTAGAAGAACACCCACACAGTCTGGGTATCCAGCCGGCCAATCCAGTCAGAAACCGAGACGCTCGCACCGAATGCGAGGCGCGACGCAAGTTTCGACATCCCCTGGATCCCGAGCTGGTAGATCTGCTTCATGATCGGGTATGCCGCCAGCAGGCCCACGATCGCCGCAATGATCACGATCGGGTTCACCATCTGGAACTTCTGGCGCTGGTGTTCGAGGAAGATCGGGCAGTCCCTGCACTCTCTGGTGCGCTCGCCCTGGCCGATCTTGATGCCGCCCTCAAGATCGGCGCGCATGTACTCTTCCTGCGTGCCTTTCTTCTCAGCGGTGACGCCTTTGCCCCTGCTCGCTGCGCCTGACCTAATCAAGGCCTCGATCATGCCGGAGTCGCAGTTGCAGCCCTGGTGTATTCGCCAGCAGTTCTTGCGCGCTTTGAAGGCTGGGCACACTTCCTTGATTGCGTCGTGGCAGTAAGGTGTCTCCCAGCAGTGCTGCAGTCGCCACCACGGGCGCGAGCCTGTCTTGGTCTTCTGCCCGTCCCCGGTCAGACTCTCGATCCTCGTCAACCGCGCCTGCCGCTGGGGCGCATCGCGGAAGTAGTTGATAATCTCCATCAGAAGGCGAAAGGCGACCACCAGGACGATGAACTTCCCGGTGACTGATGCCCAGCGCATGATCAGTTCGGCGGCGGTTTCGCCCTGCACATCCACTTGCCCCGCCACCAGAAGCGGGAAGCCGAAGATCATTGCCAAGCCGAGCAGCCCGGCCACGACCGCGAATGCCACTTCCTCCATGGTGACTACCACCAGGCAGATGGTGGCCATGCCGCCGCTGAGGGCCATGATCTGGCCCATCAGTTGCAGATTGCTCATGATCCGCGGCTCTATCGCACCACGAAGATGCCCCCCGTACACACCGTACAGGATGTAGGCCAAGCTCACCGCGAAGGCGAAGGCGAACACCTTCACTCCGGTGAACGCCCATACGATGAGCTTCTCCGTCAGTTCGATCTGCAGGTCAGATGAGCCAGCCCGACGTCGCGCCACGTGTCCTCGCTCCCATCCGCCGCTGGACTACGCTTGGTCGGCGTCGTCAGCCGCCTGCCGGTACTCGTCAGGAATGTCGTAGTCATCCAGGAAGGTCAGCAGGTCGCCCTTCTGGTTGGCTCTGTTGTAGCCTTCCTCGAAGGCGATCTGATCATCTCTGATCAGGTTGGCCAAGTTCATCTCCAGCAGTTGCATGCCCAGGGCTCGTCCGCTCTGGATGGCCTGCCGCATCTGAGATGTCTTCCGCTCGCGGATGAGGTTACCGATCGCGGGCGATCCGCCCGGCTCACCAACCATGATCTCGTAGGCCGCCACTCGGCCCTTGCCGTCTTTGCGCGGGATCAACTCTTCAGAGAAGACCGCCAGTAGCGACGTGGACGTCATCGCGCGGATCTCCTCCTGCTCCGAGGACGGGAAACCCGTGACCAGGCGGTCAACAGTCTTGGGAGCACTAACCGTGTGCAGCGTCGACAGAACAAGGTGACCAGTCTCAGCCGCCTGCAGACACGAGCGCATCGTGTCAAGGTCGCGCATCTCACCGACCAGCATGACGTCCGGGTCCGACCTCATGTTCCTGACGACAGCTTCCGAGAACGAGGAGACGTCCACCCCAACTTCGCGCTGGTTCAACAGCGAGCGCTTGCCGGTGTGATAGTATTCGATCGGATCCTCGATGGTGATGATATGGGTGTCCCGTTCGCGGTTGATGTAGTCGATCATCGACGCGATCGTGGTGGTCTTCCCGCAGCCAGTCGGTCCGGTCAGCAGGATGATGCCACGAGGCCGGTGCAGGAGTTCCTCAACCTGCTTGATCGGCAGGCCCAGTGCTTCGAAGCTCAGCACACCAGTGGGAATCATCCGCAAGGCAATCGCGGGGCTACCCTTCTGCTGGAACACACTGACGCGGAAGCGCGCCTCATCGCCCAGAGCGTAGGCGATGTCCGCCCCGCCAGTTTCGTGGAAGCGCTGCCAGTAGCGGTTAGTCAGATCGTCCTCACCGAGGAAGAACGTCGTCGCCGCGATCATGTCATCGTGATCAAGCACCTTGTAGCCCTCGACCCTGTACATCTTGCCGTGGCGTCGGAAGATCGGCGGTTCGCCCGAGGTCAGGTGCAGGTCCGAGGCGTCCAACTGGATGCACGCGTGCTGCAACGCATCCATCACATCATCGTCGATTACCCGCCCCGCTGCCGCTGCTATCTCCGGGGGACTCTTCACCTTTTTGGCATGGTAGACTGTGTCAGCAGCCATTGTCTCCGTGTCGCCTCCTCGCGGTCGGCCCAATCGGGCCTGAGCATGACTATAGGTCAGTTACGCTGCCCTGCGGTTACTCCTCTGATCGACGGGCCGGGCGAGCCGCCCGGCGCGTTGTCCGACGTGTTCCCTGCTGCTCCTTCGTGGGCTTTTTCGGTTCCACGAGCTGGCTGGCGCGTCCACTGGCCGCCGCGGCCTCCTTGACCGCGTCCGGCACGTCCCCACGCGCGGCGCCCAGACCCGGCAACTCCTTGACCGCCTCGTCCGCCGCAACCGAATCTATGCGCCGAAGCATCTGGCGCATCTCCGTGTAGTTGCCCGAGTTGAACAGACACTGTCCAGGGGATATCTTCCCGCTTGTATACAGTTGCAACAGCGCCTGGTTCATCGTCTGCATTCCCCAGTAGCCGCCGTCCTGGATGGCCGAGTACGTATCGCTCGGCTTGCCCTCTTCGATCATCTTCCCCACTGTCGGCGTGACAACCATGATCTCGACAGCTGCCGTCCGCCCCTTGGTGTCGATGCGCGGCACCAGCGTCTGGGACAATATCGCCCGCAGCGTCTTCGCCATCCGCAGACATATCTGTGGTTTTTCGTGTGGAGGGAACATATTGATGATACGCTCGAGGGTCTCGGACGCGCTGGTCGTGTGAACCGTCGAGAAAACAAGGTGACCGGTCTCCGCAGCCTGCATGGCCACCTGCATCGTCTCGACATCACGCATCTCACCGATCAAGATGACGTCCGGGTTCTGCCGGACGATGTACTTGAGCGCATCCGTGAAGCTCATCGTGTCCTCGCCAACGGCCCGCTGGTTCACGATACTCTTCTTGTCCGGATGCACATACTCGATCGGGTCCTCGATGGTGACGATGTTGCACCGGCGTTCCTGGTTAATGTGGTTGATCATGGCCGCCAGGGTGGTTGACTTACCGCAACCGGTCGGTCCGGTTACCAGTACCAGGCCCTGCGGGCTCATCGCCACTTGGCTCAGGACGTCGGGCATCTCCAGCTCTTCGAGGGTGATGATGTCCAGACTGATGATTCGCATGACCAAGCCGATGTTGCCCCGCTCGCGGTAGATATTGATCCGCAGCCGACAGATGTCACCGACTGTCAGACCGATGTCCCGTTCCGGGAAGTCCTGGAAGAGGTCCCACTGGTGGTCATCCATGAGTTCTCTCGCCATGCGCGCGGTGTCCTCAGGGGTAAGCACCTCGTGCTGGTCGAGGCACTCAATCTCGCCCTGCAGACGCGCGTGGGGCTTCGTACCGGCCTTCCAGAAGACGTCCGAGGCCTCCATGGCCGCTGCTTCGGCAATGAGATCGCGCCAGTTCTCCAAGTTACTGCCTCCATTCTGCAAGCCCCGCCTCAGTATCTGCGGGGCCGCCTGTCATGAATCAAATGATAGTTTCGTCTGAGGTCGCAAGTTACCTTCCCCGCAAAATAAAATGAGCGCGAACCTGTAAGGTTCGCGCTCATCGCTGATTACATGGTGGTGGAGCCAGAGGGGGTCGAACCCTCGACCTACTGAATGCCATTCAGTCGCTCTCCCAACTGAGCTATGGCCCCACTCGGTGAGAGATAGTATACAAGAGGCCTTTCGCCTCGTCAAGCGAGCACTGGCGCGGTCGCGGGCTTTGTGGTATCGTACCGTGGTCCGTCGCCTGTAGCTGCCACGTTGCGCGACTTCCGACGCCCAGGGAGGCCCACATGAGCCGTCTCCTGCTGCCCCTTGCTCTCGCCATGATCGCGCCACTCTCGGCATTCGCCCAGCAAGCTCCCGTGTTCGTGATAGAAGACTTCGAGGAAGAGGGTAGTTGGTCTGGCGTGACCCTCGATACCACCGACCCGATGGAGGGCCGGTCCTGTGGCGTCTGGGTGCCCGGGCAGACCGCCACACTGCGCGACGAGACCATCCCCCACGACTGGACCGGGTACGATACGCTCAGCCTGTGGATGCATTCCGAGCGCGCCAACGGGCAGCGCCTGACGCTCGTATGTAACTCCGAGAACGAGGCCGATGATGCGGGCTGGGACTACTTCTTCTACCATTTCGAGGTCGACTGGGTCGGGTGGAAGCTGCTCAATCTCCGACTCGGCGAGGACATCGAGGGCACCCGCAAACCCGTCGGCTGGCACCAGATTGACTACCTGTCGATAAACGCCGGGGGCTGGCAGCACCATGCTCTGGCCGACACAGTCTTGAAGCTCGACGCCATCCGCCTGATACGCGAGCCAGTTTCCCTGAAGCAGGTTAACCGATCGACCACCACCGACGCGGGCGTGCTGCGCGTAACCACTGAAGTGGGCGTGACCAACCGGACCGACGCGGCTCGCGCCTTCGACATGCGCGTCGAGGGCGATTTCGAGGCATTCCGGCCACGCCTGCCTCTGGCGACCACCCCCGACATCGCGCCGGGCGAGACAGTGACCGTCCGAGTGCTGCTCGAAGCCGATGCCGCGGCACTGGCGGACGCTGAGCCACTCGCTCGCGAGGAGGGCCAGCTCCTTGTGGACACTGGTCTGGAGGGAACGCCGCCGATGCATCTGCCCATTGCCGGGGCCGTGCCGCTACCCGAGCAGGAACGCCCACTGCTCTTCACCTCGCGAGCCGAGATCGATCGCGCGCTGGAGCGTGCCGAACGCTACGATTGGGCCCGCAAGACCCTCGACGGCATAATCGCCAGCGCCGATAGCGCCCTTACCATCGAGGTGCGCGTTCCCGACGAGGGCGGCCAGTGGAGCCATCACTATGTCTGCAAAAAGTGCGGAGTGAGTCTGAAGACAGAAAGCCCGACACGGCACGTCTGCCCGCGCTGCAACGAGGTGTACTCCGGGTGGCCCTACGACCAGGTGATCGTGGGCCGCGAGCATCACAGACTCACTCGCGCGATCGCCAACCTGGGCAAGGGCTACGCGTTCACGGGTGAGCGTGCCTACGCCGAGAAAGCTCGTGAGATTCTACTGGCCTACGGGGAGCGCTACGTTGACTTCCCCTACCACAACAATCGAGATCAGGAGAGTCGCTCGGGAGGGCGTCTGTACGCCCAGACACTGGACGAGGCCGTCGACATCATCAAGGTCGCGTGGGCCTATGACCTGATCTACGACAGCGGGGTCTTCAGCGAAGCGGACCGGGCCACTATCGAGGACGGGTATCTGCGCGAAGTCGCGCGGACGATCATGCGCCATGACGGACGCATGAGCAACTGGCAGTCGTGGCACAACGCGGGCGTGGCTGCCATCGGTTTTTGCCTTCGCGACGATGATCTGGCCTCGCACGCGATCAACGGTGTCCATGGTCTGCGCTACCAGCTTCGCGCCTCGGTGCTGCCCGATGGTTTCTGGTATGAGGGCACCGCCGCCTACCACTTCTATGCCCTCGACGCTCTGCGCTGGACCGTTGAGGCCGCGTATCATTCGGGAATTGACCTGTATGACAACGCCGCCTACAAATCGCTCTACGACGCCCCGCTGCTCTACGTCTTCCCAGACCTGAAGTTCCCGGCGGTCAATGACAGCGACATCTTCTCACTCGCCGGACGAAGCAGCCTGTATGATCTAGCGTACGCGCGCTTTGGCGATGAGAGCTACCTCAATGTGGCGACCCGGGGCACGCGCGGGGAGATGGGGCTGCTGTGGGGCGTCGACGAGCTGCCAGCGGCCACAGGGATGGACGTGCCCAGTCGCGACTTCGAGGGCCTCGGAGCGGCGGTGCTGCGGACGGGATCAGGCGAGGACCAGGTCTACATGCACCTTGACTATGGCGCTCACGGCGGCGGCCACGGTCACCCGGACAAGCTCACCGTCATCCTGCACGCACTCGGCCGGGAACTTGCTCCCGATCCGGGCCGCCTTGCCTATGGCGCGCCGCTGCACGGCCAGTGGTATCGCCAGACCATTGCCCACAACACGGTCACGGTCGACGGCGCCAGTCAGAGGCCAACTGAGGGCCGCCTCCTGCTCTTCCACGACGGCGAAGCGATCAAGGTCGCCAGCGCTGACAGCGACGCGGCCTACGATGGCGTGACCATGCGCCGCACCGTGCTGCTCGCCGCCGACTACATGCTAGACCTCTTCGATGTCGCCAGTGACGAAGAACATGTCTATGACTGGGCGTGGCACAACATCGCCGAGTTCGCTGCATTGCCCTTCGCCAGCACCCCGACGGAGCCGCTCGGAGAAGCTGGCGGCTATGAACACATCGCCGACCCACGGCGCGCCGATGGCGCAGCAGACTGGCAGGCCGAGTTCGCGGTTCCCGAGACCGGCGGCGCGCTGCTGACAATGCTTGGCGAGCCAGGCACCGAGATCCTCTCAGGCACGGGGCTGCTCGGCCGCAGCGTTGGCCCCTGCCCTATGGTCATCGCCCGTCGCCGGTGCGAGAGCACCAGCTTCATCGCGGCCGTCAACTGGTTCGGAGTGGATGAAGAGCCCGATGTGCAGCGCGTCGAGCGCGTACCGGTGCTGGTGGATGGCCAGCAACTCGACGAGAGCCAGGCGCTCGGCCTGCGGGTGGTGCGAGCGGAGGGTGAAGACCTGTTTCTCATCGCGCCCGACTGCCTCGGCGAGAAGACCATCGGAGAATTCGCCACGCAGGCGGGTATACTCTACGTGTCGCTGGTTGGCGGGGAAGTAGCGGCGATCGAGCACATAGATACGTCGCATTGATGACCGTCGCGTGAGAGGGTGAAGTGCCAGCCGGTTCGGCCAGCGGCCCGATCATCTACAACGCGGACGGGTAGGGGCAGCGGCCTACGACCGCTCCCGTTTCAGGGCCATGTACACGTGGCCGCCTAATCCGATGATCAATATCGCCACCAGACGAAGAGCCAACTCCAAGATACCTGCTTCGTCGTCAGAGGGGGCGTACCACGCTATCATCAGGTAGACAAACAGTAGTCCGCCCTCAACGCCTACAGTGGTGTCCAATCGCCCATCCCGGATGATCTGGAAAGCCCAGCGAACGACAGTTGTCCCCAGGTAGAAGAGGGCCGCGGCGCCAAGCCAGCCCCAGAGCGACACCTCGCTCCCAAGTATCTGCCGCGCTCCCCAGATGCTAATGAGCGCCACCAGGCAGCCGACCGTCATCGGGAGTACCATACGGAGTAGCAGTGTGCGAGCATCAGGTCCAGCACTTGCTTGATCTTCGGGTCTACTCATCGGGCGCCACCCACCAGTTCTTCCAGTTTCGTCACCACGCGAGACGCGTCAGTTCTGCCCTATACCCCATCCGCGAACTCGGCCAGCGTCATTGAACTCTACTATCAACGAGTCGTAGTCGATACGGAAACCCGAGTAAGAGCCCACCACGTAGCAGTAGTCCTCGGCGGCTTCCAGAGCCCCTTCGTCATCAGGCTCGGGCTTCGGGTAGGACTGAGACCAGTTCAGTTCATCGGGTGTCCCGAGCAACAGGAGGGCCTCGTGTCTCGTCATGCCGACGAGGCGATGGTTCCTGAGCAGAGACCGAACCATCCGTCCCCTCACCGAATCGTAGGCAGGCTCCCCGTCCGCCCCCTCTGCCACCCAGACAGCCTGATCGAAGGGCGTGTTGCCCCAGAAGATGGTATGGACCCAGTAGCTGGGGCCTATGCCTCGGAACAACCACATGTTGCCAGCCACGATGAGGGCTGTCGCTATGATGAGCCCCGTCACCACCCGTCGTCTCAGAGCCGTCCTGCTCTGCAGGAGGCGGCCCATAGTCTCTTCGTCGATCCATCCACGATCGTCCGGGGGCGTCACCGTTCAGCACCTCCTCCGTTGCCCGTACGTAAAGAGACCACGGCCCCTTTCGTCGTGCTCGGGGCCGTGGCCTCTGCTTGTCTTCCCTACTCGCGCTACGCCTGATCGGCCTCTGCAGGTGGAGGCGCGTCGCCATCGCGCGGGCCCGCAGGAGCCGGCCCGTCCGGCCGTGGCGGACGCAGCGCCTTCATCAACTCGTCCTGGCTGAGGAAGCCGTCACCGTTGGCGTCCGCTGCCGCAAAAAACGCGGCCCACTCCTCCTCGGACATCCGCCCATCGGCGTCAGTGTCGATCGCGTCCACCATGCCCTGCACGGGGTTGCGGGCCCTCATCATCTGAGCCATGGCGTCCGCGAACTCCTGCTCGGTGATGATGCCATCGCCGTTGTTGTCCAGTTGCGCGAACTGCTCCTCGCGGCCCTGCCACTCATCTCTGGACAACTGCCCGTCGCCATTCGCATCCCACTGCTCCAGCATGGACTTGAACCGCGCTACGGGGTCCCGAGCTTGCCGACCGCCGCCTGCCGCCGCAGCGGCTGCTTTGCCCTCGTCAGCGGTGATTACGCCATCGCCGTTGCGATCGAGATAGTCGAAGACCTTGTCGGGGCCCTGGAACTCGGCCTCGGTAATTTGCCCGTCATCGTCTCCGTCAAAGCGCTCAAGCATCTGCTGCCAACGGGCTTCGGGGTCTACCTGGTCGCCGCGTCGCGGGGGGCCATCGCCGGCCGGGCGGTCGAACTTCGGCTGCTCGTCCTCGCCGATGACGCCATCGCCATTGCGGTCGAGCTTCTCGAACATCTCCGGCTTGCCCGGCCACTCGTCCTCGCTGATGGCCCCGTCACCGTTCTTATCGGCGTTGCGCCACATCGCCTGCCAGCGCTGGGCGTTGCCACCGGCATCCTGGCCGCCGCCTCTGCCACCGGCTTCACCAGCCGCGACAAATCCATCGCCGTCGGCGTCGAGTCGGTCGAACGCTTCATCGGGGCCGGTGAACTCTTCCTTGGATATCTTGCCATCGTGGTCCGCGTCGAGATTGTCGAGGAGTGTCTGCCAGCGTTGCTCGGGGGTGATTTGGTCACCGTCTCGTCTGGGGAGATCGCCATCAGCCGACCATGCCGCCATGGTGCCGAGGGCGAGTATCGTCACGACCGTCATCACGACCAGAAGCAGTTTCGTGCGCAATCCGGCCACCTCCAGCTCGTCTCGGTTTGCTCGAAGTGACGCTCGCCGCGTGGATAAGGTTCACACGCGCGCAGGTCATCGCCCCCGGTCTGGGGAATGCTCGCCAATCACCATGAACCGGAGGCTTCAATGAGCCATGTGCCCCAGGGCCAGCCTGAGTCGTCGGATGATCTGCAGGCGGCCCCTCAACATATAGCTGGCCTGACCGTTCGCGCCGTCGTGATCGCCATCGTCCTCACCGTCATCTCCTTCATCGGGGTTAACCGGCTGGGGTATTTCCGCATTAACTGGCTGCCCTACATCGTGCCACCGGTGCAGGCCATCCTTTTCCTGCTCATCCTCCAAGGCGGGAACATGGTGCTCGGGGCCCTCAATCGAGCCAGACGCCTGCCCGCATTCCTCGCCCCCTTGTCTCGCGCGGAGCTTCTGCTCATCTACGCGGGCATGTGCGTCGGTATCACGATGGACCGCGCCGGTTATGTCTTCCACTACCTGCTCTTCCCCGCCTACTACGGAGATGACACCAACAACTTCGCCGCGCTCTTCCAGCACTACCCGAGCTTCTACGCGCCGACCGAGCAGTGGGCCATCAACGGGTTCTTCGAGGGCACGCGCTCGGGCATCGTCCCGTGGGAGGTCTGGTGGCGGCCACTGGCGTGGTGGGGCGCGTTCAATACGCTGCTGATCTTCGCCGTGCTCGCGCTGGTGGGCATGTTCCGGCACCAGTGGGCGGAGTCAGAGCGCCTCAGCTACCCGATGCTCTACCTGCCACTGGAGATCACCGGCGGCTCGTCAGGCTCCGCGCGCGGCGTGGGCTTCTTCCGAAATCCGGTCATGTGGATCGGCTTCGGCATCGCCGCCCTGTACAACCTGATCAACATCGGGCACGCTTTCGTTCCGGCCATCCCGGAGATCCCACGTGTTTTCAGGCTCCTCACCGGCGTGCACGAAGGGCCGTTGCGGTATCTGCGGCCGCTCAACTGGTACAACGCGCTCGAAGTCTGGGGGCTGTCGTATCTCGTTTCCGGCGAGGTGCTGGGCTCCACGCTCTTCTTCTACTTCTTCATGAAGCTAGTCAAGATCATCGGCCGCCAGGCTGGCTACCAGGGATCAGGTTTCCCCTTCTGGCACGAGGTGAGCGCGGGCGCGAGCATCGCCTTCACGGGCTACATGCTCTACGCCTCCCGCGGGCACTTCAAGCGCATGTTCAACAGCATCGTCAAGGGCCCGGGCGAGTATGACCGCAACGAGGCCTTCAGCTACCGCGTTCTCGGCCTCGGATTCATCGCGGCGACGGTCGGCATGATCTGGATGATGTCCTCTGCCGGTCACCGGACCGACCTGCTCGTCTACTACTTCCTGAGCCTCTACATGTTCGTGCTCATAGCGGCCCGAATCCGCGCGGAGGCCGGCCCACCAGTCCAATGGTGCCACCCTTACGGCTTTGACACTCGCGTGCCCGAACAGATTCTCGGCACTCGATTCTTGCGCGGGGTAGGCGAGCCCGGCCCGATGGTGCTGTACTACTCCCTGTTCTGGATCGGCCGCACGGTGTTCGCTCACACCGCCGGCCAGGCCATGGCAGACGGTCTGCGGCTGGTCGATCACGCCCCAGCGAAACGCCGTTCGGCTGCCTGGATCATCCTCATAATCGCGGTCGTCGGCATGGCGATGGCCTTCTGGTATCACCTCGACGTCGCCTACAAGTATGGTCACGGGCTCATCGGAGCGAAGACCGGTCGGGCCGGCCGGGCGTGGGGGCTGAACTGGTCGCGCGGGAACTACAGCATGCTCGATCGGGCGATAGATAATCCCGCCGGCCCAGACTACACGCGCCTGGGGTTCTACGGTGGCGGCTTCCTGTTGACGCTGGCCGTCACGCTGCTGCGCACCACCATCGCCAACTTCCCATTCCACCCCTTGGGGGTGATTATGGGCACCCTCTACATGGACGGCTCTCCGTACTGGGCCCCATTCCTCGTCGCATGGATTGCCCAGCGCCTGACTTTGCGTTATGGCAGCCTGCCAGCCTACCGCAAGGTCGTGCCTGCGTTCATAGGCCTGTTCTTCGGGCATGTGATTATCGGCGGCATCATCTGGCGTATCATCATCAACTATTTCCTCGACCCGACCATATGCGTCAGGTACTACGTGAGCCTGGGTCTATAGAATCGGGGCAGGAGTCCAGACCTCCAGCCCGAAGACTTGGGTAACTTTCGCAGGCGCATCTGCGAACGACAACTAACGGCAGCTCAATTGCAGCCACCTCAGAAGCGGACGCTGTGTCATGCAGCGTCAGTGCATTACCAGTCTGGAGGGTGCTGACGTGAGCATGAAAGCCTGCCTCAGATCGTGTTGTATCCTCTCCGCGCTATGTGTCACGCTCGTCTCCGCCGACATGGTCGACATCCGCAGTACGCGCGTCGACAACCAGAACACTATGCGCGTGCAGGTGGCCTACCAACTCACCTCCCGCGACACCCCGGCCGAGATGCTGCTCCGAGCCCAGCCCGTCGCCCTGAACAGGCAGCTCGAGATCGGGCCGCGAGCGGTTGTGATCGGCCAGTCCGATGCCGAGCAGTTCGCCGAGTTCGTGGTCTCCCGCAAGGGTGATGAGCCGCTGGAAGTCGACACGCTCATCATCGGCTTCGTCGCTGCGGGCCATCAGATGCAGCGGCCCTTCTTCAGCCGCACCTTCGCTGTAAACTGGCGCTTCCCGCTGCACCAGGCCGCAGGCACAACGGGCGTGCCTGCGGGCACAGCGCCTGACGTTCCCGCTGCCCTCGGCGCGGACGTCGACGAGGTCGACAATCGCGTCGATCTGACCCGGGTGGCCATCTATCGCCGCTACGTCGCCGCCCTCACCCGCGCTGGCACGCGCGAACTCATCGACGCCCTCCGGGACAAGCGCCTCATCAACTGGATGACGCTGCACATGGCTGTCTCGCAGGAGGGCGCAGCAGAGGCCGAACTTCCCATCGGCGAGAACATGCCCGACATCGAGCACCCGGACAATGACGACCCAGGAGTCGGCGAAGTTGAGGTGACTGTAGAGGCGACCGAGCGCGAAAACCGCGTGACCAACCTGCGGGTGGTGAACATCTCATCACCGTTCCGCGGCTATTACCAGGTGAACTTCGCCTATCATATCAACGACATCACGGATCGCTTCCCGATCACGTTCGACTGCGTCTTTGATGACGCGACGTTCGGTGCACACATCACGCAGGCTCCCTGGATCCACGCTGCGCCAGTGACCGACTTCGACGGCAACGGGATCGTGGGGCTGTGGCTCAACACGCCTGAAGCGCCGCTGGCCACCAAAGATCCTGAGTTCCACCTGCGAGCCCGCGGCCCCGCCAACCAGCAATACGCAAGCATTGGCCTACGCCCGACCTTCAGCTTCTACAAGGCTTACGACATGATGACGTCAACCAACATCCGCGATCACTTCGACAACCCGGACTACACCACTCGCACCCAGTTCCCGATCAACGAGGGCGGCAACTCAATCATTGGGCACACTGGTCGCTATCCCGATGAGCCCGCGCTGCTCACCTTCCGCACCGCGTCCGGCACGCTCTGCCGCGGCTTCTTCAAGCCCCACAGAGGCGGGCAGGGCCTCGAAGGCCTCTGGATCATCGACCTCGACTGCTTCGGCGCCAAGGGGCCTGCGTGGTATGAGGGCCATGTGCCCGCTGACCCGAACGACTACGTGATGCCCGGTGGCATGCGCTCGTATGACATCGCCGGCCTGATGACCCGTGGCCACGGCTTCGACCTCGACTGGTCAGGATTCGACTGCGATCAGAGCACCTCCGACATCGCCGTGAACGTCGAGGACGATGGCACCTACGTCCTGCGCACACGCAACGGCTGTGAGATGCGTTACTGACGCATGGCTGACATCCGGCGCGAACACGGTTGAGCATCGAGAACAAACGCCAGTTCCGAGGTGGTATCGATGCGAGAGATAACGGGCACTATGGTGATCGTCGTGGCGCTCGCGGTGACGTGCGTCGGCGCGTCCGCCCAACAGGTCGAGGTCCGATGCGGGCCGGCCGCGGCGGTCATCACCACCACCGCTCAGCAACAGGCCACCGTCTCACTGCTGCAGCACAAGACGATCCAGCCCTACACGACCGAGCAGCGCGCCGGGCGACCGTTCATCGTCTACGAGAACGGCCAGGCCAAAGCGCTGATTCCCATGGACGATTACGAACGCGAGTGGCGGGCTCGCGGCGGCGGCAACATGGCCGCAGACCCAACCGAACCGGATCCTGAGCGCCTCAGGGACATCGAGTTCGACGAGTTCCCCATGAGTCAGTTCGTGCACTGCTACGGATACACGACGCCCGTACGCGATCAGAACGGTCGCGGCATGTGCCACGCCTTCGCGAGCATCGCGCTGCTGGAATCACTCGCCAAGCGTCGTCTGATGCAAGCGGGTGTCCCCGAGCACCTCGCCGAACTCGATCTCTCAGACGAATGGATGTCATGGCGCGCCATGAAGGACAAGTATGAGCGCTATGGCACGCGGCGGCTGACTGACGAAGGCCACTTCGCATACTACGACCTGGAGCAGGTGCAGAGCACGGCTGTTCCGTACGAGGCATGGTGGCCCTACGACCCGGAGAGTTGGCCCGATGTCATGACCGGCGCCCCTCCGGTGCCGAAATACCCCGCCGGCGACCGGTTCGCGGCCGAAGGGAAGTGTGCCTGGGAGTTGTGGGGGCATTGCGAGAGGGATAAGCAGCCTCCGCAGAGCGTCCGCGATTTCAGAGAACTGCTGGCGCCGGACGGCCCTCTGCCGCGCATTACCTGCCAGAAGCTGCAGGGGATCAGCGAGGATGTGGATGAAGCCCTTCGCGTGGCGAAGGAATGGATCGCCGAAGGGCGCCCGGTACCGTGCAGCTTCGTCTGGCCAACGCTGGCGCTGGCCAATGACACCATGTCTCTCTACTACGTGGCTGACGACTACCCATTCGCAGTGCGCGATGTGAAGGTGGGCGACGAGCGTGCGTTGACCGCTGACGAGGTGGCGACGTGGGAGGACTACTACGCCGGTGGGCATGTCGTGCTCCTGATCGGCTACGGCCAGACGGGCACGTCCGCTGAGGGTATCTGGATGCTCAAGAACAGTCATGGCCTTGACGCGGGCGACCACGGCATCGTCTACATCACGGACAGCCTGCTGCGTCTCTCCTTCCCCTACATCACGATAGCAGGCCTTTCCGACAGGTCCAAGGGCGATCTGGACAGCTTCGCCGAGACGATCACGCGGTAGCGCGAGGGGACCGCGAGAGGTCCCGGCATTCCCGGCGCCGAAACTCCTTGCGGACCTGACTCTTGTCACGGAGAGGCGACCATGCCTGCGAAGCGCCGAGTGCTTATCGTTGTGCTCATTGTCGTCGTCGCCGGCCTCCTGGCCTGGCACTTCCTTGGTCTCTCCCGCATCACCGACCCCACACGCCTATTCCTCTCAGGTACGGTGGACGCGCGAACCCTCCAGATCGCCTCGGAAGCGGGTGGCCGCGTCGTGGCCCTTACGGTGCTGGAGGGCAGCGCGGTTGTGACCGGTGATGTGCTCGTGCATCTCGACAGCGGCGCGCCTGAGGCGAGACTTGCCCAGGCGGAGGCAGGTCGGGCAGCCGCCGCTCATACCGCCGACCAGGCCAATGCCGCGACGAGCGTACAGATGGGAGTTCTGGCCGCTGAAGTCACGCGCATGCAGTATGCCGTCGCCACCGCCGACGCCCATCTGGCCCAGCTTCTGGCGGGCACAAGGCCAGAGGGCATCGCCGAAGCAGAGGCGGCCGTCAGGCAGGCCGAGGCACAGGCGGAGGCAGCCCGCGCAAAGCATGCCGCGCTGGAGTCGGGGTCACGCCCGCAGGAAGTTGAGGCCGCTCGCGCAGCACTCGAGCGAGCAGCGGCGGCCGTCGCTGCAGCCCAGGCAGGCGTCGATGAGTTGCGCTCTGGTACACGGACGCAAGATATCGAGCGAGCCCAGTCAGCCGTGGAAAAGGCGCGCGCGTCCTCCGAGAAGGCCAACGCTGACCTCGAGCGCATGAAGGCGCTTCACGCCGAGGGGGCCATCGCCACCGATCAACTTGAGCGCGCGCAGACCGCGGCTACGGTCGCCGGCGAAGACCTCGCCACAGCCGAGGCCATGCTGGACTTGGCCCACGAGGGCCCGCGTCCGGAGACCATACGTATGGCCGAAGCCCAACTGGCGGGAGCCCATGCCGCTGAGGCTCAGGCGGCCGAAGCGTTCGCGTTGGTACAGGCCGGCCCGCGTGGCGAGGAAGTGCGCGGCGCGGGGGCCCAAGTGGAGCAGGCCGATCAACTCGTGGAAGCCGCCCGCCAGCGCCTCGCCGCTCTGCGCGCCGGCGCCACTCCCGAGACCATCGCGGTGGCTCGCCGCCAAGTCGCGGAGGCCCACGCCGCCCTTGCAGTTGCTCTGCAGCGCGCACGTGAGGCTGAAGTCACTGCTCGCCGAGCGGACGCTGCGGCTGCCGATGAGGATCGAGCCGGGGCGGCGGTCAGCGAAGCCGAAACCGCGCTGGGCTTCTACACGATCGAGGCGCCCGTTGAGGGCATCGTGGACAGCATCAACGTCAAGCCAGGCGAGGTCGCGGCGCCGGGGGCCTCTCTGCTCACACTCGTCAACCCAGCCGACCTGTGGGTGCAGGTCTACGTGCCCGAGCCACAACTCGCGCGGGTCATGCTTGGCCAGCGCGCCGAGATTTCCGTGGACGGGTACGATGAGCCAGTCACTGCCACTCTCTACTGGATCGCCGAGAGGGCCGAGTTCACCCCCAAATACATTCAGACCAAGTCCGAGCGCGCCCGGCTCGTGTACGCCGTGCGGGTGCGCCCCGATGATCCCGGCGGCATCCTCAAACCAGGCATGCCCGCCGACGTGACCATCTTCACCGACTGAAGGCGCCACCTTGACTGACCTCGCCATCCACGCCGACGGCCTCGCGCGCCACTTCGGCGACATCCAGGCAGTCGCCGGGCTTGACCTGCGCGTGCGCACCGGCGAAATATTCGGCCTCATCGGCCCCGATGGGGCTGGCAAGACCACGACCATGCGCCTGATGGCAGGCCTGTTGCGCCCGAGCGGCGGCGCGGTGGCTCTCGCCGGAGTGGACGTCGCCACCGAGCCCGAGCGCGTGCGCCACCTGCTGGGCTACTTGCCCCAGACCTTCGCGCTCCTCGGCGATCTCACCGTCGCTGAGAATATTCACTACTTCGCCGATCTATACTGCGTGCCCCATGCTGACATCGCCCCGCGCGCCGATGAGCTGCTTGCCGCCACGGGGCTCGCCGATTTCACCGCCCGTCGAGCCATGGCGCTCTCCGGTGGCATGAAGCAGAAACTCGCGCTCATCTGCGCCCTCATCCACCGGCCAACGGTGCTCCTGCTCGATGAGCCGACTCGTGGCGTGGACCCGGTATCTCGCCGCGACCTGTGGCGCATCATCTACGGTCTGCCAGCCGAGGGCGTCACGGTGCTGGTAGCCACGCCATACGCAGATGAGGCGGAACGCTGCGCACGTCTCGGGATCATGCTCGAGGGCCGGGCGGTAGACGTGGGCACGCCTCAGGAGCTGGTGGGGCGGCACGTGCAGCGCATCATCGAGCTGCGCGTCGCTGACCAGACGCGCGCCCGCGATGTTCTGCGCACCCTCCCCGGTGCTGGTCCGATCGCGGTCCTCGGCGAAGTCCTGCGCGCAGCCGTGCCCGACGATACCTGCCCGGACGCTCTGCGCACTCTCCTGACAGATCGCGCGATCGAGGTGCTGGACATCGCCGATACCGAGCCGCGCCTCGACGACGCGTTGCTAGCCATCAGCACGGGGGGCGAGCGCGTTGGGTGACCGCCTCGCAGTCGAGGTCCGCGATCTGGTGCGCCGTTTCGGCGACTTCGTGGCCGTCGACCATCTCACGTTCAGTATCCGCGAGGGAGAGATTTTCGGCTTCCTCGGCCCGAACGGAGCCGGCAAGTCCACCACCATCCGCATGCTCTGCGGCCTGCTCCTGCCGAGCGATGGGGCGGCACAGGTGGCCGGCCTCGATGCCACCCGCGAGGCCGAGCGATTGCGCCGCCGCATCGGCTACATGCCTCAACTCTTCTCGCTCTATCCCGACCTCACGTGTCACGAGAACCTCGAGTTCTACGCGGGCCTGTATGGCCTGCCATCGGCGGGCCGGGCCGACCGCATCGCGGCGCTCTCTGAACGTCTGCAGATATACCCCATTCGCGACCAACTCACTGCCACGCTCTCCACCGGCTGGCGTCAGCGCGTGGCCCTCGCCTGCGCGATCGTGCACGAACCGCCCATCCTCTTCCTCGATGAGCCTACCAGCGGCGTCGATGCGGCGACCCGCCAGCATTTCTGGGATGTGATCGCCGATCTCGCCGCCGACGGCACAACCGTCCTCGTCACCACCCACTCGATGGAGGAGGCTGAACGCTGCAACCGCCTGGTGATGATCGACCGAGGACGGCTGATCGCTCTTGACACGCCGGCAGCTTTGCGCGCGGGGCTCGCCGGCGGGCTCTGGCAGGTCGACGCCGAGCCACTGCTGCCCGCTCTGGCCGCGCTCTCGGCCAGCGACTTCACGCTCGATGCATCGCTCTCGGGTGCCCAGCTTCGACTGCGAGTCACCGACGGCCTCGCCGACCCACCTGCGGCGATTGCGCAGGTACTGCGTGACGCTGGCACCACTGTCGCGCACATCTCACCGGGTGCCGCGTCGCTCGAAGACGTGTTCGTCGCCCTCGTCGGCGACCATGAGCAGGGCGAAGGCACATGAGATGCCCCCGCGCCGTCCGCCGCATGCTCGCCATCGCCTCCGCCGAGTGGCGCCACAACTACCGCGACCCGCGCAGCCTGACCGTTGTCATAATGCTCCCAGTGTTGTTGCTGCTGCTCTACGGCTATGGCGTCAACTTCGACCTGCGCGAACTCAAGTTTGCGGTCTACGATCTCGATCGCACCGAGCGCAGCGCCGACCTGGTCAACCGCCTCGCGCGCAGCGACTACTTCACTCTCACTGAGGCGATTGAGGACCGCGCCCGCATCGACCAACTCATCGAGCAGGGCCGCGTGCGCTTCGTGATGGTGATCCATCCGGGCTTCGGCGAGGAACTCGGGGCTGGTCGCCACGCGCAGGTGCAGATACTGCTCGACGGTGCCGACTCAACCACCGCCAGCACCGCCCTCGGGTACATCGAGGGGCTTATGCGCATCTACTCGGCCGACGTGAGGGTGCAGTACGCCACACGGGCGGGCATACCCGCCGGAAGACTCGCGCCGCCGCTGACGGTCGAGCCGCGTGTGCTCTACAACCCCGAGTTGCGCAGCGTTAACTTCATCCTGCCCGGCCTGATCGCCATCATTCTCACGCTGCTCGCGGCCCTGCTCACGTCCGGCTGCATCGTGCGGGAACGCGAGGCGGGCAGCTTCGAGTCGCTCGCGGCGGCCCCCATCGCCAGCCTGGAGATCATTCTCGGCAAGCTTTTGCCATACGCCATCATCTCCTTCGCCGACATCATCCTGTGTATCGCGGTGGGCTGGGTGCTATTCGGTGTCGTGCCCGCGGGAGACCTGGTGGCGCTGCTTGCTGTCTCACTCATCTACCTGATCGCGTCGCTCGCCATCGGCCTGCTTATCTCAAGCGTGGCGCGCACTCACCAGATCGCCACCATGGTCGCATTCATAGCGACCATGCTGCCTGCGATGCTGCTGTCTGGCTTCGTCTTCCCGCTGCGCTCGATGCCCCTGCCGCTGCAGGCCGTCGCGCAGGCACTGCCGGCGACTCACTTCCTGATCGTGATCCGCGCGATCTATCTCAAGGGCGCCGCCTTCGCCGTCTATGGCCCGCGCGTGCTGGCCCTTTTAGCCATCTCGCTGGTGCTCGTTGGTCTGAGCGCGAAGAAGTTCAAGAAGGACTTGGAGTAACCCGTGCCATGAGAGACCGCATGCGACGGTTACGCTCATTGCTCACCAAGGAGATCCGGCAGATGCGCCGGAACCCCATCCTGATTCGCATGCTTCTTGTGGCTCCCATCATCCAGCTTGTACTGTTCGGATACGCCACCACCACAGACGTCAAGAACGTGCCGATCGTCATCTGTGATGAGAGCCACTCGCCGGAGGGCCGCACGCTCACTGACAAGATCCACGTTAGCCCCTACTTCCTTTTGCGTGGCCATGTCTCCGACCCGCGCGAGATCAAGCCCCTGCTCGATTCCGGGCGCGCCCAGATCGGTGTGCATCTGCCACCAGATTTCGCCCGTACGATCCGCCGGGGCGAGCCGGGGGCCGTCGGGCTCTACGTCGATGGCAGTGACTCGATGAGCGCCACGGTCGCCGCCGGCTACATGGTCGGCCTCTTCGAGCATTACGGCTCGCAGATCTCGTTGCAGCGCATGCGGCGCGCGGGCCCGGCCACCTCATTGCCCACGGTCGAGGCCGTGCCTCGCGTGTGGTACAACGCCGATTTGCGCAGCGTCAACTTCATGGTGCCCGGCGTCTTCGGCCTCATCATCATGATAATCACCACCACGTGGACCAGCCAGTCGATTGTGCGCGAGCGCGAACTCGGCACGATGGAGCAGTTGATGGTCACGCCCGTCCGGCCCATCGAGATCATGCTCGGCAAGAGCCTGCCTTACGCCGTCGCCGCGCTCATAGACGCAGGCGTGATTGTATTGCTGGCGCGGTTCTGGTTCGGTGTGCCTCTTCGCGGCAGCATCCCGCTCCTCTTTGGTCTTGCGACCATCTTCATCCTCACCGCCCTCGGCATGGGCTTGTTGATCTCCACAATATCGCGCACCCAGCAGCAGGCCTTGCTGGCGTCGTTCGCCATCATGATGCCTTCAGTGTTGCTCTCGGGCTTTATGTTCCCGATCGCGAACATGCCCTGGATCATCCAGCAGATCACCTGGCTGATTCCGTTCCGCTATTTCCTGGAGATCGTCCGGGGGATATTCCTCAGGGGGGTCGGCCTCGAAGTAATCTGGCCGCAGGCGCTGACGCTGCTGATCTTCGGCGCCTGCCTGTTCACGATCGGAGCGTTATCTTTTCGCAAGCGCCTGCAATAGCTTCGGGGCATGGCCCTGCAATGCACATAAGGCCCCGCCCGTTGGCGAGGCCTTCGTGGTCTGCTGAACAGACTGACGTCCGATTGCCCCTACTCAGCCGCCACCAGCTCGTCGAGTAGCAGCATATTGCTGATTTCCTCTGCCGATATCAGCGCGGTGATGTCGCCGATGACGATCGACTTCACCAGGTCCATGTCGAGCTGCCCGTTCGGATCGTGGGCGTCGTCACTGAGTCGGAAATCGCCCACCGTGAAGACAATCTCTTCAGTATCGACGTAAGCGTTGATCTGACGCATGGCGATGTACTCAGACTTGGGAGCATCTGCCTCTTCCCGGTGTTCCTCGAGGGTCATGATCAGCGTGGTCTCGGCGGTGCAGGCCACCTGCACGCGGATCTCGGTCGCGCCCGCCAACTGGCCAACGGCGATCGCGTGCACCACTCCGAGAAGCGTCTGCGGGGCCAGTTGGTAGTCAACGGTCAGTGCGCTGCCGCCGTCAGCCACTTCCTCGGAGGAAACGACAACATCCTCGCCCCCGAGGACGAGGAAGCCTCTAGGTTGGTCATAGTCGCAGATGGCGATCAGGCCCTCGCTTGGTGCCGACCGCACGGGAGAGGTGGGCAGTATTTTGATGTCGTCGAAGCGCAGTATCTGGTCCACCGGGTCGGCGATCGAGATCATCGGCGTCATCTCGGCCAGGTAACGCAGGAACCCGCTCACGTCGATAAATCCTATGCCACCGACAAGCTCAGGCGTGAGCATGCCATCGGGGTCTTCGGGGCCATCGACGTCGAGCGTGAATTCATCGACGCCCAGCTCAAACTCATGCCAGCCGCCTGCCTCGCACCATATCAGTTGGTTGTAGCGCGGACCGTCTCCCTGCTCGGCAATCACGACCATCACAGCGGTGGACTCGGCGCTCCAGATGGCGAAGCTGATGCCCGACAGCGCAGGCAGGGGTTCGTCAAAGACCATCACCACAGTGCCTGGCATCTGGCCGGTGTCCTCCCCGGGGGCCACAGCACGTTGGAGATACGCAAACTCCAGCGACCCGTTCCCGCCATAGACCTCGTCCGGCTCCTCGGTGACGGACAACATCGCGAAGCTGTCCATGGTCAGGAAATTGCCCGTCCCGTCCTCGAAGCCCTCGGCCAGCAGAACGTTGTCCTGACAGACCCCGGGCGCCACAGCCATCGCCAGCGTCGCGACTGTCATCATCACGGTTGCCGTGATCACCATACGCGATCTCATCATTGGCCTCCCTCGCGCCTCTATACCCGCCGCCTAGTCTGCGCTTCCCGTCAACACATGCATACCCGCAAAGCCGTCGGCGACAAGCGTCCCGGCTCCGGAAAATGCGACGCGTCTGGTGTGCCCAGGCATCTGGATCTCCCTGACTACTCGCGGCTGCGCGGGATCACTGACGTCCACAACCACCAGCCCGCCGCCGGTCTCTGACGTGCACCACGCCTCGTCGCCGCGCATGGTCACATGCATCGGGTCCAGATCGGTGCGGACGCGGCCGACCTCTGTCAGTGTATTCGCGTCTGCCATCTGAAAAGTTGCGATGGTCCGATGCCCGGCGGCGACAAGCGTGCTACCGTGCAGCGCGATCCCCTTCAGATAGAAGCCATCGTCCCGCGTCTGGTGCTTCGCTACGAGAGTCGGGCCATCCTCGCCCTCGAGGTCGATAATGCGCAGCCCGAAACCATTCGCCACCAGCAGATAGCGTCCCCCGAGGAGCGTGTCCGCCACCTGCTTGCCGAAATGCACCAGCCGCAACTGCCCCTCCAACGCGGGCGAGGCCGGATTGGTGATGTCATACACATCGATGTTCGCGTTCCCGTGCAGGACGATGAGCCGATCTCCGAACAGAGCCACTTCGCGCGCGAAACGGCCCTCGGCGAACTCGAGAAGCATGCGCGGCGCACGCGGGTCGCTCACGTCCACCAGCGTCACTCCGCCCGGCCCGTCGGCCACCCACGCCAGCCCGTCGCGCAGCGCCACGTCATACGCAATTCCCAAGGTCGGCAGATGCCCCACACGCTGGAGCTGATCGCCAGGAAGAACGACCTCCAGCCCCTGGTCGCCTGACGCCAGATAGGCATACTCCGCGTCCGTCGCCACCGACCGCACCTGCGTGCCCGGCACATAGGTGGGCCACTCACTGGCGAGCGCCCCGCGAGCCGCGGGCGCGGCGGGCACGTCCCCGTGATCCCGGTCTTCGCCCTGCGCCAGGCCCTCGGCCCGCACGATCTGCAGCCCGCCCTTAGCGTCGGCCACATACACCACACCGTCGCCGATTGCCAGATTGTGTGCATAGCCCGGCGTGTCCCGATACGCCACTGGCACAGGATGTGCGGGGTCGGTAATGTCGAACACGTAGAGCCCGTTCAGCCCGTCGGCGAGGAACAGGTGATTGCCCGAGATCTGACACTGCCACGAATCCGGACCGCCAACATAATATTTGGGCGTCTTGATGACGGCTATGGTCTTCGGCGCGCTCGGGTCCGAGACATCGATGACATCGAAGCCGTGACCATCCTCGCGACCGGCCTCACCCATGGTCCGATCGTGGTGCCCGTGGGCCACATACACGTGGTTGCCTTTGATGGTCAGCCCGTAACCATATCCGTGCAGGTCATGGCGGACGACGATCTCCGGCAGACACGGGTTCGAGATGTCCACGATCGCCAGTTTGCTCTCCGCCCAGACGCCAACGTACGCGTAGCTTCCCTGCACCACCACGCCCTGCGACTCGCCGGTGCGGGCGAAGCCCAGGTGGCGCGGGGTTTCCGGATCGGAGACGTCGACGACCTCAGTCCCGTGCGCTCGGCATGGCAGGAGGAGCAGGTCACCCGCCAGCTCGACATCGGTGACGAACTCCAGCGCGTCATAGGTGGTGACCAGCCGGGGCGCTCGCGGGTCAGTGACATCGATGACCTGCATGCCCCCGTACCGATCGGCCACAAACGCATACCCCGCCTGGCGGGTGCCCGGCTCCCCGAGCGCGACATCGAAGGCCATCCATGTGTCGCAAGTGCCGATGATCTCCGGAGCGGCGGGGTCGCTCACGTCGGCGATCACCAGCCCCCGGTAGTTCGCGCAGATGTAAGCCAGCCCGTCGCGCACCTCCACCGCCTGACATGGCCCAGCGGGATCAAGCTGCCCGACTATCTCAAGCTCTGTGCCCCACTGCATGAACGTGGTCCCTCCCGGCTCCTGTGCGCAAGCCAGCACACACGCGGCAGCGGTCAGCATGGCCGTCAATCGCGCCAGCCTCATGGCACCCGCCTTATCTCCAGCACCTCGAGCCCTCGCGGTGCCAGTGTCATTGCGTTGATGTTGCCACCGGACTGTGAGTCGTCAATCACCCGTCGCGCCATGCACTTCTCGCCCAGTCCCAGCGACTCGGAGTCCACGTGCACCGCGACCTGTCGCTCCCCTTGCGATGTGTTCCATACGGTCAGCAACACAGTGCCATCCTCCTCGGGGCCAAAGCGCTCAACCCACACGTCGGCCTGATCGTTGCGCGCATGCGTGACCGCCTGCCAACCCGCTTCACTCAGCCGAACTGCCAGCGTGTTGTACAGATCGAAGAGGTCGCGGTTGGCCTCATACAGCTCGGGATAGCCCTCATAGTAGGTGACACTCGGGATGGCCCCCCACACCAGGCAGCGCTTGGCGAAATCGTCGTATGCCTCGCGTGTGATCACCCCGTCGGCATCGCCCAGGAAGAGCTGATGCTCCAGCACACACAACTGCCGGCCCCCGGTCACCGGCCGGAACTCCTCCACCTGCGCCCGCCCCGGCCGCGTGCCGCCCTCAACGCCAACGATGTCCAGCCACATCGCGGTGAACGCGTGCAGGCGTGCTCCCAGGTTCGCGAGCAGGTAGCGCCCGGTCGGATGCATCGTCCCGCGCAAGTCCCGCAGCAACTCCACGGCGCTGAACTGCCCGACGATGCAGACCCGTCCGGTCTCCTCGTCGTACGAGAGGGGGAGATCCGCATACGGGAAGTGGTCGCGCCGGTGGTTGTCGACTGACGTCCCCCAACTCGTGTAAGAGTCCAGATAGATCCCGTCCAGCGAGGGGCTCTCGGCCATGGTGTTCCGTACGTGGCCCGTCACGTACTTTGGGACTGCGGGCGCGGCGGTGTCGGCGAACAGGCTCGGGTCCATGTTCAAGAAGAAGGTCACCGAGTTCGCGCCCCACTCGGTGTGCCGCAGGCTGATGTGATAGCGATCCTGCGCATCCGTCGCGCACGAACTGGTGATGACCTCCTTCAGATTCAGGCCCTGCCCGCGAGCTGTCTTGATCGGATTCTGGCGGTTGGGGTCAGGCTCCCAGGCCTCGAAGGCGGCCATCGCTTCCTCGTAGTTCCGGGGCATGTCCTCCAGACGCTTGATCTCGCGCTGCCCCGGAATCATGTAAGGGTAGCTGCCCACGCCAAACTGGTCATCCACGTCGAAGTTGTACGAACCCTCGTCATAGGCGAACTGCTCGGGGTTTGGCACCTTGTCGGGCCGAGCCTGGAAAAGCCATTTCCCATGTCGCGGGCAGATGGGCCGGAACCACGGGTCGAAGAACTTCTGGTAGCGCGCCACCGCGTCTCGCCAACTCCAAGCGCCCGCCCGGTAGATGATGAACGCGAAGGGGAAGCGCGACTTCAACTCACCGCGCCCAAGAGGCGTCAGGCCACACTTGAAGCGCACGTGCATGAGCGCCGACTGCGGAGCGTAACCGATGGTCGCTCGCGCCGGCTTGTCTGGAGGCAGCGCCAGCGCGACCGTCTGCCCCGACGCCTCGTCCCAGACGCTGGCGAACGGATAGCGCGTCATCTCGTAGACCCGGTCGGTCTCGATGGTCGTCTCATCATACAGGGCGTTCCCCCACGTCCACCCGTCCGCGCGCATGGGCAGCTTGAAGACCAGGTCCATCGCCCGCTCCCCGCCGGTCAGATCCTCGATCGCCCCCGTCACCTCGATGTAGTCACCCTTCGCCTGCCACCGCGCCCCGATGCGCGCCCCCAGCCCGTCAGGCTCGGCCTGCAGCGTCACCGTCCCGGCATCCTCGGCGACCGTTCCACGCACCGGCACAAACTCACCAACCATCGCATCGCCGATGTACAACCCCCCGTCGCCCCGCAGACCGCCCTCGCCCACGCGCCCGGTCGCCATCGTCTCGCCCCCGAGCACCATCGCCGGGCAGGCGCCATCACGCGACACTACCAACTCGAGTCCATCGTCGGTCGCCACTCGGTACGCATCGGGCGGTATCGCAGCCGCGGCTGGCGCGGGCGCCGCCGCGCTCTCCTCGGCGAGTGTCAGATGCATCTGATCGCGTCCGGCAGCCATCTCCGGACTCAAGTGCAATACAACCCGACCCCGCGCGCTCCCCGCTCGCATCGCGTCGAACTCCGGCTCCCAGCCCTCCGGCTCCACCCGCGCCACGTAGAGCCCCACCGGCAGCGCCACCCACACGTCCAGGTGCTGGCCCTCGCGTCCCTGAGCATCGACGTCCAGACGCAGGTCATCCCAGCGGCGCTTGAAGTTCAGGTTCACGTAGGGCGCTTCGATCCGCTCGCTCACCAGTTCCGACACCCAAAGCAGCGACGCCACAAGTGGGTTCGCGACTGGCTGCCCGTTCACGAACGTTCGCAGCTCGTCAGTGTGGTAGTCCTGGGTGTGCTGTTGATCGACCACCAACGTGAACTCCCCGGCCTCGGCCCGGTCCAAAGCTTCGGCCAGCCCGTTCGGCAGGTCCTCGTCGGCGAGCGAGGTCAGCCCGCTCACCGGCCCGGTGATGGGCGTCTGGGTGAGCGCGGTGATGCTCACGTCGTCGAACCACGCCGTGCCTGTGCGGTTCTTCATTTCACAGTGAAAGCTGATGTAGCGTATCGGGGCCTGCGGCACCACCATGCGGGTGAGTTTCGTCCAGTCACGCGTGCCGGTCTCGAACGGGAAGATGAATGCGTCGTCCATTCGATCGAGCAGCGTATCGGTCATGTACTCGACGCCCATGACCACCGCAAACGAACGGTGCGCCACGCCAGTTACGTCCTGCGTGCGATACCACAGGCTCACCAGCAGGGGCGTTGCCTGTTCCGCATTCAGGTTCAGTCGCTGACTGACGCCCGTGCGCTCGGCGCGGTCATCCAGATGGCAGCGCGCACTCCGGCCGCCGTCGTGCGCCACCGCGTCATCGAGCACCCAGTCCACCGTCCGTCGGTAGTGCTGCGTCCACCCGGTCGCCTCATCCTCTGCGACCTCGAAGCCCGAGTTCGCCACCAGGTTGGCATCCTGCGCCATGCCGGCGGCTGCAGCCGCGACAACGAGCATGCACGCTGGCAGGAATCTCATCGCACGCCTCCAAACGGTGTATTGGGCTCCTTTGGCTTTCGCCCCGTCCGCCGCCTGGCCCTGCATTTACGGCCAAATGGCAGGACCCGCCACCAGGTCCGGTGAACTTTCCGATGCGGGGTCGCCACCGGAATGATTCCTGATGTGGTTGGGGGAGAAGCTACATGCGCCTCGCGTATCTGAGCAAGATGCTGATCTTCGCGCCTGTCGCGCTGATGTTGATGGCGTCAGTGGCGGCGGGCGAGGAACTCTTCCGCCAATCATTCGACGACGCCGTGCCGCCGCTACGGCAGACGTGGGGCGACACGCCTACCGAAGTGCTTGCCAACTCAGTAGAGCCTGACGTCGGCCTCGACGCGTCGCCAGGCCTTCACCTCAAGCTCGACTTCCGTGGCGATGGCGAACACAATCTGTCCTACTGGACGTATGATCTGCCCGAGCCGATGCCGCTGATCGAGGGTCTGAGTGAGATCTCGTTCCGCTTGAAGTCCAACGTCGCAATAGGCCTCAAGATCCCTATCGCGCCCTACGGTTTCATCTACCACGCGCCACGTAGCGAGGGCACCGGCGAGTGGGAGACGGTCACGCTGACCGACGCATGGGGGGAGCTTTCCGCCTGGTGCAAGGGAGGCGAGCGAGACCCCGCCGGGGCGATGATCTCTGGCATCATCTTCGCTGTCGCCCCACCTCAATGCTTGACCGTGAACGCTTGCTGAGGCGCACAGCGCGTGCGCGCATCAGTGTCGCAACCCAACTGTGGAGTGACGAGGGCCGCACGATCGATGCCGTGAGCGAACTGATAGACGAAGCTGCCCTTGATAGCGCCGACCTGCTGCTCCTGCCCCAGGAGTGCGTGAAGACCGAGGGCGAGCCGATCCCCGGCCCCATCAGCGAGGCCATCTTGCTCCAGCGCCGCCCGGAGCTGTACTCGGTCCTCTCACCGGAAGCGCCGGAGGAGTAGAACCAACGGGCTCCCGCTGGCGTCAGCGGGAGCGGGATTCCTATCTCGTCTTCGCCGCCGTGGGCCGGACGGTCGTGAAATGGTAGTCCTTGAACGACTTGAACGGGCGAACGTTCGTACTTCCATCAACGACACTCGCGAGTACACCCCGGAGTCGCATCCCGTCCGAGGCGGATGGGTTGACAATACACAACTGACGCAGCTTCTGCCGACGTTCCATGCTTTGACACGTATCCAACGACAGCAGCGCCCTGAACAGCAGATCAGTCCTCGGCAGCGAGTACCCTATGATGATGAGCGCCCTCGCCGCTTGCAGGCTTCGCCGTGCCTTTTTCCATATCTCCCCCAGTGGTTGATGGTTTGTGATACGCTTGTTCCAAGCGGGGGGAACGAGTAATGGTTGCTTGATGCCATATCCATCCTTCGCAAGCAGCACCGCCTTGGCCTTCTCATCCCATGACCGCCAGTGTGTTGACCCGTGGAGCTTCAGCAGGCGCACCGTGCTATTGCAGGGCCGGCCTGTGGTTGTTTCGCCTACCCACGCGTCGCCCCGTCCGGTGACGGGTACGCCGTAGCGGTCATTGCCTCGCCAGCGGTTACCCCCCATCTTGACTAGCGCGTCGTCGATGATCGTGTCATAGTTGAACGAGATCACTGTGTCGCCCGGCTCCAGTCGCGCAGCAAGCTGTTGGTGATAGGCGCACGGGTTGTATCTGCAGCTCTGCTGAAGCATCAGCGTAACGATCCGAACGAACCTATCGGCCGCGTCCGCGTATTGTCTTCGTTTGGGGCCACGCGAGACATTGAGTTCGCGATCCACTTCTCTGCAGCACTCAACGTAGGTAAAGAACTCTTCCATGCCAACATCGGTTGCCGAGCCGAAATCGGAGTACAACTGTTCACGCAGACGGCGGGCATCGTCTTGCCCAGTGGTCAACAAATGAGTTAGCTCGAAGAAGTCACTGTCGAGAAACGGCGGCAAAGAGACGTAATCGGCGAAGCTGGCACCCCGTGAGGCGCCAGCTCCCAGAATCACCACCGTCTCTACCGACCTGCCCGTGTCCAGCGTCTTCATCTCATGCACCCCACGAATGCGACATTCTGCACCGAGAAGTGTGACCCGCTCGTCCTACTCGCTGTCAGCCAATCCCAGCGACAAGCGGCAGAGTTCTCGGTCCCGTCCTGCGGACGGTCCCTCGGACTCTGCCCTCCTTACGACAACGACGCCCTCGCGCATTCCGTTACTTCGGCCACTTCTCGTTAAAGACGATCTCGTCCATCTCCAGCCGCTTCTTGCCCGGCGCGGTGCCCTCGGGATAGCCGATCGGGAGCATGCCCACCACGACCACGTCGATCGGGATGCCCAATACGTCGCGCACCTTGTCGGGGTCGAAGGCCCCTATCCAGCACGTTCCCAGACCCTCCGCAGTGGCCGCCAGCGTGATGTAGCTCATGGCGATGGCCACGTCAATCGGGAAGCAGTGCAGACCGCAGGGCATGACGTGGTCGGCTGTCACAGCGCAGGCCACGATCACCGCCGGCGCTTCACCGACGAACGCCTGGCCTCGTGCGGCGTCGGCGAGCCTCTCGCGCATGCGCTCGTCCCGCACCACCACGAAGCGCCACTCCTGTCGGTTGCTCGCGGAGGGCGCCAGCCGCGCCGCCTCCATCACGCGCGCCATCTTGTCGGGCTCGATATCGTACTTCTTGAAGGAGCGAACACTGAATCGCTGGTCGATCGCTGTTGTGAGATCCATTGTCATCACTCTCTCTGACTGCATTGCGGCCCGCGCGGAGCCGCTTGTTCACTCACTGATCGGCTGGGCTGCGATGAAGCTGCCGCTGAAATTCATCAGCGTGCGCACCGGCTCGTCGGGCAGATGCGCCGCGACGACCTCGCCGACTAGTATCGAGTGGTCGCCAGACGGGTATGAGGCATGCAACCTGCATTCCAGGTTCGATGCGGCCTGCGTGAGAATGGGCACGTTGATCACGGCGGGCTCCACGGTCGGAATGTGGAAATCGCGGAACTTGTCGCACTCCGCGCCCGAGCATGACCCCGAGTAGCGGACCAACTCCGCCTGCTCCTCGCCGGCCCACGCGAACACGAACTCTCCGGTCTCCTCGATGCACTGTCGGGTGTAGCGCCCGTGTCCGAGTCCGACGCAGACCATGAGCGGATCGCCCGAGCAGATCATCCCCCAGCCCGCCGGCATCAGGTTCGCTTTGCCATGCGCGTCCCGTGCCACGACGAGAACGATCCATTCCGGGTATTTGGCGCTGACCGCCTCGCTGCTCGTGACCTGTTTCATGAATCATCCTCCTCGGGTTCGCTGAGCAGGCGGACCACGTCGTCGTGGCCATTCTTCCGCGCGATTTGCAGAGCCGTGCGTCCACGGTGCTTCAGGTCGGGATCAGCGCCATGCGCCAGCAGCAGGATTGCCATTTCCTCGTTGCCTGTCTTGGCGGCCCAGTAGAGCGGCTGCCCATAGAACCAACAGGACAGATTCACGTCTGCCCCATGCTCCAGCAGCAGACGAGCGAGTTCCACATTGCCGAACCACACGGCGCTCGCCAGTGGACCTCCGCCCAACCCCTCAGCCGAGTTGACATCGGCGCCATGCTCCAAGAGCAACTCAGCCATTTCCAGGTCGCAGGCATACGCATAGCTCAGCGGCGTACCACCGTAGGTTGTCTGAGCGTTGACATCAGCACCGCCTGCCAGAAGCACGCGCACTACGTCGATGTGTTCCCCGGAGACGGCCCAGTGCAGAGGCGCTTCATCGTGGCTGCCGGCCCTGTTGACGTCCTCTCCTTGTTCGATGAGTTCCCGGACCCGCTCAACATCCCCAGAGGACGCGGCCGCGTTAAGCGGCGGGTCTGTCGAACACCCACTGACAGCCAGCAGCGCCACACCCAACCCAAGCCACAGAAGCAAGCGCTTCACCCAACCAACCCCAGACGAGGCACCGCAACTCCCTACCCCTCAATCAACCGCCGCGTGAACTCAAGATACTCCTTCTGCTCGACCGCCGGGTCTCCGGAGGACGGTGTCTCCAGCACAAGGTAAGCGTCATAGCCGATCGCCCTAATCGTCCGCCCCACGGCCTCGAAGTCCACTTCGCCTTGCCCAAGCGGCATGTTCTTGCGGTCGTGCATCATGTCCTTGATGTGGATCTGCGTCAGCACGCCCGCCGCCATCAGCACGGGCATCTCGGCAGAGCTGTCAAAGTCGTAGGTCATGGCGTTGGCGACGTCGTAGTAGACGCCGACCGCGTCAGAGCCGATCTGCTCAATCATCGCCAGCCACGTCTGGTCGCTGACGGTGCCCTCCAAGGCGAGCGTGACCCCGCGGCTCTCGGCCTTGGGGGCGACGCGTTTGAGGCCCGCCACGGCCCACTCAATCTGCTGGTCGGTCTGCATGGACCTCGACGGCCTCTTCGCGGATGGCCGGGTCCTCGGCGGCAAAGCCCCGCTTGTTGTAGCGCCCCGCCACACACGAGGGCGTCTCCAGCCCGTACTTCTCGCCCAGCGCGCGCACCTGCGCAGCACCTTCGGCGGTCCAGAGCAACTCGGTGGTGTGGTCCTCGGCGAGGAAGGGGAACTCGATTCCATCAAAGCCGATTTCGCTGGCGATGCGGAAAGAATCCTCGATGTCGTCGCTATATCGCCTGCCGGCGATGGTACCGTATTTCATGCTCATACCTCCGCGCGACTGCTGGTTCACCTGACCTTCGCTCCTTCGCCGCCGACGTCGTTGCTCCTCCGCTCGGGGGAGCGACACTTCAGCGGCGTGTCGGTGGAGTGGTTCTGGCCCCGCACGCGTCGATGTCAGATGATCGATAGCGCCAGTATCCCAAGCGCGGTCATACCGAAGACTCCTCCGGCGATGACCAACGCCACGACACCCTCGATGGCTGCCACCTCGCACTCTTGACGTGTGCCCCATGCAACGGCTGCCAGTGCGGGCCCTATCACGATGGATGGTGGTATCAGCGACAACAGCGGGACGATCCAGGGAATGATGCTCCCGCCCACCCAAGTGAGCTTGTCGGCCAGCGTCATCATGATGGCGTAGCTGACCGGCGAAGCCAGCACGGCACCGACAATCACCGCGTGCCCCAGTGCGACAATCTGCGGCTTGCTCGCCTTGACCATGGTGTTCACCCTCGATGTCAGATCATATCCACCACAGATGGGTAGCCTACCAGGGCAACGATGAACCATGCCGTCAGCGCGAGGCCACACACCAGCCCGACTCGTCCCGGCCAAGCGGGCCGTTCTTCTCGTCGCGACCAGACCGCGAGCAGAAGTGCCAGTGGCCCCCCTACCCCGCAGGCGACAGCGGACGCCATGGACGGCGCAGTCTCGTCCGCTGCTGGCCCGGCGTACACAACCTTCCCACCGTCGGGCGACGCGTCCACGCCCAGCAGGGAACCACCAGGCCTGGCCACTTCCTGTCGCTCACCCGAACTCGGGTCCACAACTGCTATGCAGAAGGGTTCACTGTCGCTCGTTACAACCAGTCGGCCGTCGGGCAGAGGGGCGAGAGCTCCGACGGGACCGATGCCATCGAGAGGGTGCGACTCACCACCGTCCACGCCTACGCGCCATGGGTACCAGCGTTGCTGTGTGTCCTCCAAGCGCAGGAACACGATCGTACCGTTGTCCAGCCATCTCGGAGCGATGTCCCAGGCGAGTTCGTCGGTGAGTGCATGCCTATCGGTACCATCGGGTCGCATGACCCATATCTGCCTGACGACACCCCAGCCTTCCTCGCCATATTCGTGGACGTAGGCGATGAGCGATCCGTCGGGCGACCAGGCGGGCGAGCTCGCAGATTCCTCCGTGTAGGTGATGCGCTTCAGTCCGGTACCGTCCACGTTGACCATGAACAGGTCCTCGCGGAATGACAGGTCCACGTCAGACTGGAAGTCGGGCTGCGCATCCCAGCCGGTCGGATCGAGGACAACGGGGGAGGACACACGTGCAAAGACCAGCCGCGTGCAGTCGGGAGACCACGCCGGCGAGCTGTCCGTTTCGCCAGATGTGATCGAGCGGGGTCGCCCTCCCCGAGCGGGGACCACGCAGACCGAGTTGCCGGCGATTTCGGGCCCAATGCCCCGGCCACAGTAGGCGATGCTGGCGCCGTCAGGTGACCATCTGGCACCTGTTTCCATGCCGGCGTCACGCGTGATCCGACGCGGTACCCGATCGCCCAACCCCATCACATACAGCTCCGGGGATGCGCCGATGGCCGAGCCGCTTTCGGGCACGTTGAGGAACATTACCGCGCCCAGTCGACCCAGCTGTCCGCCAGGCGTCAGCAAACGCCCGACGGCGATGGCCAGTCCTGCCACGCCGATGAGCAGCGAGATGAAGCCGCGCACATGCACGCGTCCTTGCCGCCGCGACGGCCGCCCGGTCCACAGGAAGAGGAGTAACACGAACAGCGCATACCACACCACCGCGATGATGTTCGCCTTGACGAACATCCCGAACGCGACGTAATTGCCCATGCCGCATCCCTCCCGTGCACCACGCTCTATCCCTGATTCTTCAACATCAGGACGCTGACGCGCGGTTCCCAGTCGGTTTGCAGACGCCCATCCGTGGCCAGTCGTGCGCTGCCGCCGGCGTGCCAGCTCTCAGTCTTCGCTCCGGATGATGACGGCGATGCCGCCCTCAGGCACTTCGACCACGGCCGTCCCGTCAACAGTCATCTCGCGAATCGGCTGCTCGTTCAGGTCGAAGTCCCATGAGTAGACGCGCGCGGGAACAGTCTCGCCCGGCCAGCCATAGGCGCCAGTGTCCGAGATGATGATCCGCTCCCGTGCCAAGATCCAGCCGGCGTGAAGCTCGACGGCGGTGAGTGGGAAGAAGTGCGCGAACGGCCCGGCAGTGCCGCTGATGTTCAGGCGGACGGGGATCGTCCCCCACGCCAGAGCGCGCCGGAACCGGCTGGCGTCGCGGTAGACCCCGTAATCCCACGCCAGCGGCGAGTAGAGATGGGTCTCGGCGGCGCGGCACAGGTTCTGCTGGGCCTCGACGAAGCGGGGGAAGACGTCCAGGTTCTCGGCCATGAGGCAGGGCTGACCGTTCGCAACCTGAAGCCCTCCGCGATCGCGAATACGCTGGTGGAGAGCGATCCGATACTCGCTGCTGAGAAGCGTTACGTGGCCCACCAGCGCGGTAATCCGATGAGTCTCAGCATCGATCATCGCCGAATGCCCATCCCACGCGTTCCAGGTCCATTCCTGCCCCCCGTGGTTGCTTTCATCCTGGTAGATCCCGGCGGCGCCCGTCTCGTCGAGGATGCGGTCCACGGTCTGACTGAAGGCCCTGCCGAAGGCGTTCGTCGGTGTCGGGTAGACCTGCGGGGAGGACTTGTAGACATTGCCCCAGCCACGGATCACCTGCTCACCGTCCGGGCCTGTGACCCAACTGTCGCGGAATTGCTCCTTCTGCTCAGGGGTCTGCGGGCTGTTGAGGAAGCAGTGTTCGTAGACCAATACCGGCATCTGCGGGCGCGCCGCCCTGAAGTTGTCTATAGCGCGCTTGAGGAAGACGCGGAAGTCATCGAAGGGCTGGTTGAAGACCGCCGCCCCAAAGCCGATCCACGGCGGATCGTCGGTGGGCTCGAGGTAGGTCCAGCCGCCCGAGGTGAGGACACCATACTGCCCGCCGCGCTCGAGATGCTCGCGCAGGGCCGCTATGTCGGCGTTCTCGGCAGAGAACTTCTCGGCGCGGACGAAGGCCCACGGCCCGTTGGCGGTCAGGCCATTGACGCCCCAGTCCGAGCGCACGCGGTTGATGAACTGCCAGTAATCGCTGTGCCGGCTGGGATAGATCGACCAGCGCACCGTATAGCTGTCGCCGGCGCCGATCGCCAGGTGCTCGTCGAAGAAGCCCGCCTGCCGGGCCTCCTCGGAACACTCCATCATACCGTGACAGCGAGACACATCGTCCTCGAAGGCCATGCCGATTCCGGCCCCGCCCAGCGGGACAAAGAGCGTCGAGTTGGCGCGAATGACCTTGCGGGTGATTGTCGGATCGGGGTCGCCCACCAGCCAGGCTGCGGGCACGGGCTCGGGCAAGATGATTGTGTGGCGGTGGATGATGCCAACCGGTTCAGATCCGGGGTTGGTGATCTCGTCGGCGACCCGCACGCGCCCATCGGTCACGGTCACGGAGCGCTTCAGCCGGTAGTGCTCGCCACGCGCGTGGACGAGCCAGGATCGATCACCCACGGCCTCGGTGGTGACGGTCCACTCGGAGTCATCAGAGCCCGGCCCGAGTTGGTTCCAGCCTGGCTCCGGGGTCGAGAAGCTGGAGCCAACCAGATACTGCTGGCCGCCTGCAGCGAGAGCGATGGCGCCGGAGTCGGCGACACCGATCTGCCAGTCCTTGATCTCGCTGAGAGCGTACTGCGATTGCACCCGCGTGGCCCCCTCCGAGGCAACCTTGAGGCGGACGTTGCGGATGACCAGAGGGCGGTCAGTGGTGCCGATGATCCGGTGGAAGCTGAGGCGATTTGGCTCAGCGCGCCGGGCGAGGTCTGTGACGTCCACCACGAAGCGGTAAGGCTCGCGGCCATGTCGCTGACTGTCGCCGAAGCTCTCGAAATCCGGGGCGTAGACGATGCGCCAGCCGGTACCCGCCGAGTGCCAGTAGAGCAGCTTGCCGTCACGGTAGGGAACGCCGGCGGGCTTGTTGAGCAGGCGAGTGGAGAGCCTGTCCAGTGCAGCCACTACAGGCTCACCGTTCAGTCTCAGGTCGAGGTAGAACATCGATCCGCCGGGGCGCGGGTTGTCCATGCGGGCATCGAACTCGAGGACTGCGAAGCCCTCGCCCGGGTCAATCGCGGGGAGGTCGAACTCCGCGGTTGTGCCAGGCTCAACGATCCGCTCCTCAGCCTGGATGTCCCACTCCTGTGCGGCGATTGTCAGCGCACAGAGCATGAGCATGATGATGGGGATGGATGCACGGGTCATGGAGGGCCTCCGATGCCGGATCGATATCCTGCGCGGAGGTCATTTCGCCCTCGCGGACGCGATGCCCTGTCGCGCGGTCAGGCGCCAGCGGCGGCTGCGTACCGGGATCGATCACGGGCGCCGGAGATGCCCAGGGCGTCATTGAGGTAGGCCTTGTTCATGTGGCACGCGAGGCCGGGGTCGAGCGAAGTGTAGTCGAGGTCGACGACTATCCAGCCGGAGAAGTCGGAGCTGCGCAAGATCTCCCGGGCTGCCGGGAAATCGACAGTGCCGGTACCGAGTTCGGTGAACCGGCGATCTTCGCCGAGGTCCTTGAAGTGCACGTAGACCATTCTCTCGGCGTGGCGGCGGAACATGTCGGTGACGTCGAAATCGCCGAGGGAAAGCTGAGCGGTGTCGGGGGTGAACTTGACCAGCGCTGGATCGGTGAGCGCCAGTAGCTGCTCGAAGGGCTCCTGGTACTCGAAGATGGTGCCCCAGTGTTGATGCCACGAGCAGACCAGACCGGCGTCGGCGCACATCTGCCCCATCGCGTCGGCTCCGGCGGCTGCACGCTCGATCTGGGCGGGCGTGACGCCGTCGTCGCCCTTGCTGCCACCGTCGATCATCACCAGATGACAGCCGACCGCGTGGCAGAATTCGATAACGCGGTTGCCGTGGTCGAGCCATTGCGCGGCGTCGTCATCGGTCAGGAATCCGCAAGTATAGTAGAGACCGCAGATCTCGGTACCAGCTTCAGTGAGGATCTGGCGGACGGGGCTGGGGTCGGCGAAGTGCAGCTTCAGCGCGGTGGCGGAGTACTCAAAACCATCCCATCCCTCCGAGCAGATGGTCGGCAGGCTCGCCGCGATCTGGTCCAGTCCGGTGCCGTCAAAAGTCGCGGGATGGTACCCGAGCTTGATCATTGCAGTTCCCTCTTGTGCGGCGCAGTGGTGTGATCGCTGGTGCACGGCAGATCGCGGAGATTGTACACAGGAGGGGGGCCGAACACAATGCTCGGGCCAGAATCAGGGACGCGTGAATATCAACAGAGCGTTGGAGACCGATCGAGCGGCCCCGTCGCTGGGCAGGTTGATGAGGCGGCGCTCGGCGACGAAGGTGCTGGAGCCGCCACCGTCGAGGTTCATGGCCTGCCAGGCGCCGAGTTTGATCATGGTGGTGGCCAGTTCGCTGAGACTCATCCCCGGCGCGCCCCCCTCGACCCCACCCTCAACGACGACGAGGAGCAAGCGCCCATCCTCGGTGATGCCCACGGCAGAGCGCGGGCGGACCGAGGCGTAGATGTCGGCGCGGAACTTCTCGGGAGCGGCGGTGATGTGCGGCTTGCCGTTCTTGACCAGCCGAGGCCCGCCGCCTATCGCATGGACGGCGTCCGGCCAGTCCGGCTTGGTGCGCAGCTCGTGGGTGACCACGGTGCCGACTTCGACCTTGTCCAAGCTCTTGGCCATGCGCCCATTACCGGAGAGCACGAAGCCGCCCTCGGGGATGGTGATTAGCTCACCGTTGGTGCGTTTCTCAATCACCCGACCAGTGTCGTCCACCACGAGACGCCCGCGCCCCGTAGCGCCGGCGACAGTCCAGCCCCATCTGCGAGTGTACATTACCAGCGTGTCGGGCTTGCTGTGCCCCTCGTTGATGGCAGAGAGAGCCAGATACCCGAGCCCGGCGAACCTCACTTTGCCATCGAACGTGAGGCGATCCATGAGAAGGTGGCCATCGCCAGTGATGCCCAGAACAGTCCGACCGCCGTAGGGCTGATGTATCCACTCGCGGTCGATCACCAGCATGCCCAGAGGCGGACCCTTGTAGCTGAAGTAGCCACCGTTGATGCCACCGTACGCGCCGGAGTTGATGCACATACGCGTGACCGAAACCCGATGCTTGATGGTATCGGCCGCGAGAGCCGGGCACACCTCGACAGCGTCGGCCCGCGGGTCGACGTCGTAGACGAGCACTCGGACAGCGCCCCGTGGCGTGGAGAAGTTGCGTACCTGGACGAGCCCCGCAGCGACGGGCACCTCGGGCACATCGGGGACGGGCAGGTAGTCCTCCTCGGCGCGGCGGAGGTCGACGACGATGCGCGGCGGCTCGCCCAGCGAGAAGACCTCGGGCGGATGGGGCGACGTGTGTCCGATGGAGATTCTTACCACGCCAGTCGCAGTCGGGCCCTGGCGGATCTGCGTGATGAGCGGGTCTTCGACCTGCAGGAGGCGCACCGAGCGCGCCCAGCCGCTGGCGTCCGGGGCCGCGGGGAGTTCGATGACGACGCGGCCGGGCTCAACCCACAACGCGCTGAAACAGGAGGGGCGGTCGAGGTCGATGACGAGGCGCAGACGGTCTCGGTGAACGCCGTCACGCAACTCCATGATCTGCGCGCCAGCGGTCGTCAGCGACCAGATGGTCAGATCGCCCTCGGGGACGGCTTCGGCCTCTACGCCAAAGGTCTCGGCGAGCATCTCGAAAGGCACAGCGAGGCCATCGTCGCGCAGAAGCGTGGCGGTTCGGGCGTCACGCACCTGCTCACCAACCAGATATTGGCGGGATCCGGGACGCACCTGCACCGAACGCCCGCAGCCACGGACCGACCAGGGCGCACCTTCCTCGCCCGGCAGGACCGTGACGCCAAGTGCGTGCAGCATGGTCGGCGCCGGCAGGAGAAGCTCACCGGAGTCAGTGAGCAGCCCCGCCACGCCGGGAACAGGCGCACCGTTGACAAGCAAAGGGCAGTCTCGCGCCGCGAGAGCGTGCGTGTTCAGCCCTATGAGCAGCACGATGGTAAGCGCCGCGCACGATCGATTGGCGATAGGAGCAGATATCATTGCGATGGCACACATGATAGCGGAAAGCCGAGCGGCAGGCAATCGGTAATGTGGCGGGAAGGACGATCACCGGGCGGAGCACTACGGCGACAGCGACGGTCTGTCGGTGGTTAAGATGCCGTCCCTGACGGCCACTTGACCGGCGACCACCACATGCTCGACGCGACCATACAGCTCCGCGCCTGACCAGGGAGTGTTGCGGCCCATGGACTGGAAGCGATCGGGATCGACCGTCCAGCTCTCGTCGGGGTCGAAGACGAGGATATCAGCCGGTCCGCCGACGGCCAGGCGGCCAACGTTGAGGTCAAAGAGCGCCGCGGGGCGCGCGGACATGGAGGAAATGACTCGCCGATCAACCATGGCCCCCGAGTGGCCCAGATGAGTCCAGACAACACCGAGGGCAGTCTCCAGGCCAACGATGCCAAAGGGGGCGTCCGCCAGACCTGCCGACTTCTCAGCCGGCGTGTGCGGAGCGTGGTCGGTCGCGATGCAGGTGATGATGCCATCGCGCAGGCCAGTCAGGAGTGCCTCACGGTCAGCGTCAGTCTTCAGAGGCGGGTTCATCTTCGCGTCGGCGCCATACTCAGCAACTGCCTCGGCGGTGAGAGTCAAGTAGTGCGGAGCGGTCTCGGCGGTCGGGCCGGGCCGCCAGAAGCGGAGCAGTTCACAGGTGGCAGCAGTGGAGACGTGGGCGAGGTGCAGGGGCGGCGCGGTGGGCTCATCCCAGGCCTCGCGCCAGGCCTCGCGCCAGGCCTCGAGGCAGCGGACCTCAGTCTCGGGATGCTGAGATGGTACACCCATGCGTCGCGAGGCGTCACTTTCGTGCATCAGCCCACCGGCGGACAACGCCGGGTCCTCGAGGTGCGCGATGAAGACCAGCCCCAGTTCCGCACAGCGCAAAAGGGCTTCGCGGCGCTGCTCACGGGTGCGCAACATGAAGGCGTCATCACTGATGGCCACGCACCCGGCAGACTTCAGAGCGGCGAAATCAGTGAGCGTCTCGCAGTCATTGTTCAGTGTGGCGGCGCCTATGATGTGCGTGTGACACCAGGCGCTGGCATCGATCAGGTCCCTGATGGCGCGCACGTGCTCGGGAGTGTCGGGAGCGGGCGTGGTATTGGGCATCGCGAGGACGGTGGTGAAACCGCCCATGAGCGCGGCCCGGGTTCCTGAGGCGATCGTCTCCTTGTGCTCGCCACCGGGCTGGCGGAGATGGACGTGGACATCCACCAGACCAGGAGCGACCAGGCGGCCGGCTGCGTCGAGGACAACTTCAGCATCGGGGGCGTCGCCAGTCGGGTAGATGCCTGCGATGTGACCATCGCTGACGAAGATGTCGGCCTGACCCCAGAGGGACGTGGCGTCACAGAGAACGCGTCCACCGGTCAGAGCGAGCGTGTGTGGTGACGTCATAGCGGGCAGACCCCCGTGCTGGGCACGCTGATTCACACAGAAGGCCTCCCGCAATACGGGAGGCCTTCAGAAATGCCACTGATCTGTCGCCCTACTCGGCCTTCACGCGGACGCGGGCCATGCGCGGCACACGCCTGTCAGCGGTGTCACTGACGGTGAGGGTGACCATGTAGTAGCCGGGCGTCAGGAAGGTCCAGGTGGTCTCCGTGCCATAGCCCTGCTCCTGCAGACCATCGAGGTCGTCGAAGTCCCACAGGTAATCGGCAGTAGAGCCGTCGGGCTGGGCCGCGGCCTTGAAGGTGACTTCCTTGTCGACCTTGACCGTCATCATCTCGCCTGCGTCGGCGAGCAACGGCTTCTCCTCCTGGCCAAGCGTCAACTCTCCCAGGTAGAAGATCTCATCGACATCGCCGAAGAGAGCGATGCTGAGGATATTGGCGCCCGCGAGATCGACGCTGCCGCCGAAATCGGCGAGAGGCAGGACGATAGAGCGCCAGTCCTCGACGAGCTCAGGATAGTCCTCGACAACGATCGGGCCTGAGTCGATCTCGCCCTTGTCAGTAACCAGGAGCAAGCGCAGGCTGGCGATCTTGGAGGGCGGTTCCGGTGGGGCCATCTCGCCCATGCCGCCGCCGGGGATGAAGATGTCGCCGCCGGGCATCATGCCGGGGTCGATCATACCGGGGTCCATGCCCGGGTCCATCGGCGGGGGGCCACCGGGGTCAACCGGGGGCGCGCCACCGGGCTCCATGATCATGCCGGGGTCCATGCCAGGCTGCATGCCAGGGGCCATACCGGGGTCGCCGGGGAAAGCGCCGCCAGGTCCGCCCTCAAAGCCACCAGGTCCTTGCATGACCTCGGGCGCCTCGGGCTCGTGGACTTTGACGGTCAGAGTGATGTAGCCGTTCTCGAGTTTATCGAGGAACTTGGCTCCCGCGAGAGGCTCCTTGAGTGCCAGGCGACCGCCCTCGTAGTAGCCCTTGGTCTCAATCCGCAGAGCCGGGGCGTCGAGGTAGGTCTCCTCTTCATCGGCCTCCAGATCGATGGCATCGGGATCGCCGGAGTAGAACTTCACCTGCTCGTCGGCTGCCGCGCCCAGTACCAGGGACAGCAGCACAGCAATACACAGACCCGTCAGCGCCGCTCGTCGTACCAAGATCATCACCATCCAGTCGCATGTCAAGCGGTTCACGAGCACACACGGGCCCGCGACACGCTATCGCGCTACGGTACAATTCGCCCTGAACGGATGGAGTCCTCCCTGCGATCCTCGTCAAATCAGACGAGCCGCAATTTCCGTGTGGAGGGCCTCTCCCTCAGGTGTGAGGCGCAGGTTGTCGTCCTTGCAGCGCAGCAGGCCAGCGTGGACCATTGGCTCGGCGCGCTTACGCAAAGCCGTCACCGCCTGCTGCTCGAAACGCTCCGCCAATGCCGCCAGATTCAGACCCGACGTCAGGCGTAAACCGAGCATGATAGTCTCGGCAAGCGCTCCCTCAGGGCCCATGCGCTCGGAAAAGGATCAGAGATGTTGCGGGCGCGAACACCGTCGAGATAGCTGACGGCCCCGGCCCCGACACCCAGATACTGCTCGTTTCGCCAGTATACCACATTGTGGCGGCAGTGGCGACCCGAACGGGCATAGTTCGATATCTCATAGCGGCGCAGTCCAGCGGACGCGCAGATGGCCCCGGTAGCGTGACGCATGGCGAGATGATCGTCGTCGGGCACAATCTGCACGCGGCCGGCGGCGAGGTCGTCGCCGAGTGGGGTACCGTCCTCGATGCTCAAACCGTAGCAGGAGAGGTGGTCGGGCTCGAGGCGCAGGGCCCGGTGTAGCGTTCGCAGCCAGTTCGCGGGACGCTGGCCGGGAAGCGCGTAGATCAGGTCGAGTGATAGGTCGTCGAAGCCAGCCGCGCGGGCAGCAACAACTGAGCGAACGGTATCTGCCGCGCAGTGACCTCGCCCGAGCATGCGCAGTTCGGCATCGGCAAACGACTGCGCGCCGATGCTCAAGCGATCGAAGCCTCCACCGTTCAGTCGGCGGAGTTTGCCGGGGGTCAGCGTCTCCGGGTTCGCCTCGATGCTGATCTCAGCGGCACGACTGAGGTGGAAGCAGGCCGCGATGAGGTCGAGAACGCGCACCAGGTCAAAGGCCCTATAGATGGTGGGAGTGCCGCCGCCGAAGAAGACGGTATCGATGCGCGAGGTGGTAGACAAACTTGCGGCACGCGCGCGAATCTCAGCGCGGAGAGCGTCGAGATACGCGACACGCACCGTCTCAGCGGCCGGGCCTGAGTTGAAGTCACAGTAGCGGCACTTGCGTACGCAGAAGGGCAGATGTACGTAGAGGGCCAGGGAGCGTGTTGGCATCTGCTGCGGGCGCCGGGTCAGTCAGGGGTCGAGCGCAGGATGGACATGAAGGCCTCCTGAGGCACCTCGATGTGGCCAACCTGCTTCATCCGGCGCTTGCCCTCCTTCTGGCGTTCCATGAGCTTGCGCTTGCGCGTGACGTCACCACCATAGCACTTCTCGGTGACGTTCTTGCGCAGCGGCGCGATGCGCGTGGAGGCCACCACGCGACTGCCAATGGAGGCCTGAATGCGGACCTCGAAGAGCTGGCGAGGGATGGACTCTTTGAGCTTGCGGGCGAGGACTCGGCCACGGCGCTCAGCGGAGTCGTGATGACAGATGATGGCGAGCGCGTCGACCGGATCACCGTTCATGAGCAGGTCAACCTTCACCAAGTTGTCGACTTGGTATTCGGCCGGCTCGTAGTCGAGAGTGGCGTATCCGCGTGTGGCGGACTTGAGGGCGTCGAAGTAGTCCACGATGATTTCAGCCAAGGGCAGGCGATAGTGCAGCGCCAACCGATCGCCCCAGAGATAGTCCTGGCCCTCGTAAATGCCGCGCCGCTCATCGGAGATGGTGATGACCTGGCCCACGTAGCGCTGCGGGCACATGATGGTCGCCTTGACCATCGGCTCTTCAATGATCTCGATGAGTTCGCGCTCAGGGAAGGAGGCGGGATTGTCGACGTCGACCATCGAGCCATCCTGCAGCATCACGTGGTAGATGACGCTCGGGGCAGTGGCGACGAGATCGAGGTCATACTCGCGCTCGAGGCGCTCCTGGACGATCTCCATGTGCAGGAGACCGAGGAAGCCACAGCGGAAGCCAAAGCCCAGCGCAGCAGAGGTCTCGCGCTCGTAGTGCAGAGCCGCATCGTTGAGCTGCAGGCGGTCGAGCGCGTCCTTGAGAGCCTGATAGTCAACATTGTCGCTCGGGTAGAGACCCGAGAAGACCATCGGCTGGGCCTCGCGGTAGCCGGGCAGGGGCTCGTCGGCAGAGCGGTCGGCCTCTGTGACGGTGTCGCCCACGCGCGCGTCCTGCACACCCTTGATCGCCGCGGTCAGATACCCGACCTCGCCGGCGCGCAACTCTTCCACAGCCGTCATCTGGGGAACGAAGACGCCCAAGCGGTCGACCTCGAACTCTTTGCCCGAGGCCATCATTCGGATCTTGTCGCCAGGCTTGATGCTGCCCTCGAAGACTCGGAAGTAGGCGATGACTCCCTGATGGGTGTCGAACTCGGAATCGAAAATCAGCGCGCGCAGGGGCGCCTCCGGGTCCTCATCGGGCGGCGGGACACGCTTGACGATGGCCTCCAGAAGCTCGTGGACACCGGCGCCGCTCTTGCCGGAGGTCTGCAGAATCTCTTCGATCTGGAAGCCGAAGGCGGCCTCCAACTCCTCCATGGCGGTCTCGGGGTCAATGTCCGGCAGGTCGATCTTGTTGGCAACCGGGATGATCTCGAGGCCCTCTTCGAGCGCCAGATACACGTTGGCAACGGTTTGGGCCTCAACGCCCTGAGATACGTCAACCAGCACCACCGCACCCTCGCACGAAGAAAGCGAACGGCTCACCTCGTAAGCGAAGTCCACGTGGCCTGGAGTGTCGATCAGGTTGAGCTGATAGAGTTCGCCGTCGTCGGCCTCATACATCAGGCGGACGGCGGAGGACTTGATGGTGATGCCACGCTCGCGCTCGAGTTCCATCGGACGTTGCCGCATGCCTCGAGCAGACGGTCGGCGAGGGTGGACTTGCCGTGGTCTATATGCGCCACGATGCAGAAGTTCCGCACGTTCTTTTGCGGAACGCGAATGGTGGCGTCTGGTTTTCGGCTGTGCGATGTTTGGGCCATCGGGTTCGGTGTGTCCCTTCGGACAATCACGATTCGACGGTGTCGCGTGCTGTTGTGGAGGTGCGGGTCGCCTGACCCGCCCACCGTCGTCTGCCATCTCACTCAGTCAGCCAGCGCTGCCCCAGCGGAATTGGGGAACGAGCGGACATGCCAAAGCGAACAACCTTCCCAAGTGACGTGCGGCCCCGGCACCTTGTCGCGGTGTACAGCGGCCCGACGGTAGCTACCTAAGGACCATTCGGGCAGTGCCTGAGCCGCATACGGGTTTGGCAGGAAGTGAGCATGGAACTCGATGCGGCCCGTGACGATATGGTAGTGGAAGCACATCATGGCGGTCACATGCGCGTGCCACTCGCCATCGCGACACGTTGCGAACCCGTTAGGCTCGCGCACCAATTGCTCGTCTAGCCCTGGGCCTGGCGTATCGGCGCAGCCACTGCGGTCAGCGACGCGACCGTACCAGACGTCCTCAAGGTCATCCTCCGTGAACGGCCATTCAGTGAAGTTCCAGGTGGCGATCACGTACGGCAATGACTTTTGTGTCACCAGCGATCTGTACTTGTGGCTCTTCTCACAGAGGGCATTCCTCGTCAGGCGCTCTCCCTCGTCGCGCACCCACCGCCCGGGCTTCAATGCGCCGATGTACGAAGGGGCATCTGAGCCAACCTGGTGCGCGGTCACTTCGCCAGCGGCACCCATGTTGATTCGCTGAGCCACCCCACATCCCACCGCGAGTTGGCGCTGGATATCCCGCTTCGCAGGGACAGCTTGAATGTCAAACTTGTCCGTCAGGTCGATTTCGAAGTTGTACCCCTTCGGTGCAGCGTATAGTAATTCCCCCATCAACCATTCGTACTTCTGCCACGCAACGGCATCTACGTCGGACGCATTCAGACCCCTGACCTCGACAACCACGTCCTGACTGCCATCCTTCCCTGGTATGAGGAAGTCGGGGGTCTGCTCTTGGACCTTGGCTTGCGCCTGTGGTTTGAAACCCATGCGCAATAGCCAAGCATGCACGCCCAGTTCTGCGATCGCTCCCCTCACAGCGCTATCCTGTCTCGACTGGACGCTTTTGGCCACCTGGCACTGAAGCACCTGCGGCGCTTGGGCAAACCACTCCTCGAACTGATTCCTTTAAGCCAAGGCACTTGCTTCACGTGAATGGCAAAGCACGCTTAACAATGGTGACTTGAATGGCCCTCGTTGACGCTTCAGCTTCTCCGCACAAGTGTTGTTGTCGAACAGGAACTTGGCCATGTAGCCGTGCCTCCTGCTGCGCCGTGTTCAGCCACGGCTATCTGCGGAAGCGCTTGGTGATCAGGCCAACTGCACTGGTGAGTTCCTCCACCTTCAGGGCTTTGCAGCCGAGCAGGAAGACCGCACCACCGAGCAGCATCGATCCGCCGACCACCGTCAGTCGGGCCAGACCACTCGCAGTGCCTACCGTGGCCTCGAGCCACGCAACCGAGCCGGCCAGCACCGCAGCCAGCACGAGCGTGGCCGGCAGGACGCGCAGGACAGACATGGCTATGCGCCGACCGTCCAGACCGCCGACGCGGCGCTGCAGCAATATGACCAGCAAAGTAGCGTTGATGATGCCGGAGATGGACGTCGCCATCGCCAGCCCCGCAACCTTGTAGGGGCCATCAAGCAGCACCGCCGAGGTGACACATGCCACCACCGAGATCAGACCAACCCAGACCGGAGTAACCGTGTCGTGGCGGGCGTAGAAGGAGCGGGCGCCGATGTAGACAACCCCAAGCGGCACGATGCCGAGGCTGAACCACATGAGCGTGGTCGCCACGGCGTGCACCTCACCAGGACCAAAACGCGGGAAGAGCAGCCGGATGATCGGGCTTGGCATAGCCATCATAAGCGCCATGGCCGGTATAGTCAAGAACAGCACGTTGCGCATACCGAAGGAGAAGTCGCGACGATACTGGTCAACTTGTCCCTTTGCGTACGCCATCGACAGTGCAGGAAAGAGCGCGATGGCGATTCCCGCGCCAAACATGCGCGGCGGGAACTTCCACAGGTGATTGGCGTAGGTCAACGTGGACACTCCGCCCTCAGAGAGAGCGGCGGTTGCCAGGGCCTTAGTGATGACGAAGTTGATCTCGGCAATGGCCAATCCGAGGATGACCGGAAGTGCCAGCAGGAGCACCCGCCTGACACCCTCATCGTTGGGCGCCCACAGGGCCTGCAGACGGCCACCCATGACCTTGAGCGCGCCCATCTGCAGAGCGAAGTTGCCGACGAAAGCGCCGACAAGCACCGCCCAAGCCAGCGTGTGCAGGCCCACAGCCATCGGAGCCACGATGGCACCGGTGATGATGGCGCAGTTATAGACGATCGGCCCCATTGCGGGCCAGAAGAAGTGTTTGAGGGCGTTGAGAGTGCCCATCAGCAGGCCGCCGAGAGCAAAGAATATCTGCGCTGGGAACATGATACGCATCATCTCGGTGCAGGTGGTCACCAGCTCGGGGTGATCCGCGACCCAACCGGGGCTGATGAGCCGCGCGAGGGGTTCGGCGGCGATGATGCCCACGCCGGAAACGAGACCGGCGGCCAGCGCGAGCAGCCAGAAGAGCGAACTGAACGTGCGCCACGCCTGGTCCTCACGGCCATCGGCCAGATACTTGGTGAATATGGGTACAAAGCCGGTGCGCAGAGCCCCCCCCGCGACGAGGAAATAGAGCAGGTCGGGTACGCTGGAGGCGTTGAAGAATGCATCGGCGCCGGCCTGACCGAAGCGGTTGCCGATCGCCACGTCACGCAGCAAACCAGTGACGCCGCTCATGAAGGTGGCGAAGATCATCAGGAAGGCCGCTGAGGCCATCCATGAAGTCGTGCCAGAGCCTGTCTTCTCCTCGACGGGTTCGGGGGACATTAGAGGAGAAATCATAGCAGAAGGCGTGCGTAAAGGCAAAGAACCCGGACAGTATCAGGTTGTGTCAGTCGGCACAGGCGAGGGCAGCAACCGTGGCGGCCAGTCGAGCGCACTCTCGGTCGAAGCAGGCTGGGTCACCGGAGAGATCGAGGCCAAGCATGTAGATGCGAGCGGAGACGCCCTCGCGCGTGACCTGCAGTGGAACCGGCAGCGCGTCCCGAGACGAGTCGTCGTCCAGCACACGTTCGGGGTAGACCAGAATGGCGTCCGATACGCCATAGCCGATGCAGTACGCGAGCATCTGGTACACGTCAGCGGAGGCGGGTGAGTGGACTTCAGCGGGCGCGGCGAGCTTGTATTTGGCGTCGACCACGCACACAGGTGTGGCACCTGAAGTGACCAGGAGGTCGGGCACCAGTGTGAGCCGGCCAGCATCGTCGAGGGAGGTGGCGTGACCGTGGTAGCGCACCCGCAGGCCATGATCAGCGAGGGCATCGTCGAGCAGTCTGCGCACGAATCGCTCAAAGACCAGCGGCATGTCCAGGAGCAGCGCCGGTAAGAGGCAATCACCGGGCCTGTGGGTGGCGCCCATGGAGTGCAGCAAGAGACGGGCGAGCATCAGGGGCGTGCGGTAGTGGCGGTTCAGGCCAGTGATGTGCACGGCATCGAGATCGGCCTCGGTAACGGCCACCAGCGAAGCGGCCTGCAGGGACGACAGGCAGCGCATGACCGTGCGCCGCATCGGCGATCGGCCGGGCCACAGGCGACTGCCGGCGAGCACATGGAGCATGGAGCGCACGATGCGGTTCTCGGGCACGTCCACTGTGAATTCGTCGAAGCGGCATGCGAGCAGGTGCGGCGAGGCGGAGTTGCGGCGCACGTTGGCCAGCAGATCTAGGCGTCCGCGCAAGACGGGCAAATCGTCTTCCCGCGGGAGGTAGCCGCACAGTATGCCGCGCGCGCATATGTCAGCACAGCGCCGCACGAACACTGACGCAAGATAGCCGAGAAGCTCGGGAGCAGTTTGCAGGCTGACACGGTCATCGGCAAGCTCCACCAGATCCCAGGCGCCGACGAGCAGGCGCCAGAGGTTCGCTATGGTGGCTTTGGGCTCAATGTGCAGGGCGCGACCACCGGGCAGGGCGATGACGCCGCAGCAATGGACCGGGCGTAACAGCCAGTGGCCGGCGCTGCCCACGATCGGGCGCAGGTCAATGCGACCGGCGTGGCGATTGAGTAGAAACTCGCTCTCGGCCTGAGACAGGCGAAGACACCGCTCCTCGAGTTCTCGCACCACGATGGGCTCGTCGGCCATGGTCAGCCAGAACCCGGCCGATTGGGACCGCCGGGCAGGGAATGCACCATCGCCTCGGCGACGAGCTCAAGATCGATCGACGGCTCCGGCTCCGGCGGAACCATGTGACTGGGTCGAGCCTGTGCAATCAGCCGGTCGAGATCGTATTCCTCGGGGCCACCGGGCATGCCGGCAAAGTACTCCTCGAGGAGGGGGGTGATCTGGAAGCGCCAGATCTCATGCAGGCGCTCCTCAGTGAGATCGTCGCGCATGAAGTAGCTGGGCCCGAGGAGCAGGCTGCGGCCCACGTCCTCCAAAAGACGCTCGTTAATGAGATCGAGCATGTCAGCAACCCAGATCATGTCGGGCGCGTTGCGGGCAAGCCATGTGCGGAAGAGGGGACGCAAGAAGGCATCGTCATCAGGGAAGAACGGGTAGAAGACGAAGCGACGTCGCAGATCTGCGGTATTCATGGTCCCGAGGACGAGGACGTTGTCAGGCACGCAGAAGCCCGCAGTCTGTTCGCCATTCCAGGGGGCGCCGGCATCGGGCCCCAGGTGAGTGTAGGCGAGGTGCAGCTCTCGGCCACGGTATTCGAGGAGCATCATCAGCTCGCCGAAAACCTTCGAGACCTGGGCACGGTTGATTTCGTCGATGACGAAGACGTATGTGTTGGCCGGGTCGCGTCGAGCGCGGTCGCAGAAACTGACGAAGGCGCCCGGCACAACGGGGTAGTGGATCTCGGTGCGCCCGTCCGGCCCAGGGACCGCCTCCGGGCGGATGCCTTCCACAAAGTCCTCGTAGGAGTACGCGGGATGGAACTGCACTACCTGACTCCGACGGGGATCGCCGTCGGAGAGGTAGTCCGCAAAGTGCAGCGCGCACCAGGTTTTGCCGGTGCCGGGCGGCCCGTAGAAGATCATCTGGCCCCGCTCGCGGAGGAGTCGCTCGATTTCACAGGCGGTCTCACGGGGCACACAGCAGTCGTGAGCCAGCAACTCGATCGCTGGCTGCGTCATCACTTTCGGTGCGACCTCAAGCCCGGCTGCGACGACACGGTAGAAGTCGCGGGGATGGATGGGCATGACGGTCCGGGTCTCGAGCAAGCTGTGGGCGCCGTCGCCGGGGGCGGCGCTGTGGGCCCAGTTGGCGAGAGAGAGCGGACGCGTGCGCGTGGCTGCAGTGAAGCGCTGCAACTCGGTAGTGATGGCCATGTGCGGCTCGCCGCCATCGGGGCTGGTTTCCTCGCGGACATCCACGGCTGAAGCGACGCCCACGAAAGTGTAGTCGGGCGCACCGTGATAGATGAGGCAGCGTGCGCTTGCCCAGCGAGCGGCTTCAGTCAGTTCGGCAGGCCGGCCGCCAGCGCGGTGGCTGTAGCGATAGACCGTTTTGCGGCGCAGCGCCGGACGGGGGCGCTGGCCGATCATGAGCACGAAGTAGGATTCCTCGGGCATGGCAAGCATCTCACGAACAGCAGCCACTTGAGTGCCAGAGAGCTGAACGGCCTCCGCAGTGGGATTAGTGAGCACGGCGCAGTTGACGGTGCGCTCATCAGCGCGCAGGCGGTCGTCGGACAGTGGCGGGTCGATGATGCGCTCGTGCAGAAGATCGAAACCGCCGCCGGCAGAGCTGGCTTCGGGTTCGGCGAGGATCCGGGCCACGCCGCAGATGCCCGGATCGCTGCCGGTGCGCCGGATGAAGACGCAGTCGCCCACCCTCATGGAGTCGCTGACACGGCTCAGGCGCCAGTGATCGCGCAGCGGCAACGGCCGGTCGAGGTGGGCGAGTTGGTGGCATCCGTCGCTGTCGCAGGTGAAGACCCAGGCACCACGTCGCGGGCGGAGGACGCGAGCCCAGTCGGGTTCGTCCTCGTACATCTCGGCGATCTGCCAGAAGACGACCTGGTCGAGCTCGACCACGGTGAAGCGCTGCTGGGCACCAGTGAGCAGCGCTCCGTACGAGCGGTCGCCGACGAGCCACTCAACATCTACGCGGTGCGGCCAGGCACGGTCACGCATGCTGGCGTCCTCGGGATCAAGGCAGTAGTAGGGACGGACGGCCCTGCCCACAGCGCCGATGCGACCCCGGAGGTGCATGACCACCCAGTCTCCCGGGAGGACGTCGCGCAGACGGCCAACGTTTGGGTCTGCCCCATCCATAGGAGCGTTCAGAGCTGCGAAGCCCTGTCGGAGACAGCGCGACGCCACATCATCTGCCTCAGCGTCGGCTTCCGACAGAGCGATGGCGATCTTCCACGAGCGCGGCTCAGGCATCTGCGCGAGATGGGCCAGAAGGGCGTCTACGGCGAGCAGGTCAGCCAGGCGCCCGCTGGAGGCATCGCGGATCTCCACAAGCAGCTCATTGAAGGAGCGGTGGTCGTCGTAGCGACCGGCCCACTGAGCCTGGGTACCGAGCAGCCACGCGAGCTTTCGGGCGCCAGCAACTCGGGATGGGTGCCAGACGCCAAATCGTTCTGGGTGGGTGATGCACAGGGCGAGCGAGGCTAAGTAGGGATGCGGCGGGGGCACCAGCGTGGGGGCACGATCGAGTACCTCGCACGGGTCCGGGGCCTCGTGCAGCAACTGCATCAAAGTGGTTCGCAGCGCCTCGAGTTCGACGTCCTCCATTCCGGGCAGGACCGCCACGTGCGAACCGAGGGACAGATCGATGGCCTGATTGCCGGTAACGAGTATCTCCCCGGCCTCGATGCGTCTCGCCAGTTCATCCGCGCCGAGAGCGTCAAGGGCATTCTCATCGAGGGGCTCACCTTCAGCCAGACGCAGGGCCCCACTGTGGCAGAGGCCCTCGGTGAGATCTTGCCAGCGCAACTGGGGTAACTGCTCGGGCGCGAGCATGGGCACGAGCTGTTCGCGCGCCCGGTTGCGTCGGACCATGAGTCGGTCGAACCATTCGCCAGTGTCGAGCCAAGCGAGCAGGCCCCGCCACATCCTGCTGTCAAACATGACTGATGTCCCCCCATCCGCTGGACCTCAGAAGGAGCTGAGTGAGGGCCAAACGGTGTACGTGAACCAACGACGCGGCCAGTTTAACCGCAACTGTACGAGACGTCCGGCGCCGATGGGATTCACTGCGGGGTCCCCCCCGGCAGTTTATTCAACGCCAGCGACGTTTCACCTCCTTCGGTTGCGCGCACCACGAGTGGAAGTTTCTTCGGAGTAGCAGAAGAACAATCGGCACTATGCCTTGACTCGCACATACTGGCTGTGCTACTCTATGTGTAACAAACATATAGGTGGGATGCACATGAGACGTACGGGTCCGGGACGAGGCAAGGGCAGGGGTCGGATGCGCGCCGCCCAGATGGAAGAGATGGTGGCGGCCCGGCTGTCGCGGCTGGTGGAGCCAGCGGTGCTGTATCTGCTCGGCGAGGGCGAGGCAGCCCACGGCTATGACCTCATCACCGGGGTCAATGAGATGGGTATGACGGATACAGCGGTGGATGCGGGCGCGATATACCGGTGCCTGCGGAGCCTCGAGGAGGAGGGCGCGGTGGTCTCGACCTGGGACACCGCTGGCGGCGGGCCGGCGCGACGCAACTACGAACTCACGCCAGTTGGCAAGGCGCGTCTGCAAAGCTGGGTCCAGGTGATCGACCGACGGGCCGGCGCGATGAAACAGTTCGTCAAGAGAGCCAGCAAGCTGCTAGGCAAATAAGCCGCGGCGCGGGGTTGCCGCAACAGGGAGAGAGATCGATTGAGGTACGCGATAGCTGCAGACGGCGAGAGCGTCGCACCACACTTCGGACGCTGCGAGCGCTACGAGATGCTGGATATCGAGGGAGACCAGATCGTGGGGCGGGAGCAGGTGGCGACGCCGAATCATGAACCAGGCGTGGTCCCTGCGTTCCTGAAGGAACATGGCGCACAGGTGGTGGTCTGCGGAGGCGCGGGGCCGCGCGCGATTGACCTGCTGGCCCAGTTAGGGATCGGCATGTTCATGGGGGTGTCGGGCAGCCTTGACGAGGTAATCGGGGCGATTCTGCGGAGCGAACTAGTTGGTGGCGACAGTAGTTGCGAGCATTAGAGGCGAGTGCGGAAACAGGCGAGCACCATGAGTGAGACAACCGACCTTGCAGTGACGATCTTGCGCGACAACAGGGCCCCGGACGGACTGCTGGCCGGCCATGGACTGGCGCTGGCAGTGCGTACCGCTGAGACGGCGTTCCTCCTCGACACCGGCGATAGCCCGGAGACATGGATCAACGTAGACCGCATGGGCGTGGACATCAGCGGGATGCAATGCCTGGTGCTCAGCCACGGGCACTACGACCATACGGGGGGCATCGCAGAGTTGCTCAGGCGCGTGGGACAGATGCGCATTCTCGCGCACCCACAGGTGTTCGAGCCACGCTGGGCCATCGATCCCGGTGGACCGCGGTTTATCGGACAGCCCAACACGCAGGCGGAAATTGAGGCCATGGGCGCTCAGGTCGAGTTGTCCGCTGATCCACAGGACATCGGGCCGGGCGTTACGACGACCGGGGAAGTGGGACGGACTGCATGGCCGATGCCCGTGCAGACGAGGCTGCAGGTGGAGCGAGACGGGCAGAGCGTGCCTGATGACTTCATCGATGATATGTCGGTGGTGGTGAGCTTGCAGAAGGCGAGCGTGATCCTCACCGGCTGCGCGCACGCTGGACTGGTGAACATCGTCGAGCGATCGCAGGAGATCGCCTCGAGACCGGTACGGGCTATCATAGGCGGGACACACCTGATGCACTCGACGGAGGCGGAGGTGACGGAGCTGGCGGCGGAACTGACCGCGCGAGGTATCACGCAGATGGCGCCCCTGCACTGCACGGGCGAGACCGGGAAGAAGTTCCTGAGTACACATTTCACAGGCAAAACCGTGCTCGCGGGGACAGGCGACACGATACTCGCAAGCGCGGATGGGACGTTGACAATCGCGCCTCGCTAGAGGGCGCAACGCACAGAACAGACTATTGACGGAAGAGGCTAATCAGGAGGTCGTAAGGATGAAGGTCATAGTGGCATCACAGGGAGACAACCTGGACGCGCAGATGGACCCGAGGTTCGGTCGGTGCGCGTATTTCGTGCTGGTGGACACCGACACCATGGCGTTTGAAGCAATCGAGAACACCGCCTCGCAGCAGTCCAGCGGTGCGGGCAGCGCCGCCGCGCAGATGGTGGGCGAGACCGACGCCGAGGCTGTGGTGTCGGGGAACTACGGCCCGAACTCGGCCCAAGTGCTGCAGGCCGGCGAGATCGCTATGCTGCAGGCAGCAGGGCTGACCGTGCGCCAGGCTGCCGAGGCGGCTGCCAGCGGGCAGCTCTCGGCGGTGGCCGACGCTACCGTGGAGTCGAAAGCCGGCATGGCTGGCGGCGGCGCTCCGGCCGGAGGCGGCGCACCCGCTGGCGGCGGAATGGGACAGGGCATGGGCGGCGGCATGGGCCAGGGCCGTGGCATGGGTGGCGGCATGGGTCAAGGTCGCGGTATGGGCCAGGGCATGGGCGGCGGCATGGGTCAAGGTCGCGGTATGGGCCAGGGCATGGGTGGCGGTATGGGTCAAGGTCGCGGTATGGGGCAGAACCCGGGCCAGGGCATGGGCCCAGGTATGGCGCCTGGTGCGCAGATGTATGACGAGTGGGATGGCATGGGTGCCCCGATGGGGCCGTGGGGCCAGGCCGGTCCGATGGGTCCGATGGGCCCAATGGCGGGCTATCAGCCCGACCCAGAGGAACTGCGCCAGTACCATCTGACCATGCTCCGCACGCAGGCGCAGATGCTGCAGAATGAGCTCGATTTCATCAACAACCAGATCGCGTATCTGGAGTCAGACGCGAGCCAGTAGTTGTTGACGCTGCGCCCGAGATGGCGCTGAAAGTCCAGAGACAGTGAGGGATGAGACTATGAAGGTAGCGGTGGCAGCATCGTCGCCCGAGTTGGACGGACCGGTCGATCAGCGCCTCGGGCGATGCGCGTGGATCGTCGTCGTTGACACTGACAGCAGGGAGTCCGAGGCCCTGGAGAACCCAGGGGCGCTGGCAGGCACCGGCGCGGGCATCGCGGCCGCACAGTTGTCAGCGGATGCTGGCGCCGAAGCGGTGGTCGCAGGGAGCATCGGGCCCAACGCCATCGGCGCACTGAAGGCTGGCGGCCTGATGATTCTCAAAGCTGGAGGATGCACCGTGCGAGAAGCTGCGCTGGCCGCAGCGGCAGGCGAGTTGGAGCAAGTCGAGTAAGACGTGCGATGACAAGGAGCATGCAGCCACATGAAGACGGACGATGCACGTAAGATAACGATCTCAGTCGCGGCGGGCAAGGGCGGCACGGGCAAGACGCTCGTGTCCACGAGTCTCGCGAAGGCACTGGTGCAGTCGGGGCTGGGCCCGGTGCGAGTGCTGGACTGCGACGTCGAAGAGCCCAACGCTGACATCCTGCTTCAACCGGAGATTTCATCCCGGCAACAGGTGGACATCCTGGTGCCGGAGGTCGACGCAGACAAGTGCATCCACTGCGGCAAGTGCGCGCAGGTATGCGAAGTATCGGCCATCGCCGCGATACGGACGACCGTGGTGACCTTCCACGATCTGTGCTCAGGGTGCGGCGCGTGCGCCCTCGTCTGCCCCACCGGCGCGATCGCTGAAGTGCCAATGCGAGTGGGCGAGGTGGCATCGGGCAGCGCAACTGGCGGGATCGACTTCCACGCGGGCCGACTGAACGTGGGACATCAGCGTTCGGGGCCAGTCTCGAAGGCGGTCAAGGAGCACGTGGCCGACGACATGGTCAACATCATCGACGCGCCGCCCGGAACGGCGTGCCCGATGCAGGAAGCGGTCGAGGGGAGTGACTACTGCATCCTGGTGACCGAACCAACCCCCTTCGGGCTTGCGAATCTGCGCGAAGCAGTGGAGACGAGCCGGAAGCTGGGGACACCATGCGGGGTCGTCATCAATCGCGATCGGCAGGGCTGGGACGAGATGGATCAGTACCTGGCCGAGAAGGCGGTAGAGACCCTGCTGCGGATTCCGGAGAGGCGAGAGATCGCCGAGGCGTATTCGCGGGGTGACACGCTCGTAGACGCCGACGAGAGTTGGCGCGACGAGCTGGTAGCGATGTATGAACACCTGACGGAGCTGGTTGCAGCGCAACCTGTCTCCTGAGAAGGGGAGTGATGCAGATGCCACGAGGAGATGGCACAGGCCCCGGAGGCCAGGGCCCGGGAACGGGCAGAGGTCTCGGAAGGGGCGGAGGCCAGGGACGCGGCGGCGGCTTCGCGATGGGCCCGGGCGGCGCGTGTGTTTGCCCGAGCTGCAAGGCAACCGTCCCTCACCAACAGGGCGTTCCCTGTTACCAACGGAAGTGCCTGAAGTGCGGCGCGGCTATGACCCGCGCTACCTGAACACAGTTACATTAGTAACTTGAGAGTACTTTGGAGGTGCTCGAAATGCCAGGAATGGATGGAAGTGGACCGATGGGCCAGGGCCCGATGACTGGCGGCGCGCGCGGGTGGTGCAACCCGGCGGGTCCGCAGATGGGCGCTGGGGCGTATGGCGCTCCCGGTTACGGGATGAGCTATGGTGCGTATGGCGCTCCCGGCTACGGGATGGGCTACGGCGCGTATGGCGCTCCCGGCTACGGGATGGGCATGGGCTTCGGCCGAGGTATGGGTCGGGGACGCGGCATGGGCATGGGCCGTGGAATGGGCATGGGCTTCCGGCGCGGCTGGGGCATGGGCCGCGGCCGCGGCTGGGGCTGGTAGAACAACTGCGGGGCGGGGGCACCGTCCCCGCCCCGCAGCAAGTCAACGCAGGATCGCGGACAATGGCTGACGCAAGCCACGACACCGATGACAACGACCGACAGGCGTGAGGAGTCGTAAGAGATGTCTGACCAGGTGAAACAACTGACTGTGGTGAGCGGCAAGGGCGGCACGGGCAAGACGACCTGCCTGGCCTCCTTCGTTGCGCTCGCAGACGATATAGTAATCGCCGATTGCGACGTCGACGCGGCCAACCTGTACCTATTGATGCACCCGGAGGACCACGAGACCGGTGTGTTCATGGGTGCGAAGGTGGCGGTACGAGACGAGGACCTATGCACGCGCTGCGGCATCTGCGAACAGACCTGCCGCTTTGACGCGATAACCGTCGACGCCATAGGCGAGATGGCGTGCGAAGGGTGCGGAGCGTGCGTGGTTACATGCCCGGTTGACGCGCTGCGACTGGAGCCGATCGAGGTCGGCCATTGGTATGTGGGTGAGAGCGAGCATGGACCGATGGCTCACGCGCGCCTGCTCCCAGCGGCCGAGAGTTCGGGCCGACTGGTCACGCTAGTGCGGCAGAAAGCGGAGGATCTGGCCTATGCGAAGGGCCTCGGGCTGATTCTGATCGATGGCCCGCCAGGACTGGGGTGCACGACCACAGCAGCGCTCGCAGACGTGGACTTGGCCCTCGTGGTGACGGAGCCGACACTGTCGGGCATGCACGATATGGCCCGACAGATCGATCTGATAAAGCACTTCGATTTGACCGCTGCGGTCATCATCAATAAGTGGGACATCAACCCGGGCAACACGGACGAACTGAAGCAGTACTGCAATGATAATGCTCTGCCAGTACTCGGCGAGGTACCTTTCGACCCCACTGTGACCGACGCGCTCGCGGCACAAGAGCCGCTGGTTGAGCACAATAACGGGCCGGCGTCACAGGCGATTCGGGACGCGTGGGCGAATGTGCAGGAGTTGCTCGCACGATTGTGAGCGACACCGCACCGACGAATGAGACCGATGAAATGAGGAAGTGACAGGCCGGACGAGCGAATCCCGGCTGATACTATGGACCAACAGATGCCTTCGATCGAGCAGGCGGCGCGCATCAAACACGTGATCCTGATTCTCAGCGGCAAGGGCGGCGTGGGCAAGAGCACCGTGGCAGCGAATCTCGCGTGGTCACTGGCGGACCAGGGCAATGTGGTCGGGTTGCTGGACGCCGACCTGCACGGTCCAAGTATTCCGCTGATGACCGGATTAGTCGGGCAGCGGGTCACCGGCAGCGAGGATGCCATCAACCCGGTGCCACTGACGCCGAAGCTCGGGGTCATCTCGATCGGGTTCATGATCGAGGACCTGAACGCACCCACAATCTGGCGGGGCCCGCTGCGCGGCGGCGTGCTGCGCCAGTTCATCGCGGACGTGCAGTGGGGCGAGTTGGACTACCTGATCATCGACCTGCCACCAGGCACAGGCGACGAGCCGCTGACCATCGCACAGGCCTTCGAGAACGCCGGCGCGGTGATCGTGACCACGCCGCAGGAGGCATCTCTGTCGGACTGTCGCAAGGCCATCAACTTCGTCCGCAAAGTCGAGAGACCAGTGTACGGAGTGATCGAGAACATGTCAGGCTTCGTGTGCCCGCACTGCGGGGAGCGCACGGACATCTTCGCCAGCGGCGGTGGCGAGCGGATGGCGCAGCAGATGGGCGTACCGTTCCTCGGCAGCGTGCCTATCGGAGCGGGTGTGGCCGAACTCGGGGACACGGGACGCGCGATTGTCAGTCCCGACGCACCAGCGCCCGTGCGAGAGGCGTTCGCTGGGATCGTGGACGCGCTCGCACAGGAGCTGGCGAAGTAGCGAGAAGAGCGGCTCGGCAGGTCGCTGGGCATCGACATGGTGCCCCACAAGACCTGCTGCTACGACTGCGTGTACTGCCAGCTTGGGCCCACGACGAACCACACGATGGCGGTCGCGGAGTATACGCCCGCCCATGAGATCATCCTCGATCTGGAGCGCTGGCTGCGGCTGGACGGGGAGGCCGACTACCTGACTTTCGCGGGGTCAGGCGAGCCAACGCTGCAGGCGCGGCTTGCGGACATCATGAAGCTGGCCCGAGAGCAGAGCAAGCTTCCGGTGGCACTGTTGACCAACGGGGCGCTGCTGTGGACCGAGCACGCGCGCAATGCGGCGATGCAGGCGGATGTGCTGATCCCGTCGCTCGACGCGGCCACGCCGGAGGTCTTCGAGCGCGTCAATCGCCCGTGCGAGGGTGTGACGCTCGAGCGGGTGGTCGATGGCCTGATTGAGACCGTGGCGGCCTTCGGCGGGGAAACCTGGCTGGAAGTGATGCTCGTCAAGGGCGTCAATGACAGCGCGGAAGAGCTGCGGGCCATCGCCCGAGTCGCCGAGCAGATTGGACCGACAGAGATCCAGATCAACACCGTGGTGCGCCCGGTTCCGGGAGGAGAAGTCGAACGGCTCAGTGATGAGGAACTGGTGCGCGCCCGGAAGATTCTTGGGCCGACCGCGAAGGTGATTGAGTCGGCGTGGGAGCATGGCGCGCCCGAAGATGCGGAACGCAGTGAAGAGGACGTGCTCGCGCTGGTCAGCTACCGGCCGTGCACACTGGCTGACGTGGCTCGGGGTCTGGACATGCACGTGAATGAGGCCGTCAAATACGTGCAACACCTCTTGAGCGAGGGCCGCATCGGGCAAACGCATCAGGACGGCGAGACCTACTACACCAAAGCGGAGTTTGACGGCCAGGAATAGGGACTGCGCTGCGGTACTGTGCCGCCCCCGCCTCGCGGCGGGGGCGGTTTCGTGTACGGGCGATTACGGTGTGCCCACCATCTGGCAGGCGTCCCGGACCGTGCAGACCCAGACGCGCTCGGACTGCGAATCGGCCCACTCAAGCAGCGCGGGCAGCATGCGGTTCTCGGGATCATGCACGCAGTGCGAGTAGGGGTGCCAGCAGATTACGCTCAGCAGCCGGTTGTCATACGCGTACTGCACAACGGCGAGATTGTACTCGATCCAGCGGTCCAGCGCGTCCGGCTCGGTCCAGGGCGCGCCGGTCCAGCCGTCCGGCAGCGGCTTGTGACCGAGTTCCGCCTTGAAGGCGGCGAGAGCGGCGGCGTCTGTGAGGCACGTGGTGTCGAAGAAGGTGCGGTCGGTCCAAGTCTGGATCGGGATCTCGATGAGGCCAGAGTCGTAGGCGTACGGCACATCGACCTCGGAATTGGCGACCGCCTCGTCCCAGGTGGCGTCGCGCAGGTGGGCGCTGAACTCCCCGCTGACCCAGCGGAAACCGTTGTCGAGGATGATGCGCTGGTTCCCAGGCCTGCCCCGCAAGCCCTCGGGGTAGCCCCCCGGTCCGCGTAACACGGTCGAGGTAACTGCCAGGCGTTCTCGCAGCAGGCGGTTGGTGCGCGCGAGTTCGTCTTCGAGCAACTCGAGATCGTCAGTGATCAGAGGCACGTGCGAGTAGGTGTGCGAGTCTACCGAGTGACCGCGCTCAAGAATCTCCTCGAGATGGCTGATGTCCATGTCGGGCTCGAGACCGTTGGCGATCTTGAAGAAATGCAGCCGCACACCATGGCTTTCAGCGGTGTCGCACAGGCGGAGCATGTAGTCGGCCAGGAACGGCTCGGTGCGACCGTGGCATATGCCGTCGGGCGCGTAGCCGCCAGCCATATCGGTGTCATAGCTGAGCGCGAGGGCGCAGCGAACGCCGTCGGGCAAGGTGACGGGCAGAGGCGTGCGATCAGTCATCGTCAGTCTCCTCCTGAGAACCGAGTTGCTCGCAGGCGGCAAGCAGATCGCTGAGGGCGATCGTGTCACCCCAGTGAGTTTCCACGAAGCGAATACCCCAACGCGTGGCGATGCGCTCGTCGATGGTGTCGGGGCATTCCACGCCGAGGGTTGCGTCGCGGACGAGAAGCACCCGGTAGCCGAGACCGAACATCGGGCCCATGCCGCCGGGCGCGTTGAGGATGCACATATCGGTGGCGAAGCCCACGTAGATCAAGTTCACGATGCTCATATCGCGCAGGATGCGGTCGAACTGGCTCGTCTGGTGCACGACCGGTTCGCGGGGCAAGGGCGCCACAACGTCCGGGAAGTCCATGGTGGCTATGCCGGACGCCTGCGGGTAGTCTACACCGTGGGATCGCTCCAGTATGGATTGGCGGTGGCCAGGGATGGTCTCCCGGGGCGCGGTCGGCTCGCCCGCAGGTGTGGGCGGCGGCGTGGGGTCCGCATGATGGCTGAACCACTCGGGATACCGGGCGGCGATGCCGGCGTCCTGCACATGGCAGACCGGCAGGCCACAGGTCCGGGCAGCGTCGAGCGCCGGGCGGATGGCCTCATTGACGATGCGCCATTCCTCGGCCATGGTCTCGAGGTAGCCCATCCCGACACAGAAGCTCGGATCAGCACCGGGCCCGCCCGGGCAGCCGATGTCCCAGCAGTGAAGCGAGACCAGCGCGGTGCGCTCGATCTCCAGCGACAGCGGCTCCTCCGCGTACCCCGTGTCGGTGATCGGGATAGTACGGAAGTAGCGGCCCGTCAGGTCCAGTGCTCGAGGCATGCTCTCCCCTACCTTCGGTTTGCGTCGGCGACCTGGCTGACGATCGAGGCGGCCAACTCGCAATGCTCAGGCTCGTATTTCTCGCAGAACGACGACCAGCGTATCCAGGTGCGGAGGAAATCGCGGGCGGTCGGGCATGAGTCTGCACCGTAGGCATAGTCGCGCGAGGCGGGCGGATTACAGTATGGATAGCGGCGCTCTGCGGCGGCGTCCTTGAGGAAATCGCAGGCCTCGGGCATGAGGTAGTACTCCCCGAGACCGGCCCCCGGAATCCCCGCGTCGGCAAGCTGTGCGGCGAAGTCGGCGGCACTGCAGGCGAAAGCATCCGGGTCGATGCTCATGCCAAACATCCACGCGGAGTATACATCCATGTAGTCGGGGATGGGCAGAGGCGACACGCTCGGGACCTCGCCGATGAGGTCGGAAAGCAGGCGGATCATGCGGTCACGCTGAGCCACCTGCTCGTCGATCACCTCAAGCTGGGCGAGGCAGATGGCGGCGGTGCAGTGAGGCATCCGAAAGGCGTAACCGGCGACGGTGTGGCGCCGGCCGAAACCGGGATCCATGACCGCGCCCCGGCTCTGCCCAATGAATCGGAGGCGTTCGGCCAGCTCATCGTCATCGGTGATGACGCAGCCGCCAACGTCCGATCCCATCGTCTTCTCCGCGTCGAATGAGAACCCGCCAGCCAGCCCCAGTGTGCCAGCCAGCCGCCCCTTGTACTTCCCGAAGACCGCCTGGCAGGCGTCCTCATAGACGATGAGATCGTGGGCACAGGCAAGCTGCACGATGGGGTCCATGTCGCAGATAATCCCGGTCTTGTGCACACAGAGAATCGCGCGCGTTCGGTCAGTGATGCAGGGCTCGATGGTGGCCGCGCTCATGTTCACGGTGCCCGGATCGGTGTCAGGGAAGACGGGGATGTAGCCCTCGCGGCAGAGCCCCTGGATGGTGCCATAGTCGGTGATGGGACTGACGAGTATCTCGTCGCCCGGTTCGAAGTCAAAGGCCGCCGCCAGTACGGCCAGGGCCGGTGTGCAGCCCGGGGTGGCGATGCAATGGGCGACCCCGCTTGCCTCAGCGAAGGCGCGCTCGAAGCGGCCTATCATGTCCACAGTGAGGCCGCTGTCAACGACCTCCTGCAGATACTTCAAGGCGTTCGGGCCAACGGCGCGCGGGAATGGAGTGGGCAACTTGCCCACTTCATCGACGTGAGCTTGGGCACCATACTGGGCCCTGCGCGGTGTCTCGGCCATTGCTTTCGCCTCCGAAGCGACGCCATGGGGCCATACGCGCGTGGGAGTTCGGCACCGACCCCGCGGGCTCCTGCGAACGAAGTAACATCGCTCGCCTCAGACGTGAAAGGGATGTGATACAATGGCCCCAACACGCTCTGCGCTGCCCAGACACGGCCTCAAACACCCGGGAGGCACTGCCATGATCGCCGGCCGACATCGGTACACCGGATTCCTCGTTGGCATGATCGGTGCGATCGCGATGTGTATGGGTGTCGCCATCGCCGCCCCCCCTGATTACAGCGTCATCCAGAACTACCAGTTTGACGAAGCGTTCAAGGTGGACATGAGTGCAGCGGTCCAACCGCTGGACATATCCGAGTTCGACGACGATCTCCCCGCAAAGGTGAACTACGCGAGCTGGATCACCTTTGAGCGTTGCCAGGACTACGGCGGCGGCTGCCAGTGCTACTCGGTTCTGCATATCCTCGATATGCAGAAGGACTGGGAACACCCCTATACACCGGACCTGTCGTGGCGATATGTGCTCAACACCTTCCAGGACCGAGTGGAACAGGGAGTCCAGGCGGGGGACATCAACCACGTGGACGACATCCCGCCGCTGCTGTCATGGGTCTTCGAACAGGGCGTGGCCCCCGAGGCGCTTTGCCGCAGCGAACTGGACCTGCTCACGGCCGTCCCGCGGCCGACGACCCATGTGCTTCACGACCCCAAGTATCCCGGCGCGATCATGGACTACAACCCGGGCCCGGATGGCACCGCGACCTCCGTAGCGCAACTCTACAAAGCGACAGTCAGCGAGCCGATCACGCCCGACGTAAAGACGCTGCGCACACTCCTGCATCATTACGGGCCGATATGGTCGTCCGGGGGCTGGTGGTGGAACGGCGGGCACGCCATGGTCTTCGTCGGCTACGACGACAACAAGCGCGAATTCACCTTCCTCAACAGCCAGGGCGACTGGTGGGGAAACCAAGATGGCTTCGGGACGTGCCCCTACGACGATCTGACCTCATGGGTGGAATCCCTGCGCGTGGTGCATAACACGCCCACGCCTGAGCCGCGACCGGAACACCACGCATACACGGCGCGCATCCGGATCGACGGCGTTTGGCGCGGCACCCATACGGTCTCAGTGGGAGTGCAGGGCCGCGAACTGCTGGAAGTGTGGCGCACACACGGGCGCTCCAGCCGTCGGCCATACGAATACTCAGATACCCCTGCGAATTGACGTGCCTCTGCCCGAGTACGCAGACGAGTGCTGGCCCCCAAGCGCGACGAATCGCTGGGTGCTGCGCGTCGAGGACAACGACCGCGATGGCGACACGGGGACGATCCGCGAGTTCACCCTCGCGCGCCGTATGACGATGCCCAACTGCCTGTCCATCGGCCGCCTGCGCACCGAGACCTTCGGCGGCAACTTGAGCGTCTCGTGTCAGGACCCGACCACAGGCCCCCAGCACGCGCGACATCGACGGAGCGATAACTTCCAGGTCAGCGACTGGTTCGCTCCGAACCCGAACCCGGGCTCGGTCGAGGTTCTCGTCCCCGCACAGGGCAGCCGACTGATTCTGCGAGCGCAGCCCAACACCCAATACAAGCTCGTCATGCGCCCACAAGATGTGGTCGTCGGCACGGACAACATCCCGGTCCTCCACGGGCAACTGCTCTCCCGCACGGGACTGCTCGCCCAGCCCTGGCTACCGGCCGCGGGCCAGAAGGTGGGCATCTACAGGCTGTTCGCCAACTCGTGCATCAACATGCCCTCGCGCTGGGGGCGCCAAGGCAGCCGGACCACCAACGCCGAGGGGCGCTTCACCTACAAGCTCAAAGAGCCCCAGGGCTTCAACCAGGAGATATGGGCCTCCGGCTTCTATCAGGGCGACGTGTGCGTGACCTCGAGCGAACCGATCACCGTCGGACTGGACAAGAACCAACTGATCGATATCCATCAGGCCATCCCGGAACTGGAACTGCCATTCCCTGACCTGCGCGGACCTATGACACCAGTGCTCGAACGGATCCAGAACGTGCACTGAACCAACGCGCGCAGCGCGCGCCGTCGAGAAGGAGACAGTCGTTCCGCGGTCGAAGCTCCGGAGCGAGAGCACCATTGCCGCATGGGAGGCCATGCGTGTCCGAGATCAAGATCATCGACAACCACTGCCACTACCGCAAGGTGGACGGCTACCTCGACGAGATGCTTGAGAAGTCAGCGGAGGCGGGCGTGGAGTGGCTATGCCTGAACGGCGGCGGCGAGCGCTGGCGTCAGCACGACAATCGCGGGATCATGGCTGCCGCAGAGGCCCACCCGGACCGCATCATCCCCATCGCGTTCGCGCACCTGGGCGAAGACAGCGCGGCCGACGTGCGCGCCTGGCAGTCAGCAGGCTTCCGAGGGCTGAAGACCCAATGCCCCACCGCCAGCTACGATGATGAGGCATTCTTCCCCGTCTATGAGGCCGCGGAGGAGTTGAGGATGCCCATCCTCTTCCACACGGGTATCAGCGCCCGCTTCATCCCCGAACACGACCGCTGGAACACCTCGTCGCGATTCATGATGCCGCTAACCTTCGATCGCATTGCGCGCTGCTTCCCCGACCTCACGTTGTGGGGGGCGCATTTGGGGGTGCCTGACACCTGGCACGCGGCCATGATGATGGCCGTACACCCACACGTCTACTTCGACCTATGCGGGCCGAGCCCCACGTGGACCTCCCTCTTCCCATGGGACCAGCTCTTCTACAAGGGCGAGGAGCACTGGGGCAAGCTGATCTACGGGACCGAAGGCGGGCCCGCTGGTTTTGCTCCGCTGCGCGATTACTACCTCAAGCTCCTGCGCGATCACGACTGCTCGCAGGAGATGATCGAGAAAGTGATGTGGCGCAACGCCGCGCAGGCCCTGGGGATCGAGCAGTTCTGAGGAGCGGGGAAGGAAACAACATGACAGATGAGATTCGGGCGCGCCACGACTGGCTGAAAACCTGGTGGGGCTTCGTCATCGTTATCGGCGTGGCGATAGGCCCGATGACGGCGGTGGTGCTCCTGGGTTTGGGCCCGTTGTTGACGTGGATCGTAGCCGGGTTTGTGCTTCTCATTCTGATCGCGGTGAGCGCAGCGAAGGGCAAGGCCCTGCAGGAACGCGTCTCTCTGCTGTTGAGTCTGCTGGCGGTGGCGGGAGTAGTCACGGTATTGGCGAATCTGCAGAAGGAGGCGGAGGAGCGCACAGTTGGGAGCCAGGTCGAGGCGGCGCTTGACGATCTCATGGGTACTAATGTGTCCCAAGTGCGCCAAGCGAAGGAGAAGCTGGTCAAGAACCGGGCACACGCGGTGCTTCCATTGGTTGACTTAGCAGACGACTGCAGATTCTCGTTGGAGATGCGAGAACGCGTCTGTGACGTGTTGCTGCGCATCTGGCAGGCCAAAGGAACTGATCCGAAGGACAAGCAGGATGCGGCCAATGGGTTAGCCTATATTGGCGGCGAGAAAGCAGAGAACGCTCTCAAACGAGCAGCCGAGGGGGACGCCATGCCCCAGCGCATTGAGGCAATCCAGGCCCTGCGGTACTGCAGCAACCCAGATCTTGTCAAATTCCTTCTGTCCATTGCGGCCACTACCACTATTGAGCCAGACTCAGCGCTTGAGACACTCATGGCCGACACTGCGGCGCATGAAGCCCTGCTCAGGATCCGGCAAGATCAGGGACAGATACCTTTCGACGACCTGCCGGAAGAGACGCAGGCGAAGATAGAGAAGCTACTGGACTGGCCTGGTAGCACCATAGACCAAGACCGGCCCGAGGCGCAGTCCGGCCAGCCAGCCGCGCCGGAGGGCGCGGAGTAGTCGCGGGAGGGAGACTGACTGGTGAAGATACCGACAATCGGCTTGATGTGTCTGCTCGCGCTGTGCATCGCCCTGCCTGGCCACGCGCAGGGCGATGATCAGGATCAGGGCGTGACGATGACGATCCAGCCTGCCGCCACGTTCTACGGAGGCGCGGTGACAGTAAGCGGCGCGACCGCGATCGACCCTCGCACACAAAACCGCACGATGGACTACGTGCAGCAGCGGGAGTTCCTGGCGAAGCTGAAGTGGGAGATCAAGGGCAAAGAAGACGGGATATAGACGCGACACGGAATGGGAGCAAGGCAGCATGGCAGGCACAATTCATGAGCCCGCACGCGAGACACCGGTCATTGGTGAGTACGATGTGATCGTGGCAGGAGGCGGGCCCGGTGGCATATGCGCGGCAACAGCGGCGGCGCGCGCGGGTGCAAAAACACTGCTGATCGAGAAGTACGGTTTCCTGGGTGGCATCGCCACGGCTGGGTGGGTCCGGCCACTGCTGGGCGTGCGGCCGGCCGATGGTCAACCGGTGATCGGCGGGATTGCTGAGGAACTGTGCCGCGAGATGGAGCGGCTGGGGACTGCGGCCCCGTACGATGAGGCCATGCCCTCAGGGAGGATCAATTTCGATGCCGAAGGCTTCAAATTCGCGGCCGACAACCTGGTCGGTGGCACGGACGCACACATTCTCCTGCACGCAATGGTGGCGGGGGCGATCGTGCAGGAGGGGCGGTTGACCGCACTGACCGTGGAGAGCAAGTCGGGGCGGCAGGCGATGCTCGGACGGGTGTTCGTGGACGCCACCGGCGACGCTGATGTGGTGGCGCGGGCGGGAGCTTCGTTTGCATTGGGGCGACCCGCAGATGGGCGTGTGCAGGCGCTGGGCAACGTCTTCCAGGTGGGTGGAATCGACGAGAGCCGGTACCCGTCCAAAGAAGAACAAGAGCCGATCGCCGAGCGAATGTATCAGGCAATCGAAGCCGACGAGGTCCGCTCCTACCGCTGGCATGCGGGACACGTCGGGCCAGATCCTCTGCGCGGGCAGCGGACCTACAATATCACGCACATCGGAGGCGACCCAACCAGCGTCGTGGACCTGACCGCAGCGGAGCTTCAGGCTCGGCAGGATGTGTGGGGGATCATGGACTGGATGCGCCGCGAGGTGCCGGGGATGGAGGACGCGTTCATGGAAGTGACGTCGCCAGCCATCGCGGTCCGGGAGAGCCGGCGGATGGTGGGGCTGGAGGAAGTGACGCTCGAGGATCTGGTGTCGGCGCGCAAACGAGAGGACGCAGTTGCGCGCTGCAGCTTCAGCGTTGACATCCACTGCCCGATGGGGCGCGTCAAGGGCCGAGGCTTTACCTGCGGCACGCACTGCGACAACAAAGCCTGCCACATGTTCACCGACCATGAAGCCGAGCTGCCCCACGAACGACGCATCGGCGGCGGCTCGTGGTATGACATACCATACGGCGCACTGGTATCGGCGGACATCACGAACCTGCTGGCGTGCGGTCGATGTGTGTCGGCGGACCACGCGACGATGTCATCGCTGCGAGTGATGGGGCCCTCAATGGCTATGGGCCAGGCGGCGGGGGAGGCAGCAGCGATGGCTGCTGAGGAAGGTATCGAGGCCCGAGCAGTGAACGTGATGACGCTGCAGAATCGGCTACGCCACAACGGAGCGGCAGTCTGAAGACAAGCCGAGAATGGCGACACCAACAACATGGGAATGGTGACATATGCAGACAGTACATGAGCCGGCACGCAAACTCCCGATCATCGGCGAATACGACGTCATCGTCGCAGGCGGCGGCCCAGGCGGGCTGACAGCCGCCATCGGGGCTGCGCGCGCCGGCGCGAAGACGCTTCTGGTCGAGCGATACGGTTTCCTGGGAGGGATGGCTACAGCCGGTCTGGTAGGGCCTATCCTCGGGGTGAAGGCCAGGGGTAGCGATGAGCCTATGATCGGTGGGGTCACCGAGGAGTTCTTCCGCTCGATGGAGAGCATGGGCCAAGCCGGACCGTACGAGGAGTCAGTCAGCCGCGGCGGCATCCCGTTCAACGCTGAGGGCTTCAAACTCATGGCCGACACCATGATCGAAGACGCTGGCGTCGCGCTGCGACTGCACTCGGTGGTGGCTGACGCGCTGGTGGAGGACGGTCGGATCACGGCGCTGGTGCTGGAAAGCAAGTCAGGGCGCGAGGCCGTGGTCGGCAAGGTAATCATCGACGCGACGGGCGATGGTGATGTAGTTGCGCGTGCGGGCGCTGGGTACACGAAGGGCCGGGACGCGGACGGCGCGATGATGGCGATGGGCAGCATGTTCCACGTGGGCGGCCACGACGGTTCCGTAGAGGTGACCACCGAGCAGCAGGAGGAGTTCAAACGGACCGTGCGCGAGGCCATTGATGCGGGTGAGTTGAACCTCTACAATCCGGCTATTGGCGGCAAGGGTTCGACGCGCAGCCCGGGCATGATGTCCGCGAACGTTACCCGTTTTGCAGGCGATTGCACCGACACGGAGACGTTGACACACGCGGAACTGCAGGTGCGACGCGACAGCTGGGATGCTCTGAACTTCTGGCGCGAGCATCATCCGGCCATGACGAACGCGTACATGGTCCAGACGCCGCCGAATGTTGGTCTGCGTGAGAGCCGCCAGATGGTAGGGCTGGACCTGGTGACGGGTAAGGACATGACCGATGCCCGACGCCGCGATGACGCAGTGGCACGGGCACCGTATTGGATCGACATCCACTGCCCGCTGGGGCGCGTGAAGAATGAGACGCACCTGTGCTACAAGTCATGCCCCAACGACCCGCCCTGCCCGATGTATGAGGAGCACTATGAGGACCTGCCCGGCGAGGATGGAACGCCCAATGGTCCCGAGGGGCGCCGGTTGCTCTACCCGAAAGACGGACTGTGGGCCGACGTTCCGTACGGCGCACTGGTGTCGGCTGACATTGAGAACTTACTGGCCTCGGGCCGGTGCATCAGCATGGACCACCAGGCTATGAGCGCCGTGCGCGTCATGGGCACGTGCATGGCGATCGGCGACGCGGCGGGCGAAGCGGCAGCGATGGCCGCTGACGGCGACGGCAACGCGCGCGACGTGGCCGCGAGTGAACTTCAGGAGCGACTGCGGGCTAACGGGGCCGCCTGTTAGGGCCCCGGGATCACGAACATCGGGTCCCATTGAGGCGTCTGTGGTACTAATGCACCCCAAGTGCAACCGCCGGCGAAGCGATGCACACACGGAGGCGCAAAGATCGTGCGCAGCCGGGAGGGTGAAGACGATGAAAACGAACACTTGGCGACTGCTCGCAGTGCTGACGACGGTTTTGCTGGTTGGGACACTGGCTCCGGGAGACCGCGGCCAGGTAGCCACCGACAGCGCGGTTGTCACCTCGATGTATGGAGACGTGCAGGTGCGCCACGGCGCCGGCGGCTATGCCGCCGCGAAGCTCAACGAAGTTCTCAAGCCCGGCGACGCCATCAAGACGGGCGCCGATTCGCGGGCTGAGATCAACGTGGGCAACGGCGGGTATGTGCGGATGGACGCGGACTCGCAGATACTGGTCACGTACATCCGCAGCAACGGCCTGACGAGCTTCAAGGCAGTCGTGGGCGGGATATGGGTGACGCTGGAGAACGCGCTCGGGGGCGCCAGCCAGTTCGAGGTGAGCATGCCCAGCGCGGTGGCGTCGGTGAAGGGAACCGTCTTCCGCTGCGAGGTCGGTGAAGACGGCGAGTCCTCGACCTATGTCTACGAGGGCGAAGTCGAGGTGAGCGTCGGCGACCAAGTCACCCGAGTCAAGCCCAACGAGTATGCGCGTGTGCCGCGTGGCCTGAAGCTGGCCCTGGCGCAGATGAATCTGACCTTCGACGATGAGCAACCTTGGGTCACATATAACCGACACCGAGACATCATCCGCCACCTGGGCAACCCGTCGGTGATGGTGGCGCTGAGCGAGCGGGGGATCGGCACGGAGCTGGGCAGCTACGTGGCCTCGGCTGCGCTGGCGGCTGAGTTGCGGCGCCATGGCGTGATGGGGGCGTCGATGACGCCAGCAGACGACGCGAACTTCGCCATCGGAGCGGACGGCCTGGTGAAGTGGCGTGAGAAGCCCAGCGAGGACTATTGCATCGTCGGTGGACTGAAGATCCAGCAGGTTCGCGAACTCCGAGAAGGCGTGTTCGCCGCACGCGTCGCAGGCCGGGGCATACTGGTTGAGGACGGCGACACGACGCCGATCGCCTCGGTTGAGGCGGTTCTTCCCGGCGTCGGCGACTCAGCGGCGGGAGCCGTGGCCGATGCGCTGAAGAAGCTGGGGGAGCGTCTCGGCCAGGAGATGGCCCCGCGCCTGCTGAAGGAACTCATGGCGCAGCGCCCCGGGACGCTACGAGTGGACATCAGTGGCGGCACGAGGGAGCAGATCGCAGGCCTGCGCAAGCTGATTACGTCACTCGACGGTGTACTGCGCACGACCCCGCTTCGCCTGCCCGGCCAACGACTGTCGCTCGCAGTTGCGGGTGGGCTGGACGCAGAGGACCTTCAGAACGCCATCAGGACTGTGGCCAGCGACATGGTGCAGACAATGAGCGCACACAATAACGTACTCTACGTGCGCTTCAAAGAGGCTGGGAACGCGGACGGGGCACAAGCCACTCCGCCAGCCCAGGGCGTGCGCCCGCAGGCCGACAACCGGCCGCGGCCGATCAAAGACCGAGGATAGAACTCACCCAATTGCAGGAAACCGGCGCTTCGCCCGAGAACCGGGTGGAGCGCCGTCTATCGTTTAGCGGGGGTATGGTGAGAGCCATCGGGATGCACGGGACACGTCTCAGCCGACGAGCCGCCCTTGGTCTGGCAGTCGTGGTCGCGATCGTGTGCGTGATGGGCAGCGCGCGCCTGTCACTGCTGCGCACAGTCGAGACGCGCCTGATCGACATGCGGCTGCGTGGGCCGCACGACCATCCGGCCGTGGATGACCTGCTGATTGTCGGGATCGAGCAGTCCACACTCGACGGCCTTGAGAAGTTCGGACCTGCAGCACTCGCGCGTTCGGAGTACGCCGTTGTCGTCGATACGCTGGCAGAGGCAGGCCCGGCAGCGGTCGCCATCGACGTGCATTTCGGGGACGCTGCCGATGAGGCGGAGGCGACGCGCGAGTTTGCTCGAGCAGTGTGTGAGGCGGGGAACGTGCTGCTGGTGGCCTACGCCGACCCGAAGCTGCACGAGGGCAGCGAACAAGTTGAGTTCGGCGCGCCGACCCAGGCCCTGGCCGAGGCGGCCGCAGGGATAGTCTCGCCACTGCTCTTCCGGCCGGACAACACCGTGCGCTGGGTCATCCCGTTTCAGCAGGCGGACGAGAGCAGTGCTTACCCGGCGCTTTCGCTGGCGCTAGCGCAGCGGGTAAGCGAGGATAAGTTGCCGACGGGCCTGGCGACGCGCACTGCGCCGCTGATGATAAACTGGGCAGGCCCGTCGGGGACAGTGCCACGCGTGAAGCTCGAGGATGTACACGCGGGCCTGGTTCCGGCCGAGAAGATCAAGGGTCGCGCAGTGCTGATCGGCGTCACGCACGAAGAGGAGGACCTGTTCGCCACACCGGTGGGTCCCATGAGCGGCGTGGAAGCACACGCGCACGCGGCGGCGACGATGATGTCGGGCAAGCTCATCGCGCCGCAATCGAATTCGCTCGGATTGGCGCTGGCGCTGCTGGCGGCGCTGACTATCGCATTGGCAGGCACTGGCCGCAACCATTGGCAGGTATGGGGAATCGCGGGCGTGCTGCTGGTGGTGTGGCTGCTGGTGGCCGGGGCGATCTTCCGCACACGACTGGTCATGCTCCCCGTGACGCCAGTGGCCTTGAGCATCATCGCGTGGGGCATACTACTTTCAGCGTTGCAGAGCCAGCGCGCCATCGCGTCGCTTTCGCGGCTGTGGCCATCGTGGATCAAGGAGGAGGGGGAGCAACTCGAGGTGACCGTGCTGGTGTGCGATATCGCCGGCTACACGGAGGCATCGGAGGCGTCATCGTCCGCTGACATGATGGACTTGATGCGCGAGGTGTTCGCGATCGTGGACGAGGTGGTGGAGCCGCTGGGCGGGGTGGCTGCACGCAGACCGGGTGACGCGGCACTGGTGTTCTTCCGACCAAAGGAGGGCGCGCCCCATCACGCGGTCCAGGCGGTCCAGGCAGCAGCGCAGTTGCGCCAGCGACTTGCGGACGCGCTGAGTGAGCGTGATTTGGGCTTCGGGATCACGATGACAACAGGCGAAGTGTCGCTGGGCTGGGTGGGCGAGTCGCCGCCGGAGCCGCAGATTCTGGGCGACCCGGTCAACGTCGCTTTCCGCCTGCAGAGCGAGTGCCGTGAACGCTCGTGCACTATCATCGCTGACTGGGCCACTGCGAGCGCCGATCCGGAGATCGCCGAGATCATGCGCCCGCTCGGACAGGTGGAGGTGCGCAACCGCCGCGAGCCGGTGCAGATATTCGCCCCCGTCGAGACCGACATGTGAGGCCGCCCGCTGAATCCGCAGCCCCAATTGGCCTCAACCGGAGAGGTTCAGACCGGTCGCCCAGATTATCTGCCCCCGCTCGATCAGGCTCACCGCGACCTCGCCGTAGCCCGCGGTGCGCAACATCGCCTCCACTTCGTCGGGGGTGAAATAGTCCTCATCCCAGAGACGCTGCGCCAGTGAGTCGCGCGGAAAGTCAACGATCAGCAGCTTGCCGCCGGGCCTCAGAACGCGCCTGACCTCCGCGAGGACCTCCGCGGGCTCGTCCATCTCGTGCAGCGCCCGCGTCATCACAGCCGCTTCGACCACCGCGTCGGCCAGGAAGTCAAGATGCGCAGCATCGCCCTCGATACACCGCAGACACCCGTCGCTTGCTGCCACCGCCTCCTCGGTCTCTGCGATCTTTGCCGCGCCGCTGTCCACACCGGTGACCCGCCACCCCTCGTCGGCCGCAACCAGATACCTCGCCAGGCCGCAATCGCCACAGCCGATGTCAACTACATCGCTCGCCCCGCGCAACTCCTCGTATATGCGCTGCTGCAGCTTCGCGTGTATCTTCTCGTAGAAATCGTCCGGCAGATCGGCCGACTGGTCTTCGGTCGACATGACGCTCCCCCTCTCCGTAGCGATCAGGGCATGGTGATGGCTCCGGTCGGACACACCTGCGTACATACGCCACACCCGGCGCACATGTCAGTGTTCACAACCGCCTTGCCTGCGTCGTTGAGGCTGATGATCCTGCGCGGACACACATTCACGCAGCGACCACAGCCGGTGCACAGTGACGCGTCCACCACCGCAATTGGGCCAGGCGCGCTCATTGAACCGTCTTGCGGGAAGCCCGGCTGCGCGCCCATGAACGGGACTTGTCCGCCGAACGCCTGCCTCCGCCCACCACCGCCGCCTCGACCGCGACCACCACCGCCACTTCTACCCATGCCCATTGTTCTCACCGCGCATCTTGCCGTCCGCCCGCGTCGAAGTTAGAATCATCTGCGCTTCACTCGAAGCGTCTAAGCCTGACATTCTGGTCACTTCTTTCGCTGGCCTGCATAGCAGGTCAACAGTGTCGGCGAAGCGGCCGGCGATCCCCCTCGCCACAACTCCCGCCCACTCGCAACGCACATTATTCGTATATGCGTATCTTGTTATATTATATCGCGCCTCCCTCGCCATGTCAAAGAGGTGGAGTTCGCCGGGAAAGCGTCCGCGATTGGCCGTTGCTGTTTGCCGTCTGAGCGCCGAGCTACCTACATAATCGAGTCAGCCCCCCCCTGCGGCGTCATCTTGACAGCCGCCGCTGAAGTCTCTACAATACGTTCTCCTGACAACGGGTGCCGAAGTGGTGGAATTGGTAGACACGCTGTCCTCAGGAGGCAGTGGCCTTCGGGCTGTGCCGGTTCGAATCCGGCCTTCGGCACCACCTAACAGACTTCATCGCGGCGACGCTGTTGGCGTCGCCGTCTGTATTTCCGGACACAGACCAACCACACTGAGGGAGGCGTTCGTTAATGGATGCGAAGATGGTAGAAGCAATCAACGACCAGATCAACTTCGAGCTGTACTCGGGCTACATCTACTACTCGATGGGCACCTACCTCAGCGACCTGGGCCTGTCGGGTATGACCCAGTGGATGATCGCTCAGACGCAGGAGGAGATGTTCCACGCGCACAAGATGCTCATGTTCCTGTGTGAACGAGGCGAGCGCGTCGAGCTCAAGGCTATCGACGGCCCGGCCACGAGTTGGGAGTCACCTCTGGCGGCGTTCGAGAACGCTCTGGAGCACGAGAAGATCGTCACCGGTCGCATCAATGATCTGGTGGATATGGCGCTCGAACTCAAGGACCACGCAACGGCCAACTTCCTGCAGTGGTATGTAGCGGAGCAGGTTGAGGAGGAGGCGTCTGTCGGCGGGGCCGCGGACAACCTGCGGCTGATCGGAGAATCCGGCAACGCTCTGTTCATGCTCGACAAAGAGATGGGGGCGCGGGTGTTCACGATGCCCGCAGCCGGCGAAGAGTAAACGGGGCAGCATCAATCCATGCAACCAACGAGGGCGCTCCCAACCGGAGCGCCCTCGTACTGTATGTGTAGATGGGTAAAGCCCCACCTGCCACGGGAACTAACTGAGTGCGCCGAAGCGTCTTAGAATCAAAGGACCGGGAAGTTGAGGAGGCGATGGCGGGTGTCACGCGCATGGCTGGGACTTGCCGTGACGGTGCTGCTCGGGGCAGGATGCACACGCCAGTGGCCGCAGGAAGTGGCTGTCGGAACTCCGGCTGGGGCGGACGCTGCGGCGGAGGACGCCGCTCAACAGACGCAGGCCGACCTGCGAGGCATTGCGGCGGACGAGCAACTGCAGCGTTTCCGGCGCGAGTGGGACACGCGGAATGACGTGGATGCGGAGATCGCCCTGCTGCACTCGGAAGACGCACTGGAGCGGGCGCGGGCTGCGGCACGCCTGTATGATCTCACCCATGACAAACCGGACGAAGTGCAGCGCGTCATTCCAGACCTGATCGCGCTGCTGGGCGACGAGACCGAACTCAAGTTCTGCTGCGTCCACCCGATGCGTGCGTCTTGGATGCATAGCAACACACCGGGCCGGGAAGCCGCGTTGACACTCAGATGGATTGCCCGCGGACGCGTACCCGCACCTGTGGCGCCAGCGCTCATCGAAGCGCTCGACACCGCAACGAGCGGCCATGAATTCAGCAACATCGTGTGGGCGCTGGGCGCGACCGGTAGCGATAGGGCAGCCCCGCTAATCATCCCCCTGCTCGACAGCGAAGACCCAACATGCCGCGCTGCCGCCATCGCCGCCTTAGGCGAACTGAAGGACGAGCGAGCCATCGAGCCCCTGCTGACGCTGCTGGCGAGGGCGGATGACCCGCAAGTCCAGGTGGTGAGGGCTCTGGGCAAATACGCTGCCTAGCATGACACAGTGGTGGATGCCCTCTGCGCGGTGGCTGAAACGGGAGACGACGAGCAGCGCGCGGCGGCGGTAACGGTGCTCGGAGACGCCGACATCTGGACGTATGAGCGTGATCATTTCGGTCCGCAGTCGGCAAGGATGGTGCGCGTGGTGTTGGGCGCCCTCGCCACCGATCCCAGCCCAGAGGTGCGGGCAGCCGCCGCCAAAGTATCGCTGGGCAGCTTCCAGACTGACACCATCGTTGATGCCCTCATCCGCAGCTTCCATGAGGACCCAGACGCGAGGGTTCGAGGGGCTGCGCTCTGGCGTCTTAAGTACGCGAAGAAGCGGCAATCGGGTTTCGTGGCGCTGCTGCCGCTGGCCTGTGCGGACGATGACCGTTACGTCCGCATGTCCGCTCTCGACCTCTGCGGGAGGCGCGTCGGCAGTCACCCGGAGCTCCTGGAGGCCATCATCTCGCGCCTGGATGACGAAGACAGCGAAGTGCGCAAATATGCCGCGAGAGCTTTGTCCGAGTCCGGATCGCGCGAGGCAGTCGAGCTTCTGCTCAAGACAATCGCCCACGACCAGGACACCTCGGTGCGTCAGACGGCGATCTACGCATTGGCCAACTGCATCGTCTTTGGGCGTCTCGAGGCACCCCGCGCTGACGGCGGGAGCATACGCAAGGTTCTGGACGAACTGGCGATGGACGCCGACGAGCCCGACCATCTGAGGCGCGCTGCAACAAGCACGCTCGTCAAGCTCGTGGATGGTCCACATATGGACAGCATCGAGACGGTGTCGTGGTGGAACGAGCACCGGGAAGAGTACATGCAGTGAGCCAGCGGCGCGAGCGCCACGAGCACGATGGCCACTTTCACTCGTCATCAACTCCTCGCTCAGCGGCAGCATCACGTTTCGACCGGCGGTTCACGATCAGAGCCCTGATGGCCGCAAAGATGGCGATCCCATAGAAGATGACGAAGACAACTATGACGAGACCCAGACGCAGGTTCGGGTAGGTGTCCCAGAAGCGGAAGCCTGCCCGCGTGAGTTCGAGTGCGATGACCGCATAGATTGCCGAGCCAACGGCAGTCCACAGAATGAAGGGAGCGATCCCCACCTCGCCCAAGCCCGCGGCAATCGATGCCCACGGGCGCACCTGCCCGATCAGACGCGCGCCGAAGACGGTCGCGGACCCGCGGCGCTGATACCACTTATGCAGCCACTGGCTCGCACGCCGCATGTGGCGACTGCTCTGCAGGCGCTGCATCACGAAGCTGTCGCCGGCCCGCCCGATACCATAGCCAGCGCAAGCCCCGACCAGGTGCGCAAGGGTGATCAGGCCTACCGCTTCGGCATAGCTCATCCGCCCCACGCGGATCATATCGGCCGCAACGATGAGGGCCAACCCAGTCGGCCCGGGCAAGCCCAGGTTCTCCACGGCGATGACCGTGAAGATGCCCAACGGACCATGGGCTCTCACCCACTCGAGCAATACGTCCCACATCAGGCGGACCCCATTCCCCCGTCAGGCGACCGGGCGGTATGCGTCAGATCGAGGATCATCACATCCCACGGTCCGCGCGTATCGCTGACCTGGCCCACGACGCGAAAGCCCAGCTTCTCGTAGATGTGGTGCGCGGACGCGTTGTCAGGGCGCACTTCCAGACGAATGCGCTGGGTGCCCCGCTCGCGCAGGTAGTCAAGTCCCGCGGTCATGAGGAGCTTGCCCAGTCCCATGCCCTGGGCGTCCGGGTGGACGGCGAGCGAGAGGACGCGCGCAACGCAGTCAGCTTCGGGCATACCTGAGTGACGCCAGAAGAGCAGCTTCTCCTGCATCAGACGAGTGGTCGAGCCCAGCCCTATCCCATAGCGCCCGGTGATCCAGTGCCAGAACATGCACCACAGGTGTCCACGCAGAAGCCCGGTGCGCCAGATCCGGCCAGTGTCTGTCGGGCAGATGGCATAGCCCACCACACGCTCGTCGACCTCAGCCAACAGGAAGCCGTCGGGGTCAGCGCGCTGGCATATGGCCATGATGTCCGCTACTGCCAACGGGCGCAGGCCAGCGATGTTCAGGTCCACGAGCGTCTCTGGAAAGGCCGCGAGGTAGACGTGAGCCACAGCCAGCATGTCACGAGCGCCGGCTCTGCGCAGGATCGGGGCCGCTCTCTCAGCCACTGGCTCAACACCTCCTCATCGCTCCACGCGCAACGGCCGACCGGTCACCGGTCGGCTCATGGGGCCAGCATGGAACTTCCGCTTAGCGCTGCAGCGCCTCCATCAGACGTCGGTCACCGTAGGTCTGCTGGATACTCCACGCCTCATCCCGTTCATTGCGCTCGGGGTGCCCAAGCACGAAGAACCGGCGGGTCTGCGCGTCAATGAAGACCTGCGCGAATTGCCCATCATGTATGAACGAGGCACCGATCTGGTGGTAAGTGACCCCGCAACAGGTCTTCCAGAGGCTGGCGTGCTTGTGCCCCTCGAAGACACCCACGATCTTGTCTGCGTGCTTCTGGATGACGGTCTCAAGAGGGTTGCCCGGCGGCCAGAACTTGCGATTGTCAGTCGCGATCCAGGAGGGGGAATCCGCCTGCTGGAAGCCGATGGCCTGGTGGACGAAGACCATGGTGGGCAGTTCACAGGCCTCCAGGTCGGCGGCCAGCCAAGCCAACTCGGCCTTGAGGACGTCGGCGTGCTTGTCGCTGCGCAGCGATATCCAGCCGTCGATCACGATTACGTGGAAGCCCTTGACGTCGAAGCTGTACCAGCGGCTGTCCATCTCCCACGCACCAAGCAGCTCATCCCAAGTCAGCAGTCGGTAGACTTCGACGGGGATGCACTCGTGGTTGCCGATGACGTAGTAGTGCGGCGCGCTGAGTTGGTTGGCGTAATCATGGTACGTCCTCGCGTCGGCGAGGACTTCGTGGTCCTCGCCACCGGCGATGTTGTCACCCATGCTAATGACGAAGTCTGGCTGTATCGGCAGCGCGTTTATGCGCTCGATGACCTGCGGAACGTTCCGCGGAGCGTTCGTGTAGAGATGCGGATCACCGATGACGACAAAGTTGATGATGCGCGCAGTATCCACTGGCTCCTGCGCGCGGGCTGCCCCACACAGCGCCGCCGCTGCTACCACCAGGCTGCAGACCTGCCATGCGGACATGATGATCTCTCCCTTACTCGAACGGTTTCCAGTCAGTTGTGGCCTCGATGACGCGGATGCGGTCAGCCATTCCCGCACAGGCGTAGGCGTCTACCGTCCACTGGTAGGCGTCCGGGATTGAGCCAACGAAAGTGATCGGGCGCGGGAAGATCAGCGCCAGCGCCTGCGGCAAGTCGCAGATGCTGAGCACGCCCGCGAACTCCGGTGTGTCCGGATCAGTGTGCGTGGCCGGCGGAACGGCGAGGACCAGTTCGGTCACGGCCTCGTCCAGCGCCGCAGCGTAGATGGCGTGCGCCGCCCACGGCCCACCTCCAAACAACACTACGTCTGAGACAACCGGCAGGTTGCGCACCAGTGCCGCCGCCGCCAGCAGGTCGTGGGTCTGGCGCTCGGGCACCGTGACGCCGCACATGACAGCGCCACGCCGCACCGTCCAGGTGATGCCATCGCCCATCTGCGAAGCACCGGTGCCACGGACTTCGGCCACTCCCATCGCGATGCCCTCACCCGCCGAGGGCCGCGCCTGTCCGCCGCCGACATAGGGCGAGCGCGCGTCCCCCAGAACCCCCATCAGGATGGGCAACGGGCGCTCGTCGCTCTTGCGCACGTTCACGTGCGCCGTGCATGCGGTGCCATCGCCCGCGTCGAAATCGTAGCGGTAGGCAATGATGCCGCCACCACCGCCATCATCATGCGCGTCGATGAGGTGGGGTGTGCGGCCGGCCTCCGTGTAGCGGAAGGTCAGAGCGCGCAGGGCGTCGAGAGTCTCAGTGCGCCAGGCGCCGAGCGTCTCGGCGCTGTCGATGACGGGCGGCTCAGCGACGGGAGTCAACACTTCTTCCACCGTCATCATGCGGTCGCCCTCGGGGAGCTTGCCACCGAAGACCAGCAGATTCTCCTCAGGCTCGTCGAAGTCGGTGACGTCGTCAGTGACGGGCGCAGCGTCGCCCTTGAGGTGCAGGTTGAACCATGTGAAGATGGCTTTGCGCAGCCTCGGTGAGTAGCCGTGGAAGTCCAGGTCCTCGACGAGCTGGCAGTCATCTGCCACGCCGAGTTGCTCATACACGCGCCTGGTTCGGTGCGCAGTCTCGCGGAACGCGGCAGGGCGCCAGAGCGCGTCATCGGTGCCCGCCGCGATCAGCAGCGGACGCGGGGCGATGAGCGAACCCAGGTCGCAGGTGTCATATCGGTCGTAGTTGATCCAGAATGCGCAATCGCAGTGCCCGTCGATGCTCCGGTCGCAGATGGTCGAGTTCACGGTGCCGGTCTGGCAGACCGGAGCGATGCACTTGACGCGTTCGTCTGCAGCAGCAAGGTCCCAGGAGATGGCGCCGCCACCCGACAGCCCGGTGACACCAATGCGCTCGGGGTCCACGTCCGGTCGCGACTGCAGGTAGTCGATGGCGCGCATCGCGTTCCACACTTCGGTGCCCGCGGGGGTGTAGCCGCGGCTGACCCAGTCCCAGCGGCCCTGGTGGTAGGTGCCGTGGTGCATGCCCTGGCATTCGCCGAGCTGGATGGGATCGATGACGAGCGAGATATAGCCGTGGCTGCCGAACCAGCGCGGCTGCTGCTGGTAGGTCCGGTTGACTTTGCCGCGTGTGTGGCCGGTCAGATAGAGCACTGCGGGGAGCTTGCCCTCGACCTCCGGTGGGCGATAGAGATTGCCGGCCACGTGGCACTGCGGTAGCGACTGGAAGTGCAGCTTCTCGACCGTGTAATCATCACGCTCAAGCGTGCCCGTGACTGCGGCGTCGAGCGGCGTGCGCTCGGGCAGCGGCCACAGGCCGAGCATCTTCAGCCACTGCTGGCGACGCTCTTCGCGGGTGGCTTCCCACAGCGCCTTGCTCGGCGGAATGAGCAGCGCCCCGGCGGAGAGTGCGCGGGCTTCACGGCAGAGCCAGTCGAATACGCCAGCGGACGTCATGCTCGTCATCTGGTTCTTGTCCCTTCCGACTACTGAGAGAGTTTGACTGCGATGTAGTTGATGGTCATCGGCACGTCCACTGGGCGACCGACCAGCTCGATGGTGTCCGAGGGCGCCATGCCACCATTGGGTTTGGCGGTCATGAAGAGCGTGCCCATTGGGTGCTCAAGTTCGACCAGGGCCGGCTGCGCGTGGCCCTCCCCGGTCAGTTCGACGACCCAGTTGCTCCAGCCGGGGTGCTCACAGCCCTCCCCGGCGCAGGTCTGCGAGTAGTACGCGAAGAGGCGACCACCTGGTCCGACATGGAACTGCGCCCAGACCGGACGCACCGGTGGCATGCCCTCGCCACCCTCGACCAGCGTCTCAGAGAACACAAGTTCGCCGCCACGCACGCTGCCATGCTTGATGGCACGAGTCAGCGGGACGTCCGCGAAGAACTCGGGGCGCAGGCGAGCGTCAATGCTCGCTTCCCACCACAGAATGTGGGCGTCACCGGCGGCGTCAACGAACAGGTCGCAGTTCCACACTTCGCCCGCCTGCTCCATGACGTCCACCATTGCGACCCATTCACCGAGCGGCTCATTGGCGATATCTGGCGACCAGCAATACCCAAGCGACGGTCGCAGCGAGTCCTTGATGTTTCGGGCCTTACGGTACCTGTGGCGGGCCTCGTCAGTGTCCTCAATCCCGCCTTTGGTGAAGACGTGCGCCGCGCCATCGCGCAAGGCCACCTGCGGGTAGAGGTAGCGCATCACCATCGGGTCTTTGAAGCTGTCATGCTCCGGAAATGGCACAACACCGTAGCTCGACCATTCGCCGTCGCCGTCGCGGAAGCTGTAATGCTGACCCCGGTAGTTCTCGACATTGACCAACAGCAACTCCTCGCGCTCGGGGTCACACCCGAAGCCCCGATAGGAGTGATTGGAGAACGCCGCGTCATCGACGAAGGCGGGCTCAAGCGTCTCGGGCGGAGCGGTCGGGTCGGCCGCCGAGAACTGCAGGATGCGCGGGTGGGCTGGGGTGCTGTGTTCCTCAGGTGGCCCCTGCGCGGGGTTGATCGACATAAAGATGCGCCCGTCCTCGAAGGCGCAGATGGGCGAGGGCTCGCGGGTGCGGTTGACCGCGTCACGCTGCACCTCGACCCAGCCATCATCGGTGCGCTGCATCAACACCCAGCGGCAGTTCTCGAGCGGAATCTGGTCGGGAATGGTCTCGGTGGCGGAGAAGAAGAGGTCCTCCCCCACACGCCCGAGGATGATCGAGCCATAGGTCCACTGAGGGGACGAACCGTTCTCAGAGTCCACCCACGTGTAGACGAGCTCCTCGATCTCCACGGTGGCCACCAACGGTTGGGGGCTGCCGGACACGGCCGAGCCGATCAGCGTCACCAAGCTGAGCATCGCGATCATATCCCTCACGGACATGGTCTGCACTCTCCCGCACGCGCTGTGGCGTGATCAGGGCGCGACCGGCACCAGCGCCAGCATATCGAACTCCGGGTTCCCCTCGATGGCGGTCAGGCGAATGGTGTGCTCACCAGCGGTCAAGCGCACCACCGGGCCGAGCGGTGCCCATGCCCAGTCGGTCCAGTTCTCGCCCGCCATCCCCGTTGCCGGACAGGCGATGTCCTCGAAGGCGGCGCCCGGCGAAATGCCGTCGACAAGCATCGAGCGGCGCGGGGCCGGGTCGGCGGCAGCGTATCTGGCGTAGACAGCGTAGTCGGCCTCGATCGGCGCATCAAAGGACCACGCAAGCCAGTGACCAGCCGTTCGCCAGCCTCGCAGACAGCGGGCAACGTTGCCGCGGATGTTGACCGGTGCGGTGGTGCCTTCGCCCTGGTCGTCGAAGTCTTCGGCCTGCACGATGACGGGCCCTTGCGCATCGGCGATCGCTGCCGGAGGCAGGCTGGCGATGACCGTGGCGACACTGGAGTTGCCCGCCTCATCGGTGGCGACCGCCTGGACTTCGAAGCTGTCGAGATCGTCGCAGGTCCAGATCAGCTCCGGGCCCTCGGTCGTCGCGCCACCGGGCAGTCGCCACGTGATGCCCGCCAGATCGTCCTGTGGGTCATCGACGACTGCGCGCAGGTTCAGCGTGCGCCCCTCGCCCGGCAGGAGCGTAGTCTGCCCCTCGATGCGCACCACCGGCGCGTCGGCACTGAGTCTGACGCGCAGGTAACGCACCGGGCTGCGTGTGGCCCACGGAGCGTAGACCATGTCGATGGTGTCAGAGGGCAGCGTACCACCGCGCGTGTTGGCGGTGGCGAACCTGGTGCTGAAGGCCCAAAGCATGGGGGTCTCGACCGGCTCGGAGGTGGAGCCGTCGGGGAGGATCTCAAGCATCATCAGGTGATCGCCAGCGTCCTCGGAGGCAGGCGAGACCCACCAGTCATAGATTACCAGCAGGCGACCATCGGCGGTGACGTGGAAGCGACCCCAGTGCGGTCGGCCCTCGCCATAGCCCTCGCCGCCGACGACCACGGTGTCCACCGATACGAGCTTGCCCTCGCGCACAACGCCGTGCTTGAGGTAGCGCACGATGGGCGTGTCAGGGAAGAACTGGCTGCGCAATGCGGGTTGCACACTGATCTCATACCACAGGATGTGCGCGTCACCGTCCGGATCGATGTAGAGGTCGCAGCTCCAGACCTCGCCGCCGGTCGCCATCACGTTCACGAGCTCGATCCAGTCGGTCAGCGGCTGGGTGGTGATGTCGGGCGTCCACGCGAAGCCCAAGCGGCGGCGGGAGACGTTCTTGCCTCCGAACTGCTTCTTGTATTCATACCATTCGTCGATACACTCGGTGGCGCCTGAGCGGGCGAAAACCCAGGCTTCGCGGTCGCGCAGGGCCAGGCTGGGGTAGAGGTAGCGCAGCTCCTCGCGCTGGTATTCTGGCGGGTCAGGAAAGACCAGACTGCCGGTCAGCCACTCGCCATCGCGATCGCGAAAGGCCCAGTGCTGGGCGATGTGTGCCTCCTGCTGCAGGATCAGGCATTCACCGCTCTCCGGATCTACGCAGAAGCCCCGGTAGGAGTGCTCGCGAAACTCAGGCGTGGGGTCCCAGCGCGGGATCGAGGTCTCGTACTCGCCGGCGGGGTCGTCCGCCGGAAAGATCAGCACACGTGGCTCGGCGACGCCAGAGCGTTCGTCAGGAACCAGTGTCGGGTTCACGGACATGAAGATGCGGCCATCGCGCGTGATGCCGATGGGCGAGTTCTCCCGAGTGCGATCTGCTTCATCGCTCTGGACGGTCTGCCAGCCGTCACCGGTGCGCTGCATGAGTTCCCATCGCACGTTGTTGAGCGGCTGCGCATCCGGGATAAGGCGGGTGGCGTTGAAGAACAGGTCATCGCCGCGTCGCACCATTGCGTTGCAGCCGTAGGCCCATAGCGGCGACGAACCGTTCTGGGCGTTCGTGTACGTGTAGATGGTCTCTTCGACCTCGACGACAGGCCGGAGCTGTGCGTGCCCCGCCGCCAGACAGCCGATCGCGCACAGTGCGCAGGCGGCAGTCACGCTCACTGTCTTCTTCCCCCATAGATAGATCATGTCACTCTCCCGCAGGTCGCCACTCGCCAGTGGTCTCGATGACACGGATACAGTCGGCCCGGCCCAGCTTCTCGTAGAGGTCCACGGTCCAGCGATACGCCTCCGGGACCTCGCCTACGAAGGTGATGGGGCGCGGGAACGCCAGCGCCAGGTTGTGCGGCAGATCGCCCACCCGCAGCACCGCGGGCATCTCCGGGGTGGTCGGGTCCTCGTGCGTCGCGGGCGGCGACTGCAGCACGATCTCGCTGATGCTCTCGTCCAGCAACGCCGCGTAGATCGCGTGCACAGCGGCGTCGCCCTGGCCGTAGACGGCGGTCTCACTCACGTGGTCCAGTTCGCGCAGGAGAGCGATGCCACCGAGTAGATCGAAGGTTTGGCGTTCGGGCAACGTCTGGCCAAGCACGCCGCAGCAGCGGCGCACATACCAGGCGGTGTCCTCGTGCATGGCGCTCACGCCCGCCCCGCGCACCTCCACCGCACCGCCGATGATGTCCTCGCGTACGCCAACGCCAGCACCTGACCATATGCCCCGCGCGGCGAGCGTCGCGCCCACCAGTGCGGGCAGAGGGCCGTCGGCGCAGATGGGGCCGCGTGCGCGAACGAAGCAGCGCGTGCCGTCGCCGGGGTCATACTGGTACTCAGTGGCGCGCATGGTCTCGGAGCCGCCCCGTGTGCGAGTGGCAACCAAACGGGCCGCGGATTCCTCGGGGATGCTCCGGAAGCTCACGTCACGGAGTCGGGCGAGCGCCGCCTGCTGGTGAGACCGCCACTGCGACTCGTCGGCGACCTCGGGCAGCTCTGCCGGCGGCGTCAACATCTCGAACACACGCGGCATCTGGTCATCGGGACGGTCTCCGGGAAAAACCAGCAAGTTCTCTTCGGGTTCGAAGTAGTCCGTGATGTCATCGGTCACCGAGCTGTCGTCACCCTTCAGGTGACGATTGAACCAGCGCATGATGGTCTGGCGGCTGGTGGGCGTGTAGGAGTGATGGATGATCTCGTCGAGCAGCTCGCACTGGCCGCCGATGCCAAGCATCGAGTAGAGCTGCTTGATGCGGTGCACGCTCTCGCGGAAAGCGTACGGGCGCCAGAGGCCATCGTCGGTACCGTTGCAGACCAGCAGCGGCCGTGGGCAGATGAGCGCACCTATCTGGGGCCAGCACCACCCGTAGTAGTTGTTCCAGACGGCGCAATCGCAGTGACCATTGATGCCTTGGCCTGCCACCAGCATCTCGACGCTGCCCGTCTGGCAGACAGGTGCGACGATCTTCACGCGCTCGTCCGCAGCCCCGTGCCACCACGACACCGCACCACCGCCACTGATACCGGTGATCCCGACGCGCGTCTCGTCGACATCCTCGCGTTCGCCGAAGTAGTCCAGCGCGCGCATGCCCACCCACGCCTCCATGCCGGAGGGGGTGTAGCCGCGCGAATACCAGTCCCAGCGCCCGCCACGGAAGGTGCCGTGGTGATCGCCCAGGCCCTCGCCGATCTCGATGGTGTCGAGGATGATGCATACGTAGCCGTGGCGCGCCCAGAACGGTCCCTGCGCCTGGTAGTGCGCGGTTGCTTTACCGAGGCCACCGTGGCCGCAGTGGTAGATCACGCCCGGCAGTGGCTCAGAGACTTCAGCCGGGCGGTAGAAATTGGCGGTTGTGTAGCAGCCAGGCACGGCCTGGAAGTGCAACTTCTCGACAACGTAATCGTCGCGTTCGAGCGTCCCGGTGCAGGTGGCCTGCAGGGGCGTGCGTTCAGGAAGCGGCCACAGCCCAAGCATCTCCAGCCATTGGCGTCGACGCTCGTCCTGACTCTGGCGCCACTGATTCTCATACGGCGGGACGGGCATCGCGGAGTCGGTCATGGCTTTCGATGCGCGACTGAGCCAGTCGAAGATCATGGAAGCTGCCTCCTGTAAATCAGCTACAACTCCGAGCGATCGAGGCCGGCCTCTGCCTCGTCGAAGACGCCCACACTCTTGAACTCCTCATAGCCCCAGTGCTGCCAGAGCGGGTCTACTCCGATGCCCTTGCAGTCACCGTAGTCCTTGACGATAAGTCCGCCATCCCGGCCCAGCTTGTCAACATACTCGCGGGCGCGCTGGCGAATGACGCCCTCGTCGCCGGTCGGCAGGATCTTCTGGATGTCGACCGGCAGCCAGAAAGTCGTCTTGCCATGGTACTGTGCCAGGTTGTCGATGCCGTGCAACTCGGGCTGGTCGAACTGGAAGAGGTCCATACCCAGATCAACGAGCGGCGGAATGATGTCGCGCACGTAGCCGCACGAATGCATCCAGACCGTCATGTTGCGCTTGTGGCACTCGGAGATCAGGCGCTCGAAGGTCCACCTGAACATTTTGTCCCACATCGGCGGGCTGACCAGCAGGCGATATTGCGTGCCCCAGTCCTCGCAGAACATCACGCCGTCACAACCGATATCACCGTAGATCTCAACTTGGCCGATGATGATGTCACTGACGATCTTGTTGAGGCGGTTGACCATCTCTGGGTTGCCCGCGCAGTCCTCGAGGTAACCGGCGAAGGTGCGCAGGTAGCGGGCGCGGTTGAAACATGCGCCAGTCAGACTGCCCAGCAGGTAGCGGTCCGCGAACTTCTCGCGCACCTCGGGCCCGTGCTCATAGCGAGCGGGGTCATCGTATGCGGGCGGCTGCCAGGTGTCGAGGTCGTCCCACGTCTTGATGGGCGGCTCCACCACTTCGCCGCCGATGGTCCTGCCCACGATGCGCCGCCAGGTGCAGCCCCAGTCATCGATCCACTGTTCGCCACCATCGTCATCGAGCCAGCGCTTCTCCTCGAACTCCGGGTCGCGGGCGGGGCCGAAGCCAGCGGTGTCTGCCAGCCTGGTCTGGCCTTGGAACGGCGAGTAACCGAAGCCAATGCGCGGCGGGTTATCAAAACTGAGCACTCGTTGAATGATCTCACGTGAGGTCATGCAATCGTCTCTCCCGGACGGTCGATGATTGTCTTACGTCCCCGCAGGGCCGCAGCGCTTTTCCCCGTGGCAGGGCGCTTTCCCTGCCCCACAGAGGTGACCAGTGCCATGGGCGGGAACAGACCCGGCCAATACCGCACGCGCGAGCGAGGAACCATGGGCGGAGACGGGTTCACTGCAAAGTCGACTGGCGCGCACAGGTCCGCCGACCCGCGGCGGCCGCTGACCGCGATCGTGCTTGCTTTGCAGATGCTGGGGGCATATCCCTTCACGGTTCTGCCGGTGTTCGCACACCAGTTGCAGCAGCACTTCTCACTGACCGAATCGGCCCTGGGTTTCCTCCTGGGCTGCTCAGTCATGGGATCACTGGTCTCGCTGTTGCTGGTCGGACCGGCGACCGGACGGCTGGGTGCTCGACGAGTGCTGCAAGTGTGCTTCGCCGGGCTGGGTGTGGGCATGCTCGCCATGGGCATGGGGCGAAGCTTGGCGGCTTTCGAGGCCGGGCTGCTCTTGGTGGGGTTCTTCGGAGCAGCCGCAGGCGTGATGTCGTCGACCTACCTCATCGCGCTGTATCCTCACCTCAAGCGACGCATGCTGACTGTAGGCCTGATCTCCATCGCGCTACCCGGCATGGTCTTCCCGCTGCTGGCGGAGCGCCTGCTACGAATGGCGGAGCGACCGGAAATCCCGTTTGCCGACGTCCTGCACGTTCCGTTCCTGGCGCTGGGCACGGCGCTGGTCGTGCTGCAGTGCGGGCTGTCGCTCGTGGCGCACCGCAACGGACATGCTGCTACCGAGCAGCGAGAACCCTTCGAGCTGCGGTCGGTGCTCGGGATGCCTGCGCTACTGGTGATCGCCCTGGCGGCCCTCCACGCAGGCTCTGACAACGCCATCTGGCAGTGGATGCCCAAGTATATGGACAGCACCTTCGAACACTTGGTCATCGGCACCGGGACGATGCTGGCGCTGGTCTCCGGGGTCTACTTCTTCTCGCGCGTGGTGCTCGCAAGCCTACCCGAGGGCATCGGACAGCGTGCACTCCTGGTGTTGCCAGGCCTGGTGGGCGGCTCGGTTTTGCTGGCCGTAATCTGGCTGGGCGGACCGCTGGCCGTGGGATTGGGCTACCCGCTGGCCGCGCTGCTCTACTCACTGGAATACCCGGCGCTGTTGGCCGAGGTGCGGTCCACGTCTGCTACGCGCTTCTCGACGATATACGCTGCCGCGGTATGGGTGAGCAGTCTGGTCAACCTCCTTGAGGTCAACCTCATCGGGCATATTGGCGAACGCACCGGCGACCTGCGGATCGGGTTGACCGTGGGAGCGGCCGGGTTTGTTGCTTTCGGCCTGCTCGCGCTGATCTCGGGCTTGGGACGGCGGAACATGGCTCCGGAGGGTTGACCTCCGCCGCGGCGAACCTGCGGGCGACCGGTCTCAGACTCCCGTCGGAGGTACACCATGGTAATATCCAGCCGCGCGGCGAAACTACACAAGCGGGCCGTCATTGTCGATGCCCACAACGACACCCTCGTGCTGCACCAGTCTCGCGATGAATCCCTCGACATCAGCCAACGCGACGAGCGGTATCACCTCGATGTGCCTCGAGCGCTTGAGGGCGGGCTCACGGCCATGTTCTCGATGGTTGGCTCGTCGAGTCTCGAACAGGCAATGGACCTGATTGATGGCACATGGCAGCTCGTCGAGGAGCACGGTGATGTCTGCGCGTATGCGATCTGCACGCGCGACATAGAGCGGGCGAAGATGACAGGCAGGCTCGCGATGATCGGGCAGCTTGAGAGTTGCTCATGTCTGCACGGGCACATCGCCACACTCGCGAACTTTCACAGGCTGGGCGTGCGCGTGGCTAACCTGACTCACGGCGAAGGCGGCGAGGAGCACCACGTGCAGGGCGACAAGAGCCCCTTCGATTTCTGCGAACCAGCCGACCGCGAGGACGCGCGCAAGAACATGGCGGGCCTAACCGACTATGGCCGCGAGGTGGTGGCCGAGATCAACCGGCTGGGCATGGTCATGGATCTCGCGCACGCAAATGACGCGACGTTCTACGAGGCCATCGAGCTGTCGGAGACCCCACCGGTGTTCTCGCACGGTGCGGTGTTCGCGGTGAGCCCGCACTGGCGCGGTCCGACCGACGATCAGATCAAGCTGCTGGCCGAGCGTGGCGGGGTCATGGGCCTCGCCTTCTACGACAAGTTCATACACCCCGAGCGGCCCAGTCTCGACACTTGGGTCGAGGGCGTGCAGCACGTCATCGACCTCGTGGGCCCGGATCACATCGGTATCGCCAACTGCCACTGGTGACTGAGGCGATGGTGCGCAACGGGCTCGACGATGAAACTATCCTGAAGGTGCTGGGTGGCAACTTCCTGCGCGTGCTGAGCCAGGTCATCGGATAGGAGAGAAGCCATGTCGATCAGGTGCGATGTCGTAGTGATGGGAACCGGAGCGGCCGGGCTGATGGCTGCCCGCTCCGCAGCCCAGGCGGGCGCGGACGTGTGGGTGATCTCGAAGATGCCTCACCGAGCGCCCAACTGCACGACCGCCGCCTATGGTGACATTACCTGGTCGACCGACGAGACCGCCGAGGAACTTGCCGCACAGGTCATCGAGACAGGCGGATGCCTGAGCAATCAGAAGCTCGTCGAGGCGTTCGCGGAGGATATCCCAGCGCGCTTGGCGGATCTGCGAGCGATGGGCGTGGAGTTCGACGAGCCACGTGTGCTGGCAGATGGCATGCCCGGGGCGGTGCGGTGGTCATACCGGGGCAAGGACTCCGGTCTCGCGATGACGGACCTGATGCAGGCGCAGGCCGAACAGGCAGGCGCGAAGTTCATGTGGGAGAAGGTCGCCACACGCGCACTGGTGGAGAACGGCCGCGTGGCCGGACTGGCGTTCCTCTGCCTGAAAACCGGAGAACTGAGCGTGCTCGAGGCGCCAGCGATCATCGTCGCCACAGGTGGCGGCGCGTGCATGTACCGGCGGACCGACAACCCGCCCGGCGCCACCGGTGACGGAATCGCGATGGCGTACGAGGCGGGCGCTGAGCTCGTCGACATCGAGTGCGTGAGCTTCGGCTTCCCGCAGGGACGCGTGGATGATGCGCTGCATGCCCCCGAAGCGCCGTGCGAAGACCTGCTGGAGATTGGTCATGCGCATTACTTCCTGGGCGGCATTCGCATCGACGAACAGGGCGCGTCCTCGATCCCAGGACTTTTCGCGGCGGGCGAGTCCACGGGTGGTGTCTTCGGCGCCGCGCGACTGGGTGGATCGGCGGTAGGCGAGTGCCTGGTCTTCGGCCATCGAGCCGGCGTGGCCGCGGCGCAGTACGCGGCACAGGCTACGCTGACGACTGACCCGGACACTGCCCGTGCCGAGGAGGACCTTGCGACACTCATGGCGGGGGACGCAGACCCATATGAACTGGCCGATCGGCTGCGAGCGATTACCTGGCGATACATGGGCACCGTGAAGACCAGCGACACGCTTGGGCAGGCGCTGAGCGAACTGGCAGCGCTGGACGAGGATCTGCCCCACATGGGCGCTGCCGGCGGGCAGCAACTGCGCACGGCTGTCGAGGTGCGCAGTATGAGGACGCTGGCCGAGCTGGTGGCGCGGGCGTCACTGATCCGCGAGGAAACGCGGGGGTGCTACTGGCGCACGGACTTCCCTGAACCAGACAGCGCCACACAGCTACGCAATACCATCGTCCGCAAAGAAGAGGGCGGCCCCGCGCTGAGCACGGAGCCGCCCGTTATGACGCGCATCACAAGCCCGCGCGAGGTGCGCATCGGCGCGGGGTGCTTCAACTACATCGAGCGCGACGCGTGAGCGTCGGGCTTCACTGCGCGGTGTAGTACTTGCCCGAGTACCCGAACTTGTCCAAGCTTCGCTTCAACGCGTTGATGCGGTCGTTGTTGCCTGGGTGGGTCATGAAGAGTATCTCAAAGTCACTGGGCTCTTCGCCCTGCAGTCGCTGGAAGGTCTCCAACACCGCTACGCCCGCGGTGGGGTCATAGCCCGCAAGTGCGGACCACTTGACGCCCAGCCGGTCGGCAGTGAACTCGTGATCGCGGCCATAGTCCTGTAGAGCGAGGGCTCCCACCACACCGGCGATGTCGCCCGCGGTCTTCTCGCCAAGCACGATCTGGATCAATACGCCCGCGCCAATTGCTCGCTCGATGGCTTTCGCGGAGTGGCGCTGCTGCACATGCGTGATCTCATGAGCCATGACCCAGGCGATGGCGTCGGTGTCATTGCCCAACTCGTTAATGAGCCCCTCATACATATAGATCTTGCCGCCCGGGTAAGCGAAGGCATTGACGGTGTCTTCGCGCACCAGAGTGAACTCGTAGGGGTACGCGGGCGGGTCAGCCGCTGCGGCCACGCGCAGGCCAATATCGGAGATGCGACGGGCCAGCGGGCTGCTACGGTCGATCGGGTTCTCTTTGTCGAACTCGGCGGACGCCTCTGAGCCAATCTGCACCTCATCGTCGGTGCTCAGGAAGAGCGTCCCACCGTCGCAGCCGATCAGCGTCCACACGACTGCGCCCGCGAGCAGAACGAGTAGAGCAACTCTGAAGGTTCGCGCCATTGAAGATGCACCTCCATCCGATGTCCGGTCAATAGGCCGTCAAGACCCGAAGGCCCGCAGGCAGTTTGAGTATACCCGAAACGCTTGCGTCTTTGAAGCTGCCGCCGCTACTGCAGTCCGAGATGCTCGAACAGGAAGGCTTGGCGGCGGGCCATCGCGTCCTCAATGACTTGTTTGTCGCCACCACGCAGACCGTGACCCGCGCCCTCCACTGTGATCAACTCGTGCGCGACACCCGCCTCTTGCAGAACCTTCTCCAGGACCAGGGCCTGATTGTAGGGCACCGTTCGGTCTTCGGCTCCATGCATCCACAATACCGGGGGGTCGTCGGGCGAGAGATGGGTCACGGGCGAGGCCTCGATGTAGCGATCTGGGTCCTCCTCGCGCGAGACGCCCATGAAGGCCATGAGCGCGCGTTCGGAGTGCATCTCGTCATCGGCGGTGAAATCAGTCGGCGGGTTCTTCGCGGCCACGCAGACGAAGTAGTTCCGTAACTGCTCGCCCTGCGAGTCCAGTTCGCCCTCCTCCGGCTCCATGAAGGCCATCATCAAGGCCAGATGCCCACCCGCTGAGCCACCCGTAACGGCCATGCGGTCGGGGTCCACACCCAGTTCTAGCGCATGTTCGCGGAGCCATCGCACGGCGCTCAGGCAGTCATCAACCGCCGCCGGATATGGCGCCACGCCGGACAGGCGGTAATTGATGGAGAAAGCTGCGATGCCCGCACGGGCGTACTGGATGCCCTCACGCAGGAAACCATCCTTGGAGCCATTCCACCAGCCCCCGCCGTGAATGTTCAGTATGGCCGGATGCAGCTCGCGATCGGCGGGCATGCAGGCATCCAGCAGGAGGGAGTTGCCGTCCACGTTCGCGTACTCGATGTCGCACCAGACCCAGACGTCTTCCTGAAGGTATGGCGTCGTCTCCGCCGCCACCGGCATTACTGCCATAGTGATCAGAACCAGGCACGACACAACTGTGTACCAGGCCATGCTCTTCACCCCCGACGCGATTTTGCGGGCTCTGTGTCCATCAACGCTGGAGCCGTGGCGGATGTTCAGAACGCCAGCGCGCAACCGTCGCAGCGCGGGTCCGAGCCGCCTGACAGTACCCCGTCCTCGCCGATGCGGATGACCTGAACGCGACCGCCCTGACCATACGGGGCGCTCATACCCACCTCGTGTCCGAGCGCGCGCAGGCCCTCAACCGTCTTCTCTGGGAAGCGCGACTCAAAGCCAATGCTGCGACCCATACCACGCGTCCAGCGCGGGTCCTCGGCGGCATGCTGCGGACTGCGACCGAAGTCGATCATCCCGGTAATGACCTGCAGGTTGGTCTGAACCTGGACGTCGCCGCCCGGAGAGCCGCCGACGATCACAGGGCGGTCGCCGTCGAGGATCATGTAAGTGTTGAGCGTGTGCACGGTCTTCTTGCCCGGCTCCACGAAGTTCGCGTGGTCCGGGTCCAGCGAGAAGCCGAAGCCGCGATCGTTCATCACCACACCCGTGCCCTCGGCAACCACGCCGCAACCGAAGCCGTGGAACACGCTCTGGATATAGCTCAACGCATTGCCCTGACCGTCCACGCAGCACAAGTAGGTAGTGTCGCTGCCCACGGGCGGGTCGCCTGCCGGCGGCGGGAAGCTCATGGCCTCGTCCATGCCTATCAGCGCGGCCCGGTCGGCCGCATACTGCTTGCTCAGCAGGCCCTCGGGTAGCGGCGAGAACGCCGGATCGGTCGTGTAGTGATCCTTATCCGCGTGGGAGAGTTTGTTGGCCTCCAGGCACACGTGCACGGCTTCGGGCGAGAGGTGGCCCATGCTCGCGAGGTCGAACTGTTCAGCGATGCTCAGCGACTGCAGCAGAATGTGGCCCTGACTGACAGGCGGCTGCTCGAGAACCGTCAAGCCGCGGTACGTGGTCTGGATCGGGTCCAGCACGCGCGCCTGGTGGGCCGCGAGGTCATCGGCAGCCAGCACTCCGCCATTCGCCTGCCAGAAATCGGTGATGCGACGCGCGGCGCGTGAGAGTGGCGGCGAGGTCGGTCTGGCGCAGCAGTTCGCCCTCGGCGGGAGGGCGGCCGTCGGGCATGAACGCCGTTGCGCTCGACGGGAACTGCGTCAGCACGCTGGCGTTAGCGTCGATGGCGCCGGCGAGTGTGCGGGAGACGGGGAAACCCTCGGTGGCGTAGTAGATCGCGTCGGCCAGCACCTCGGCGGGCGACATCGTGCCGTGTGCCGACAGCAACGCGTCCCAACCGGCGACTTGCCCGGGCACAGTTGAGACGAGGAAGCCGCGCTGCGGAATGGCCCCATCGAAGAGCCCCGCGTGCAGTCCCGCAGGTGCGACGCCAGATGAGTTGATGGCGCGCGCCACTCCGGTCGCCGCGTCGAAGTGAATGGCGAAGGTGTCGCCGCCCACGTGCGAGGCGACGGGCTCGACGACGTTGAGCACCGCGGCGGCGGAGATGATCGCGTCGACGCAGTTGCCGCCTGCTCGCAGGATGCGCATCCCCGACTCGGTGGCGAGGTAGTTCGATGTGCCAATGACGCCGCGGCGTCCGTGCACAGCTGAGCGTGTGGTGAAGGCTGTGGGCATGAGTTCAGTCTCCTATGAGGACAGTGGGAACGCCTGTCAGGATCGTGCCCGGCGCCATGCCGCAGTGCAGTGTCCTATCGCCCATGCGGGCCGCCGGCTTTCCCTCGATCAACACGGTTGAGCTACCGGCGATGATGCTGAAGCTATTCGGCCCAACGCAACCACCACCAACGCCGGTGTCATTGATGCGGGCGGCAGGTTTGCCGCCGATCATTACCGTGGCGGCACCCACCAGAATCGGCCCGGCCGATACTTGCGCCCCAATGAGGGGGGTGTGCACGTGCGGCAGGCTCTGGGCCGTATCACCAATGCGGGCGGCAGGTGGCGCCCAGCATGCGGGCGCGGCCAACAGCAGGGAAGTCAGTGTGAGCAGCAACGTTCCTGTACGCATGGTGAGCACCTCCTAGTTCAGTTTGATTGTCCCACCTACGATGGTGTTGATGCCACTGGCACGCAGTTCCGTCGCTGCCCCCTTGATCTTCACTGCGTTACTGGCAGTAAGCGTCATGTTGCTCGCGCTCTCGAGAGCCAGTCGCTGGGATGACTTGACCGTGGCGTTCTGCATCGCCTCCACGGTTAGATGCCTGGAGGACTTGATCATCACGTTGCCGTCCGCCGATGCTCTGAGAGCTCGGCCGGAATCCAGAACGATGTCACCATTGGCGCTTAGGGTCAGGTCCTTGAAGGCATCTATCGTGACATTGCCGTCACTACTCAAAGTGATCGTCGACTTGCCCGCCCGGATCACCACGCCAGTATCGCTGGCCTGCACGAGTGCGCCACCGGACTGCAACTGAGTCGGTGCAAGACCAATCTGCTGGACGACTGGTGCGCTCGTGGCTACACCGACGAGCACGAGCACGGCCAGTGTGACCAGCAGATGCGACAGTCTGATCTGCACATACATGAACGCCGCCTCCTCATCTGGGTCTACCGCGATTGTGTTCAGGTAGCCTATCGGGTGCCCGCGTTCGATGGCCGCCAATCCAGCTTCGTCATGCACTAGGTTCGGTGGCTGAGCGTGCGCTTCCTGCCTGCGCAGATTGGCGCACTTGACCTGAGGGGCACCGGTGCGTTAGTCTGTGCTACGTCGGTAACCCCGGCTGACCAGCCCGAGACCCGAAGGGAGTCCGCCCTTGGCGGCCAGCGAACACGCCCCGAATATCCTGATCGTCACCATAGACGCGGTGCGCCGCGACCACTGCTCGCTGTACGGCTATGAGCGGCCCACTACGCCGCATATGGAGCGCATCGCTGAGCGCGGGACCGTGTTCGAGAACGCTATCGCCGACAGCGGGTGGACCGCGGCGACGGTGGGATCGCTCTTCACGGGCCTGTGCGCGGGCGAGCATGGCGTGGACCCGGAGCACTCGCTGCCCGAGGGCATTCCGACCGTTGCAGAGCGTCTGCGAGACACTGGTTACCACACGGCCGGCTTTTCGACAAACCCGATGGCATCCCCGCTGTTCGGTCACGGGCGCGGCTTCGACCATTTCTGGTACTGGGAGCGATGGTCGGCGAGGACGAGACTGGGGGCGCCGTTGCGCTACCTGGGCACGCGGCTGGGCCTGAGCGACATGGGCGGGGCCGACATGCTCAAGGCGTTGAGTAAGCACGTGCGATCATGCCCGAAGCCGGTGTTCGGATACGTTCACTTCAACGAGGCCCACTCACCCTACGGATCGGTCCGCGCATATGAGCGGATGTTCCTGGCCAGGAACACCTCGTGGCGAGATGTGCGCGACATCGCGCGCAAGACCGGTCACATCCGCATCTATGACTTCGGCGAGACCGCCACTGACGAAGAGATTGAGCTGGTTAAAGCTCTCTACGACGCGTCCATCTGCTACCAGGACATGCTCCTGGGCAAACTTGTCGCGTTCCTGCATCAGCACGCGCCGAACACGGTGGTCATCGTGACGGCCGACCACGGGGAGGCGTTCGCTGAGGAGCAGGCGTTCGGACACAACTTCTGCCTCGAGGAGACGCAGATCCGAGTACCGCTGGTGATGGCGGGGCAGGATATTGCGGCGGGCGAGCAGGTGAACACGCTGGTGCAGACCCGCGATATCGCGCAGACGGTGTGCGCCATCGCCGGGGCGGAACAGTTGGCCGAGACGGTGGCGCAACGCATCGACTTGCGGGAGGCGAGCGGGGCCGAGCGAAAGTATGCCTACGCGCTACGCACCGCCATGAGCGAGGAAAAGGCGGCGGAGCATCGCGAGAAGCTGACCAGCTTCGATGTAGACGAGCACAACCGTCTGACCACCTGCATCCGGTCAGATCGCTTCAAGCTGACCCGGAAAGCCGGCGCAGGGACCGTGCTGCAGGACGTCGCGAGCCACCCGTTGGGCGGCCCTGACTGCACCTCAGACCACCCGGTTCTGGCGGCTGAGATGCAGCGCTCGCTGTCCCAATGGGAGCAGGCGCAGTTGTCGCGGCAGACGGACGCGTCCTCGGATGTGCAGATAGACGACCCGTTGGTGAAAGAGCGGCTGCGAGGCCTGGGCTATATGGCCTGAGCGCTATTTGCGCCAGGGCCACTGCAACCCGTACGCTACACCGATCTCACCGACGCCCTCCCAGTCAGTGGTCCGCCGGAAGTTTGCCTCCAGTATCACCTCACGCGACAGGTGCGTGCCGAGCGTGACGCCTCCGCCCCACTCGTCATCGTAGTAGAAGAGA
>JALGSU010000065.1 GCA_029821735.1 Candidatus Zipacnadia bacterium | reverse complement strand
TGGATGTCCCAGATCTTCGCCGCCCGGAGCACGATCTTCTCGAGCTGCGCCTCCGTGTAGAAGTCCAGGTGGTGGAAGATGCCGAACCGTTCCCGCAAGGGCGCGGTCAGCATCCCTGCCCGTGTCGTGGCCCCCACCAACGTGAACTCGTCCAGGTTGAGCGGGATCGTCTTCGCGTACGGGCCGCTATCAACGACGAAATCGATACAGAAGTCCTCCATCGCCGGGTACATGAACTCTTCGACGACACGCGGGAGCCTGTGGATCTCGTCGACGAAGAACACGTCGCCGCGTTTGAGGTTCGTGAGCATCCCGACCAGGTCGCCGGGTCGCTCAAGTGCCGGGCCGGACGTGCGGTAGATCTCCGCGCCCATCTCATTGGCGATGATGTGGGCCAGCGTCGTCTTGCCCAATCCCGGCGGGCCGTCGAACAGCAGGTGCTCCAGCACGTCGCCTCGCTGCTTCGCCGCGCCGATGGCGATCCGGAGCTGCTGGATCAACTCATCCTGGCCGACGTCGTACTCATCCAGTGTCTGAGGGCGCACCGTGATCTGTTCGTCGCTCTCGCGCTCCCGCTCCTGCGGCGTCACAATCCGCTCTCGTCCGGTCTCATCAGCCATGAGGATACTGACACACCTTTTCCTCTGTATTAGGACAAACGCGCGAGGCCCGTCCCAGGTTGCATTTACCGGTCCGGTAAGCCGCCATATTCGCCGCGGCCCCATGCTCGGGTCCCGCCGCAGGGGTGCGGCTCGACACACTACACGGTGCCCGTTCCGCCAGCGCCACCGGCGATCGTCCTCGCGACGCGCCGGGTTGACTGGCCGTCCACCGGACCCATGTGCCGCGCCAGGAACTCCGCTCGAGTACTGGCGAGAGCGGCGCCCTTTGTCTGGATGATATCCGCCAAGACCGGCGCGATCTGCTCATACTCATATACGCCGGCGGCGCCGCCGTCGGCCGCGAACGGAACACTATCGCGCCGACCGCTCAGGTTCACGGTGATCGCCGGCACGCCGAGAAGATTCGCCTCGAACACCACCGTCGAGTCCCGGGTGACCATAGCATCGGCCCCGCTCAGAAGATCGGTCAGATCATGCGCCCCGTGAGGCAGGACGACCGTCGTCTGTGGCGTCGCAGCCGCGAGGTTCTCATACAGAGACACGTTCGTCTCGTGAGGGTGGAGCTTGATGGCCGCCAGCGCCCCAATCTCAGCGCACGCGTCCACGACGCCCTTCACCCACCAGTTGTCCGCCTGCGCCTCTTCTGCGTCCATCTTGTGGGGCTGGGTCGCGATCACCACGAGCGCCTTGTGCTCTGCCTTCAGCCGGCGGACCGCCTCAGACGGCTCTCGCGTTATGCCCACGAGGCCATCATACAGGCAGTGGCTGACCTGGGTCACGGGAGCGTCCGGAATGTGGGCCCGCACCGTGCGCTCCGCAGCATCGCCGAACACCATGAACTCATCGAAGGGCAGCGGCCGAACGCATTCGTCTCGGGCCAGGTAGACCCCGTGCTGCAGGTAGTATACCGGGATGCCCCGAGCCTTCGCGGCCAGCACCACCGGCGCGATGCGGTGCCAGTACAGGTGCAAGGCCACGACGGCCTTGGGCTGGTAGGCGTCGAGAATTCGCTCACCGGCATCCATGTCCGAGAGCATCTGCTGCGCGTCGCGCGCCAGCGAGATGATCAGCCGATTGCGCACCCCCGGCCACAGCCGACCAAACTGCGCTTTGAAGGCTGTGGCGCAGGTCTGGCGGAGCCACCACGGCCACCCGAACAGCACTTGCAGCGATCGGCTTACGGGGCACCCGGAAGTCAGCTTGTGCCACACATTGACGAGACGCTCCGTCGCCCCCGCGAGAGCAGTTTGCGCGCTGGCTCCGTTCTCGGCACGGTCCGCCCAGTGGAAGTTGTCGACATACTGGTACGGGACGCCGCTGGTCGCGCGGGCTTCCACTCCCTGGTCGTCGGGATGAAAGAGGACGGCCGCAGACGACAGGCCGTCGGCCTCCCGTAGTTGTGTCGCGAGTCGCTCGATAATCGGGACGCTTGTGCCTCCGATGGCGCAGAACAGCACGTCGGTCGGCACCGGCTTCGGCAGTGAGCGGAGCCACTTGCGCCGCTCCCAGCAGCGCCTGCCACCCGCAAGCTGAACAGCCCCGGCCGGCCACGCCCCGAGACAGGCCGCGAGGGTCCGCAGCATCCGGATCAGCCCGCCCGGGGCCGCGTCCACGTCGACACGCGTGCCAAGCAATCCCGCGTCCACGGCCTCAAGAACCTGCTGCCGGTAGCTCCACCAGCCGCTGCTGCGGATGCTCTCGAGAACGGTGGCCTCTCCCGCACCATGGCACTCGACAGCCTTCCGGGCCACCAGGGCGTTCGCCAGGAGCGGAGCGATTGCCCACGAGCGGAAGTACTCGCCGTAGCACTCCCATAGCGAAGGCCTCAGCGCATCCATGCGTCGTTCGAACTCAACCGGGAGCGCGTCGCCGACGAGGCGCGTCAGTTGCGCGGAGTCGCGTGCCACTGCGGCGATTTCGTCCGGGCTGATGGCGAATTGCGGGAACACGCGCAGGTCGGCTTCGCGCAGGATGGCGTCAACAACCACCGCGCCGGGCATCTGTTCGGCAAGGTGCTCGGAAAGAGTGCGCGATCGCTCGTCGGGGAACAGGAGAAAGCTCATGCGTGTGTCTCAATGCCTTGGTGCACGGCACCCAGTCCCCCGGCCCCCTTCCTGAGAAGGAATGGGGGGGAACGGCAAGGGGTCGGTGGCCGTGTGTGTGGGCTGGAGCGAAGGCCACGGCGTTCGCGGGCAAGCCCGCTCCTACGGTTCAGCCTATGCTCTGCGCCGACGGCAACGTATGTGGTTCGCGAAGTCACATGAGAGGGTGCCACTGGCACGCCCCGTGCCAGTGCGTCGTTGAGTCTCAGTCGTTCATGCGTCCGCAGGACGCTCGCCGTTCCAGCCGGGTACTTCAGTGCCCGGCGAGGCCCGCAGGCTGAAGACCTGCGGCTACAACGGCGAACGGATCCCAGGCCGATCCCGCCGCGCGCCCCACTCATTTCCCCAGATACTTCGCCAACCGGTTCAGGGCGATCACGAACCCCTCGCCGTCATTGCGGTGGCCCAGCCAGATCTCCGGCACGAATGACGCCTCGATGCCACGGAGGATCGGCATGATCGCAACGAAATCGACCTCGCCCTCATCAATCTGCAGGCCCTCACCGTCGGTGCCTGAGGCGTCGGCGATATGGATGTGCGAAACATGAGGCGCGACGGTCCGTGTGAACTCCGCCAAGTCCCAGTGCTCCGAGGTGCAGGACAGGGCGGCGTGGGATACGTCATAGCATAGACGGACACCGGTGGCCTCGGCGAGAACGCACATGTCTTCCGCCGACAGGAACGCGTTGTGGTACCACTGCCCCCCGAAGTACCAGGGGTACGGGGGCATGTTCTCAACGAGGATTTCGACGCCGGGCTCGGATAGGAGGCCGGGGAGTGTGTCGCACAGTCGCTTGAGCAGATCGTCGTGAGCGTCCAGGTGCGGATCGTAGCTCATTGCGCCGGGATGCACCACCATGCGTACGCGTTCGCCGGTGCCCTCGAAGCTCGCCCTGAGGGAGCGGGCAATGTCCATCACGCGCTTCACCACATCCAGGCTCATCGAGACGACTTCCGCACTCGACGACGAGAAATCCAGCAACCGGCCGTGGTAGTACTCCGGCGCGTGGACCACGAGTTCCTGCCCGCACTCCGGCAAAGAGGGGATGGGCGCGTCCACATCGGTGTCGGTGAGATGGAACTCGAACAGGTCGGGCTGAAGCCTGACCATCGTTTCGAAGTCCCGGTAGCGCGCGACGGGCCCCCAGCGCAGGGGGAATTGCTCAGCCAGCTCTTCCAGGCTCTCATCGGACAGGTCGGTGACGCGGAACTGCTCTTCCAGCTTGATGTCCCTGGAAGCCACGCGCCCGACGAGTTCGCCCATGCGCTGCGGCGCGATGCCGTGTCCCGGGCCCATGGTCTTCACCATGTCCGGGGTAATCGTCTCGCCCGCATTGATCGGGCGCGCTGCGACAAGGCTCTTGCTCAAGGCGAGTCGGTTCAGAAGCTCGCCCCGCGAACGGCTCCGCCGGGGAGCCCCGAGAGCTTCCTCGATAATCCTGATATCGCGGACTTGCTTGTCGAGGCCTTGGGGCTCGAGGCTGGCGGCTTGGTCCGGGCCGGGCATGGTCCGGTCGAGAGTGACATGGCGCTCGATGATGCACGCGCCGAGCGCGGCCGCTGCCGTTGAGACTGCGATGCCCCGCTCGTGCCCCGAGTAGCCCACCGGCACGCCGAACTCGCGCAGCCGGTCCATGTAGCGTAGGTTGATATCCTTGAAGGGGGCCGGATACGTGGACTGGCAGTGAAGCAGGGCGAAATCGGCGCCGTGCTCCTTGAGAAACTCGACGGTCGTCGCGATCTCGTCACTGGTCGACATTCCCGTCGACAAGACCAGGGGTTTGCCGGTGCGGCACAGATGCTCCAGCAGCGGCAGGTTGGTGAGGTCGGCGGATGAGGTCTTGTATAGCAAAACGCCCATGCTTTCGAGTACGTCGACGCTCTCGGTATCCCACGGGCTGCACAGGAACTCCACGCCCTGCTGTCTGCAGTAGCCGGCAAGGTCGCTCAGAACCTCGTCCGGCAGCTCGGCCTGCTGCAGGTAGGGCAGCAGGAAACCGATCTCCTTCTCCTCACTTGTGGGGTCGACCAGGGCCTCGGAGGAGTACAGGCTCGCGAGGTGCCGCTTCTGGAACTTGACGGCATCGACGCCCGCCGCCGCCGCGACATCAATGAGCTTGCGGGCAATCTCCGGGTTACCGTTGTGATTAATGCCGGCCTCGGCGATGATGTAGGTGGTCTCGCCGGGGCCGATCAATCGGTTGCCGATTCGAAGATGGGTCAGATAGGGTCTCATAGGCCCGCCCGATGGAAAGATGAATGCGTGACTGCTCTGTTAGTGTCTCTCAGCGGATTTGCAGGCCCCGAATGACCTCCTGGGCCAGCAGAAAATCCTCTTCGTGATCGATATCCACGGAGCGCACCGGGTCCATGGGCACCACCCGGACGTCGCCCCCCAGGCGGTTCTGATAGGCCCGCATGGTCTCCAGCCGGGTGACGTACACAGCCCCATTTTCCCGGTACTTCTCCGGCATATCCTGGGAACGTGGCCGTCGCTGGTAGTCATACTCCGGGTGGTACTTCTCGCCCTCATCGATCGTGCCGATCAGGTACCAGTGCTGCACGTGGAGCACTGTCATGACGGCGTCGCAGCCCGTGTCGAACAGTAGATGCACGCACTGATCGATCAGGTCGGACCCACGCAAGGGCGAAGTGCACTGCAGCAGGGAGACTGCGTCGGGCCGGTAGGCCTCGCGCTCCTCGAGTTCGTCGAGTACGTGGAGTAGAGCGGGCTCCGTCGGGGTGGTATCCTGCGCGAGTTCGGGAGGGCGTATGATGACCTCGGCCCCGGCCGACTGCGCCACCTGGGCGATCTCTTCGTCGTCCGTCGAGACGATCAGCCGGTCGATGGTCCGCGCGCGCTGCGCGGCCTCGATGGTCCAGACGATGAGGGGCTTGCCCGCCAGGTCCCGCACGTTCTTGCGCGGGACGCCCTTGGAGCCGCCTCGCGCCGGGATGATCCCGAGCACACGTCCGATCTCAGCGGCCATCTGTTGGATCCCCTCCGACCCTAGTGGCTACCGTCATCGCGCGCTGTGCCAATGGGCCCGCACATGACGCTACGAGCACTCGACCGTCAACCCAGGACTCGGGACCAGCTTAATCAGCCGCTCAGCCCCGGCGGCCAGCAATTGCTCGCCCATCCACGCCGGGTCCTCATGCAGCGCGATGATCGTGCCGCCGCGCCCGGCGCCAGACAGCTTCGCGCCCAGAGCTCCCGCGTCCAGTGCGGCTTGGATAAGCCGTTCATTCGGCTCGCCGACGCCGGTCAACTCACGAGCCAGCGCATGGTTCTCGTTCATCAGTTCGCCGAGAAGCTCCCAATCGCCTCGCACCAGCGCCTTCTTCCCCAGACGGCCGAGCTGTCCGATGCGATTGAAACCGTTCACGCGCGCCAGGTCCCCCTGCTCCCACTCGTGCCTCGGGCCCGCGTGGAACTGCCCGGAGTGTCTCCGCACGCCGCTGTTGGCGAGGATGAAGGGCAAGTGGGGCACATCATGCGCCAGGGGCTCGACCGTCGCGTACGGCGTCTCCGAGCCGTCTGCGTGATTCTCCTTGTCGCGCAGGTCCACGCAATTGAGCCCGCCGAAGACGATCATGTATTGGTCCTGGTAGCCACAGTGGACGCCCAACTCCCGGCGCTCGATCCGCCGCCCGAGCTCCGCCAGTTCATGCCGCTCGATACGGACGTCGAAATGCGCAAGCGTGCCGGCGAGAATCACCATCAGCATTGACGTGGACCCCGCGCAGCCGCTCATCAGCGGGATATTGCTCTGAGCGCGGACATGGAAGGTGGCATCCGGGTCGATGAGTCCTTTCTCCACATAGCTGGACTTGCGCAGGTAGCGCCAGACCGCCTTGCCCACGTCGAGGTAGTGGTTGTCCGGACCGAACTCGAGTTCCTCGACTGTCTGTATGACCTGGTAATCTCCGTAGATGTCGAAGATCAACCGGGGGCTGGAGGAGACGGTGGCATCGGCGCGCTCGCCGATGGTGCACGAAACCACCGTGCCGCCATAGATATCAGATGGGTTTCCTATAATGCCCCCACGGCCGGGGGCGGTCACGCGTACCATCAAGCTGCTTCACCGACTCCTCTGTTCGTTTCTCAGAAAGGACGCTGGTTACGTACCGGAGCCTATCTTGGGCGGGGCCGCGGAGAGTGTCAAGGGACTCCTCGGGCCATGTTGAGACACTCACTTCGTTAGCTGCGGGGTAGAGAGACCCGTGCCGGGTCTCAATGACCGGGGCCTCGCAGGGCCCTGCAGTCATGCTGAGCGCATCCGTGGGGCCCCGCCGATTGTACGACATCGGCACCCCACGGCTAGTTCATGGTTTTGAGCACAACCCTCGGACGGCCCCGTTCACTTCATTTCGGTTTGACCCCTACCTTCGGGCACAGTTCCGCGACGGGACACTCGGCGCACAGCGGCTTCTTCGCATCGCAAATGCGCCGGCCATGCCAGATCAGCGCGTGGCCCATCTGGGTCCAGTGCTCTTGCGGAATCAAGTCCATCAGGTCCTTCTCGATCTTGTCCGTGTTGATGGCCTTCGTCTTCTGCCGCGGCGTCAGGCCCATGCGCAGGGACAGCCGCGCGATGTGGGTGTCCACGACGAAGCCCTCGGCGATGCCGAAGCCCGCTCCGAGCACCACATTCGCCGTCTTCCGCGCCACGCCCGGAAGCTGCAGAAGCTCCTCCATGGCCCCCGGCACTTCGCCGCCGAACTGCTCAAGGATCGCCTTCGCCGCGCCGATGATGCTCTTCGTCTTGTTGCGGAAGAACCCGGTAGCGTGGATATCCTCCTCAAACTCCGTCGGGTCGGCGCTCGCGTAGTCCTGAAGCGTGCGGTACTTGCTGAACAGGTCCGCGGTGACCTCGTTGACCTTGACGTCGGTGGACTGCGCCGACAGGATCGTCGCCACCAGCAGTTCCCAGTTGCTGGAGAAATGCAGAGCGATGGTCGCGTCGGGATGCGCCTTCATGAGCCCGGCGCAGATCGCCTTGGCGCGCTCTTTCTTCGCGGCTTTCGATTCACGGGGCCAGAACCCCACCGTCCCTTCCCCTACCTGGACTTCATAGCTGTGCTCAAGGGTCACTGACTCCCCCGGCTTGAGCTCCGTCGGCTTCCCGAACAGCTCCAGGTTCACCCGCTTGCCTGCTCCGTTCCAATTCAGGAGCAACTGGTCAACCTGGGCCGGGTTGAACCGATTGGCCCAGAGGCATCTCTGCCCCACGGAACCACCGCTCCTTCTCCGCCTTCGGGTCCGCGGGGTTTGCCAGGTTAACCCAACTGGTCGCGCCGCCGGCCTGCCGCAGGCTTACCTTCGCTTTCGCCGTATCCGCCACCGCGAACTCCGGGTGTACACGGATCGCGGCGGTCTTTGTGGAACTCGCGCGGTTCTTCAGCGTCGTCTCGATGCTTATGTCGCGGGACCCCTCGCCGTGGAGGCTGACCTTGCGGGTCACTTCGAGCCCGTTCTTCAACTGCGCCACCATCGTCACTGAATCCGCCGTCTTCGCCGTCACCCTGTACTTCTCCGACCAGCCAGGGGAGCGGTAGCCGGACTCGCTGTACTCCTCATACCCGCCCGCGTCCGGAATCCACGCGCCCTCCTCACCGTGCATCTTCAGCAGGTCCCGGCCGTCGGCCAGTTGCAGCCGCCAGATGCGCCCGCCCATCTGCGGGATGAGCGTCACCTTCAGCGCTCCGTTGTCCAGGGTCTCCAGCGTGACGTCCTTCGCCTGTTTCGGCAGCGAGTCAAGCCAGGCGTCCAGCGTCCGCAGCGGGCCACCCTCCCGTACCCGGGTCACGCCTTCCGCCCGGGCGATCTTCTCGAACCGCTCCGCGAGCGATGTGGTGTCGTCGCCCTGGCGCTGCACCAGCTTCCCATCCTCCTGGGCGAAGGAGGCCGACGTGCCCAGCGCGATCTGCGTGTACATGATCGGCAATCGGGCCACCTGCACTCGGTGCAGGAGGGTTGCGTCGTCTTTCACGGCCTCCTCGGCCTGATCGAACAGCGCCACGGA
>JALGSU010000020.1 GCA_029821735.1 Candidatus Zipacnadia bacterium | reverse complement strand
GTATGACCCGTGCGCGCGTGACCATGCGTTGCTGAGTGGAACTGGCGCGTACCCAGCTCTCGAGGGTGGCCCGTTCGGCATCGGTCAGCTCGATCACAGTCGCTGTTGCTGGCACAATGCCACAACCATGCACCAACACCCGGAATATGTCTAGTAGGTACTAGCGCGCCATTTTCATAGATGTCGTTTCTTGCTGCTATCCGCCGCTCTCTGCCGCGCTCTATGTCTCGACCTTGAGGATCGGCTTGACAATCAGGGCGGCTATGGTGGCGATGATGAGCGTGGCCCAGATCCAGTGCAGGCGGACCACCCCCAGGTCGACCAGCGTCTCAGGATAGTCCACTGAGATGGCGGCCACCGGAGCGTCAAGGGGGATCAGGGGCTCATCGCTCCGGATCAGCACGTGTTCGAATCCCCCGCGAACGCGATGCAGAGAGACCGACACCGGGCGCCGGTCGTCCCCGACGATCAGCGACTTATCCACGGTCTGCCCGCCCGCGCTGAGCGTGAGTGTGTGCTCGCCCGGCTCATCGGCCCGGACACGCCAGCAGACCTCGCCCGTGGCCGGGATGCGCAGCGGCTCAGTCTCCACCTCGACGCCGTTGCCGCTGAGCGTCGCGTCCGCCAGGGGCCCGAGGTCGGCACCGGGGGACTGTGCGGTGACGATGGCGGAACTCCCGACCGGGAGCGGCCCGAAGCCGGCATACAACTCGATCGCCGCGAAGATCGCGACCATAGGAATGATGACGAACGCGAGCGGCTTGAGGCCTGCGAGCATGTACCTGAATGACCCGCGCACCAGCCGGCCCTCCTCCGCGAACATCGTGCGGGTATCGTGGCGGAAGAGCACGATGCCGAGCAGTGCGGACTGGATGGCGTCCTTGGCCGACCGCAGTGCGCGCGGGTTGGCGGTGTACTTGAACGCAAACATAACCCCGACGCCGGTCAGGATCGAGATGAGCACGATCCCGGCCGTCTGCCCCAGCGCCATCAAGGCGTCTACCGGCCACTGACCGATTGTGCGCAGCCCCAGTGCTATCCAGCTCATCGAGTTACCTTCCAGCGGCTGTTCGCGGTCGTCGTCCAGGGGCAACGAGTGCCCCTCACGCCGGCCCCAGCACGGGCTTTCCCCGCATCTCCGTCGGCGGTGTGATGTCGAAGTAACGCAGCAGCGTCGGCGCCAGGTCCATCAGCGACGGATCGTCGGAGACAATCTCCTGGTTGCAGATCAGCGTGCCGGGCACCGCGTCCTGGTCCATGCAGTGGTCGCCGCTCCACTTGTCCGTGTTGTCCATGCAAACGCTCTCGGCCATCTCCCCGATCGCGGTCTCCCACGAGCCCCGGTAGCCCCGTGCGTAGCCCAGGACCAGGTCGGGCGCGACATCCCTGGGCGGACGGTCGAGGTAGTCCGCGGTCCGCCGCACCTGCATGAAGACCTTCTCACCGGTGGCCGCGTCCCGCACTTCGGCGAGCTTCGCCCGGATCTCCTCCACCAGCTTGTCCTTCGCCGGCCCGGGTGAGACCGAGCCCTCGGCTTCGCGGCCCACCTCGTTGACGTAGAGACCATTGAAGCCCATCCCATAGGCTTTGCTGAGCGCCCAGTCCGCGCGGCTGAGCGCCGGACCATCTCCCTCGTCAACGTTCAGATACCCGTTTTCCACCAGCCAGCCGTTGGGGTCGAACGAACGGCGATAGGGCGAGAAACCGTGGTCGGATATGACCATTACCAGTGCGTCATCGCCCACCTGCTCCATCGCCCGGCCCAGTACGCCGTCGAGCCGCGCGTAGATGTGCCGGACGACGTCCCCGTGCTCCTCGGCAAGCTTCGGTGTCCACAGCGGACTCTTCGGGTCGATTGCGCGGTAGAACATATGCACCGGGAGGTCCGAAGCCGAGAAGTACCCGAAGAGCAAACCGTCCTCGAAGCGCTCGAGCTCGTAGTCAAAGGCCCTTTCGCGCTCCGCCTGGATCATCCGCCCCTGCGAGATGAAGTCCTCGTCGTCAAGGATGCCCTGTGAGAGCGCCTTGGTGTCCTCGGCCATCCCCTGTGTGTAGAAGTCCCCGGTAGCCTGCGCAAGCTCAGCCGCGTAGTTGTCGGGCGTGCTGATCGGGAGGGCGGGGTCCCGCGGGTCGATATTCACGGGAGAGACGTAGAGCCGCAGCGGTCTCGTGGACTTGAGGTAGAAACGCAGGATGCCGGGGGTGGAGGCGACGCCACGGACGAGGCTGAATGTGACCCTCGCCCAGTCGCTCCACTCGCCCTCGCGCAGCAGCATCCGCTGGCCCTCTATGTCCACGCGGGCCACGGGGTTTGCACTGTCCACGTAGACCTTGAACGGGACTTTCGCGTAGTCCACCGACGCCCTGAAGGCGTTCTCCGGGCCAATGATCTCGCCCTCGCCGACGCCGCCCCGCACCTCGATGTGGTAGACGCTGCCGCCGGAGATGTCGTCGCCATAGGTGTCGGCCAGCTCGGCGGTGAAGAACGAGAAGTGCCCGTAGGAGCCCTGCAGGTCGGGGGTCCCGAGGTCCGAGATCGTGCGCTGCGTCGAGGGCTCAGGCGGGAAGTTCGAGGGGATCCTGTAGATCGTTGCCGGCACACCGTGGTCGGCCATCACGTTCCAGAACGCCCGGCCCTTGCGGTTGAGCGTCACCTCGCCGCCAGACAGCGGCACCCGGAAGTCCCCGAGCCGGATGATGCGCCCGGACGCCTCGGTCGAGGAGGTCGAGAGGTAGGGCCCGTAGCTGCGCGGGTCGCGATGGATGAAGTCGAAGATCGCGTGACCGCCGGGGTCCATGCCGGTGATGAAGCTGGCCCAAGCCACGGGGCTCTGGGGCGGGCTCGATGAGCGGAGCCTGCTAAAGCCGCCCATCTTCGCCAGCCTCGCCATATTCGGCAGCTGCCCGCCGCGCACCAACTCGCCCACTATGCCCGGGTCCAGACCGTCGAAGCCCAGCACCAGCGCCTTGCGACCGCTCAGCGACGGCATCCTGGACAGGCTGCGCGAGCAACCCGGCAACGTCAAGCCGCCGACTGCCAGCGCGCCGGCCCCCGCCGCCGCGCGCCTCAGGAAGTCCCGACGCGTCAGCCCGTCCTTCGCCTTCTCATCACTCATCAGTACCGTCCCTGTGCGCTGCGTCCGCGCCGTCGATTTCCTTCAGTTCCAGTGTCCGCCCGTCCATCGTCTCTGGCCTCTCCACGCCCAGCAGGTCCAGCACGGTCGGCCCGATGTCGCCAATCCACACGTCGTCAGCGTCAACTCTCCTGTTGCAGAAGAACACGCCCGGCACCTCGGCCGGGTGTAGGCAGTGATCTGCCGCCCAGGGCTTGGGGTTGTCGTAGTAGGCCGCCTCGCCGACCTTCCCCACCACCGAGTCCCACGAGTTGCGGTAGCCCTGCGACCAGCCGACGATCAGATCCGACCCGTCCTCCGCGTAGAGCCCGCTGTAGATATCCCTCGCCTCGAAGACCTGTCGCACCGGGCAGTCGCCGGTCTCCGGGTCCACGTCCTCCTCCAGCTTCTGCGCGATCTCCCGGCGCAGCGCGTCCGCCTTCTCCGGACGGACGATGCCCTCGGCCTCGCGGCCCTGCACGTTGATGTACATGCCCGCCAGGCCCATGGAGTACGCGCGGGTGCTCGACCAGTCGATGCCACCCTCACCGTCGAGCGCGAGGTAGTCGTGCTCGTACAGCCAGCGGTTCAGGTCCATGCAGCGGTTGAAGGTCCCAAAGCCGTGGTCGGACATGACCATCAGGATCGTGTTGTCATCGAGCTTCGCCCTGACCTTCCCGATCAGCTCATCAGCGGTCCTGTACACGTCTTCGACGACCTCCGGCGTGTCGCCGTAGGCGTCGCCACCGTAGCCACGCCGCCCGAGGAACATATGCTGGATGCGGTCGGTGATGTCGAAGACGAAGACCACGGCGCCGTCGCGCACCTTGTCGAGCATGTCGAAGAGCAGCTTGCGGCGCTCGTGGTGGAACAGGTAGCACTGCTTGATGAACGCCTCGTCCGTCAGGATGCCCTCGTTGAGGCCCCACGTATCCTCCGCCAGCCCCAGCGTGGAGAAGTAGCCATGCGCCTTCTGCAGGTAGGTCGAGAAGATCAGCGGGGAGGCGATCGGCATGCTCGGGCTCGCCGGATCAATGTTCAGCGGAAGCTGGTACAACCGCACCTTGGAGTTGTTCTCTAGCAGCAGGAAGCGCGTGATGCCCTTGATCCTGTTCAGCATCCCCGCGCGGAAGCTCACCGGCACCCAGTCCGTGTACTCGCCCACCTTCAGCTTCAGCCGCTCGCCCTGCAGCGTCAGCGTCGCCGGACCTCCCTCACGGTTGGTCCTCAGAGTGAACGGCAGCGTCAGTGGCTCATGATCCGCCGAGGCCGGGTTCTCCGGCCCGCGGATCTCGCCGGAGATCAACCCGTTGCCGTCGCTTCGCAGCAGCGAGGCCAGCCCGCTCTCGTAGCTGGCGACTTCGTCCTCTTCGGTTGTGTAGTACGCGAACGTGCCCTGCGTCCCGAGCAGGTCAGGCGCACACATTCCAGCCAGCGCGACGCCCTTGAAGTCGGGCGGCGGGTAGGTGATCGGCACGCGCATCACGGCACTGAAGATGTCGTTCTCGCCGAGGATCTCCCAGAACGCCTTGCCCTTCTGCTCCAGTTCGACGTTGGTACAGGCGCGCTCAATTCTCAGCGGGCCCACGCCCACATTCTTCGTCCCCTCACGGATGCGCGTTGAGGACAGCTCAAGCTGGTAGTTGGACGGGTTGCGGCGGAGGAAGTCGAAGATGTTGTGCTTGCCCGGGTTGGTGCCGGTGGCGAAGGTCGACCACGCGACCGGGGAGATGGGCGGGCAGGTCGTGCGCAGCGGCCGGAACTCGCCGCTCTCGCGCAGCTCTGAGAAGTTCGGGAGCTTCCCCTCGCCCATCATCCGCTCCATGATCAGCGGCGAGCAGCCGTCGAGCCCGATCACCACCACCCGGCGCGTCTTCGCGTTCTTATGCCCCTTCTGACCGCGGAAGAGCCCGAGAAACCATCGGAACACCCCGAGCACGATCAGGACGATTGCCAGCACGAATGCCAGGAAGATCGCGAGGAATGACGACAGGAAGACCATCCCCGCGCCCGGGCCGATGTACGCATGGCAGGGCGCGGCCAGTCCGATCAGCAGACCGGCGATCACCGCCAGAGCCGCGTAAGCTCTCCTCCTTGGAGCCATCATCCGCAGAGCGCCTCGCTGCCGCTCAGGAGAACATACTGAGAGGTGCCATATTCGCGGGTGTCGTTGTATGCCCCTCGTGGGACCATACGCACAACGTAACGCCTCCTCCAGTCACGGCCGCCTGACCCCTCAGGCGTTCCGTATGCTCTGATGGTCCTCAAGTACTCCTGACCCAGCACTCAATCATCACCGTTGCCTCACCCGCGGTTACAGCAGAGCTGCTACTGCACATATCCCATGTCTCGGAGGCGCTCAAGCACTTCTGGAGGCACGTCCTCTGCCCCCTGCTTGGCGACGTACTCATCCATCATCGCGAGCGACTTCTCGGTCCAGTCGAGCAACTCGCGCTCCATCTCCGCGGTGTCAGGGGCGAGCGGCGTGCCGTAGATGTTGTGCTGCTCGCCGGGGTCTTCCTGGAGGTCGTAGAGAGTGAAGTCGTCGGAGTAGAGGTTGTAGATCAGCTTGTGGCGCTCTGTCATGAGCGCTTTCTGGATGCTTCCGTATCCACAGGCTTCAATGAACACGCGGAATGCGGGCATCTGCACGTGTCGCTGCCCGATGATCGGTCCGAGTAGTCGGCCGCGAATGTCCGGCGGGGGCGCTATGCCACACTCGCTGAGGACAGTCGGCATCACGTCCATAAGGCTGACAGGCTCCGGAACCACGGACTGCTGCTCTGTGTGGGGCCGACGGATGAGCAGAGGTACATGCAGCAGTTCATTATAGAGCGATTGACCGTGCTGCCACAGATCATGTTCCCAGAACTCTTCACCATGGTCACTCCAGAACACGACCAGCGATGAGTCCCACAAACCTTCCCTTTTTAGGGTGGCGATCAGCTCGCCGAGCCAGCCATCGAAGTACTCGATCTCTCGCGTGTATGCACGCACCCAGGCGGCGCGCTCGTCCGTTGAGCGTAGCGCGCGCCCCCCCAGGATCGCATACGTATCGAATTCTCCGATGCCCCAACTCTCGTCGTCCGGTGCCTCGGGCGCGTCATACGGGTCATGCGGGTCTTGGTAGTGCACCCAGAGCATCATGGGCCGTTCAGGGATCCGTTGCAGGAGGTCCTGAGTTTGTGAGGTCACCACACTGGCCCGCTCAAGGTCGCGCCAGCCGAATTGCTCGGACAGGCAGGGGAATAGGGAAGCGCTCAGTGCGCCCATTGGGGAAGCAACGGCGTCTGCCGACCGTTCACTGGCACTGCAGTGAATGAAGAAGTGGAAGCCTTGATCCGCGTTCGCCTCACTTGTGAGGTTCATGTTTGTCACGCAAGCTGCTGTCGCGTACCCCGCTGCAGCCATCGCTTCCGCGAGCGTAAGTGGCTCTTCGGACCATTGTGTCGGGATGGCCGGTCTTCCTTCGCCGCCCGCACCTCTCACCCTCGCCACACCCATCTCGCTCGGGTAGCGGCTGCTGAAGAACGAGGCGAATGAGGGCCGGGTCCAGGGGGCGACGGAGTAGGCGTTCTCGAACACGTAGCTCTCCGCGGCTAGGGCGTCGATGTTGGGGGTCCGCGCCGGGCCGCCGGCGTAGCCAACGAAGTCCGCGCGCAGCGTGTCCACGCTGATCAGGATGACACTGGGGCGTGACGCGTCGGAAGAGCGTGGTGAGGTTCTGCCTGCCACGGATGCGGGAATGGCGCCTGTCGGGAGCAGCGCAGTGAGGGCCAGCAGGCCCGCGGGGGCCAGCAGCGCAGCGCTTAGGGCTGCAACTACGACCCGTGGCGACCAACGCCTCTCCAAAACTAGCCGCAGGCCTGCGGTCCCCCGATAAGCGAACCACCCGAAAATGCATGCTCCGACGGTGATGCCGGTGTACCCCAATGCTGTTGCGGGGAAGATGGACGCCAGAGCCGCACGGCCCCCCCCGAAGAAGGCTGCGCCCCCAATGATGATCCCGGCGCCGAGCGAGAGCCAGTCCGACCGCTCTTCGTCGCCAATAACTATGACCAGCGACGTTCCGCCTACGGCGAGGAGCACTGCGGCCAGCAGAGTCAACACCAGCGCTGACGGCGTCGCGATCAGCATCACTATGCCAGATAGGATGAGGAGGAACCCGCCGGAGACACGGTTGCCCACGTAGCCCTTGCCCAAGACACGGATGACGGCCTGAGCTGCCAACGAGATCGCCAAACCCAGCAACGCCCCAATCAAGGCGTAGAATAGGAGCTGTACAGCACCGTGCTGGGCGAACCAGAGAGGATCTGCTGAGAGTCCTCCACCGGAGAGCAGAACGTCTCTGACTGCTACTACACTAGCGCCGAATGCGCCGGACCCAGCGCCTATCCTCAAAGTGCGTCCGAAGGTCATATGTCCTCAGGTCCCGTCTCGATGCAGGAACATAACTAATTCGCAGACTCCGGCGAGTACAATACACGGAGTCCCTAGGTAGTGTCAAACCGTGATGCTCTTGCCTCCGTCTCGGTGCCCCCGGTGAGAGTCCTCAACCCGTGAGGCAGGGGGAACTGGCCGGGCATTGGGGGAGAATCGGGCGCGCGCAGCACAACCTATGCTACCAGGTTCGACGACGGCAATATGAGCCCCGCTATGGGTGTGTCCGCAAGCTTGGGGATCATACGTAAGGCGGGCTGAGGCCTGTGTGACCAACTCGGACTATGTTGTGGTCTTCGCCCAATCCGCCTCCCGCTACGCGCCGCCTCCGCCTAGGGCTATGTGAGTCCGCTGCAGTACTGCATAGTCACTAGTTACGCTCGCGGGAGCAGATCACCGGAAGGGATTTCTGCGCCCCTCGGGGAATCGTGATGCCTATGGGTGCCATCGAGCCCACCTGATGGCACCCAGTCGCCATTCTGCTGATAGCCATCATCGTGGTCGGCTGCGTCGCGCACGTGCTGGTGACGCTGCAACCAGGTTTCGGCGACGAGTCTATGGTGGTGCAGAACGTCTGGCATATGCTGGCTGAGCACACCATCATCCCGCCGCACACCAGTTACCCCGCGCTGTACTCCTGCGCCATCACCCCGGCTATCGGCTTGTCCTCGGCGGTCCGCGTGTGGTTGGGCGCCCCGCCATCCTAGCAGGACCTGCCCGAGCTGATGGCCCTCCGGCCACTGACGGGCTTCTGGCCCGCGTGACTGGTCACTATGCTGTCCTGGGGCGGCTGCCTGTGGGCCGTGTGGACCATCGGTCACGAGCTGTGGCGTGATCGGCTCCCTGCGCTGGTGGCGGCGGCCTTCGCGACGGCCATTGGCCCCCTGCGCTACTCGGGCTATGCCCTACCCGACGTGCCCATAGTGCTGCTGACGACGCTGTCGCTGCTGTTCGCGGTGACGCTGGCGCGCGGACGCGCCGCTGGTGGTGCAGGCGGTGGTCGCGTCGGCTATTCTGGCCCTCTGGGCCCGTGGGAGCGGTGAGAATCCCGCCCCTCCTGAACGGCGCGATCAACGACGGTGTGCTGCCCCCACTGGTCTTGCCCCCATGTCGTCGGGGCGTTGTCGCCGTGTCGTTGGTGCCGTGCTCACCCCCATGGGGGTGAGCGTCGAGTGCCTGCCCGACGAACTCCTCCGGCGTCATGTTCCCGAGCGAACTGTGCGGCCTTACCCGGTTGTGGTCCTCCCGCCAGGCGTCTACCAACTCCTGAGCATCTGCCACCGACAGGAACCAATGCTCGTTCAGGCATTCCTGCCGCAAGCGGGCGTTGAACGCCTCGATCACCGCATTGTCCGTGCGCGGGCCGCTTCGTCTCGCCAAGATCCTGGCTCATCACCGATGTGGGAGAGCTTCAGTCGTTCACAGCCAGGATCCCGTTCAGCGTACCCCGGTGGGATATGATGGAGTGCGACTTCTGCGGTCATCCCGTCGAGAACGGGGACGTGTACGTCCGAGTGTTTGGGCAGGCAGGCCACAGGGGCCAGGCACACCTGCGATGCCCGTGGTGGACAGCGATTGGCGTAGCCCCAACGACGGTGTTGGCCGAGTGGGTCATGGCAGCCGACGCGGGGTCATGGGTAAGTTACTCAGGCGCGGTAGGACACGACGCCATTCGCCGGCAAACTTGCCGGCGGAACGGCAAGTGCCCTTGACATGGAGGTCAGTCTGTGTGATGGTGGGCTCCATGCATCCTGTCCTTCCCGAAAACCGGCGTCGCCTGAGATGACGGGCTTTCTTGGCCTTCGAGGTACACCTCGGGATCACCGGGAAGAGACAGCGGTCCACCAACCCACAGGATCGTCGTGCAGATGGCGGAGGTCACGGTCACGCGCGACCTGTTTGCGCAGATCATCGACCGCATCAGGTCGCTGTCTCCGGTACCTACATAATGAGCCACCGGAGATCTCACGATCGCTTCAGAGTTGATGAGGATGCCGGCGATACGGAGGTGCCGTCACGCCTCCTGTCCAGCTTGTCAGCGAATACAGAGCTTACAGACCCTCAAGACGAAGGGCAATACTGGCCGATCTCGGGTCCCACGGCCAGATGTACAGGTTTCTGCAACTCGGCTGGTGAAGCACTGCAGCGAACGGCTGACTGTTCAGCCAACGCCAGGGCGCCGAGTGCCATATGGGGAATCCCGGTCTAGACGGGGGACCCCGGTCCATACGCAAACCCGGACAGTAGGAAGCAAGCGCGGGAGGGCCCAGGGCGCGGATCCGTGAGGGCGAAAGCCGATCGGCTGAGCCAATCGGCCGTGCTCCGGCCAGGAGGACAACGCATGGTGCCATTCGTCATGTCCGCTGTTGTGCTGGGCGCTCTGATGCTGGTGGGCCCTGGCTCCGCCGCCGTAGGCCAGGTGCCCGGCGAGCGAGCGCCGATCGTCGCCACCGGATGGGACTCCCCCAACCCGCGGCAGTTCCGCGAGGGGCTTAGCACCTTCGAGGGATGGGGCGTGTTTGACGGCACCACACTCCGCGCGACCCGCCGGACAGCCGAGGGTGCCGAGGAAGCGGCGATCTTCGCCTTCTCCCGCGGCGAGTGGAAGTGGGAGGAGTTCGCGACCGCGCTCGCCGACCTGAAGGCGGCGCAGCCGACCACGTGCCGTGAGAACTACCTGATGCTGTACTCCAACCCGGGCGATGTTGACTGGTTCGACGACGACGGCTGGCGCACGGTCACCGAGCACTGGCGGTTGCTGTCGCGACTGGCTCGGCAAGGCGGCTTGCGCGGTCTGCTTTTCGATGCGGAGCCCTATACCCCGCCGCACTCCCAGTTTCTCTACCGGGCGCAGGCCCAAGGGGACGATCACACCTTCACCGAGTACCGCGCCATGGCCCGGCAGCGCGGGCGTGAGGTCATGACGGCGGTGGCCGAGGAGTTCCCGGATGTGAGCATCTTCAGCTACCGGCTGTTCTCGGACATGCTCGGACTGCTAGACAGCGGCGGTCTGGAGCTGGCGATTGAGCCTCATACCTACGGTCTGCTGCCCGCCTTCGTCGACGGATGGCTGGACGTCATGCCGCCCACAATGCGCATCATCGAAGGCACGGAGGATATCGGATACCGGGCCAACTCTTTCGCGGAATACAGCGCGGCGTTCACGCGGCTGAAGCTGCGCTTGCCCGAGTTCGTGGCGCCGGAGCATCGCGAGAAGGTGCGGCGGCAGTTTCTTGTCGGGCAGAGCCTCTACCTTGACGCCCACGTGAATCCGCCCGGCAACCCCTGGCACATCGATCGTAAGGGCGGCACGTCCGCCGCCCGGCTCGCGGCCAACGTGGCCTCGGCCCTGGCGGCCAGCGACGGGGTCGTGTGGCTCTATGGGGAGACGGCTCGGTGGTGGCCGGCTGGTGACCCGAAGTACCCGATGTGGCCCGAGCGGCTGCCGGGAGCCGTCGCTGCCATCCGCCGCGCCAAGGACCCCACCGGCGTTGCGCGCCAACTCATCCACCGGGACCCAGCGCCTGAGAACATGCTAACCAACGGCGACTTCAGCCAGGCCCCAGCACCTGACGGGCCACCCGAGGGCTGGTGGCAGTGGCAGGACGATTCCTCGCACGGACAGGTGAGCAGCGCTGAGGGACAAGTCGAACTGCGCGGGGTGCTCGACGGCGTTGTTGGCTGCCTGACCGCTGTCCAGCCGGGCCATTCGTACGCCGTCCGCTTGCGCGTGAAGACCGAGGGTCTCGGACTGGCCAGCCTGAACATCGGCTGGAAGGACGCCGACGGGGCATGGACCGCGCACGCTCAGAACCGGCGACTGGTGGGCGCCGAGCCCGCCGACGCGACCGGCTGGCGCGAGATCATCGGGCTCGTGGAGGTGCCGCCGGAAGCCGGCCAACTCGTTTTCATGGCCGGAGCGTCCAATCAACTCGGCGACGCCGACCGGTCCTGGTTCGACGACGCGACGCTCGTTGAGGTGGGCGAATGAAGCAGCCCGGGCGTGGTGGTCGCGACGATCTGATCCCTGAGCTCCATGCATGCTGGGATTCTGCGCTCTGCTGGGTACGAGCGACGGCCTCAAGCCCGACGCGGGGCTGCTTGCGGGCTACTACGCAGCGGGAGGCGAGCACGATCCCGAGAACGACCGGCCGCAGCCCCAGCCGATGGTCGAAGACGCCGCGCCACGGTGGGCCGGGGATGCCGCCATCGGCTTTGTCTCTGACCACCCGCGTGAGGGCTACCCCGCGTGGCTGGACGGACCGGACAGTCTATCCATAGTCAACGCAGATGGCAGCGGGCTGCGCTGTCTGGCGACGGCGGCCGACCGGAACTTCGCCGTGTCGCCGGATGGGCAGCGCGTGGCGATGTCGGCCGGTCGCGAAGGCGTGCGGATCATCCCTCTTGCCGGTGGCGAGGAGCAGGTCATTGCAGCGCCCGAGAGCGTCGGTTACGGCAAGGTCGCGTGGGTCGACGACGGCCGGTTGGTCGTCTACATGCAGACCAGTTCGGAGGGCCGACTGGGGCTCGTGGACCTGGCCGCGCGGAGCCGACCTGCCATTATCACCGCGTATGACCGCGACTACTTTGTCTCAGCCGACGGCTCTGTCCGCTTAACCGTAGACACCTCGCTCGCAGCCTATGCCCAAACACTCTCTGGGCGACCCAACCTGCGGCGACCTGAGCCCCTGGTGGCGCCTCTGGTTCTGGAACTCAAGGCGCCAGCCCACCTCGCTTCGCGGCTCGCCGACATGAGCCGGGGTATGCCCATTCGGCCCACCGCGTGCTCCAAATTCGCCAATAGCCTCGCTGCCCTCGGCTTCGGGCTATAGTGCCACCTGGCGGACATCACTCACATGGGAACGGGCCGGTCCACTCCGCCCGAGGACGGATGGTGGCCGAAGGCGGCGGGGCGCCGAAGTCTGGATCGCCTCCTAGGACAGCAGCAAGTCGGGACGTCGATAATGGAGCGGAGCTAGATGCGGGTCAGCGCAGTCGTCTTCGCCCTCGGGTGCCCAGGTCGGCCATGGTCAGCGGGCTGAACTGCCGCTGGCTGTCGAGGAAGTCGACGTCGGCGAGTTCGCAGTAACGCCTCGACATGTCCAGGCTGCTATGGCCGAGTATCTTCTCCAGGTGGAACGGCGAGCCCCCGTTTCGGACATACCACAGCGAGAAGGTATGGCGAAAGGTGTGGGGGCTTACGCGGACCCGCGTGATGCCGGCGGCTTTGCCGTATCGCTTCAGCCGATTCTGGTACCCCTTGCCTTCGGCTCTGCCTCCGCTCTGGTTGGGGAAGACCCAAGTGCTGTCCTCTCTCCCGATCCCCGCCAGCGCGACCTCCCGTCGCACCAGATAGCGCCGCAGGTGGTTCTCCATAACCACAGAGAGTGCCACCATTCGCTCTTTGTTGCCCTTGCCCAGAACCCGCATCGTGTTGCCAGGCAAGTCCAGGTCGAGGAGCTGCAGACCGAGCACCTCGGACAGTCGAATTCCCGAATCCAGCAAAGTCAGCATAAAGACGTGGTCGCGCAGCCCCAGGAAGGTCCGTGTGTCGGGCTGAGCCAGCAGGGCCTCGACCTCCCCCTCGTTGAAAGCGTGGACCAGCCGCCGCGGCTCACGCAGCTTCGGGAAGCGAGCTGCCGGGTTGTTCTCGGTGCGGCCCTCAGCGATGAGCCACCTGTAGAGGAGGTCAATCGCCTGCCGGTAGTGGTTGACCCGGCGCGGCTGCACCTGAGCGCGCTTCTCGGACAGGAAGGCCCGCACTGTTGCTTCGGTGACGGAGTCCACGTCCGTCTCGGATCGGGCTGAGGCAAAACGCACGAACGGCTGGAGAGCGTACCTGTACCACTCGATGGTTGTGGGGCTGAGATTCTGCAGGCAGCAGTCTGCGAGGAATTCCTCGACGGCGGAAGCCAGTGTGACGGGCGGGGCCTGATGGTGAGTCATAAGCTTTGGCATAGGGCATCTCCCTTGTCCCGTAAGGGCCGAACCTTGCGAACCTAATCGCTGTTTCGGCGGTCACGGCGTGATCTCTCGGGATGCCCGGACCAAAGGAAATGGCCCCAGGGGTTATCCTGGGGCCATTGGGGAAAACTTGGTAGCGCGGGGAGGATTCGAACCTCCGATCCCGCCCACGGGCGGGATTATGAGCCTTGCTGGCGGCCGAAATCGTCCGGGGCGAGGCCGGTGAGGGCGAAGAAGCCACGTCCTCCGCGTTGCCTTTTCAAGCGGTTCTCGAACCGACGCGCCTCCGTGATGTCAGGGAAGCGCTGGCGGTAGACAATCCGCCACGGCATATGGCGAGCAGTCCAACGTGACTTGCCCTCGTTGTGGCTCTCAAGGCGGCGGTTCGGGTCATCGGAGATGCCACTGTAGAATCGGTCAGCGCTGTCACTGTAGAGGACATACACCCAATAGGGTTTCCGCATTCAGCGCGCCCCCGCTCATAGCGTGTCCGTACATGAGGGCGGGCCAGACCGCTGTTAGCGATCTGGCCCGAATTGGTAGCGCGGGGAGGATTCGAACCTCCGACCTCAAGGTTATGAGCCTTGCGAGCTACCGGACTGCTCCACCGCGCGACGTGGTAAGAGTATACCAGACCCAACAGGCAGTGTAAACCCCCTCTTGGTAACAATACTGCCACTTGCAGGCTCAACACGGCTTGCAGGTGACCAGCAGGCGCTGCGGAATTGCTCCTGTGCAAGCAAAAGAGCGAGAGGTGATCGCAGTGAAGCGCGTCCTGACAGTCCTCATAGTCGGTCTGGTGGCCAGCGTGACGGTGGCCCAGGAAGCCCCGACGCAGTTCCGCAAGCACCATGTGCTGCGTATCGAGGCACAGGCAGGCAAGGAACTGACGCTGGAAGTGGGCTGCATCGCAGCAAGTCTGGGCTATGCGGACCCGCTGGTTTACTTTATGTTCGGGCCCGATGGCAAGACCGCGGCTCGTGGCGCTATACAGCCCGGTGAGCAGGAGACCCTCACGCTGCATCCAGAAATCGACGGGGTCTATGTGTTCGACGGCGACCCGGGGATGAACGCCTTCACGGTCCGGGTGACCGGGGGCGCGTGGGCAGTGAGCATTGAGGACACGCGGGTGGTCAACGTCATCGGGCACGCGAACCCGCTGCGCTTCCTCGTGTCGGAGGGTATGGAATCGCTGACCTTCAAGTTCAGCGGCGAGGCGGCGACCGTCAAGCTGCTGCGACCGGATGGCTCCGAAGCGGCAACACGCGAACTGGAAGACTACGAGAGCGCCCAGATCACCGCGGACACCAACGGGCAGGCGGGATGGTGGCGGCTGGAACTGGACCTGCGGGAGGACCAGAGCATCACTTTCCCGGCGGGCATCGGGCCATATGTCGCCGAAGCGCCACTGTCCGACGAGTTGATGCTGGCGTGGGAGACGGTGATCGCAGCGGCGTGGTTCGACCTGCGGCCGACACCACCGGCGCAGTTGCAGAACCTCGACGGTGGCGCGGCAGCACATTCGCTGAGCACCGACGACGGGCTGGCGCTTGGGGTTGCGGACGACGGGCGGCTGGTGAGTGTCAAGATGGGCGGGGGCGAACTGCTGGGGGGCGAAAAGCCGCCGCTGGCGGGGTTCTTCGCGCGCGACGTCGCCATTGAGTCGGATATGACGGTATTCGCCGGGACCACAAGCGCTGAGGATGGGCTGGTCAGCAGCGATCTGAAGGCGGCGCAACTCGGCCTCGGTCTGCGGGCCGACTACCGGTCGGTGGGCGACCATCTGACCGTGGATGTGACGGTGAGCGACCTGCGTGGCGAGGATCGGGCGGTGACGGTGTTCTTCGCCCTCCCCTACCCCGCCGGCGAACCGGTGTGGTGGGATGATATAGTCAACTCGCGCGCCGCGGACAGGAACAAGACATTCGGCGCTTTCGTGACAGCGCCGGCGGGCGCGAACGGGAACCACTCGGCCTACCCATTCGGGTGCGTCAGCGGAGACGACGGCCTGGCGATGGGTATCCCGATGGACTACCCGATCCACCACCGCATCGCGGCCAGCGGAGGCAGCAAGCAGTTGTATCTCGCGGTGGACCTGGGGCTGACCGAGGCGACGACCAAGTTCCCGGGGCAGGCGAGCTTCAGCTTCGTGATCTACCGATGCGACGGCCGCTGGGGGCTGCGCTCGGCGGCGGAACGCTACTACGCGATCTACCCGGGCCTGTTCGAGAAGCGTATGGAGCGAGACGGCGGATGGGTCTGTTGGGGATCGGTTGACGAGCTGGAGAACATCGACGAACTGGGATTCCTGTACCATTGGGGCCCGGGCGGCGCAAACGCCATCTCGTATGATGACAAGATCGACATCTACTCGTTCCTCTACAATGACTCGATGCGCTACTTCGCGGATATAGGCCAGTTCGACCATCGGCCCAGCGCGGAGGAGGCCGCCGACGCCATGCAGGCGTTGCTCAGCAGCGATGACCCGCGCGAACACGTGATGAGCGCGAGGCCAGAGGCCACCGGGCGGAATCGCTACGCGGGACGGGAGAGGGGGTCAGGGCGCGAGGCAGCCGAGGCCTGGCTGCGTGAGGGCATCGCGGCGGTCGAGACCTCAGCGATGCGTGGGCCCGACGGACGGGTGCAGGTGGGCTATCTGGTCAATCGCGAGGACTGGGGTGGCACCGACTGGTGGACAGGACGGTGTTCGTGCAACATCGACCCGGACATCGATGGCGGCTGGGGGCAGTTTGTCTTCGACAAGTGGCTTGGGCCGGAGATCGAGGGGCTGCGGGCGGCGGGGGCGGAGTATGACGGCGTCGGGCTCGACAACTTCTTCAGCAACGCGCGCATGCTCGACTTCAGCCGGGAACATCTGGCAGCTTGCGACTTCCCGCCACCGTTCGCAACGGGCGATTTCCGCCCCGTGATCCTCGGCGACACGATCATGTATGAGTGGACGCGCGAACTGAAGAGCCGGTTGGAGGCGGAGGGCAAGTGGCTGATCGCCAACACCTGCCACCAACCGTTTACCTTCAGCCAGCACCTGCTGGATATGAACGGACTGGAGTGGGGGCTGGAGGCGCACTCGCCCATCACGCGGACGCTCGCCTACCACAAGCAGGTGGTGTCGCTGCCGGTCAAGTCCGAGCACTACGAGGAGACCTTCATCAAGTCGCATCTGCCGATGGGTGTGGTCCCGGGCGGGTACGGGCGGGTCGCGGTGTTTGGGCCCGGCACCGAGGTCGGCACGCTCTACGAGAAGTATGTGCCCATCCTGCTTCGGATGCAGAGCGCGGGGTGGGAGCCGATTCCGTGGGCCACGTGCGACAACGCCGACGTGAGCGTCGAACGCTTCGGGAGCGCGCTGCCGCTGGTCTTCAGTCTGCACAACCACGCGGCGGAGGCTCGCGAAGTGACCGTCACCGTGGAGCTGGCGACGCTGGGAGCGAGGGCGGCGACGGTCGCGAGCGATCTCGTCGAGGGCACTGACCTGCAGGCGAAGGTCGTCGGGGAGACGCTGGTCTTCACGACCACACTCCCGGCTTCTGACTCGACGGCGGTTGAGGTGCGCTAGCTATTCCGCCAACGCTTCGGCCATAAGCGCCCGCCAGGTCTCGATCTGGCGGGCGTCATTGGTGTGGGAGACGGGGCCATGGTAGACGGTGCCAAGGCCCCGCAGAGCAGCGTCCCTGCCGAAGCGCTCCGCGTAGGCCCGCAGGTACTCGTAGTCCTCCATGCCATCGCGCCAGCGCTCCAGCCGAGCAGATGCCAGCGGCCCCGAGTAGCCGAAGACCTCGCCCGGATAGACCAGTGCGCCGTCCCCAGCAGGCCCGCGCATCGCGAGCGGCTCGTCGGGCGATTTCGCGGGCACGTACGAGTTCAGCGCCCAGTAGAGAAAGCCCTCGGCCTGCTCCTTCCACAGTCGCCACATCACCGCGCGATGCTGCACGCCGGGCATCGAGAGGAAGAGGTTCGGGTGCCCGGCGCCGGGTCCGAGGCAGACATACAGCCACCACTCATCGCCGGCCGCCATCTTCGGCTGGATACGCGCGCGGAACTGCTCATCGGCGTGCGTGGCCCACTGGCTCATGCAGTATATCTGCGTCGCCTCGCCGAGGATCTCGGGAAGCGCGGTGATGTCGCCCTCGTGCGGCCCGTCCTTGGGCGCGCAGTAGAAGCTGGTGAGCACCCGCACCTCAGGGGCGATGGCGTGGACCTCGGCCGCCCACTCGCGGATCTTCTCATACTGCTCGGTGCGGTCGGGCTCGTCCCACATATATACGTAGGCCCGGTCCAGCCACCCCTTCGCCCGCAAGTGGTCGAGGGACTCGCGCAGGCGCTCAGGGTCACCGCCAAGCGGGTACGGGACCGCGATCACGGCGAGGCGCTCATCGGCGAGGTATTCGTCGGTGCGCGGGTCGCCGATGGGCCAGGGAGCGGGGTATGAGTAGTGGTTCGGCTGGCGCTGGCCAAACTTGCAGAAGTACGGGCTCATACGGTAGTCGATGAGGAAGCGGTACCATTCGTCCAGCGCCTGCTCCCACTCGGGGGTGCCCTCCTGCAGACCGTAGCGCTTCGCGAAGGTGCGGTCCGCGATGCCCAGAACCGCCGGGATCGAGGGCCGCACGGGCAGGCTGAACTGCCAGACGGTCAGGCGGACGGGAACGCTTGCGTCGCCGACCGTGACCGCGCCGCGGTAGTCGCCGGGGGTGGCGTCGAGGGGCACGCGCACGGTCAGCCACACCGGCCGGTTGATCCACGCGGTGATGCTCAGCGGCTCGATCGGCGCCAGCACGTCCGGCTCGCCCTCGTATTCGAGGACCTGGCGCACGGTGAGGTTCTCGGCGGCGATGCGTGCACCGTCAGGGCCGGTCAGATCGGTGGCCGCCACGCGCAGGTTGCTGGTCTCCAGCTTCGGGGTGATGATGACCTGGGCATGCTCGACCTCGCCACGCCCGGCGGCGATGGTGACCTCGGTATCGGGACCGACGGGGCTGTCAGTGCGAATCTTCTCGAGACTGTGCGCGGTCCACAGCAGCGGCGCGGGCCTGGCCTCGTCGACCGTGAAGGGCTGCGTCACGGTGATACTCTCGCCGAGATACCCGTCGGTGGCCTCGATGGCGAGCGTCGCGGGGCCGGGCTGCAGGCCGGTCCACGAAGCTCTGACGTCAGCGCCGGTGCCCTCGCGCACGGGGAGGTTGAGACCGTTCTGGGTCAGCGACGCCCGCCACGTGGCCAGCATACTCAGCTGCGCCCGCGCTGCGGCCTCACCCGCGCCGCCAGCCACGGACACATCGGCTGCCATCGGCAGAAACTCGACGCTGATGTCGTCGAACCATACGGTGCCCAGCGAGCGGCGAAAGAGGATGTGGACCAGCAGACGGGCGACCGGCTTTTCGGGAGTGAAGACCACCTCGGCACGTTCCCAGTCGTGAGTGCCGGGGCTGAACTTCGCCCGCTGACCCCACAGGTTCGTCCCGTCCTCGTAGGCCACGTCCACATATATATTGTAGTCGCCTGCGACGACGACGCCCTCGGCGCGGCTGTAGCCAGTGATGCGGATGGGCGTACGCACTGGCGGCGAGAGGGTGACCGTCTGCACGGCGCCGAGCAGCGTGTCGGTGTCCTCGGAGGCGCAGCGCGCGGAGCGATCGCCTGAACGCGCCACGTCTGCGTCGATGGCGAAGCCCGACTCGTATGCCTCCCAGCCGGCATCAGCCTCGAAGCCGGGGCTGGCGAGAAGGTTCACGCCACGCTCGGCGGCGGTTGCGGAGAGTGCGGACGCCAGTATACAGATGGCTATGAGCCAGATGTCTCTCATGGTCGCTCCTCAGGGGCGCTCGGTGCTGTATGAAGGATTGTTCGCGAAGGTGGCGGAGACCTCTGTGAGAGGGTCCTGCTGCCCTGTATGCTCTTGCATTTGGCGCGAACTTAGCGTAGAATATCTATGACGTTCAATCTCGGCGCGTTGAACGCGCTGAATTGGGGTCCTGTCCCTCCGGTTGGTTAGTGGATTTGGGGGGAATCAGGGAAAGCGGAGGCATCTATCGACGCATCCCCGCCCCGTTTTCCCTGTTTCCTCGCTTTTACCGCCGACCTCCTGGAGGGCACTGCCCCGTACCAGGAGGTTGTTTGATGTTTGATATGCATTCCGTAACAGCTGACTTCGCCGGTCGTCCGATCACGTTCGAGACCGGCCAGCTTGCGCGTCAGGCAGGCGCGGCAGTCAAGTGCACCTACGGTGACACCGTAGTGCTCGCGACCGTCGTCTGCGACGACAAGCCGAACCCGAACGTGGACTTTCTTCCCCTGAGGGTAGACTTCGAAGAGAAGATGTACGCCGTCGGGCGCATCCCGGGTGGGTTCTTCAAGCGCGAAGGTCGCCCCGGTGAGGACGCCACGCTGATCTGCCGCAAGATCGACCGCCCCGTTCGCCCGCTGGTCCCCAAGGGTCTGCGCAACGAGCTTCAGATTATGGTGACCGCGCTCTCGGCGGACAACGAGAACGCCATCGACGTCGTGTCGATGGTCGCAGCCGGCGCCGCGATGCACCTGTCCCAGGTGCCCTTCGACGGACCGCTCGCCGCAGCCGCCGTCGCGTGGCTCGACGACGAACTGATCCTCAACCCGTCATTCGAGCAGCGACAGGAAGCCCGTATGGACCTGCTGATCGCCGCCGGGTCGATGGGCGTTCTGCAGGTCGAACTCGGTGGCGACGAGGTGCCCGAGGATATCGTGTTGCAGGGCATCGAGATGGCCGCGGACGCCTGCGCGGAACTGTGCAAGGCCATGGACGAGCTGCGCGAGAAGGCCGGCAAGCCCAAAAAGGAATATCCGCTCTGGGAGCCCGTCCCCGCGATGTTCGACGCGGTCGAGGCGCGTTCGGACGAGATCGGCGAGGCCATCAAGGCCGTCGACAAGGCTGACCGCAAGGCGGCCACGGGCGTAATCAAGGACGAGATCGCCGCGACGTTCGACGCCGACGAGTACCCGGACGCTCGGGATATGGTCGGAGAGGCAATGCAGAAGGTCGAGCGGGACGAGATGCGCAAGCGGCTGCTCGAAGAGGGCCTGCGCGTTGACGGTCGCGCTCCGGGCGAGCTGCGCGAACTGTTCGCGGATGCCGGCATCCTGCCGCGCACCCACGGTTCGGGTCTGTTCAACCGCGGCGACACCCAGGTGCTGGCGCTCACGACCCTCGGTGCCACCCGCGACCAGAAGCTGGTCCGCTCGCTGGAGCAGGAGGAATACTCCAGCTTCATGCTCCATTACAACTTCCCGCCCTTCTGCACCGGTGAAGCCAAGGCTCTGCGCGGGACCAGCCGCCGGGAGATCGGACATGGCGATCTGGTCAGCCGCTCGCTCGAGAAGATGCTTCCGGCAACGGAAGACTTCGCGTACACCATCCGCGTGGTAGCCGAAGTTCTCGAGAGCAATGGCTCCAGCTCGATGGCGTCCGTTTGCGCCAGCTCGCTGTCGCTGATGGACGCAGGCGTGCCGATCAAGGCCGCCGTCGCGGGCATCTCGATCGGGCTGGTCTACGAGGACGAGGACAACTACCTGATCCTCACCGACATCCAGGGCCTGGAGGACGCGGCCGGCGATATGGACTTCAAGGTCACCGGCACGAGCGAGGGCGTCAATGGCCTGCATCTGGACATCAAGGTCAAGGGCGTCCCGTCCAAGGTTCTCGCGGACGGTCTGACGCAAGCCAAGGAGGCGCGGCTGGCGATCCTGGAGACGATGAACGCCTGCCTCGCAAGCCCGCGCGCGGAGCTGTCGGAGTATGCACCGCGGATGCTCACCATCCAGGTTCCGAAGGCATCCATCGGCATGGTGATTGGCCCCGGTGGCAAGAACATCCGGCGGCTGGAAGAAACCTACGAGTGCAAGGTCGACATCGAGGATGACGGTCTCGTTATGATCTTCGGCGAAAACGCCGAGGGTTGCGAGCAGGCCCGCCAGGAGATCAGTGACCTGACGCGCGAGATCGAGATGGGCGAGGTCTTCACCGGTGAAGTCGTGACCATCACCGACTTCGGCGCCTTCGTTCAGGTGCTGCCGGGTCGCGACGGCCTGCTGCATATCTCGGACCTCGAGCACGGCCGCACCGAGAACGTTGAGGACGTCGTCAAGCTCGGGGACAAGGTGAAGGTCAAGGTTATCGACCTCGAAGCCGGCGGGAAGATCAAGCTTAGCCGCAAGGCTCTGCTCGACCGGCCCGAGGGCACGCCCGAAGACGATGGCGGCAGCCGCGGGCGTTCCGGTGGCCGTGGCGGCGACCGTGGCCGCGGGCGTTCCGGCGGCGGCCGCAAGCCGCGCAGCGACAGTGGCAAGAGCGACAGTGGCAAGAGCGACGGTGGCGACAGCGCTCCGTCCGCCGGCACCGGTAGCCCCTACTTCCGCGACAAGAAGTAAGGACCACCCAGCCCATACGAGGCCGGGGTCAGCGATGGCCCCGGCCTCATAATGTACAAGTGTGGCAGGTGAACGGCGAAGGGCGTCGAATAGGATTGATTACCGATGCGCAATGGTGGGCAGAATCTGCCCACGATAAGGGCGGGTGAGACACGATGGCTGATATCAGGGTGATGGTCTGCGGCGCCGGTGGCCGCATGGGGCGAACGGTCGTGGAAGCGGTTCTGGGGGCCGATGGTCTGGAGCTTGCGGGCGGCGTTGACCCGGCGTATCCGGGCACCCCCCTGTGCGACCTGGTGCCTGGCGCGCCCGACGCGCCAGTGAGCGAGACGGTGCTGGAGGGCATTGAGGCCTGCGGACCAGAAGTGATGGTAGACTTCACGCGGCCCGAAGTGGTTATGGGGAACATGCGGGCAGCTCTGCACGCCAAAGTGGCGTGCGTGGTCGGGACCACGGGCTTTTCGGACAACGCGCTCGAAGAGGTGCGCGCTATGTGCGAGAAGCACGAGACCTCGGCGCTGATCGCCCCGAACTTCAGCATTGGCGCGAACCTGCTGATGAAGTTCGCCGAAGAGGCATCGCGGGCGCTGGACTACGCCACGGTCATCGAGTGGCATCACGAGAATAAGATCGACGCGCCATCGGGCACGGCCATGATGACCGTCGAGCGGATGGCCGCCGCACGTGGCAAAGACTTCGAGAACCCGCATACGACGCATTTCGGCATGGAGGGCGTGCGCGGTGGTGACCACGCCGGGATCCAGGTCTTCAGTGTCCGGTCGATGGGCGTCGTCGCCAACCAGGAGGTCGTCCTCGGCGGCCTGGGCGAAACGCTCAAGATCGAGCACGTGACCTCGGGCAGGGACTCGTTCATGCCCGGCGTGATCATGGCGGTGCGCCGCGTGAGGGATTTCGACGGTCTGGTGTACGGGCTGCAGACGCTGCTTGACAGCAACTAACGCGCATATGCGCTTGGCGTGAGCCGCATCTCAAATTCTCTCGGATAAGGTGGAAACGATGGGTCTCCGCATTGGAGTCGTAGGTGTCGGACCAGTTGGCGACCGGATTATCAGGTGTATCAGAGAGCAGAATATTCCCGTCGAGGGCGAGCTCGTGGTCATAGCCACGCGTGAGCGCACGGAGATACTCGCCGACGAGGAGTTCCTCGTGCGTGAGGTCGGGCCAGAGCTGTTCGAGGGCCTCGATGTGGTGTTTTTCGCAGGCCGCGAGGGCGCTAAGGGCGCCAGCGTCGAGTGGGGCAAGGTCGCCACTGACGCGGGCGCATGGGTCGTCGACAACGGCGGCGATTTCCGCATGGAGCCGGGCTACCCGCTGATCGTGCCTGAAGTCAATATGGACGCGGTCACCGGTGAGAACAAGCACATCTGCAGCCCCAACTGCTCGACCATCCAGATGGCGGTTGCGATCGCTCCGATCCATCGCGCAGTGGGCATCAAGCGCGTCGTGGTCTCGACCTACCAGGCCACTTCGGGCTGGGGTCTGGCGGCCATGGATCAGTTTGAGGAGGAGATCAAGGCCTGCGCGGCCGGGGATGAGGTCAACTGCGACCCGAGTATCTTCGCCCGGGCCATCGCGCATGACTGCCTGCCGCACATCGATCGCTTCCTGGACACGGGCTACACCAAGGAAGAGATGAAGATGGTCCACGAGACGCGCAAGATCATGGGCGTGCCTGATATGCCCATCACCGCGACCGCGGTGCGCGTCCCGGTGCTCATCGGTCACAGCGAATCGATCAACCTGGAGTTGGATGCGCCGCTATCTCGCGAGGACGCGCTGGCGATTCTGAGCGATGAGGAGCAGGCGCCCGGCGTGGTGGTCGTGGACGGTCCCAGCAAGGATCCGCTGGCCATCAGCGTACGCGAGGCCCCCGAGGAACTGCAGTACCCGACGCAGGCCGACGTGCTGCGCGACGAGTACAAGGACGCGGTGCTGGTCGGCCGCGTGCGCGAAGACCCATCCGTGGAGAATGGCCTGAATATGTGGTGCGTGGCTGACAACCTGCGCAAGGGCGCCGCCACCAACACCGTGCAGATTGCCCAGGCGCTCATGCAGCGCGGGATGCTGGGTTAGACGAGTAAAGCCACACCTACATTCGAGTTTGAGGTGATCTATATGCCGACACTTGGCAATATTGTAACCGCTATGGTCACGCCCTTTGACGCTGATCTTCAGGTCGACTACGACCGCGCGGTGGAACTGGCCAAGCGCCTGGCGGACGCCGGTTCGGACCTTCTGGTGTCCGGCACGACGGGCGAGTCGCCCACGACCAGCGCGGATGAGAAACTCAAGCTCTTCGAGGTCGTACGCGCGGGCGTGGACGACTCGGTGACAGTGCTGGCGGGCACAGGCAACAACAATACCGCCGCGTCCATCGAGCTTACGCAGAAGGCCGGCGAGACCGGCGTGGATGCGGTCATGCTGGTGGGGCCCTACTACAACAAGCCATCGCAGGAGGGCTTCTACCAGCACTTCTGTGCGGTAGCGACTTCGACCGATCTGCCCGTGGTGCTCTACAACGTGCCGGGACGCACCGGCAAGAGCATCGACGCGGCGACGACGCTGCGAGTGGGGCGGGATATGCCCAACGTCATCGGGGTGAAGGAAGCGTCCGGTGATCTGGAGTTGATCGGCGAGATCATCGCCGGTGCGCCAGAGGGCTTCCGGGTGTGGTCCGGCGACGATGGTATGACGCTGCCGATCCTGGCGCTGGGCGGGGTCGGGGTCATCTCGGTGGCCTCTCACGTTGCTGGTGTGCAGATTAAGGAAATGGTCGATGCCTTCCACGCCGGCGAGACTGAGCGCGCGTGGACGCTGCATCATCAACTCATGCGCCTCGTGAACGCGTGCTTCCTGGCGTCGGGCAACCCGGCGTGCGTGAAGCGCGCGCTGGAGCTTTGCGGCTTCCCGGTGGGCGGCACGCGCCTGCCGGTGGTGCCCGCGTCTGAGGCGGACACGATGTGCATTCAGGCGGCCTGCGAGGGCCTCGGGCTGGTGTAGGGAGAACGACCGGCGGGTCTGACACCTTCGCTGAAGCTATGGCGCCCAGAGAAAGACCCGCCCTCCGAAAGGCACGGTCGTTGTCGTGACGGGGGATGTAATGGTATGTCGCTGCTTGAGGAAATCGCCGAGCAGATATGCTCCTGCCAGCGGTGCCCGCTCGGGGAGACGCGTACGCGAGCGGTGCCGGGGGCGGGTCCCGAGGACGCGCGCATCATGTTCGTCGGCGAGGGTCCCGGTCGCGATGAGGACCTGCAGGGCGAACCGTTCGTGGGCAAGGCCGGTCAGGTGCTGACCAAGCTGCTGCAGAACATCGGCCTGTCGCGCGAAGACGTCTTCATTACCAACATCGTCAAATGCCGCCCCCCGGATAACCGCGACCCGCATCCCGACGAGGTCATCGCCTGCCGCGAGTATCTCGACGGCCAGATCTGCCTGATCCGCCCGAAGCTGATCTGCACACTCGGCCGCCCGGCCCTGCAGACGCTGATCGACCCGACCGCCTCGGTGATGAAGGTCAACGGGACGGTCATCAGGCAGGACGGGCTCACCTTCGTGCCACTGATTCACCCCGCCGCCGGGCTGCACAATGAGAATATGAAGCAGCCCATCAAGGACGGCTTCAAGGCCCTCGGTCGCATCCTCGCCGATTACGTTTGAGCGGAATTCTTCACACCCCCCCTGTTATGATACAATGCGGACACACGGCGACGCAGTAGCGGGAGGTGCGCTGGATCATGGTACGCTGGACACTGCCTGTCGCATTGGTGTTGACGGTTCTACTCCCCCTGTCAGTCCTCGCTGAACCAGTCACGATTACCGGAACGGTCGTTGACGCGGACGGTGAGCCGGTTGAGGGTGCAAGGGTGTGGGTGATGGACTCGAGCTGCGTTCAGTCCCCAACCACCCCTGTCGTGACGAACGAGGGGGGCTGGTTCTCCATCACCCCGACGATTTCCTCACAGGTCTTCAGCGAGGGCGAACTGGTTCCTCCGGACATTGCGGTGTACGCGCAGAGCCCCGACGAACAGCGCGCTGCGGTGCAGGTCGTTCCACCCAACGTCACCGAAGTTACCGTGACGTTGGGTGAGGCCGGCTTCCTGGAGGCGAGGGTGCAGGACCAGGACGGCGGACCGGCGGCCGGCGTTGAGGCAATCCTCATGCCGCGGCCCGAGGGAAAGAGGTCCTACGACACCCCTGCTCGATTCGCCAGCGACGAATCCGGCTTGCTCCGGATCGGGCCAATACCTGCCGGCATGGACTTCTGGATTCGCAGCGGCTGGCTGGCAGAAAGGGTGTTGCTGCACAAGTGGCCCGAGCAACAGATGACGCCCCTCGCCGTTGGTGAAACCAGAGAGCTGCTCACGATGCGTGTGAATATGGCGGGGCGCAGTATTGAGGGCATCGTGGTCGATGCCAACGGCGACACGGTCGCGGGGGCCACGGTTATGTCCAGCGAGACCACGACTCACAGTGTGAAGAGCAGCTCGCCGCCAGAGGCGCGCACTGATGGCGAGGGGCGCTTTGAGCTATCGGGCCTGAAGAGCACGGGGCTCGTCGGCGTTGTCGCCATCGCTGACGACGCGACCACAGCATGCGGCGGCATGCTCGACCCGGAGCTCGGGCTGCATGAGATTCTGCAGCTCAACCCGTTTGTGGTACTCACCGGCGTCGTCACCGATGCAGAGGGCCAGCCCTGCGCAGACGTTCTCGTCGGCGCCTCCTCGACCGAGGTGAGCATCCACCACCGTCCTGAGGGCGCTACTCCTGAAGACATCCGCAACCAGGTGGCCAAGGCCCTGCGTGTCGTTGTGAAGAGCGACGAGAACGGGCACTGGCGCATAGAGCGGCTGATCTCGGGTCTGGAGTACAGGGTCTGGGCGCACGAGCGTGACGGGGGCAGGTGGGGCGAGCCGATCGAGAACGTCGTCCTCACCGGGCTTGACGCCAACGACATAGCGATAGTAATCAAGTAGCTGGCCGTCACCGACCGGCGGCGATATGCCGCACGTGGTGGACATATACCTGGAGGAGTAGCGGGCTACTCCAGCGTCCAGCGCAGGCAGTGCAGGCGGCGGTCGCCGGAGCCCTGTTTGCGCGCTATGATGTACGCCTCAGTCGAGTTGATTACCGTCAAACCACCAGGGATCGGCTCCCAACCATCGAGCTTATACCGGAACCAACTCTTGCAGCGGTCCTTGGTGTAATACAGCCGCCATGGGTCGCTTTCGGCAATCCCCTGTCGCTCCACGAACATCCCAAAGTTGCCGTCCGCCCAATCAATCGTGGAGGTCGGTCCCCAACTGAAGTTCCACTCGTGCTGCCAGGTCGCGCCACGGTCGGCGGAGTGGCTGAGCACATGCTGGCTCGGCTGCATGCGGGTGGGCTCACCATACGCCCAGACCACGAAAACATCGGTGGAGGTGGGGGCGTTGATCGCCCTGATCAACTGGCAGTTCTGCCACTTGCCGATGGCGGTTGGGGTGCCGTCGGGGTTGAAGCGGATCAGGTGGTTCAGCCCCTCGCCCCACACCGTGCCGTCGGGCGGGCACGGTGAGCGCCTGCCAGGTGAGGCCCATGTCCGTCGAACGCCAGATACGGAAATCATAGTCTTCGGTGGATGGGCCCTCAACGCCTCCCGCGTAGAGCACGTTGCACGAGGCCCCCGTCACGACCATGTTGTAGAACTGCCGGAAGCCCACGCCAGCGGGCGCCGGAGAGACCATCGCATTGTTCCAGCTCGTCAGGTTGGTGAACCACATCGGCAACTGGGCGGCTCGCGCGGGGGGGATTTCCAGCGCGCCGAAGTAGAAGCCATCGAAGTCGGAGATGAACAGGGCTCTGCCCATAGACGTTGGCTCAGCCTCTGTGGGCAACGCCTGCTCGGTGACCTGCCACTTCTCACCCCGCTGCGAGCCGACGGCGTAGAGAACCTTGCCGCCCGGGTCGCCGAGATCCCGGTGGCCGCTGACCAGCAGGTAGCCTGAACCGATGTTGTGGAGACTGGGGTCCTCAATGAGTTGGTCAGAGATCAGGATGTCCTTGACGGTGTTCCTCGTGGGACTGGACAGACCGGCCGTCAGGGAGGCCTTGTTCCAGGCGACCTTGAAGCCGAAGTGCTGGGCGGGCAGGCGCATGGGGATGTAGGGCTTGCCACCGATCATGACGGGCGGCGTGACCAGCGGCTTGCTCTGACCGTCCACGCTGACGGTCCCTCGCCCGACGGCGAATATCAGGCTGCGGTTGCTGCGGTTAGCGGTGATGACCTGCGTGGCGGGGTCCCACCACACTTGCGCACCGAGGCCCTGCAGATACGAGATTGCGGGGCACATGACGAAACGCTTGTCGACATAGTAGGCGGGGGCGTCGAGGGCCATGACAGCACCATCGAGCTTGATTGTGGCTGCCTCGTTGGCGCACCAGGCAGCGCTGGCGGAGATCGTGAGCACGACGGTCAGCGTGAAGAGGATCAGGAGACGACGCAACACGGTCGATCACCTCGCGTTGTGAGCATTGGGGTGACTGGCCAATGGTAGTTCGCCCCCGTGCGACCTCCCGTTACAGGCTTCACCCCCGACTGGCGGGATTCCTGCGCTGGGCGAAGGCTTCGTGAGACCCGGCGCGAATAGTCTGTATCACGCGCGGGGCGTGAGACGCCGGTGCTGGTGACCGACCGCGCACTGGTGGACCTGCCCGCGCTGGTGGCGGGCAGCTTCCATCCGCTTATGAACAATAACCCGCGCGAGGTGACTGAGGGCGAGTTGACTGAGTTATACCGCGAGATGCTATGAGGACCACAGGGGCAAACCGCAGAGACGCGGAGACGCAGAGGACGGCAACGGCACGCGGTGACGAGGAGTGAGGGTATGAACGAAGAGTTCGATCGCGAGAAGTTCGACGACCTGGCGGGCGAGTTCCGCTACGTGATCACCGATATGATCTGCCGCGCGGGGTCCGGTCATCTGGGCGGCTCGGTGAGCCTGGTCGAGATCGTCATCAGCCTCTACTGGCGCATCATGAACATCGACCCGGCCAATCCGCAATGGGTCGATCGTGACCGGCTGGTGATGAGTAAGGGGCACGCGGGACCGGTGCTCTACGTGGCGCTGGCCTACATGGGCTACTTCGACAAGAAGCTGCTGGGCACGCTCAACGCGGACGGCACGACGCTTCCCAGCCACGCCGACCGGCTGCGGACGACCGGCATCGACATGACCGCGGGATCGCTCGGGCAGGGGCTCTCGGCAGCGTGTGGTTTCGCTATGGCCGCGCGCATCCGCAAGCAAGCGCACGACGTGTTTTGCATCATCGGCGATGGCGAGTCCGACGAGGGCATGATCTGGGAGGCCGCGATGTTCGCCGGTCACAAGCAGCTCGACAATCTCGTCGCGATCTGCGACTACAACAAGCTGCAGGTCGATGGCTTCACCGACGAGATCATGACCCTCGAACCGCTGGCCGATAAGTGGAGGGCCTTCAACTGGGAGGTCCTCGAGATGGATGGGCATGACTGGGATGACATCTACGCGACCATCGACCGGGCGAAGGCCGTGGAGGGCAAGCCGACGATGATCCTCGCCCACACCGTGAAGGGCCGCGACTGCGGCGCGCTCGCGGATACGCCGGGCAGCCACAATATCAAGATACCTGACCAGGAGGCGCACGAAGAGTTCCTGTGTGCGCTGAGCTGCCAGGACTACGACCTCCCGTATTGAGGGATGAGAGCCAGGGAACGGCGGCAAGCGGGAATTGGCAATCGGCAATCGGCACAGACTACGACAATGGCTCCCGCAGGGAGTGCTTTCGGGCCACGAGGGATGAGACTATGAGCGAAGAGAAGCTGCACGAGCTTGAGATGCGCAAGGTCTACGCCCGGACGCTGGTCGAGTTGGCCGACGAGAACCCCGACATCGTGGTGCTCGAAGCCGACCTGGCTAAGGCGACCGGCACCATGCCGACCTTCTCGGACGCGCATCCCGACCGGTTCATCGACGTGGGCGTTGCCGAGGCCGACATGATCGGCATCAGCGCGGGGCTGGCGGTCGATGGGCTGATACCCTTCTGCGCGAGCTTCGCGCCGTTCGCCACGCGCCGGGTGTATGACGCGGTCACGATCTCAGTGGCGTACGCGGATGCGAACGTGAAGATCGTCGGCACCGCGACTGGCATCACCACCGGCCCGAACGGTGGCACGCATATGTGCTTCCAAGACCTCGCGATCATGCGGGCGATGCCGAACATGGTGGTGCTCTCGCCGTGCGACTGCTACGAACTGCGGGCGTGTGTGCGCTGGGCGGCGAGCTACGTCGGGCCGGTCTACATGCAGATGATCCGCATGAAGCAGCCGCAGGTCTTCGACGATGACTACGCCTTCGGGCCCGATCAGGCGGTGCGCCTGCGCGAGGGCAGCGACGTCACGCTGGTGTCCACCGGCTGGATGACGCCCTTCGCGATGCAGGCCGCCGACCAGCTCGCGGCCGAGGGCATCGGCGTCGACCTGCTGCATTACGTGTGCGTGAAGCCCTTCGACACGGCCACGCTGGTCGAGTCCGCCGGTCGGACCGGCCGGGTGGTGACCGTCGAAAACCAGAGCGTGATCGGGGGCCTCGGGGGGGCGATCTGCGAAGTGCTCAGCGCCGAACTGCCGACGCGGGTGACGCGCCTGGGTGTGCCGGATGTGTTCGGCGAAGTCGCCAGTGACGAGTATCTGCTCAACAAGTACGGTATGAACATCGAGCACATCGTGGCGGCCTGTCGCGTTTGAAGTCGTGGGTTACTATCGAGAGGAGATCGATTATGCGTGTCGTCATAGGCTCACCAGTCAAGGGTTTCATCCTTAAGTCCGCCGTCGGCGAATGGCTCGCGGACAACGGGCACCAGGTCATCGATGTGGGCGCGCTGGAGACAGAGGCCTTCGTCAAGTTCCCGTCGGTCGCCGAGCGGGCGGCAAAAGTCCTGCAGGACGGCGGGGCCGACCTCGGCGTTCTGTGCTGCGGTTCGGGCACCGGGGTGGCGCTGGCGGCGGGCAAGTTCGCGGGCATCTGCGCGGTCTCGTGCGAGGGCCTGATGACTGCCGAACTCGCGCGGCAGGTCAATGACGCCAACGTGCTGTGTATGGGCGAGAGCATCGTGGCGGCCGACACCGCCTGCCGCATGGTCGAGATCTTCCTGAGCACCGACTTCCAGGACATGACCGGCCCGTCGCAGGACGTGCTGGACTTCTGGGCGGATGCGCGCGATGAGATCATGGCGCGCGGCCCCGAGGCCACTGACCGCGCCCTCGAAACGATGGAGTAGGCGTGGATGCCTCGACCCTCATCATCTGCCTGATTGTGCTGGTGGGCTACTTCCAGAATGCAATCACGGGCTTTGGTGGCACGGTCATCTCGCTGCCCTTTGTGGCGATGGTGATCGACCTGCAGATGGCCGTGCCCACGCTGGTGGTGCAGGCGTGGGTGGTCGGTCTGCTGGTGGTCATCGAGGCCCGCCGCCACATCATCTGGAGTGGCTACGGTAAGCTCGTCGGTCTGATGATACTGGGCCTGCCGGTGGGCGGTTCTGCCTGCTGGTGGGAGGCTATGGGCTGGTCAGGCCGATCCCGCGCCCGAGCGCGGACGCCTCGACGCTCAAGCAGACGGCGCTGGCGGCGCTGCTGCCGCTGGCGGGGATCGTGCATGGGGCGTTCACCACGGGCGGGCCGCTGGCGGTGGTCTATGCGGCGCGCGCCATCCCCGACAAGAGCGTCTTCCGCGTGACGCTGAGCATGCTGTGGGTGACGCTCAACACGCTGATGATTGCGCGCTTCGTGCTGGCCGGCAGCTACAATGCGCCGACGCTGAAACTGACGGCAACGTGCCTGCCGTTCACGGTGCTGGGGTTCTTCATTGGGACGTGGGCGCACTACCGGCTGAACGAGGTGCTCTTCCGCCGCATCGTGTATGCGGTGCTCATCGCCGCCGCGATGGGGCTGCTGGTGTCGGTGGCGAGCGGGTGACGTGTGCCCTGCTCGTACGGACAGCCCGGACAATGTCCGGCCTGTGCCGTTGCCGTCTGAGGTGGCCAGCTTCGACGCGACTCGCAGGCGGGGAGGCCCGGCGACTTCGCGCGACGAAACCAATGAGAGCAAACTCGTGAGAGCCGGTGTGCCAGTGAATACGCATCCGCTGGCACGAACGGAGGCCAGACCATGGACGCTAGAAGCAGTGTATGCGAGGTCAAGCGTTGGACGGTAGGACAGCTCCTTGATGCAGTATCCCCAGACCCGCAGGCCGACGCAAAGATCGTGATTCCTCGCTACCAGCGCCGCATAACTTGGAACCGAACGAAGCAGGGCCGTCTGATTGACAGCTTGAAGGCTGGCTACCCGGTCGGGTCGCTCCTATTGTCGAAGGAAGGCGCAGAGGGCAGTCTGGACGTCTATGGACTGGTAGATGGCCTCCAACGGACCACTGCCATCATGGAGTATGACAAGAACGCTACATCATTCTACGAGGACGATGAAAAGCTGCGCGATGTCAGCATGGTAATCAAGTGCGCCATCGACGAGGAGATATCCCATTCCTCGGACACAGTGCTCGAAGACGCTATCAGTGAGGCAATAGTTGGGTGGGTCAAGTCCAAGAAAGGCTTCTCCGCTGGCGAGGACTGGGACAAAGCCGGGCTTGCGCGGGCGATAGTCGAAGCGTTGCGTGAGCCGCTGCAGATGGCGGATGACGACGTAACCCGGCTCTGGCCGCGCTTGCTGGATGGATCCGCAGGCAGTGCACTGGGCCGTTTGTTGGACGACATAGAGCAGGAGGCTGACATAAGCGGGATCGAGTTGCCAGTCGTCATATACTCCGGTGATCGCGCGAACTTGCCAGAGATATTCGAGCGACTGAACAGCGAAGGAACAGCACTCAGTAAATACCAAATCTTCGCGGCAACGTGGGTCAACGACCGAGCCCAGATCAGCAACACCCGCATCGTCGATGCCATCTGGGCCAAGTATGCGGCGCTTGAGGAGCAAGGCCTCACACTTGATCGGGATGACGAGAACGGTGGGCAGGAGACCTATTTGTTGAGCTATTCCTTGTTCGAGTATCTCTTTGGCATGGGGAAGGTCCTGGCGGACGACTACCCCAGCCTCTTCAGCAGCGGCGACAAGGACCAAGCTGAGCCGACGGGCTTCAACCTGTATACGTTATGCGCAGGCAAGAGGCTCGCACAGATGAGTGAACTGCGCGACTTCTTCATGGAGATGGACGTGCAGAAGAAGAACCGCTTCGAGGAACGACTGATAGACAGCGCCCAGTTCGTGGACGCGCAGTTGAGGCCGATCACCCATCTGCGGGAGACCAGGAAGGACAACCCGCCGCTTCACCACACGCAGATGCAGGCTCTGTCTATGATCGCGTACGTCTTCAAAATTAGGTACGATGAGAACTTGGAGGAACGAGATGATTGGCGTGAGCATGAAGATGCGTTGAAGAAACGCTTGCGCATGCGCTACCTATACGACGTGCTGAGAAACGAGTGGCGGGGCAGCGGTGACACATTGGCATTCACACGGCTGAGCACCTCAGTGTACGAGGAACCCATTCCGCGAGGCCAGTGGGAGAACGCTCTTGACGAATGGCTTGCAGATCAGCTTGATGAGAAGCACGTCCAGCGGTATGTGCCTGCAGCGTGCGAGAAGGTGCTATTTCTGAAGTATCTATTCGCCCACACGCTGAGTGCATTCGAGCACGGCCAGAACAACTACCATATTGAGCACTTAGCTCCTGTGAAGCTTCTGAAGGAAGCCTCGGCCGATTGGGACGGCAACGGCTGGCCCATCAACTGTGTCGCCAACTTGGCACTCATGGAAGAGCAGGCGAACACCGAGAAGCAGGCCAAGACCATCATCCAGTTCTTTGAGCACAAAGTTGCGGCAGGCGAACTGAGTGAGGATCAGAAGGAAAGGATGACGGACGAAGCATGCGAGAAGGCGCTCTGCCCCCGGGAGTTGCTTCGGCCTGTGTGCAGAGACATGACGGAGGAGCAATACCGGGAGTTCCTGAACCAGCGCTTTGAGTATCTGCGGGGGTGTTTCTTCGAGCGATACAAGGACGCGATGGTGTGAGAGCTACAGCGCCACGTGCATCGTGGCGTTGTCAAAGGCAACGGTCAAGCCCCACTAGAGGCCTTCGGGGCTCTGACGTCGAAGATAGGTATGGGGGCGCGGGCGAGCAGCTCGTCGCGCCCCTTTTTCATGCACCCCAACCGTTAGGTACTGGTGAAATATGGCGACTGGCGACACTGTGAAGTTCATCTCTCTCGGCGGCATCGGCTCCATTGGGAAGAACATGAACCTCTTCGAGCAGGGCGACGACATCATGATCGTCGACTGCGGCCTGATGTTCCCCGACGAAGAGCAGCCCGGCGTGGACCTGATCCTGCCGGACATGACCTACATCTTCGACAACGCCGAGCGCGTGCGCGGCGTGGTGCTCACCCACGGCCACGAGGACCACATCGGCGCTCTGCCCTATCTCCTGGAGCAAATGGCCCTGCCCGTCTGGGGCACCGGGCTCACTCTCGGGCTGGTGCAGGCCAAGCTCGACGAGTTCGACATCAAGCCCGGCTGCGAGTTCATCGAGATCAAAACCCACGAGACCTACCAGATCGGCAGCTTCAGCTTCGAGCCGATCCGTGTGAACCACTCCATCCCCGACGCGGTGGGTCTGGCTATCTACACCGAACAGGGCCTGATCGTGCACGGGGCGGACTTCAAGTTCGACCAGACCCCGACCGAGGGGCTGCCCGCGGACTTCCACGCCTTCGCGCGCGCGGGCGCCCAGGACCCGATCGCGCTGATCGTGGACACCACCAACTGCGACGAGGAGGGCACTTCGGGCTCGGAGATGCGCGTGCGCGAGGCGCTCATGGAGATCGTCGAAGAGGCGCCGGGGCGAGTGATCATGACCACCTTCGCCTCCAACATCGGCCGCCTGCAACTGGCCATCGACGCCGCGGCCGAGCATGGTCGCAAGGTGGCGATCGTCGGGCGCTCGATGGAGAAGAACGTGCGTGTGGCCGCACCGCTTGGCCACATCGAGATACCGGAATATCTGCGCATCAACATCAACCAGATCGACTCGTATCCCGATGACGAGCTGGTCATTCTCGTCACCGGCAGCCAGGGCGAGCCGCTAGCGGCGCTCTCGCGCATCGCGCGCGGCGCGCACCACCAGATCAAGGTGCACCCCGAGGATACGGTGGTGATGTCCTCGAGCGCCATTCCGGGCAACGAGGCGCTGATCTGGAAGACCGTCAACGGCCTCGCGCGGCAGGGGGCGCACGTGCTCTATGGTGAGGGCTACGTGCACGTGTCCGGCCACGCCAAGGCTGAAGAGATCAAGCTGCTGGTGAACCTCGTGCGACCGAAATGCCTCATCCCGTACCACGGCGAGTACCGCCACATGCTGGCCTTCCAGGACCTCGCGATCGAACTCGGCTTCGACAAGAAGGACGTGCATCTGCTGGGGCCGGGCAGGACGCTGGAGTTCACCGGCGGCATCGCGCATCCGGGCAAGTCGGTGCAGGCGGGCTCGGTCAACGTGGACGGGCTGGGCGTGGGCGACGTGGGCGACGTCGTGCTGCAGGACCGGCGCATCCTCGCGCACGAGGGGATCGTGATGCCGGTGATCGCGATCAAGCGCGACACCTGCGAGATGGTCTCCGAGCCGGACATCTACTCGCGAGGCTTCGTGCATGTGCAGGAATCCGAGGAGATGCTCGACAAGATCAAGCATGAGGTGGGACGCACGGCGACGGACGTCTGTGCGGAGGGCATCGACGATCCTGAGGTGCTCTACGAGCAGCTTCGCAAGCGCATCGGCGGCTACATCGAGCGCCTGACCGGCCGCCGCCCGCTGGTGCTGCCGGTGATGATCCCGATCGACATGTAGCTGCGCGCCGATGGGTCAGAGCAAATAAGAGAGGGCCGGGAAATCCCGGCCCTCTCGTCGGTTCTACAGGTGGCGGGCGCCTACGGCGACGTGGAAGCCGCTTTGAGTTGTCCCGCGAAATCTCCGGTGTCCTCGCGCAGCGCCCCGGCCCGAATCACCAGGGCCTCGAGGTGGTTGGCGGTCAATTCGGATCGCTGACCGTGCTGCGTGTCGAGGTATCGCCACCGGGCGAGCAGCGACTGCAACTCGTGCTCGCTATCGGCTGGCCGGGCGTCCGCGGGCATGGTGGCCCAGGTCTGCCAGGCCCCGGCGATGCCCTCCAGTGCGTCATCAAGTGCCGCTCCGAGAGCCGGCAGGATGTAGGTCATCGGCGCGGTGCGCAGCAGCGTCGACGCCTTCGTTCCCTGGATCACCTGAACGGATATCTGCACGAAGCCCTCGCCGCCCCGGTAGACTCGGAAGGGCAGCGTCGCGCGGCTTCGCGAGCCGGCGGGAACCGTCAGTTTCGTCATGCCGAACGAGTAGGCGCGGCGGGTGAGGCCGCCGACCCTCGCGTTGATCTTGCAGACCATCGGTGCATCGGACCGGTTATCGACGGTGACCGTCGCCTCGTTGTCCCCGAACCAAGCGGTGTCCACGGGCGCCACCGTGCAGCGCGCCGCCGGTCCGCCGAAGATCAGGTCGCCGAACTCGGCGGGGACGGGGAAGGTGTCCGCGCTTTGCGTCCACGCGCTGCGCTCGCCCACGCGGGGCGAGTTGCGGAAGCAGCTCATCTTCCAGACGTCGCCGTCGGCTGGACTGGCGCCCTCAAAGCGTGCAATCATCTCGACAGACCAACCGCTCCCGGTCAAAGCACTCGCTGTGTCCCACTTGAAGTTGGCGCTGACATCCCCGTTGGCGGCATCGTACATGACGCCGGCAGCGCTGACGGCCATATGCAGGAAATCGGTGCCAGCGGCGCTCGAATCGAGCAGCAGGTGAAACGAATCATCGGCAGGCACTGCCCCATCGCGCTCGGTGGCGTAGCAGTGGATCTGCATCGGCGCGGGGTCGAACAAACGGGCGCCTATGTAGATGCCCTCCTGCGTATAGCCGATGAAGATCTCGGTGGTCAGCGACGGCATTCCCTTGCCCTTGACCAGTGTCATCGGCCCGAGGGCGGCTGCCTGAGCCCATTCCTGCTCTCCCAGCGACCCATCGATGGTGGGTGCGGCTGAGAGCTTGGGGCACGTGACGGTGGCGGGCGCTGCCAGTGCTGGCCAGGCTGCTGCGAGCATGACCAGTGCGAGCACCGCAATCCCCTGCGCGCGTACCATGCGAGGTACCTCCCTGCTGGGCTGCTTCACTCCTTGGACTTTTCGCCGCGTGTCGGTCACCTCCTCCCCCTTCTTCCACCGATTGCGCGGCGGGCGCGGCAGGTTCGAGAGGTCACCTGCGGAATACTGGCCCTGACTGCACGTATCTGGGCCTGAGGGCCTGCAAACCGGAGGTGGGATATGCCGATCATCAAGCGCGGACGCCAGGACCGGCCGGACATGCCCCAGATCTCAACGTGGGGGCTCTTCGATGGCGGCAAGCCGGGGGCGTCTCGGGTAGAGCTGCACTTTCATGACTGCGACGAGTGGTGGGTTTTCACGCGCGGGCGGGCGCTAATCAGCACCGAGGGCGAGCGCCACGAAGTGGGCCCCGGCGACATGGTCTTCACGCCCATGGGCGAAGAGCATGAGGTCATCGAGGTCTTCGAGGAACTCGAGGGCATCTGGTGGGAGGGGCCGCACCGGGGGCGCAAGCGCTTCGGGCATCTGCATCACCCCGAGGATGACTGACGCTCAGTCAGCCCCGGCAACCTCATAGGCCGCCGCGCCGGCGGTGTCGCGGCTGGTGGTGAAGCCCGGCCCGCCTGCGGCCACGAAACCGTTGCTGGCGCCGGAGTCGTCGCTGCTCACCCAGAACGCGTACAGGGCCCCCTGGCGCAGATAGAAGCCGAGTCTAACGACACTGCCGGACAGTGACGCGAGGTCTGCATCCTGCCACTGGACCGTCTGAATGGTCGAGTCGGCGGTCATGGGCAGGCATTGCTCGCGCGAGAATCCCTCGACGACTTCCCCGTCCTCGCCCAACACCTCGGCGCGCAGTTCGCCAGCCGACGCGTCGGCGTTTACCAGCAGGCTGGCACCGGAGAAGCGCAACGGGCGCGTGGTGAGCGTGCCCTCAGTCTCGCCGGCCTCCATCGACGCAAAGCCGTCGCGGCGCAGGAACGCCAGGCCGGTCGCGCAGCCCGCATCGGAGTTCAGTGAGGGGTCGTCGGGGCAGCCGGCGCGGCCCGAGTAGTAGAAGTAGAGGCGGTCGCCGACCACCAGGCAGCAGCCACCGACCGAACTGGTGTTGCCCCAGTTCCACGCGCCGCGCTCCTCCGAGATGGGGATGAAGGGCTCGCGGTCCGGTCGGTGCCAGTGGAAGCCATCGCGTGAGAAGCCGACGCACAGGTCGTTGGGCTTGGGCCGACCGATGCCTGCCTTCGAGCCGCCGCGCCAGATGGTGAACAGCCCCAACGTCAGGCTCTCGTAAGCGATCGCGTCGAGGGTGTAGAGCTCGCAGCGGATATGATTCTGGTCTTCGCGCGTGATGTCGGCTCGGTCCGCGCCCACCCATGCAGTCGGCTTGCCATACTCCCACGCCTCGTTGCTGGTCAGGTCGTCGGTCTCCCAGTAGCGCCGGAAGCGCATAGGGTTGTCGAAGCCGCCGAAGGGCTCGTAGGCGCGAATGCTCATGACCCACTTGTCACGGACGCCATCGTAGAAGGCCGAGTTGCGGTCGCCAGTCGGGCCGCGCCGGTGGCCGGCGTCAGACCAATGGATGCCATCAGGCGAGAAGTGCACCCACAGCGACCCGTGGCTGCCCCACCAGTCGGCGCCCTCGGGAATCAGGTCCTCGCCACCGAGAGTGGTAACCAGCACAAAGCGGCGGTTCGGATCGGTCGCCGCGAGGTCGAGCCAGACGACGCGCTCTGACCCGGCCTGCTCCAGCACGATGTTGGTTCCGGGGACTACGCGGAGATCGGGCTTGTCCCAGTGGATGCCGTCAGGCGAGGTCGCCAGGCACATGTAGCGCTTGCTGTAGTCAGCGTGATACCAGATCTTGAAGGTCTGATCGGCCGGGTCATACCAGGCGCCGTCGCTGAAGGGCATGGTTGCCGATCCCTTGCGGAGGCCGTCCGACTCATGCTCCCAGGGGCGGTCGGCTCTCACGACCGGGTTCTCAGGACAGGGCTCGGGCCGGTGGGAGACCCGCTTCAGGGTGGTCTGCTCGATGAGGAAGTCATCGACGAAGAGCTGCCGTCCGACGTCGATGGGAATCACGGCCGGAGGCTCCTGCAGGTACGGTGGGGTCTCGGGCTCAAAGGTGATCTGCGCCCGCTGTGGCGGCCACTGCTCGGGCAACTCGATGCCGTTGTGCAGGACTGTGGTCTCGCTCATCTCCGACTCTCCTTGTGCGCCCGCGCTGCTACTGGTCGGCGAGGGTCACCTCGGCCGCCGCGATGCTCCTGTCCGCCAGATCGCTGATCGCCATCACAGTCATGCCCGCCAGCGCGGTCTCCAGCGTATCGCTCAGCGGGATGCGCAGGCCGCCCGGCACACCCTTCTCGCCCAGCAACGCGCCCATCACCGAGCCGACGGTCGCGCCATTACAGTCGGTATCCAGCCCGCCCATCACCGCGATGCAGATCGCGTCGCGCAGGTCGCCACCTGAGTGCAGCAGGCCCATCACGCAAAGCAGCGCGTTGTTGATCGTGTGCACCGAGTGGTAGTGCCCATACTGGTCGATGATGCGGCTCCAGGTCTGCTCCCAGGTCGCGTCCTCGGCACACCAACCGATGCACTCGCGCACCGCCCCGGCCAGTCGGCAGTTCTCCGGTATCTCGGCCAGACCCATCGCCAGCGCTTCGTGGATGTCGTCGGTCGCGAACGCGGCGGCGATGATCGCTCCGAAGAGCATCTCGCCATAGATACCGTTCTTGATGTGCGTGATGCTCGCGTCGCGCCAGCAGTATTCGGCGGCCCGCTCCGGCCAGCCGGGCGCGCAATATGCCCAACCATCCGCGCGGATCTGTGCGCCAATCCACTCGCGATATGGGTTCATGTAGAGTGCCGAACGCGGCGGCTCGATCTCGTTGATCCAGTGACGCATAGCAACCCGTTCGGCAGTGTAGGTCCGGTGGTATGGCAGGCGCACCAGCCACTCACCGACGATCTGCTCAGGGGTGATCTCCGGGCCGAAAGTCTCCATCAGGTGCAGGCCCAGCACCGTGTAGTCGGTGTCGTCATCGCGCTCGCTGCGCCTGATGTTGGGGGTCAGGCAGGGGTCGGAGGCGGACTTGTAGGTGACGCCTTCGGGCAAGTCCTCGATCACCGGGAAATACCCCGTCAGCGGCCAGGCATCGCCCGCTCGCAGGATGGTCTCGATGCGATCGCGCGACATGCCCTCGACCGGTTTGCCCACCATGCAGCCGATGCAGCGCCCGAGCCACGCGCCGGTCATGCGATCGCGCAGCACCGCCGGGCTCACCTCGCGGCGGCTGTGATCAGCAGCCGGGCGAGCTTCGCGGATCGTCTCCAGCTCTGACGGCTCATCCCAGGGCCATTCCGGCGTCGGCTGCAGCGTCTCGGCGACTGCGAAGAACTCGGCCAGCGCGTCCTCGGCGGCGTCGCAATCGGTCAGATTCTCGATCGCCTCGTAGCGCTTGCGCATGGGGCTGACGTCGCAGCCCTCCTCCTCCAGTTGCACAAGCTCCTCAGCGGCCAGCTTCTTCAGGCTCTGCATGCTCAACATGATCGCGTGGGCTCCCTTCGCGGCACAGTAATCTGCCGTCGTGTTCGCCCCCGGCAGGGCCGGCCCCTTCCGCCATGCGAGGAAGGACTCGGCGCGCGCGGGCGGAATTGTTGGGGTGCATACGCAGGGGACCGTGAAGGTGTGATGATGCAGTGGAGATATTCGCCAACCACGCGCATGTCTTCCCAGAGGACGTGCGGGAAGAGGGCAGCGTCGACAACCTGCTGCGACTGATGGATGCGTGCGGGATCGCCCGAGCGGTCTGTTTCGCGCCCTTCCGCAGCCAGGTCGAAGACGCCGGCTACACTGAGCCCAATGACTGGCTGATGCAGAAGATCCATGACGAGCCGCGACTGGTCGGCTTCGCCTGCATCAACCCGATGGACGAGGACGCGATCGACCGCCTGATCATGGCCGTCGGGATTGGCCTGAAGGGCTGCAAGCTGCACCCGGCCTTCGACAAGTTCGACATCCTCGACAAGTGCGCGATGGACTTCTACGCCGCGGCCGACGGGTTGGATATGCCGCTGGACTTTCACACCGGTCCGCACTGGTGGCGCATCCGCGACTACCTGCCGATCAAGTTCGACGAGATCGCGTTCAAACACCCGGGCCTGTCCATGGTCTTCGAGCACCTCGGCGGGCGCCCGTTTTACGAGGACATGCTCGCGGTGCTGGGCAACAACCTGCCCATCGGCGCGCCCGGCAACCTCTACGGTGGCATCGCCAGCGTCCTGCAACGCGACTACCAGAAGCTGTGGTATCTGGGGATCGAACGCGTGGCCGAGGCGATCTACATTCTCGGCGAAGATATGCCCATCTACGGCCTCGATTTCCCCTACAACACCGTCGAGCACATCAAGAGTGACATCGAGCAACTCAAGACGCTAGAACTGTCGGACGAGGCGTTCGCCAAGCTCTTCGGCGGCAACCTCGAACGGCTCATAGCCGGCCCGTCGCAGGCCAGCGGTTTCACGGCCCCGGGCGAGTAAGCGGAGGCGGCGGCCATGCCTGACCAGTGCACCGTCCACGTCCTCGAGTACCCGTATCCGGACGATTTCATCGCCTGGTACCCATACACCAAGCCCGACCAGATGAGCGGCTCGGATGACTGGCGCCGGTGGCTGCAGCGCGTGATCGACGGCGACGTCCCAGGCCTGCGCGACCGCTTCGTCGCGGCCCGGCACACGCCGACGGGCCAGTGGGTGGGCGTGGTCTGGGCGTCGGTCTCCGAGACTTGTCCCGAGATCGCTCACTTCGGCTGGTTCTACACCGATCCCGAGCGCCAGGGCGTCGGTGTGGGCGGGCGCATTATCGAGACGTATCTCAACACCCTCGCCGCCGAGGGCGTGCGCGTCGTCATGCTCCCCACACAACTGAGTAACGAGCGGGCCATCGGCATGTACTACCGCCGCGGCTGGCAGTTGTCGATCACCGACCCGCAGGGAGGGGTGTGGATGGTGCGCGAGCCCCGGGATTTCTACGGGGAGTATTTTACGCCGGATCCCGCCCGTCCAGTGCGCGCGGGGGAGGCCACTGCGGCTGATTACGTCGCCCTCGACTACCTGCTCTCGCGGCCAGCCGCGCCCATCCGCCTGCTGCCGCTGGGCTTGAGTGGCGGACGGCGCTTCCTATCCTTCTGCCATGACTGGGACACTGGAGTGCACATGGTCGCGCGCCAGCAGGGCCGGCCGGTGGCGATTGCCGTGGGGATGCCCGGTGGTGAGGGCGTGCAGGTGGACACCTTCGGTCTCACCGCCAGGGCAATGCTGACCGCTCTGCGCCCCATCGTCGAACAGGCCCCCAACGCCTGGTCGTTGATCGCTGCGTCTGACATGCGCCGTCGCGAGGCCGTCGAGGCGGCGGGCCTGCGCCTGCAGAAGACCCTCACGCAGACGATCGCAGGCGCGCCCATGAGTCTTTGCCGCTACGGCGTCTGACGAGTCCCGCATTTCCACCACTGCCAAGTCTGAGACAGGAGTGCCCCCACCATGCGCGCAGTCACGATCGTCCTCGCCCTCACGCTGGCGGCCACGGTGACCGTCGCCGAGCCGCTGCTAACCGCCTACCGGGCGCCTGCACCGCCTGCGCTCGATGGCGACCTGTCCGATGCCTGCTGGCAATCGGCTTCACTGGCCTCAGCATTCCTCTCGGCTGACGGCCCCGGTCTGCCCGATGAACAGACACAGGTGCGAGCGTCCTGGGACGACGCGAACCTCTACCTGGGCGTTGAGGCCTTTGACGCTTACCTCGACCCCAAGCTGAATATGATGCACATGGTCGTTGCGGAGAAATCAGGCGAAGACGCGCGTGTCTTCAGCGATGACTGCATCGAGATATTCCTCAACCCGCCCGGCGACGACTGGTTCCAGTTGGCGGCGAATTCGGGCGATGGCACGTGGGACGCGAACCGCGGGAACGATGAGTTCGACAGCGGCTGGCAATGCGTCGCCCGGCGAGGCCCGGGGAGCTATGTCCTCGAGATCGCTATCCCCTTCGCGGCGCTCGGGGCGGGGCCCGACGCCCCCTGGCGCGCGAACTTCGCCCGCGAGCGCACCGCGGTGGACGAGAACTCGACGTGGTGCGGCCTGCAGGGGGCATTCAGCCAGCCGGAACTGTTCGGCACACTCGCTTTTGCGGAGACTGGCCCAGCCATTGGCCCGGTGGACTTCGAGCGCGACGGCAGCCAGTACCGCTTCCAGACCGCGGTCGCCGGCGACGCACCCGCCGAGCTGGTCGCCAGAGTGCGGTCAGGCAAGTGGACTGAAGATGCGACCGCCATGGGTACGGGAGCGCTGTCGGTGAACGTGCCTCTTCCCAGAGGTGCGTGGGAGGCGGGCCGGGTGGAGCTGACCTACGCGCTCCGCCAGGGCGATACAGACCTGCTGCGCTCGGCCGCGATCGAGCAGAGTCTCGCCGCCCGGTCGGTCACAGTGTCTGTCGATCCGCGCACGGCGCAGGCAGAAGTGTTCGTGAACGGCCAGCAGACGACTCTTGTCGAGGGCGCCGTGAGCGTGGAGCTTGAGGAGGGCATGAACTTCCTGGCCATGCAGGCCGAGCGCCAGGTCAACGCGGCCGGGGTGGCGGTCGAGGTCACCGCCGGGGACCGCACCGTTGGCCCGGGCTGGGTCTGCCGCGCCGACGACCCCGGCGAGGGCTGGATGACGGAGTTACCCGGCGAGGGCTGGGCTAAGCCGCGCCTCACACGCGGGGCGATCTGGCCCCAGGGCGCAGGCGAGCGCGCGTGGTTTGTGCGAGCGCTCTACGTCGGTGCTGTCGGGCCGCAGTTCTTCCCCAAGCTGGACATCTTCTACGTGTCGCGCGGCAGCACACAACTCATGCGGCTGTATCTGCACGCGCCGACGGAGATACCGCCCGACGACTACGCGATGGTGGTCGAGGCGCCGAAGGCCCTGCGCTACGTCGCCGCGGAGCCGGTGAGCGGCGGCACGCCGGTGGTGTCACGGGGCGGTACCGTGCAGGCCGATGGTGCTGAATTGCGGCGCTGGGCTGTTGGCTATGACCCTATCCCGGCGCAGGGGATGGAGATATCACTGCGCTGGGGCGATGCCACGGGATCCACTCTCGCGTACATTCCATCCATTCAGTCGGGCGGGACCTTCGACTGGCGCCACCTGTCGCTGACGGTCACCGCCCCCATAGGCGCCGAGAGCGTCCACCCGCTGATCATCAAGTGGCAGAGCCGCGGGATCGTGGGCACCTTCTGGATTGACAACGTGGTTTTCCGCACCGAGGGAAGCGACGAGAACCTCCTGAAGATGGGCACTTTCGATGAGCCTGAGTGGGGCAGCAGCTCACGCCTGGCGCCCGAGGGGCCCGGTGGATCGATCTGCTGCAAGATCGTCTCCACCCCGGAGAGCAAGGACAAGCAGCAGGCGCTGTGGGTTGACAAGGAGGAGGTCATCCCCGTCAAGGCGGGCCAGCGTTACGTCATCGAGTGCGACGCCCGCTGCGAGAATGTGGGCTCGCCCGGCGGCAAGCCGCTCACCGGTCTGCTCTTGCGCGCGCCGGAAGACATGCCCGAGGGCGAGTACCCAGTCTACACCTACTTCACCGCGCTTGATGGGCTCATCACCGAACTGCCCCATCGCAGCCGGACTACGGTGCTGCCGCCGCTGAAGAACAAGCGCCCCGTGCACGCGCGCATCACGCCGTGCTACTACGGCTCACGGCTCATAAGCGACGAGGTCGGGCGCGCCTACGCCGAAAGCTGCTGGGCGTCGGGCATCACCTGGACGTATGGGCGGGTCGAGAACAACGTGGTGCCCCACCTGCTCGCACGAGGCCACCGGGTGATCCTCAGCATTGGCTGGGCGCCGTGGAACCCCATGGGCGCCTCGCGCGATATGATCGAGGAGCGCGGAGACCTGCAGGCGGTGAACTTCGAGGGCAAGCGGATACGCCACAAGTTCTGCCCGACCTGGCTGCTCAGCGACGACGCAGAAGCCGCCGATGCGCTGACGGAGATCGAGACCTGGCTACTGGCGACGGTGAACTCGCAACCCTACTACGGCGCCGACTGGGACCTCGAAGAGCCGGTGGTTGACCCGCCGACCTATTGCACCTGTGAGCGCTGCCGGACCGCTTTCCGCGCGTACGCGCAGCTGCCCGCCGATACCGAGATCACGCCGGAGTTGCTGCTGGCCGATCACCGCGACGCCTGGGTGGACTTCCGCTGCGCCCAGAACGCGGAGATGGCCGGGAGGCTGCGCGATATGCTGCGCAAGGCGGACCGGCCCATCGAGTTCTCGTTGTATTCGGGCTTTGAGTCCGAGCGCACCAAAGAGCACTACGGTGTGGACTGGGCCAAGATGGCGCCCAACCTTGACCACGCGATCGCCGGCTACGGCGGCAACCGCCAACTCATCCGCGACACCGTGGAAGCCTGCGGCGATGTGCCCTTCATGGGCGGCGAGATGTGGTATCTGTCCTACAACGATGACGCCCGCCCGGCGCCGCGCATGGAGATATGGCGCAACCGCCTGCTGCGCCAGTATGTCGACAGCAGCTGCCACGGCGTGCTGATCTGGCAGCTCGCCTCGATGGATGGGGGCGCTTTCTACGCGACCAGCGAGGCGACCGAGATCATCGCCGACTACGAGGACTGGTTCGTCGACGGGCAACGCTGCGACGACAGGGCCGAGGTGGATGGGCTGGAGGCGAGCAACTGGGCGGCCTTCGAGAAGGGCGGCCAGACGCTGGTGCTGCTGATGAGCTTTGATCCCGAGCCGCTATCAGTGACGGTCTCCGTCGCGGGCGATCGGGTTCGGCGCACGATCGAGCCCTACGGCGTTGAGGTCCTGATCATGCCCTGACGACAGTCAGTGCAGGCAGGAGTTTGGGCGCCGACGGAAAACAGTTATGGTATGCCTTGTCGGCCACGTTCTGCCACGCGGCGAATGAGAGGGGCGGTTGCATGTTCGGTCTGAAGCGTCTGATGGTGATGGCGGTCGTCTGCATGGTGTGCGTGTGGTCGGTCCATGCACAGGGCGGCGCGGTGGGGAACGAGCCGCCACCACCTATGGACCCGGGTGGCCTGCCGGGTACCGGCCAGCCGACGGGCCAAGCGCCGCACGCGCAGGGGCAGGTCTATCTGGACGCCCGCGTGATCCATATAGGTGACGGGCAGGACGATGCGCCGGGGCAAGGGACGTACGTGGGTGGCGTGTGGCAGGCATCGTTCACGACGGACCGGCCGATTACGGGTGTTGTGGGGCTGGAGCGCGTCGGCCACGTCAACACAGACGGCGCAGCCACGGTTCGGTTGGGGGGCGCCGGGGGGATGCTGCTCAGTGGGACCGTCCTGGGCACCGTGGACTACGAGCACAACGTTACCACTTGGGCATCGCCTCAGTTGGCACTGCAGGGAGCGGGCGGCTACACGCTGACGGTCATCAGCAACGACAAGGAGTTGCTTGGGGTGGATGATTTCGTCTTCGGCCCTGCGGTGTTGCTCTATCAGCCCGCCGAAGCCGTGGTGACAGTGACTGGCGGACCGGTCGGAGGGCCCCCGACCATGGAATACCTGCCTCAGGCGGGGATCGGGCTCAGCGACCTGCCCGGCGGGCAGGCCGTTCAGTGGGGTGGTGCCTGGCACATCGCCCATACCGGCTACACGGTGACCTTCCTGCGTGACAACGGCTCGGGTGGCTATGTCGGTGTTACGATTCCGCTCGGTGCCGGCGACAATCCGGTCATTCTGGACACGAATGGCACGCAGTGGGTCGCGCCCGGACCTGGGGGGCAGTGGTACCAACCTGCGGAACTCTACCTGCCATTTTCCATCGCCGCGAGCATCTCCGCGAACGGCGCACTGGGTGACATATCCTCATCTGTGGGCCCATGGACGGTCTCGTTCTCCGAGGATCTGGGGGTCCGGTGGATGGTCCTCGATGACAGGCTCAGTCGGGTAATGCTGAGCGATCAGGGCCAGATCCTGTACGAGGACATGACGCTTGGCGAGACCTATTCCTTCGCGGAATGAACGCGGCCGGCCGAGACCATCGGCTTTGCCGAATAGGCCACTGCTCGCCACGCGGTCGGGAGGTAAGTTCCTCGCGACCGCGAATGTTCTCGCTCGCCGCAAACATGGACACAACTGACCCCCGACTCTGGGGGGCGTGTTGCTGGACCACCAAGGAGGAGACCCGTAATGAGTGACCACGGAGTCATCGTCGAGGTTGACGCCGGGAACCATGACCGCGAGAACACCGTTGTGTTCGCGCCGGCCACCTGCCACGATGAGCACACCTGCCACGCTGTGCACGAAGTCGACGCGGACGGAAATCTGGGCGACGCCCAGCCGGGCCAGTGCGTCGGGCTGTGTGACTGCGAGGGCGAGGCCGATGACGATTGCGACGCGATGGTCGCGTTCATCGTCCCCGAGCTCAAGGCCGGCGAGACGAAGAAGTTCGCCATCTGCACCGACGACTGCAAGGAAGGCGGTGGCGTAAGCGTCGAGATCGAGGAGGGCAAGACAGCCGCCTTTAAGATCAACGGCGAGCTGTTCACGCGCTACAACTTCGACAAGGACGAGTTCGTGCGCCCGAACGCCTTCCCGGTGCTTGGCCCGGAGGGCGCGGAAGTGACGGAGTATGCTTCGTCCGACCACCCGCACCACAAGTCGTTGTATGTGGCGCTGGGCGAGGTCAACGGTTTCAACAACTGGGACGAGCAGGAGGGCCACGCCAACATCCACAACCAGAGCGTTGACGTGCTCGCCGAGGGCCCGGTCTTCGCGCAGATCATGGCGGTGAACGACTGGATCGACCCCAAGGGCAACAAGTACATGGAGGACTGGACCATCATCACGGTCTACAACTCCCCCGAGGGCGGCCGCTTCATGGACTGGAACATCACCCTGGCCGCCACCGAGTGCGGGTTGCACATCGGCGACACCAAGGAGTCGGGCACTCTCTCGGTGCGCATGAACACCAAGCTACACGTGCGCAACGGCGGCACGATGATCAACGCGTATGGCGGCGTCAATGAGAGCGAGAACTGGGGCAAGCCCTCACCGTGGGTCGACTACTACGGCGAGGTCGACGGCGTGAAGTGTGGCCTGGCACTGATGGACTCGCCAGGCAACCTGCGCCACCCCACCACCTGGCATGTTCGCGACTACGGGCTGTTCACGGCGAACTGCTGGGGCTACTCCTACTTCAACAACGACCAGTCGATCCGCGGCGACTACACGATGCCCGAGGGCGACGCACTGAACTTCGTCTACCGCGTCTACGTGCACGCGGGCGACGACAAGCAGGCCAAGGTCGGCGATCGCTACTTCGACTTCGCCTACCCGCCCAAGGTCACCATCGTCGAGGACGAGTAAGTCAGGCCCACCCGGACCGGGCCGATGCGCCTTCTGGGCGGGTCGGCCCGGTCTTTGCGTTTAACATGCCGCAGCAGAGGTGAAGAGCTCCCATGACCGCCATCGAACGGGTCCGAGCGACGCTGCGTTTCGAGGAGCCCGACAAGGTCCCTCTGGCGACTTATGTCATCGACTGCGACATAATCGAGAAGGTCATCGGGCGCAAGACCTTCATCCGCGACAAGGCCGGGCAGCAGATCGCCTTTTGGGAGGGCCGACGCGACGAGGTGGCCGCATCCATGATCGATGACCTCGTCGATCTGTTCAACGCTCTGGACATCTTCGACGTCGTCGCCCTGCGCAAGATGGCCCACATCCCCGCGAAGGGCTACCACCCCGAAGGCCCACGGAAGATCGGAGAGGGGCTGTGGGAGGACAAGAACGGAGTGCGCTACAAGTACTCCGCGCTGACCAACGAGATCGCCACCGATGGCCACAAGACCAACTGGGACCAAGAGTTCAATATCGACGATTACCCCCTCGATCCCGAGGTCGGCCCTGAGGATGAAAGCATCTACGAAGTCTACGACGCGGTCCTCCCCCGCCTGCCGCAGGACACTTACATCCTCGGCCCATTCCCGGCTGCCGCCGCGCAGATTCTGCTGGGCGGATATGAACGCGGCCTGGTCGAAGTGGCCCTCAACCCCGAGCTGGTCGGCCGCGCGGTGCAATCCTCCATCGCCCGCTCCCGTAAGCAGCAGGCTCTGTACCGCGACCGGACCGGACACGGCGTGCTGACCGAGGGCGATTTCGGCCACTCGACTGGCACCTTCGTCTCCCCGGCGACCTTCCGCGCGCTCTTCCTGCCGGGCATGGCAGCCAACGGCGAGGCGATCCACGCGCGCGGCCTGGAATGGTTCCACCACTCCTGCGGTGACAACAAGCCGATCATGGACCAGTTCGTTGAGGTGGGCCTCGACTGCCTGCAATCCCTGCAACCGCAGGCGGGCATGAATCCGAGCTACGTGAAGCAGGTGACCGGCAACCAGGTGGCGGCATGGGGCGGGGTGGATGTGGCGACGCTCGTCGCGGGCACGCCTGACGATGTGCGCCGGGACGTGCGCGAGACGATGGACACGGCCAAGGCCGGCGGCGGGCTGATACTTGGCGCCAGCCACTCCATCGCCTACGGCACCAGCTACGAGAACTTCATGGCCATGCTGGACGAGTTCGAGAAGACGCGGGACTACTGATAGCAGGCGCCGGATGTCATGCGTAACGTATTGACAATATGTCATGACACACCTACAATGCTCTTGCGGGGGGAAAGCGCAGATGCAGATCAGGCGCTGGATTGCGAGCGCAGCCGCACGCAGGCACATGCTCAGCAAGCATGGGGTGACGTGGGATGAGGTGGACGAGGTGATGGAAAGCACGCCGCAACTGCGGCGTGGCCGCAAAGTGCGCGGCGAGCAACGCTACTACGTCGAGGGGCGGACGCATGCTGGCCGGGCACTAACGGTCGTCTTCCGGGTCAGGGGCGACGCGGCCTCGATAGTTACAGCCTACGAAGGGTGGTGAGGGGCAGTGGCAAAGAAGAGCATCCCAAACTTCAAAACAGAGGCGGAAGAACTCGCCTTCTGGGATACGCATCGCATCCAGGACTACGACGATGGGCCGGCGACAGATGTCATCTGGGACATCAAGCCCCAGCGCAAGGAGCGTATCAGCCTGCGGCTTGAGCCGAGCGTAGTCAAGGACCTGAAGGAACTCGCGGCGAAGCATGACACGCGCTACCAGACGCTCGCCCGCGGACTCATCAAGCGTGGCATACGCGAGCTTCAGCAGGCCGACTGAGCGGACCGGCGATTGCTGAGGGAGGGCGGTGATCGGACGTATGATGCGCAGCGATATGGGGATTGCGGCTCTCGCCGCACTTGTGGTCAGTGCAGCAACTGCCTGGGGTGAGGCCGAACCCAGGTTGGGCAGCGACGTCGCCAACACCATCACGCACATCAGTGAGGGCCTGCCGTTCGTTGCCGCTGCGGGCCTCACGCTCTTTGGCAAGGGCGAGGCCGATGACACCGGCCGGCACATCTTCGACTCCCTCGCAGTGACTGGCCTCGTGGTCACACAAATCAAGGAGGGTATGCGGGCCCATCGCCCCGACAACCCCGGCTCAGCGACCGGCTTCCCCAGCGGCCATGCCGCTGTGAACTTCGCCATGGCGCGCTGTATCGAGGAGGAGTATCCCACCTGGGGCAAGGTCGGGTACCTGTGGGCATCCACGGTTTGCTGGTCGCGCTACCGACGCCGCGACCACAGCCTCGACCAGGTCATCGCGGGCGCGCTCATCGGCACATACATCGCTGAGCGTTCGCTCGCATCCGAGGGCGGTCTGCTGGACGGGTTGATCGTCGGCGATCACCACGGGGGCTTCGCGCCGGAGTTCAGGCTCGGGGCCGATGGCCCGGACCTGCAACTGTGGTGCCAGAGCTGGTAGTCAGCCGCCACGCCCCGCCGAGGAGAGATATGATGAGAGCCACCGCACTTGCCTGTGCCCTGCTGGTCGCCACCTGCGGATACGCGGACCTCACGCTCGTTCAGGATGGACAGCCAACTTGCTCCATCGTGCTGTCGAGCGACGCCACCAGATCAGCCAAAGACGCCGCGACGGAATTGCAGACACATATTCGGCTGATCTCGGGCGCTGAAGTTCCCATCGCTTATGACGACGATCCCCCCGAAGGCGCGCGGATCCTGGTCGGCGACAGTTTGCTGACCGCAGCGCACGGCATTGACAGCGATGAGTTCGCGATGGAACAGATTCGCGTGAGTGTCATTGACACCGATCTGATCGTCATCGGTGACGACGCCAAGCCCGCCGGTGGCCGGCTCAACGGAACGTATCTGGCGGCGTGTGAGTTCATCGAGAGCGTCCTCGGCGTGCGCTGGCTATGGCCGGGCGAACTGGGCACGGTTGTCCCCAAGCGGGCCACGGTCACTGTGCCCGCGGGTCTGAACATCGACTTCACGCCGCCCCTGCTCAAGCGCAAGATTCGCAATATCCAGTGGAACGAGCGTGTGCAGCGCGGCCTCGATGCGCTGGGTTTCACGAAGGAGCAGTTCGACGAGGTGCACGGCGCGGGCGCTGATTGGTTCCGCCGCCACCGGATAGCGGGCTCATTCAGCGGCGGCTACGGTCACGCTTACGGGGATTTCTGGGAGACATACGGGGCGGAGCATCCCGAGTGGTTCGCGCTGCAGCCTGACGGGACCCGCGACCAGAGCCGCGCCGGCAACCGCGCACGCCTGTGCGTATCCAACCCCGAACTGATCGCCGAGATCGCCCGCCTGAAGATCGAGGCACTGCAGGCCAGCCCCGATCTCGACTGCGTCTCGATCAGCCCCAACGACGGCGGCGGCACCACCTTCTGCACCTGTGAGACCTGCGAATCGTGGGACGCGCCCGATGGCGAGATCATCAAGTTCTGGTGGCCTGATACCCCGGACCATCGCATCGAGCACGTCTCCCTCACTGACCGCTACTTCAAGTTCTACTCGGCCATCGCCGAGATCGTCGCGCAGGAGTGTCCCGGCCGCATGCTGGGCGCGTATGCGTACAGCGCATACCGGACGGTGCCGGTGGATGCGCCAGTGCACGAGAATCTGCTCGTGGGATTCGTGGGCCTGAACTATATGAACCGCGAAGCGGGCGAGGCGGACCGACAGCGGTGGGATGGTTGGGCGGCGCAGGCCAGCCGGCTCTTCCTGCGGCCCAACCTGCTGGGCGGGGGTATGGGCTGGCCAGTGAACTTCGCGCGCAGGCTGGGAAAGGATATGCAGAACCTCATCGCCGGCGGGCTGACCGTCACGGACTTCGACTGCTGCTATCAGCATTGGACATCGAAGGGCCTGACCTATTACGTGCTCGCCGAGGTGCTGTGGAACCCCGAGCAGGACGTAGACGCGCTGATCACTGATTACTGCCAGGCCGGTTGGGGCCCGGCGGCGAGCGAGATCGAGGATCTCTATCTCGCGCTCGAGCGCAAGACCGACGAGATCTACGACGCATCCACGTTTGTGAACCGCAAGGAGAGCCAGGCAGTTATCGCCGAGTTCTACACCGACGAATTCCTCGACGAGTGCCAGGGGTATCTGGACGCGGCACGGGCGAAAGCGGCCGGCGACGAGACTATCCTCGCGCGCATCGACTTCCTGCAGCCCGCGGTGACATATGCGCGGCTGAACCGAGACTGGCGAGTGTCGCGGACGGCGTTCCGCGGCGGCGATACACAGATGAAGGCGACGTATGAGGCAGCGGACCTGGCTAAGGAGGAGTTCTTCCGAGAGCTTGGCATGTCGTGGAGTATCAACTCGGCGTACCTGAAGTTCTACGGGTTCTAGTCAGCGGTCACTCGCGGACGCCAGGCACGCCTTCGGCGTGCGACCCTCTCGAAGCGCTCCCGCCCAATGGGTGGGAGCGCTTCTCGCTTGTCCGCGGCTACGCCGCGCTGACGTCCTCAGCGCCACTCTGTCCGCACGGGTCGCCGGGCCGGGATCAGCCGGAAGTTTTCAGCGGGGTTCCCGGCGGCGATGACGGCGTGCACCTGGTTGCCCTCGGGGATGCCGATCTGCGCGCGCAGTTCGGGCAGAGCTTGGAGGGCCAGCGAAGCGTAGGCGGTGATACACGTCCCCAGGCCCATCGCTTCAGCCATCAGCGAGATGGCCAGTGACGCGTAGGCGCAGGCGGTCTCGGGGAGAACTTCGTCGCGCGCGGCGTGGATGACGATGACCGCTGGGGCGCCGAAGAACAGGCGGTCGCGGCCGGCGTCGATGTTCTTGACGAAGGCCGGAACGGCCGCGAGAATGTGCTCGTGCATGGCACCCTCGCCGGACTGAAACTGCTCCAGCCGCTCGGGGTGATCGCGGTCGGCAAGCGCTTCGGCGTAGCCGCGGTAGAAGTCGACGACGGCGTCGAGCAGTTCGCGACGGGCGGTCTCGTCGGTGAGGACTAGGAACTCCTGGCATTGGCAGTTCGCGGCGGTCGGCACCCAGCGCGCGGCCTCGATGAGTTGCTCGATCGTCTCGCGCGAGAGCGGCTCGGGCAGGAACTGGCGGACGGTGCGCCGCTGCTGCAGGCGGCCCAGCAAGCCCTCCGCGCAGGCAGTCTTCTCTGGTGCAGGGAGGAACTGCGCGTCCTCGGGCTCACGCACGGAGATCGCGCCCTCCGGGCAGATGGCCATGCAGTGCCCGCAATCGATGCACGCGACCCAGCTTATCTTGATCGCGCCACGTTTCTCGCGCACCATGTCGGTCGGGCAGGTGCTGATGCACGCGCGGCAGAGGGTACACTTGTCACGGTCGACGTCAAAGCGCATGGGATGACCTCCGGTTGGTGTGAGGCGCTGCGGACCTACTGCTGAGTTGTGTCGATCGCCAACCTGCCGGCCAGCAGGCGGCCGGGCAGATACAGTCTCACTTCGACTTCGCGCTCCGCGATGGGCAACCCCGGCCACACATTGAGCGGCAGGATCAGTTCGGCCTCGCCGTCATCGCCGATCTGCGCGGGGATGATTCGGGTTGTTTCGCGGTCCAGGAAGTATGGTCCTGCGGCAGACCACTCACCGGTGCTCGGCCCGTCGAGGGTCACGCCGAAGCGCGCGCGGTACGGTTTGCCCTCACCTTCGGGTGGGAGGAGTTCGGCGGTGAGTGCCTCGACCGGCGCTGCCTTCATCACCGGGATCTCGCCGGTGAACTCTATGAAGGTCGGCAGATAGGCCACGACCGGCGCGTCCAACCGGCCACCGTAGACATCCCACGCCCGTGCGCCGGGCACGTCGAGCAGGCGACTGGAGCCGTCCTCGGTCCAAGCGATGAGCAGCTTGCGCGCACCATCCGCCCATAGGTGCCCCTGCATGTTCTCGGGCATATCGACCGGCCCCAGCGGCTTCGCCTCGCCGATGAGCGCGTTCATGGTCGCCATCGACACGCCGTGGGGGCTGAGCGAACCGTCATGCTCCCAGATGCTCATGTAGCTGGTGCCCGGGGGCGGCCCGGGGTAGCGCGCGTCGTAGCGCAGCCACTTCTCCGCCCGGCCCCATGAGAGCGACCAGATAGCCCAGAGGTCATAGCGGCGGGTGTTCGCGGCAGTGTCCGCCCACGGCGCAGGCCGATCGGTGTCGATCGCCGCGTGGTGAGTCGCCAGCTTCTTCACGGGCGCGAAATCCACCGTCCACAGCGGCGCATCGACCTCCTGAGAGAGCGCCTGCAGTTGCCCGCCATGCTCCTCGTTGAAGCGGCCGATGTAGCAGTACATCCCGTCGAAGTGCTCCGGGCCCGAGTTCGCCAGCACGTCCTGCATCCACTCGATGTGGCCCGCGCCCGCGTGCGCGAAGACGACCGCCTCGGGGTCGGCGGCCTTGATCGCCCGGTTCGCCGCCACCAGCAGCTTCGCGTAGTCCTCAACCGAGTAACGGTTGGTGCCGCTGACCGGTTCGTCGATGATCAGCCAGTGATGGACGTCCTCCCGGTAGTGGGAGGCCAGCGCGCCGCAAAACTCCTCCCACTCGTCAAGTGAGAAGTAGCCCATCGGGTGCTTGATCCACTCGCCGTCGCCGGGCTGATCGCGCATGAGCCACCCCGGCATGGAGTTGCGGTTGGTGTTGATGTTGGCGCAGAACTTGATGCTGTACTTCTCCGCCCACTCGAGGTCCCTGTCATGGAAGACGAACACGTCGTCCTCGGGCTCGACGTAGGTCCACTCGGCGAAATGGCCGGCGCTGGAGAGGGTGTTGGTCCAGACGATCCCGGCATGCATCATGGCGGCGAAGCACTGCTGGGAGTGCGAGGCGTAGAAGCCCACGGTCTCGGCGCTGTCCCCGCGAGTGGCCGGGATGACCGAGTAGCAGATCTGACCGCCGTACGAGGGCTGCCCCTCGACCTCGACAGTGTAGGCGATGCGGTAGGCGCCGGTGGGCTGCGGGCCGGAGGTGAGCGGCAGGCTCACGGTTTGACCGGCGGGGGCGGAGATGGGCTGGTCGCCGGAGCGGACCACGCGGCCGAGGGCGTCGTGGATCAGGTAGCGGATGGTCGCCTGTTCGGGCTCGCCGGCCGAGCGCGCCTCCCAGGTCAGGGGCACGTCCCGGCCCTCGCGCCAGACGCGCCCCTCCCGCTTGTCCGAAGCGATACCCACGTCCACACCCGGGCGCGGCGCGTAGTCGGTCAGCTCGCCACGCTCAAGCTGCGCCGCGTCGAGGTAGAGGTAGCGCCGGCCGTCGGCGACGAAGGTGACGTAGAACGTGTCCGTGTCGGCGGGGGCCTCGACGGTCGCCGAGATGCGCTGCCAGTCGTCCGAGCCCGTCAACTCGAAGCTCTCGGTCTTGCCCTTGAGGCCAATCGCGCCACTGATGGGCCCGTCGGTGAGCACGTAGAGCGACACGCTATAGGTCTCCCCCACCTCAAGCTGCACGGGCGATGAGTAGATGCCATCATAGGTGAACCAGCGCCCGGTCAGCGCCCCGCGCTTGTCACGCAGCAGGCCCGGCCGCAGGACGCGCTCGCCCTCGAAGGGTCGGTGGTCGGTGAGAGACTGGTCGGTGAGCGCCCACTGGCTCTGATAGCCCGCCCGCCAGCCGTTCGTGGGCGCCACTTCGAAGCTCGAGTTGATGAGCATGTTACCGTCGGTAGCTGGACGGGCGGTCTGCTCCGCGGGCGGCTGGGGGCGCTTGATCAGTCGCGTGCGCTGCTTCACGAACTCTGTGCCATCCGCCGGATCATTGCTCACGAGGATCGTGTCGAGGATGACGCGCCCGCCCTGGCAGTCAACCTGTACCTCGACGTCCCGGGCGGCCTCGACGGTCTGCAACTCGAACGGGATCCAGTTGTGCTTGTAGTTGATCTCCTCGCGCGGATACGTGATCGAGGCCTCGGCGCCACCGATGCGCACGGTCATGGTGCGCGTTTCCGGCTCGCCATCGCTGCAGTAGCCGAGTACGAAGACCTGCAGCTTCCCCGGCGCGATGGTCGTCGCGAGCGGTGCGCGGATGAAGCCCGTCCACGGCTGCTCGTCAATCCTGTAGACGTAGCGCTCACCGTTGTAGCCACCAAGCGGGTTACCACCCGGGCCGAAGGTCTCCAACGCGCAGTCCTCGGTCTCGATGAACTGGCGGAAATACGGTTCCTGCCCCATCGCGGGCAGCGCCGCCAGAACAAGCGCGCTCACCAGTGTCAGACGCAGCCTCATCTGCGTTCGCCTCCGTCAGTCAAATGCCAGCGTGTCCACGATTGCCGTCGCATCGAAGACCGCCAGGTTGTATTTGCCGACAACCCAGCTCGGCACCACGGCCTCTTCGCCAAGCGTCGTCGCTACCGACCACGCCGGGTAGCAGTTGGCGTCCATGTCATGTGTTGTCTTGCACAGCTTCGGCTCCTGGTCGTCGACGGTCACGTTGACCAGATCCGCATAGCCCTTCCACACCCGCGCGAAGAACCGATAGGTCCCCGCCTCCGCAACGGTGAAGGGCACCTCGATGAAGCCCGCTTTCTCCCCGCCCAGACAACGCACGGCAAGGCCACCCCGTGCGGTCTCGCTCGGCACCGTGACGCCACCGTCGGGCAGCGTGCCGTCTTCGGCCTCGAAGATCATCGCCTCAGGAGGCGGGTCGCCCTGCAGCGTCGGGAAATAGCTCCCGGCCGGCGCCAGGCAGACCGCGTCGACGAACTCGCGGTCGTAGCGGGTGTTGAACCTGAGGACGTGCTCGCCTGCCGTCAGGTCGAAGTCGATCTGGTTGAGCGTCCACTTCCAGGGATCATCGAGCGTGATAATGATCGTGTACACGCCGGTCTGCCCGTCGGCAGGCACGTCGAAGCTATAGCGCCGCAGGCCGCTGGCAATCACCGAGTGCTCGCCGACAAGCGTGCCGTCGGGTGCGTGCAGCCTCGCGGTGCCTCGGTAATCGTGAGTGTACTTCCGATAGCAGCGCTTGAAGAGCATCACGCTGAAGTCCTGGTCCTGCTCCTCGGTCACCTGCAGCGCGATGCTCGGCAGCGGCAGCTTCGAGCCCACCCACTCCTCCGTCGGCGTGGTCATGAACACGCCCGGCAAGGTCGAGGTCAACTCGGGCTCACGCATCCCAAGCTGATCCATGGCGCGCACGAGATCGGCGGAACCCCACAGCAGAGTCGGGTCAGTGACTCCAAAGCTGATCTGCCAGTTCAGGTCGTCGCCCGCGCGCCGCGCGAAGCGCTCGTCGCCCGACATCCAGGTCGCCTGCGCGGCCTCGTTGTAGAAGCAGCAACTGCGGTCATTCGGGAAGTTGCCCAGCAGCATTCCCTCCGCTTTGGGCCACTCGCCGTTGACGGTGTCGTCAGGCCGATCGCGCAGGTGCATGAACCCGTCCATCAGTTGCAGATACAGCTCGCGGGCCTCCGGGTCACCGGTCGCGTCGAAGTAATGCCGCACGCCCTTCATGCCGACCGAATACATGTAGGGCCACAGGTGCACCATGTGGTCGCGCTGGTGTCGCGTGACCTGCATGTCGGTCAGCGCCGCCGCCAGGAAGTCCACGTCACCCGTCACGTCATACGCCTGCATGAGGTCCATGAACTTCCACGCGATCCGCCGCCAGTAGTGTATGTAGGGCTGCAGCGGGAAGGGGAAGCGCGAGTAATACTCACCCACGTGCGGGGCGGTCTCGAGGATGCGGCGCGAGCCGGTGAAGAGCGCGTAGTAGATCGTCCCGTTGTACCACGAGTGCCCGTTCACGCCCGCCTGTCCCGGGTCGATCTGATCGCGCGAGTGTGGGCCGTGGATCCAGACTATCCCGCCGCTGGAGTCGGAGTGGTCGATGTCGATATCGGCAAAGTGCCTCAGGCCGCGCTCGGCAAAGCTGAAGTACTCGCGGCTGCCGGTGCGCAGGAACTGCACCATCCCGCCCTCGCCCAGCGCAGTCTCGAGGTTGTTCCCACCGCCGCTGTATATCGCGTCGCCATACGGGATCATGCCGCCGAATTCCGGGCGCTTCATGGCATCGCCCGCGCGCTTGTCCCAGTCGCCGATGGTCACCGCGACTGCCGACTCATATCCGGGCCACGTGCCGTCGGCGGCTGCAGGCCACGCGTCGAAGGCCCGCGTGTTGCAGTAATACTCCGGCGACGCCACCAGCAGCGGACGGTCGGCGAACTGCTCGTCCGGCGTGAGACTGTCGTTGAAGGCCAGCACAATCTCGTGCGTCTTCGCCATACCGTTGTAGAAAGTCAGCGGCCCACCCACGAGGCCGATGTCGACGTGGTCGGTCGCAGCCACGATGCGCTTGGGCGCGTTCTGCCACAGTTCACGCACGGCGACGCGCAGCTCCCCGGGATCGCGCAGCGTCAACCGCCCCTGCGCGCGCACGCCTGCCGCGATCTCCGCGTCGCCCTGCGTCACCCGGTATGGGTAGTCATTGGTCCGCTCAGGATCGGTGGCGATATCTGCCTGCAGCGTCACGGGCCCGTTTTCGAGATCAATCGCCAGCGGCTCGGCGCCAGGGGTCAGTTCCGCAGTCTGCGAAGGCGTCTGGAGCCGCAGCGTCAGGTCCTCGATGTCCACGGACACGAGATCGTCGCGCAGCACGAAGCTGTGTTCGATTTCGACGTGCTGGACGCCGCCCCAGAGCGTCACTCGCGTCACGTAGTTGAGCAGCTTCTCGCCGGCCTCATCACGATGCTCGCCGGCGATGCGCACCACCGCGCGGGTCGCCCCACTCTCCTCGACGGTCACCTGTGGGGCGGCGTTGGCGCTGCTGAAACTCCCGTTCACGATGGCGATGATCTCGTCGATTGTCCGGTCGCCGCAGGTCAGGTCACAGATCAGCGCCGAACCGTCTCGAGGGACGGTCAGCGTGATGGTCTCGTTCTTGAGCGTCACGCCCTCGGCGTCATCGAGCACCGTCACCGCAGGCCCCCTGTGCGCGGGGCGGGTGACGCGCTCGCCATATTGCAGCGTCAGTTCCTCGCCCGCGTCCACCCGCGTCTTCAGCAGCGCCCACTTCACGCTGCCGTCGGGCCAGCGCATGAGCACGTCGGCCTCGCAAGCTCGATCGGTCAGCCGCAGATGCTCGGGACCGCTGAGTTCGCCGCGCGCGAACGGCACGCCCTGCGCGATCCCCCATTGCCCGGGCGGCATTTCGCCCATCACACGAAGGGCGACGCTCTTCTCCGCCACCGGCTCGAAGCCCGCGTCGAGGAGCGCGGCTTTCGCCTCGGCGGGCGGCATGAACTCGCGGGCGTCCTCCGGCTGCCAGAATGGGTCCATGGTGAGGATGATCTGCTCGATCTGCGCGCCGTCGCCGGTGACCGCAATCTCCTGGCGCCCCGCCTCCAGCATCAGCTCCGGCAACACCGGGCGCACCCAGTAGCTCTCACCCGGCGTGTACGCGTGGAAGTCCCATGATCGGCCCGACGCGGTCAGCGTCATCGTGTTCGGCCCGGCGCAACGCACTCGGGCCCAGAGGTAGTACGCGCCCGCCTGCTGCACGTTCAGGTCGGCGGTCGCCTGCGCGCCCGCGCCCGCGATGGTGAGGTCGTGCTCGTTGCTCACTCTCACCAGACTCACGTCGTCGACGTACAACGTCCGTCCGACGCTGATGCGCCAATCGCCGGTGTTCGGGGTGGTCAGCCGCACCTCGGCCTCAGTCGCTTCGCCGGTGTTGAAGGTCATCACCACGGGCACCCAAGTGACTGAGCGCACCTGCTTTTGCTGCCGGCCGATCTGCTCGCCATCCTTGAGCAGCGCCACCTCAAAGCTCGTGCCATACAGGAACGAGTCGCGCCGAGCCCACAGCGTGAGCGCGTAGTTGGTGTTCGGCTCGACCGCGACGCGCTGGCTGACGATGCTCTTCGCGGGCTCGGTATCAAGCAGCGACCGTATCGCCAGACACTGGTCTCCCGAACGCCGGTCGGCATCATCGGCCCATATCTTCTGTTGCGCCGCGGCGGCGTTCGCCGTCCAGTGCGCAATGGCGTCGTCCGCGCCCGCTGGCATCTCGAAGCCCGGATTTTGCAGCAGGTTCGCCGAGGCCGCAGCGCAGATCATAACCATCGCCCCCGTCACGATCAGTCGGGTCATCATCGCTTGTCTCCCTCGCACATGGTGCGGTCGGTCGCATACATATGCGAGCTTCGCTTGCCGCCTGTGTGTGCCCTCCCTGCCGGCGGCTGAGGTGATCGGTTTGCGCACTCGTAGGTGCCGGCGTGCGCTTCGGCGAACCTCGCCATTCGCCATGAAACGCGAACCCGATGACCAACCGAGGCTGCCCATCGATCTTCCCGACGCCGAGCGCAGGCGGCGGGGCGGTCGCAAACGCCGACGCAGGCCGCCCAAGGGTCAGCCGCAGCCGGAACTGCTCGCCCAGCCGGTGATGCAGACCTGCGGCTTCTGCGGACGCCGCCAGACGGTCCTCGAACAGGCGGGCGTGTGCGAACGCTGCGGCGGACTGATGGTCCGGTATGCGGACGATGAGGAGATCCTCGAGGAGGCCGATCTGCCGGCGCCCGGCCCGCCCGCCACTCGCAGTCGCTGGGAGCGCGCCGCCCTGCTCGACGACTTCCACGCCAACCACCGCAAGGTCGCCTGGGCTCCGCCCGATGAGTTCGTCAGCGATCACTGCTTCGCCCGCGACGATGGCGGCCTGTGGCACATGTTCTCGACGGGCGGCGCGGAACGCCTCACGCACAGCGTCTCCGAGGACCTGCTGGACTGGCGACTGGAGGGACACGTGCTCAGCGTGGGCCAGCCGGGCAGCTTCGACGCGGACGCGATCCGGGCGCCACAGGTGGTGCAGCAGGCCGGTCGCTGGTGGATGTTCTATGCAGGAGACAGCCAGGCCGCACAGAGCGCAGTCGGCCTGGCGGTGTCCGATGACCTCTACGACTGGCGCAAGCACGACGGGCCACCGGTCATGGATGGCAGTGACCCATGCGTTCTCTATGACCCGCCAAACGCCCGCTGGATTGTCTACGCCACGGGTGCGCGCGGCATCGCCGCCGCCGTCACCGAGGACTTCGCGCACTGGCAGCAGGCCGGGGTGGTCTTTGCCGACGCCGATCGGTCAGCGCCCGCGCAAGATCATCGCGAGTCCCCCTGCGTGGTCTTCGATGCGGTGCGGCGCCGCTACGTGCTGTTGCTGAACCTGGGCTGGTCCGCGTCGGGCGACCCGCTGAACTTCGAGGGGTTGCGTCCGTACGACAGCGACGTCGATCCAGTTCCCGATGAATGGCTGTCCGACCAGCCATACTACCACCCGCAACTGGGCTTCGCCGGAGAGACACTACGGGTCGGTGGGCGGGCGTATCGCTCGGCGGCGCATGGTCCCCGCAACGCCTGGCGCCTCACGTTCTTCTCGCTGGGCTACACCGATGACGGCGAGGTCGTCATCAGCTGACCGCGACCGCCGGCAGCCGGTCATTTCACATTCCGCGCGGTTGCTGTATAATAGCCCCAGGGAGAAACGCAGTGGAATATGCAGACAAGCTCAAACTCCTTGGTGCCGCAGCGCGCTATGATGTGAGCGCGCCGTCCACCGTCCTCGCACAAGAGGCCATCCCTGACGGTTCAGGCGCCATCTACGAGGCGCTCGCCGCCGATGGCAGCAGTATGCACGTCCTCAAGGTCCTGCTCTCCAACGCCTGCAGCTACGACTGCCTGTTCTGCCCGTTGCGCTGCAGCCGCAGTCAGGAGCGCGCCAGCTTCCGCCCCGACGAACTCGCCCGCCTGGCCGCCGAACTCAAGCAGGCAGGCCTGATCGAGGGCTTCATGCTCAGTTCAGGGATCGTCGGTGACACCGACTCCACCGTCGATCGCATGATCGAGACCGCCACCATCCTCCGTCACCAGCATGGTTTCCGCGGCCATATCCACCTCAAGCTTATGCCCGGGGTCTCCGAACCCGCGATCATGAGCGCGGCGCAGATCGCCGACCGACTGTCGCTGAACATGGAGGTGCCCACTCCGGAACTGGTCTCGACGGTCTGCCCGGCAAAGTCGTTGCCGCGCCACCTCATGAAGCCTCTGCGGCAGGCGGTGGGGCTGATCGCGCCCGGCCAGGTGCCCGACGGCGTGACCACCCAGTTCGTGGTCGGCGCGGCTGGCGAGACCGATCGGCAGCTCGTGGATATCACCTGGCATCTGCTCGCCCAAGTCGGTCTGCGACGAGTGCACTTTTCGGCGTTCACGCCGATCGAGGACACGCCGTTCGCAGACCGTGAGGCGACGCCGCTGGCCCGTGAGCACCGGCTCTATCAGGTGGAACTTCTGCTGCGCGCGTATGGCTTCGAGCCTGGAGAGATCGTCTTCGACGAGGACGACATGCTGCCCATCGAGACCGACCCGAAGCTGGCGTCGGCGGAGGCGCGTGCGGACCTGTTTCCTATCGAGGTGAACGCGGCAGAGCGGTGGGAGCTGCTGCGGGTGCCCGGCATCGGGCCGACCTGCGTGGAGAGCATCGTCTTCGCCCGCGAGCAGGTGCGCCTGACCTCACTCAAGCAGCTCGGAATGCTCGGGGTGCGAGTGGATCGCGCGCGCAACTTCCTCGCGCTGGGCGGCCGCTTCTATCCACGTCGCGACCCCGACAGCCAGCTCACCATGCAGATCTAGGCGGGGTCCTCTTCGGCCAACCACTCGCCCTCGGTGACGCCTCGCAGACGCTTGCGGGCAACCTTCACGTAACCCTCGTCAATCTCGATCCCAACGTAGTGTCGCCCGAGTTTCTTGCACACGGCCGCGGTCGAGCGCCTCGGGCTTCTGCGTGGAGTGGACCTTCTGCCCGTCGCAATCCTTGATGCGCTCGTTGCCCGTGCAGAGGTTGAACCGCCAGTCCGAGCGCATCTGCTTGCCCTCGTTGCGCTCCTTCATCAGCGCATAGTTGAAGGTGTAGTCTTTGCGCTCTTGATCGCGCACCGCCCAGATGAGACTCTCCGTGGCGTTGGTGAAACGCACACCTCGGAAGTTCGGCATCGGGTTCTTCTTCACCCAGGTCACATCGTTGAGAATCCAGAAGCCCAAGTCCTGAAGGACCTTGCCCACGCGGTAGATGTTGTGGTAGGTGCCGATGACCCACAGCGTGCCGTTGGGTTTGAGCGCCCGCTTGACTTCGCTCATCCACGCGGCGGTAAACTCATCGTAGGCGCTCATGGAATCAAACTGGTCCCAGGTGTCCTCGACGCCGTTGACCCGGCTGCGATCGGGGCGGTGCAACTCGCCCTGCAACTGCAGGTTGTAGGGGGGGTCGGCGAAGCACATATCGAAGCACTCGTCCGGCATGCGGGCGAGTTCGGCCACACAGTCGGCCTGGACGATCTGGTCGACGGGTGGCTTCCTACGCCTGGCCATAGGGGGGCTCCCATCCGAGATGCTCGCGCGCGCTGGTGACCACGAGGTCCAGCCGCTCAAGGATGGTCTCCCCGCTGTTCGACGCCTCATACATCAGCGGCCCGGCATACCCGATCTCGTCGAGGAGCTGCATGAACTGCGGCCAGTCGATGCTGCCCTCGCCGGGCATGACGTGGCGCTCGGCGATCCCGTCGTTGTCGGAGATGTGCAGCGTGCCGATGCGGTCGCCAAGTGCTCGCATCGCGTCGGCGAGCGTCTCGCCCAAGTTGGTGTGGTTCGTATCCATGCACACGGCCGGCTGCCCGTCCACCACACGCAGGAGATCGAACATGCCCGCACTGGAGTTGCCCAAGTGAGGCCCGTTTGTGGGCAGATACTCGACGGCCAGCCCCAGCCCCCGTTGCGAGGTGAGCTTGCACAACTCGTTGATTGAGCGGATCGCCTGCCGGCGGCGCGTCTCGACTTCATCGGCCTCGCCGATGCTCCTGCCCGCGTGCACGACCATCAGTTGACAGCCGAGAGCTGCCCCGATCTCCAGTGCGCGAATTGCCGTCTGCACGGCCGCCCGTCGCTCTAACTCCTCGGGAGTGCTCAGGTCCTGGCCGACGAACGGCGCGTGCACCGACCAGAAGTTGACGCCCACGCGGTCGGCCTCAGCGCGCAGCGCCGCGACGGCCTCGTCACTTTCGAAGTAGCTGATGTCGGTCGCCGCGAACATTTCGAGCTTTGTGATCCCCCGCGCCGCCACCTCGCCGAGTAATGATGGCTCAAATTCCTTGTCCAGCAGACTTGTGCTTATCCCCAGCGGTCGTTGCATGTCTCACCCGATCGTTCTGCAATATGCGGTGTTGTGGCTATGCTCTGGTGCTTAAGGTGCCGCTTCGTACACATTCCAGCAGGCACACCTTGACAGACGGTGCGCCGTCCGCTATGTTAATTGGAGACGACGCGGCCGGGACCTCCTGTCAGTCTCAGCGACAGTAGCCCGGGCGCGTTATGTTGTTTCGCGCAAACGGTGCGAAATGCCTGCACTACCCATTGCGATTGCCCCGTTGACGCCCCGCCCGGCGGCCACTTCAGCCGCCGCTGTTTGCGCCACCGCCACGAGGTTCCCTCGAGAAGAAGGGGGTCACGATGTCATTCTGTGTGCCGCGCCGATGTTTACCTGATTTGCTGTTAGCCGTCTTCGCCCTTAGCCTCATTGCCTCTGCCCCTCCACCTCTCGCCGCACAGGGCTTCACCGCCGAAGAACAGCAAGCCATCGCCGCCGCCGAGAACCTCAGCACCGCTTTCGCAGCCGTAGCCCGCGTTGTCGGTCCTGCCGTCGTCAACATCTCCACGACGACGATCATCCCCGGACGCACGAGCGTCGTCCCGCCGATGTTCCGCGACTTCTTCGGAGGCGGCGACCGTGTCATGCGCCAGCCGGACCGGGAGGTGCATTCGCTCGGCTCGGGCGTACTCATCTCCTCCGAAGGACACGTGCTCACCAACAACCACGTGGTTGCGGGAGCCAGCGAGATCAAGGTGACGCTGGCGGATGACAGCGAACTCGACGGGACGCTTCTCGGTGCGGATCCTGCCACCGACCTGGCTGTCGTGAAGATCGAGGGCCAGAACCTGCCGTGGACGCGCTGGGGCAACGCCGAGGAGTTGCGCGTGGGCGAGTGGATCGTGGCGATCGGGTCCCCGCTGGGCCTGCGCCAGACGGTCACCGCCGGAATCGTGAGCGCGACCGGCCGTACCGGCATTGGCATTACCAGCGAAGAAGACTTCATCCAGACTGACGCGGCCATCAATCCGGGCAACAGTGGCGGGCCTCTGGTGAACTTGCGCGGCGAGCTGATCGGCATCAACACCGCCATCGCCAGCCAGGGGGGCGGCTCGGAGGGCATCGGCTTCGCGGTGCCGAGCAACGTCGCCCAGCCGATAGCGCGCGAGTTGATTCAGACCGGCCAGGTCGCCCGCGGGTGGATCGGCATTATCCCGCGCGACCTGACTCCGCGGCTCGTGCAGCGGCTGGGCCTCGGTGTGAACTCCGGGGCGTTGATCGAGCGCATGTACCGTGACCAGCCAGCTCACCTCGCGGGGCTGCAGCCGGGCGACGTCATCGTCGGCTGGGACGGTCAGACGGTCAATACGGTCAATCAGCTCATAGCCATTGTCATGAAGGCAGAGATAGGGGCGACGGTCAGTGTGGACCTCTACCGTGGCCAGCAACGCATGTCAGCGAACGTTACCATCAGCCAACAGCCAGCCGGACAAAACGGGAGGGCGATCAAGGGAATATGAGTATAAACGAACACGGATGCACGCTCGGTGAGCGAGAAGCCAAGCGCGAGCAGGCTACGGCTGACGCGCTGGAGCAGGCTCGCGAGCACAAGGTCAAGTTCGTCCGCCTGTGGTTTACTGACGTACTCGGCGTGCTCAAAAGCTTCGCCATCACGGCGGAGAAGCTTGAGGACGCGCTCGAGAATGGGCGCGGTTTTGACGGCTCGTCGATTCAGGGCTTCGCCCGAATTGACGAGAGCGACATGATGGCCATGCCCGACCCGAACACCTTCACCATGCTGCCCTGGCGCGGCACGGAGCACCCCGTCGCGCGCATGATCTGCGACGTGCAGCATCCCGACGGTCGGCCCTACGAGTTCGACCCGCGCAATGTGCTCAAGCGCCAACTCATGCGCGCTGAGGGGAAGGGCTTCACCTACTACGTCGGACCGGAGCTGGAATACTTCTACTTCCAGGACAAGAGCGCGCCACCGGTGACCCTCGATGACGGCGGCTACTTCGACCTCACGCCGCTGGACGTCGCCGCCGACTTGCGCCGCGACACCGTTATGACCCTCCAGGAGATGGGTATCTCGGTCGACTACTCGCACCACGAGGTGGCTCCCAGCCAGCACGAGATCGATCTCGACTACACCGACGCGCTCACCATGGCCGACAACGCTATGACCTATCGCCTCGTGGTGAAGGAAGTTGCCATGCGCCACAACGTGCATGCCACCTTCATGCCCAAGCCCATCGCCAGCGAGAACGGGTCGGGCATGCATGTGCACCAGTCGCTCTTCAGCGACGACAGCAATGCATTCTTCGACGCCGATGACGAGTACGGTCTGTCGACGACCGGCAAGCAGTTCACCGCCGGCCTGCTCGCACACGCGCGCGAAATCACGCTGATCACGAACCAGTGGGTGAACTCCTACAAGCGCCTGGTGCCCGGTTACGAAGCCCCGGTGTACATCTCATGGGCGCTGCGCAACCGGTCGGACCTGATTCGGATTCCCGGCTACCAGCCTGGCAACGAGAAGGCCACGCGGCTCGAGTATCGCTCGCCCGATCCGGCATGCAACCCCTATCTGGCATTCGGCGTCATGCTGGCCGCCGGTCTCGAGGGCATCGAGAATGAGTATGAACTGCGCCCGCCGGTCGAGGAGAACTGCTACGAAATGGGCGCCGAGCGACGCCGCGAGTTGGGCATCGGCGCTCTGCCCGGAAGCCTGAGCGAGGCCATCACCGAGATGGAGGGAAGTGAAGTCGTGCGCCGCACTCTGGGCGACGAACTTCACGAGAAGATCCTCGAGAACAAGCGCATCGAGTGGGACCGGTACCGCTCTCAAGTTACCAGTTGGGAGCTTGAGGAATACCTCCCGGTCTTGTAGTATCTAGATTAAGGGGGAGTGACATTTCCCCCGGCTGGACGTTCGTCGACCCCCGGGCCTGGGGCCCGGGGGTCGCGCTTTGTCAGAGGGTCCCGGGAGGTGCCCGGCTTATGGCGGCGAAACCCAGCCCGACGTAACGAATGAGACACGCTCAACGGAGGCGCAATATGGCGAACCTGAAGATAGCTGTCATGCTCGGCAGCCTGCGCATGGAAACACCCGAACTCGGCTTTGAGAAAATTGCCGAGATGGGCGCAACTGGCGTTCACCTGTCCGTCGGCGGCGGAGCCTTCGCTCCCGAGAACCTCGACAAGCAGGCCCGCAAGGACCTGCTCAAGTACCTGAATGGTCTCGGTCTGGAAATCTCCGCAGTCTCGGCCTGGGGTGGCGGCGTGCACCTCGAGGAAGACGACTGCACCGAGGCTCTCGAAGAAGCGCGGCGGGTTCTGGAACTCTCCGCCGACCTCGAATGTGCGATCTGGCAGGGCCACGTGGGCATCATGCCCGAGGACGAGACCGATCCCGGTTGGCAGAACCACCTGCGCCACCACGAGATCATCGCCAAGCACGGCGAGGCGACGGGCGCCTGCCTGGCCATCGAGACCGGCCCCGAGCCACCCTACGTGCTCAAGCGTCTCATCGAGACCATCGGCAGCGACGCGATCCGCATCAACTGGGACCCGGCGAACCTGATCCTGTGGCCCGCGAGATACGCTCAGGAGCGCGGCGAGGCATTCGACAAGCAGAAGTGGATGGATCTCTTCCAGCCGGTCGAGGGCATCAACATGGTGGGTGAGTACGTGGTGCACACCCACGCCAAGGACGCGCTGGTACATGACGACGGCCAGCGCCAGGAAGTCGCTTTCGGCACCGGCTGGGTGGACTGGGATCGCTACATCCGCCTGCTGGCTGACAAGGGCTTCGACGGCTACCACGCCATCGAGCGCGAGGTCGGCGAGAACCCGGTGGCCGACATCCAGACCGCTGTGGACTTCCTCAAGGGCTTCCAGGTCTGAGCCCGGCACACTGTCCCATCAGAATCACAGCGGCCGGAGAGCGCACTGCTCTCCGGCCGCTTGCTTGTTTGTATCGGACTTCGAGCGCGGCGCCTTACATGGGCCGCCTGACGTTGCGGGTCCGCGTGCCGCGGCCCTCAGGCGCGGGCTTGACGGTGCGCCGGGTCGAGCGCATGCGCCGCTGCGCGCTCTCCAGCCGTTGCGAGGCCAGCTCCATACGCTTGGCCTGGTCCTCCAACTCGTCGGCCGTCAGTCGAGCCTTGGGTTGCCCGAAAAGCAGCGCGGACGCCAGGACAATAATGACCACCAGCAGCGCATCGGTGAGGGTCATCTCCTGGTACAGCCCGAGTTCCTTCGACACCAGTTGTATGACCATGGCACCGGGGAAGAACAGCAGTATTCCGATTAGCACGCCGCCGATCCGGCGCATGCCCACATCACTCCGTCAGGTCTCAGTTCACGGTCGAGTCAGCAGTTCAACGAATGCGTCGGCGATCGTCCGCCGCGCGTCTTCACTCAGGGCGGAGGGCACATCGTCCTCGCCCGCGTCAGTCTCGAAAGCTGTCGCGACGCCCGCGTCGAGCAGCGCGCGCTCGGCCCTCACCATCGGCAGCCCCAGCAGCCGCGCCGCCTGCTCAAGCTCGGTCGCCATGCCGCGCACCGCGTCCAGGGCTTCCTCGTCGGTGTTGTCCGGCACCGGCCCGAGCAGTACCAGAAGGCTGGTCATCTCGTCACTGAGTCTCTCGAGCAGTTCCGCCAGATCTCGCCGAACCGTTCCCGGCAGGTAGCTCACACTGTCGGTCCCGAAGCTGAGCACCACGACATCCGGCGCCGCCTCTATGATCTCGTCGAGCTTGTGTATGAGCACGGCCGTTGGGTCGGCGCCCTCTTCGGCCAGCGTAACCAGTTCGACGCTGCCACCGGTGCGCGAGTCAACCAGCCGCTGCACGGCCTGCGCCGCCCAACTGCCCTCGCCACCCGAGGCCAGCGAGTCGCCCACTGTCATGACTTTCAGTTCGCGCTCAGCGTCAAGGGCGTAGTGTTTGAACAGGCGCAGCGCTCGGGTGCGCATGAGCGCTTCGCCGGTGGGTTCGGATGCCGGCGCATCGACCCCCGCCTCGCCAGTGGGAGTGCCGAACACCTCGACCTCGCGCAGGAAGACGCCGTGGTCGCCGCCGAGGCCGCCGCCCCAACTGTCGAGCACGCCGATGCGCACGAACTGCGCGCGCCGCTCGAGGTTCTCCCCGAAGCGGTGATTGAGCGTCATCGCCTGCCCGTTCGGGAAGATGAACTCGCGTATCTGTTCGAAGTCCTGGCCAGTACCCGAGACCGCGATCGTGATGTGCCGCGTGTTACCGTTCGCGGAGTTGTGCACCGCGATCCGCTTGATCTTGCAGGGACGCTGCAGGTCGATGACCATGTACTTGGGGAACTTCGGGTCATTGACCGTGGCGAAGCAGCCGGGGCCGCCGTCGCTGTCTGTGACGCCATCGACCAGGCCGGTCCAGCCGCTGAGCACCTGTGTCGAGCACTTGTACGGCTTCTCCAGCACCAGGCTGGTCTCCTGGGCATGCGCGCAGCTTCCCGCGAGCGCAACCAGGCACACCGCAACTGCTCCCCTGAGGGTCATGCCATCGTACCCCTGTCGGTGACGATCTCAGCCGAGATCCCCGGTCTCTGGCTCGAGTTCCAGTTCGAGACTGATGTCCACCGCGGGCGCTGAGTGTGTGAGACTCCCCACCGAGATCAAGTCCACACCTGTCTCAGCCACCGCTTTGACCCTCTCCAGACACATCCCCCCGGATGCTTCGACCAGCGCGCGTCCGTCGATCATCGCCACCGCCTGCGCCATCTGGTCGAGATCCATGTTGTCCAGCATGATGATATCCGCGTCCGCCTCGAGAGCCTCTGCCACCTCAGCCAGGGTCGCGGTCTCAATCTCGATCTTCATAGTGTGCGGGGCATGCGCCCGTGCCCGCTCGACAACTTGGCGCACGCCGCCGGCCACCTGGATATGGTTGTCCTTGATAAGAATGCCGTCATACAGCGCATAGCGATGATTGCGCCCGCCGCCGGCCAGCACCGCGGCCTTCTCCAGCGCCCGCAAACCTGGGGTGGTCTTGCGCGTATCCACGATCACCGCGCGCGTATCCTCCACCTCTTCGGCGAACAGCCGGGTCAGCATCGCCACTCCACACAGGCGTTGCAGGAAGTTCAGCGCGACGCGCTCGGCGGCCAGCAGGCTGCGCGCGGAGCCGGTCACTGTCGCCAGACGATCGCCCGGCGCGAAACGGTCGCCGTCGCACGCGAGCGCCTCGAAGACCACGCCCTCGTCGACCTGCGCGAAGCACTCCGCCGCGACGGTCATCCCCGCCAGGACACCGTCGCCCTTGGCCAATAATGCCCCGCGACCGCGCAGCCCCGCCGGGATGGTCGTCAGGCCGGTGATGTCACCAGGCCCGACGTCCTCCGCCAGCGCCAGCCGGACGGTCTCGCTGATTGTGGTCGGGTCGGCGTATCTACCGAGGTCCATAGCTCGCCGCTTCACGCGATCTGATTGTTGTCGTCGACGTGCACCACATTCAACGTGGAGGAACGGGCCTCCTCCTCGTCCATCATGGCGTAGCAGAGGATGTGCACCTTGTCACCCACAAACGCCATGCGTGCCGCCGGACCGTTCAGGCAGATGTTGCCCGAGCCTTCAGGCCCTTCTATTACATATGTCTCAATGCGGTTTCCGTTACTCATGTTGACGATCTGCACCTGCTGGTCGGGCAGAATATCCGCCCCCCGCATCAGTTCCGCGGGGATGGTAATCGACCCGGTATAGTGCAGCTCGGTCTCGGTGACGGTCGCGCCATGTATCTTTGAGGCGCACATTATTCTGAGCATCGCTTTATCCCTCAACTCGTATGTTGTCGATCAATCGCGTCTCGCCCATGTATGCCGCCGCCGCGATGACCATGGGCAGTCCGTCGTCCTCGCGCGGCTCCAGCGTGTCGGGGTCGACGGCGCTGATGTACTGTGCCCGGAAGAGCGGCTCAGCGGCCAGCACGTCTGCCACCACCTGCTCGGCCTCACAGCCGGAGGCCCCGTCAGCGGCTGCCTTCGCGCCCGCGAGCAGCGCCTGGCGAAGGCTCGGAGCTGCGGCCCGCTGCTGGTCGCTGAGATACTTGTTACGCGAACTCAGTGCCAGTCCGTCCGGCTCGCGAACCGTCGCCACGCCCACGATCTCGGTCGCGATGTCCAGGTCAGCGACCATCGTCCGGATGACCACAAGCTGCTGGTAGTCCTTCTCGCCAAAGTACGCCCGGTCGACGGCCGCGATGTTGAGCAGCTTGCACACGACGGTCGTCACTCCGTCAAAATGCACCGGTCGGAAAGCGCCGCACAGGCCCTCGCTCACTCCCGAGACGTGCACGGTTGTGGCCGCAGCGGCGCCGTACATCTCATCCGGGTCAGGGGCGAAGATAAGATCGGCACCCGCCGCCTCACACAGTGCCGCATCCGCCTCAAGCGTCCGCGGATAGGCGTCAAGATCCTCGCCAGGCCCGAACTGCGTAGGGTTGACGAACACGCTGACGATGGTGAAATCACAGTTGGCGACCGAGGTATCCACGAGCGACCTATGGCCGGCGTGCAGCGCGCCCATGGTGGGCACCAGCCCGACGCTCTTGCCCTGGGCACGCGCAGCCCGAACGGCTTTGCGCACCTCAGCTTTCGTCCTCACGACCTGCATCTGGAGCACCTGATTCCGTGCGGGGCGGTTCCGGACCGACCGGTCCCGCCGCCGGCTGGCCACTGGCTTGGGTGCCTCTATGTTAGCACACCGCGCCCGTCTTGTGAATTGGCGCGTGACGGGCGGGCCTCACTCGTCGCGCATCGCCGCGAGCGACCGCCCGTATGGCGGACGCGCCACGCCCTTCTCCGTCACGATCGCGGTCACCAGTTCGGCGGGCGTCACGTCGAAGGCCGGGCTGTAGATCGCGACGTCCTCGGGGCACACCGGCTCCGGCGCACGGTGCGCAAGATAGGCCACTTCGCTGCGGTCGCGCTCCTCAATCGGGATATCGTCGCCGCTGTGGAGTTCGTAGTCGATCGTGGACACAGGCGCCGCCACATAGAATGGGATATCGTGGTGCGCGGCCATCGCCGCAACCGTGTAAGTGCCGATCTTGTTGGCGACATCACCGTTGGCGATGATCCTATCCGACCCCACCACCACGCAGTCGACCTTGCCCTGGCGCATGACGTAACCGGCCATGCTGTCGCATATCAACGTGCACGGGATCCCCTCGGTGACCAACTCCCAGGCGGTGAGCCGCGCGCCCTGCAGCAGCGGCCGCGTCTCGTCCACCCACACGTGGACACCTCGCCCCGCCTCATGCGCGGCCCGGATCACCCCGAGCGCGGTGCCGTAGCCCGCAGTCGCCAGCGCTCCGGCGTTGCAGTGCGTGAGAATGCTCGCGCCCTCCGGGATGAGTTTCAGTGCGTGCTGGCCCATGCTGATGCACCGCTGCAGGTCGTCGGCGACGATCTCGTTCGCCCGGCGCAGCACTGCCGCTTTGAGGTCCGCCGGCTCAGCGGTCAACGAGGGACCCGCGAGCCACACGTCGCCGTCAGGCTGAAGCGTAATCGCCGCCTCGATGGCATCATCAATCTCGCCCAGCGCCCAGAACAGGTTGACCGCCGTCGGCCGTGTCGCGGCCAGTCGTTCGCGCGCGTCGCGCAGGTCGGCGAGCAGCGTCGCCAGATTCGTCGCTTCAGAGCGCTGAGCGACCAGAGCCATCCCGAGCGCCGCCGCGCAGCCGATCGCCGGCGCGCCGCGCACGCTGAGCCGCTCTATGGCCAGCGCCACTTCCTCAAGCTCGGTGCAGTCGAGCATCACCATCTCGCCGGGCAGCAAAGTCTGGTCGATCATCCGCACTGCGCCGCCGTTCTCGTCTGACCACACCACGGTGGGCGGGACTCTGGTCGTCATCGGACGCCTCCCTCGATCATCAGCTATGCCTGTCTTCCCCGCCGCCGGTCATGCCTCCTGCGCACAGGTGCGCGGGCTCGCCGCGAGGAAATGCTCCGCAATGGAAACCGCAACCGTCGAAGAGCCAAGACGCGCCGAAGAGAATACCTTCATCGTCACCAATGTGACCGGGTGGGACGCGCGCGCACGTCTCGAGTTGCGCCGGCTGCTCCCCGGCGCCAGCGTGGATTCACTCTTCATCAGGGGCAACATCGTGGTGGTCTCACCAGAGGCGGTCGACGTGGTGCTCGACCGTCTGCGCGGGGCCTCGACCCGGTACATCAGCCGCATCACGCCCGTGCAGTGGAGGCTGGGGATCGGCCCCGGTAGCGACCAGCTCGAACGCATCGCCGAAACCGCCAGGCTGCTGCGCACCCCCGACCGCTCGCGCAGCTTCCGAGTGACATGCACACGCCGGGGCACTCACGACTTCACATCACGCGACGTGGAGATGCGGGTGGCGGACGTGTTCGTGGACTCCACCGGACCTCGCGTCGACCTCGAATCCCCCGAGCAGATACTGTGCATCGAGATCTACCAGCAGGTCGCCTGGCTGGGCATGAACGAGGCGTCTGACGTGGTGACCAAGCCGCTACGCTGCGGGCGCAAGTGGGCGCCGGGCAACCGCCCCGTGAGCCGCGCCGAGCACAAGCTACGCGAACTGCTGCGCAAGTATGACATCACGCTCCCGGCCGAAGCGCGCGCGCTGGACCTGGGCGCAGCGCCGGGCGGATGGTCCCGCGTGCTGGCGGCTCGCGTCGCCGAAGTAGTGGCGGTGGACCCCGGGGCACTCGATGAGCGCGTCCTGGAGCTGCCGAATGTCACCCACCTGCGCTGCCGCACTGACGACCTCGACCCCGCCGAACTGGGCCTCTTCCAGATCGTCACCAATGACATGAACATGCGGGCGGCCGAGTCCGCCCAACTCATGTGCGACGTCGCTCCGCTGGTGGCGCCCGGTGCGCTGGCGGTCATGACGGTGAAGTTCTTCACGCCCCACCCGGGCGCACACGTGGACGCAGCGGTGAAGGTGCTGCAGAGCGAGTATGAGGGGATGCAAGTGCGGCGGATGCCGCACAACGCCAAGGAGACATCGCTGATCATGCGCCGCAAGGGCGGAGATTGACGGACCTCAACTGGTCGCGCCGCCGGCGATCGCTTTCTCGCGCAACCGTCTGATGCTCGTGGGCCGGCCGCATACCACGATCCAGCTCCGGCCGTGAAAAGTGAGCCGCAGGCTCAGCCAGTCCTCCGGCAGCCCCTTGATCGGCGGCTGCAGCTCGGACAGAGTGATGTGCTCCCAGTGGAAGTACCACCATAGCTCGTCGGTGACCGCTGCGGCGTCGCCAAGTACGCGCAGATACTGCTCGTCTAGCACCAGTTGGCGAAGCGTCGGCTGACCCCCGGCCAGCATCGTCGCGAGGGCGAGCTTCGGGTTCGACGGCGTCGCTCCCTCGGCTGCCACGATCAGCGCAAGTATGCGCCGCTCGGACGCCACAAGGTAGTGCCCCCACGCGGGCGTCAGCTCATGCGCCACCGCCAGGCCCATCATCATCGCCAGCGCCGGCCCATCGGCGAACTCCAGGCGCAGGACCATGCTGGCGCGCCGTGACGCCTGGTCCGCTGGCCCGAGATCGACTGCCGCCGTGACTTCGTCGAGTTCATGTTCGTACGTCTGATCCAACCCGCTCTCAGGCCGGTAGAGCATAACGCGCTGGTTTGTGACCACCAGCGACACGTGCGAGTGCCCCGGCTGCACGCGGACTCTCTCCTCGTCGGCCACCAGTTGCGCGGGGAAATCGCCGATGACGCGCTCGCCGGGCCGGAGCCGCTCGCGCACCGCTCTCACCAACGCGACGGCGCGCTTGCGGTTCACCATTGCATACACCAGCGAGACACCTGCACAGGCCAACACGAAGAGCCCGAAGTCGACATGTCGCGGCCACATGCGCAGCCCACCAGTACGGACCAGTGCCACGCCCAGGGCGGCAAGCACCAACGCGGTGCCGCCGTAGGCCATGGCAAGATCACTGGCCCGACCGGATCGCGGGCCACTTCTGAATTTCCGCGCAGTGTGCAGTCTCATGTCGTGCCTCAGGTCAGACTTCGGTTTCCATGCTGCGCCCGGCGGCCTCACGTGCCGCGACAGTCGCCGGACTGAGCACATTGACGTCGTTGCCCACCACGGACGCCATCAGGGCTCCGCAGGCGTTGCCCCGCCGCAGGCAGGCCTCGAGTGGCTCACCCGCCAGCATCGCGCTGGTGAACCCCGCGTCAAAGGCGTCGCCGCAGCAAGTGGTGTCCGCCACGTCCACGTCGAGCCCCTCGGCGCGCACGCACTCAGATCCCTCGCACGCCATCGCCCCCTCGGCACCGAGCTTCATCACCACCAGCTCGCAGCGGCCGGCCAGCTCGCGCATGGCCTCCTCTTCAGTTCCTGCACCCGCGATGGCCGGGGCCTCGACTTCGTTCGGCATGAACACGTCGACTTCTTCCAACAGTTCGCGCACGCCGCCGTCCCATTCCTCGGAAGGGTCAAATCCCGTGTCCAGCGCCACCGACGCCCCCGCAGCGCGCGCCTGCCTGAAGACCTCCGGTAGCGCGGGCTGCAGCTTCGTCTGGAGGAAGTAGCTGCCCACATGCACATGCCGACTGGCGCGCAGCAGCGCCGGCGGTACGTCGTCGCCGGTCAGCGAGTCTATCGTCCCCACGTAGGTCACGAAGGCGCGGTCCTCAGCACCGGAAAGCGACACCGTCAGCCCCGTGCGCAGTGAACTGTCGCGGGTGATGTGCTGGCTGCCCAGGCGCCAGCGTTCGAGTTGCTCTATGAGGAAATCGCCAAAGTCGTCACGCCCGACTTTGGCGACGAAGGCCACTCGCAGCCCGAGCTTCGCGCAGCACACGGCGAAGTTCGCGGTGGAGCCACCCAGCCGCGTGATCATCGCCTCAGCGAGCACCTCTTCCCCGAAATCGGGGAGTCCAGGGATGCCCGACATGATCAGGTCGATGTTGATCTCGCCGATGGCAAGCACGTCATACTCGCGGGGTTCGTCCCATGCTGCCGCGCGCACAGCCCGGCCTCCGATGCGTTCGGACTGGGTGATTTGACGCCGCTATCTTTCGCCCCGCACGCCCCCCCACCTGCCCTCAGCCAGTTGCCGTCGCCTCGACCATCGCGTCAAGCTTCCACGCGGGGGTATCGAGTGTCAACGGACTTCCGCAACTCGTGGCCAGCATCGGCCCGGCGTCCCGCATCTGCTGCGCCACCAGCCGGCCGATCCCCTCCGCATCCGCGTCGCGCAACGCCGTCACGTCGATATTTCCCAGCAACGGTCGTAGCACGCCGACCGCATTGCGCACGCGGCCAATGTCGATCTCAAAGTCCTTCTTGCCCTCCTCGAATGCCAGCGCGTGGGCAGGCAGCCGTGCCAGGTGTTTCAGTCGGCCCTCAACTCCGCCGCAGAAGTAGTAGACCGTGCGCAGCCCCGCCGCACGAGCCGCGTGCAGTACCGCTTCCGCCGCCGGGTACGAGTAGCGCAGATAGTCCTGCTCGCTGATCATGTCCGAGCTGCACAGACACTCCTCGATGAACAGGCACTCGATACCCGACTCGACGGTCAGCTTCACGCGTTGGAGCGCATTGTGGGTGGCCCGCTCTATCAGCGCGTCGAGCAGCTTCCCATCGCTGTGCATGCTCTCCATCAGCCCGGCGAAACCGAGCGCCGAGTAGCAGGCCCAGTAGGGCATGCCCATGTGCCCGTGCAGCAGATAGCGACTCCCCCAGCGAGCGTTTGCCCGCATGACCGTCGCCGCCTCAATCAACAAGTAACTGCTGTCCGGTTCCCATACAGGTATGAGGGTGACCGGGTCGGGGTCGAACCGAGGGTCGGCGCGACGGTCCCATACGTCACGGTCGCTGCTGCTGGTGGCATCGGTCAGGTCGCGCTCGGGTCCATCGCCGACGCGCCACATCAGTCGCTGTCCATCGCGGCGGACGGTGGCGGGCGACGACGGAGGATGAGGGATGCGCATCAGCATCCACGCCGGCGGCGTGCGCAGCGCGTCCCATGCCCGCTGCCATGCGTCCAGCTCGGCGGACAGCACCTGCTCGGGGATCACCTCTACCTCGTCGGCCTCGCCGAGCATCTCGCGGTAGATATCGACGAGCGCCTCGCGCCGCCGATCCTCCAGGTAGAGGCCCAGGTATGTCTGCATGCACACTGGCGCGTCCGGCGTGTAGCCGTCGAGGAAGGTCAGTGTGCTCTCGCGTGCGCTGGGCTGACTCATGTCATCTCCCGTCGCCATCACTCTCGCCGTTAATCCACACCGGGCTCGACCACCCGACCCAACCGTCCTCGCGGGTGATGCGTGCGTAGTAGTAGTCCTCGTCGCCGGAGCCCTCGTCCTCGAGTTCCCACCCGTGGATCGTCTCATTTGGCTCGACGCTCTGCCAGTCGACGCCGTTCTTAACTATGTCCACGCGCGCAATTGGCGACTCGCTCGCGGCCCAGATGCTGATCTCGCGCGGCTCGTCAGTCTCCACACTCTGACCCATGAAGGCGCCGCTGATCTCGAAGAGAATCGGCACACGCACGTTGGTGGTGGCGAAGCAGCGACGGTCCCAGAGCGCGTCGAAGATCGCCTCGCGTGTAAGTTCGGTGGCCCATACGCCCATGATCCCCTGCCGCCGCAGTTGCGGGTAGGTATCCGGCGGCGGGTTCTGCACATTGTGCAGTTCATCGCCGGGCCGCCCATCGTGTATGTCGCCACCTCCCACAAATCCCAGCCGGTAACCCATGCGCAGCGCGTCGACTACGTGCTGGCCTGCCTGCTCGCCGCCATGGGTGGTGATGGGCAGCGGATTGCCATCTTCCTCCGACCGCTCGCTCGTGCCCCATACCGAGTGGATCTCCACCAGCCGCTCGTGCTCAGGCTCATGGCCGCGCTCCCACTTCACGCCCATCACGGCGTTCGCGGTGTGGTGCGGGATGAGCAGGGCGTCGTGCTTGCGCGCGATCTCATACATGTTCTCGAGGTCATCGGGGTCGCTCGCGTCGCAGCGCACGATCGGTCCCCAGTCGTCCCGGTAGTGGATGTTCCGGTGCCCGACGTCCCTGTTGGTCCACTCCTGCCCGACGATGGTCGCGAACTCACCCGGCTCGTTCCAGTCATTGGTGACCGCCACGAAATACTCCCACTGCCGGTCGGAGATCATCTCCGAGTGGTCCGCCATGCCGAAGATATCGAGGAAGCCCTCATGCCGCGCGAAATGATACAGCTCCTCCGGGCAGCGCAGACCGTCCGAGAAGTACGTCTGGGCGTGGATGTCGCCCCAGTAGAGCTGGTATTCCGGCGGTTCGTCGGTGGCGATGATCGGGTTGCTGGTCGCGGTGATGCCGGTGGCGGGATCGGTGACTGTGATGAAGTGCACGCCCGACCGACGTGCGATGAAGCCCTCGACTTCGCCGATCGCGCGCTCATCGCCAGGGAAGGTACCCGCCAGATCGCCGACGGGGATTTCCGCCGGTCCGTCCACGCCCTCGACCGTCAGGCTCGCCTCCCAGCGCGGCGCGGCGTTGTCCATGTACTGGATGCCACGCGGCGACAGATTGAAGGGCCCGTGCAGGCGTGGGTATTTTGCGAAGCAACGCGCTTCGGCTTCATAGGGCTCGCGCAGGGCTTTGATCTTTAGCGTGAACTCTTCGCCGGTGGTGACGTTCGATGGGGCAACGACCATGAATCCGGTAACCTGTGTTTCGCTCAAAGGTCTGCTCCTCTTCTCCGTGACGCTTCGTCTGATGGTTCCGCGTTGCTCGCCGTCCACTGCCCGTCGGCCCTACTCATCCTCCCACTTGCCCGGCAGCCAGCCGTCAAGGGATGCCCAGAACTGCTCGTCCCGCGTCATGACCAGGTACTCGACCAATTGCACGTGCCAGTGCCAGCGCTCATTAGGCTTGGCATCCGGGTGCGCCGCAGCCAGCTCCCGCACCTTCGCCGCCGCCCATTCCGGGTCCGCCACGGCCATCGCCTGCAGGGTCTTCTGCCACCGCCACTGTTCCTCATAGTCGAACGCGCCCGGCGAGGTGACCACCGGTTCGAGCAGCGCCCGAGCCACGTCGGCGTCCGCCCACCCGAGCGCTAACGGCAGGTCCGCGAGCGCGCCCATGCCGTCCATCGCCGTGACCCAACGAGGTCGCGCCGGACGCAGCGCCAGAGCCATCGTCACCGGCCGCTGCACATCCGGGTAGCCGACCTCCTGCGCGATCCACGCCAGCCGCGCGGCTGCCAGCGCGTAGCTGTCCTCCCCGAGCCCGTTCTGCAGCAACGCCGTCGCCAGCGTCTCGGTACTCTCTATCGCCTCCGCCACCATCGCCCGCGCCTGCTCCTGGTCATCCACCCGCAGTGCCAGATATCCCACCGCAAGCGCGCCATGCACCGGGATCGGCAACCCACGCGCGTATTTCAGCGCCCTGATCGGGTCTGCCTCATACATATTCCACGCCAGGCGGGCGTGGTCAGCGGTCCGGCCGTATGGGCTCGAGGCCGTGCCCACGATTTCCAGGGCCCTGTCCGGGTCGGCCCGCGCCACGGCACTCGCCACCCGATACACCACTTGGTCGCGCAGCCACCGCCACTGCTGGGATGCGCCGACCTTCTCCGCGATCGCCAGTGCCTCATCGACGTCCACCATCGCCAGCGCAGCGGCGGCGGTTACCAGCCCGCGCGTCGCCTGGTAGTCGCCCTCGCCGGCCTCCTCCGCCGCCTCGACCGCCCAGCGCGTCACGTCCGCCCCACCCGAATGGCCCAGCAGAAGCAGACCCTCGCCCGCCTGCGCCAGCGCCTGGACTCGCTGTCCATCGTCCGGGGATCCCTCGGCGGCGGTCGCCGCCAGACTGAAAGCCTCGGCAGCCAGTTCCGGATCTGACTCAATGGTCGCTCGACCCACAGCGATCAGCCCGGACGACTGCACCCGCGAGTCAGCCTCCAGCAGGCGGTCGATGGCCGCGTTCGGATCGGTCTCCGCCAGCTTGAGCGCATGGGCCTCGACGAAATCGCCCACCATCGGCCGCCCCTCGTCTGCCCACATCGTCTCCGCCAAAGGCGAGCCGGCCCGCGCCATCGCGGCCAGCGCGCTTCCCCGGATGTAGTTCTCATTCGGTGGCGCCTGATCCAGCACTTCCATCGCCAGTTCCTCGGCCAGCGCCCAGCGAGCGGCCAGGTCATCTGCTGACGGATTGCCCGGCGCGTCAGGCACAACGTCCGCCTGCACCAGTGCTATCGTCAGTTCATCGCCGTCCGTCTCGCCGCCAGCCCGGCCCGTGTGATAGCCCTGCGCCTGCGCGAAAGCCCATGCCTTCCCGTCCCACAGTCCCTTCAGTTCGAAGTGCCCATCCGCATCGGTCGTGGTGGTCAGCATTGCCGGACCGTCGCCGTTATTGAAGACCTTGACCCCGACCATCGGCTGCCCGTCCGTATCCACGACCACCCCGGCCAGAGTGCCGTTGGCAGTGTCGATGACGATTTCCGGTAGCTGATGGGTCTCCCCCCGCACGCACACCCACTCCTCACCCTCCAATGCAGGTAGGGCGGGGTCGCGTGAAGCGTCAACCCGCCACGTCATGCCAGGGACGAGTGCGCCGGTCTCGTACCGCCCCTCGCCGTCAGTGCTCACCGTTCGCACCAGGTGGTAGTTCAGCGACTGACCGCTCTCGACCCCGCGCTTGACCTGCAGGCTCTGCCCAACGACTGGATTGCCCATGTCGTCGATCACGCGACCGGTGGCGAAGCCCGCCGCCTCCTCGCTAACCACAATCGTCAGCGGCTCGGTCTCCTCTTCAGTCACGACGGTTGCCGCGACGCGCGTCACCGCGGTCATGGACGTGGCCCACAGCGTCAATTCAGACTCCAGGGGCAGCTTGCTGATCTCGAAGCGCCCGGTGCCATCGGCCACGGTGTACACGCCGCCTCTGGGCAGAGGATCCGCCGCGCCCCACACCTCCGCGCCGACTGCGGGCCCACCCGCCTCGTCCACTACCACACCGGTCACGATCGCGCCGCGCTCCAACTCGATATCCTCGACAACCACCCCGACATCATCCACCACGTCAACAGACACCGACGTGCGGTTCTTGAGATACTCCTTCGGAGGCGCAACGGTGACATTCACTTGTCCCGCCGCTGCGTAGATCGTGAACCGACCCTCCGCGTCAGTCGGCGCACTGGTGAGCGAGTATGGGGGCCCCCCAGCCTGGGCCATCACACTGATGCCCACGATTGGCTCGCCACTGCCGGCCTCCACCACGCGACCGGTCACCGGCCAGCCGCGCTGCATGGTGATCTCGACCCCGTCAACCGTCCCCCCTGCATCGGCGGTGAACTCAGCAGGCAGGCCCATAAGCCATTCGGAGTTCGGACCCGCCACAACCTGGGCCCGGTACTTCCCCGGAGGCAGCGCCGCCACGCTGAACCGGCCCTCGGTATCGGTCGTAGCCTTAACCTGCGCCCCGTAGCCCTCGTCGGAAAGGGGCTGCCAGTCCTCTGGATACGTGCCCATCATGGACACGGACAGCCCGGCCAGCGCGTCCGCTTCGGGGCCGGTCACCCGTCCGGCCAGCGATGCCGGCTCGCCGATGCGCACACGGGCCTCGGAGCCTACCATGGGCTTCGTGATGACCGTGCCCCGGTCGGCTGTCACGATCTCGAAGACGGCCTCGGCCCCCTCGGGTACCAGGCTCAGCTCGACCCGGCCCTCGCCATCGCCGTCCCAGCTCAGGCGCTCGCGCAACTCCTCGGGCACGAAAAAGAATCCGCGCTCGGACGGCCGCGCCCTGTTCAGCGCCATCACGTAGAGCAGCGCGGCCCGGACGCCGGCGAGCGGCGCGTCGGCCCCATCGGCGATGACCAGCGAGGTCGCGGTCGCCACGTCCAGCTTCAGCGTCACCGCGCCCGCTGCCTCTTGCAGCATCCGCCACCCGAGCGCCAAGCCGGGCTTGTGCGCCGCGACCGTTACGGGCATCGCGTAGAGTTCCGCATTGTCCAGGGGCTCGTAGCTCAGCTCGAAGCGTCCGTCCTCATCGGTCGTCGCGCTCGCGAGCAGCTTGCCGGGGGGGAAGATGTTCCCCGCGGGGGGGCTCACCCCGGTCACCCACACCTCCGCGCCCGCCACTGGCTGCCCCTGAGCATCAATGACCTGGCCCCGGAGGTCCTCCGCGCCACACGCGTTCGCCAGCAGCACCAGCACTGCGACCACATGCCCTATCCGCCTCATCGCCCACACCCTCTCCCGCTCGTATGGTACAACGCAGGACGCGGCCAGCTCGGCCCGCGCCCTGATGGTCGGTGTCATCTCATCCCCAACCCGCCTCACGACTTAGCACCCGCACACACGCTCGAGCCGATCGGTCACCTCGTCCGCGAAGCGCTCAATATGCGCCTGCACATGATCGCTGATGGTCAGCGAATCGTCTTCGATCAGTGGCGTGAGGTCCATCCCGAAGATGAGCCCCTCGGTCTCGTCCACGTCATGGGTGGCGTGGTAGGTCGCGTGCGCGCGACGCCGACCCATGCTGGCCAAGTCGTAGCGCTTGCCACCGCAGTCCTGCGAGTCGAACACGCTCACTAGCGCAACCGCAAGGCTCTCGTGCGGAGCCACATCCATCGCGACCTTGTCCTGATCGATCATCCAGTCGAGGTCACGCCACACCTCGCAGCCCCATACCTGCTTGGGCCGCGCGTCGGCGTCCATCTCGCGGATGGCCTCGATCACGCGCGAGCCGACCGCAACGTGGGTATCGTGCTTGTCGGCGAAGTTGTGGGTGTATACGATCTCGGGACGCCCGGCTTCGAGGAGCTCGCGAATGTCATCCTTGGGGTCCGAGTTGCCAGTGTCCTTGACCTCCGAGCTTGGGTAGTCAAGCAGGAACTGGATCCCGTATTCGCCCACGTGCGCGGCCTTCTTCTGCTCCTCGCGCCGGATGGTCTGCATCTGCTCGTCGGTGAAGTCAGCGTAGAAACCATCGCGCGCGCTGCCCGCGCCGTTGGTGACGATGACGCCGGCCAGCCACTTGTCGGTCTTGCCGAAGCATTCCAGCACGCCGTGGTAGGCCATAATCTCGATGTCGTCCTGGTGTGCGCCGATGGCCATGTGTGTCGTCCGCTCGATCGCTTCCTCCACCGGCTTGCCGTCCCACACGTAGATCTCAGCGGTGTCCTTGCGTACTTTCATCGGTCGGTCCTCCTGTATCTGGTCACTTCAGATCGCGCATCCGCCGAGGCGCATGATGTTGCGCTTTGGCGGTGTATGTTTCACGTTCGAGTGTGGAATTACCTGCCCCGCGCCACGCCGCGCGCGGGCCTTCGCTCGCGGGCCCAGCGCGAAGGACGGTGATGCGCGCGTGTCGAAGTTCACGGTGACTGTGCGGGTAACGTTGGACCTCGAGGAGTTCTGCGATGAAATGCACGTCTATCGTGCTGCTGGCCGTGCTTGCCGCCTGCGGGGCGTCGTTGGCTGAAGCCCCCGTGGACTTGGGCAGGCTGGATTTCAACTTCCCGCCGCCGCCGGTTGAGGGTCAGGCCGATTACTTCACGTTGGCCCGGGACGGCGTGGCGGCGGCGGCCATCGTCATGCCCGCTGCTCCGCAGACCGATGAGGCGCGTGCTGCACGCGCCCTCGAGATATACCTGGGGCTGGTCACGGGCGCCAAGTTCTCCGTCATCACGGAGGATCAGGACCTTGCCGGCTATCCCGCTACCATCCATGTGGGTGACACGGCCGTGGGCAAGCAGGTTGAGCTCGACCTGCCGCCCGTGAGCTATGGGGACCTGCAGCTCCCGAACGTCAACGGCTATCTCGTCACGACCGTGGACGCGAACACGCTGGTGATCCGTGGCGCGACTCCGAAGGCGACGGTGCTTGGCGCGGTGGGATTTCTGCGCCGCTATGTGGGGGTCCGCCGCTACTGGCCGGGCGACCCCGGCGGCATTGGCGACGTGGTCCCGGACCGCCCGACGCTCACCGTGCCGGAGATGCAGTGGCGCGACTGGCCCTGCTTCATCTCCCGCATCATGAGCGGTCTGGATGATCGCGGGCCGCGGACGGACGCCAGCCGCTGGCACTCATTCGCTGAGTTCTGGCGCATGAACTACACCATTCCCTCGAACGAGAGTTACTACAAGCTGCTCAATGCGAAGGAGCGGCTCGACGAACCCGACCTCTTCCCCCTCATCGACGGCGAGCGCTTCATTCCGTCACTCGACGAGCGAGGGCGGATCCGCCACGGTTGGCAGCCATGCGTATCGAATCCGCGCGTGGCTGAGATCATGGCTCAGATGCTCATCGATACCTTCGAGGCCGAGCCTGACCGGATCGCCATGAACCTGGCCGTCAATGACGGCCTCGGCGATTGCACCTGCGAAGGCTGCAGCGCCATGGACCCGCCCGGCACCGACATCCTCAACCGTGTCGGGCTGTGCGACCGCTACGTGAAATTCAACAACCGCGTGGCCGAGATGGTCGCCGAGCGCTTCCCCGACCGTATACTGGCCTTCCTCGCGTATGGATCGATGAGCGCGCCGCCCACCACGGTTGACCCGCATCCGATGCTCATGCCGGTGCTCTGCTCAGGGCGCAACGCATTCGCGATGTGGGATGAGTGGATGGCGACCGGGCCCGCGCACATGGGCATCTACCTCTACCACGATGACATTCGCTTCATCATGCCGAAGCTTGATGTGCGCCAGTCGGCCAAGCGCATCCGCTACATCGTCGCGAGCGGGCGCGCGCGCCACTTCTACCAGGAGTTCTACGGCATCTACCCGCTCGATGGCATGGTGGCCTATGTCGAGAACGAGCTGTGCTGGGATCCGCGCATAGACGTGGACCAGATCCTCGACGAGTTCTACGCAGACTTCTACAGGGCCGCGGGCGAGCCTATGCGCGGCTTCTACGATGAACTTGAGGCAGGCTATGAGGCGTGGCTCGCTGAGAACGGGCATCCCCACCCGCACGGCATGGACGCCTCATCAATCGCCGACAGCCGCTCGCTGGAGCAGTTCCGGGTGCTGCCCATCGAGCGCGCCGGAGCGGCGCTGGCGCGGCTGGACGAGGCACTCGCGGCAGCCGCCGGTGATGAGCTGGTGACCGAGCGCGTCGAGTTGGTCAAGTCCATATTCGACTTCTGCGTACCCGGCGCCCGCATGTATTGGGCGATGGATCGCCTGCGGGAGACCGCCGTCACGTCCGAGACCCAGGCGCAGCAGGCCGTCGCGGACGCGCGCGAAGCGATCACCAGTGGCCTGGAACTCTCTGCATACAAGTTCGCTGTGATGGAGGAGCCGCCGGCGCTCGACTACGCGCGGCACACGTCCAGCGCCACCGTCTACAATGACCTGTCCGAGGGCGGGGTGCCGTCGGACGTGCTGAGCGTGGTGGGCAGCGCATTCACGCGAGCCGCCGACGTGCTCGGACGCGAGATGGGCCCCGATGGCGCGGCTGCGTGGTGGGACTCGCAGACCACCGACGAGGACACCGAGTTGCTGCGCAAACTCGTCGGCGTGGGCCGCTTCCACTCGGCAGGGGGCCAAGTCGAGAACCTCGTGGCCGACCCCAGCTTCGAGGCCCGCGGGGCCCACAACGCCCCTGCGGATGGCCAGGCCCTCCCGCCCGAGATCGAGATGCAGGACGGGGTCGCGGTCTGGCACAGTGCGGGCACGGCGGTGCACGCGACGCTGACTGATGAGGACGCGCACACCGGCGAGTGGTCGTTCACATTCACGGGCACACGCCGCGCGGGCGTCTCCCATTCCACGCCTGCCACCGGCGGCGATGTCATGGTGATGTCGCTGTGGGTGAAGCATAGCGGCCCGGCCGCGAACTACCACGTGGACATCATCCCGCGCGGCGACGCGATGCTCTCGCGCACATCGGTGCAGGTTCCGGAGGAGCCGGACGTGTGGCACGAGGTGGAACTGGTGTTTGTCGCGCCGCCGGGGACGAAGACCGTGGGGTTGTATCTCTTCTGCGAAGGCCAAGCTCCCGGCGCGCAGGTGTGGGTGGACGACTTACTCATCGCCCGCTACCCGAACGCGGAGTGAGCCGCACTCCCTCGCCATACGCAACGGGCCGGCCCCAGTTGGGGCCGGCCCGTTTGATTTGCTCGCCTGATTAAGCCGCTGCCTACCCCAGTTCCGGCAGGCTTGCCGCTGCGATAGCCTGGCCCACGCGCCGCAGCCGCTCGCTCGGCAGCATCACCGTGAGCTTCGCGTCGAGCTCGGGGAACTCGCCCGCGAGGATCGCGCGATCGAGTAGCCCAGATACACGCCCATCGTCTGGAAGATCTTGACCGCGCGCTCGTCACCGGCGGAGTGCAGCGCCTGGACCTCCTCGAGCAGCACTGGCAGGTCGTCCAGGTTCTCGCTCTCGATGCCCGCCACCGGCGCCAGCCGCCCCACGCACTGCTGCGAGAAGTAGAGCGCGCCGCAGCCGATATCGCCGGACCACTCGTCGTCGGGCGCGCCGGGGTTGTAGTCAACCGGCGCGAAAGCCAGCTCGTTGAGCCAGCCGGTGATGTTCCCGTCCTGCGTCACGTAACCGACCGCCTCCGACGAGCCCATGGCGACGCCGAGCACACCGTTGGTCTCGAGACTCATCGAGCCCGCGAGGGCTGTGACTTCGCCGTCGTTGGCGACGATGATCGGCACGCCCATCTCTTCACCGACCCGTAGCATGATGTCCTTGACCCCGGCGTCGAACTGGTCGCGGGGCACCGACCGGAAGAGCGAGGCGACCAGCACGCGCGAGTTGATCCACACGCCTGCCGACGAGCCGCCAATGGCGTCGACGCTCGGCAGATGCTCCGCCGCACGCTTGATCGAGTGCATGATCCCCTCGTAGTGGTAGCTTGGGTCCGCCATGTTCTTGGGGTCCCACGGGATCTCTTCCTCGAAGACCGACTCACCGTTGATGACCGCGGAGGTCTTGCGGTCGGATGCGCCGAGATCGAAGCCAATCCGGTTGCCATCGAGGTGTCGGCCAAGCGCCATGGTGGTGTCGTTCGCGTCGGGACACTCGTCGACGGAGCAGCCGACGACCTCGAAGGTCTTCTCATACACGCCGCCCATGAAGTCGTAATCGAAGGCGCGCGCGCCGTCGGGCGCGTAGACAGCCTTGAGGTGGTTCGCTATCTGCTCACTGCCGCCGATGATGACCTTGTAACCACCGCGGGCCCAGAGGAGAAATTTCACGAGACGCTCGGCATACATCAGGTTCTGGCCAGCCTCCGGGGAGTCCGGCGCAAAAGCCACGGTCTCGAAAACCGTGACCGACCCGTCGCCGCGTTCCAGTGCGATCTTCAGCGGCACGCCGCCGCCGGAGTCCTGAACAGCCTGCACGAACGCGCGGTTTGCCAGCACGGCCGGCTTGAAATCCGGGTCGAGCGGCGGGAGTGTCTGGGGCGCCACCAGTTTCATCTGTGCCATTGTCATCTAACCTCTTTCTGCCGGACCCCGACCGGGGCCCGTATTGGGATTATCTTGAGCTGCCGCTGTCAGCGGAGGACATATCCAATTCTCCCTCGGCCTGCTTGGCTCCTCCTCTTGAGGGCCCCGGTGTACCCGGAATCCGAGCACGAAAAAACCCGCCAGCGCCCGGCTGACGGGTCCAGTGGGTGCGGTGTGACTGCCGCTAACTCACCTGACGCGCGTGGTGCCTGACGATGTGCTGGATACCGGCCTTCAACTCGTCGTTCGCGATCCTGCCGCCGAGGAACTCGGTCTGTAGGAGCTTGTTGAGTTCGCCGAACATCTCCTGGCGAGTCTTGCCTTCGGCCATCCATGCGTCGATCTGGTTGCACAGGGCGTTCAGGCGCTTGGCGGGGATCTGGTCCGCGTGCTCTCGGATCATGCACATGACCGCGTCGGGGTCCTCGCAGGTGACCGTCTCGGTCAGGTCGCCGCTGAGGTAGCTGAAGGTTCCGGCTGCCTCGTCGTAGATGACGTTGATCTGCGTGGTCGAACCGCCCGGCGTCTCATAGACCACAGCTGCGTTGACCTGCTTGCCGTTGCCATCCTCGTTCTCAGTCATCTCACAGCGCAAGTTACCGAACCTGATGCGCCGCTCCGCCGGGTGGCGGCGGTCTGCGAGTAATATTTCGAGGTCTCCCTCGAACTCCTCAAGGGGTTCTTTGCCGTTGCGGCTCACTGATGCTGCCTCCGGATTCGTGGTGAGACTTCAGCAATCTTAGCAGATAATGCCGCTCTCTACAATCCCGTTCGGCCCGCGGGGACGTGTTTAGGCCGTTCCGGGACCCACTCTCCATGCGTATAGATGGCTCAATATGGCCCAAAGCGGGCCGCCAGCGCTACCGGATGATCTTTCTCTATTATACCCTCGGTATCCTTCACAAAAGCTTAAGTAAGCGCTTACTTCTGGTTACGTGCCTGCGCCTCGCGGATCACTCGCCCAGTGAAACCACTTGCCCGCTCGCGGCGCTGCGCAGCGCCGCGTCGATGATCGCGATCATCTGCCGAGTCTGCTGCAGCGGCACTGCCAGGGCCTCGCCCGCAGTCAGGTGTGCGTGGATATTGCGGTAGAATGCGTCCCAGTCTCGCTCGATCTCCACCGCCGCAGTCTCCGGTTGGTCATCGCCCTCACCGGACTTGATCGTTCCGTCCATGTAGGTCGCGTCGCGTCCAGCGATGACCGTCCCGCCCATCCCCAGTCGCGCAACTGTTGTCGTCTCGACATGCGAGGTGATTCCGTTCTCGAAGCGGATGACCACCATGCAGTAATCGTCGACCTCGTCGCTCCACACACAGCTCTTCAGGTCGCAGTAGACGTCCCGGACAGCCGGCCAGTCCAGCAGTTGCAGAAGCTGGTCGATCCGATGTGGTCCGAAGTCATACAGCAGTCCCCCGCCATACTTCTTCTCCGCGCGCCACTGGGGCCGGAACTCCTTCACGCCATACACGCGCATGATCGGCGAGTAGCTCATCGACACCTGCTTGGTGAAGAAGATGTCCCCCAGCACGCCGGACCGAACGGTTTCGAGTGCCGACAACTGGTCGGCATCCCAGCGCCGGTTCTGGTAAGCCGACAGCATCATCCCGGTGCGCTCGGCGGCCGCGATGAGTTCATCGCACTCCGCCAAGTCCATGCACAGGGGCTTTTCGCATACAACGTTCTTGCCCGCTTCCAGCGCCTGAATAACGTGGTCACGGTGCATGGCCGAGGGCGTGGCGATCGTGATCACGTCGAGGTCGTCGCGCGCGAGCATCTCGTCGAAGCTCTCGTGGCCGGTCAGGCCATACTGCTCCTCGCAGATAGCCCGACGCTCGGCCGAGGGGTCTGAGCCAGCGACCAGGTCGAACTGCTCCAACCGATGCAGAGTATCACAGTGCCACCCCGTCCCCATGCTCCCGAGGCCCAAGACGCCGGCGGTAATCTTCTCCACGATCATCCCTCCCGTGATTCTGTGCACGAAAAAGCCCCCGGCGTTGTGCCGGAGGCCTGATTCCGCAGTGCCCTAATGCGCTTAGGCGTCTCGTTTACGGACGGAGAGTCTGATCGCCGTGCGCTCATTGCCATCGATCTCTATGTCGATAAAGGACGGCCAGCAGACCAACTCTATCCCGCTCGGTGCCAAGAACCCCCGGGCGATAGCTATTGCCTTTACGGCCTGATTGAGCGCGCCGGCGCCGACCGTCTGTATCTCCGCCTGGTCGTGCTCGCGGATGGTTCCGGCCAGTGCCCCTGCGACCTTATTCGGGTCAGAACCCGAACCTACGCGAAGTATATCGCCCACGGGTGCCCCCTTGCTGCATTGTTAGTGCCGCGTGATCAGCGATGGTGTGCAATATCTGGTCCTGTGGCGCCGACTCCAGCCGGCACGTGGTCGGGCCACGCGTATGTTACCCGTATGTCAAGACTTAATCAAGACCGAAAGCGAACTTGTTGCGAACATCCTCAGCGGCCGTCTCAGGCGATATCACGCCTGATGCGCACGATCCCGCGCGCCTTCCCGGTCTCCTCGTCAATGTCCACGACCGCGCCGCAGAAGAAGCTCGGACCGCTGTCGGGCGGCTTGAAACGCTGCGGCATTTGCGTCAAGAACCGCGGCAGAACGGTCTCCGGCCGCACCCCGATAATGCTGTCTCGGGCCCCCGTCATGCCCACATCCGCCATGAACGCGGTACCCTCAGCCAGCACCTGCTCATCCGCTGTCTGCACATGGGTGTGCGTCCCCAGCACGGCCGAGACGCGCCCGTCGAGGTATCGCGCCAATGCCTGCTTCTCGCTGGTGGCCTCGGCGTGGAAGTCCACGATAATGATCTTCGTGTGCTCGGCCAGGGCCTCCACTTCGATGTCAGCCACCTGGAAAGGGCAGTCCATCTCGTGCATGAACACGCGGCCCGACAGGTTGATGACGCCCACCTGCGCCCCGGTGCCGGTGCGCGTCTCGAATAGCCCCGCGCCGACCCCTGGCGCACCGGGCGGATAATTCGCCGGCCGCAGGATATCGCGGTCCTCTTCCAGCAACGTGAGCGCTTCGCGCTGCGCCCAGACGTGGTTGCCGGTGGTAATGCAGCCGGCGCCGGTCGCGAAGAGTTCCTCCGCCGTTGATCGGCTGATGCCCGTGCCGCCAGCCGCGTTCTCACCGTTGATGATGATCAGGTCCGGGGCATGCTCGTCGATCAGGTCGGGCATGACCATCCTTACGGCCTTGCGCCCGAGTTTGCCGACCACGTCGCCCACATGCAGAACTTTCATGACTGTCCCGACTCTCCATCGCGCCCGGTTGACCGGGCGCTTTGTACGCATCAGGCCGGGTCAGAGACTGGTTGGCTGTCTCCGCCCGGCCCGAGTAGTGTGCGTATTGCGCGCATGAGCGCGGTTGCCCGCCCTACTGCGCGTATTCCACCGACCGTGTCTCGCGAATGACGGTTACCCTGATTTGGCCGGGGTATTCCATCTCGCTTTGGATGCGCTCGGCCATCTGCTTGGCCAGCCTGTGCGCTTCCCGGTCGTCCACGCGGTCGGGCTTGACCATCACTCGCAGCTCCCGGCCCGCCTGGATCGCGTAGCACTTATCCACACCCTCGAAGCTCGTAGCAATCGTCTCCAAGCCCTCAAGGCGCTTGATGTACGTCTCCAGCGTCTCACGCCGCGCGCCCGGTCGTGACGCCGAGATGGCGTCCGCAGCCTGCACGATGAAGGCCTCCGGAGATTCCATCGGGATCTCTTCGTGGTGGGCCGCAATCGCGTGCACGATCGCTTCGGGCTCCTGGCGGCTGCGCGCAAGTTCCATGCCGATCGCGGCGTGCGAACCGTCGCGCTCGAAGTCCACCGCCTTGCCGATGTCGTGCAGCAGGCCCGCGCGCCGTGCGATCGCCACGCGTGTGCCCGCCTCGCCCGCCATGGCGCCTGAAAGGTGCGCCACCTCGATCGAGTGCTTCAGGCAGTTCTGCCCGTAACTGGTCCGGTAGCGCAGCTTGCCGAGAAGTCGCACCAGCTCCGGGTGCAGGCCCGTGACGCCCGTCTCGAAGGTCGCCTGCTCGCCGGCCTCCCGGCTCTTCTCCTCGATTTCCTTGCGCGCCCGCTCCACCGTCTCCTCAATCCGCCCGGGGTGGATCCGACCGTCCGAAATCAGCGACTCCAGTGACAGGCGAGCCACCTCGCGCCGGATCGGGTCGAAGGCCGATATGACTACCGCCTCGGGCGTATCGTCGACGATCAAGTCGACGCCCGTCACCTGCTCGAAGGCCCGGATATTCCGGCCCTCGCGGCCGATGATGCGGCCCTTCATATCGTCGCTCGGCAGCGGCACCACTGAGACGGTCGTCTCAGCGGTATGGTCCACTGCGCAACGCTGGATCGCCACCGTCACGATGTCACTGGCCTTGCGGTCTGCCTCTTCCTGCGCCTTGGCCAGGATCTGACGCACCATGTTGTTGGCGTCCTGGGTGATCTCTGACTCCACATTGCTGAGCAGAATCTGCTTGGCCTCAGTTTCGGTCAGTCCGGCCACGCGCTGCAGTTCCTGGTTCTGCTCGGCCACCAACTCGTCGATCTGCTCTTCTTTCGCCGCGAGGGCGGTTTCCTTCTTAGTCAGGTTGTCCGCGCGATTTTCCAGTTCTGTGCCGGTGCGCTCGATACGGTCCTCGCGCTCCTCTATCCGCCGCTTCGCCTTCTCGACTTCCTCCCGCTGCCCCTTAACCTCGCGCTCCACCTGATCCCGGAGTTGCAGGGCCTCCTCTTTGGCGGCGAGTTTCAGTTCGCGGCGCTCGGCGTCTATCTCTTCCTTCGCACTTTCCTTGAGCTTTGCCGCTTCCTGCCGGTCTTCCTCGATCAACTGGTGCGCGCTCTGTATCTTGGATCGGTACATGAGCCAGGCTGCGACGAATGACGCTATAGCGACAATTACCGGTAGTATCCATGCGTATATATTGTTATCGGTAGGCACTGTAGTGCGCCACCTCCGAATTCAGCGCTCGATACGGCTTCATGGTGTCTCAGTACGACTCTGGCTCCGCCTCCTCGACCGCGGCGATGACAGCTCCATGAGTGAAGCCGCGGCGCATCAGATAGCTGCTGAGTTTCCGGCGTGTACTCTCGGGTTCAGACGTCTTCATCTTCTCAATTCGCTCGCGGGCCACCTCGCACGCCCATTCCCTCTGGTCCTCATCCGCAAGTCGCTCGGCGACCGCCGTCTCCGCCAACTCTGACCCTATGCCATCAGCAATGAGCTTGCTGGTCAGAGCACGCCCCCACTGCTTCCCCTTGCGCAATATCCCCTCAATGCGGTCCCGCGCATACTTCTCGTCGTCCACGTAGCCGGCTCCTTCCAGCGCGTCCAAAGCCGACTGTATTGCGGCATCGGGAAGCCCACGCTTCCTCAGCCGCTGCTCCAGATACTTCCGCGGCCTCGCCCGGGCAGCCAGAAGCTTCACGGCAGCGCGCTTCGCTTCAGCAACTTCTGGATCGATCCGCCCCTGCCCCGACAATTGTGCACCTCTCACCTGCGCCGCCCAAACCGGGGCAGCAGCGTTCGCTGTGGTGTGGCCCTCCCCTTACTCGTCGCCGGCCTCGTCAATGTTGAGTTGCCCCTCGTCATCCACCCCGAGTGCCTCGTCGGGGGTCTCTCCCGGCCACGCCTCCGGGGCTGCCTCCAGTTGCGGCAACCCGACGATATCGCGGATCTTGTTCTCCACCTCAAGCAGCAGGTCCGGGTTCGCCTCCATATATGCTACTGAGTTCTCCCGCCCCTGCCCCAGCCGCTCCTCACCGTAGCTGAACCAGCTTCCGGCCTTCTCCAGAATCTCCAGATTCACGCCCTCGTCGAGGACGCAGCCTGCCCGCGATATGCCCCGTCCGAAGATGATGTCGAACTCGGCGTTCCGGAACGGTGGTGCCACCTTGTTCTTGACCACTTTCACCGAGGTCCGCGAGCCGATCACGTCGGTGCCCGACTTCAGTGTCTCGCGCCGGCGCACTTCCAGCCGCACGGATGACCAGAACTTCAGCGCCCGCCCGCCCGGCGTCGTCTCCGGGTTCCCGAACATCACGCCGATCTTCTCGCGAATCTGGTTGATGAAGACCACCAGCGTGCCGCCGTCGGAGGTATGACCCGCGAGCTTCCGCAGCCCCTGGCTCATCAGCCGGGCCTGCAGCCCGACGTGCGTGGCACCCATGTCGCCCTCGAGCTCGGCGCTCGGGACCAGCGCGGCCACCGAGTCCACCACGATCGCGTCCAGCGCTCCGGAACTCACGAGTGTGTCCACGATCTCGAGAGCCTGCTCGCCCGTGTCGGGCTGCGAGACCAGCAGTTCGTCGAGGTTCATGCCCAGCTGGTTGCCATACTCGGCGCTGAAGGCGTGCTCGGCGTCCACGAAAGCCGCCGTGCCGCCCATCCTCTGCGCCTCGGCCAGCACGTGCATTGCGAGGGTCGTCTTACCCGAGCCCTCCTGCCCGTATATCTCCACCACTCTGCCTTTGGGCAGGCCACCGATCCCCAGCGCAATGTCGAGGGTCAGTGAGCCGGTGGAGATGGCCTCGATCTGCAGGGCTGGCGCATCCACTCCCAGCCGCATGACCGAGCCTTCGCCAAACTGTTTCTGCACTTGCGAGATCGCGCGCTCCAGGTCTTTCGCCTTATCTTCTTTACCGGCCATCAGGTGAAGCCCCCTCTACTGTCACTAAGTCTTGTGCCACGCTCGTCGTTGCTGCCTGTCGTTACGGCTGCTGCTCTCGTTTCTGCGTGTGCTGTCCTATCCCCCGAGCTTGACGACCGCTCGCTCCGTGTGAATCGGCCCGCTGTGTGTCAACTCACTGCTTATCAGCGAGAAGCCCTGCATCATTTGTTCGCCGATCGGCTTGGCGTCCAGCCGCCTGATGGCGGCCATCAGTTCCTCGCCGTCGCGTCCGTCCTTTACCCGCCCCAGTGTCAGGTGTGCAGCGAACGGCCGCCGCTCGGCCTCGGTCAGGCCAACTGCGACCAGCGCCCCATCCAGCCTCGCCGCGAGCGCACCCAACTCTCCGGCGCCCTCACTCATCCCCAGCCAGATCGGCCCCGGCACGCCGCGCCGCGCGAAACACCCGACGCCGCGATACTGAACGCTGAAGGGAGCGGTGTCTCTCGCCACCGCTTCCGCCGTTGCCACGAACTCCGCCAGCCGCGCGGCCGGCGCGTCTCCCACGAACTTCAGCGTCACGTGCAGGTTTTGCGCTTCGACCCACTTCACCCGCAGCTTGCCGGTATGCTCGGCCAGTTCCCGCTGCAAGTGCGTCGCAGTGGCCCGCAGCTCGTCGGCCAGTGGCGCGGCGAAGAACAGCCGCAAGCTCGCCGCCGGGCTCATAGTGTGCCTTCGATCTCCATCCCCAGTATTCGCTTGCGCAGCATGTTCAGCGCATACTGCGATACGCGCGCCTTGAACTGGTCGCGGGTGCCCGGCCAGTTGCCCATCAGACAGACGCTGCCCTCGGCATCGGCGACCGCGATGTACACAAGCCCCACAGGCTTGTCCTCGCTCCCGCCACCCGGCCCGGCGATGCCTGTGGTGGCCACTGCCCAGTCGGCACCGTGGGCTGCCCGGGCTCCCTCGGCCATGGCACGCGCGCATTCCTCACTCACCGCGCCATGGTCGATCAGTGTCTGCTCAGGCACGCCCAGTAGCTGCTGCTTGATTTCGTTACTGTAGGCGACTATGCCGCCGAGGAAGTACTCCGACGCCCCGGGCACATCGGTCACCCGGCTGGCGATCATCCCGCCCGTACAGCTTTCGGCGGTGGCGAGGGTCGCGCCGCGCTCGGCCAGCAGCCTGCCCACCGCCACCTCCATGATCTCATCGTCGATCCCGTAGATGTGCGGGCCTATCCGCTCGCGCAGTCGCGCTTCCATCTCATCGAGCGCCTCGGTGGCCTCGTCCTCGCTGGCCGCTTTGGTGGCGATGCGTAGCTTCACTTCGCCCGGCGACGCGTAGGGGGCCACGGTCGTGGTATCCTGCGCGTCGAGGATGTCGGGGATCAGGTCTACCAGATTCGACTCGCCGATGTCCGCCAGCCGCAGCATGCGCGAACGCAGCATGGTCGCGTACCCGCCCTGCTTGCGCAGCAGCCACGGGAGGACCTGCAACTGGAACATCTCGCGCATCTCCGGAGGCGGCCCGGGCACGGCGATCAGCGCTTTGCCCTCGTATTCCACGAGCACACCGGGCGCGGTGCCGCAGGTGTTGTCGAGCAGTTGCCCACCTTCGGGCACCGATGCCTGCTTGATGTTGCTCGGCGTGGGGACACGATTACGGGCCGCGAAGAACTCACGAAGGTGCTTCTCGGCGGCGGGGTCGACGTTCAGAGGCCTGCCGGTGACTTTGGCTATTGCCTCACGCGTTAGATCGTCCTGCGTGGGGCCAAGGCCACCGCAGATGATGATGACATCTGATCGAGAGAGAGCCAGCTCGAAGACCGATACGATACGTTGCAGATTATCCCCGACCGTGTGACGGAAAAAGACGTCGACGCCGATTTCGGCCAGGTGTTGAGACAGATAGACGGCGTTGGTATCGGTGATTTCCCCGAGCAATAGCTCCGTGCCAACGGATACTAGCTCAGCTTTCAAGTTGTGAGTCCCATCCAACGTATATATTCATCCCTGCGGTTGCTTACCAGGCGCGGACCTTCTCGTGATACCGCGCGACACAGGGCAGTACGGAGAGTATAGTGCGTTGACAACGGTATTGTCAAACCCCAGCGGGTGAACGGTTCGCCCCAAAGTCGGCTTTCACCTCCTCTCCCCACGGCCCTCACGTGCTCCTCACCGCTGCCGGCCGTCGTGCCGTTCCCCATTGCCCACTCCCCGTTCCCTATTCCCCGCCGTCAAGAGGAGCAGCGCCCCCCGGAGGCGAACATCTCTCCTACGGGAAGTGCGGCACAGAGTCACCGGAGGTGCTGGCCCATGGACTTCCATGATCGGATCGAGGCGGACGAGGGCGCGCTGGAGAAGTTGCTCAAGGGCATTCCGGGCTTCGAGGGGTACCTCAAGCAGGAGAATCGCCGGGCTGCCGACAAGCTCTTGCGCGACCATTTGTGCGCGGAACTCGACGCGACGGTTGCGGGGCTCGAGAGGATCGCGGGCGGCTGGTCACGCGCCGGCGAGATTGACCTGCTCGATGACCTCGACCGGATTGCCGGTCGCCTGCGACGCGCGGCCGACAAGCTCCGCTACGCCGACTATGGCTACACCGGCTTCTTCGATGCCGTGAAGATCGGCGAGGACGACCTGCAACGCTTCTACGAGTATGACCTGTCACTGCGCGGCTTCATCGGCGAGGTCAACGACGCGGCCGAGGCCCTCGCCCACGCCGATGACCAAGAGGCCGGCCTTGCGGCGCTCGACGAGGCTATCGAGGCCCTCGCCGACATGGTCGAGGAGCGCGAGCGGGTCGCTGCCGAACTCGTGCCCTGAGGCGGGGAGCAACCATGTCCAGCCACTGGCTCCAGCTTGGCGATCGCCTCATCATCGATGGGGCTGACTGCACGGTCACCGAGGTCCTCGTTGGCAGGACTGATCGGCTGACCTTCCAGAAGGTCGCCGTACGCCCCGAGCTCGGGGGCGAGGGGTACTCGCTCCTGCAGGTCGAGGACGAGGGGCTGTACGAGCTGTCGCCCACCGACCCGGCCGGGCTGGACGACTCCGGTCTGTCGCTAAGCTGGGATGCGACGGTGCGCACCGAGCGCGCCTCTGCCGGCGGCCGACGCAAGTATGGTCGCGGCGAGGTCCGCTGGTATGACGCTGAAGACGGGCGCGTTGCGCTATGCGTGGATACTCTCGACGATGATTACGCGGTGCTCGGGGTCCCTCTCGAGCCCGCGCGTGTGGATCTGAGCTTCACCTGACGATCATCAGACGGCCGCGCACGAACAGGAGGCTGAGACGATGCCAGCTATAGATGTGGTTGAATGGACCGACCTGACCGGCGAAGACATTGTCCATCGCTGGCCGCAGTATGGTCAGGCGAACATCCGCCTGGGCTCACAGCTCACCGTCCGCGAGAGTCAGATGGCGGTGTTCTATCGCGATGGCAAGGGGCTTGACGTCTTCGGACCGGGTCGGCACACGCTGAGCACCGCCAACATCCCGCTGCTGCAGCAGATCATTAACATCCCGTTCGGCGGCCGCACGCCCTTCCAGGCCGAGGTCTACTTCGTCAATATGCGGACTTTCACCAACCTCAAGTGGGGCACGCCCTCGCCGGTGATCTTCCGCGACGACGAGCTCGGGCCGGTCCGCCTGCGCGCTTACGGGATCTTCACCATGCGCGTCATTGACCCCCAACTCTTTGTCAACAAGGTGGTCGGCACCGAGCATCGCTACGACACCGAGAGCGTCGGTGCCTGGCTGCGCGACTTCATCGTGGCCCGCTTCAACGATGTTCTCGGCGAGACGCTCGACAGCGTCTATGATCTGGCGGGCCGCTATGACGAACTCGGCTCAGCGGCCAAGGCCCGCCTCACTGACGACTTCCGCAACTACGGGCTGCAACTCGAGGACTTCCTCATTGACGCGGTCAGCCCGCCGGATGAGGTCGTCGAGATGATTGACGAGCGCACGCGCATGAATGCGGTCGGCGACATGGACAACTTCACGCGCTACCGAACTGCCAAGGCCATCGGCGAGATCTCGCAGGCTGGTGGCGCGGGTGGCGGCTCTGCTGCGACCGGCGCCGGTCTCGGCCTCGGGATGGCAATGGCCCAGATGATGGCCCAGTCCCTCAGCCCCCAGCAGGCCGCCGTGCCTGGCGTGGCCACACCGATGGGGCGGACCTGCCCCAACGGGCACGTGGTCGCGGCCGAGGCCCGTTTCTGCGCGCAGTGCGGCGAACGCATGCCCGAGCCGACCGGCACGTGCCCGAGCGGCCACCCGGTGCCTCCCGGCGCGAAGTTCTGCCCGGAGTGCGGCGCCCGTACGGATTAGCCATCGGCGTCAGCCGTCCGCCTTGGATGGGAGGGTCCGTATCAGCCATGAAACTCATCGCTCTGATGGGCAGCCCCCGCAAGGGTGGCAACACCGATCTGCTCACCGACGCCTTCATTGAGGGCGCGCACGCCGAGGGCGCCGAATGTGAGAAGATATACCTTGATGACCTGAACATCCGCCCCATCGGTCCGGTGGGCGATGACTGGTCGATGCGCTCGGACCTGCGCCTCGATGACGATGCCCGCGGTGTGTTCGATCGCCTCATCACCGCCGACATCGTGGTCTTCGCGTCCCCTGTCTACTGGCAGGGCGTCACCGGCCAGCTCAAGTGCCTGGCGGATCGCTTCTCCGCGTATTACATGGCTCCGTGGTTGCGCGAGGGCATGGAGGGTGCGGGCTTCTTCGTCGTCACCGCCTGGGGCCACCCGACCTCTGATGAGAGTCACTGGGTGACTGAGCCCATCAAGGCCTGGGCGCGCGGCTTTAAGGCCAGGTATCTCGGCGACGTCGGCGCGGCGGTGGCCAAGTGGGGCGAGGTCGCGCAGTTGCCCGACGCGCTCGCCGAAGCTCGTGACAAGGGTGCCGACGCCGTGCGCACGATGCGAGCCTGAACTCCCCGGAAAGTGGTGGTGAGGATGGCCCGAACCGAGGACACGCCGGGCGACGCCCTCGTCGCGCTGTGGTGTCGCGAACTGGGCACGCTGCTCGACCTCGACGTGCCAGTGCTCGCCGCTTTGCAGGTTGTGGCCGAGGAGATCGCCCCGCTTGCTGAGGTCTCTCTCGGCCTCGAGCGCGAGGTGCGCGGTGGCGAGTCACTCGCTCAGTGCATGGGCCGCCGCGGCGACGTCTTCCCCGCTCTGGTGCGCAGCGCCGCGCTCGCCGGCGAGGCCTACGAGCGCCTCCCCGACGCGCTGATCAACACCGCCGGTTGCCTGCAACTGGCCAGCGAGATCGGTGTAAGCCGCACGGACCGCGAGCACCTCGCTGAACTCGCCGAGCGTGCCGCGCCCGCGCCTGCGGTCGAAGCCGGACGGGACATCCTCTTCGAGGCGATACGCATGGGGTCCCGTGAGGTGCGCATCCAGGGCGACGCTGACGGTGGTCGGGCCGAGGTGGAACTGGGCGGCGCGTGGCGCGTTATCAGAGAAGTGGAGGCCGACTTGTTCGGCCCACTCTGTCGCCGCTTCAAACTCATGGCCAACATCCCATACTGGATCACTGAGCCGTCCGTGGGCACCATCCATCTCGCCGACGAAGATATGGGAAGCTGGCATGTGGCGGTTCGGGCCATTCCCGGCGGCGATGGCGTTAGCCAGAGCATTGACATGACACTGATGCCCCGCAACGGGGAGCCGGCCAGCCGCGCCTGAGCCGCAACATCATGAGCCGACCGACCCTCTCGCCTCGACAGGCATTCGAGCGCCGCATGGCCGCCTCCATGGTGGTATGCGACACTGCTGTGTGCTTTGGTGCAGTCGTCGCGGCCTACTACATGCGCCTGCATACGCCCACATCGGTCCTCGCCCCCCTCGGCCATCCACTGGAATTGTATCTCAGGGCGGCTCCCGTGGTCGCTCTCCTATGGCTGGCGGGCTTTCTGCACCGGGACCTCTACAGCATCCGCCGCTTCCAGTCGCCTCTCGCGGAATTCCAGGCGCTCTTTGGCGCCGTCAGCGCCGCGACCATCTACGTCGCCGCCTGCTCATTCCTCAGCCACACTGACTACTCGCGCGCAATGCTGATCTTCTTCTGGATCGCTGGCCTGGTCCTGGCTACCGCCGAGCGCGGTGTGTTCGCGATGCACCGCCGCCGGGCGCTCATTCGTGGCGAGAACGATTCGCGCGCGGCCATCGTCGGTTGCGGCGAGTTGGCCACGATCGTCGCCGACCGCATCAGCCGCTACCAGACCCTCGGCTACGAACTCGCCGGCTTCGTATCCGTCAATGGCGCGCCTGACGACGTCGGCGGCTACCCGGTGCTGGGCGGCTTCGACGATCTGCCCCGCATCGTGCAGGAGCATGACATTGATGAGGTGCTCGTCGCACGCGCTGACCTGGACGTCGACCGACTAATGGCGATGGTCTCTACCTGCCGCGACCTGCCGGTGCAGTTCAATCTCATCGCCGGCCCGCTGCACATGCTGGTGGGTTCGGCCGAGTTCACCGACTTCGCCGATCTGCAGGTGCTGCCGCTGGAACGTCGCCACTTCCCCTGGTGGCAGGCCGGCATCAAGCGCCTTCTCGACATTGTCGTCGGCCTGCTGGCCCTCGTGGCGTCGTGGCCGGTATGGCTGATCGCGGCGGTCGTGATCCGCCGTGAGACGGGCGCGAGTGCTGTGTTCCGCCAGACACGAGTGGGCCTGCATGGCGAGCCCTTCGTGATGCTCAAGTTCCGCACCATGCGCCCTTCGGCAGACCCCTACGCGCCCGCGCCCACCGACGAAGATGACGAGCGGGTGACGCCCTTTGGTCGCTGGCTGCGCAAGTACAGCCTCGACGAGTTGCCTCAGCTTCTGAACATCCTGCGCGGCGAAATGAGTCTGGTTGGTCCGCGCCCGGAGATGCCTTTCCTGGTGGAGCGCTACACGCCGTCCTCGGCCGCAAGGACCTGCCGCTCGCGGAGAACATCGAGTACGACTTCTTCTACATCAATAACCGCTCATTGCTGCTGGACGTGGTGATCGTCCTGCGCACGATCCCGGTGGTTATCCTCGGCCGCGGCGCCTACTGATCCGCCTGCCGGAGCACCCGGCACGGATTCCCGGCCGCCGTCGCTCCCGGCGGAATGTCCTTCGTGACGATCGACCCCGCCCCGATCTTGGCGCCCGCGCCGATGGTGACTCCCGCCAGCACGGTGGTGTTGCAGCCGATATAGACCCCGTCCTCGAGGATGATTCGCATGTCTTCGGTGCGACGCGGCCCGTGCGCGACCAGCGTGACCCGGAATGAGATGGTCACGTTGTCACCGATCTGCACACGGTGCGGGTAGCACTCCTCGAACCAGCCGTCCATGCCTATGAAGCCACCGGCACCGATGCGAATCCCGCCCAGGCGCAGCAGGAACTTGCGCAGCCGCATGTTGATGTGGGGCAGGCCCATCGCCCACTTGTTGATCAGGATGCAGCGCAGCCACTGCCAACGGTAGCAGCGGCGCGACTGCATGCCCTCCCAGGTGCGCCAGAACATCTCGATCACCTCGCCGGGGTCCGTCTGATGACGCCCAATTGTAGATGGCCCATCCAGGCAGGTCAAACCCAATGCCCGCGTCGAACCTTCGTGTATCTCGACCTGTATGCGCTGTTGGGTACGAAGGGAGCCTGCCCACGATGGCCCGCAACTCGGTCACCCGCGTATTGATGATGATGCTGCTTGCCTGCCTGGCGCTCGCGCCGGTTGTCGCGCAGGAGCAGACCAGCGAGACCAACGAGCGCCTCGCCCAGTGGCTCGAGAGATACCCGCAGGCCGACGCGGACCGCGACGGTGTGCTGACCGCGACCGAAGCGGCCGCGTTCCGCGAGAAGCTCGAGGAGCGCCGGGCAAAGCAAGCTGAATATGAGGCCGGCAAGCCCGCTCCCGACTTCGCGGACCTTGCGTACGGATCTTTCGAGCGCAACTTCCTCGACCTTTGGCTCGCCGAGGGCGATGGCCCACGGCCGCTGGTGGCGTATATTCACGGTGGCGGCTGGGTTGGTGGCGATAAGTCGACGATCTCGCGAAACAGCCTGGAGGCCCTGCTGGCTGCGGGGATTTCGGTGGCGGCCATCAACTACCGCTACAGCACCATCGAGCCCTTCCCCGCGCCAATGACCGATGCCGGGCGCGCGATCCAGTTCCTGCGCCACCACGCTGCCGAGTGCAATCTCGACCCCGAGCGCGTGGGCGCGACTGGTGGCTCGGCTGGAGCGACAACGTCGATGTGGCTGGCGTATCACGAGGACCTGGCCGACCCGGACAATGAGGACCCGGTGCTGCGCCAGTCCACTCGCCTGACCTGCCTCGCGCCGAGAGCCGGCCCGATCAGTCTCGAGCTCGGCGTCACCGGCGAGTGGCTCGGCGCGCCTATCACCATCCACCCGGCGCTGGCCAAGATGTTCGGCCTGTCCGATGACGCGCAGTTCGACGACCCCGAAGTGCAGGCGCAGATGACCGAGGCCTCGCCGATTAACCATCTGACTGCCGACGACGCACCGACGTACGCAATGTATTCTCTGCCGAGCACCCCGCCGGGTCCGGAGGCGACAGCCAATCAGGTGGCCCATTCCGGCGTCTATGGCGTGCACCTGAAGGCGAAGATGGATGAGTTGGGGATCGAGTGCGTCCTGGTCTGTCCTGACGTCGAGGCGGAGGACCCTTACGGGGACATGGTCGCGTTCTTCAGCGCCAAGTTCTTCCCTGCTGAGGAGTAGGGACGCCGTCCCCTAAGCGTCGGTCGACACCGATTCTTCCGCCGGCTTGTCCGGCACGAACGCCGCCAGCACTGCGGCGCCAACCATCAGCCACCCCAGCATCGCCAGCGTCGGGCCCGGCCCCTGGTGATCCACCAGCCAGCCCACGATGGGCATCGACAGCCCGGCCACTCCCCACGCCGCGCCCATGGTCAGCGACGAGGCAACTCCAGGTCCCGCCGGGATCAACTCCTGCCCCTGCACGATGTTCACCGACACGGACATCTGCCCGAGGAAGCCCGCGAGAGCTATGAGCAGATAGCCCCAAGGCAGGCCGAAGTGCACGAAGCCGAAGAAGAAGGGTGCGGATAGCAGAAGCGAGACAACCGTCACGGTGCGCCGCCCGAGGTGGTCGGAGAGCACTCCACCGGCGATGTTGCCGATGCCTCCGAAGAATACCATCAGGAAGAGCAGATACGCACCTACCGACAGGTCATAGCCCCACTGTTTTGCCAGCAGCGCGATGAAGGTGTTGAAGCCGACAATCACCACCGCCCGCAGCGTCACCAGCGAGAACAGCGCGGTCACCTTATGCAGATGCGGCAACACATCCCGGCGCAGTCGCAGCGGCTCGAAGTCGTCGTCGCGGTAACGCCGGCCGACGTTCACCGCTCGCAGCCCCAGCCCCGCCACGATGCCGATCACTGCCGCGGCCATCAGCCCCGGCGTGTCGAAACGTTGATACAGGAAGACCGCCACAGGCGCACCTGCGGCATACCCAAGCGCCCCGCCGCCCGAGAACAGTGACATCCCGAGGCCACGCCGGGAACCGCTGACCTTACCTGCAAGCGTGGCGCCCTCGGGGTGGAACATCGCCGTACCGATCCCGCCGAGAACGTAGAACAGCCCGAAAAGCCAGACCAGTTCGGTCTGCCCCATCAGCCCGACGAACAACCCCACCAGCATCGGGCCGATGGCCTCCATATGCCTGACCCGGAAGCGATCTGCCAGATACCCGAACAGCGGCTGGCCGAAGTTCGTGGTCACCGACACCAGACCGGCGAGGTTGCCGATCTGCGCGGCGGTCAGCCCCAGGCGATCCTGGAAGACCGGCCACAGCGCGGGGATGAGGTTTATGCACCCGTCGCTGACGGCGTGCCCAGCGATCAGGGCGGCCAGCGGCGCGACGCGGGCGATGAAGCTGCGGGGGGAGTTGTCCTGACTCATTTCCGTGCGCCGCCTCGGGCGGTGACGGCGCCTGCAGAGGCTGCGCCGATGATCGACATGACTTCAGAGCGCCGGATGGTTCGCCGCGCTCTGTGTCTCGCCCTCCCGCTCTTGCTCGGTCTGCTCACCCGTGGCGCGGCGGCAATGGGCGGCAGGTCTTGCCATTCTCTTGTCCGCTGTGCTATACTCTGTTTCACCGTGCATGACCCCTTGCTGGGACGTCCGCTTTTCCGGCGGCGCACTCGGCAGGGGGTAATGCGTCTGAGTTGCACGGCGGCGGGCTCTGCGCACGACCCGCGAGCTCGCTGTAAAGGAATTAGGAGAGTGGTCGCATGTCATTGACCAAGTCCGACAAGACCGACATCGTGGAGAAGTTCAAGCGCCACGACGGCGATACCGGCTCACCCGAGGTGCAGATCGCCCTCATCACCGGCCGTATCACCTACCTCACCACCCACCTGCAGGAGCACCGCAAGGACCACCACAGCCGCCGCGGCTTGCTGAAGCTCGTTGGTCAGCGCCGGCGCCTGCTTGGCTACCTGCATAAGGAAGACATCACGCGCTACCGTGCCCTGGTTCAGGAACTGGGCCTGCGCGCCTGAGTCTGCTCTGCCCGAAGCCCTCTCATAGGGGGCTTCGAGCGCGTCAGCACCGGTTCGGTCACAGGGGGCGAAAGAGCCCGCCAAAGGGCCTCTGACGCCGTTGCCGAATCTTGACACCGCAGGTGCTTTTTGCTATTCTTCGCGGTGTATGGCCACACTGGGGTTCAAACGTCTCATGTTGCCGGCATGCGGCCGGTAGGGAGTGACAGTCGATAGAAAGAACCTATCGCATCAACGAGCGGATACGCGTTCCCAAGGTGCGCGTCATCAGCCCCGACGGCGAACAACTTGGCGTTCTTCCGACCAAACAGGCCATCGAGATAGCGCAGAATCAGGGGCTGGACCTCATCGAGGTTGCTCCGAATAGCGATCCTCCTGTGTGTCGCATCATGGACCACGGGAAGTTCCGCTATGAGGCGCGCAAGAAGGCCAAGGAAGCAAAGAAGAAGTCCAAGCAGGCTCAGATCAAGGGCATACGCATACGCCCCAATACCGACGATCATGACGTGAACTTCAAGATGCGCAACGCCATGAAGTTCCTTGCCAAGGGCGACATGGTCAAGTTCAACGTCATCTTCCGCGGACCTGAGCTGCGCCACAAAGAGATCGGCCGCGCGCGACTGCAGATGTTCATCGATGGCTGCGTCGACGTCGCAGAGGTCTATCAGGCACCCCGCATGGAGGGGCGCCGGATGACGATGGTCCTCCGGCCGAAGGCGAACCTCGCCGCCGCGAGGGAAGCTCGCGACGACGACGAGCCGAGCGAAACCAAAGAAGCCGACTGATTCGCTCGGGGCATCGCACACTGATACACCCACTGACCGGCCGGGAGTCTCTCGGTCGGTCGGGTTGTCTTCGTATGGTATGAGAGCAGGTTGCCTGCCCCCCATCGCGGGCAGCCGGAACGCGAGCGGAGCCATACGGCTCCGCCGTTACGATGAGGGAGTTTTCAACGTGGGTAGCAAGAAGATGAAGACCAGACGCGCCGTCCTCAAGCGCTTCAAGCGCACGAAGAACGGCAAGATCATGTACAAGCAGCAGGCCCAGCACCACCTCGCCATGCAGAAGTCCGGGCAGCGAATGCGCAAGCTCGGCCGGATGGCCCAGCTCCAGGGCGGCGACAGGAAGAACATCGACGGTCTCCTGCCCTGACGTCGTCGGTTACCCGATACGAAATGAAAGAGTTCCTCGGGCTCGCCTTCAGTTGGGCCCGATGGTGAAGGGGAAGATAGACAGATGGCTCGTGTAAGGACTGGCTTTACGCGCCGGCGACGGCACAAGAAGTGGCTCAAAGCCGCCAAGGGGTACTGGGGCGGCAGGCGCACGATGTACAAGAGCGTTCGCGAGACGGTCATCCGCGCCGGCGCATTCGCGTGGCGCGACCGTCGCCGCAAGAAGCGCGACTTCCGCCGCCTGTGGAACATCCGCATCAACGCAGGCGCCCGAATGTGCGGCCTCAACTACAGCCGCCTCATGGGTGGGCTGAAGAAGGCCGACGTCGAGATCAACCGCAAGATGCTCGCCCAGATGGCACTCGAGGATCCCCAGGGCTTCGCCCAGGTCGTCGAGATCGCCCGCGAAGCGATGGCTTGAGACGTATTGCCACCGTGCGCCATCACCGGCGCCGGAGCGCATCTTGATTGTAGAGAGCACACAGAACCAGTACGTTAAGCGGCTCAGAGCCCTCGCGTCCGCTAAAGGGCGGCGCGAGTGGGGCGAGTTCCTCGTCGAGGGCGTCCGCGCACTCGAAGAGGCACTCGACGGCGGCGCGAACATCAGCTACCTGGCCCACTGTCCAGACCTGGCCACAGCTGACCGCGCCCACGCCCTCGCAGAACGCTTTCGCAGCGTCGACTGCCGCATGATGGATGTCACCGAGCAGGTCTTTCGCTCATTCAGCCAGGTGCAGGCCCCCGAGGGCTTGGCGGCGGCGGTTTCCATACCCACCACCACTCTCGATGACCTGCCCGAAGAGGCGACCTTACTGTTGGCCGCCGTTGACGTGCGCGATCCGGGCAACATGGGCACGCTCATCCGGCTCGCAGACGCCGTGGCCGCCACGGCGCTGATCGCCGCAGGCAGTTGCGTCGACCTGTATGAGCCCAAGGTGGTCCGCGCCACCGCCGGTTCGGTGTTTCACGTGCCGGTCGTGCAGGACGTGTCCGCCGACGAAATGCTCCGGTGGGCCGCCGGGCGAGGTGTGACGACCGCAGCCACCGTCCGCGAGGGCGCGAAGGCCTACACGGAGATCGCCTGGCCGGAACGGACACTGCTAATGGTTGGCAGCGAGGCCCACGGTCTCGCCGAAGATGTGGCCGCGCAGGCGGACATACGAACATGTATACCAATGCCGGGCAGGGCCGAGAGCCTCAACGTGGCCATCGCCGCCGGCGTTGTGACCTACGAGATACTTCGCCAGCGACAATAGACCAGAGACGATGACGGAGAAATAGTAGGGGTGGGACACGCCTCACACAGGAAGCAAGCGCCACTGACTGAGAGCGCTTGTGTGATGGCCCCGCGCTGAATTTCCCTCCCGAGTTGCCCGCCGAACGGACAGGCGCACGCCTGTTGCCAGTAGGCCGAGCCGGCTCTCCGCCGTTACCGGAGACCCACCAATGAAGGGTGGTACAACGGAAGCCCCGGCTTTCGTCCCTGGGACGAGATGACGGGGTATTTTCGTACGTGGGCGGCCACCGTCCGCCCGAAAGAGGGATCACGATGATCGAGAAACTCAAAGCTATGGCTGACGAGGCGCGCGCTGCGCTAGCGGCCGCACAGACCGAGGACGACGTCGAGGCCGCACGCGTGAAGTTCCTCGGCCGCAAGGGCCAGCTCCGCGACCTGCAGCAGGGCATCAAGGACGTGCCTGCCGAGCAGCGCCCCGAGGCGGGCCAGCTCATCAACCAGGTCAAGGGCGAACTCGAGGCGATGCTGCAGCAGCGCCAGGACGAACTGGCTGCTGGCTCCGGCCCCGCCGATGCCATAGATGTCACCTTGCCCGGCCGGGCCACTCGCATGGCCGGCCGCCACCCGCTCATGCAGGTGCGCCAGGACATGATCAACATCTTCCTTGGCCTCGGGTACGCCGTTGCCGAGGGTCCCGAGGTCGAGAACTACCATTACGCGTTCGAGGCGCTCAACTACCCGGACGATCACCCGGCGATGGACGAGCAGATGACTTTCTACATTGAGGACGACGTGGTCCTGCGCAGCCAGACTTCGACTGTGCAGATCCGCGTGATGGAGTCCCAGGAGCCGCCGGTGCGCGTGGTGGTCCCGGGCCGCTGCTTCCGCCGCGACACGGTGGACGCCACGCACTCGCACACCTTCCACCAGTTGGAGGGCTTGTGTGTGGATGAGGGCATCACCTTCGCGGACCTCAAGGGCACGCTGCTGTCGTTCGCCCACGGGATGTTCGGGCCGGATGTTCGGGTGCGTTTCCGCCCGGACTTCTTCCCCTTCACCGAGCCGAGCGCGGAGTTCGCGGTCAGCTGCTACATGTGCGGCGGCGACGGTTGCCGCGTCTGCTCGCAGACTGGCTGGCTGGAGCTTGGTGGCGCGGGAATGGTTGACCCCAACGTCCTGTCCGCAGTCGGTTACGACACTGAGCGCTATACAGGTTTCGCTTTCGGCGTCGGCATGGAGCGCTTCGCGATGTTGCGCTACGGCATCGAGGACATGCGCCTGCTCTACAGCGGCGACATGCGCATGCTGGCACAGTTCTAGACGGCGAGCAAAGGGCTACTGGAGGCAAAAACAATGCGCATACCCTACACTTGGCTCAAAGAGTATCTTCCCACCGACATGCCGGCCGCCGAGCTCGCCGACGTGCTCACCATGGGTGGTCTCGAGGTCGAGGAGATTGACGAGTGGACCAGCGAGGACGGCCAGGCGTCCGACCTCGTCTTCGTGACCTCCGTTACCTCCAACCGCGGCGACTTGCTGTCCATGTACGGCGTCGCCCGCCACGCGGCGGCGCTGCTTGGCGTCGAGGCCGCACTGCCCGCCCACAGCATCCCGGCGACCGCCGAACCTGCCGTGGCGGAGAGCGACCTCAAGCAGGGCGACGCCCGCGTGACCATCGAGTGTGTCGAGGGCTGCCCGCGTTACAGCGCCCTGCGGGTTACCGGCGTGGCGGTCGGACCGTCGCCGACATGGCTTGCCCATCGCCTCGAGGCGGCGGGTCTGCGGCCCATCAACAACGTGGTCGACGCCAGCAACTATGTGCTCTGGGAGCTCGGCCAGCCGCTGCACGCTTTCGACCATCGCCTCGTGGTAGGCGGCCACATCATCGTCCGGCGCGCCGAGGCGGGCGAGAAGCTCGTAACCATCGACGAGACCGAGCGAAAGCTCACGCCCGAAGAGCTGGTGATAGCCGACCCCAAGGGCGCGGTGGCGCTGGCGGGCATCATGGGCGGAGTGGATAGCGAGATGCGCGATCGCACCAGCGACGTGCTCGTCGAGTCGGCGCACTTCGACCCGACCATGATCCGCCGCAGTGCGATGCGCCTCGGCATGGGCACGGACGCGTCATACCGCTTCGAGCGTCACGTGGACCCGAACCTGACGTTGCCGGCTCTGGCGCGCGCAGCAGAACTGATCGTCGAGACCGCTGGCGGCGAGGTCATCGCCCCGGCGATCGATGTCTGCTCGCGGCCCTTCGAGCCGCTGGCCGTACAGCTGCGACCCGAGCGCACCAACGCGATCCTCGGGACTGATCTCGCCGCTGATGACCAGGCCGCGCTCCTGCGCTCAATCGGGTTCGGCGTGGACGACGGTGATCCGCTGACTGTCCACGTGCCCACCGCACGGTGGGACGTCGAGCGCGAGATCGACCTGATCGAGGAGATCGCGATCATCCACGGCTACAACAACATCGCCACCACGCTGCCCTCTGCACCTTCGGAGGCCGGTCTGCTCACGCGCTCGCAGCGTCTCGAGGAGCGCGCACGCGAGGCACTGCGCGGCGCCGGCCTGCACGAGAACGTCAGTTTCTCAATGGTCTGCGGCCGCGACCTGGACGCCTGCGGCCTGCCCGCTGACGGCCCCGAACGCACCGCGCTGGAGCTTCGCGACCCAATGTCGGCAGAGGAGAATCTGCTGCGCACAACCATGCTGCCGTCGATCCTGCGTGCCGCGCGCTACAACGCCCGCCAGCGCGTGCAGGACATCGCGCTCTTCGACATCGGCCGCGTCTTTCTGCCCGGCGACGAGCAGCTTCCCGATGAGCCGCTGCGCCTCGCGATCCTCGCCACCGGCACCGTCCTCGGCTCCGCCTGGAACGTGCCCGACGAACGCGCGCAGGTTGACTTCTTCTGGCTCAAGGGCGTCGTCGAAGAGTTGGCGGCGGCCCTGTATATCGAGGGCCTGACCTTCGAGCGCGCCGAGCATCCGTCGATGCGACCGGGCCACTGCGCGGCAGTCATGCTCGCCGGAGAGCGTATCGGCGTCATCGGCGAACTCGCGTCTACGGTCCAGGACGGTTGGGACCTGCCTGCTGCGGCGTATGCTGCCGAGGTGCAGATGAGCGCGCTGCTTGACGCGGGCAGCCTCAACGCCCGGTACACGCGCATCCCGCGCATGCCCGCGGCCCTGCGCGATCTCGCCGTGGTAGTGCCGGATGATGACGCGCATTGCGCCGCTGCTCTGGAGGATGCTGTCCGCGCTTCTGCGGGAAATGATCTGCAGTCGGTGGAGGTCTTCGACGTGTATGTTGACGAAGACCGCATCGGTGCGGGCAACCGTCAGGTGGCGCTGCGATTGGCGTTCCGCCTGCCGGACCGCACGCTCACTGACGAAGAGGTGGACGCCCGCATGTCCGCGGTGACCGAGCACCTCGACCGCGAACTCGGCGCCACCGTCCGAAGCTGGTAACCGGCCGTTGCAGGGGGCTGTCACCATGTCCGACCGTCCGGTTCGCCTGGGTTTTGTCGGTTGTGGCTACATGGGTCAGTTGGCGCATCTGGCCAACTTCGCGGCGCTCGATGGGTGCGAAGTCGTGGCTCTCGCGGAGGCGCGTCCGCGGTTGCGCGAACTCGTGGCGGCGCGCCACGGGATCGAGCGCACGGTCAACTCTCATATGGCGCTCGCCGAGGCCGACGACATCGACGCGGTCGTCGCGATCACCCACGAAAGCCTGAACGAACGCATCGTCTGCGATCTGCTCGCGGCGGGCAAGCCGGTGATGACCGAGAAGCCCATGACCGTCTCGGTCGCATCGGCCCGACGCATGCTCGACTCGGCGGCTGACGGCGCTTTCCACATGGTCGGCTACATGAAGCGCTACGATGACGGGGTGCGCGAGGCCCGCCGCCTGATCGATGGCTGGCTGGCGTCCGGTGAACTCGGCGAGATGACTTTCGCTCGCGCTCACAGTTTTGGCGGCGGCTGGCAGTGCGGCCTGACGGGCCATCTCACCACTGACGAGCCTCTCCCGGATTTCGAGGCCACGCCGCTGCCCGACTGGGTTCCCAATGAGTGGGCCTCGCTCTACAACTCCCTCAACAACGTGTACTGCCACAACATCAATCTGGTGCGCCACCTGACGGACGGTCCGTTGTCGGTCCGCCACGCGTCATTCAACCCGACCGGTCGGCTGTGGCATGTTGACTGCGAGGGTCGCTGCCCGGTCAGCCTGGAGTTCGGCTGGCTGGACGCTCATGCTTGGGAGGAGCATGTGCGCATCTACTTCGAGCACGGCTGGATTGAAGTGGTCACTCCCCCGCCGCTGCTGCGCAATGTCTCGGCAACGGTGACGGTCTACCGCGCCGGCGCCTCTCCGCAGCTATCGCAGCCGATCTCCGGGTGGACGTGGGCTTTCGCCAATGAGGGCGCGCACTTCGTGGACTGCGTGCGCACGGGGACTCGTCCGCTGTCTGATGGTGAGGATTGCATCGAGGATCTTCAGGTGTTAGAGGACACGGTCCGCCAGGTCATATAGCTGCGGGTCGTCAATAGTAGGTCCCCGCGTAGCTGCCGAGCCGCTGCCCGCTACCGCCCAGAGACCACTGGCGGTCGTCGGACGGATACGCCTTGATCCCCAGATTCAGCCGTATCTCGTTGAGCGCCTGGTTGTAGGTGAGCGACGCCACCCAGCAGTGCAGGTCACGCGTGAGACGCAAGTTGAACTGGTCGAGTTTCTCCGAGTATCCTGAATAGGTGCCGAGGGCTTCGAAGCGCCACTGCGACCCGATGCGCCAGTCCATCTCCGCCTCGGCGCTGGTAAGTTGCCCGCGCGACGGGTCGTAGTAGGAGCTCAGCGCCAGGTAAGACAGGTCGCCGCCCGCGTGTGTCCAGCGCGTGCGCACCGGCCGCCACAGCCCCTCCTCGACCGCTCGCCCGGCCGTGACTTCCACGCGATCGTTCGGGGTGATCTCCCAGTGCGCTCGCAGCCTCGCCTCCCGGTAGCGGTTGTCGCGGAAATCATAGCCCGATGAAAGCTCCACGCGTGAGCGCCGGTTCCGCTGCCGCACGAGCTGAAAGGTCAGGTCTTCGTAGCTGCCCCCGTAGTCGCGTCGCAGCGGCGAATACCCGTGCACGCCGCCGTAATTGTGCGACACTCGCGACTCCCACCCGGCGCCGAAGTCCGTCTCCAGGCTGCTGGTCAGCCCGACGGTATAGCGCGCCGAACCATCGTCGTAGAACCCCTGATTGAAGCGCCCGCTCGTGCGGAAGATGCTGTCGCCCCACTGCTGCGACTCCCCGCCAAGTTGCGTCTCAATCGCTGCCATCGATATCTGGTCTTCGTCCGGGTACTGGATGAAATGTCCCGCCCGCACTGTGGCCCGGAAGGGCACCATCCCCAGCAGTTCGGCGTTCCCGAGGCGCTGGGTATCGGTGTTGAGCACGATCTCCGGCAGGCGCTCGAGGTCGTAGCTACCGGCGGCGCCGCCCTCCAGGTCCCAGTTACGGTCGGCGGCCACTGACCAGTCGAAGGCATCGTAGCGGTCGGCATACTGAAAATCCGTCTCAAGCGTCGAACGCGTCCCCGCGTCCCCACCGTAGTCGGACTCCCGCATCACCGCCTGCATGGTCCAGTTTCCCTGATCGCCCACACGCTGGCGGTGGCTGAAGTTCGTGGTGAAGCGCCGGCTCGTGGAGTATGTGCTCTCGGTCAGACCGTGGTCGAAGCCCAGGTTCGTCGTCGCGTTGTCGCCGGTGTAGCGGAAGTTCAGGTTCGACGACAGTGACGTGGTCGATCCGGCATACCCCGAGTTGTTCTGCGCGCTCACGTTCAGGTTCGAGGTGAGTTGGTCGGTGATGTCGTAGCTGTCGCGGCCCCGCGCGCTGAACGAGCCCTCCTGCGGCTCGAAGAACAGCGACAGTTCACCCACGTGGCTACCCTCGAAGTAATGGTCCGCTCCCAGACCTACGCCGCGATTCTCGCTCAGGTTCAGCCGCAAGAATCCGTCGCCGAGTTCGCCCGCGAGATACATGTACGCCAGTTTGGCGTAGTAGCCCTCGACCGAGTTCTGCCCGAACTCAGGGAAGAACCTGTTGTCTCGCCGCGTGGTGGACAGCGCCAGGTCCCACGGGTAGCGGACGATTGTGGTCCCGAAGAGTTGCAGCCCCGGTCGGTGCATCACCAGCGTATCGTCACCGCGCAGCGTTGCCTCGCGCGTGCTCAGCCCGTAGTGCGGCTCCTCGAGGTCGCATGTGGTGACGGTGGCGTCGGTGATATGGACTGGCTCCCCGCCCGGCTCGGCGGCGACGGTCCCGCCGTGCACGTAGACCGGCTCCACAATTCCGGTCTCGAAATACTCCGGCTCGACGGTGGTGCGCCCGCCGTCGAGGATCCACTCTTCGGTGTCGAAGTTCACGCGCAGCAGGTCGACGGTCGTCGTATGCTTATCTCCAGTGATGGTCACGTTCCCGCGGAACTGCCCCCACACGCGCTCGGCGTCGATCTCCCCCACATCCGCGCGGATGGTGATCCCCTGGTGCACCACTTCCACATTGCCCTGCAGCCCTGTCGCACCCTCGTAGTAGTAGATATGGTCGGCGCGGAGGGTGAACTGCTTGTCCTGAGGCTGCGGCGGCCACACCTGAATCTCCCCAGCCGCATCAGGCGCGATCGTCTGCTCAACGTCGTCAGCGCTGGTGGGCAGGCATGCGCAGACGCAGGCCATGGTGATGGCCCCGGTGACCGCCCCGATTGTCCGCCACGCGCCTCGCTTCATCTACGCTCCCTGCTCAGATGGGCAACTCACATGCCACGGGCCATTCATCGCATCCGCCACAGCCCGAATATCCCAATCCCCGCCAACACGACGTTTTGCGCCCACGCAGCGACCACTGGCGGCGCGGTCCCCGCTTCGCCGATGGTGCGCAGCCACAGCATCACCAGGAAGTATCCGAAGGCGATGATCAGCGTGGCCATCACGCCCACGAGACTCTGCCCGCGCGCAAAGCGCAGTGTGATCGGCCCGGCCAGGATCGCGAACACCAGGCACGAGGCAACCAGCGCCAGTCGCGAGTGGATCTCGACGGTATAGGACCGTCCCGCGCCCGGCACTTCCCCGCGGACCTGCGCGCGCTTGTCGACAAGTTCGCTCAGCGACATCTCGCTGATACCATATGAGCCCGGCGCTGACGCTGCCGCACGGGCGACCTGCCGCAAGTCGATGTCCACGCTGCCGCTGGCGACCATCGTCGCGCCCTGTTCGCGGTCGACGTAGTAGGTCCGCGCGTTCACCGGGTAGAGGTGGTCTCCCTGGAAGATCGCGCGCTCGGCGGTGATGAGCAGCGGCGAGTCCGCGCCCTGTCGCTGGAAGATCAGCACGTCGCGCAGTTGTCCCGCATCGTCGCGATCGCCCACGTAGAAGTGAATGCCCTCACCAGTATCGGTGAACTGCCCCGGCTCAAAGGCCAGCGCCTGGCGTCGCAGCACCATCTCGCGCACGAGCCGCTCGGCCTCGGTCCGCGTGTATGGCACCAGCCCCTCGTTGATCGCGAAGGTCGCCAGCGTCGCCACCACTCCCAGCAGCCAGATTGGCAGCATGGCGCGAGTGAGCGACGCGCCGCCCGCCCGCATGGCCGTTACCTCCTGGTCCGATGCCAGCCGGTTCACAGCCAGGCACCCGCCCATGAGCGTCGCCATCGGCAGCGCCATCACCGCCGCGCCCGGCACCTGCAGCGCCACGAAGCGCAGCACCGATGGCAGCGGCACGCCGTGCTCCACAATCACCTCGACCACGCGGAAGAGCATATGGCCGGTGAGCAGAGTCACGAAGGCGGCCAGCGCCACGAAGAACGGGCGCAGCGTCTCGCCGATTATGTAGCGATCGAGTATGGTCATTCAGCCCGCCGGTTGCCGCGCGCTATCGTCCGTTCGCCCCGCCATTTCTTGGAGCGAATCGACTCCTGAAAGGTTCCCTGCACAGTTCACCGCTCGCCTCTGCTGACCTCTTGCGCGCGGCGCCTCTCGCGCCCATGGTGGGAGGCTTCCCGACCGCGCATGGCGAACTACGCGTCTTGCACTGCTACGCGGGGCCAAGCGACCAACTTGACCCAAAGGAACGATGCCATGACCAGCAAAGAACGCGTGATGACTGCGCTCGATTATCGCCAGCCAGACCGCGTGCCGGTCTTCATGGGCCTCTGGCCCGAGTTCAAGACTGCCTGGCAGCAGGCCAATCCCGATGCCACGCAGACCGCCGAGGATTACTTCCTCGAGGATATCTACATCGCCGTAGGCGACGAGACCCCGTACCCCTCGCAGGCTGGCGAACTCGGCCAGGAGGATGGCTACATCATCGAGCGCGACGGTTGGGGCCAGACCAAGCGTCGCCGCGACGGTGGCTACTTCTTCCAGCAGCTTTCGTTCGCGTATGATGACAAGGCCAATCTGGTATACGGTGACTTCGACTCGCCGCTGCTCGAGGAGCGCTACGCAGGCCATGACGCGACGATGGAGCAGAGGAAAGAACGGTACTGCGTCTTCGCCAAAACCGGCGGGCCATACATCCGGACCGCGTTCATGCGCGGTGAGGAGCACTTCCTCATGGACATGGCCGGCGACCCTGCGCTGGCGGCGGAGCTGGCTATGCGCTCGGCGGTGCACATGGCGCAGATCGGCGTCGAGGAGATTCGCCGCTGGGAGTTGCAGGACACAGGCATCTGGATCTTCGATGACATGGCCGCCACTAAGGGCCCGATGTTCTCGCCCGCGACCGCCGAACGCGTACTCGCCCCGGCGTGGACCTACATGATCGACGCCTACCGTGCGGCTGGCGCCAACAAGGTCATCCTGCACTCAGACGGTAACATCGGCCCGCTGCTTGATCTCTTCGTTGATCTCGGCTTCGATGGGATCAACCCGGTGGAGTACAACGGCGGCCTGGACGCCGTGAAGCTGCGCGAGAAGTATGGCCATCGTCTGGCGTTACTCGGCGGTCTGGACAACATGGTGATCATGCCCCGCGGTGACCGTGACGAGATCCGCGAGCACTTCTTGCATGTACTCTCGGCCGGTCGCGAGGGCGGTTTCGCGCTCGGGACGCACTCCGTCGCGCCCGACATCTCACCCGAGACGATGGAGTACATCCGCGACCTGACGCTCGAGTTCGGCACGTATCCGATGAACTGGGCGTAGAATCGGCCCGCGTACACGAAGGGCGGGTGGGCCACCGGGCCCACCCGCCGTTTTCATTGGTCGACTCTACCCTCAGAGCGGATGCCGATCGATCTCCGGCTCATCGCCCTGTGCCTGATGCGCGCGCGCGGTGAGCAAGAGGCTGTTGATGGCGTTCAGGTAGGCCAGCGCGCTGGCTTCCAGCACATCCACGCTCGCGGCTTTGCCGGTCGTCTCGCCGTCGCCGCTCTTGACCCGCACGGTGACTTCCCCGAGCGCGTCGGTGCCTCGCGTAACGCTGCGGATCGTGTAGTCGTACAGCTCCACATCGACCCCGGTCGCCGCACTGATTGCCTGGTAGATCGAGTTCACCGGCCCGTTCCCTGACGCCGATTTCGTGATCGTCTCACCGTTGCGGGTGAGCGTCACCTCGGCGGTGGGGTCCTGGCCCGTCGCTGTCTCGGTCTTCAGCTCCTCGAGGTGATAGATCTCGCTGGCCTCCACCCGGGTCGCCTGCCGCATGATCACATGCAGGTCGGCGTCGAAGACCTGGCGCTTCTTGTCGGCAACCGCCACGAAGCGCTCGTAGATCTCGCCCATCTCATCGTCCGGCACCTCGTACCCCAAGTCCTCCAGGCGCTTCTTCAGCCCGTGCTTGCCCGAGCGCGGGCCGAGCGTGAAGACACTGTCTGACAGCCCGACGTCCTCGGGCAGCATGATCTCATACGTGTGCCGGTCCTGGATCATCCCGTGCTGATGGATGCCCGCCTCATGCGCGAAGGCGTTCGCGCCGACGATCGCCTTGTTCGGCTGCACCACGAAGCCCGTCAGCATCGATACCATCCGCGAGGTATTCATGATCTCGGTGGTCTCGATCTCCGTGTAGGCGTCGAACTCATCCGCGCGTGTGCGGATGGCCATGACGATCTCCTCGAGCGACGCGTTCCCGGCTCGCTCGCCCAGACCATTAACCGTACATTCCACCTGGCCCGCACCGGCCCTCACCGACATCAGCGAGTTCGCCACTGACATCCCCAGGTCATCGTGGCAGTGCACGCTGATCGTCGCGTCGTTGATGTTGGGCACGTTTTCGAAGAGGTACTTGATGGTGTCATGGATCTGCCACGGCGTCGCGTAGCCCACCGTGTCAGGCACGTTGATGGTCTTCGCACCCGCCGCGATTGTCGCCTCGACCACGTCGCGGAGATATTCCAGCCGCGTGCGCATGGCGTCCTCGGCCGAGAACTCCACGTCCTCGCACAGCGAACAGGCCAGCGTCACGGCGTCCACGGCCATCTGCAGCACTTCGGCCTCGGTCTTCTTGAAGCGCCGCTCCACGTGCACCTTCGAGGTCCCGATGAAGGTGTGGATGCGCGGCTTGTCGGAGAGCTTGACCGCTTCCCAGCACCGCTCGACATCCTTGGGCAGTGCGCGGGCGAGGCCGGCGATCGCCGGGCCTTTGACTTCCTGCGCGATCCGGCTTACGGCGTCGAAGTCCTCGGGCGACGAGATCGGGAAGCCCGCCTCGATCACGTCGACGTTCAGACGCGCCAGTTGCCGCCCGAGCTGAATCTTGGCCGTGGTATCCATGTTCGCGCCCGGCGATTGCTCACCGTCGCGCAGTGTGGTGTCGAAAATCGTGATTTTGCGCGCCATTTGCGCTCCTCCTCGTCAGCTTCTGTGTTCGGCGCGACCTGGTCCGGGCAGGCGACCGGCGGGCGCGTCGCCACTCACAACATGCGTAAGGCACAGCTCACTCTCGTCCACCGAGTCACCTCCTCTGGTCGCGCGGCAGCCGGTTAAACAGAAAAGCCCCAATCTCATTAAGAGACGGGGGCCGATGGTTATCGGATCCGCGGTACCACTCTTATTGACCGCTCTACGCGGTCCACCTTATCCGGCGCGGCCCCGCAGTGCGGGACGATGCCGTCTCCCCGGTAACGGTGGGAGTTTCCGGCGCCACCTACTGGGTCCACCGACCGGTGGACCGTTCCGCGCGCGACTCGAGGGCCAGTTTCGGTGGGAAGCGGACGGTCGCCTTACAGCCCTGGGGAGCATTGCTCCCGCCGGGCGACCTCTCTGATGGACCGCCTGCCCACGTACTCTTCCCCTTCACAGTCTTTGCGTGACCTGAATTGTGCTCGCAGTATACCGGTCGGCTGTCTGGCCTGTCAAGACCCTCTCACGCGGACTCCTCATCGTCGTCGAGCAGGATCAGCTCATCGTGCACGGGCATCTCTTCATCCTGCTTCGTCGGCGCTTTCGCCATCGGCGCCTGCCTCAGCGCTTCCATCAGCGCATCCGCAAACCCCTGATACGCCTCCTTGTCACCGAATCGCTGGTCACCATAGAGCGATTCGCCCACGTCGATATTCTCCATGGACCACTGGGCGTAGGCGCTCACCGCCGAAATCACCCGCGCCAGTTGCTGGAAGATCGGCCAGCGGTGTGCCTCGATGACCGTCGGGATGTCCGACACCAGGCGCACGAACTCCTGCTTCGTCCGACCGTCGACGCCCTGGCGCAGATTCACCAGAGCCACGCCACCACTGTCGGGCTGGTGGGTGGCCTGATCCGCTCGCGTTACCACCTTCGCCAGTGTCAGGCAGGACACGTAGCTCGCGCCCGCGGCTTTGAGGGCGTCCGCGGATTTCGCCAGGCTGTTGCCTGTGCGCCAGATGTCGTCGACCACGCATATTCGCCGGCCCTGAAGATCGGTCGTGCAGGTGATCGGGGCTTTGCGGTGTGGCTCGGTGAAGAAGAGCAGTTCACGGCATGGCATGCCTGCCAGTCGCGAGAGGGCGTCGGCGAGCGTACGTCCCGCGCTCCAGTCGCCCAGATGCGGCGGGAAGGTCAGCGTGTCGGCGCCGATGGGTATGGCGCCTTGCAGCAGACGCGAATACAGGTTCGCCCAGTCAAGCTGCGGCTTGGTGTGAAACTGGAGGATAGCCCGGCTGAGACTGTCCTCCTGGTGAGGCCCGCCGCGGCTGCGAGGGATGTAGGCAAGTGCGGCCTGCCCGGTGATTTCGGGTCTTTCGAGTTTGAGCATCGCGCCCCCCAGGTTGCTCTATGGTATGATACGCGTAGGTTCGTCGCTGGCGGTCGTGGGCCTTCAGGGACACGGTTGAGCGCTGGACGTATCACGGCTGCCGCTTCGACCGGCAACACATTTCGCTGGCCTGCGTTAGTCATAGCAGGATCGACACGATCAGCAGCGGGGTGAACGTCATGCGGACAGGCTTCATGCTCCGCCCGCCCAACTCCTGCACACGGCAGCGACACTGTCATCCGCCACCTGTGACCCATGAGCGATGCTGGCTCAACATGAGGAGCGAGTGCTATTGACACGTGACGTTCAGTGTCTTAGAGTGTCCTCGTCATTGCAGCCCCCACTCTCCTCGCCGGCACGGGGCGACAGAATGCGACGTCTGCATCGTGGCATACTGGCAACTGCTATCCTCGTGATCGCTGGGCTTGTAACGCGCCCCGCGATTGCTGGGACAACCATCACGTACAGCGTGACATCACAACCCCTACGGGGCCTGACGGGCTCTGGGACTACGTCTACAGCCTCTCCAAATCGAATAAGAAAAAGGGACCGCGGTACTGGGGGATCGGGGCTCCCCTCCAGCCCGATGCGATCCTCAGCCCCGCCGACTGGACCGGTGTGTGGGACTCCAACATAACGGGCGCTGAGTATGGAGGCGCCTTCGCGGGCACTGCTCTGGATGGCAGGGCGGGCGTCGTCTGGACATGGAACGGGGTCCCCAGAAGTGTGCCCTCGGTAGGCTTCTTCCGTCTGCAGACCATCCAAGCGCCTGACGAGGACGCGTGGGTGGTTCGCGGCGACAACAGAGGGTTCAGTGGGTCCGGCACAGACTGGTCACCCAGTCCTGAGCCAGCGAGTGCTGCGCTGACTGCCCTGACTTTGCTGGGCGTTGGCTGGTGGCGACGGCGGCGGAAGAGGGCCGACTGACGGTTCGTGGCAACCCCCCTTTCACCCTCTTGCCTTCCTGCACACGTTCTGCTATACTTTTGTTCCCCACGACAAGCATGGTCGTGGGTGCTCGCTGTCAGTGTGAAGTCGGCCGCAACCAGGCGGCCCGGAGGATGCTGAGATGAAGCCCGATATCCACCCGAACTACATGGAAACTGCCGTCACCTGTCAGTGTGGCGAGACCTTCATGTCGCACTCGACCAAACCCGAGATCCGCGTCGAAATCTGCTCCAAGTGCCACCCGTTCTTCACTGGCACGCAGAAGATCATCGACACCGAGGGTCGCGTCGAGCGCTTCATTCGCCGCCATGGCCTGCAGGACAAGTACAAGACCGAAGACGGCGCCGAAGAGGTCAAGGCCGAAGAGGCCCAGCCCGAGCAGGCGTAGCTCCCTCAGCCATGACTTTCAGGTGGCCTCAGCCCTTGGGGGCTGAGGCCTGACGTTTTTTCGGAGGTGGTCCCCACGAAATCGTGCCCCTTCTACGGCGGCCAGGCGGTGCTCGAGGGCGTTATGATGCGCTCGAAGACCGCGTACGCCACGGCTGTGCGTCGCATGGACGGCTCCGTGGTGGTCGGCCGCAAGCAGATCAGCACCCTCGCTCAGCGTTGGCGATGGGCTCGATGGCCATTCATCCGAGGCAACTTCGGCCTGCTCGATTCCCTCGCACTCGGTATGGAATCACTCACCTTCTCCGGCAACGTCGCCATTGAGGACGAGGAGCGCGCGGCCGCCGAGAAGGCTGCCGAGGACATCGCCGCCGGCGCCCCACCCCCTCCCGAAGCACCCGACGCCAAGCCGGAGAAGGCCTCCGGTGGCGGCATGGGTGGCACCATGCTCTGGGTCACCATGATCCCCGCGATGGCGCTCGGCATCGGCCTCTTCGTGATCCTGCCCGCCTGGTCTGTCGACTGGGTCATGGGCGTCCAGCCAGAGGCAGCGACGCCGCAACTTGCCGACAGCATTCTGCGCAACCTCGTTGAGGGCGCTATCCGACTTGTGCTGATTCTCGGCTACATGTCGGCGATCTCGCTGATGGGGCCGATCCGCCGGGTATTCCAGTTCCACGGCGCTGAGCATCAGACCATCAACGCCTTCGAGGCCGGCCTGCCCGTGACGGTCGCCAATGCCTCCGCTACCAGCCCGCTGCACCCACGCTGCGGCACGGCATTCCTGCTGGTCGTCATCGTGGTCAAGATCTTCGTCAACTGCTTCCTGGGCTGGCCGACGCTGTGGCTTCGCCTGGTCTTGCGCATTGCCGTCTTGCCCATCATTGCGGGCATCGGCTACGAAGTCATCTACTACGCAGGCCGCCACCGCGACGGACTGCTCTCACGGGCACTCGCCTGGCCGGGCCTCATGCTTCAGCGCCTGACCACGCGCAAGCCCACGCCCGATCAAGTCGAGATCGCCATCTACGCCCTCGCGGCAGTTGCGCCCGAGGTAGATTTGCCGCCCGAGCTTGAGCCCGCGCCCGAAGTCAGCGTCGGCTCATCCGGGCAGATCATCGCGACACCGCCGATCGACGACGCGGAGGCTGCCGCCCAGGGCGAGCACGCTGACGCGACCGATTCGTGCCCTGCCGCCGGCGAGTGACCCTGGCTGGCTGTACGCGTCGTTGCTGCTGACCGACATATGGAGGCCACGAGATGGATCCGCTACCGGCGCTCGAGACAATGGAGGAGGAGTTCAAGCAGGTCGAGCACCAGCTCACCTTACCTGAGGTGCTCACCGACCATAACCGCCTGCGGGAACTCTCCATGCGCCATTCGGAGCTTGTCCCCACTATGGAGAAGCTCGCCGAATTCCGCATGCACACCACCACACTTGATGATGCCCAGGCCATGCTCGACTCGGGTGACGACCCGGAGATGCGCGAGTTCCTCGAGGCCGAGCGCGATGAGGCCGCCGCAGCCCTCGCGGCCATGCACGACGGGCTGCTTCTGATGCTCATCCCGCCGGACCCGATGCGTAACCGCAATGTCATTGTCGAGATCCGCGCTGGCACTGGCGGCGACGAGGCCGCTCTCTTCGCGGGCGATCTGTACGAGCTGTACACCGGTTATGTCACCTCACGCGGCTTCACCACCGAGGTTCTTTCCGTAAATGACGGGGTCATGGGTGGCTACAAAGAGGTCGTCTTCCGCGTCGAGGGTCAGGGCGCATACGCTGCGCTCAAGCACGAGTCCGGCGTTCACCGGGTCCAGCGAGTTCCCGCCACCGAGTCCCAGGGCCGCATCCACACCTCGGCCGCGACGGTCGCGATCCTGCCCGAGGCCCAGGACGTTGACATCGAGCTCAACCAGTCCGACCTCGCGTTCGAGACCTTCCGCGCCGGCGGGCCCGGCGGCCAGCACATGCAGAAGAACGAGACTGCGGTGCGCGTGACCCACACGCCGACCGGCATCGTTGCGACCTCGAAGGACCAGCGATCGCAGCTGCAGAACCGAGAGAAGGCTCTCGTGGTCCTGCGCGCGCGCATCTACGAGCATCTCCAGCAGGAGCAGGAGAAGAAGATGGCGAAGGCGCGCAAAGCCGCCGTCAAGAGCGGCGACCGCTCCGAGAAGGTGCGCACCTACAACTTCCCGCAGGACCGCGTGACTGACCATCGAGTCGGCGTGACGCTGCACAATCTGCCCGCGGTCATGCAGGGCGAAATCCAGCCGCTCATCGATGCCCTCGCCGAGAACGAGCGCCAGGAGCGCCTCGCCAGCCTCTCGGAGGCGTAAGAGGATCTCAGTGACTCTCCGCGACTGGCTTGCTGACACGGTGGGTTGTCTGTCCGAGGCGGGGGTGGATTCGCCGGCGCATGACGCGCGCGTGTTGGCATCGCATGTGCTGGGGTTGAGTCTTTCCGAGGTCTCGTTGAGCGCCGGCCGCGAGTTGCTGGCGGGCGAGTTGGCGCGCCTGGCCGAGCTTGTGACCCGCCGAACCGCTCGCGAGCCGTTGCAGTATGTGGTTGGCGACACCGAGTTCTTCGGCCGAGTATTCCGCTGCGATCCCCGCGCGCTGGTCCCCCGTCCAGATACTGAGACGCTGGTGGAGATCGCGATTGACTTGGTGGGCGCCACCGGTGCCGTCCACGTCGTGGACGTGGGCACGGGCACGGGCGTCATCGCGCTGACCGTCGCTCTGGAATTGCCCGACGTGCAGGTGCTGGCGACGGACATCTCGGCGGACGCTCTGGCGTTGGCGGCCGAGAACGCTGCTCTGCACGATCTCGAGGGCCGCGTGCAGTTCGCCCAGGGCGACTGCCTGGCCGCGCTCGGTGCAGACTGGCGCGAGCGCGCACAGGTTGTGGTGAGCAACCCGCCCTATGTGCGCGCGGATGAGATGTCCGGGTTGCAGCCAGAGATCACGGACCACGAGCCACGCGCCGCGCTGTTGGGCGAGTCCGCTGACGGCACCGGAATCTATTCCCGCATCGCCACCGGCTGCGCAGAGCTGCCATCTCTGCGGGCAGTCGCGTTCGAGGTGGGTGCCGACCAGGCCCGGGCGGTTTCGCGCATCCTTGAGGCGTCGTGGCCCGGGTGCAACGCCGCAATCAGCCGAGACATGGGCGGCGTTGAGCGAGTGGTGTCGGCGGAGCTTCCGGGAGTCGACCAACGATGAATGGTCCCGAAGTCATCAGGGTGGGGGCCGCCGAGCCCGGCGAGGTCGCCGCGCGCGCTGCTTCGGTCGTGTGCGCGGGGGGCCTGCTGGTCATGCCCACCGACACGGTCTACGGGCTGGCGGCTGCTCTCGATAGCCCCTGCGCTCTCGATCACATTTACGAGGCCAAGGCTCGCCCGCGCGACATGGCCCTGCCGGTTCTGCTTTCATCGATCGATGCTGCCGCGCCCCTGCTCGCCGAACCCCTGTCGGCTGGCGCGCGCAGCCTGGCTGAGCGCTTCTGGCCCGGCGCGCTGACTATGATCGTGCGAGCATCGGCGGCTGTGCCCGAGAGGGTCACCGCTGGCCTCGGAACGGTCGGCCTGCGAGTGCCCGACAGTGCTGTAGCGCGCGAGATCATCGCGGCGGCGGGTGGTGCGCTGGCGGTCACCAGCGCGAATCTCTCCGGGGCCGAATCGCCCCGCGACGTCGACGCTGTCCCGCCGGAACTGCTCGCGCACGTTTCGCTGATTGTCGACGCCGGTCCCTGCCCCGTGGGTGTCCCGTCCACAGTGGTTGACCTGACCGGCCCGGAGCCGCGCGTGCTCCGCGAGGGTGCCGTACCTGCCGCGCTGGTCCTCGAGGCCCTCGGGCTGTAGCCTCATCGCCGCACGCATCGTCTGCCATCATCTGCTGATCCGTTGGAGAAGTGACTCGTCATGAAAGTCGGTTTCATCGGTCTGCCCGGAAGCGGCAAGACCACCTGTTTCGGCATCGTCGCAGGGCGCTCGCGTGAGGACCTGCACTCCGGCGCCGGTCAGGCACAGATTGCGGTTGTCAAGATCCCGGACCCTCGATTGGACCGCCTCGCCGAGCTCTTCAGTTCGGTCAAGGTCGTTCAGTCTGAACTCGTCTTTGTCGACTGTATGGCGCTGAACAAGGGCGAGAGCGCCTCCGGGCGCGAGAGCAAACTCACCAAGGTCGCTACTGACGCCGACGCCTTCGCGCTGGTCATCCAGTGCTTCGGCGACATGGACCACGAAGCCAATCCCCTCGACCCGCGCGCCGACCTGCAGGCCCTGGTGCTCGAGATGATTCTGACTGACATAGCAGTCTGCGAGGCACGCGTCGAGCGCATCGACCATGAACTGAGTTCCTCGCGCGACAAAACCAATTGGGAACGCGACCTCATGCTCCGCGTGCAGGCCCACCTCGAGACCGAGGGGCTTGCTCGCGAGATGACTTTGACCGCTGACGAGGAGCGCCTTCTCCGCGGCTTCTCGCTGCTGACCATGAAGCCCTGGCTGGCGGTCTTCAACGTCGCCGACAGCGATCTCGAAGGCGAGCGGGCCGACGATGCTCGTGCCTGGGCGATCGAGCGAGGGCTCAGCCACATCACGGTCGCCGCCGAACTCGAGAGTGAGTTGGCCGAGTTGCCCGAGGACGAGCGCCTCGAGTTCCTCGCCGACTACGGCCTGCCCGAGGCCGCGCGCGATCGCTTCATCAACGCCTGCAACGATGCGTTGGACGTGGTGATGTTCTATACCGGTAACCATAAGGAGGCGCGCGCGTGGACCATCACCGGTGGCTCCACGGTCCGTGACGCCGCCGGTAAGATCCACACGGACATGTACGATGGATTCATCCGCGCCGACGTGATTCCGTATGTCAAGCTTGACGAGCTGGGTTCGGAGGCCGCCTGCCGCGACGCGGGTGTCATGCGTCTTGAGGGCCGCGACTACCTGGTTCAGGACGGCGACTACCTCGGCATCCTGTTCAGCCACTAGAAGGAGTTGTCTCGTGACCACCGAGTTGCCGACCGAACCCGATCTCGATCCCGCCGGCATGTCCACGCGCAGACACGTGCTGCTTCTGTCGGCCGCATCGCTGCTCATATTCATGGGCGCGGGTGCCCAGCAGGCCTTCCTCCTCCCCTATCTGGAGGAGTTCACTGACTGGACCGACCTCCAGCGCGCGCTCGTCATCGCCATGGTCTACTTCTCGATGACGATCTTCCGCCTCGGCAACGTCTACCTTCTGCGCAACTGGCCGCAGTGGAAGTGCACCAACGTCGGCGCGACGATGTACAGTTTCTTCGCGCTCGCGATGCTCGGTCTCTACTTCTACCCCAGCTACCCGCTCGCGCTGCTGGCCGCCGCCATCTGGGGCTGGGGCGGCGCGGCGATGTGGATGGGCAACACGATGCAGGTCCTTGCCCTCACCGATCGCGCCAAGCGCCACGGACTGGGCATGGGGTTGCTCTACGGGGCCACGCACGCGGGCTGGATGCTCGGCGTGGTGGTGCTCGGCATCATCTTCGATGCGGTTCAGGAGACCCAGCCGTGGGTGCTTTATGTTGCGGCTTTCGGCTCCACAGCGATCGGCAACGTGCTGCTCTTTGTATTGCCACGTCGCCCCGAGCCGCTCCCCGAGTTACCCAGCTGGTCATCGCTCGTGGAGATCATGAGTCGCGGCAAGTCGCGCATTGCCGCTTTCCTGCTCTTCGCTGCATCACTGGCTTTTGGCTTTGTGCTGGGCACGTTCACTGACTACGTGGAGGTTCAGCACGGTGCGGCCTGGCTGTGGATAGCGGCGTTCTTCTATCCCTTCGCGCGCTTTGTGCTCAGCTTCACTTCCGGGCTGCTGGTCGAGCGCATCGGACACGGGTCGCTACTGGCGATGGGCTTCTTCGGCGGCGCGCTGGGGATGTCGGTGCCCTTGCTGATCACTCACCCGGCGGGGCTGGCGCTGACCGCACTGATGCTCGGTTTGCTCAACGGCAGTGTGCCAGTCGTCAGCACGGCGCTCATCGGCGACTCGGCCGACCAGAAGCGCCGCCCGCTGGTGTATGGCGCGATGTTCACCTGGCGCGACCTCGGGGTTGTGGTGGCAGTGGTGGCCGGCAAGCTCCTGGGCCTGACCACCGACAATGTGGCGCTGGTCTTCGGGGTTTTCGGCGGGGTATTCGTGCTGTGCGGCATCGTAGCTCTGGCCCTGAATCGCTACGCCACCGACCGCCTCTGACCGCGAGGCCGCCGAGGGCTGGGCGAAGCGTCCGTGGCGCCAGCGAAAGAGAATGCTGGCTGTGGCCGTTGGTTCTTGCGGTCGGGCCTGCCCTTCCCTACCTCTTGATCTTGCCCATCGTCTTGCGCGCCACCCCATGCGCCTTTCTGTGCGCGCGCACGTCCACGGTGTCGGCGGTCACCAGCAGCACGGTCGTGGCGCCCTCGGTACCGGTAGCGGGCACGGCTCCGAGCGCCACCGTCTGGCCTGGATAGGCGACGTACTGCACCGTCGCGGTGCGTCCCCTGGCCAGCGGGCTGTCGAGACGGCAGCCGCTGCAGCGAATGCTGGCCTGCACAGTCATCAGCCCGTCGCTACCAACCAGCGTCGCCAGCCGCAATCCCGCGCGGCCAGATGGCATGGTGTGTTCGCACTCGAAGGTCACCGTGCCCGCGAGGCCCTTGCGCTCGATCAGTCGCGGCTCGTCCCCGATCGTGGCCATCCCTGCGACGACCATCTCCTCCACCGCATCCGGGTCCACGTAAGGGTTGACGATCACCACCATCTCGTCGGCGAAATCTGGCTCCACGGGGCACAGCTTCGCGACGTCCACCGCTTCTGCGGCCGTGTCGATCTGCGACCCATCCGGCATTTCCACCAGGTGGATCGCCCTGGGTTGGCAGAGCAGGCGCTGCGGTTGCGTTGTCTCCACCGGCAGGCACGCCAGCGAGATCGCGCCTGCGGCGTTCTTGTCGAGTTCCTGCACCAATCTGCGCAGTTGATCCACCGCGTACGGCTCTCCGCTGATCGTGACCGAGCGCTCGCTGCCACTCACCTTGATCCGACGGATGTCCGCGGGCTTGACTTCGCCGAGCTGCCGCTGTCCAAGCTTCCAGTAGACCCAGCCTGCCACCGCTCTGGGATCGAGATGCTCGAGGGCAACTGTGGCCCGGTGTGAGCCCTGCCCGTAGCCGTGGCTCAGGAGGATGCGTCGCACTGCCGACAATCGGTTGGGCATGATCCCGCCTCCTCTCAACACGCTCATATCGAGCGCTACCTGCACCTGCAGTATGCCCGTTCCGCCGCGCGTGTTACACCTCGTTGTGTGATTGTTACATACGCGCTCGCGCCGCTGCCATCGACAAAAGCGACGCCCGATATCACCGGGCGCCGCTGTGGTTGCTCTCGCCTGTGCGCGTGCCGCCTACAGGTTCCCGATGCGGAACGGGATGACCGCTGCGGTCTGGTCGCCTGCTGTGATCTCGCACAGGTAGTCGCCTTCAGTGAATCGGTCAGCCGTCTGCGGGTAGAACGTCACCGCCAGGGTCCGGTCGCCGCCGAGGTTCATGCGCCGCTTGCCGATGATCTCCTCACCCATCCGGATCGTGACGCCGACCATCGTGTTGTTGGGCGCGTTCTTCACCTGCAGATACAGCAGCACTTGCGCGATGTCCGGCGTGAACTGCTGGCCCGGGTTGATCAGTTGGTTATTCGGATCCAGGCCGCTGCCCAGAAGCGCCTTCGCGATGGGCGTGCCCGATGTGATGCGCGGGGCATCGATCGGCTGCACGGTCACCGCTGGCCCGGGTGTGCCCAGCAGCGGCATGGCCACCTGCGCCACCGTCGGGATCGGTCCGGTGCCGACTGGCGTCTTGAACTGCTCGCGGATCTTCTTGATTGTGGTTCCGGCGTACATCTTCTTGTTGATCGCGAACTTGTTGTCGTCCATCCCGGTGCCTCGAAGCACCGTGAACAGGCTGCGCACGCGCCGGAACGTCGTCGGCAGCGTCGCGCAATTGCCCTGCTGACGGTACCCTACCACCATGGCCAGCATCCCGGCCTCAAGCGCCTTCGTCTTCTGCGTGAACTCCGCTTCGCTCATGGCCCGAATCTTGGTCATCTCACGGACCATCGCCCCCACCAGCGGCTCATCATGCGCCGGCAATCCCGATGGCACCGGACCTGTGGCCACGGGGCCGTCTGGCAGCTTCGGAAGCGGATACCCGGCGGGCACCTTCGATGGCGACACGGCCCACGGTAGCCGCGCCGCGAAGTTGTCTTTCCACTGATACGCCAGCGACTTGACGTCCGTCCTTGCCCCGGAGGCGTCCTCGGGATAGACCTGGATCAGCCAGGTGTTTCCCACACTGACGGTGTACCGACCGTCCGCCTTCGCGACCTTCATCTTCGGAGGAAAGATGTTCGCCAGCTCGTTGCTCAGCGCCGAAACCAGGCGCTGGTTGATCCTCGTCTCACGCTCATACATCGACCCATACTGGCCGGCCGTCCGAATCCTCGCTACTACGCCATTGGCCAGCACAATGTTCACGTAGTCCTGTGCGTCGGCAGTCATGGCGCCGAGTGTGGTTGTTGCTGCGATGAATAGTGCCAATATCATTTGGCGCAACTTGTCTCCGCCTCTCCGTTGGTTATTCTGTCAGGTGCTCACGCCGATTCCTGGCGATCGCGCCCTCTGACACGCCGTTCCACACTGCTCCGGCGGCTGAATTGCTCACGTATCCTTAGACTCCACTACTGCCCATAGTGTTCCGATCAAAACCGCCCTCCGAGGGGCGCACATGATAGTTCGCCCCCGCCCGCTTTCTTGTTACACTGATCTCGATATCCGCCGCCGTCCGGAGGAACCGACGGCGCTTCTGAGGGTCCAAATAGGCTGTAGACGGCTATCAGGCCGCCATCACCGATTTTCCGGATTAGAGGGCCATGCCCAAGAAAACCCGACGCCCCGAACCCGACGTTGAGGTCCGCGACCACTGGTTCAAGGTGTTCTTCAGACGCCTGCCGCTGTCCGTGCGTCTGGTGACCATCGGGCTGATCGGGGTATTCCTGGTGGCTCTGCCGCTGCTGATCGTGTTCCTGCCGTGGGAGTTGCGCCGCGAGCCCCCCGAAGGCGCTCTGACGGGCCTCCCCGCGCTCACTGCCGACGTCGCACGCCCCACCGGCTGGCTGGTCTTCCAGCCCGTTGAGGGACGTGTCTGCCTCGCGCTCAACATGGACACTGGCGAACGCCTCTGGCTCAGCGACCCGCCTGCCGAGCCGGGCGAGGGCGCTTCAGACGCGCTCACGATCGCCGGTCCGCGCCTGACGCTCTCGCAGTTCCCCGAGGACATCGTCGTGCAGACCCGCAGTCGACTTGAGGCGGCCGTGCTCTCCCCCGACCGCCGCTGGGTGGCCTTCCAGTACGCCGCCGACCTGCGCCAGGCGATGGGCCGTTACGGCATTGGCCTCGTGGACCTCGAAGACGGGTCGGTCCAGCGCATGATGCCTCTCACCGTTGCCGATGAGACTATCGACCAGTCTGCAGGCATTGGCGCAATCTGGTGGCTCGAAGCAGAGCCCGCCGGTCTCGTCGACGCCCGCCACCCCGCCCCCTGACCCCTTGCCGCTACGTCTTGGTCAGCGCCATCGTCCCTGCCGCCGTGCCGCCACCGGTAAAGTTCACCGTGTAGCTCAGGTTCATCGCGGTTGCCCCGATGCTCCCGGTGATGTTGACGCTGTTGATCCCGCCGCCGGGCACGTTCGTTATCGTCGCGGTTATCGCGCCCTTGGCGTTGACATCTGCCACGACGTCACCGAAGGCCGTCCCGGTGGCTGAGAAGCTCATGCCCGTGCTGGTGTAGGCTCCAGTGAAGACAACCGGTGGCGGATCGCCCCCGCCCAGCGCGTTACCGTCGACATCCAGCGTGAAGGTGACCGTCTTCGCCACATCATCCACGACCACGGTCGCCGACGTGTCGCCCTGGCTGGCGAACGTGGTGTTCGTCCAGCTGCCATCCCAGTCCCCGGCGTATCCCGCCGGGTCGAAGCTCGTCCCGCCGTTCCCATTCCCGTCCGATGAGCCGCAACCGATACACGCGGCGATGCATACGATGACGAGCAACGCTACAGAGATGCTCAGGCCCTTCATGGCTCCATCCCCTCTCAGACTTGGCTGTCTCAGCCGATCCCAAACGCCCCCCGCCTGCGCGTCTCACCCCGCCTGATTCTCACTCAGCCGGCGTCTCGGCCGCCGCCCCCCAGTCCGGTCCCGGCGACCAGATCATCGCGGGCCGGTGGATGCCGCCTGTGCCCAGTTCGTTGACCTTCTCGTTTGTGACCTTGATCGCGATCAGGTTCGGCTGCTTGAACTTCACCATGCGCGTGATATCCAGCTCCGCCGGTTCCCAGCCGTTCGTGTTCATCTCGCCCACATACGTCCCGTTCACCCACACGTTCGCGATCTCGTCGACCGCCCCGACCCACAGCATCATCTTCCGGCCCTGCATGGTCGCGGGGATCGGCACCGTGGTGCGGTACCACATGACGCCCTTGTAGTAGCGCAGCCCTTGGTCCGACCAGCTTGCCGAGTATGTCTTCAGTGTCTGCCAGCCGCGGTCATCCACGTCCGGCGACTGATAGAGCAGGTCCTCGCCCAGGTTGTCGGGATCCAGATACACTCGCCACGTGTCCGGCAGCTCAGCAACCAGCTTGTTCTGCCCGCTGGTTCGCTCGTTCGCCTGCTCGATATCCGCGGCCCAGAATCGGTTGATCCGCGCGACGCCACCACCCGGGCGGATCAGCGGCGGATCGTAGTCGTGCATCCACTGCGCCACCTCGCGGGTTCGGTCCAGCGCGTCCTGCGCTTTGCCCCATTCCTGGTTGTCGGCCAGCCGCCGCATCTCCAGGAAGCCCTTCAGGTATTCGAGCGCCCGCGCGGCGATGTGCACGCGCTCCTTGTACGGCTCTGTCTTGGCCAGCCTGGTGGCCACGCGGATGCTTGCACTCAGATGCTTCACGATCGCTGGACGGCGCGTTGCGTCGTGCATCGTCGAGTTCCTGCCAGAAGTTCCCCATCGACACCGCTGCGGGCCCGTAGAACTTGTCGTAGTAATCCGCCAGCAGCGCTTCGGGGTTCTGATCTGCGTCCCACATCATCCGCGCCATCACGTACAGCAGCGGCCCTTGGTTTGCCCATGAACACTGCGTCTCAACGCGGAAACCGGTGAGCCCTGCCTGCTTGCAGTAAGGTATTTCATACGTCCACCGGCTGGTGTAGTTGATCGGCACGTTCGGCCCCGCCAAGTTGTAGCAGTAACCCCGGTGGTAGACTTCGTCGCAGATCGCTCCCCAGTCGCTGATCAGTTTGGCCCAGTAGTTGCGTTCCGGGCACAGGGGGTTGTTCATCCCATGCAGTCGGCACAGGCTGATCGGCGCCAGCGCCGGGATCAGGCTCGGATCAGGCTTCACGTTCACCGGTGGTCGCATGTAGTTGTGATACACGTAGAACGCGAACGTGATATCCGGGTAGACCTCGTGCACCTGCGCGGCCACTGCGTTGGCGAAGGTCAGGAAGCGGTCAGTGATCGATATCTCGTTGCTGAACGGATCCCAGTCGCCCGCGTCCTGCGCCCGGCATGCGTCGCATTCGCAGAAGCCGCCGCCGTCATTGGGCCCGATCCCGAACCACGTCTTGGTAGTGTCGGCCTCGTGCATGGCGATGATCGCCTCGGCTGCAAGGCGGATCACGTCGGGGTTGGACGTGCACAGTTGCGAGATTCTGCGCTCGCCATCCACCAGCCCGAAATACTCGGGATGCTCCTCAAAGTACGTGTCCGGTGGCACCAGTCGGTTGAACGAGTGTGAGCCCGGGTAGTATGGCCCGCCCAGCCGGTTGCGCACTTCCCACTCAAGCGTGCCCGGACCCAGCGCCTGCAGTTGTCGGCCCGTGAAGTCCGGGAGTTCCACGACGGCCGTCCGCTCCAGGGCAATCGTGTCCATGCTCGGTATCACTTCGCCGATCTCGCCGGGCATGAACCATCGGCAGCCGAGGCCCTCGAGCAGATGGTAGATCGCGAACGCGGTGGCTCGGGGGGTCGTCCCCGCCAGCCGCACGGTATCCCTGGTGACCTCCACGAAGTACCCTGATTCATCGGCGGCCGCGCGCGCGCGCAGCTCGTCGTTGTCTGCGGCCGACCCGATCTCCACCCGCACGGGGCGTTCACTGGCCGGGTTCAAGGCGTCCACACCGGCGATCTTCGCCAGGTAGTAGTTGAACTGTAGGGCAGCTTGCTCCACCACCTCATCTGCGTCATCGCCCAGTGCGAGCGTGTATCGTGCCTCGCCTCCGTCAACGAGTACCGTTGGCGCTGCGATCGCGACCGAACACACAAAGACTGCGAGCAATGCGGTCAGTGTCAGCTTCATCTGTTTGTGCCCCTTCCGAACATGGCGAGACTGCAGGCATGCGCCTGTCGCGCGTTAGTGGTACAGTTTGCCGTTGCTCCCACGATTCCTGCCCCGCGATCATGAAGGACTCACATGGTCCGGAAATGAATGGAATCCTGTCGGCCCGCTACTCGTCTCTGTACGTTGAGCGTCTAACCAGCCGGCGGAGGCCTGGCACATGAGTCGCGGCAGTGTCCTCATCGCTCTGATATTGCTTACCGTGGTCGCGCTGTCAGGATGCAGACAGCCGTCCGATGTCCTCCTGGACGACCTGACATACACCGGCGAGCCGCCGGTCACCGGCGAGGATTCCGCGACACCGACCGATCCGCCCGCCGACACCCAGGCGCCCGCTGAATCCCCCGAACCGGTCGAAGTGCCCTCCGTGCCCGAGCCCGCCGACGCGCCCGCACCGACGACATCGCCTCCCGCCCACGCGCCGACGGCTCCCGAACCTGCTCCTGCCGCGCCATCCGGTGCCGCAACCGGTGCGACGGGCACTACCGGGCGTTCCGGCGGCGCCGGCGGCGCCAGCGCGATCGGCGGCCCCAGCGGGAACTCCCGGCGCGGCCCTGACCGCGGCGACATGTTCGAGCGCTTCGACGCCAACGGGGACGGTCGCCTGACCGCTGACGAGCTCCCCGAGAGGGCTCGCGAACACATGATGGCGTCTGACGCCAACGGTGATGGTGCGCTGACCGAGGACGAACTCCGGCAGGCGCGCGAGGGCATGACCGGCGGCGGGAGGCGCCAAGGCAGACCCGGCGGCGGCGAAGGAAGACCGCGGCGCGGCTTCGGGGATCCTGCCGAAATGTTCAAGCGTCTCGACACCGACGGCGACGGTCGCGTGACCGCCGCCGAGATGCCCGAGGATATGCCGGAGAGATTCCGGGAGAGAATCATGGCCGCCGACGCCGACGGTGACGGCGCCGTCACGCTTGAGGAACATGAGAAGGCTCGCGAGGCAAGCCGCGGGCAGCGCGGCGGACCGCGCAGCCAGGGCGGTCAGGGCGGAGACCGGTAGTCACGCCTGCTGTTACTTCGTTGCCACCGCGATCGGCCCGTATGCGCCCGCCAGCCCGCCCGTGGTGTAGGCCCGCACGACCAGTCGGTTGTCCTCGCCGGGCTTGATCTTCCCCGTCGCCTCGAACCAGAACGGGTCTTTCCAGCCGTCGTGCTCGCCCAGCTTCTCGCCATTGAGCCAGACGACCGCTTCGCTGTCCACGCCCCCGAAGTATATCCACGTCCGCGCGTCCTTCTGCTCTGCGGGAACCGTGAACTCCATGAAATACCAGCCCGGCACGTACACGTTCCCGATCTGCTTGTTCCACGGCCAGCCCACGCGTAGGCCTCGCGTGTTCGGCTGCTTGCCCGCCACGAACCACTCCTCCGCCACGCCCGCGTCGTTGGCGTCGATCGCGAACGGAACTTCGCCGATGATCGTGTGCTGCCAGCTCGGCTCCCCCTCGATGCCCATCTCGGCCAGGTCGCCCGCAAACATCTCCTCGAAGACCGCCAGCTTCAGCCGCCCGATATGGTCCCAGTCCACCCACCCGCGCAGCAGTCGCGGCCTGGCGTACAGATCGCTGGTGTCCCACTGCCCGGCGATGACCTGGTTGCCGTATTCCTCGCAGCCCTCGGTCCTGATCGCCTCCCCGCGCTCGTCCTCGTCCTCATGCACGTAGATCATATTCCCGGCCACCACACCGCCCTGGCCCTCAGCCTTGATCGCCAGCGCGTAGTCGCCGTAGCGGGCCTTGGGGCCGCTCATGAAGATCCGGTTGCCGGTGATGATTGGCGCGGCTCCGCCCTTCTCCCACTGGTTCTCGTAGAAGCGCCCCAGCGCGATCCCGTCCGACAGCGCGGTGCAGTTGATCATCCGCAGGTGGTCAGCGTTCCCGGCCCCGAACCCGGCCGCCACGCACTCGATCAGCTCGGTGTATGGTGTTGAGATGCTCATATGCGAGTTCGGAGAGATGCAGCGGATCAGGCGGTTGTTCGGCTCAGCGCCCTCGATGTCCACGAAGCCGTAGGTCCGCCAGTTGACGTCACCGCCCCGGCAGTCCACGAAAGTGTTGTCACGCGCCCCCGAGTGCGACGCGCACAGGTCCCAGCGGAAGGTGTCGTAGGCCTCGCAGTCCCGGACCAGGTTCCCGTGGCCACGGATGTAGAACCCGTCGCCGCTCCAGTTATCCCACTTGCCCTGGTAGTAGTCTGCGCCGAACTTCACGTCGATGTAGCCCGCATTCTCAGCCCGGCAGCGCACGAACTTGCAGTCGTTGCAGTAGCCGCCGAAGGCGATCCCCGGCGTGTTGTACACGAAGCAGTCCACCACCACATTCTCGTTCGTGGTCAGGATGCCCCAGTCACCCTTCCCCAAATCCTGGAATTCCGGCCAGTGGCCGTACTTGTTGCCATCCATCACGCACCCGCTCAGGCGCGCGCCGCGCTCGAGTCGGATCATGGCTTTCTCCCCCGGCAGCCTGCGCAACAGCGTGTTGGGCCCGAAGACAATATGCGCCCGCTCCTGGCTGACGAGTCCTGGCCGCGAGGTGTAGATCACCGGATTCTCGGGGTCATTCCCGCCCGGGAAGTACAGTGCCTGGCATTCCGCGAACGCCTTCGTGATCGGCTCGGTCATGTCCACCGAGCCATCCAGCGCACACCCCTCGGGCAGATACTCCGTGATCGACGTGTAATGCTGCATCTGCGCGCACGCCGGCACCACTGCCACCACCAGCATAAGAGCTGTCGAGATGATTGTCGCCACACCCATGGTCCTCGCGTCCTCTCTCACTGCCTAAGCTGTCTTGATCTGCCTCAAACGCCCAATGCCTCGTCGGCCCCGTCGATCTGGAATCGCCGCTCGGCGCTGGTCCGTGAGTGGTTGTCGATACCGAAATCCTGGTTCTCCGGTGTGACCGGCCACCGCCGCGCCATCTCCGGATCCGCCACCATCTGCCGCAACGTTTCCTCGCTGCTCAGCGCTGGCAGTATCTCTTTCACGCCCGGCCACTGCACCGCAGTGTCACTCTGGTAGAAGCTAATGCCCTGCGCTCCTGCCTCCATGCTGCGCAGCGTTCGCCGCGCCAGCACCAGCGGGTTCACGCCCGCCGGGTTCACCTGCCCGCTCCATCCCGCTTCCTGCACGGGCAGACAACTGCTGCTCGCGTAGACTGCCACGCCAGACTGGCCGCCCAGCTCGATATATGGCGCGTCGTCCCACTGCCCCGGAATATTGAGCCAGCGCAGTTCACTCAAGGCCATTTCGTCGATCAGCGTCTCCTGACACCAATGCGTGACGTCAAAGCCCGCCATGAGATTGGCCTCGAAACCGTCGTTCGGGATTCGCACCTGCACCGGTATCCGCCGCCCATGCCGCTGGCGGATCGGGTCCAGTGCGTCCCGCAACTCGACCAGCAGCGCCGTCACGCTGTCAGCCCGGTACGTCGGTTGCTGACAGCCGACGCGGGTCAATGCCGGTCTCTTCGCGGAACCCCTCCACCAACGCCGGGTGATAGCGCACCGCAGGCGGCTGCCGGCAGAAATCGAGGCACAGCCCCTCGCAGCCGATCTCGACTGCCTCGCGCAAGATCGCCACGCGCTCCTGCCGGTACTCCGGAATCGCGTAGCACAGCCGGCTCACATCCAGCCAGCCGTCCCGGCCGATCTCACACCACTGCGGGTGATCTTTGCCGGTTCATGCACAGTCGCCCGTAGATCACCGCACCTCGCTGCCGCCCGTGGTTGATGGCGGCCCGAAGCTGGCATCGCTCCTCGAAAATCTGCATCACCGCGCGCTGCTGAGCGGTCAGCTCGGCGCCCGCCCGGTTCTCCCACACGCGCGTCACGCCGGGAAGATCGCTGTGGTGGTTGACGATGCTTCGCCCGAGGTCCCAGATCACATGGCTGATTCCACAGTCCAAGTGTGCGTCGAGGCAGTCTTCGGCGTCACGCCCGGTGGGCCAACTGCTCGGGAAATGCCCGAGCCAGCAGCCGAGTTCGCTGACGCCCTGGACCGTCCATGTCGAATCGCTCACGCCGCGCCTCCCAATCCCTACTTCGCGTCGCCCCAGTCCGGCACTTTGAGCGTCTCTCCGTCCTTCAGAATCGACTCATACGCCATAACCCCGGGGGCCATGTAGCGCACGGCCTCCCAGGCGTTCACCAGCGGCTGCCGCTGCGCGATGATCGACGACACGAACTCGTGCACGAGATACGAGTGCGAGCCTCCGTGGCCGCCCTTCTCGGCTGCCAGCGCCTCGGGCAGGGGATCGCTCACCTCGTCGAGCCGCACGTCGTCCTGGGTGGTCCGCGTCATCCAGATCGAGCCGTTGAAGTTCCGCTCGAACGACCCCTCGGTTCCATAGAGCCTGAAGGTCTCGATCCCGGGCGTGCCGATGCGCCGGAACTCGCAGTGGCGCATGACCATCCCGTTGCTCATACGGTAGAGCGCGGTCATGTCGCTATGCGTGTTGCCCGAGTCGGTATCCTCGAGGAACCAGTCCTCGTCCGGCTTCGTGTAACCCATCGCGGAGACTTCGGTCACGTGCGCGCCGGTGATATTGATGATCCCGCCGGTCGAATGCGTCGGGTAGTGCATCGGCACATTCCCCCGTCGCCGGTCGTTCCAGTCCTTCCCCCACCGCCACTTCGCCACGTCGTAGAGCTGGTGCTCCATGTCGTGGAAGTAGTGCCCCTCGGCGTAGCAGAAGTGCCCGAACTCTCCTGCGGCGGCTTTCCGGCGGCAGTAGATGGTCTCCGGCCGATAGCAGGTGGTCTCCCCCATCATGTAGTTCATCCCCGTGCGCCCGGCCGCCTCAACGAGCTTGTCGCACCAGTCGAGAATGAGCTGACCGTCACCCTCGGGGCTGGTGATGATCGGCACCGCCGTGTAGGCGTGCTTACCCGCCTCCATCGCCTGAATGGCCTGTGGGGCATGCAGCCACGGCTGGGTGATGATCATCACCGCGTCGATATCGCTGGCGAGGATGTCGTCGAGGCTGCTGTAGCATTCGCTGATATCGAACTGCTTGGCTTTCTCGGCGAGCTTCTCCGGATCGAGATCACACAGTGCGACGCGGTCGACCTCCGGGTGATCGATGACTGGCTTGATGAAGTGCGAGCCGAAGGCTCCGAGTCCGACCATTCCGACGCTGATACCCATGATGCAGGCTCCCTTGACGCGTGCGTTCTCGGCACGCGTCAGGCTCAATGGTGGCGCAGCTAGCTGGTAGGTTCACTTCCCCGGACGCAGGGAGAGTCCTCCGCCACCCGACGCCGAAGGACTTTCCCCGCGCATGCGCGAACGTTAATCTGCTTGTCTGTTGCACCCGCACCGCTTTTCGCCGCTTCATGGAGGATGACGATGGATCTCAACAGGATTTCTGCGTGCACCTATGCGTTGCGCGAGCACCCGTATGAGTATGCCATGCAGGTGGTGGCTGATGCTGGTTGCGTGAAGGCCGACCTGTGGGGTCGCGCGCCGCACTTCCCCGAGGACCCCGATGACGAGGTGCTCTCGGACATCGAAGCCGTTGTGGAGCGCACGGGCGTCGCGGTCGCCAACCTTGGTAGCTACCCCGGCCGCGAGTTCATCTCCGACGATGACGCGGAGATCGAGGCCGAGATGGTGAAGATGCGGCTCATCATTGATTCGGCTCAGCGTCTGGGCGCACGCTCGATACGGGTCATGCCTGGCCATGGCGAGGACCCGGCAATCATTGACCAAGTCGCCCCGCTCATGGCTGAGAGCGCGGCGTATGCTGAGCAGGCGGGCGTGTACCTGGGCATGGAGAACCATGGCGGGAGTCTCGCGGGCAACCCCGACGATTCGCTGCGGTTGTGCGAGGCGGTCGGCAACCCGCACTTCGGCGTGTTGTATGAGCCCAGCAACTTGTGGGCGGCCAAGGTAGATTTCCGGGAAGCCTTCTCGATCTTCAAGGACCACATTGTGCACTGCCACTTGAAGGACGGCGCGTGGACTGATGACGGGTACAAGCGCTGCCACTTGGGCGAGGGTGATGTGGACGCCGCGTGGGTGGTGGAGGCGCTCGAAGGCATCGGCTACGCTGGTGACTACGCGCTCGAATATGAGATCCCGGACATCGAGCCGATGGAAACCGGCCTGAAACAGGTGAGGATTGCGCATGTCTGACGAAAACGGTCCGGACAAACCAGACCCGTCCGCTGACGATGGTGTGATCGGCAAGATCGCGCCCACCGACGGCGCGCCGCCGCCGCAGACCCCCGACGAGTCGTCTCAGCGCGGCCGGCGCGGACGCCCCCTGGCCACCACGCTCCTGCTCGCGGGCCTGGGCGCACTGCTCGGCGCGCTCCTCGCGATACTCTGGTCGCTGGGCATTATCGGCGGCGGCGATCCCGCTGACACCGCACCGGTCGTGGTTGATGAACGCCCGCCGGTGCTCGACGTCTCCGCTGGCGATCCCACTGAGCGCATACTCTTCGCTCCCGTCCCCGAACGCCCGGATGTCACTCCGGACATCATCACTGCCGAGTCTCCGACGGTCTACTGTTTCTACGAGCACTCCCGCCTGCCCGCCGACGTCTCACTGACAGCCCACTGGTTCCACGAGGGCAGCGAACTGGGTGAGCTGGAGCTGCGCGACCTGAAGACAGGCGCGGCGGCGATGGCCGACGATGGCCCCGACCCGACGCATGCTGCAGGGCGCTTCGCGATCCCCGCTCCCGAGGGCGGCTTTGCCTCCGGCGTATACGAGGTCGAGCTCTCGGCGCCCGATCACGGGGAGTTGACCTGGCGCGGCAGCTTCTTCGCTCTGCCGCGCGCCGCGAAGATCCTCGAGGGCGGCGGGGAGACCGACGAGCCCCTGGTTATCACCGCTCTCGCCACCGCGCTCGAAGTCAACGACGATGGTTCGCCCATCGACCCGGTCAACGAGTTCGCCGCTGAAGCGCCACGCATCTATGCCTGCTTCCGCTACACGGGCATGGCCGCGGGCGGCTCACTGACGGTTCGCTGGTACGGCGGCGACGTGGAGCTCGAGTCCGCTCGCTCTGAGTTGCCGGTGGCCACCGCCGATGGCTGGGGGCAAGCCTGGCTTGATCGCCCCGGCGACGAATTCCCCGTCGGCGACTGTCGCGTGACGGTGCACCTGGGCGAGGACGATCAGGCCCTCGCCTCAGTCGGCTTCTCGATCGTCGACGTCGCGGAGGGCGGAGCACCTGCGGACGGATAGCGCTCCGCCGGTCGTCGAGCCATTTGCCGCAGGGCACTGATCTTGCAGTAGTCACGAGGCGGGGTTCGGTAGTCGCACGAGGCCGGTTGACGCTGTGAGTGAAAGGGTGATGGACATGCGCGCATTTGGGTGGGTCGCTGTTGCTGTGGTAATTGCGGTTCTGGCCGTTCCTGCCGCGGCTCAACAGACGGCAGGGACGATGTCCGAGAACTTTGACACGGGCCAGCTTCAGGGCTGGGAGTTGATGGGTGGCGCGAGCGTCGTCAATGTTGGTCGCGGAAATGCGCTGGTGGTCGGCAACGAGGGATTCGGCATTTGGGTGGCGGCGAACGTCTCGAACTTCACGATGCAGTATAGTTACCTGCCGCCGCAGGAGGGCACTTCTCAGGTGATGTTCCGCATGAGCGGCGACCCCCCCCAACAACAGTGAATACCTCCTGCGTCACGAGGGCGGTCAGTTCATGCTGGTGCGCCACGTGGGTGAGCAGGACCAAGTGCTTGCTTCCCAGCAGGTTCAGTTCACTCGCGGCCAGTGGCAGAACGTCGCCATCTCGGCCAACGGTGGGCAGATACAGGTCTCGGTTGGCGGGCAGGCGCTTCTTTCGGGCAACGATCCCCAGCCGCTGAACTCTGGCGCGGTCGGCTTCGGCCTGATATTCGGCATGGGGGTCGCCTATGATGCGATCACCATTACGCCCCAGGGCGGGACGGCCCTGCAGCCGATGACCGGCACGCTCCAGCCCCAGCCTCAGCCCGCGACGGGCACGGCCCAGCCTCAGCCGGGCGCCATAGTGCAGCCCCAGCCGGCCGGGATGACCCAACCAGCCGGTGGCGGGGGTGGTGGTGCCGGCACGGGCCCCAGCGTTTCACCGGGCGCGGGTCACTTGCCCCCCGGCAGCGGCGCGCCAATGGAGGCGTGGTTGCGTATCGACCAGGTGATAGGCGGCGCGACTGCCGCCGAGTTCAAGGGGTGGATGGATGTTTCCCACCACGCGTTCTCGATCGAGGCCGGGCCTGGGAACAAGCGCGTGAACATCAGCCCGCTGATCGTGACCAAGGGCATCGACCAAGCTTCGCCACGTCTCCGCCTGGCATGCTGTAAGGGTGAGTTCTTCAAGGATTCAAGGATGCCGAACTGGCCATGCGCGTGGGCGGGGTCGTCACCAGGATCAAGATGACGAACGTGCGCATCATGGCAGTCGAGTGTGATGTGCCTGACGAGCATGGCGCGGCCATCACCTGGTCGCGCCCGTGTCGTGTCTGCTGCCCGCGGCTCACTCCCCGTGTACGCCCACCCCGACGATCCCGGCCGGCGTGAGCTGAAAGCCCCGGTATGGTTGATCGGCAGCGGGTGACACGCCCATGGAGACGTTCATCGACCGGATTGGCACGCCCGGCGCGGCGGCGAAGTTCATCGTCCGGTCGATCTGGCCGTAGTTATCCTGGATGAGCCCGATCAGCGTGCCTGCCCGTGACCACTCCGACGGCTCGGGCGGCTCGTCCGGATTGTAGTTGCCTCGCCCGATGGCCTGGAATGAGTTGTCAGCGGCGACGTAGCCGTCGGTTGCCATCCGTGCGATGACCTGCTCGTGATCGAACTCCACGATCGCGGCGCCAGCGGGGTCGCCACCCGCGATCAGCAGGTTTGTGCCGCAGGCCCGCGGCGTGGTGCGCACTATCTCGATGCCCGCGGCGACGCTCCCCGCGAACTGCGCGACCTTGCGCACCATGAAGCAGGTGGACAGGCCCTCAACGCTATCGCTGGCACCGTATGCGGAGTTATTCGAACACACGATCCCGCGTTCGTTGAGGGTGGTCCAGCCGTTGATGATGCCCGCCCACGAACAGGTCAGGAAGTCATAGCCGTTGGCGGGCTGGTAGTGCACGAGCACCGCCGCGTACTCGCTCGCCCCGTGGTCCCAGTAGTCCATGTTCCGCCCGCAAACCATCTCACCGGTCAGCGTGGCCGGCCCGAAGGCGGCGAAACCGGTGCACATCTGCCCGCGCCGCACGTCCCCGAACAGTTGTAGCGCCACGAGCTTGTTGTATTCCACTCCCGCGGCGTCGGCCAGCGCGCGCAACTCCTCGCGAATCGCCGCCGGCAGATGCTGCTCCATTGCCATCGCGCCGGCCAGAAGTCCCTCAAGGTCGTATCGGCCTTCGCCCTCGACGATCACGTCCGCCACCACGCGCCGGACGGTCTCGCCGAGCAGTTCGCCGTGCTGCTGGCCCATCTCCGCCGGCGATCCCTTCACGCTCAATACCAGGTAGCCGTTGATCTCCTGCAGGCTCCCAGCGCCCGACCTCGCAACCGTCGCCTCCTGGGCATAGCCCGTCAGCACACTCACGATCAGCGCTGCCCCGACCGTCACCATCCACCTGCGCATATCCCGCCACCCTCTCTCTGCCAGATCGGCCCCGCCTACTCGCCGCCGCCCGGCTTCACTTCCACCATCGCCACCGGCGTCGCCCCCGGCTCATCTGCCAGCGCGTAGGCGTTCGTCTGCGGGTCGCCGAACGGCCCCGGCCAGTCCGCTGTGCAGCCCTCCGCCAACCGCGTGACCGCTACTCCGTCGCGTCCCAGATCGCCCGAGAGCATCAGCCCGCGGGCGATGATTGGCTGCGCGCATGACGCCAGCGATGTCCCATAGTCAACCACATCCACCAGCTCGCCGGTCCCCCCGTCGACGCGGAAGAGCTTCGCGCTCTTGCCGTCCGCCTCAGCGTAGAAAGACCCGTAGGCGTAGGGCGCGTTCATGATGAAGGTGAAGTCGTAGTCCCGCAGATCGCACCGCCATGCCTCATCGCCGCTGCCGACCTCGTACGCCACCAGATACTTCCACGCTTCGCCCTCGTAGCGCCCGGCCCAATGTCCGCCGGTTCCGGTGACCAGCTTCCCGTCCGCGTAGGTCACGGTCGACTTCTTCGGCCCGGGCAGACAGCAGCGCTCCCACACCATATTCAGGTCCTCGTCATACACGCGCAGCGCGGCGTTCCACTGCATGCCCTTCTCGCCGCGCCCGCCCTGGAATCCCATCCAGTAGGTCGCGATCAGCGGACCGTGCTCATCGTCCACCAGCACCGTGTTCCACGACACCGTCACGCACGGGTGAGCCACTGCGGTCGACGCCAGCACCTCGCCGTCGCTGGCCCGCACCTTCATGATCTCACCGTCGCGCTGGTAGTAAAGCACTCCCCCGGCCTGGTCCACGCATGGCGTCACGCCACCCGTGGTCGTGTTCTCCAGCCACCAGACCTCTTCGCCCGTCTCGCCCGAAATCGCGTGCAGACCGTTGGTGCTCGCCACCAGCACCAGCTTCGAACCGTCGCCGCGCACGTAGTAGGAGTACCCGAAGAAGTAGGCGCCCGGCTGGTTCGCAGCGCTGACCCACACGACCTCGCCGCTGTCGCGGTCCATGGCCACGGTCCGCTCGCGCTTGTACTCATGCCCCAGGACCAGCCAGCGCCCGTCAAGGCGCTCGATGACCAGCGGGGTCGAGTCGTAGGTATCCGCGAACGCGTAGGTCCGGACGCGCCGGAAGTCGTCGAGCCCGAAGGAAGTCATGAAGGGGAACTTGTCAGCTTTCCAGTGTTTGGAGTACGTCTGGTCGGCGGTGAACCACGCCACCCCGTCGACGACCACGCCGCCCTGTGCGTAGTAATCGGTGCCCCACTCCGACCCGGCAGCATCACCGATGACGGGTTTGCCCGGTGGCGGCCCATCGTCTTGAGCGCTCGCCGACATCGCCAGCGCCACGATCGCCATCACACCGACGACCACGGCGATGAAGTTCAGCCCACCCATCGTCCTACCTCCATCACGGCATCGGGCAATCGCCCGTCGCGACCACGTTTGCGGATGCCAGCCGTTCGCCCAGCGGGTCGGGGCAGCACGCGCTGGTCACAATCATCTGCTCGTGTTCGGCGGACAGGTCCAGCATTGCGCCGGCGCGCTCGGTGTCGAGTTCGGAGAGGCAGTCGTCGAGCAGCAGGATCGGGTCGGTCTCGGCGCGCGCGCGGGCGACGCGGGCTTGCGCGAGGGTCAGTGCCAGTGCGGCGGTGCGCTGCTGGCCTTGCGAGCCGTAGCGGCGCAGGTCGATCGTTCCCACGCGCAGCTTCAGATCATCGCGGTGTGGTCCGACGAGCGTTGTCCCGCGCGCGATTTCGTCGCTATGTCGCGCCTCGAGGGCCTCGTAGAACGCGTTGGCGATGACCTCTTCTGATGGGTCGCCATCAGCGCTGACGGCCGGCCGGTACTGGACGCTCAGCTCTTCGGCGCCCCCACCGACTTGTGCGTGCAGCGGTATCGCCTCGGCTGCGAGGGCTTGCGTGTACTCGGCGCGGTCGACGGTGATAGCGCTGCCCGCCTCGACCAGTGCGCGCGTCCACGGGCCGAGCTCCTGCCCATTTGGTCGTCCGTCGGAGATGGTCCGCAGCACTTCGTTGCGTTGCCGCAGTGCTCGGCGGTATCGCGCCAGGTCGTCGAGGTGCCGGTGGCTGAGTTGCCCGATCGCGGTGTTGAGGAACCGTCGACGGTCGGCGGGTGCGCCCTTCACCACTTCGAGGTCGCCCACCCAGAACAATGCGACCTGCACGCGCCCGACGGCCTCGCGCGCTGAGGCCAGCATGCGGCCGTCGATGCTCACGCTCTTGCCGGAGCTTCCTTCGGCGGCGTCGCCGAGGCTCACGCTGATGGTCGTCGGGCTGCCGTTGCGGTCGAAGGTCCCCGTCACCCGTGCCCAGCTCTCGCCCTGGCGGATGAGTTGTCGAGGGTTAGTGGCTCGCGGCGAGGTGGTGGTGGCGAGCAGATACAGCGCTTCGAGCAGCGTTGTCTTCCCGGAGGCGTTGGGGCCAAGCACGACGGTCAGTCCCGGCGGGAGTTCGAATTCCGCCGTTTCGTAGCATCGAAAATTCTCCAGCCTCAGGGCCTTGAGATACACGCCTTGTCTCCTGACGTCTCACATCATTCAGGTTAACCAATCCGGGCACAGGCGCTGAGCGCCTGTGCCCGGTGTCGTATCAATCGTAGCTGTTGTGCAGGTCCGGCGCCTACATGATCTGCATTGGCATGATCACATAGAGATAGTCCTCGGAGCCCACTGGCTTGAGCGTTCCCGGTGCGAGTGGCTGCGACAGTTCGATAACCACTTCGTCCTCCGGGATGGCCTCGAGGGCCTCAAGCAGATAGCGCGCGTTGAACGCGATCTCGGGCTTCTCGCCCTCGAGCTTCGCCGGCACGCGCTCGTCGGCATGGCCAACGTCCTGCGAGTCCGCCGTGATGCGGATGGCGTCTTCGTCGCCGGCGATGACCACGCGATAGGCGTCCTCGCGCGCGACGATCAAGGTGCGGCGCAGCGCCTCAGCCAAGTCGTCCGAGAGCACCGTGAACTGCCGGTCGGTCGCATCGGGCAGCACTTTCTCGTAGTTCGGGAACTGCCCCTCGATCAGCCGCGAGCCCACGGTCACGTTGCCCGCGACGAAGTTCACCTGACTGTCGGTCAGGGCCATCTTCACAGGCTCATCGGAGTCCGCGTGCATGATCCGGCGGATCTCGTTGAGCGCGCGTGCGGAGATGATCGCTGTTCGCTCCTGCTCGACGGGTATTTCAGCGGTCATCTTGCGCAGCGCCAGCCGGTAGGTATCGGTGGCTACCACTTCGATCCCACCTGGCTCGATCTTGAACAGTGCGCCGGTGAGAATCGGTCGCGTCTCATCCTGCGAGGTGGCAAAGGCCGTCTGCGCCAGGATGCTGTGCAGCGCGCTTTGCGGTAGCTCGAACTCCGCAGCGTCGACCAGTTCGGGGAGCATCTCGAAGTCCGCTGCCGACATCCCGCGGATTTCCCATCGCGAGTTCGCCGACGTGATGGTGAGCGTGTTGCGCTCATCGGCTTCGAGCGTTACTTCGTCGCCGCCCGCAGCGCCGACCACGTCGGTGATCAGCCGCGCGGGCACAGTGACTGCGCCGTCCTCGGCGTTTGTCGCGTCGATGGTGGCTTCCAGGCTGATGAACTCGAGGTCCGTCGCCACCAGCCGAAGCTTCCCGCCGACGCTTTCGAGGTAGATATTATTCTGCACTGGCTGGGTGCTCCGCCCGGACACGCCATGCGACACGGTCTGGATGCGGGAGTACAGCTCAGCTTGCGGGCACGTGACTTTCAGCATTGCCGCAGCCTCCTTGGACGCTACTGCGAGAACCTTCGCCTGACGGCTGACATCCCTGTCTAGCTCTTACCGTCTGTTATTCCACGGCTCCCCCTCCCCCTCCTCCATGCCGTGAGAATCATCGGGCTGCTATTGTGATGCGCGGTGGCGTCCGCTCAACTGCTCGCCGCTCGCGGCGTCACTCTTCCCGCTTCACGGTGCTGGCGGTGGCGGCACCGGCAGCTGCCACACCAGATCGCAGTCCTCCGCATATCGTCCGGGAGCGTCCCGCGATGCTCCCCGGTCGTCATCGCGATCGACCCCGAAGCTATAGAGCAGGAACCCATCCGGCTGCCGTTGATATGTCATCGGCGCACCCGCGAAGAAATCCTGTGGCAGCTTCCAGTCTAGGGTCGCCTGCAACTCGTCCAACGTCGCCGGGTATTCCCCATGCTCGATCTCGTAGAGTGTCAACGCGAGCGCCACGCGGCCAATGCAGTTCTCCATGATCGCGGTATCGCGCTTGTCGAACTCGCGGTCCGAGGTACCGAATAGGTCCACGACTTGATACAGGTTCAGGCCAAGGTCGAACCGGCCTTGCCGTCGAGGCGCAGCCGGAGGTTTGGGCGGCGCCGGCACCAGCGCAGATCGCGCGATAGCTTCTTTCGTGGCCGTTAGATACTTACTTCGGTCGGCGTTGTAGAACGGACGAAGGACCCCGAACCGATAGCCATAGATCAAGCCCTCCGTTGATAGTAGGTCGGACTCCGCCACCCAGTCATACCCGCGGCGAGGATGCCGAAGTTGCGAGTAGATGTACAGGTTCATGGCTCGCTGGCCGCGCAGCGACTGGTTGAACCGCTCCTTCACATCCAGACTCTCCAAGCAGTCGAGCATATCCCGCGTCGCTTCAGCTAACGGCGTCGCCTCCGAGAGCGTCCGCTCAAGTTCCCTCAAACCCATTCGCTGGAGCGCAAACGCGACAAGCTGAGCAATCGTAGTGGGTTCGCTGGCAGCATGATCCGCCGTCCTGAAGACCACTTGGAGCCAGCGCAAAGCCTCATCCGGGTCACCATCCATCGCGCACAGCCGGGCCTTCGCGGACAGCCATCGGGCAGCCTGACGCAGCCGTGCCAAGTGTGGGAACAATGCTCCAGCTCCTTTCTCCCAGCGTACGGCGAAGACGCAGTCCGGCCGCTTTGACGCTTCTTCCAGCGTCTCGAGTATGCTGATCACCGCCGGATCGTTCAGCACTAATCGAGCTTGATCGGCGTTCGACCCATCCTTGCAGAACTCGCGCTCAATGAGCTCGCTATGCCCAGTGGCCTTGAGCAGAGAATCCTTGCTGTGGCTGAAGTTTTCGAAGTCCACTCGGAAGACTTGCTGATAGAGGATGGCGGCGTTCTGCTCGTCCGGGACAGCCGCAGGCACGGCTTCGGCCAGCGTCACCGGATCGCCCGCATCGCGGACCGCCTGCAGCTTCCGCTCGACCTTGCCTCGGTTGATCGTGTCGACCGTCACCCATAGACAGGTCTGCGGCACCACGAAGATCAGCAGCAGGTAGACGGTCCACCGCAAGGCGCTGCTTCTGCGCCATACCCGTCCCAGCTTGCTCGGGGGTTCATCATCTTCAGGCCATCTCGCCGCTTCGCCCTGATCCCGCATCGGCACCATCGTCTTCGTCCCCGCCTTCATTCAGCGACCGTCGTGGTCCCCGTCACATGAGTCATACCACATATTGCTTTCAGACAACCTTCGACCTTCCGTCAGCCATTGGGTCGTTGGCTGTTGCTGTCGCATCCACGCTTTCCCCACTTATGAACGCTAGTAGTAGTACGTTCAGGGCTATTTAAGTACCTACTACTCCTACTACTACGCACGTGCAAACGGTGGAAAAGCTCGCTCCGCCCAGTGCTGTCCAGGCTTTTCGCTGAAGGCAACTTGGCGGAGAACCATCGCCGGTCTTCCACACTGTCCACAGTCGCGGGGCCCTCGGAAGTTGTCTTGAAGTAGTCTAGACTCGTTCTAGACTCCCGCCAACACGTCTGCGCCGCGCAGGAAATCGCGCCATCGACAGGCAATCGTAGAGAAAACCAGCGTCGCCGAGGGACTATGGAAATGGAGGGACGCGGATCGCGCGCGGGGTTGATCACATGAACGAAGCGGTCGAGACACGCCGGGCCACTGATGACCAGCCCGAGCACGCTCTCCTGGAGCGCGCGCGCAGCGGCGACACCGCTGCCTTCGCGGCCCTGGCGCGCTGCCATCAGGCCCACCTCCTGCGAGTGACCGCCCGTCTGGTGCCCACTCCCGAGGACGCTGAGGACATCGTACAGGACGCCCTGGTGGCCGCCTGGGAGCAACTCGGTCGCTTCCGGGGCGACAGTTCCCTGCGCACCTGGCTCACCCGCATCGCGCTGCACAAGGCGATGAAGCTGATGCGCCGCCGTGGGGTCGAGGACACCTTCGCCTCCACCCCGCCCGGCCCGCCCGCGCCCGATCCCGAACTGGCCGAGGTGCTGGCGGTGCGAGCGGCGGTCGCTCACCTGCCCCTGAAGCTCCGCGCTCCGGTGGTCCTGCGCTTCTGGGAGGGCATGTCCGGCGCTGAGATAGCCCAAGTCCTGGGCTGGCGTCAGGGCACGGTCTGGACCCGGCTTTACCATGGCATCGAGCTCCTCAGGCGAGACCTGACAGAGGAGGACGAACGATGAGATGCACGCAGATTCAGCGGCTGATGGCGATGGCGCTGGCCGGCGACATCGGCGAGCGACAACACTCCGACCTTGACCGGCACCTGGCCGGCTGCTCCGACTGCGCCCGGCAGTGGCGCGCCTTCAGCGAACAGACTCACGCGCTGTCCCACGCCTGCCCCCCGGCGGCCGAGCCGAGCGCTGACCTCGTCGCCGCAGCGTTGGCGCGTCTCCGTCCGCGATCGCGCGTGCGTGAGCTTCGCGTCCGCTGGGCAGTGCGCGCGGCTGCCGTCTCGCTCATGGTCGCGTCCGCGCTCTGGATGACCACCCGGCCCCCCGACAAGCAGTCCCTCCTCGCCCGCGTCGAGGCGGCCCTGGCGGTGGAGCCGAATTACTGCGTCTGCCGCATGTACGTTGATGGTGAGCTGGTGTCTCGCCGGGAATCGTGGCGCTTGGCGAACGGTGCTTCTATGAGGAGACTGCTCACTGGGCGGTCGTACATCGCGCGGGAGGGCAGATCTACTGGACGCGTGACGAGACCGGTGAATACGGCGTTGGCTGGCTGGGCAGCGGGCGGGGCGCTCAGTGGGCGGAGTTGCGTCAGCGTGAGGACGACGCCGCCGCAGACCAGGCGGGCGTCCCGCATGCGGCCGCGGCGCTCGCCAACGGCGACGAGCTGGTGGAGGCCAGCGAGGCCTGGGGCGAGCTCGATGGCAACCGGGCACGCGTCATCACTCTGAAAACCCAAAGCAAACCACTCGCCGCGCACTGGCATAAGTATAAGCATTTGCACGATGTGGAAGCGACCGTCCACCTGGAGCCCGCAGGCGACCGCGTCCTGCGCGTCACCATGAGTTGGACCATGCCCGACGGATCCAGAAGCCAGACTGCTGACATCTACCCCATCCGCTACGACGTGGCGCCACCTTCGTCCGCGCTGACTATCATCCCCGAGGGCACGATGGTGGCGATGCACGGTGGCACCTACGAGGGCGACATGGTCGACCCGGTCTGGGAACACATGAGCGAGGCCGAGCGCGAGCGGCTCACCGGCGTCGTGCGCGACACCATCGGCGGCTGGGCGCGCGGGGACTTCGACGCCTTCGCTGAGCACTACGACTTCGCGGGCATCACGGACTATGGCGTCAAGGGGAAGTTCACGCCCGAGCGAATGGCCGAACACTGGCGTCACGACGTGGAGCGTCGCCGCGGGCGCTACCAGACGTGCGAGGTGCGTGTGGACTACGCTGTGGCGACGGCGAAGCCGCCGGGGTCCGTGGCAAGCCGCTGGTCCATCGAGCGCACGGGCCTGCCTGCGGGCGAGGGCTGGATCACATTCCGCGATGAGCCCACCGACGAGCCGGGCATCGCCGTCTTCGGGCGAATGACTGTCACCCAGACCGATGGCGAGACGCAGGACGCGGCGACGCTGCTCTTCCTCAAGCAGATCGACGGGGAATACCGCGTGATCGGTTGGGAACCGCCGTTCTGACCAGAACCCAGCGCGGCGCCGACCCATCGGGTCCGCGCCGCTGATGTCTCTCGCCTGTCGCCTCACTTCGTTGATCAGCCACAGCGTCTGCTGGTCCTGCTCCATCTGGTCGGCGACTTTGTTATATGAGTGCAGCACGGTCGAATGATCCCGCCCGCTGAAGAACTCGCCGATACGCGCCAGCGAACTGTCGGTCAGCTCGCGCGCCAGGTAGATCGCCACCTGCCGCGCCCACGCGATGTCCGCGCTGCGCTTCTTGCTGACGATATCCTCCGCCGGCACCCCGAGCTCTGACGCCACCAGCTTCACGATGTCCGCCGCCGCCACTCGCCGGTCGATTGTCTGGGTCGAGTAGTCGCCGATGATGTCTTCGACGGTGCTGCGTGTGATCTCGACGTCGTTGAGCGAGGCGTAGGCGCAGATCTTCAGCAGCGCGCCCTCGAGCACCCGGATATTGCTCTCAATCTTCGACGCCACGAACTCCAGCAGATCCCGGCTGATCGGTACGCCCTCGGCGATCGCCTTCTTTTCGAGGATCGCCACTCGCGTCTCCGGATCCGGAACCCGCAGGTCCGCCACGATCCCCATCTCCAGCCGGGAGCGCAGCCGCTCGTTCATCAGTTGCAGGTGCCGCGGCGGACAGTCCGACGCGATAACCACCTGCCGGTTTGAGTCATACAGCGTGTTGAAGGTGTGGAAGAACTCCTCTTCCGACGCCGGGCCCTCAATCGCCGCGATGAACTGGATGTCGTCCACCAGCCACACGTCCACCGCCCGGTAGCTGCGCCGGAAGCGGTCGATTGTGTTGTCACGCACACACGAGATCATGTGGTTGACGAAAGCTTCAGCCGAGATATACACAACGCGAATGTCCGGTCGCGTCGACAGGATGCGGTGTCCGATCGCCTGGACCAGGTGGGTTTTGCCCAGGCCAGACGAGCTGTGGATAAACAGTGGGTTATACGCATCGCCCGGCGACTTCGCCACCTGCAGCGCCGCCGCATGCGCGAACCGGTTGCAGTCCGCGACCACGAAGTCCTCGAAGGTGTACTTGGGGTTCAGTGGCGACGGCCGCAGCTCACCTGTCGCGTCTGGTGCCATCGGCATCGCTGGCGCACGCATGGGTTCGGCCACAGGCGGCGGCGCCATGGCAGGCACACCAGTCGGCGCCGGGGTCGGTGTCGTGTTCGGTATGGGCTGCTCGGGGGCTTGCAGCGGCACGACCTCAAAGCGCACGCTCACCGCACCATCTGCGACCTCGCCCAGCGCCTCCCCCACCACATCGCGATGATGTCGCTCCAGCCAGTCACGCGCAAAGTCGCTGGCCACGCCCACGCGCAGTTGTCCGCCCTCGTAACCCAACGGGACTGCTCGCGTGAGGAATCCATCATACGTGGCGGGGCTGACTCGATCAGCTAGCAGCGGCAGTGCGTTTGACCACAGTTGCTCGCCCGATCCGCGTGAGTCGCTGGCCATTGCGTAACCCGTCCTTCGATCGGCGAAGTTAGTGCGCCCCGCTATGCCAGAGATTCCCTGAGCCTGACGCGAGAACGTTTGCGTAAACCCGCCTGGGTGCTTGGTGTGCGTGAATCGCTACCGATACCCGACCACAGTCGATGGCCGTCGGCTGCCCTTACGGGCATCCGTATCAACAGCCGTGTACTGCCGCTAGTACCACACATCTGAGTCTGCTGCGAAGTATTCTGCGAGGTCTGCTGTGTGGAAAACTGTGAACGACTATTGTGCTGTCAAGATATCGAGAGACCGTGGCTTTGTTGCGGAGAGGAGGTTTTCCACATACTTATCAACACTTGTGGAAAACCTGCTTGTCCCTCCCTCCACGTCGTCAGTATAGCAGAACGCCGTTTCGGAGGCAAGACCCTTCGCCGATTCTTTTTCCGACGACTTCCCACGGCTCATCCAAGACAAACCCACCTGCTTGACGCGTAAACGGCTACTTTTCTGTGACGGTATCGTGCCGCCTCTCGCGGCCACCATCTCGGCCCAGGCTCGATCCGACGGCCCAAACGCTCCCCAATGTGGAAAACATTGCCGATGTGCATAACTTCTCCCGCAGGTTCTTGGACTCCTCCCCTTGTTCAGCCGGCCTCGAGGACCTGATTATGCACCACGCCTGCGCCTCGCATTCCCGCCCCGAATCGTGACGCCGGGCACGCCATCGCCCACTTTGCTGGTCGCTTGAGAGGATGTGTTTGGTGATGACCGAGCGCGAGGTGCGTGAGTTGGTGGCCGAGGTGTTGGTGTTGCGCAACAACGCGCAGTGGCGCGAGGACGACGATCGACTGGTGGCGACGGGCGCGGTGGTGAACTCTCAGGTGGGTGGAACTGACATCCGCGAGCGCGCGGCGCACCTGCGCGAGATTTGCCCCTCGCAGATGTTGCTGCAGACTGATATGGAGACTGCGAGCCCGTTCGCTGCTGATGGCACGCAGATCGGGCCCCTGATGGCCATTGGTGCGACGGACGACGAGGGTTTGGCGGATGACTGGGGCTATGCAGTGGGCTTGGAGGGGCGCCGCCTGGGTGTTGACACCACTTGGAGCCCGGTCCTCGATGTGAACACAAATCCGGACAATCCCATCATTAATGTACGCGCCTTTGGCGAGAACGCAGAGCAGATTGGTCGTCTGGGCGCTGCAATGACGCGCGGGTTCCTGCGGTCAGGGCTCCATCCGTGCGCGAAGCACTGGCCGGGCCACGGTGATGTGGCGGTGGACAGTCACATCGCGCTGCCGACTCTGCAGGTCACCCGCGAGCGCCTCGAGACCATCGACTGGTTGCCCTACCGTGTAGCGCGCCAGGCGGGGCTCGAGAGCGCGATGACCGCTCACCTGCTCGTCCCCGCGGTCGACCCCGAGAACTGCGCGACGGTCAGCCACGCCCTGATCACTGGCGTACTGCGCGAGCAGCTCGGTTACGATGGCTGCCTCTTCACCGATTCGCTGGGCATGGAAGGCCTGCGTCTGACGATGGACTCAGCCGAGGCAGCCTGGATGGCGCTCGCTGCCGGTCACGACCAGGTATTGGTCGACTACAAGCGCTCCCCGGTCGACAGCGTGGAGGCCGTCGTCGCGGCCTGCATGGACGGGCGGGTGCCCGAGGCGCGCCTGCGCGACGCCGTCGCGCGCGTGCTCGACCTGAAGTTGCGCCTCCGCAGCCTGCCGCCTCTGCCCTCAGATGCCGAGATTCGCGCCATACTTGATGACATCGGCCAGCGCCTCGCCGAGGCCTCAATCACACTGTCGGGCACCCTCCCGGAGGCCGGGCCCGACCTCGGCGACTGTCCGCTGGTGGTGATCCTCGATGACCTGCAGCGCTATGGCGTGAGCATTGCCGAGGAGAAGGAAGGCAGCGCGCTCGAGGGCGCCCACCCGCTGGCAGAGATCATGCACGCGCACCTTCCCTGCGAAGTGGTGCTTTGCGACGAGGACCCCGATGCTGACGATCTCGCCCGCGTGCAGGCGCGCATCGCCGACGCCACCGCGGTTGTTGGCGCGACCGTCGCGCACATCCAGTCCTACAAGGGGAGCGGCGTGCGCTTGCCGGTTGGCCAGAAGCAGCTCTGGGATGATACGTGGTCATCGGGCAAGCTGCGCGTGATGATGCTCTTCGAGTCCCCCTACGCACTCTCGGACCTGCCTGCCGACGTCCCGGTTGTCATTGGCTATGGCAGCGACGACTTCAATCTGGCTGCAGCGGCGGAGGCCGTGCTGGGCAAGCGCTCCTGCCCCGGCGCCCTGCCGGTCACGGTTTCTCGCGGGTGACGCATCTGCGCGCTATCGCTCACGTCGCATCTGGAGATGAGATCATGGGCACAAAGCCGCTACGCATCCTCTTGACTGGTGGGAGCGGGCTGGTTGGCAGCACATTGGTCCCGCTGCTGCGCGACCGCCACGACGTGACCCACCTGGACCTGACCGACCCTGGCGACGGGCTGCCCTGCATCGAGGGCGACCTGTGCGACCCCGACCTGGTGCGCGAGGCCTGTCAGGGCCGCGACGCGATCATCCACGTGGCGGGGATCCATGGTGCAGCCTGGCAAGCGGTCGGCGATGACGCGCTTTTCCAGCTCAACGTCGTCGGCACTCGCAACGTCCTCGAAGGCGCCGCGGCCGCAGGCGTCCCGCGAGTAGTTTTCACGTCGTCCATTCACGCGACAGGTCGCTACCCGACGCCCGTCCCCTACTTCCCCATCGACGAGGATCTGTCGCGGGAGCCCATGGACGTGTACGGTTTGAGCAAGAAACTGGGGGAAAACTTGTGCATGTATGCATCGCAGGTGCAGGGAACGAGCGTAATCTGCCTGCGACCGGGGTGGATCGCGCCGGTGGACGCGCCGCTCGATCGACAGTTCACGAAGGTGTTCTTCGGCGTTGACGTGCGGGATGTCGCGCAGGCACATGCGTTGGCGGTGGAAGCCCCCGCAGACCTGCGCTTCGAGGCCATTCTCGTGACCGCCGAGTCACCGCTGTGTGGCGTCGACGCTCTGACCTACTTCGCCAACCCGGTGGGCACACTCGAGCGCTTCTATCCGGGCATTCGCGACCTGCTCGACGCCGGGACACTGACCATCCACGCGCAGCAGGAGTGGCACAGCACCCTGAAGGCGCGCCGCCTTCTTGGCTATGACCCGCAGCACAATTTCACCATGCCGGACTAAGCGAGGGATCCCTGATGATGCGTCTGAAGGGCATGAAGGCGGTCATAACTGGCGGCAGCCGCGGTATTGGTCGGGCGATCGCGGTGGCTTTCGCGCGTGAGGGAGCGGACGTCGCGGTGACCGCCCGCGCGCTGCAGTCGCTCGCGGACACGGTCGCGGAAGTCGAGGCGTTGGGCCGACGCGCGGTGCCGATGCAGTGGGATGTGCGCGACGCGGCGAGTGCGTCCGAGCGTCTGGTGGCAGCGCGCGATTCGCTCGGCGGCCTCGACATCGTGATTAACAACGCGGGGGTGTTGCGCGATCCTGACCTGTCGCCGGTCGATAACTGGGACTACGTGCTCGATACCAACTTGCGCGGAGTGTACTTCATCTGCCAGGCAGCGGGCGAGTTACTCGGGGAATCTGGTGGCGGGGTAATCGTGAACATCGCGTCCGACTACGGCTACCGCGCCGCGCCCACGCCCTACGGCATCTCGAAGTGGGGCGTCATTGGGCTGACGCGCGGCCTCGGCAAAGAGCTTGCGCCCAAGGGTGTGCGACTGAACGCGATAGCGCCCGGCCCGGTGGCCACGGAGATGAGCAACTGGCATCCGGGGGATCCGCTCGAGAACGCGCGCCTGCCTCTTGGGCGACTGACTCGACCCGACGAGATCGCCAGTATCGCGGTGTTCCTGTCCTGTGATGAGTCCTCGGCGGTGATTGGCGAGAGCATCGTGGTGAACACGGGCAACAGTTAGTGCGGGCCGCTGCGCTATTCTCTCGCGCCCCACTCATGGAGCAGTTCCACGATGTCATCGTGGTTTTGTTCGGTGGCCCAGCGCAGTGGTGTTCGCCCCGTGCTGTCGGCGGAGCTGGTATCGGCGCCGTGCTCGATGAGCAACTCGGCGACCCGGTAGTGCCCGTATCGTGCGGCGCAGCGCAGCGGGGTCATCTCTTCGCTGTCTTCGGCGTTGATGTCGGCGCCGCTGTCGATGAGCAGTTCGGCCACCTGCGGGTGTCCGCCGATGGCGGCCCAGTGCAGCGGCGTGCGATGGGCGTGGTCTTTAGCGCCGACTTCTGCGGCATGTTCGAGGAGCAGTCTGGCCACTTCGCTGTGGCGTTCCCACGCGGCCACGTGCAGCGGGGTCCATCCGTCGCTGTCGCGGACGTTGGTGTCGGCGTCGTGGTCGAGCAGTATTCTGGCGACTTCCGGGTGGCTGCCGATGGCGGCTCTGTGCAGCGGCGTCCGGCCCTCGTTGTCCTGCGCATTGGCGTCGGCGTGGTGCTTGAGGAGTGTCGCTACCATTGCCGGATGCCCGGCCCAGGCGGCTCGGTAAAGTGGTGTGCATCCGTAGTTGTCGGGCGCGTTGACTTGCGCTCCGTGTTCGAGCAGCAGTTGTGCTACTTCGGGGTGCCCGCCGATTGCGGCTCGGTGCAGCGGGGTACGGCCGTCCCGATCGCGCGCGGTGACATCAGCCCCATGCTCGAGCAGCATTCCGACCAGGTCTCGCCGGCCGGCCCAGGCGGCTCTGTACAGCGGCGTCCGCCCGTATCGGTCTATGGCGTCGACGCGCGCTCCCCGCTCCAGCAGCAGTGCCACGACGGACGTTCGGCTGTCATCCGCTGCTGCGGAAGTGTCGGCGGCTTGGTCAAGCTCTCCTCGAGAATCGGACGCCGGGGCGTGTCCACGGAGTAGTTCGACCGCGATATCGCGGATGCCCTCCTGGGCAGCCAGATGCAGTCGGACCTGTCCGCTGCTATTCTTGACGTTGGCTTCTGCAAGGTTCTGGAGGAGTTGGACGACCACTTCGCGGTGCGCCTTCTGGCCGGCCCAGTCCAGCGGGTTGCGGCTGTCGATGTCCTCTCCGCTGGTGTCCCCCGCACCCGCCCACAAAGCTTCCATCATCTCGCCGGGGCCGTAGTGCACGTCGGGCAGCAGTGGCGCCCACCCGTCGTTGCCACGGCTATTCACTACGGCTCGGCGTTCCAGAAGTGCTTCGGCGACCTCGGGATGAGCGCGCACGGGGAGAGGGGCGTCGGCAGCGGGCTTGTCGGCCTTTGAGGTCCGGGCTTTCGGTCTGTGATCCGCCAGCAGTTCTGCCACCACGCGGTGGTCGCCGATGGCCGCGAGGTGCAGTGGCGTTTCGCCTAGCCTGTCGGTGGTGTTGACTCTGGCCCCGCGCGCCAGCAAGAGTTCGACGACGGTGTGGTCACCGTCCCACGCCGCCAGGTGAAGTGAAGTGTCGCCGAGTCCGTCTCGGACGGTGAGGTCTGCGATACGCTTGATAGCCGGATACAAGAGTATCAGGCCTAGCAGTGCTACTGCCGCCACGCCCGCGGCGACCCAGAGGTTGTCCATGGGGCATGCCTCGTGTGTTGTCGTTGCTGCTGTTCGCTGTTGCTGCTGCTTCTACTACTGCTTCACTCCAAGGCCCCGCGTGCCCGCAGCAGGGCGGCCACCTCGACTTCGCCGCTCTGCTCGGCGCCATGCAGGGGTGTCCAGCCGTAACTGCCGTGCGCGTTGACATCGGCGCCCGCATCGATCAGCATCTCTGCCATCTCACAGTGGCCCTTGGCGGCCGCGATATGCAGTGGTGTCATCCCGCTCGCATCCACCTTGCTGACTACCGCCCCGCCCTCGATCAGGATCGCGATCAGCTCGCCGTGGCCCTCGTCCGCGGCACAGTGCAGCGGTGTCCATCCGTCGCTGTTCTCAGCACTCGCCGGTGCCCCGTAATCGACCAACGCCTGCGTCACTTCGGCATCCCCGTTCCACGCGGCCCAGTGCAATGGCGTCCATCCGTTACCGTCGGGGATAGTGGCGTCCGCACCGGCCTCGAGGAGCACTTCCACGACCTTGGGATGACGGCTGATCACCGCCATATGAAGCGGAGTTCGGCGCTGCTTGTTCTGGGCATTGACTTCTGCCCCCGACTGTTGCAGCAGCGCAGCCATCTCAGCGCGGCTTTCGCTGGCCGCGAGGTGTAGTGGTGTCTCTCCGTCGATGTCCTTAGTATTGACTCGGGCCCCGTGCTCGAGCAGCATCACGACGACAGCCTTGCACGCGCCTCTGGCGGCCGCCACGTGCAGGGCGGTCGTGCCTTGGCTGTCTGCCGCATTCGTGTTCGCGCCTCGGCGCAGATGCTTGGCCACATCCTCAACATCCCCCGCAGCGATGGCCTGACCCAGAGTGCGGTGTCTGGGTTGCCCCGCCATCCACACCGCGAGGCCGGCCAACACACATATCCCGAGTATCAGCCAGGATAGTCTGCTCATCTTCCGCCCTCCTGGTGTGCCATGCACGCGTCCCCTCTTCTATTATAGGCCAAGAAGGTGATAAAGTGTTACTGCGACACGCGAAAAGTACCATTAAGACTTCTTCATAGTTGCTGGTGAAGATTCTTCCCGTGGTGTTGTCTCGTATTGTCCGCGGGGGCCTCATCGCCCGCAGATGCTTCTCCATTGCTGGCGGCTGTCCAGCCCTGACCGTCCGCACCCAGCAGTCGCCGCCGTGGTCGCTTGTAGGGCGGCAGGAGTCCCCCGGTCTCCCCCGAAGGACTCCCCTGGGTTCCGTTCATGGCCTTGCTGCCGGGACCAAGCGCCTCCCCAAGCGCTTGCATACAGGAGCCCCGACCTGCTGTAGTGAAGGCGGCGAGGCAGCCTCAGGTTCCATGGCAATCCAGGACGGGAGTGAGCCAGCCTGGACATTGCGCCTGACAGCCGCCATACGTGTGAAGGACGGGGAGGAGTTGACAAGCGACATGCGAGGGCTATTCAGCGCGTTCAGGCCAGTACTGATCGGTCAGTACCTGCTATGGCTGCTACTCGCCTACGCCTGCTGGTGGTGGGCTGTTGGACGCATACTCGAGCGAACGCGCGGCGGGGATACCGTCGTGTTGCTCATCGCAGCCGGCGATGTGGGGATCGTGCTGCCTATCGTCGTGGCCGCGGTGTTCGGAGTGTACGGGTACCGACGGTATCGGGTGGCCCCGGGCCCCGCTGGTCTCGCCGCTCTATCTGGCATGGGTCTGCTGGCCCTGGTCAACGAGGTGATCGGTCTGGTGAAGCTGTGGGGTGGGGAAGCCTTCACGGGTTCCGACGCTGAGGAGCTGAGGAAGCTCGCCGTGACTCTGGTTGTAATGGCGCTCGTGGCTGCGTCATCAGCGGGTGGTGCATGGTGGGCATCCCGACACTGGCGTCGTCGGGGTCGTGCCCCTGAGTGACTTTGGCCAGAACAGGCAGAACAGTGCGAGGAACCGGACCATGATGCAGGCCAGACGCCGGGCGACAGCCAACGTTGATTGGGACCCGCTGACACTGATGCACGAACAGGGCTACAGTTGGCACCCGCTTCTCGGTTGGCGCAGGCTTGGTGGGCGTCGGTCCACGGAGGCATCGGGATGATAGGCAAGCACTTTCAGGTGCGACGCGTGTTGCTGGCGTTGCTCGCCATTGGTGGCGTCGCTCTCCTGCTGCTCATCAGCTTCTCTTACTTTCCCGAGGTGATGTGGACGGCTCGCATGTCCCGAAGAGTACTCCTGTACGACGCTGCCCGGTTGGCTGACGAGATCGAGACCTTCGCCGCTGCCCACGGGCGACCGCCGCAGTCGGCAAGCGATTTCCAGAAACCCGAGTTCGAGCACGCCCTGCAGTCAATCGCGCGGCTGTCTCATGGTCGCGTGGGCAGGCCGCTGTCGCGTGCCATCATCCCCGAGCGCGGCCCGCTACTGGTGATCTCTGGCGACGCCACTCGCTTGGTGTTCTACCCGTCGGGAGCGATCGGCGCTTCGCGGTGTCTGATACCCAAGGACATGACCGGGGTCCGCGACCGCGAGCTGGTGCCCTTGACCAATGAGGGTTGGCAGGGCACCGCGTGCGTCTCATGGGCGTTGCCAGAGCCGGCCCTGCAGCCCTGACGAATGCCGAAGAGCAGCACTAATGGAGATAGGCGTGCGAGCGACCTTCGCCCCAACGTCGGAGGAGGATGCGGGCATGGATAGCCAGTTCCAGCCGTCGCGGCAGCGGCCGCTCGTTGCGCTATGGGCGACACTGATTCTCCTGGCCTGCGCTGCCCCGTATCTCTTCGTGTGGTGGGCGCCACTTGCGGGTGCCCCCGTCGATTCGGAAGCGAACCTCTGCTGGCTGGGCCGGGCCGCACAGCCATCAGTCAGGCTTACGCACCACCCGGAAACCGCAGCCGGCCTTGAGGAGGGCGCGTTCCTCCCGACCGGCGAGGTAGTGCTGGTCGAACCAGCCTTTGGGGGAAGTGGAGTTCCAGCGGGTTGGGTGCACGTCAGCATCGTGCGGCCACGGGACACGGACACAGGCCGGTGGCCGATGCGGGCCGATGGCCATGTGCGCATCGATGAGTTGCGCGCTGTCACCGTGAGCGAGGTGCTCCGGACCGCGCCCCGGCGTGCGCGGATACAGGTGCCCCTTGAGTTGCAGTGGCCTCTTCGGTGGGGGGCTCTCAGCGCAGCCGAGTATGGCACGGATGGCGCGCCCGTAATGTCGCTGGTGTTCGGGGGCACCTTCGCGCTCTACCAGGCACCCGCCGATGGGCGCCCCCGCTGGCTCTTGGCCCGGAGCCTGCAGGATCGCCTGCTCATGAGACCCGGTGTCTGGGTGGTGCCGGGTCATCGTGCCGACGGCGTCCCACCGGATGTGCTGGTGTTCGAGCCCCCGGTCACATTGGTGTGCTGGCGATGGCAGGGCACCTCCATGGCCCCTGCCCCACCGCGGCTTGGCGAGTATCTCCTGCTGATCTGGCTATGGGCCTGGGGGTGCAGGTGGTGGCTGGCTGTGGCTGCGTCGGTCACGCTCGCATGCCTGGCCTGCGACAGATGGTTGGCGACTGGCCCGTGGGTGATCCCGGCCGTGCTGCCCTCGCACGTCGGTCTGAGCATCGTGTTGTGGACCCCCTATCGGTTCGGCGTGGGCGGCCGGGTGGCGATCGTCGTAGCCACAGCTTGGGCCCTGTCGGCCATCGCGCTGAGGAAGAAGACCATTCTCGCGATTCTCGTGACGGCCGCCGCTGGCGTTTTGCTAGTGCTGGTGGGGGTCTTCATGGAGGACGCTGACTGGCTGATGAGGCCCTAGCCGGATGAGGACACCCACAACAGGCGGAGCGGTAACGCTGGCATCCGGGCAGCGTTAATATAGGTAGGCCCATCGTTCCGCCAATCATATGAGGAGCAGCCATGAACAGGCCCGGCACACCGCACACCCTTGGGCGCTTTGCCCTGCTGTATTGTGGGTGGCTGCTATTGGGGCACATAGCCTCGCGTCCCCTCACACTCATCCTGGCCGCAGTGCTCCCGGAGGCGGCGTGGCAGGTGGTCCTCTCCGGTCTCCCCTACGCGGTCTACGTTGGTATCGGGGTCATATTGGGGGGCAAGATGTGGGGCGAACGCGATGCCAGCCCGAAGTTCGCTGCGGTGGCTGGCGCAGCCGGAATGGCGTTGTACGTGGGCCTCGCCGCAGTCCTTTCCTTCCTGCGGGACCCACTGTTCTTCACGTACGCGCCGCTGTATTACCTTGTCGGGACCGTTGTATCGCTTGCCGTCGGCGCTGGTGCTTATGCTCTTGGTGCTTCGCGCGCCTGCCGGCGAGAGCAGCGTGAGCGCAGCGTCCCTCAGATAGGAGATGAACACCAATGAGAACGCACCAGCCAGCCTGGCTCTGGATCAGCACGGTAGCGCTTGCTATGGGCGTCGGTTACGGCGCGGGCGCGCATTTCGGCGGCGGACGTGGGCAGGAACCGGTCCAGCAGCCCCCGCCCCTCACCTCCGAGACTGCGCTGCCCGAGGACGATCCGCTGCCCCCCGCGGTCGAGGACTGGGGCGACGAGGTCTCGCCGGGTGTCTATGTGCTGAGGAGCCTCGAGCCGCCTCAGATCGAGGACGATGACGACCTGCGGGCTCGCCTGCGCTGCTTCCTCGAGCCGCCGGGAGTGGTAGCGGCGCGCGTCTACGCCCCCGACGACCCCGACGACCCCTTCTGGCCCAAGGGCCCGATCGATGTCTATCTGGTGTACAACCACGCCGATATGCGCAGCCAGCTTCATGGTATCATGTGGTTCGGCCCCGACGACAATCCCAGCGAAGTCGGTTCGCACCTAATCTACTCCCTGCACCTCGGCAACTGCTACGGGCTGATGTTCCTCGATGTGGACGGTGACGGGCGACGGGAGGTCATCACCACATCGCCCGGCGCCGACCAATATAGCTTGGCGATCGTCGACCTGTTCGCGCCCGGTGGGCCGGACCGCAAGAGCGGGGGTCTGCCTTTCACCAATAGCGAGTGGTGGAAATTCGCGGACCTTGACGACGATGGGGTCTACGAGGCGATCACCGAGGGACCAGCATGGGACGTGAAGAACGAGGTGCGCGACGGGGAGAATGAGCAGCGGGTGTTTGCCGTATACTCGCTGTCGGGTGACGAATGGTCCCTCAGCAGCGTGCACGAGGACGACCCGACTGTCCAGCAATGATGCGGCGGGGAGGTGAGATCAACGTGATGCAGAGACGTCGAGTATGGATATGGGCAGTCATCGTAGGTCTGGTGGGCCTTGGGCTCGCCGTTGCTCTCAACCTGAGATCGATCCGCGTCTGGTACATCTTCAGGGGGCATCCCGAGGCCAGGGAGATGTTTGAGGGTCGTGAGCTTCACGATCTCGATGAGCTGACCGAATGGACAGCCGTCGAGTTCCCGTCTGGCGCACAAGTGCTCAACTCGTGGGCGTTTCTGGGTTTCCGCTACAGCCTGTTGGCCAAGGTGGCCATGCCAGTCGCGGGCGTTCCTGAACTGCTCTCGAGTTTGCCGCCGGATGTACAGACATCGTCGATGGACAGGCTGGGGGTGCATTCAGGCGAGGGATATCCCCGTTGGTGGCGGCCGGATTCGGCTCGTCGTTTCATGGCCGTCAGAGCCGAGCGGCGCTCGCCAAACTATGACCGCACCCTCAGAGGAGGCTGGCGGTGGGAGAGTTTCGAGATGCTGATAGACCTTGATGATGCCGATACGGCCGTGTTGTACGTCAGCTGGGCTGCCGAGTAGGTTGGCAGGGAACTGATCCCTCTCCCCGAAACGCTTTCTCCTATGACAGCCGATTGGCAGCATCTCACGGCGAGTGACTGGTGGCGAGAGACCGATGGTCGGGCTCCTGGCGCGAGTGCTGATAGGGTCATTCTGCGGCGTCTGGCTCGGCTTGGCCATCCCCATGGCCGTGATGACGCTGTCGAGCCAACTGGCGGATGGGGACGGGTCCCTCGTGCTGCTTCTCGGCTTCCCCGCCTTTCTCGTTGCCTACATGCCATCGCTGCTGCTGCACTCGGTCGGTATTGAGCTGCCCCCAAGCGTTGCCATCAATTGCGGCCTGTCATTCATCTGGTGGTGGACGATCGGGACCGTCTATGGGGTCGGGATCAACTTGCTGCTCTTCCTGCGGGGGGACCGACCTGCTCACGCCGGCTACGCGCTCTATGAAGAGGAGGCGCCTTGATGCCTGCGCGGCCAGAATGGGAGCGGTTGGAGTGGACCGGGATTGGCGGCGGCCTCGGTGTGCTGATCTTCGTGGGACTAGTGGCAACGGCTTCGGCTCTCTTTGCCCTGCGTGGGCCAGCTGCCGTCTACGATCCCCCAGGCCTCCCCCACCTCCTGCTGACGATTGCCCATGCGCCGGCAGAGCTGGCTCTGGTCTTCTGCCCCTGGGTCGGCGACATGTTCCTATATCCCGCAACGGGTCTCCTCGGCTGGATCGCGTTGGGGATAGTGGTGGGAAAACTGGCCCTGCGAATCGCCCGGTGGAAAGGCCGAAAGGCGAGGCAGTAGCGCCGCGACGCCGGGCCTCTCCCCCACACCTTCATTGCGCCCGACGATTGCGCGGCGCATCGGTCTTGGTTACCATTGTATAGCGTTCACTGACGATCACGATCGTGGCCGTGCGCCATCTTCATTTCGTCAGGCTGCATTACGTGCTGTATCCGCTCTGTGTCGCCGCCCGATGGAGACCGGATCAATGACCCGAGATGATTGGCGAGATGTCTGCTACGGATTGCTCGCGTTCGCTGCTGCACAGGCGCTGTGGGGCTTTGTGCTGCGCGACGTGTGGTCGATCGCATACTACGCAGTGCCTGCGAGCCCCGTATTCCACGCGGGCGTCACCGTGCCGGTTCTACTCTACCACTGGGCGGCTCTGGGCGCGGCTGGCGTGTTGGCCACGCGCACGCTCCGCGACCCGACCAACATTTGGCGACGGCTGTTCCCGACGGCTATCTGCATGGTGGTTATCGTCTCAGTTTTCATGGCGAGCGGGAGTGGGGTGCTTGACGACTCGGGGTGGATCGGCACCATCGCATTCTGGCTCCTCGCGGTCGACCTCTTCTATACTCTCATGTGGGTTGCGTTGCGGCTGTTGTGGCGCAGGCGAAGGCCCGCCTTTGCCCCATCTGGGACACTTGAGCCAGTCTGGCGACGCCCGGGTGTCCGTCTGTGGAGTGCGATCGCCATCGTCGGGACAGTCCTGCAACTGTGCTCATGACGCGGAGTGCCCCGGGAGACTCTCAGTCGCCGCACGGGCATCGATAGCGCGGAGGCGATGCGCCGCGAGGGCTTCCGCTGGACTTGGCGGGCGGGCTGGCAGAAGTAGGACTCCTACTAGTACCTACTAGACATATTCCGGATGTTGATGTATGGTTACACCATGCCAGCAACAGCGACTGTGATCGAGCTGACCGATGCCGAACGTGCGACCCTCGAGAGCTGGGTACGCGCCAGTTCCACTCAGCAGCGCATGGTCACACGCGCACGGGTCATACTGATGGCCGCGGACGGGGCCGCCAACCCCGCGATTGCCCGAGCTCTGGGCGTCCACAAGAACACCGTGAGCCAATGGCGAGTGCGTTTTGCCAGGCAGCGGATCGATGGTCTGGCCGACGCGCCGCGTCCGGGGCGTCCCACCATCTATGGTCAGGACAGTGATG
>JALGSU010000064.1 GCA_029821735.1 Candidatus Zipacnadia bacterium | reverse complement strand
CCTGCAACGCGGGCGACGCCGACGGCCGCAGCTACGTGATTTCGCTGCACGCCCAAGACGGTGACGGCAACCTGGCCGATCCCGTCAGCTGCACGGTCAACGTTGCACCAGACGCGAGCTCGCCGGTCGTGAGCCTCGACGCCCCCGTTCCTGCGGTTCTGACGCCGCCTGACGGACGCACCGTCTCGCCCACTGGCGCCGCCCCGGCCTCCGTCGCTGTCGCAGGCACTGCCGTGGACGAGGGCACCGGTGTGGCGCGGGCCTGGCTTGTGATTGAGGACGAGTATGACGAACTCAATGGCGAAGTCGACGTGACGGCGCTTCTCGAGGAGGACGGCTCCTTCGTCACCAACCTGAGTCTGGCCGCCGTCTGCAACGCGGACGACGCAGATGGACGCACCTATCTGATCTCGCTGCATGCCGTGGACGGTGCCGGCAACCTCGCGACCGTCGTCAGTGCCACTGTGCTCGTGGCTGCTCCCGTTGGCGAGGTCAGCGCGCCTCACGTTGCGTTGGACCCACCTTCACCGCAACTGCTCTGGCCACCCAACTGGCACTGGGTCAAAGTGACGATCAGCGGTAGTGTCGTGACTGGCGGCACGTTGGACGCGGCCTGGTTGTTCGTAGACGACGAGTATAACAGGGCCAATGGGACTCGGGACATTATCGATCGGATTGGCGACGACGGTTGCTTCGAAACACAGATCAAACTTCGCGCCTACCGCAAGCGGTATGACCGCGACGGGCACACCTACAAGATCTGGCTGCACGCCACTGACACTCAGGGGCAAGAAGCTGAGCCCGCGAGCGTGAAGGTTGTATGCCCGCGCTGGCATCCCGACAAGAAGCGCCCCAACCTGGTCATCCGCTCGGCGACGCCCAATGTGCTTCGGCCAGCCAACTGGCAGTATGTGCCTGTGCGAGTGCTCGGCAGCGCCACCGATGACTGGTCCGGGGTCAAGCTTGTGAAGCTGGTGATCAGGGACGAATACTGCTTCTGGATCCGCTCCTACAACGTCACCAAGCGGCTGGATGACGACGGGAACTTCGGGATCAACCTCCGGTTGAGGGCGTCGTGTCGCAGATCAGATAGCGATGGCCACGAGTACCGCCTCTACCTGATCGGCTATGACGGCGCTGGCAACTGGGCGACCTCGAAGAAGTTGACCGTCCGCGTGCCGCGCCGCTGATGCTGTAACCTGCTGCTGTGGAGGGGGTACCCTAACTCGGTACGAGGGCCTCGCTCATACGCGAGGCCCTCAGCACGTACGCCTCCTGTCTGTCCCCGGCAGGGATTGCCGCTGTTCGTGCCGAAACGGACGCCTCTGAACAGTCGAACTCCTTGGTTGAGGTGAACAGTGTGGACCAGCTTGGTTACGGCGTGATCGGTCTTGGGCGCGTGAGCGCCCGACACGTTACGGCGGTCACTGCCATGAATGGCACCCGCCTCGCGGCGGTGGCAGACGCAAACGAGGACAAAGCGCGAGAGGTGGCTGGCCAGCATCCTGACAATCCGGCGGCCCTCGGAGATTGGCGCGAACTAGTGACGCGCGATGACGTTGACGTGGTGGTAGTATGCGTGCCGACCCAGTTCCATCGCGACGTCGCGGTGGCCGCCGCCGGAGCGGGCAAGCACGTTCTGTGCGAGAAGCCCATGGCCCCGAGCCCGGCGCACTGTCGCGAGATGATCGCGGCGCGCGACAGTGCCGGCATCAAGCTCATGGTCGGGCAGTCCACCCGTTTCCAGCCTGCCTACGCGATGGCTCGCAGGCTCGTTGAGCGCGGAGATATCGGCCAGCCGGTCGCCGCACAGGCGCAGTTCGTCGTCGGCGCCACCCAGCCCGACGGCGTGCCGCAGGATTTCTGGCGCTTCAAAGCCGGCGCGATGGGGCACGGGTACGTGCTTAACTTCGGCTGCCACTACATCGACACTGCTCGCGCGATCGTCGGTGCCGACCCGGTGTCGGTCACCGCGCGCGTGGGCAACCGGTTCAGCGAGGGCATCATCCCCGAGGACCACTTCGTCATATTGGCGCAGTGCGCGCCCGATATCGACATCACGGTCAGCGTCTATGGTGTGCCCGAAGCCGCTCCTGCGTGTAGCAGCGGATACTCGATCTTCGGCACCGAGGGCGGCATTGAGGCCCGAACGCCGGGCGCGCCGCCGCGGCTGTGCAGGACCGGGCAGGAGCCTGTGGCAGTCCAGATCGACGAGGACTTGTTGCAGGGTGACGCCTGGGAGCGGTACCATCGCGCCTTCGCTGCCAGCATCCGCGACGACACTCCAGAGCCCGTCACTGGGGAGGACGGCATGCTCAACGTCGAGTGGGGACTGGCCGGCTACCTGGCCGGCGAGCGGCGCTGCTGGGTCGATCTGCCGCTGTGTAGCGAGGACTGCGAGTTCTGCGGTCCGTGCCTCGACGAGACGATTCCCACGGGCGATCAGTGAGCCGCAAGAGGGAGCAGACGATGGGCGAGCAGCTTGGCTATGGAATGATCGCTTGCGGGCGGATCAGCGCGGCGCACATCGGCGCGGCTGAGGAATACGAGGGTGTGCGACTGGTCGCGGTCGCTGATCCGGATCAGGAGAAAGCACGCGTCGCGGCTGATCGTTGCGCACAGGCACCGGTGATCTACGCCGACTACCGCGACCTGCTCGCCGATGACGCTGTGGATGTGGTCGTCATAGGCGTGCCCACTCACATGCACCGCGACGTCGCGCTGGATGCGGCAGCGGCGGGCAAGCACATTTACTGCGAGAAGGCCATGGCCCACACTCTGCGCGGTGCTCGCGAGATGATGGCCGGTCGCGACGAGCATGGCGTCAAGCTGATGATCGGCCAGTCGACGCGCTTCCAGCCACAGTTTGCCATGGCGCGGCGCGTCATCGAGAGCGGCGCAATCGGCGAGGTCTACGCGGTGAACGCGCGTTTCACCGGCGCCGCCAATTCGCCAGACTTCGGGGCCACGGATTCGTGGCGCTATCAGGCGCAGTCTGCTGGCAATGGGCACATCATCAACTTCGGGTGCCACTACATTGATACGGCTCGGTTCCTCAGCGGCCACGACCCAGTGCGCGTCTCGGCGTGGATCGATAACTTCTTCAGCGAGGGCATGATCCAAGAGGACCAGTTCGCGGTGACGGCCCGCTGCGATGGCGACGCCGTTATCGACATCGCGCTCTACTCCCCGCCTGCGCAGATTTACGCTCCGAGCGACGGCTACATGATCTTCGGTACCGAGGGATTCATCGAGGCCCGGCAGCGAGGCCAGGACATCACGGTCACGGACGCCGATGGATCCGAGCAGGTCGAGCCCGACGATGATCTGCTGGCGGAGAGCACCTTTGTGCGCATTCATCGGCTGCTGTGCGAGAGTATTCTCAATGACACCGCGGAGCCTGTCACCGGCGAAGACGCGCTGGTGAATCTCGAGTGGGGCTTGGCAGCGTACCTCTCGGGCGAGCGCGATGAGTGGATGGACCTGCCCCTTGCCGCCGACTACGCCGATTACGCTGGCCCGCAGCTCGCCCGGAGCATCCCCGCCACCAGAGAACGGTAGGCTGCGACAGGGACTTGCGCGTTGGGCGTCGAATAAGCCCCCGCGTCAGGCACGCCCTGCCCGAGGAGAACCTGATGAGGGTCGCAACCTTCAACGTCAACGGCGTTCGCGCCCGCATACCGGTAATCACGCGATTTCTGCGCCAGCATGAGCCGGATGTCTTGTGCCTGCAGGAGACCAAAGTGGTCGACGAGGACTTCCCCGTCGAACCATTCGAGAAGCTTGGCTACGAGTGCGCGATCTGTGGGCAGAAGTCATACAACGGCGTGGCCATCATCAGTCGCGTGCCCATGAAGCAGGTGACGACCGGCCTTGATGATGAGCCCTTCGACCACACGCGACTCATCCGCGCTCGAGTTGGCGGTATTCACCTCATCAATACCTACGTGCCGCAAGGGCGTGACGTGGAGACTGAGCATTTCCGCTACAAGCTCGACTGGCTCGGTCGCCTGCGCGGCTTCATCGAACGCAACTACACGACCCGCCAGCGTATGCTGTGGGTCGGCGACATCAACGTCGCGCCCGAACCGCGCGATGTCCATGATCCTAAAGGGATGATGAACCACCCGGACTTCCATCCCGACGCGCGCGCTGCGCTGGCGGACGTTGTTGCCTGGGGCCTGACCGACGTCTTCCGCAAGCACAATGATGAGGACGGCCAATACAGTTTCTACGACTACCGCAATCCGCGGTCGGTCAAGCACAACAGCGGCTGGCGCGTCGACTTGATGCATGCGACGCGAGCGCTGGCGAACCGATGCACAGCCGCCCGGATCGACATCAAGCCACGTACATGGAAAAGGCCATCCGATCACACGCCTGTGATCGCCGAATTTGACCTGTAGCCGTCACTCAGGAGGCCACGCAATGGACCCGCTCAACCGCTTCCCGCAGGTAATGCAGGAGTATCTCGTCAGCCGCGTGCGCGAGGTCAACGCCGCCAACCGTGAGCGCATTATGGCTCTCCGCACCAAGAAGGATGCCCTCGCATATCAGGACCAGTTGCGCCGCGACATGCGCAAGGTCTTCGGCGCCAAGCCGCGCCGCACCCCGCTGAACCCGCGCGTCACCGGCGTTATCGAGCGAGATGGCTATCGTGTTGAGAACATCATCATCGACAGCCGCCCGGACTTCCCGGTCACCGGCAATCTGTACGTGCCCGAAGGCCGGATCGAGCCCGGCCCGGCGGTCCTCGGCGTCTGCGGCCACTCCGGCGAGGGCAAGGCCTGCGACGCCTACCAGTCCTTCTGCCAGGGGCTGGTGACGAAGGGCTACGTGGTCTTCATCTTCGATCCCCTCAGCCAGGGCGAGCGCCTGCAGTATCACGATGGCGAGGGCGGCTCGACCGTCGGTCCGTGCACTGCGGAGCACAACTTCATGGGCCGCCAGACCATTCTGACGGGGGAGTTCTTCGGATCGTGGCGCGTGTGGGACGGCATGCGCGGGCTGGACTATCTGCTCTCGCGCCCCGAGGTCGACCCGGACTGCATAGGGCTCACCGGGAACTCCGGTGGCGGCACTATGACCACGCTCATCCTCGCCAACGATGAGCGCTTTGCCATGGCCGCGCCGTCGTGTTACATCACCTCGTGGCAGTGCAACGCGGAGAACGAGCTGCCCGCTGATGCCGAACAGCAGCCGCCGAACGCCCTCGGGCTTGGCATGGAGATGAACGATCTGCTGATGCTCCAGGCCCCCAAGCCGCTGATTGTCCTCACCCAGGAGCAGGATTACTTCGACCAGCGTGGCGCGCTTGACACCTACGAAAAGCTCAAGCATTTCTGGAAGCTGCTCGGTGCCGAAGACAACGTCGAGTTCTTCACCGGGCCGCGCCCGCACGGCTACTGGATAGAGAACCGCGAGGCCATGTATGGCTTCTTCAACAAACACGCTGGCGTGAAGGCCCCGAAGAAGGAGCCCGAGATCACGATTGAGGATCAGCCCACCCTCTGGTGCACCGAGACCGGTCAGGTTGACGAGATGAACCCCGCCACGGTCTCCGACTTCGTCCGCGACCGCTCCCAGATGCTGGGCGAGAAGCGCGGGGAGGTCTCCGGCGAGAAGCTCGTCAAGTCCGTCGGCAAGCTCCTGAATCTGCCGAAGCGTGAGGGCCAGCCGTGGTACCGCTGCCTGCGCCCGGTCTCCGGACGCGAGTGGCCTCGGGCCGCCGCTGCCAGCTATATGCTCGAGACCGAGCCCGAGCACGGCGGACGCTGCCTGGTCTACAAGCTCGACGACGCTGCGCGCGCCTCGCGGCCGCTCGTGGGCAAGGGCCCGGCGACGCTCTACCTGCCCTTCCGCTCATCCGACGAGGAATTGCGCGAGGATCCGCTGGCGAAGAAGCTGGCGAAAGACGAGGCGTTCTTCGCTTGCGACTACCGGGGCATTGGCGAGCTGATCCCCAACGCCTGTGGCGCGAGGACCTTCGACAACATCTACGGGAACGATTACTTCTACGCCTCTTACGGTGAGATGCTCAGCGAGCCCTACATGGGTTGGCGCGTGCATGACGTACTCTGCACACTCGACTTCATGGCCGAGTACGGTTACGATCAGGTGCACCTAGCCGGTTGCGGCTGGGGTGGTATGGTTGCGGCTTTCGTCGCACTGCTCGACGACCGAGTCAAACAGGTCACGCTCAAGAACGTGCCCATATCGTACTCGGAGATGGCTGAGACACGTATGAACGAGTGGCGTCAGTCGGCGATGCTGCCCTACGTGCTGGAAAACTTCGACTTGCCGGACATCTACCGTGCGCTGCAGGGCAAGAAGCTGCAGATCATCCAGCCGCTGTCGGCCGAGATGAAGCGCATGGCGAAGAAAACCGCCCTCGCGCGGCTGGAAGAGGCAGGACTCAAGCCCTCGATCCTGGGATGATGCGAGTGGTCAGGTGCGTCGTTCTCGCGCTTATTCTGGCGCCCACATGTGCGTGGGCGCAAACGCCGGTGGTTAACATGCCCGAGATGCAGCCGCTCAACCGTTTCCCTCGCATGATGCAGGAATACCTGGTGCGTCGCGTGCGGGCTGTGGAGTCCGCCAGCGCCGAGCGCATCATGGACCTCGCCTCGCGTGATGAGGCCGAGGCGTACATTGCCGAGCGCCGGTCGCAGATGCGTGAGGTCTTTGGCGAATGGCCTGAGCGCAATCCGCTCAACGCCCGCACCGTCGGCACGCTGGAGCGCGACGGCTTCGTCGTCGAACGCGTGATTTTCGACAGCCGGCCCAACTTCCCCGTTACCGCGAACCTGTATCTGCCGGCAGACGCCGACGGTCCTGCGCCGGGCGTGCTGGTCTCCTCCGGTCACAGCCGCGAGGGCAAGGGCGCCGACTACAACCAGTTCCTGGCGCAGAGCCTTGCGCGAAGGGGCTTTGTGGCCCTCGCGTATGACCCGATCGGCCAGGGGGAGCGCCTGCAATACCCGGATGAAGAGGGACAGGAGCGCGTAGGTTCTGGCACTCGCGAGCATAACTTCATCTGGCGGCAGCAATGTCTGGTCGGCGAGTTCTTCGGCTCCTGGCGCGCGTGGGACGGCATGCGCGCGCTTGACTACCTGGTGTCGCGCCCGGAGGTCGATGCGCAGCGTCTGGGTATCACCGGCGTCTCCGGTGGTGGCACGCTGACCAGTATCATCACCGCCAATGAGTCGCGCCTGACGATGTCCGCGCCGGGCTGTTACATCACCACCTGGCGGCGCGAGACTGAGAACGAGTTGCCTGCCGACGCCGAGCAGATGCCTCCGGGCATCCTCGGGCTGGGCATGGAGATGTATGACATGCTCGTGCCGCACATCCCCGACGGGCTCATTCTGCTGACTGAGGAGCAGGACTTCTTCGACCAGCGCGGGTCGCTGGAAGCGCATGAGCGGCTCGCTCACATCTACCGGCTGATGGGCGCCGAGGACAAACTGGCATACTACGTTGGCCCGGGCGGACACTCGTGCCCGCAGCCCATGCGCGAGGCGATGGTGGCGCACTTTGCGGCCGTCAGCGGCATGGAGATTGACGCGGCCGAGCCCGAGTTGGTTGCGGATGAGGACGCCGCGCTGTGGTGGACGGAGTCGGGGAACATTGGCGAACTAGCGCCCACGACCTGCTTCGACTTCACCCGCGAACTGTCGCAGGCTCTGGCGCAGGAACGCGGCAAGCCATCTGGCGACGAGCTGGTCGCGCGCGTGGTGGGGCTTCTCGATTTGCCCGATCGTGAGGATGAGCCGGAATACCGCATCCTGCGTGGCTGGTCCAATCGCGGTTACGCCCGGCCCTACGCCAGCCATTTCGTGAGACTGAACCGGAGTGGGACGCGCAGGCGATCGTCACCAAACTCGAGGATGAGCCGCGCGCCGCTCGCCCTCAGACTGCACAAGCCGTCGGCAGCGACGGTTCCGCAGTGCTCTACATCCCCGACCGTTCCTGCGATGCCGAGATGCGCGAGGACGAGCGCGTCCGCAGGCTGACAACCGAGAACGATATCTTCTTCGCCTGCGACCACCGGGGAGTGGGGGAGAGCATGCCGGAAACCTGCAATCCGGGCAGCTACGATGGCCTCTATGGAAGCGACTACTTCTACGCCGCGAACGCGATGATGCTCGGCGAGTCATACGTCGCCTGGCGGGTGCATGACACTCTATCCACCCTCGACTGGATGGCCTCGTTCGGCTACGACAAAGTGCATCTCGTGGCCGTCGGACAAGGCGCAATATCTGGCGCCCTCGCGGCACTGCTGCACCCGAACGTGCGCCAGGTTACGCTCATCAACCCGCCTACCTCATACGCCGATATGGCCGAGACGAAGTACCAGCAGTGGCCACATTCGGCGATGTTGCCGGACGTGCTCGCGCACTTCGATCTGCCTGACGTCTACCGGGAACTTGCTGGCCGTGGTCTGAGGATCGCTCAGCCCTTGGATGCCGAGAGGCAGCCCCTTGACCATGCGGCCGCCGTGGCCTGGGCCGAACGCATCGGTCTCGACGCATCGGTGATCGAGTGACCACATCACACTGCCGGGGAGTCACGTCCATGGCCAGAACCGCTGCCGTTGCACTCACACTGATGCTCGCCCTGACCGTCGCGGCGCCGCTTGCATGCGCCGAGGACGCCGTTGACGCGCCTGCGCCCGACTTTTACGTGGGTGTGCGTTGGGCGTGGGACAACGAGGCCGATGATGACGGTCTGACGCTTGCCGTCAAAGGGGGCGGGGGCGGAAGGCTCGGACCGGACGTCGGCTTCTACGACGAGGGCCTGCTGGTAGGCGTGAGCTACATGGCGCTGGGCACGCGCCGGAAGATGAACGGGCTCTATGGTGGACCGAGTCTCTTCTACTACGATGACGAGTGGGGCGGAGGCGTCACGCTCGGCACGCACCTGTCGCGTGAGGTGATACTGGAGGCAAACTTCCGGCGGACCACTGACTGGGAGGGCGTCGG
>JALGSU010000063.1 GCA_029821735.1 Candidatus Zipacnadia bacterium | reverse complement strand
AGCGGGAGCCGAGGGCGTGGCTGGCGACGGTCGTGTGGGGGCCGGTGGTGTGGCCGGTGGTGGTGGCGCTGGGGCCTGGGGCGCCTCGCGCGAAAGCAGCCCGGCGACCTGCTCTTCCGACCAGCCCGTATTGAGCAGGATCTGGCGGATATCATCGTCTCTACGTCCGTCCTTGCGCAGCAGCTCAACGTATGCGCGAGCCTGCTGCCAGTCGCTCCGGTCCATCGCAGCTCGCCTCCTTGCAGAGCCCGTCTCAACGGTGCTCGCCCCCCGACTCCCACCTGCTGCAATGCCTGATGCGTGTTGGCGGCTAAGCCATGGGGCGGCGTTCAACTCCCAGCATCGTCGTCCTCCTCCAGTTCCCGCACGAGCCGCTGGTAGCCGAACCCCACCGCTATCAGCACCACGCCCAGACCCAGGAAAGCCAGGATGCGCCAGATGGGATCCAACTCGCTCATGTCCCAGAGGAAGACCTTGAGGATGGTGATGGCCAGCAGACCCATGCCTATCCATCGGATGGGCGCGTTCCTGCGCAGCAGTCCGAAGGCGACGAGCACCGCGCCGTATACCGTCCAGACTGCCGACAGCGCGTAAAGCGCGGCGTCTTCTCCCGCCCCGAGCTGCCATTCCGTGAATCTCAAGGCCTCGATACTCAGAACCCACAACAGCAGAAGGCTGGCGACGTAGGGTATGGCGGCAGCGGCCATCTCCTCGTCCTCGCCCACGCTCTCCAGATTCCGTCGATACCAGTGTGAAGCCAGGTAGAGCATGGCGACGATGATCAGCAGTGGGAAGGCGTGGTGGTTGGCCAACAGCCGGTAGTTTGACTGCGTCAGGTTCTCGTCCACCCAGAGGACCTTGCCAGCGGTCACGACCAGCGCCACAAACCCCAGCCAGCGCAGGCCGGCGCTGTTGCGCTGCAGACCCATCACGACCATGGTGGCGCCGAAGATCACCCACACCATGGACAGGCCCATCTGCTGACCGGCCAGGCCCGCCCCGGTCCGCCAGTCCAGGTACCGACACACCTCCGAACTGGCGATCCACAGCAGCAGGCCAGTGGCGGCGATCACCAGCGCGCTGCCCGTGGTGCGCTCGGGGTCATCTGTGTCTCCCTTCCGGGCGTACCAGGCCGCGGCCAGATACAGCAGGACGGTGATGACTAGCAGCGGGCCGGCGTGGGGGTTCAAGAGCAGGACGTAGCTCGGCTCCTCCAGCAGGGAGAGGTCCTTGGCGAAGATCTTGATGGTCGTCACCGCGAAGAGCGCGAGACCTGCCCAGCGCTGGGCGGCATTGTCACGTGCTACGCCCAGACCCAGGAGCACCGCGCCGAAGACAACCCACACGGCGGAGAGCGCGAACCACTGGGCCTCTTCGCCGTAGCTGAGCGTCAAGCCGGTGGAATGCCACGCCTCCGAGCTGGCAACCCACAGCAGCAGGCCGATCGCCACCACCACCACGCCCGTACCCACGTCGCGCTCCGAGTCGCCGGCGTTCTTCGTTCTCGCGAGCCACGCTCCCAGCGCGAATAGCAGAGCCACTATCACCAGCAGCGGCGCGGCGTGTGCATTGACCAGCGGCAGGTAGGCTTCCGAGGTCTGGTATTGTTCTCCCGTGAAGACCTTGAGGACGGTCACGCCCAACAGACCCAGGCCCGTCCAGCGAAGGGCGACACTGTCGCGGGCCGCGCCCAGCGCCATCAGCACGGCGCCAAAGACCACCCACACGCCGGACAGCGCGAAATGCTGGGCCGGTTCGTCGCCCCCCCGCCAGCCGACGAACAGCCACGTCTCCGAACTGGTGATCCACAACAGCAGACCGGTCGCAACCACCGTCACGCCCTTACCCACGTCGCGTTCCGGATCGTCGGCATCCTTCGTTCTGGCGTACCAGTCCCCCACGGCGTAGAGCGCGGCCGTGATCGCGATCAGCGGGGCTGCGCGGGCGTGGACCAGCGGAATGTAGCGCCACTCTTCCAGGGACCAGTCAATGCCGAAGACCTTGACGATTGTCGCGGCAAACAGGCTGAGGCCCGCCCAGCGCAGGGACGACCTGTCACGCACAATGCCCACGACCATCAACACAGCCGCGAAGACCACCCACACGCCGGACAGCGCGAAATGCTGTGCTGCCCTGTCCAAGTGAAGCCATGAGCCGACGAACAGCCACGTCTCCCAACTAGTGATCCACAGCAGCAGGCCGGTCGCAACCGTCACGGCCGCTGTGCCGACATCGCGTTCCGAGTCGCCCTCGTCCTTCGCTGTCGCGTACCAGGCCCCCGCGGCGTACAGCACCGCCGTGATCGCCAGCAGCGGCGCGGCATGTGCGTTGATAAGCGGCTGGTACTCAAGCCGGGAGAGGTCGATGGCGAGGACCTTGATGATCGTTGCAGCGAACAGACCCAGGCCCGCCCAGCGCAGGGACGACCTGTCACGCGCTGCGCCCACAACCATCAACACAGCGCCGAAGACCACCCACACGCCGGACAGTGCGAAGTATTGAGCCGCCTTGTCCATCCCGAGCTGCCAGCCGACCAGGCACCAGGCCTCGCTGCTGGTGATCCACAGCAGTAGCCCGGTGGCGAGGGCTATCAGGACCGAGCCGTCCCGCTGCTCCTTCTCTCGGACCTGTTCGCGGAAGTGTGCATACCAGTAGGCTCCGATGTACATCGCCGCGATCACCGCCAGCATTGACAGGGCGTGACCGTTCAGGAGCACCTGGTAGGTGTCTGGGGAGATGCCGCTGTCCATCACGATGGCCTTAAGCAGCGCCAGCATCAGCACAAGCAGAGACCCGGACCGCAGCGCCGGCGCGCGGAGGTAGAAGCTTATCCCCATCAGCACGGTCGCCTCGAGTGCCCACAGCACCGTGATGTGATAGCCGTGGAAGAGCAGTGGGATAGCGAGCGTCAGGAAGAAGATACCGATCCCTACCAGCACCGGACCGAAGCAGACTTGGGCCGGACGGCGTCTGATCGCTGCCACGCCTGTCGCCAGGTACAGCGCGAACAGCCCCAGGGCCAGCAGGCCCGGCCCCTCGATCTCATGCAGATCCCAGCACCCCAGAGCAAAGCATGCGCCAACGTTGGCGCAGGCCAGAATGGAGTCATGAGTTCCTGCGTCGGCGCCGCGCAGCCCGTGCCGCACCCACATGGCTGCTAGGAAGGCGAGCAGATACACTGAGGTGAAGCCCAAGCTTGCCGGGTCAGCATCGATCCCGCCCACGACCCGCCAGATGAAGTAGAGCCCCCAGGTACCCAGCAGGGCGACCCATTCCAGCCCGTACGACCGCTGCCACTCAATCGTGGCGAGGGCAGCGACGGCGGCCAGCGCCAAGTACACGGGGACCACAAACGCCGAGACGGACGCGCCCATCATCCCGGTCAGCGGAAGAGCGGCGAAGACCCCCACCACGCTGATGGCGCCCAGCGTGCGCTGTTGCTGATACGCGCTCACCCCCAGAGCCCCCGCGCCCAGCATGGCGAGGTACATCAGTGGGTAGTGGCTGGTGGGCCCGATTTCCGGCAGCCGGTCGTAGAGCAGGACCGTGGCGAGGAAGGCGGCGACGAGGCCGAGCGCGGAGAAGTTCGTCCATTCGAAGCGCATGGTGACCAGCAGTACACCTGCGGCCAGCGCGATCAGATACCAGAACATTGCGCCATCGGAGGGGGCGCCGGCCAGCGAGGCCCAGGTGAGAAGCGCGGCCGCGGCGTACGCTGTCGTTACGGCGGAGATGGCCAGCGGTTCAGCGTCTGAGTGCTTGCTGGCCGACACTGCCAGCGATCCGGCCACTGACATCGCCGCGTACAGGAGCATCCAGTTGCCCATCTGCGCGACGCCTGCGTCCTTCACCATGGGGAACAGCAACAGGAAGCCCACGAAGGAGCCCAGCGCGCCCAGCCAGCGCAAGCTGCGCCAGTCCTGCATGTGCCCCATCCATAGCGTAACGCCCGACAGGACGAGCAGGTACATGTAGGGGACGAATACGCGTTCCTCCGGCGAGCCGCCCACTCCGGAGTTCATGGCCACAAGCATGACCACGCCGGTGACGAGGTATCCGGCAACAGCACCGATGGCGCCGAAGTTCTCGCCGGCTCGTCCCTTGCGGCTCATTGACACCCACAGCATCCCCGCAGTGACGAGCATCAAGTAGGTCAGGGTCCAGCCCAGAGCCCCGTCACTGACCCGGAAGATGTAGGCGCAACTGGCGTAGGCGCCCATCAGGGCCAGGCCGGTGAAGGTCGGCCAGGCGTGCCTCTGGGCCACCACGAACACTGCAATGCTGAGCAGCGTAAGGTAGGTGAACAACGGGCCTGGCCCGCCGGAACCCGCGCCGGAGCCGCTCCCTATGAGAAACGGCACCGCGTAGCCCGTGATCCAGGCGAAGGTGGCGACGGTCTCTGACTTGTGGCGGATGGCCTGCGCGGCGGCGAAGACGGTGACGGCAGCCATCGCCGGGAACATCATTTTTGAGTCCAGAAACTGGTACAGGTGTTGCCCCGCGAACAGGGCCAGATACACCACGGCCGCCCCGCCGCCGGTGAGCGCCTGGCTCTGGATCACGTATCCTCGACGATGGGCGAACTCACCGGCGGCCATGATAGCGATGCCGGCGATGATGACCGTGACGACGATCATCTGCTTGGTGATGGTGATCCACTCACGGGTCAGCCAGGCGGTGCCGATGGTGACCTCGATGCCGCGACGCGGTCGCTGTGGTGGCGCTGGTTCAGCGGGCGGTGGGACGGGCTCCGGCTCGGGCTTCGCCGGCTCAGGGACCAGGGGGGCGCGAGGAGCGGGCCTCTCGATCGGCGGGGTCGGCGCGGGCCGCTCGGGCTTGCGGAGCCGGGGCTCGCGAGGAGCTACTGGTGGCGGTGGCTTGACGGGCTCGGGTGGCGCAGTCGGTGGCGCTGGTTCCTCGGGCGGCTTGTCGGGCTCGACCTCCAGCCGATCGAAACGCCCGGCCCGGGGCCGACGCGCACGGTCCACCGTTTCATCGCGCTCGGGAGGCGTGGATACGGCTCGCCCCGCGTCCAGCCTGGCGCCGCAGTCCATGCAGTGATCGTCTGCGGAAAACACCCGTGCGCCGCAGCCCGGGCACCAGTACCGGTCGCCAGCGGTCTTCACGGGCACCAGCGGGACCTCGGGCGATGGCGGCGGTGGAGACGGTGGCGGGGCTGGGAAGGCGGTGATCAGGGGGGGCGGGAGATTGCGCGAGAGGGCGTGTATATCTTCCGCGCTCCAGCCCATTTCGAGCAGGGAAAGTCGTATCTCCTCGTCGGACGTACCTTCCGCGCGCGCTGACTCGATGTACTCACGGCCTGCAGTCAGGCGATCGCTACCCATGGTCTTCCACTCTCCAGTCAGGAACTGCGTCCTGAGCACCACATGGCGATAACCACTGCGCGCGACCTGTTTTGCTTAGCTCCTTAGGCACCGGCACACTGGATTCCTACTCCTGCATCCACACTATTCAGCATTCGCTGCTGTAGCGCTTCAGCAGATATCGCCCTGAACATAGCGTGCAGCGGAGCGTCGCGCATCCTGGTCCGCATGTAGACACGCCCCTATCGTACCCGTTGGGCCCTCGGGTGACATGGGCCGGCGGACCTAACTGTGGCCGGTGGCAGGCTCAATTATCTGGGACCATCGGGCGCCGCTCGCCCGCGCCCGGAGTGCCTCCGGCAGGACATTCGGCAGCGCGCGACGAATCCTACGGCGAACGTGGCCGGGTGGGAGGGGCGCAGAGGATGGGCACGGACAAGACTCGATCTGCCATTTTCTTCGGCCAGTACGCAGTCATGCTCTTGTACGTCCTGCTCTGGGCCAACTTCGATTACGTGCACCACCGAGTGCTGAGCTTCACCTTCCTCTACGCACTGGTCGGCTTCGCCCTGTGCTATGTTGCTGTGCGCGCCTATCTGGTGATCGGGAACCGACTGCCCAAGAACTGGGACACCGCATGGGTGACGGTCGATGTTCTCATCATCAGCGCGCTGGTCCGGGTGACGGGCGGTATCGACAGCGAGGCTGCGATCGCATACTTCTGGCCGATCGTGACCTACTCGATACAACGTCGCCCGCATGGCGCCGCGCTGGTGGGCGTGGCAAGCGTCCTGCTGTATGTAGCGGCCACTTACCCCGCGGATCCAAGCACCGCCTACCTGGAAAAGCTGGGCACGCGCGTCTTCATCCTCCTGCTGGTGACGATCCTGGCTGCGTGCTATTCCCTCCGCGAGATCGCTCGCGTGGAAGAGATCGCGAGACTGCGTGAGAAGGTCGGGCTGGCCGACTATCGCTCCCGACTGTCTCGCGAGATGCACGATGGCATACAGCACTACCTGGTGAGCATGGCCATGAGACTCGAGATCGCCAGGAAAGTGATGCAGAAGCAGCCGTCGCGGGCCGCCAGGATTGCGGTCGATGTGCGGTTCACGATCGGGCAGGCGTCCGACGAGTTGCGCTACATGGTGCGACGCCTGCGCTCGCCGGTCATCGAGGAAGCGGGCTTCGTGGCCGGGCTGGATGAACATCTGTCTCTGTTCGCGGCACGTTCGGGCATCTCAGCCCGGACGGCGACCCAGGGCTCCCCGATCCCGCTGCCGCCTGACGTGGAGCAGGCTGCGTTCCGCATCGTGCAGGAGGCGCTCACCAATGTCGAAAAGCACGGCCAGGCGGGCGAGGTGAAGGTGGCTCTGGAGTTTGGCCCCGAGGTCCTCAGGTGCGCCGTTGAGGATGACGGCGTGGGCTTCGATCCCTCGCAGGCACAAGATGAGCCGGACATTGAGGGAGGGTTCGGCCTGCGCAGCATGAGACAGCGGGCGGAGACCCTCGGCGGTCAGCTTCACATAACGAGTGCACCCGGTCAGGGGACGACGGTCGCCTTCGAGATCCCAATCAGCGATGGGCAGACGGCGGAGGAAGCCTGAAATGCCACCGATCCGGCTCCTGATCGCCGAGGACGAGACCGTCGTGCGCTATGCCCTGGCTCAGTTGCTCGGAGCCGAGGAGGATATCGAGGTGGTGGGCGAGGCGGCCGACGGCAGGGAGGCCGTGGCCCTGGCGAGACAGCGAAAACCCGACGTGGTCCTCATGGACCTGGACATGCCCCACATGGACGGGATCACCGCGGCGAGAACGGTCAAGGAGGAGCTGCCCGAGTGCGCGATAGTCGTGCTGACCGTCCACTCGGACGAGGACAAGGTGTTCGACGCGATCAAGGCCGGCGCCTCAGGTTACATGCTCAAGGCCTCGCCGCCCGAGCAGACGCTGGAGGCCATCAGGGCGGCTGCCCGCGGTGAGGGCTTCCTGCACCCGGAGCTGGTCGGCAACGTCATGGACGAGTTCGCGCGCATCAGCCGACTCCGAGCGGCGGCGAAAGAGGTCTTCCAGGAACTGACGCGGCGCGAGTTGGAGGTTCTGGAGCTTCTGGGGAAGGGCCTGAGGAACAGAGAGATAGCCGAGCAACTCCACATCAGCCCCAAGACGGTGAAGAACCACGTCTCGAACATCCTCTTCAAGCTGCACGTGAACGACCGCACCCAAGCTGCGGTCCTCGCCGCACGCCACGGCCTGACCGACCCCCAGTAAGTCCCTCTGATCTTGCCTCCGTCTCGGTGCCACCCACAGTGGGGGGCCTCAGCCTGTGAGGCAGGTTCCTACACGTTGGCTTAATGGAGGGCTGGATGCTGCGCCCGAGGCAGGTCGCGACGGACCGCGCGTCGACACACACAACCTACTCCCGCGCTTGGCGTGGGGGTAAGTCCAGCGTACCAGAACGCAGGTTACTGAACGGGCAGAGGCGCCGATTGGGGCGGGGTGGCAAGATCGTGGCGGCACTGAGGGCTTGCATAACGCGGTATTGTGGTGCGCAGAACGTGGCCGTTCGGCGCTAGGCATCATAGGCTGCTCGCGCTGCGCCAGGACCGCCGAGCAGTTGGGGCGACGGGCATGCCGCTGGACCTAGCTGCCTTTGAGTCCGCGAGATAGCCCTCAAAGCGCCTTGGGCGATGAAGCATAGGCCAGCCCGACCGAAGGGGCCGCGGATGGCGGGAGCAATGCAAACGGGCGACATCGCCCGATGTCAGGTTTCACGGCCAGATGTGCAGGTTTCTGGAGCCCGGATTGTGAAACACTCCAGTGAGCGACTGACCGTTCAGTCAACGCCGGGGCGTCCAGTTCCGCCTGGGGGTCTCGGCCACACGCGAACTCCGATGGAGGTCGATGATGCGTGACATCGAGCTGGCGACATGTCTCTGGCCATGGCTGGTGTGCGCAATGGCGATGATGCTGGCCGCTGGCGCGGGCGCGGAGGAGCATCCGGTGTACACGGCAGTGGACGCGGCCAAGGCTGATGAGTACGAGCAGGCCGTCGAGCGCGTGATGGCGATGAGCGAGGAGGGAATGCTGCGCTTTCTCCCCGAACTGCCCTACGTCGGCGTGTGCGAGTGCCCCAACTGTTACGGCGGCTCGCAGGGCAACAACATCTTCACCTGGACCATTGACCGCCCCGACGAACTGACTTGCCGACACTGCGGCGAGGTCATCGGCTTGCCCAGCGAGCGCTACCCGGAGACGCAGGTGCTGGCAGGTAAGAACGCGCTCGGTGAGCCGGTCGAGTATCGCTACTACCTCAACGAGGAGCGCAAGGCCCGCCACTACCTCACCGCGAATCTGTGGACGCACCACCGCGCCTGGATAACCAGGCAGTGCGTCGCGCTGGGGAGGGCCTGGCGAGCCACCGGCAAGCCCGAGTATGCCCGCCGCGTGGCGCTGGTGCTGGACAAGGCCGCGCGCCTCTACCCGCACTACCCGGCCATCCACAGCCGCAGCCCCGAGGCCGTGGCCTTCTGCAAGTCCCAAGAGCCGCCCTACCCCTGGGACGCCGGGCGGTGGGGGAACTTCCACAACGAGATCCCTAAGTCCATGATCCTCGCCTATGACCTGATCTACGACAGCGACGTCTTCGACGAGTTGTCCGCCGAGCGCGGCTACGATGTGCGCCAGCGGGTGGTGGAGGACTTCCTGCGCCCAACCTATGTGGCGCTGATCGACAACCGTTACCATGTCAGCAATGTGGTCGGCTACGACATAGCGGGCGCGGCGATGCTCGGGCGCGTCATCGGCGATCCGGACATGGTCCATCGCGCCGTCGGGTGGATGCTCCTGAACCTGGACGCGGGCTTCTTCTTCGACGGCACGTGGAGCGAGTCGCCCAGCTACCACTACATGACGCTGGGCGGTCTGCGCCGGGCGTTCTCGAAGGTGACGGGCTACTCCGACCCGCCCGGCTACGTGGACGCGATTGACGGCGGGCGCTTCGATGACCTCGACCCCGATGCCGACCTGCCCTTCTGGGGCAAGGTCCAGGACGCGTACAAGCTGGTGGGCTTCCCGAACGGGTTCTCGACGCCTGTTCACGACACCTGGGCTGGCGAGCGCCGCGGCGAGCCGCGCGAGCAGACGGTCTCGACGATCCTGCCCGGCTACGGCCACGCCTCGCTGGGCCGCGGAACCGGCGCGCACCAGATGCAGGCCCAGCTTCACTTCTCCGGCGGCTACGGGCACCGCCACCGCGACAACCTGAACCTGACGCTGTGGGCTAAAGAGCGCGAGATGCTGCCAGACGTCGGCTACACCTGGACCAACATCAGCTGGTGGACCGTCGCCACCATAGCCCACAACCTGGTCGCGGTGGACCGAGCAGAGCAGGAGGGCCGAGGGTCCGACGGCGACCTGCTGTGGTTCTTCCCCGGGGCTTCGGCGGAGGCCGATATCAGCGTGGTGGAGGCCGATGGCAGGCGCGCCTACTCGAACATCGAGGGCTTGGACATGTATCGCCGGATGCTGGTCCTCATCCCCGTGTCCGAGGAGAACGCTTACGTTGTGGACCTCTCGCGCACCCGTGGCGGCTCGACCCATGACTGGCTCCTGCACGGCAGCGCCGATGAGGACATGACCGCTCGGACCATGCTGCCCCTGACCGAGGCCGGGGCCGAGTTCGCGGGCGATGACCCGCCGGAGACCTACAGCATCTGGCGCAACGTGCAGCACGCCAGCGTTGAGGGTGTCTTCGACATTACGTTCGACTTCGCTGACGACTCCGAGCGTGGGGTGCGCACGCACTTGCTCGGGGTCGCGCCGACCGAAGTGTATCTCGGCGAGACGCCGTCGGTCCGCCGCGCGGGCGTCGGCACCAAGGGCGACAACCGCAAGGTCCTCGACTTCTGGATGCCGCAATTGGCCGCGCGCCGCACCGGTGAGGCGCCACTGCACAGCGTTTTCGCCGCAGTCGAGGAGCCCTTCGCGGGCGAACCATTCCTCGATTCGGTCAGTCGGCTGGAGGTCTCACCAGCCGACGAGAACTGCGTGGCCCTTCAGGTGACCAGCGGCGAGATCACCGACACGATCATTAGCACGCTGGACGACGCCCCCTACCCGGAGCGCACCGTGGACGGGGTGACCATGCGCGGTCGTCTGGGCGTCGTGCGCCGGGTGGCTGGCGAGGTCACCGCCATGTGGCTGTTCCAGGGCCATGAGTTGACCGCGGGCGAAGACTCCATCGCCACGGACGATGACCTCTACGCGGGAACCATCGAGCGCGCCACCCGCATCGCCGATGGCGCCGAGCACGACGCGTTCATCACCGACGCCGACCTGCCCATGGGCGAGGACCTGCAAGGTGCCTGGATCATCGTCACCCACGGCAACGGCTTCCGGCACGGCTACGAAATCGACCGCATCGAGCGGGAGGGCGACGAGACCACGATCATCCTGACCGCCGACCACGGCCTGCGGGTTGCGGGCGACACAACCGAGGAAGTCTACTTCCCCCGGCGCACCATCGAGGGGGCGAACACCTTCGCCATCCCCCTCCGCGCCAGCGCCGCAAGCGAATTGGTGGCGGCGTCAGGTATGCTGCCCTCCCAATAGGTGTGACCGATGCCCAGGAGTTGGTGGACGCCTGGCGGGAGGATCACAACCGAGTGCGCCCGCACAGTTCGCTCGGGAACATGACGCCTGAGGAGTTCGTCGGGCAGGCGTTCGATGCGGGTGAGCACGGCACCAACGGCACGGCATCAACGACCCAACGACGACGGCAGGAAGTCTGCCTTACAGGCTGAACTCTCTCACTGCAGGTGGCACTAAGACGGGGGCAAGACCACCGGGGACTTGTATCCCGTTGAGGTCGAGGGGCTGGCGCGCGCCAAGTGGGGCTACACACTCGCCCCGGACCAGGAGGGCCACGTCCTCCATCACTTCAGGGCCGCCGATGGCTGCACCTTCGGGTCCTTCGAGTTCATGCCGTGGCTGGCACTGGCCGAGGAGTCGGAGCGAACGGACAGGACCTACAACCGGGTGGAGTTCTCCAGGGACGCCGAGAACTACGAGCTGTTGCACGAGAACGTAGATACCCGCGAGCTGGACTCCTACTGGGACCTGACCGACAGGGCCAAGGGGCTGAACGAGTTGTACATCCGAGTCTCAGCCGAGTTCCCCAAGAAGACAGCGCTCGTTTACACGCGCGTGGCGGCGAAGTTCACTGTCGGCCAGTGATGTCTGCCGCCTGCCGCCGCGGCAGGCAGGACGCGCCTGCACACGGTCGGTATTGGTCTCTGAAGGACGGTGATGCCATGTCTGCCACAACAGCTCGCACGCGCCTGGCAATGATCGCGTTCGTGGGGGCCCTGCCTTTCGTGGCCAGCAGTCCCGCAGCCATCGCGGCGGATCTGGTGCTGGTCAAGGGCGGAGAGGCACGGGCACAGATCGTCGTGCCGGACAAGGCGTTCCCGGTCGTCAGCTACGCGGCCGAGGAGCTGCAATACCATGTCCGCAAGGCCACCGGCGCGGAGTTGACGATCGTCCCCGAGGCTGAGATGGACGAGAACCTCCCTTACCACATATACCTCGGTGATTGCCGGGCCACGCGAGCCGAGGGCATCGAGCTTGATGAGGAACCTCCGCCCGCTGAGATCTACGCGACCAAGTGGCGAGTGCGCCACATCATACGCACCGTCGCCGACGACGTGTTCATGACCGGACATGACAACGACGGCCCGGTCGGTTCACGCTTCCAGCTCACGCGCCACGGCACGCTGTTCGCTGTCTACGACTTCCTCGAGAACCAGATGGGCGTGCGCTGGCTGTGGCCGGGCGACTTGGGCGAGGTCATTCCGGAGCGGACCGACCTGGTCGTCGGCGCCCTGGATGTCTCGGACCGCGAGCGGTTCGCGGAGTGTGAGATGGGGACAGGGACCTTCGGGTATGGCAAGGATTACTGGCAGTCGCAGGGATGCTTTGAGGCCTACCAGGCGGCGGTCGGGAAATGGCTCCTGCGCCACCGCATGAACGTCTGCAACGCCGTGACCTACTCCTACGGGCACTACTTCCACGCCAACGGCAAGTACACGGAGCGCTTCCTGGAGAAGCGCCCGGACTTCTTCCAGTTGCTGCCGGATGGGTCGCGAGGATACATCCCGGGGTGCCACGGCCACATGATCACGATGTGCGTTTCGAACCCGGGCCTGCATGAGCAGATGATCAGGGACTGGCAGGGATACAGAGACCTCCACGAACTGGTGCCTCGCGGCGGTAAGGTGATGGGGGGCCTGGGCTGGATGCTCAACGCGTGCGAGAACGACACCGCCGCGGGCTGCACGTGCGAGGCCTGCCGTGCGTGGGACGCGCCCGATCCGCGCTTTGAGGCACACGACTACTGGAATGGCAGTCGCTTCATCACCGACGCCGGCTCGGACGCCCGCTACCAGGCTGCGCGGCCGGACGACGACGGCGACCCGGCGCCCGAGCTTTCCGACCGCTACGCACGCTTCTACCTCACGCTTCAGGACAAGGCAGAGGAGATCGATCCGGGCGTCGTGGTATTCGGCTACGCTTACTCGAACTACACGCAGCCGCCGGTGGAGGTCGAGCTGAACGACCGCATCGTGATCTCGATGGTGCCCTGGCCCTATTTCCCGTGGACGGACAGTGACATCGAGTCCATGAAGGCGAAGTGGGAGGGCTGGCACGCGGCCGGCGCCCGACTGAAGCTGCGCCCCAACACGCTGCACACCGGCCACAACTTCCCGGTCTTCCTTGCCCGGAAGATGGGCGAGATGTTCGCCCACCACGTTGAGCACTCCGCGGTCGCCACCGCCTTCGACAGCCTGACCGGCCAGTGGGGCAGCAAGGGCCCGGACTACTACGTCCTCACTCGCATGCACGTGCATCCCGACTGGCCGGTGGGCCAGGTCCTTGACGAGTACTACGCGGGCTTCGGCGACGCCAGAGAAGCGGTGAAGCGCTACTTCGAGTACTGGGAGCAGGTCTCGGAAGCGGCGACAGTGGACCCGCCTCAAGGCGTGCGTTCGTCGGCGCAGGAGCAGGCCGAGGGCGGCGGCTGGCTGGGCATGCGCACCACGGCGATTACGAACGGGGCGCTCATCTTCACCCCGGAAGTAATGGCGAAGGCACGGGGCCTCATCGAGCGCGCGATCGAGCAGGCGGCAGGCGATCCGGCGGCCGAGAGGCGAGTCGCCTTCCTCGAGAAGGGCCTCACCCACGCCGAGTTGACTCTGGCCGTGGCCCGCGCGCATCAGGCCCAGACTGCCGACCTGGGCAACCCGGCAGCTTACCAGACGTATGCCCAAGCCATGGAGAAGCTGGTGGCGTTCCGCCGGGATGTGATCGAGCCGGAGATGATCGCGGACACAGGTTACCTCGGCTACAACGAGCGCCGCAAGGAACTCTCTTGGGACCACACGCTCAGGGCAAGCAGGGACGCCAGTCTCGCGTCCCAGTGGCGCACCTACTTTGCCAGCCGTGCCTACGGACAGCCCCGCGAGTACGGGCAGTTCGAGGAGGCGACCGGCGCGCATCGCCTCGGCATCGGCTGGCGCTTCCGACCTGACCCCGATGAACATGGCACGGCTCAGGGCTGGCAGACCGAGGACTTCGACGACACCGGCTGGGCGACCATTGGCGTGGATTCGCACTGGAAGGATCAGCCGTGGGGCGGCACGTGGCGCGCGGAACACGATGGCGAGGACTTCCAGGGCGTGGGCTGGTATCGAGGCCGCTTCTGGATGCCCGACGGTCTGGACGCAGGCGACTGCCGTCTGTATCTGCTCTTCGGCGCCGTCGACTCTGCTGCGGACATCTGGCTCAACGGCAAACACATCGCGGAGCGTCCGTTCCACGGCAATGCCTGGCAGGAGCCGTTTGATCTGGACGTGACGGATGCACTCCGTCGAGGTCAGCCCAACACGCTCGCTGTTCGTGTGGACTACGTGGCCGGCTCGGGCGGCATCTGGAAGCCGGTCTGGCTGGTTGCGGTCGCCCCGGTCGCCGGCACGGACTGAGACCCCGGGGCGGGATAGGCACCATTTGCGGCCGTGGACAGACGAAGGGAGCCGATCGCCATGCTGAAGTCCGGCGCCGCATCAGCCGTCATCACACCCGAGTTGGGCACGCAGATCCAGGGAGCGGGGATACCGGATCAGCCGGCCCTGAGCGTGCGTGACGAACTGGAGGCCAATGCGCTCTTCCTGAGCGACGGCAATACTCCGGTCCTGCTGGTCAGTTGCGACATTGGCTCATTGCAGTCCGAGTTCGTGGCAGCCGCGCGCGCCGAGATGGCGGAGGCGAGCGATCTCCCCGAACGAAGCATCATCATCACCTGCACGCATACACACTCGGCCCCCTCGGTGCACAAGACGAACTACCTGAAGCCGATCGAACACGGATTCCTCGACGACCTGCGCGAACATCTCACCAATCTGGCGGTGGAGGCAACACAGGTGGCGCGTCCAGCCATGGTTGGCTGGGGCCTTGGCGAGGCCCGTCTCGGTTACAATCGCCGCTGCTGCTGGGCCAATGGCTCGCACTCCATGTACAACCCCGAGGGGCGCGAAGACTTCACCGGCCTCGAGGGCCCTGACGATCCCTCCCACCTTGCGTTGTTCGCCTGCGATACAGATGGCGCGCCCCTGGCGGTTCTCTACAACAACGCAGCCCACCCGACGGCCTTCTATGGGCAGAACGTGTTCTCGGCGGACTTCCCGGGCGCGGCCCGCGAGAACCTGCGTGAGGAGCTGGGTGATATACCGGTGCTGTTCCTCAACGGTGCCCAGGGCGACATCTGCCGGAACCTGTCAATTCCCGGGCAGGGCCAGCGTTTCAGTGCCGAGCAGTCAGTTCTGCACTATGGACACGTTGCCGCCGGTGAGACGATGCGCCTGTTCCACGAGACAGTATTGCGGGATGACGTCTCACTTGGGCACTGCTATGAGGACCTCTCGCTTCCCGTGCAGCTGCCGGATCCACAGCGGCTGGAGTGGGCGCGAAGCGTGCTGGAACGCATGGACAGCGGCGAGGACATCCGTGGCATGGAGGGCATCCTCGCCTGGGGAGCCGTCTCGCTGCAAGATGCGTTTGCCGAGGACCCCGTGGACAGCGTGGCTATCCACGCGTTGCGCCTGGGCGATGTGGCTCTGGTAACGCAGCCCTTTGAGCTCTTCTGCCAGTTCGGTCTCGACATCAAGCGTCGTAGCCCAACCGATCTCATCGGCGTCTGTTCCCTGGCAGACGGACATGGCGGGTACTGCCCGACCATGTACGGCATCATCGGCGGCGGGTATTCCGGAGAGCCGATCCAGTGGCGACGCTTTTCCCCAGACGCAGGCTACCGCGTCGCAGACGAGGCATGCAGGCTGCTGCACTCTGTCTGGGCCAAGAGATCCGGCTGAAGGTACAGCGCTTGGGAGCGCGCGGCGAGTCCGAGGCAGCGTTGATGGGCGGCCGGCGGATGCCCGGGGCTTCTTCCTTCGTTAAGCTCGGCCCTACGCGCAAGGCTGCGTGGCCCCGCCAAAGCGCCGCACAGGGACTGGCGTCGTTTGCCGGGGCACGGCACTGTGTCACGTCCCACCTCGACCGTCGCATCCTCAAACAGACCCCGCAGCTCCCCATTGGTGATGGCCTCGTCACCCTTCTTCAGCCAGTCCCGGTATTGTCCGACGAGCCACATGTAGCGGTCCAGGTCACGCAGTGATGCATCGATATTCGACAGCTCTCGGACCCGCTCCAGGTTCGCCATGAAAGCCCTATAGGGGTTGCCGGCATCCGGCACGCGCCCGCCCAAGCCGAGATGGTAAGCGACCATGATTCGGCAGAATGAATCGCAGATTGGGTAGCGGTCACCGTCGACGAAGAAGTGTAGGACCTTGGACGCGAAGCTCCAGTGTCTCCGCTCAACCGCATCTCCCTCGGCGTTGGGCAGCGACGCGATGGCCTCAGCCAAGTCGTGTTCGTCCGCTGGACGGTTGGCCATCACGTGCGTGAGATGCTCGGCCATTCGCCAGATGGCGAACACGCGAGTCGAGTAGAGGTCGTTGATGACGGCTGATTTGAGGATGCACGACTCGCGGTCCCAGCCTGGTGAGCCTGTGGCCAGCCGCTCGAAAGCTCTGTCCGTTGAAGACCACTGAGCGCATCGGACGTGCAACCGGTTGGCGGCGTCGATCTGTGCCTGCGCGATGGGGATGGCCACCCTTGCCTGCTTTGGGACAGGCTCCGCGTCTCAACGAGGCCCGGCGACCGCGGTGTAGGCCGTCAGTTCGCCGCTGGAGTGAGCGACCACAATCAGCTCGCGCCCGTCAGGCAGTGTGAGGCCCTCGCAGTCTTCGACCGGGCCGTCGCGGTAGCCCACCGCATTCAGGTCCTCGTCAAGCAGGAACAAGCCCCGCGAGGTGCCAGCGACGATGAACTCGCCCGCCCGAGTGAGCGCGCGCACCTCACCGGCCAGCCCGACCTTCGCGCTCGTCTCGCCAGTCTCGACGTCGTATGCCACGATGTAGCCGTCCTCACGTCCGATGAGCACATCGGGCCTGTCCGGATTGGTCAGCTCCGCGAGCATCATGCACAGGTTTGAGGGATGGTGGAAGCGCCCCCACCGACGCTCGAAGTCGGGCGCGGCGAAGAAGTCCACGCCGCCGGGGTTGACGCTGACGCACCCGAGCCACTCGCCCTCGCGGTCGCGCACCACTGCCCCCTCGAAGAAGAGCTCCAACTCCATGTTTCCGCTCGAGTAGCCGGTCAGGCTGCCGCCGGCAATGTGGCGGGTCACCTGGCCGTTCTCGAGCGGACCCTCGGACGAGACGACACCGAAGCCCATGCCGTACGTACCCACCAGCCCTAGCTCTTCGATGCCGTCGCCAGTGACGTCCGGGACCGGGAACGCGAACTTCGCTCCCCTCTGGTAGGATCCCGCCCAGTACTCGAGGCGCGAAGCGGCCAGATCAGGCCCAGGTTCGATGCGCACATACGAGTAGTGCGGGAACCAAGCGAACTCCAGCCGCCCGTCTGCATCTGGTCGCCAGGCGGCGATGCAGTTGGGCCGCAGTCGGCTGTAGTCCTCGTAGCTGCAGACCGCAGCCCGCACGTCGGTGGAGTACAGCTCGGTTCCCTGCATGTCGTAGATCAGGAGGAGCTCAGCCAGCGTAGCACACACGATCTCGCGCGAGCCGTCGCCATCAACGTCGGCGAGCTTGAGCTCCGCCCCGGGAGCCGAACCCATATCTCGCTCCCAAGCCACCTGACCATCGGGCGTGATGCTCGAGAGCATCTCGCCCGCCTGGTAGTAGAGGCAGGGCTGGTCGAGAGCGTCGGACTCATCCAGAACCAGCCGGGCTTCGCGCCGTGGTTCCAGGTCCGCGCGATAGACCTCGATCTCCATGAACGAGGTCTCGCCGTCGCGGTAGGTACCGTAGTAGGAGGCGGGCGGGCTGACTGTCTCGATCACGCGCCGGGGCACCAGCCGGATGAACCGAGCCGTGTCCTGCACCGGAACCACGAACGCCGGGAAGCGCATTGTGTGCGTGTAGTGGGAGTACTCCTTGTAGTAGATCTCGTAGCGAGGGTCCTCCACCGTCCTGTGGCGCACATCGTCGCGGAAGCCGTCGTTCGAGAGCGTGAGATCGAAGACGAACTCACCGGGCCAAAAGGCGCCGACCTCGGTCTTCCGCCGGCGGCTGCGGACCAGCCGGATCTCTTCCACCGACGTCTCCGCGCCCAAGTCCATCACGATGGCTCCCTCGGTCCCGGGAAGCCAGCCGGCTCGTTCGCTGCCATGCCAGCCGTAGCCCGGGGGTGGTCCCACCAGGCCGTTGCGCCACGTCGCTACCTCGCCGATCTCGACCTCCGGCTCGCCCCATATGCGCACATTGCCGTGCAGCGCAGGAGGCGGGCGCATGCCCTGCATCGACCACTGCTCGTCGAGAACGAAGCGAGCGTCCAGGTTCGGCGGCGCAACGTCCAGCGCAGATGCGGGAGCAGATGCCTCCCACCGCTCGGCAAGCTCTGCGGCGAGCGCCGTCAGCGCATCGTCCGGAGCGCGCAGCACCAGCTCGTGCGCGCCGGGTGCTACGGTAACGTCGCCAGCCACGGGCTCGCCGTCGAAGATGACTTGCGCGCCCGGGGCGAGAAGGAACTGGCAGGTCACCGCCTCATCGCCCGGGTTCTCGATGCCACCGGGCTCGTCGCCCGCGCCCAGCCACACGGTCAGGCCCGCGGTCGCCTGCAGCTTGAGGCCAGCAGCGACCTCCAGCCGAAGCACACCCGACGCGGCGATGCCCGCCTGCGAGACGTGCCAGACGCGAGCGTCCCCGCTCACCGACGACAGCGGCACCTGGCCGGTCCCGATGGCGGCAAGCTCCGCGTCACCCTCGGCGTCCCCGGACACCAGGACCGAGCGCGGTGACAGGGGGCGGACCTCGAAGTCGCGCGGATGTTCGTCGTTGGACGCCCACAGCAGGTTCTGAAAGCGCACCGTCTGGCCTTCCGCGAGATGCGCCTGCTGCGACTGCTGCACCATGGTTGGGCGCGCGGCGCCATCCCGCATCGTCATCTCGCACTGCCAGGTCACCGGGGTGGCGCTGGCGATGCGAAGCGTGGTGCCGAGCATCCCGTCCACGGCCTCGAAGACCTGTGCCTCGGCCATGCCGCCGGGATGGAAGGATCGCCAGCGAGCGGTGAAGCTGTAATCGTCCTCCTCGCGCGCGGTTAACTCGTCCAGGACCACAAAGTAGGCGCGGTGGCGGCGGACGATGGTGCGTGTCCACGAGCAGCCGCCGGTCGCGTCCATGCGTGACTGGATTCCCGTGATCCGGGGGGTGCGCAGGGCCGATTCGAGTACACACGCCGTAGATTGCCGATCCGAGGCACCTCGGCCCGCGGACACGACGCTGCGCGCCCAGCCGCTGTGCCTCATGGTGTTGGCGAACAGCAGCAGCGACCCCAGCTCGGTATAGCGGACGATGGCGTTGCCCTGGAAGCCGTCATTGCGGTTGATAGTACCGGTGTTGAGCCCCTGCAGGTGCAGGTAGGCGTCATCGGCGTCGAAGCCCTCGCGCAGGACCGCCTTGGAGTAGGTCTCATTGGGGGCGACGTCAGTTTGCGTCGCGACTTCGTCGGTGACGTATGTCGAGGCCCTCTCGTACCAGCGCGGGTCCATGGGCACGACGTGGAGGCCAGAGTAGCGCTTCGGCGCCTCGGCGGGCACACCTGAGGCGAGACTGGCCAGCTCGGGCGGTTGGCTCACGCTCAGGTGGCTGTAGAAGTGGCGCGTGTTGTCGGTTACCCAGCGGTACTGCCCATCCTGCGCAAAGTGCGTGGCCAGCAGCAGGCAGAGGCCCCCCGTGGTGAGGGCGTAGTGGCTGCCCGGCCGGCAGGTGATGTAGGCGTCATCGCCCACATGGCAGCCAAGGTTGTCTTTGGAGGCGACATGGAGGTCCGCCATGCCCGCGAACAGCCCGCGATCTACCGCCGCGCCGTCACCGAGGTGCAGATACAACGCCGCCATGTTGTTGAGCACATCCATGCCCTCAGTACCGAGCAGGTTGGACTGGAAGCGCCCCGCGTCCACCAGCGACTGCACGTGGCCGAGCATGTGCTGGTAGCCAGCGTCCACGGCCTCGCGCTGGTCCTCGGGCACATCGCCGAGGAAGTGCAGATACTCGAAGATGATGAACTGGCCGGTCAGGGCTGAGATCGGGTGCCGTGACAGCGACTCGGAGAACCCGCCTACGCCCGTCCGCATCACCCAGTCACCATAGTAGTCCTTGTTGTCAAGTCCGTTGGTCAGCAGGCGCTCGTCAACCAGGCGCAGATCATCGTCGCTGAGAACCCCGGAGGCGATGAGCTGGCGCAGGGCCCGGTAGTGCTGCTCCCACCGATAGTGCCCGGCCAAGTTGAGCCCCCACAGACCCTCCTCATGGTCCTCGATGTTGGCCAGCAGGTGGTCCCTCGCCTGCTGCCCGGCGGTGGTGCTCCCCTCCCAGTAGAGGAGCTGAACCGCCCGGACGAACTCGCTCGCAGTCGACGTAGAGGCCGCCCGCGGGCCATTCGTATCGCCGATCTCGATGGTGGGCGTCAGCGCTCGCACGCCGTCGGCATCTGCCACCCCCTACCACCAGGATATTGGCGTCACGGCGGAACGGCCGGAAGAGGGTGCGCAGGACATATGAGTCCGGACCGGGCCATGCGCTGTTCACGCCCGCGAAGAACTGGCTGAAGAGCGCGAAAACGGCACGGTTGTTGTCAACATTGCCCAGCACAATGAGGGGATGATGCAACCACGGCTCGGCGAGCCTCCAAGTGCCTGGCTCCATCACCTCTTCGTCGAGGACGACCTTCGGCTCCGTGCCCAGGGACGCATGCAGCGCGTCGCGCAGAGACAGGGCGGCCTCGGCCTCAGCCGGACCGTGCACTATGGCCGGGACGGGGCCGTCACCTCCGGCAAGCACGAAGCGTGCGCGTGTCTGGGCCGAGACGGGCACGGCTGATGCGATGAGGACGGCTGTCATCCCGATGCATGCGAACGCAAGCCGGCAGTGGATCGTCACCCGGAAACCCATCGTCGTCACTCCTCTATGGGTGCTGGCGGACAGGCTTCGTTACCTGCCCTCACAAGTGATACCAGTTCCTATGTGGTACTTGTGGCCTTACGCAGCCCTGGGCGGAGGGCCGAGCATGGTGAGCCCCGGGGGGCGTCCGCAGACGTCCCAGTAGATCGGGTGGTACTGGCAGAGAATCTCGAACAATGGCATCCGGCCCGGCGCCACATGCTCGAAGACCCTCGTCACTCGCTCCCGGCTTCCCGGCATTGCTTCACTCCTCAGCGGGCCACATACGGTAGAGGATCACGTTGACGTTGCCCGGGAACTGCGCGGGGTCGCCTACATCGAGGACCACCGTGTTCTCGCCCGGCTGCAGCATCGGCCCGGAGACGTTGACTGCGCGCCCAGGTTCCATGCCGGGCCGCCAGAACCATGCGCCGTCCGGCCCGTCGCAGGTCACCGCGTCGCCGGGATGGAGCGTCGCCGGGAACACCGTGCGCTCCCCGTTGACCACCAGCGCCGGGCCAATCGGCTTGTCCCCGGCACTCATGCTCGGCAGCGCGCGCATGCCCGCCAACCGCACCTGCACCTCTTTGCCGCGCGGCAGGCTGTTGAAGTAGAAGAGCAGATACTCCACCTGCGAGCGGTCGAAGTCCGCGTCCGCAGGCAGCGGGAATGTGTGCAGCGACCAGCCGCTGAAGCTGATCTGGGGGACGCTCTCGGCGTATCGGCCCTCGGTATCGCGAAGCTGCACGCGCAGGCTCTCGCCCCCCGCGTCCCCGTGGATCCACAGGCCCAGCCCCGCATAGCCGCTCAGGTCCAGCGGTGCGTGGAAGCGCCGCCCGATGCCCGTCCACGCGTTATTGTGCGTCGAGCTCGTCGCCGAGTACACCAGGCACTGCTCGCCAACGTTCGTGTCATCCGAGAGCGCCAGGCTCTGGGTCACGTCCTCCATCGCCACCATCCCGTCGGTGATCTGCGACTTACCGCCCTTCACGTACTTCTCATACTGGTTGTTCTCGCTGAGCCGGTACAGATCGGCGTCGGCGAAATCCTCGATGGTCAGAGCGCCCGGGTCACGGTACCCGCCTACCGCCACCTCTCTCGCGCCGCGCACGATCTCGACGCCCAGCGCGCATGGCTCGTCCAGGTCGTTGGTGATGCGCCACACGTTGCTGGTCCCGTCGAGCGCATCGACGCTGCGCGGGGCCTCGTAGGCCGCCTCATACAGCGACCAGCCGTCTCCCTCGGCGAAGACCTTGAAGTCGCGGCCCGGCTGCTGCATCTGCGCCAGTACCGCCTCGGGGAAGGTCCTCTGCAGCCTGGCGCTTTCGTAGCGCCCCAGCATCTCAAAGGTCTTGCGCGCCAGCGGCAGCGCCTCCAGCGACGCCCGCGACGCCTCGATCGAGATCGAGCCGCCGATGCTGAGCGCCTTGGCGCGCACGTACTCGATCTGATCGGGGCGCACGTCCTTGAACATGTAGTACCAGCCAATGTCCGAGCGGGTGAAGTTCCGCGCCTGGCTCATGATCCCCGCCCAGCGCTGATCGAGGTAGCCCTTGAGGTCGCCGTGGCCGTCGGCGGAGGCGCTGCGCGGGACAATGTGCCAGAGCGTGTTCGAGCCGGTGCCGCAACTGGTCTGGTAGAGCACGTCGTCGCGACCGATGTCCTCCCAGAATCCCAGGTGCAGCTTGTTGAGGTAGTAGGCGGGGTTCGGGCCGCCGTCGCTGGCGTCGAAGTAGACCATGTCGAAGCCGCAGGCGTTGAAGACGTCGGCGAAGTTCGCGGTCAACTCGTCGGCCATGGTACTGTCGGGTTTGACGCGGAAGAAGCCCCACTGGGTGAACATGTGGCGCACCTCGGCTCCGGCGGCGTGGGCCGTCGCGGTGGTGCCCAGAGCGCCGCGCTCGCAGCCCACGAACCGGAAGGGCGGGCCCACATCGGTGCCCGAGTAGCCGATCAGCTCGTCGCCGATGCGCAGGTGGTAACCCGGGAAAGCCTGCGTGCGGACCTTGGGCAGGGCCAGGTCCGGCTGCTCGGTCAGCGTGATGGTCGTGGCCTCAGCGTCCAGGCCCTCGGCCAGCGGCGTGAGCACACCGTAGTCGAGCCGGTCATCCGGCACCGGCGTCACCCATGGGTCGTTGGCCGACACCGAGGGGCCGAAGACATGCACGCCCGCGTGCAGACCAGCCGCATGGATCTTGTCCACTGCACGCTTGAGGCCGGCCCGGCCCGCGGGGAAGCGATCCAGGTTCACGTCAAAGTGCCCGTGGTTGGCCAACCAGTCGTCCTTCAGGATGATAAGCGTCCCGAAGCCCCCGAGCTTCGCGTAGTCGATGAGCGTGTCGATGTCGTCCTCGTGCACCCCGGTGGCGAACAGGTAGGACTCCTGCACGCGGTCCGAGAAGCGCGCCCACTGACCGTCGAACGTCGGGCAGGGCAGGTCGTTGGCGCGCTCGGCCGCCATGATGGCCTCGTTGAACTGATCGCGCGGCGCGGCCACCAGGATGAAGGTCGCGCCCGCCATGCCGTGCTCGACCCCACACGAGACGCGCAGGCTCCAGCTCGCCTGCGCGCGCGAGACCCCGGCGTTGAACGTGTTGACCTTGCCGCCGAACAGGCACATGCCAAACTCGTCATCGTAGACGCCGTCGAAGGCGTGGGCCACGTTCTCGAGCATCCGCACCGGGATCTCGAGACTGACCGAGTCGACGTCCGCCGGCTCCACCTCGACGACCTCGAAGGCGAAGCTCCTGCGGTCAGCCCTCACGCGCAGGGCCAGCTTCACGTCCTCATCCGAGAAGGTGAACCGGAGCAGGCCACCGTCCTGCGCCACCGACTGCAGCATGACGCGGCTGCCCGCGCGCGCCAGCTCGGCGAAGGGGAAGGGCACATCCGGCCGCGCGTAGTCTTCGCCGCTGGCCTTGGAAACGAAGCTCTTCACCAGGCCTTTGCCGTCGAGCGTCATGATCAGGGCTTCGTTCTCGAGGACGATGTCGGGGCTCAGGTCGGTCCACACCGGCCGGTTCACCGGCTCCATGACGATGTTGTCGATGTCGGCGCTGTGCCCCCCGCCGAGGGCGATCGCGGGCCCCGCGTTCTTGAAGTCATCCCCGCCCGGGCGGTAGTAGCCGGAGATATGCCGCCACTCATCTGGTGCCGAGGCGCCCTGGGCGATGAGCGGCACGTTCATGGCCCTCTCGGTGAAATACTCGTAGAAATACAGCGACACCGGCCCGCCTCGGACCCACAGTGAGACCCGGTACCACTGGTCCACCTGCAGGTCGTCCCGGATCTGGAAGATGTGGCTGCCGCGAGCGTCCGGGCAGGTAATCCGCAGGTAGCGATCGCCGGATTGAGGATCGTCCGTGCCAATCGTCAGCGTCCCTGGATACGATGGGTTGAGCGACCAGTCGGCCGGCCGGCGCGGCGGGGCCTCCAGAGTCCAGCTGTTGAGGCCTGCGGTCGCGTCAATGAGCTCCTCGAAGTCTCCGTTGACCAGCGCCGAATTGCCCTGAGCCAGAGAGGTACCTGCGCAGATCAGCAGTGCCGTCGCAATGACGAGGAAGGTGGCGGAAACGCTCCGTCGGATTCTCATGGCTGCACCCCCGTGATGGAATTCTGGTCTACGTATGCTTCGGCAGATCAGGCCTGCGCTCCTCTGCCAGGCAAAGACCGGCGCACTAAACTCGCTCAGTATGACCAGAATCGATGGGTCATGAGACGACCGATGGCGCCGACCAGACCCCACAGGCCGCCCACCAGGAACTCGCCGATCACGAGTCCGACGAACACCGGCATCAGGCGCGCATAGAGTTTGTGGCCAGCGTAGCGAAGTGGTATTGCCCCTGCTCTGGTGCCACCTGCAGTGAGAGAGCTCAGCCTGTGAGGCAGACCCCCTGCCGTCGTCGTTGGGTCGCTGATGCCGTGCCGTTGCTGCTCTGCTCATGCCCACGAGGGGATGAGTGTAGGCACCACCCGACGCGCCTGAGAGCAGTGCAGAAGGCGCTCGAGGCAGAAGAAGTCAATTTGCTCCGGCGCTTGGAAGAAATACGTGCCGAGAAGGGTGAAGCCCCAGACTGAGCCAGTGTGTGCTGAGGGACCCGGTAAACTGGAAATGTCTGCTCAAAGTCGAGGCAAATGACATGACATAGGGGGGATCTGCGGCGATATCCGACGATCCCAAGCCGGGCCGGTCGCCTTGCCCGGTTCCCAGGAAAAAGCAGGCCGGCAATCGGTATTGTGTGTTGACATCGGCAGGGCCGCTCGATGTCCTGGCTGGGGACGACATCAGCGGCAAAGCTGGAGGTGTTCAGCGCCAAGACGGGGCCAGCACTTTAACGGCAACTCGCGGCCGAGCGGGGTGACGCACTGCTGCGGGCTCCCTTCCTCAACGCCCCCGCTTAGCCGCAGTATCTGGTGCGCCACCTTGCGGCGCCACCGGTCTTAGTCGGCCAGACTGCAGATTATTCTTCGCTCTTGCCCAGATGCAGCAGGCCGGTGTTCCAGACTTTCCAGTTTGAGCCGTTGGCTCCGCGCCAGACGGCCCACTTGTCCTCAGGAGACACCGGTTGCTCGCTTCCTGCCGGGGGCTCCGTGCCGGGCTTGAGTACTCCGACGTTGAAGCAGCAGGTCGTCCTGGTTGCAGGATCAAGGCAGATGGCGGCCAGGGGGATCTTCCATTCTGCCGTCCAGAGCCCGGGCCTCGATTCGACGGCGTACTGCACAGCGCTCCGCAATCCCTCTGCCCGGCTCTTGGGCAGATCCGCGATGCTGTAACTGCCGAACTGCCCCGCACAGTCGCCCACCAGGTAGAAGAGTGGCCCGTGTTTCTTGTCCTTCGGCCACCAATCACGTGCGTTCTCCCCGTAGGGCCCCTCGAAGATGATCTCAGCCATATCGATATCCTGCCACCAGGATGCGCTGCCCTCGGGCTTCGGGCGAGGCGTTTCTCCCGGGTTAAGCTCGTTGCGCAGGGCGAGGTACAGGTATTCGGCGTCGTGGCGCACCCACATGAAGCTCGGCCGGGCCTGGGTGGGTGTGTTGGCCGGTGTCCGGTTGAGGATCACGCCGTTCGCAGGCTCGAGTTCCCCCCACTCAGCCGCGTCAAGCCGACCGTCGATGGTGATGGCTGCGGTGCTCTCTGTGCTCTGGCAGACGGGCATGTCCGCGGTCGCCATCCGTTTGATGCTGTCCTCGCGCTCGACGAGCAGCGTCTCGTGATTGCCGCTCGGGTGGTGCACCGGCCAGGTTGCCCGAAGCTCGTCCTGGTACAGGCCTATCCTGTCGAGGGGAAGTGGGTCGAAGTCGCAGTCAATGGCCGCGGGGGCTCCGGCCGCGAGGCGGAAATCGCCGTTGTCCGCGTCCGGGTATCCCGGGTCTCCTTCCGTCCAGTTCCGCTCGATCTGCGCCAGCAGGATGGTGCGGTCAGAACCCGTGATGAAGGCTTCGCACTCCGAGGCAATGTTGCGGGCGATGACGTTGCCTGCCAGGAACACACTCGTGTCGGAGGCCTGCGCAGGGAACGTACTCAGACGCGGATAGCGTCGGCTCCAGGCAGGCTTAACTGCGAACTCCGCGAGCTTCGCGTCGACCGAATAATCGGGCGGCTTGTTGACCAGGTTGTACAGGTACGTGCGGTCCGTCAGCCTGACGCTCGCGCGACACTGATGGAAGATGCTGTTCTCGACGCTGTTGTCACAGGCGCCGAAGAACACGGCCCCGCTCCTGGCGTCGAGACGCTGGAATATGCTTCCGTACACTGTGATGTTGCTGTTGAAGCTGTCGATGTAGATGCACCGTCGCGTGGCGTTGGCTACGTGCCGGAAGCTCTCATTGTGCGGCAGATCGTGCCAGTAGCAGTAGCGCACAACCTGGCCGCGCTCGAGCAACGCCTGCTGCACGGTCCGGCCATACATGTAGTATGCCCCGGCGTCGCCGGCTTCGTGGCACACGTCGTGGATCTCGGAGTACTCGAGGATGTTGTCGTTGTCCTTGACGCAGAACGCCTGGTGGGGCGCGTCGTGGACCAGGCAGTGCGAGACACGGTTGCCAACGCCCTGCATGCTGACGCCCGGCTGATACCCCACGCGGTTCCAGCGAGCGAAGTGGTGTATGTGGCAGTTCGCCACCACATGCCCGGAGGGAGTGAGCGTCTCCGTATCACCGCCTGCCAGTGTGATGCCCGCGTCACCCAGGTACGCCAGGTCGCAGCCCACAATCTCGTGGCCGGTTCCGCCCTCGATCTTCACGCCCGTCACGCCCATGTTGCGGATGACGCAGCCCGCCAGTAGCACCCCGTGGCCACCGGTGACCACAACGGCTTGCTGGCGTCCGGCCTCCATCGTCACCCCCCGGAACACGACGTCGGACGCCTCGTCGAGGGTGATCATCGGGCTCTCAAGCACGGACACCACGGCCTCGCCCTCGCTGATATCGGCCGGCGGCCAGAAGAACAGCAGCCCGCCTTCCCGGTCCAGATACCATTCCCCCGGCGAATCCAGTTCACAAAGCAGATTGATTCCCTGGTAGGGCGCGCCCTGGGCGAACTTGCGCTGCTTGAGTTCGTAAGGCGTCTCCGCATTCCAGTCCATGTGGATCTGGCGCGTCACCGGGTCGACCTTCTCGATACGGTGGTACGCACCAAAGAACAGGTAGCGCCAGCAGCCGAAGAGCCAGCCATCCGGTTCATCGGCCCACGCATCCTGGCGTGGATCGAGGTATGAGAAGACATCAGACTCTCAACAGTCGTGAACCGTTCACTCATCTTCGAGGTGTCGTTTGGCCACCGCGCAAGCGACATGGGCCGGCCGTCGAAGAAGAGCTCCAGGTGAGCGGAAAGGTCCGGACCGTGCATCGTCCCGGTCCCCTGTCCGCGCGGGCGGAGCTGGCCGAAATCGGTTACCCCTGCTGCGCGGAGGTCAAGTTGCAGGACGTGCTCCCGAGCCGCGTCCGGAATGCGCTGAGCGGCATGCGAGTCGCCCAAAGGTCCGAAGCCACTGATCGCTCTGATCGCTCGACCGCCCCGCAGTACAGGTGTCTCACCGGGTGCTGCCTGGTAGATGACCGGTGCCTCCGGCGTGCCTGAATCTGCTTCCGTGAGTGCAAATGACTCCGTCTCCCGAGGGTACACGCCACCTCTGAGAAGGATGGCGACCCCACCCTTCGGGAGCGCTCCCTTCTGCTTCAGTTGCCGTAACGCCTCGCGGGCCCGTTCCAGCGTCAGGAAGGGCTTGTCCTCCGTACCCGGGTCGGCGTCGGCACCCGTAGGCGACACGTACAGACTCAACCCCAGATGCGAGATGCGGTCGATCCGGCGCTGTCGCGAACTGCTCAACGCAGCGCCGTCCGGGAGAGTCTCCAACTCCCGCAGCCGCTCGATCGCTGCCACTCGGAACTCTTCGTGTCGGGCGGTGAAGAACTCCCGCGTCTTCTCATATTCCTGCCGGGCAGCCTGGTACTCCCCTCTGTCACGGTGCAGATCACCCAGCGCGAGCATGGCCGTAGCCCTGTGGTGGAGCGCCCCCGCATCGTCGTTGGCCACGTCGGCATAGGGCGCAGGCGAGACCGAGACACGGCGATCCGGAACACCTGGGAATCATCGCAGCCCGTGAGGGCGAACAGCGGGGCGAACTGTCGACGGTAGGCGTCTTCGCCGGCGGGGTCTTCCGGGTTGGGTCCGATCTCCGCGAGGAAGCGTGCAATGCCGCGTCTGAGCTGAAGATCCCGAGGTCCGCAATCTCGAAGTCCAGTACTCCGAGGCCGCTGCCGCACTCCCCGATCCGGAGCCATGGCGCCCCTGGTCCCGGGTTGTAGGCCATGGTGACGACGGTCTCGGCGCGCAGTTTGCCATCGATCCACATGGCCAACGTCTCGTGGTTCCACGTGACCGCTACGTGGTGCCAGTCGCCCTTGGTGAGATGTCCGGCACTGGACACGCGTCGGGCGCCGATCTCGGGGCGGCCGAGCTCAAATGTGAGAGCAGAAGTTGCCGGGACCACGAGCAGACGCCACCCGTTGTAGTAGCCACTGCCCACGGCCATGACCCCGCCGGCGATCCGATTGTGCCCGAGGCGGTCCACTTTCTCGAGGTCGTTGACACGTAGCCAACAGCACAGCGTGAACCCCGAGTCGGGAACATGGATAGCTTCGCGCATCAGGTTGCCGTGGAAGATGCGTGTCGCCTTCTGTCCGGGCCAGCGCCCAGTCGTTGGAGTCAACGCGCCCTCATCCGGACCGGGAGCAAATCTCAACCCCTCCGCCGCGGCATCGGCGAAGTCGACCCACAGGAGGCAGTCGTCCCTCGCGCGAAGCTCTTCAGCCGTGACATTCTGTGTGGCGCGCAGATCCGCGAGTCCTGCCGCCTGGACGGCGGAGACTGTCGAGAGACCAACCAGGAGAAGCCCAACCCTCTGGAGACTTCTGCAGTTCATGCCGAACGCTCCTGTGACTGCGGTTTCAAGTGATGCCCGCTCTACCCATTGACTTCGACGGCAGTGGAGTGAATGAGATCTTGGTCCACGACAGGGAGCATGTGTGGGTGCTCAACAGCCGGGAGCACCGTGGGGGCGCGGCCTGCCTCTCGCGGAAGGCCGTGACGCTTGGCGCTGCCCGAACCGCGCTTGGCGAGGATCGCACGCACCGTCCGCAGAATGGGTCACGTCCACCATAGGTCTCTGGCTTCCCCGACGGTGTCACCTCTTGATCACCATCATCCAGTCTCTTCTCGCTCTTGCGCTCCTTCCGCTCCGCGGTCACGTGACCTGCCCCCACAGACGGTACCACTACCCATCCAGTGCTCTGGCTGGTTGCTCTTGCCCCCGTCTTGGTGTCACCTGCAGTGAGAGTGCTCAGCCTGTAAGGCAGACTTCCTGCGCTTTGAGGATAAGAGAAGACGTGCTGGCTTCGACCCCTACGCAGGCTTGCCAAGTCGTGGAAGCTCACGCAAAGCAGAAAGCGCAGCACAGACCATTCAGTTGCGGCGAGCGAGGTCCTGGCAACGCGACCAGCCAGAACTCCGCCCGAGGATGATCGCCCCCACCACCGGGCGGTACAGCCCGAGGCACAAACTACAGCCAAACCGCAGTCAACTACTCATGGGGGTATAGGGGGGATGGGACCCGGGCGGACCACAAGGGGACACGCACACACCGAACACCGGGCACCCCCCGGGGGGCGAGGGGGGGCGGACCTCCGGTCCTTCTTCGGTTGAACGGCAAACGGCCTACGGCGCACGCTTGTTCTTCGCTCTTCGTGCTTACTGCGGCTACGACAACTACTGAGTTGGTTGGCTTCGCCCACACTGATGTTGTGCCATTGCATGGCACAACGTGCCACGGCACGGCACACGGCAACGGCGCTTGATAGGGCATTGCAGGCCAAGCGTCACAACGACTACACAACGACGGTAGCGGCTGTGCCTGTGGCCGTTGCCCACTAACAGAGGTCAGGATGAGAGTAAGAGAGGGAAGCACGACACGGCAACGACATCCCCCCAAGCGGTGAGCCTAACGGCATACGACGAAGGAACGACACCCCCACCCCCCTCCGTTAAGGTTCCCCCCCACGAGATCGACGCCCACCACGCCCAGGTTCGCCTCCGAGCCGTTGCCGGCTGCTGCCACGCTCAGATACCGGTGAGTCGAGCGGCAAAGGTCCAGCACGCCACATGCCCGACACTCGCCGACCTGGTAGCTCACCTGCGGGTAGGCCGCCACAGCGCGGCGACGGGCGGCCGGCAGTCTTCTTTTCGCAGCACATCCTGCAACATGGCCTTGTCCAGGGCCAGGTCAGCCACCAGTTGCTTGAGCCGACGGGCCCCATCGGAGGCCATCTCTACCTCGTAGGGAACGCCACCAACCATCGTCACTCCAAGAGTAGCCAGTAGGTGCGCTGCGCCTCGATCGTGAGCTCACATTCGCCGCTGCCCTCGTGAAGCACAGCTCCCGTGTGGGCATCCACAACGCGGCGCGTGCCCGGCGGCAGTGAGAGACTGTATCGCCCTCCCCGCATGCCGTGGATGGAGACGAAGTTGCCCCCCATCGCCACAACTTGCCCCGGAGGACCACACACAAAGGCGCCCGCCTCGCGCGCGATGTTGTTCAGCAGACCTGGGCCTAAGCAATTGGCCGGCGCCAGATACACTGAAGTCCAGTTGTCGTGGGCCTTCGTCGCCATCGCCACCCGACCATCCTCGCGATATCGGCAGAACGGATCGGCGCTCGGGTCGTCGATCCAGAACGGCTGGGGCGGGGCGGTGCCTGTGTCGTTGCCCAGGAGGCGGTGCCCGGCGTACATCGTCTCCGCACCGCCTTGGAACGGCAAGGCACCACGCGTGTAGCGATGGTCGTCACCAGTGAGCAGCGGCGTGAGGCGCTCGAAGCGCTCCTCGGTTTGCACCTGAATCCCGATCAGGTCTGACATCAGCGCTGGATCCTTGCCGTGCTCCGATAGGTAGCCCGTGTCGTGCAGCCACACCAAGGTGCGCCCGCCTCGCTTGAGCTTATTGTCGATCGCCTCTCGCTCTGCCGACGAGAGATATGGAAGCTGCATGAATACGTAGACCTTGTAGTTTTGCAGGCTCGGCTGGCCGAGGACGTCGGAGAGGTAGACCACATCAAAGGGCACGCCGCTCGTGCCGAGCATCATGCCCTGGAGGTAGTTGAAACCCCACTCGCCAATGTGACCGGTCACCACATTGTGATAGACGCTGTGCCAGTCCCGGGCGTGGCCCTTGATGACCACAGCAACATCGGGCTGGAAACGTTTCGAACGACGGGCAGCCAGGCGGTCCGCCACCGTCTTGGTCTCCCGGATGCCGCGCATGATGGCCTCGTCCTGAAAGTACGCCAGCATGTCGTAGTACCAGAAGCCCGCGCCCTTGGCGAGACACAGGCCCGTCAGCTTGTCGTGAGTGGCCGACCACGCCTCCGGCGTCAGCGCGGCACCAATCCACTGCTCGTACTCCTCGTCATGGATCTGCGGGCCAGCATACGAGCGCAGGTCCAAGTCCATACACCAGAGCTTACGGTGCGCGTCCGTTCGCACCGGATACCAGCCGGCCGAGGCGTAGCCGGGACGGCGGTAGGGGTAGAACGAGTCGTTCCCGCACATGTCGACGTTGCGCAGGCGCAGGAAGTCCTCTTCCAGATCCCGGTAGATGCCGGCGATGGCCGGGCGCTCCCACTCACCCTTGGCCGCTCCCGCCCAAGCATCGCACAGGTCCCAGGCGTCCGCAATGTGGAAGGCGCGGTAGTCGTTCACCTGCGGATTGAGCGTGTACGGATCCAAGCGCCCGAGGACACCGTTGAAGACCACCGCACCCGAGTCGTCGGGGATCTGCACGGCGTCAAAGTCGGCCAGCTCGGCCCCCCAGGTCTCGGACAGTATCTCTGGCGTGGCGTAGGTGCGCCGACACCAGTTGCGGAGGCCCGCCAAGGCCCCGGTCGAGTAGTCCCGGGGCCGGGCTGGAGTCGCCCATCGTCGCCGCCGAAGAAGTAGAATCCGCCGACGGCCGCCGCGTATGGTTGCTGCTTAACATGGCGGACGATGGCTCGGATGGCCTCACACGATTCGTCGCGCCAGACCTGGGAATGGTATGACGGGATGAAGACGCGCGGATCGCCATCGGACGCCTCCTCGGAGGGCTTGGCGTAGCCCGCAATGCGCCCGGCTCGACCGTACCCGCACAGACCCTCGGCGTTCGTCCAGCACTCATCGGGGTGCTCTGCCCCCCACTCATCGTACGGGTAGACATGGAAGTGAAGCAGCAGTCGCGCGTTCGGGTCTTTCCGAAGCGTTTGCATGACCCAGTCGTCCACTTTGGCGAGATCAAGAGCACCCTCGCCCCCCCAAATCGAGGGCAGTGGGACCGGGCAGATGGCAAGCCGAACGCCTGCCTCGCCAAAGCTCTCGAAATCTCCCACAAGCTCGTTGTTCTCAGAGGTCAGGTGGAAGATGGCGGGCACATGCTTGCCGTTCTCGACCAGCACGCTCCGTCCTCGACGGCTCTCCACGGTCAGGCTCACGGGTTCGCGTCTGCTCACGATGTCGAGCACTTCGGCCTCGGAATACGGAAGCGCGTATTGCCTGCGGTCTCGGTGCGTCATCTCCCGCGGCGCATCGATCGACACGTCGTCCAACCAGACCGTGCACGGGTTGCCGTACAGGATGATGTGCGGGTAGGAGCCCGGGGGGTAGTTGCGCGCGAAGTTCGGGTCGGGATTTGGCGCGTCGGTACAGACGAAGGAGAGGACCCGCTTCTCCCAATGCCCCGGCGGGCAGTTGGGGATGTGGGCGTGGGTCGGGCAATCGTAGAGCCCGTAGGGGTTCAGGAAGTTCTCGGCATCCCGCTCACCCAGCCGGAACAGAAGCAGCGCCGTCAGAGGGGCATCCTCGCTGCGGAAGTGCCCCGAGAGCACGTAGCGCTCGCCCTGACTGAGCTTCGGGGCGACCGTGGGGCGCAGCACGATGTGCCCCACGCCGTTGGTCTTGGTGATCCGGAGGGACCGTCCGCCGGACCGGGCGACCGACGCGTCCCACTCCCACGTCCCCTCTGCTCCGTCACGGAAGCTAACGCCCCACCCGCCATCCACCTCGAAGTCCCCGTCGGCGAGACGATCATTCGTCGTGGCATCATCCGCCGACACAGCCATGCAGGCGCCCCCAGTATGGCCAGGCTCGCAACCACCCGAGCACTCCAAAGCGTCATGCACTCATCTCTCCCCGGGACCACCCACACCGAGGCAGTCACCCAATTCGCATACTTGACAATCGGGCGTTCTGGGCAGTCTTTCCGCAGCCTCGTACTAGGCACCTGCGCATGCGGCCGCACGATTCGCTCCGGAACATGACGCCGGAGGAGTTCGTCGAGCAGGCGCGCCAAGCTCTCCCATGGACGTGAGCCCCAGATCATCGGCACGGCAAGAACCGCCCGACGACAACGGCAGGAAGTCTTCCCCACAGGCCAGAACGCTCTCACTGCGGGTGGTATCAAGATGAGGCAGGCTAAGTGCCCACAATAGTAACACAACACCTGGACTGACTCCTGGGGGGGCAGGTCAGTCGACAGTCAGAGAAGCAATTGAGCAGAACAAGAGAATGCGCACGAGGACTATCGCTCATTGGGCTTGAAGTAAGGTGCATACGAGTTGCGGTCTCGCGGGATGAACGCAACTGGGGTGTGCGGTTTGCTGGGCATCACGAGGCGAGTTGCAGGCTGAGGGCCAAGTCCTCACCGCACCGGACGGTGCCGTGCGGCACTTGGTCTTCTCGTGTTCTGGCAAATCGACTCCGAGGCTCTAAGAATGGTGAGATGACGCGGCAATCGGCTCCGAGGCCGGCTATCGAGGGTGAGAGACGATGGCGCGACAAGGGCATGCGAGGACCATGAGAGTACTGGCATCGGCAATCGCCATATTGGCGCTGGCAGCGGTCGATGCCCCTGCGGCGATCCGGAACGTGGGGCCCGGGCAGACATACACCACCATCCAGTCTGCCATCAACGCCGCCGGAAACGGCGACACCATCCAGGTCGCTGCGGGCACTTACATGGAAACCCTGACCTGGAATACCAAGGACCTGCAACTCATCGGCGCGGGTGCAGGAGTCTGCGTGATCGATGCCAGCGACGCCTTCGTCGGCTCCTGCCTGCGGATGACCGGCGTCCCTGGCACGTCTCGTGTGGAGGGCTTCACCTTCACCAACGGCAACATGCCCTACATATATCCCAGTGCGGGCTACGGCGGTGGAATCTACTGCAATAGCTCCTCGCCCACCATCACAGGCAACACCATCACCGGCAACTTCGCTGACATCGGCGGCGGGATCTACTGCTATCAGTCCTCACCTACCATCACGGGCAACATCATCGACGGGAACACGGGGACTGGTGGCGCCGGCATATGCTGTGAGGGGTCCTCACCGACCATCGCCAACAACACCATCAGCGGAAACGTGGCCACCAGCGTCGGCGGCGGAATCTATGTCATCGGTGGCTCGCCCATCATCGACAACTGCACGATCAGCGGCAACGGAGCCGACTTCGCCGGTGGGATCTACGGCCATGACTCCTCACTCACGACCACGAACACCATCATTGCCTTCACCACCGAGGGCGGCGGCTTCCGCGTGAGTGGCGTGGGTTTCACGGTGGCGTACTGCAACGTCTACGGCAACATAGCGTTCGACACCACGGTTACCAACTATAGCGGGATGCTCGACCCAACTGGATCGAGCGGCAACATCAGCGTAGATCCGCTGTTCGCGGACGCGGGTGCGGGCGACTTCCATCTGAAGTCGAAGGGCGGGCGCTGGGCTGGCGCGGCGTGGGTGCTCGACGCGGTTCACAGCCCCTGCATCGACACGGGCAAACCGGCATCGCCCTTCGGCAACGAGCTCGCGCCCAACGGTGGCCGGGTCAATATGGGCGCTTGGGGCAACACCGACGAGGCATCGAAGTGGGCCAACCGCCCGCCGAGCGTCGCCTCCGTTGAGATAGCTCCCGATCCGGCGGTCACCGGTGACAGTCTCACCGGCACCCCGTCGGGCTGGTCGGACCCTGACGGTGACACGGCTGGGTACGACTGGCAGTGGGAAAAGGACACCGGCGGCGGCCTTGCGGTAATCACCGGGCAGACCAACGATACACTCGGCAGTGCGAACTTCGCCAAAGGCGACCAGATCCAAGTCACCTGCACGCCCGACGACGGCACCGACCAGGGCGCCCCCGTCACTGACGCCGTCACCATCGGCAATACGCCGCCGACCCAGCCGACGGTGGATGTGACCCCAGACAGTCCCGATACGCGCGACGACCTGCAGGTGGCAGCTTCGGGTAGCACCGATGCTGACGGAGACACGGTCATCTACCACTATGCATGGTACAAGGACAGCGCTCACCAGGCCACATACGACGACCAGACCACCCTCCCCGCCATAGCCACCGCCCGGGGTCAGGTATGGCGCTGCGTCGTGACGCCCACCGACGGGACTGACGACGGCCCGCCTGATGAGGATCAGGTGACTTTGGGCAACGCACCGCCCACGCTCGCCTCGGTCGACATCAGCCCTGATCCCGCCCGGACCACAGACGATCTGATCGCCGCCCCCTCTGGCGGCAACGACGCGGACGGCGATGCAGTGACCTACGAATACCAGTGGGCCAAGTGGAACGCTGGCGGTGCAGCCTGGGACGACATCCCCGGTGCCGACACGCTCGCCAGCGGCCACTTCGTCAAGGGCGATCAGCTTCGCGTAACCTGCTGGCCCGTTGATGGCGCCGTGCAGGGCACTCCCGTCACCGACGAGATCACGATCCAGAACTCGCAGCCACCTCAGCCGACCGTGGCCATCTCTCCCGCGAGCTCGACGACCAACGATTCGCTCACCGCGGGGGTATATGGCGGCCCGGATGCCGACGGCGACCCGGTGACCTTCACCTATCAATGGTACAAGGATGGCGTCCCGCAGCCGGACCGCAAGTGGGCGACCCGGCGAGGACGCAGTCACCATCGAGGGCAACGTCGCGCCGACTCAGCCGACCGTTACCATCAGTCCCGCGCGACCCACTGACAGCGACAGCCTGCGGGCGCAGGTCACAGACTGCACCGACGCCAACAGCGACGCGATCACCTACACCTACGATTGGTACAAGGACGGGGTGCTGCACCCGAACCGCAGGTGGGCGACGGTCGCAGCGAAGTGGACCGCGCCCGGTCAGGTCTGGCACTGCGTGGTGACGCCGTCCGACGGCGCCGCCACCGGCGCGCCTGGCGAGGACACTGTCACGATCAACACGCCGCCGCCCGCGCCGACCATCGCGATCACGCCCGCCACACCAAGCTGCAGCGACGGCCTCACCTGCAACGTGACCAACAAGGACGCGGATGGCGACACGATCACGTACACGTATCAGTGGCACTGCGATGGCGAGATGCAGGACGGTGTCTGCTGGCCGCGCGTGGCCTGCCGGCGGACGACGGCGGGCCAGCGATGGACCTGC
>JALGSU010000062.1 GCA_029821735.1 Candidatus Zipacnadia bacterium | reverse complement strand
TAGATGCATGCCTCTCGCCTGCTTGCGACCGGGACGAATGTTTTGCACGCCTTGACTAGCGCGCCATTTTCATAGATGCCGTATGGCGGTGAGGGTGGGATTCGAACCCACGAGACCCGGAGGTCTACACGCTTTCGAGGCGTGCGCGATCGGCCAGCTCTGCCACCTCACCGCTCGGCGTCACGTCGGCAACGCGGTCTTTGTCGTTGTCAATGGACTTGCCGTTGCTTCGGTTCTCGTGTCTGGTGTATCTTCCGTCCCGGCAATCAGTCGTGCTGTCCGCCGTTCGCCGTTTCTGTCTTCTCTGCTGTTTCTTTCGTTTCTGTCTTTTCTGCCTTATGGCGCCCCGGGCCCGATTCGAACGGGCGACCTTCAACTTAGGAGGTTGCCGCTCTATCCACCTGAGCTACCGGGGCGCATGGGATGCGGCGGGTGTGGCGGTCGGGATCTTCCCGGTACAACCCCATTCGCGGCTATACGGCTCCGAGCAGTGTCTCACCCGGAGCCGTGTGGAAGTCGATGGTACGCCGGCCGCGACTTGAACGCGGGACCTCTGCCTCCGCAGGGCAGCGCTCTATCCGCTGAGCTACCGGCGCACTCGGGTTGGTGCCTCTCGACCTGCCGCCGTGATCTGGCGCGGGTGAGTAGGCCTTCGTGCATCCCGCCGGGCTGCGGAACTCCGGCGGGGAAACTGTTGTATGGTACGCCCGGCGCGATTTGAACGCGCGACCCCTGGCTCCGGAGGCCAGTGCTCTATCCCCTGAGCTACGGACGCATGATGTGCGGCGCGCGTCTCCCGTCCCGGACTCTTCTGCCGTCCCTACTGTCCTGCCGTTCATACTGTCGCTGTCTTTTCTGCCGTATGGCGGAGAGGGCGGGATTCGAACCCGCGACAGAGGCTTTACCCCTGTAATCGCTTAGCAGGCGATCGCCTTCAGCCGCTCGGCCACCTCTCCGGCCAGCGCGAACGGCATTGTAGCACAATCCGTGCCACGATACAAGACGCTCGAGCCCGGTCTCTCAAGAAGCTCTACTCCGGCTTCCCCAGACCCTCGAACGCCGCGAGGATCGCGGCGTATTCCTCGCTGCTGAGCGTGATGTTCATGGCCGCGGCGTTCTCGCGTGTCTGCTCGGCGTTACGGGCGCCGGCGAGCGCGCAGGTGATGCCCTCGGCCGCGATGGTCCACGCCAGCGTGAGTTGTGCCAGCGTGCAGTCGTGGGCGGCGGCGATTGGCCCGCACACGTCGTTCAGAACTCCCAGCACGCGCTCGATATTGTGGTCCTTGAACCACGCTTTGTCCCGACGCTGGTCGCCTTCGTTGAAGGTCCGGCCGGGCACGACTTTCCCGGTCAGCATGCCCTGTTCCAGCGGGCTGTAGACCACGCTCGAGATATCGTGTTCGTGGCACCATGCGATGACGCCGTCGAGGTGTTGGCGGTCCAGGAGGCTGAACTTGGGTTGCGAGCAGTGCACCGGGCCGTATTGCAGACACTCGGTGATCATCTCGGGCGTGAAATTACTCACGCCGATCGCGCCGATGGTCCCCTGTTCGAACAATTCGACCAGCGCGCCCATAGTCTCCTCGATTGGGCAGCTTTCGTCGGGCCAGTGGCACTGCAGCAGGTCGATATGGTCGATGCCCATGCGCTCGAGGCTGCGCTCGCATTCCCACAGGATGCTGTCGCGGCGCAGGTTCCGGTAGATGTTTATGGGCTCGCCGTTGGCGTCTTCGGTGTCGTAGTGATGTTGCCCGGTATCGCCGTCCCAGCGCAGGCCGCACTTGGTGAAGATCAGCACTTCATCGCGCCGGCCCTTGATGGCTGCGCCGACCACGTCTTCGGAGTGCCCGAAGCCGTAGACCGGTGCGGTGTCGATGGCGTTGATACCCGCGTCGATAGCGGCGTTGATGCCTTCGACTGCCAGTTCGTCATCGGTGCCGCCCCACATCCAGCCGCCGATGGCCCAGGCGCCGAAGACGATCGGGGTGGTCTTGACGTCGGACGTGCCTACCTGCCGAAGCTCCATGATAGCCCCTCCTTGCTGTCTGCCAGAGGCCTGTTAATTCGCCCAGTGTCGCGTTGATACCTTCGGCGTACACGGACGTGGCGCCGCCCGATTCCGTCCGGGCGGCGCCACGTGGGTAGTCTTTACGTCAGCGTCTCTACCGCCGTGCCGATGACTTGCGGGATGAGCGCTTCAGTCCCGGCCAGCGCCGCTTGCCCGAAGTGCGGGCAGGCTGCGACTGTGACTGCGACTGCGACGACCGCCTGCCCCCGCCGTTGCCGCGCTTGCCTGCAGGCTTTGCCGCAGCTGCGGTCACCTTGCCGGCGTCGAAGCCGTCGATCTTGTGCACATCGATCGGCTGGCCAAGCGCCCGCTCGATGTCGCGCACTGCGGCGCGGTCGTCGGCCGTCACCAGCGTCAGAGCGTCGCCCGAGCGCTGCGCGCGACCGGTGCGCCCGATGCGGTGGATGTAGTCATCTGCGCTGTTGGGGATGTCGTAGTTGATCACGTGCGAGATCGTCTCGACATCCAGCCCGCGGGCCGCGATGTCCGTCGCCACCAGCAGTTGCACCTTGCCCGACCGGAAGCCGTCCAGGGCTCGCTGGCGCTGGTTCTGTGACCGGTTCGAGTGCAGCACCGCTGTCCGCAGACCCGACCGGCCTATCTGCTTGGCCACGCGGTCCGCGCGGTGCTTGGTGCGGGTGAAGATCAGTACGGAGTTGGTCTCGGTCTCTTCGAGAAGTTGCAGCAACAGCGCCGTCTTCCGGTCCTGCGAGACCGGGCAGATCCGGTGCGCGATGGTCTGCGCCGGTGCGGCCAGGCCCATCTCAACGTGCGTCGTCTCGTGTGAGATCTCGGATGCGAGTTTCTTCAGTTCCGACGCGAAGGTCGCCGAGAACAGCATCGTCTGGCGCTTCTCCGGCGTCTGCTTCACGATACGCCGGACGTCGGGCAGGAAGCCCATGTCCAGCATTCGATCGGCCTCGTCCAGCACCAGCACTTCCACGTTGCTCAGGTCGGCGTTGCCACGCTTGCCATGGTCAAGCAGCCGGCCGGGGCAGGCCACGATGATCTCGGTGCCGTTGCGCAGCGCGCGCTCTTGCGGAGCCATCCCGACGCCGCCATACACGGTCGCCGAGCGCAGCTTGGTATAGCGCCCGAGCTTCTTCACGTCCGCGTGGACCTGCTCGGCGAGTTCGCGCGTCGGTGTGACGATCAGCGCGCGGGTCTTCTTGCCCTTCGCAGGGGTGGTGAGGAGCTTCTGGAGGATGGGCAGCACGAATGCTGCGGTCTTACCGGTCCCGGTCTGAGCAGCGCCGATCACATCGCGCCCTTCGAGGGCGGGGGGGATGGCGGCCTCCTGAACGGGGGTGGTCTCGGTGTAGCCGGCCGCCGTTACTGCACGCTGCAGGCGGTCGTCGAGCTCAAGTGAATCAAACTTCATTGTGTGTCCTTCCTGTCGCCAGCCATCGAAGGTGTTGATACCGCGGGACCCGGCGTAGCTGGTTCTAGCGCGCTCGCAGAATCGCGTACACAGTACACGGTTGACCGAGATGGTCTGTCCGGTAAAGTACGTGCGAATCCGGCGCATGCCGGGAGCGGAGTAGCACTCATCGAGGTGGTGAAGCAGGCAGTTCGTAGGCTTGGAGAAGACGGCGCACGGAGTTCCCGCGCGGGGTCGAAACGTCTCGGCCAGTGCCAGTGTTGACTGAACAGCTTACCCAACGGTGCTCTGGGGAACTGTATCTTGGTGTTCCCTCGGCACTAAGCATACGCTAGTGCGACGCTCTTGGCAACCCCCCGCAACGCGAAGCGGCCATCCTCTACGATGGCCGCTTCGCCCAAAGCGTCATTCGCCAACAGCTATCTCAGCGCCAGATACTGTCTGTTCAGTCGCGGTCCCTCGTCAGGTGGAACAGGTTCGGATCCGAGTCCAGACCAAGGTAATACGTCGTGTCCAGATTCGTGACGTGGCCCTGCATCAGGTCCGTCGTGAACGCGAAATCCCAGCGCTCGCCCCCCATGTTGCCTATCCCCTGCTGCGTGAACGTGAACAGGGCGCCGCTGATTAAACCGTTGACCGCCTTGTGATGCTCGGTCTCAGGAACCCAGTCGCCCAGACCGGTCGGTTCCTGGGCAGTCGGGTAGATGTCAAACGTACCCACTAACTGATCGCCATTCTGGACAAGGTCCATGTGGCAGTTGGCCGTCACTTTCAGCACCCGAACTCCCTCGCTGTCAAGCTGGTAGAAAACGCCAGTCCCGCTCCAACCGCCGGTCAGGTTACGAGCGGGCGTCAGACCTCCGCCATCGTCTCCCCCCCCGCCCGTAACGCCACTGCTGCAACCTGCTACTGTCAACGCAACCGCCAGTACACCAGACAGCCCCACTGACCAACACATTCGCTTCATCTCACAGGCCTCCGTAGTCTGTGTCGCCACCGCATTCGTCTTGGCTGCGAGCCGCAATCCACAGCCTCAACGCCACCCCGCTGATTGTAACTGACTCGTGCAAGTTCCGCGATGATCGGTCACCACCTCCCTATCCTTGGCGTCGCTGAACGCAGAGCGAAGTAATCATCGCCCTCAACCTTCAGTCTTGCCGCACGCAGGCCGCCCCGCCCTCCCCGTCGAACTCTCGTCCACATCGCCGCGCAGGGAGGCCTTTGCCATGAGATGGACGATGTCCATGGGGTTCGTCATCGCATCGTGTCTGATGGTCGCCGCGCAACCCATCGAGATGGTCACCAACGGTTCCTTCGAGGCCGTCGAAGATGGCCTGCCCACTGGCTGGCGCATCAACGTCGACGCCGGGGCCGTGCAGACCGCCGACGCCCCCGATGGCGAGCGCTGGCTCAAGCTCGTCAAGCCCGAGGGCGCTTCGCACACCCTCGTCACTCAGCGCGTCGAGGTCAAGCCTGACACCGGCTACCGCCTTCGCGCCTATCTCCGCGCCCCCAAAGCCAGCTTCTACAAACTCGTCGCCTATGACTCGGTCCTCAACGGTCTGGCGGTCAAGTCCACCGGCTGGGCGGTCATCGGCGACTGGCTCGAACTCGCCCTCGACTTCCGAACTCGCGAGACCGATACTGTCGTCAACGTCGGCCTGCTCGCCTTCGGAGCCGAGGCCCACTGGGACTCGGTCCGCATGTGGGAGGACGATTCCGTCCGCATCGGCGACCTCACCGACCCGATCAACGAGCTCGACGATCCCAGCAAGATCAGCCACTTCCAGCAGCATTGCGGCTACCTGCTCTTTGGCCGCAAAGCCAACGACTTCGTCTCCGCTCGCTACGTCCCCAACCACTGGGACCGCGCCACACCCATGCAGGGCGCCTGCCCGCGCGGTGAGTTCGAGACCATCGTCGTCGGGATCCACGCCACCCGCGACCTGGAGAACGTGTCCGCCGAACTCTATGACCCCAGACAACACACATCGCGTCCGGGCAATCCGCCCATCGACGCTGAACTCTTCCAGGTCGGCCACGGTCACCGCGAACTCAACTCTCAGGCCTACCTCCGCCACCCCCTGCTTCTCCTCCCGCCCCACGAGGTCGACGTTCCCGCTGGCGAGACGTTGCAGTACGCCGTCCGCGTGCACGTGCCCTCGGACTATCCGGAGCGCGCCACCTCAGTGCGCCTGAACCTGTCAGTCAAGGACTTCAAGCGGCGAGGCATCACCATTCACGTCGACGTCCCGCAGGTCACCCTTGACCCGGCCCAGTCCACCTACTTCATGTATTACTCCGACAGCTACCTCCCCGAGGAGATGGCGAGCGGTCCCCTGCAGGCCGCCTACTACCGCGACATGGCCGAGCATGGCATGAACTCCGTCAGCCTCTACGTCGTGCCCGAGCGCGAGACCGAGACCGGCTTCGAGATCGACCTTCACCACGATGTGCGCTACCCGCCCGGCGATGTCCGCGCACCGCTCGGCATCGCCGAACGCATCGCGCAGATGAAGGCGGCCGGCCTCGTCGGTGGGGGCCGCCCCCTCGTGCTCATCTCCGGCGGCAGTGGCCTTTACGGCTGGGGAGCATTCCGCGATCCGAACAGCGTGCGCTCCCTCATGCAGCTTGGCGCCACGCTCGGATGGCCGGAGTTGCTCTTCTACATGCACGATGAGCCCAACGATGAGGCGCGCGTCGCGGGCGTTCGCGACACCCACGCGCGCGTCTACGAGGACATCCCCGAGGCCCGGACGGTCACCGCCATCGGCGAGTATGGTATCGAGCAGATCGGCGATCTGTATGACGTCTGGATCGCGGCTATCTCGGCGGTTGACGAGGACCTGATCGAGCGCGCCCGCCGCGAGGGCAAGCAGCTCTGGGCCTACGATTGCCGCCACCAGGGCCAGCGCCCGGCCTTCGACCGCTTCGTCTGCGGCCTGTGGGCATGGCGCACGGGCATCAAGGGGCTGGGCCAGTGGGCCTATTACTCGAAGGAGATGCTGGCGCCTGACGAAGATGGTCTGTGGCATGTGCCCGAGGACTGGAAAGAGTGGTATATGATCGCGTCCGAGGCCGGCCCGATCGGCACGGTTGGTTGGGAGGCCCGTCGCGAGGGCATCGAGGACTACCGCACTCTCATCACGCTCGAACGCCTCGTCGCCGAGCACTCCGACTTCGCCGACGCCCACACCGCCGCCGACATATCCACCTATGGTACTGCCGCCAACCGTCTTGCGCACCTCACTAAGCGCGGCCGCGAGTTGTTGGCTGAGGCCCGCCGCATCACGCCGGTCGACGCCTTTGCTGAGGTCCCTCGCGATTGGCGGTATGTATGGGAGTATGACTTCGCGCCGGAGGCGGGCTTACGCGCGATGAGCGATCTCCGCCTGGAGATGCAGTCGATCATCAAGTATCTGCAGGCCGACTAGCCCCCCGTTCAGCCGTCCGCCCTGCCGTACGGAGGGGCCGCGGCTTCAGCCCGGCCCGCCGTTCGCCCTCTCGCCGCCTGCCCCCCGTAGCCTTGGCGAAGTGGGGTTGCCGTCCGCCGACTGCCCCTGATCACCTCTCACGCTCCACCACCGCCCCAAACCCCTCCGGCGGATCGCCATACCGCTTCACGTGCCCATCGACGAACGCATAGTGAGCGCCACCATCGTGGCGCTCGGCAACCACCATGCCCGAGCCTTCATAGAACATGACCGTGGTCTTGTCGAGGGCCCCCAGCACCTGCCCCGCCACCGACGGGTTCATCGCGTAGCTCGGCACACTCACCTGCTCGTCCAGCGGACAGTGGAGGATGGCGTCGCTGCGGTAGTAGGGGCGCAGGGCCTCATCCCATCCCTGCATGCGCGGCAAGACCTCGTCGTAGTCCTGCGCGTACATCAGCGCGGCAACCGCGATCTGCTTGAGATTGCTCCTACAGATTTGCCCAGGGCTCGACCGGGGGGTGTGCTCCGGGGGGAACATGCGGGGCCACGTCAACACTGCCAAGGGCCCCAGAATCAGCGCCAGAACCAGAGGTACCCGCACCCAGCACGACACCAGCGGCCCTTTTCGCCGTGATCGCGCCACCTGTTTATCCATATCATGGAGGATCAGATCCGCTTCAGGCCTGGCCATCCCACTCACCTCTCACACCGCCACACCACGTCCCCGTCGTCCCAGTTCGACTTCCCGGCGGCAGCTTCGCGTAGCGAGATACCGCCGTCGTCATCCAGGTCAGGCCCGAGGCTGTAGGCCACGAACCCCTCGCCCTCCCGCCGGTAGACCACTGGCTCACCACTGAACACGTCCTCCGCATAGCCGTCCTCGGACGCCTGCCGAAGATCGCTCAGCGCCTCCGGATATTCGCCCCGCTCGTGCTTGTACGCTTTCAGGTCCAGCGCGATGATAGCCAGACCCACCCGCATCTGCGCGCGATCCCGCTTCGCCTGCATCGAAGCCACGTTGAAGTATGGCCCGCCTATGGAAGCCATCAGCAACCAGGAGGGCTCTTCCTTCCGCTCAGGTCGCACGTCCGTTTCTCGCAGGTAAGCCGGCAACATCCGATACGGGAGTCTGGCTTGCTCAATTCGCCGGTTCATACGCTGCAGGTAGTGTGCCCGGTTGACCGACACCCAGCCCCGCCACATACCGACCTTGTTCCGATCGCGTGCCCGGTACAGGCGTTCTACTCCCCTGGGTTCCGGGGGCGGGTCCGTCATGAAGCTCTCTGGCCGGTCCCTGAACCTGTCGAGGAATGCCACGTAGCTCGCCCGCTCCAACTCCAGTCCCGCCACGAACGGTCCATCGAAGTCCAGCGCGCCAATGGCCTCCCGCAGTCCTGCCACATTGTCAGCGCCCAAATCCGCACTCGACAGTGCCTCTTCCAGCGCAGCCATCGCGTAGCCGGCCTCCGCGGCAGCGACCGGACACGCAAGCGAGTCGCCCGGCGACGCCACCAGGTGCGCGACCATGCGCAACTGCGCCTCGGCATCCGCCAGCGCGCCCGGCAGATCACCTGACTCCCCCCGCAGCCACACACGCGCTCTCAGCAGTCGGCCGAGCATCCGCATGCGTTTGAGGTGCGGCCACTCGATGTCCGGGAACTCCTCACCTTCAGGCGCGAACCAGCACCGCTCCATCGCCGCCGCCCGTTCGATCAGCCCCAGCGCCTGCGCGTTCGCAGCCACGATACGCTCCACGTCAGCCCGGTCCAGTACACGCTTGCCCACCCGCTCAGCGCCTCGAACGTCTGCTGATACACCAGCGCAGCGTTCTCCGCATCGGGCACCGTGTTCACCAGCAGTTCGTCCAAGGTGGCCAGACCCTTGGTCGTGGCGTTCTGCCGATAGACCCAGCTCATGATCGCTGACACGCGCCACACGCCGTAGCCCGCCGCGATCACCAGCGCGACAAGCAACACTTTCAGCCACAGCCATCTCTTCATGCCGTCCCACCCCGCCCCTCTACACCTGCTCTGTCTCGCCCGAAACGCTTGAGTCGTAGCAGCCATTGATGATCCGTTGGCTCAGGATACCGTCGCGGCCGGTGAAGGTCGGCCCGCGCCCCTCGACCAGCCCGCGCGCAAAGTCATCGACCAGAGGCGCGTGCCAGTTCGCCACCGGCGGCAACTCCCAGCTCTCTCGCTCGTCCCCGCGCACCAGCGTCAGCTCCGGCCCGTCGAAGTGCCGCGTAACCAGCCGCCCCTCCGTGCCCCATATCTCCAGCTCATCCGCGCGGTCGGGCATACACCAGTACGCCGTGCACTGCACATGCGCCCCGCTCTTCATCCGGCACAGCAGGCTCTCCGTATCGGGCACCCGCATGTCCTCCCGGTCGATGCTGTCCGCGAAGCCGCACACCTGCGCCGGCTCCCCGAGCAGGTAGCAGATCAGGTCCAGCCGATGGCTCCCCACGTCCATCAGCGCGCCACCGCCCCCCGTCTCCGGCACGGTCCGCCAGTGCTTCGGATTGTCCTCGGTGATCACCGCTCGGCCGCCGATGCACACTCGCGCCAGCACCGGCCTGCCGATCGCCCCCGCATCCAGCAGCTCCTTCATCTTCTGCGCTTTCGGGAAGAACCGCCGGTAGTAGGCCGCCGTCAGATGCACCCCCGCCTCATCGCAGGCCGCGATGGTGGCCTCCGCGTCGGCGACATTCAGCGCCATCGGCTTTTCGCACAGCACATGCTTGCCCGCTCGCGCCGCCGCGATGCTCTCCGGGGCATGCCTGTGCACCGGCGATGCCACGTAGACCACATCGATCTCGTCGTCAGCCAGAATCTCGTCCAGGCACGAGTAAGCTCGCCGCGCGCCGTGTTCCGCCCGCATCTCCTCGGCCCGCTCGGCGCTGTGCGAGAAGAACGCGACAAGCTCCGAATCCGCCTGCTCATTAATGGCGGGCGCCACCGCCTTATTCGCGATGTCGCCGCAGCCCACGATGCCCCAACCAATACTCATCCGCGTCACTCTCCGAAGAACCAGTGCTGTCAATCCGTGCCGGAGACTTCGCGCAATACCCGCTCAAACCTGCCGCAGGCCCGCCCCAGGCAGGTTCCCGGTCCCCGAACGGCGAAGGCCACCTCCACTATGGATAAAGTGCGATCTGACTGCCTGTATGTTACATGGACGATGGATTGCGAGACGATTCCCGAGGAGTGCACCACCGGCGGCCCCGAGACTTGGGACCTCGGCGAGCGCGCAGTTCGCGGCTACGTCGGTCGCCTGACCGAACTCGGTCACAAGGTCACCCTCTTCCCCGTCGCCCGACTCGCCGAAGTCCAGGCTGACCTTTTCGCCGAGATGCGCGAAGCGGGCGCGGACATCGGCATGCACCTGCATCCGCAGACCACTGACCTCGGCTTCGACGAGCACCTCGGCCAGCTCGCCGCCGACCAGCAGCGCGAGTTGATCTTCTCTTGCCGCGATCGCATCGCCGAGGCAACCGGTGAGATCCCCGTGAGCTTCCGTTCAGGCTGCCTCTCCATCAGCGATGACACCTACCCGCTCCTCGCTGACGCGGGCTTCATCGCAGACAGCAGCCCCGTTCCCGGTCGGGAGATGCCCGATCTGAGCGCCTGCTGGGCCGGCGCCGAGCCGTTCGCCCATCGCGCCAGCGCCACCGACCACCGCGCCGAGGGAGATCTCCCCCTCATGGTCTTCCCCATCGCCGCCAATCTCGAGATGGCGCGCACCGCAACCGAGGTGCCCCGCTGTAATCAGCACCTGCGCCTTGAGCGGCCCGGCATCCTGCGCTGGGCCCCCGGGCTCATTGACGCCCACGTGCGTGCCCAGATCGAGCGCGATGTATTCCTGCACTCGCTCGTCGTCATGACCCACAACACCCGAGAATATGACGTTTCTGAGGAATCCGCTCGTGTGGCCCTCGAAGCCGTATCAGAGGCGATTGCACATACCGCGGAAACCACCGGGCTGCGTCTGCAGACCGTCACATTGGCCGAATTAGCCCAGATGGCTCTCGCCGAATAGGGGCAACTGGCTATATTTCGTTCACTAAACTTCCGCTGCTATCTTGACTCGCAGGGCAGTCTCAGGCTACGATACCCGGAAAATACAGGTAGTAGCCCCACTGGCAGCAACGCAAAGACCCGATAACGCATAAGGGGGTCTTCCCCATGCGAACCGTCGCTGTGTTCGCAGCACTGCTCGTATTGGTGCCCATGGCCGTCTTGGCACAGACCGTCGCCGAGCCGCCCCCCGGGCAGACCAGTCTCTCCTCCACGGAAGTGCTCGACCAGTCCTGCACACGTACCGTGGCCGAGACGCCTGGTGTGCAACTGGCCAGCAAAGAGCTTCCCGAGATGCCCGCCCCCCCACCGCCGCGCGTCGAAAAAAGCCCGTGTCTGGACACCAGTCCGGTGCCCTTCGACCACTGGGCCTATGACGCGGTCGAGGCCTTGCGCAACCAGGGGCTCATCATCGGCTTCCCTGACGAGAGCTTCCGCGGCGACTGCCCCCTCACCCGCTATGAGTTCTCCATGCTCATCTCACGCCTGCTGAACAACCTGCCAAAGGGCACCCCCGGAGCAGCCGGGGCAACAGGCGACGCCGGGCAACCCGGCCCCCCGGGACCAATCGGGGTCGCGGGCGCTGCAGGCCTCGCCGGACCCCTCGGCATCAAGGGCCCGCCGGGCGACTGCGATGAGGAGATGTGCGCCGAGCTGATCCGCGGACTCATGGATGAGTTCGCCGAAGAGATCGCACTCATACGCACCCCCCTTGACCAATTGGCTGACGATGTCTTTGACTTGAGCGAACGCGTTGAGAGATTTGAGCGCGGATCCATGTGGGCCGGCATCGGCGGCGACGCTGATTACCGCATCGGTACGGTCTGTGGCCCCATCGACCTCGACCACGAGTTCGATGCCCTCACCATCCGACTTGGAATTGAGGGCTACATCGACGGCGACACCTACGGCCGAATCATGCTCAAAACCTCCGACGGTCGCGAGCCGCTCGGCGCGATTGGTGTCGAAGTCGGTGAGGGCCCGCCTGTCCGAGGCATCGACGGCACGCCCGATCCCGAACTGGGTTACCTCAGCGGCGACATCTACCTCGACGAGGCCTGGGTATCATTCCCCGCCACCTGGCCATTCAAGGCCAACTGGACTGCCGGGCGGCAGTTCCAGGCATACGGTATGGGACTTGTCGTTGACAACCAGCGTCTTGCCCAGCAGGGCGTACGGGGTCAGGTCGACAAGTTCTTCTTCAACAACGTCGCCCTTGACTTCTTCCTGGGTGGCGCAAACTGGGATTACAAGCCCAACGGCGTCCTCAACCGCAACAACGACGGGTACGCCTCGGCATTCCTTGAGTACCGCCAGCCCCGCTGGTCCGTCGGCGTCCCTTACCTGATCAACGGTGTCTCCTACGACTACGATGAAGCCGACGGCAGGTCCTACGACGAAGAGGCGTGGGGCGTCGACGCGTGGTGGAATTACGCTGGGAACCGCAGCATCTACTTCGAGTACGCCCAGCAGCTCAGCCACTCCAACCGCCACATCTTCCGTGGCGGCTTCGACAACTCTAACCCCGAGGCCCTGATGGCCATCGTCGAGATCCTCAAGGGCGGCGAGCTCTCGCTCTCTGGCGTATACACCAACGTCGAGGCCGAGTATGACGTCATCTACTCGATCCTCCATCCCTACTACGAGTCGCTGTGCGAACGCAAGCCCAATGCCTTCCCCTACGACCGCTGGATCAACAATCCCATGGCCATCACCAACTTGCGCATGTATGGCGGCAAGGGCACGTGGCACATCGACGAAGACCGCTGGCCGCTCGACTTCTTCTACTACCAGGTCGAAGCCCTCAGCGACTGGTGGGTTGACTCACCCCGTGACGGCGTCTTCTACGACACTCTTTACGGCGTGACCCTCCGCCGCGAGGTCGCCAAGGGCGTCGAGTGCAGCCTCACCTATGCTCACCAGGAGCCGGTCAACGGCGCGACTGACGAGGCCTCCAACCTCCTGCAGCTTCGAACCAGGACAGCGTTCTAAGGCACTACTGTCGCACCATACCGGGAGTGACGAGGCCCTCCTTCGGGAGGGCCTCGTCGCGTACCACCCGGCCTCGTCCACTCCGTTGGCCCCTCACCCCGACGATCAGTCGGTGCCTTCTGTCTCTCCCATCAGACCTACGTCCAATCTCGTACCCCGACGCAAGCGCAGCTTGCAGGAGTTCCCTGCGTCGTTGCTGTTAACCGTAGGTCGGGCTTCTGCTTGCACCCACCGAAGCTTCAGCGAAGGCGGGCCAGCCCGACGATCAGTCGGTGCCTTCTGTCTCCCCTATCAACCTACGTCCAATCTCGTACCCCGACGCAAGCGCAGCTTGCGTTAAGCCGCGCGAAGCGTGCGGGAGCGCAGCGTCGGACGCAAGGCGGCGTGGTGGAGAGGCGCGGCCGGTGGAGAAGTGCGGCAGTTGCCTTGGCCTCCCGGAGGGGCTGCGTTCCCACGCAGCCCACTGGCCCGCGGCCGGTGGAGAAGTGCGGCAGTTGCCTTGGCCTCCCGGAGGGGCTGCGTTCCCACGCAGCCCACTGGCCCAAAGGGCCAGGCCGTTGTCGGTTCATCCGTGCCGTATGGAGGGCCGATTCGTCAGAATCGGCCGGCCGTTTGCCGTTGCCGTGGTCGTATGGAGGGCGGGTCTTTAGACCCGCCGGTCGTCGCCGTTGATACCATGAAAATGGGTTGCGCGGTCGCCTGACCGGCCCTCGCTACCACCGACGCCCCGACCAAGGTATGACGGGCGGCCCGGTCGTTGGCCCCCTGCCGACCATTTTCTCAGTCGCTGCCACCGACGCAAGCGAAGCTTGCGTTAAGCCGCCGGGAGCGTGCGGAAGCGCTAGCGTCGCACGCACGGGGGCGTGGTGGAGAACGGCGGCGCGGCACGGTACCGTTCTTGCATCACCCTCTCCGTATCTCTCGATCCCAACAACGCCCGTGATCTGAGCGATGGACAAAGCAGAACTGCGCAAGGCCGCGATCGTGCTCGCCAGCCTCGACCTCTCCGCCGCAACGGAGGTCTGCAAACGCATGTCTGAGGTCGAGGCCGAGACGCTCATCGCCCAGGTCTCAGACCTCGGCGCGGTCTCCCCGGAGGAGCAGGAGGAGGCCCTCGCTGCGTTCCGCGAATCGCTCGACAACCGAACTTCGGTCGACGGTGCCGACCGCGCCGAGAGCCTCATGTCCGCCGTCCTGGGGCGACGCACGAACGAGCCCCAGGACGACGGCTACCAGTTGGCCCTCCAGCGCCTGCGCGGCCTCAACTCACTCCCGGCCACGGCCATCCACCGCGGCCTCGATGGCGAGACGCCGCAGATGGTGGCCGTCGTTCTCGGCCAGCTCAGCGCCGAGAAAGCCGCCCAGGTCGTCCAGGGATACCCCGACGACCAGCGCGCAGACCTCGCCCTGCGCGTCGCCCGTCTCGGCCAGCTCGCGCCCGGCGTGGTCGAGGCCATCGGCGAGCTTCTCGGCGGGCAGGCCTGGCGAGGCGATGACGAGGACACCGGCGACGTCGGCGTGACCTTCGTCGTCAACCTGCTCGAGGACATGGACCGCGAATCATCCCGCGGCCTGCTCGAGCAGTTGCGCGGCAGGGACGAGGCCCTGGCCGAAGAGGTCGAGGAGCGCCTCTTCACCTTCGAGAGTATCGGCCAGCTTCCCGACGAGGTCCTTCAGGTGCTCCTGCGCTCGGTCGACAACGCGGACATCGCGCGCGCTCTCAAGGGGGCCGAGGAGGCCATCATGGAGCGCATCATGGCCAATCTCTCCAGTCGCGGGCGCGAGATGCTCGAGCAGGAGATGGAGTTGACCGGCCCCGTCCTCGTCAAGGACGTCGAGGCCGCCCAGCGTCAGGTCGTCAAGACCGCTCTCGACCTCGAGCAAGCTGGCGAGATCACTCTCAGCACCGAGGAGCAGGCCTACGTGCAGTAGCCGTCGGCCGCTCGCAGTTGTCGTCTCCCGTTACTGTTGTCTCTCTCGTTCCTGATACCATGAAAATGGGTTGCGCGGTCGCATGGCGAAGGTCAGTTCATGACGGTCCAACTTCCGCCAAGGAGGCGCAACCCATGTATGTAGGATTGGACGTGCATCG
>JALGSU010000019.1 GCA_029821735.1 Candidatus Zipacnadia bacterium | reverse complement strand
CTCGTCCTCGTCTGGAGTCGAGAGGGCCCTCAGTTTCCGGCAGCGATACAGCGTGAGCTGCCGCTCCTGATACAGCCATGTCTTCAGGTCCTTCTCCCAGCTCGTGTACCTGCCTTTGCCGGTGGCCTGCGCGGGCAAAGGGCTGTAGTCGGCCTGGTCCGTGTCCGGCTCGGGATCGACGTCCAACTCTCGGCCGACGATCACCCGTCCGGCATCCCAGTCGGCCGGCGTATCATCGCCGGGCAGGTTGGTCACTGCCGAGATAGTGCGCCACATATCCAACTCGATCTTCGCGTTGGCATAGTGCAGGTCCGCGCCGCCCAGGAGGGCTGCTCGGTATACCACGCGCTCGCCGGGAGCGCGTGGCTCAGTGATCGGTAGGAAGAACTGCTGCACGTCCGGGTGCACCGCCGGTCGGTCCAGAGCTGCGGGTGCCTCAGGCAGGCGCTGGCGGAGGCGCGACTGGTGCCGAAACCGACGCGGCGACGGGCGCGGTGACCTGTTGCTTGCGCGGCGTCATGAGCGTCTGGATCTGCGCCGCGGTCAGCGGCCCTCGCAGATATGACATCGCCCAGCGAGTGTGGAAGATGACCGGCGCATCCTCGTGCACGTTGTGCATCAGGAAGACGCGTTTGCCGAGCCCCGACAGTATCTGATCGAGCTGGCTGCGGTCGAACTCCGTGCCAGCCGCCACCGAAGCGCCCTCCAGACCGTCGAGCACGCGTAGCTTGTCGCGCTCAGTCTGCAGTCGGCCGATGAACCAGGTCCCCGTGTTCGATAGCCCCTTGTAGTCGAGGTCTACCGGGTTCTGTGTCGCCAACAGCACGCCCAGCCCGTAGGCGCGGGCCTGCTTGAGCAGTGTGAGCATGGGTTTCTTGCTGGGCGGTTTGGCGGTGGGCGGGAAATAGCCGTAGATCTCGTCCATGTACAGCAGCGCCCGAAGGCTCGAGGTCCCCGGCTGCGAGCGCATCCACGCCACGATCTCGTTGAGCAGAATCGTCACGAAGAACATGCGCTCCGCGTCAGAGAGATGTGCGATCGACATGACGCTGATACGCGGTCGACCATCGGGCGCATAGAGCAAGGTGCGCACGTCCAGCGGATCGCCCTCCATCCATGCGGCGAAGCCGGGCGAGGCCAGCAAGTTGTTCAGTGCGATGGCCAGCTCGAACCGGTCCTTGGACGGGTAGAAAGACTCCAGATCGAAGACGCCCACGCGGTCGAATGGCGGGTCCTGAATCTCGCGGATGAGCCCCGCCAGATCGAGGCTCTCGCCCCTACTCCACGCGCTGCTGAGGATATTGGCGAGGAGGATGTGCTCACGGCTGCGGACGGGGTCGGCGTCGATGCCCACAAGCGATAGAAGGCCCGACACTGCGCTCTCGATGCGGTCGCCCAGAGCACCGGCGTCCGCCAGAAGCTCGGCGGACGGAGCGGCGAACGAGCCCAGCACACTTACTGGCATGCCCGAGGTACTGCCCGGCGTGTAGATCGCCACGTCCGCGGCCTCTCGCAGGCGCGCGATTCGCTCGGGACCCTCGCCCCAGTCGGCAAGCCCATCGCGCCACATATTGGCGACTTTGGCGGCATGCTGCTCGGGCGTGCGGCCCTGCCGGGCTGCCTCATCGCGGTCAATCCACGGGAGGAAGCTCTTCGGTTCCAGCTCTGGAAAGGTCAGCATGAGATTGCCCATGTCGCCCTTGGGGTCAATCACGATGGCGGGGATGCCGTCGATCGCGGCCTCCTCCAGCAGCGAGATGCACAGCCCGGTCTTCCCGGAGCCGGTCATCCCGACGCAGATGCCATGAGTGGTGAGGTCTTTGGCCTCATAGAGGAGGAGGTCGTCGAGCACCGTCGCGTCTTCGAGATCGTAGCCGCGGCCGAGGTAGAACATTCCGAGCTTCTCGAAATCACTCATGCTTCGCTCCCCTGGAACGCACGTGGTGGCACCCGCAGCGATCACCGACATTGCGCATTATAGCATAAAGGAGACGCGTGGCAGGTCCGAGGAGCGCGAGCACGAACCAATGCTTCGGAGGGGAAAGATGGGTGCGCAGTTCCTGGCAGAGCCAATCGAGCCGGTCGCAGGGAGCATCATTGCCGACGGAATGGCCGCTGGTGAACCAGGTCTGCCTGAGCGTTTCATCTGGCGTGGCGAGGAACACTGCATCACCCAGGTTCTGGAGAAGTGGGCCGATTCGCGTCCCGATAGGGGAGCGGACTGAAGCCGGCGCGGTCATGCGGATCTACTTCGAGCGGCACCCACGCTCACGCCAACAGGCGAAGGCGCGGTGGTGGCTTTACGCCATCGAGTAGAGGAACCCGCCTGTCGATGGCGAATAGCTTGACGTTCAGGACTCCGGGCGGGGCTGGTCCTCCGAAGGGGCCAGCGCGGAGGCAACGGTTGGAGGCGATTCATGTCAGCGGCAGGATTCGACAACGAGAAGTATCTCCGCGAACAGACCGAGCACATCCTCGACCGAGTGGACCGCGCCGCAGGCAAGCTCTACCTCGAGTTTGGCGGAAAACTCACCTTCGATTTTCACGCGGCCCGCGTACTCCCCGGCTACGATCCGAATGTGAAGATGCGCCTTTTGCAGGGCCTCAAGGACCAGATAGAGGTGGTGCTTTGTGTCTACGCGCGTGACCTCGAACAGGGGCGCATACGTGGCGACTTCGGCATCACCTATGACCTGGCGACACTCAAGTCCATCGACGACCTGCGCGACTGGGGCATCCCGACCTCGTCGGTCGTGATCACGCGTTACCAGGATGGCCCCGCGTGCCGGAGGCTGATCCAGCAACTGGAGCGCGAGGGCATCACGTCGTATCGCCACTACGAGATCGCAGACTACCCGGCCGACGTGAACATGATCGCCTCTGAGGACGGCTACGGGCGCAATGACTACGTTGAGACGGACGCGCCTCTTGTGGTGGTTACCGGCACCGGTCCCGGCAGCGGAAAGCTCTCGACCTGTCTGTCTCAGTTGTATCATGACCATGAGCGCGGCGTGGCCTCCGGTTACGCCAAGTTCGAGACCTTCCCCATCTGGAATCTGCCGGTAGACCATCCGGTGAACCTCGCTTACGAGGCCGCGACGGCGGACCTGGGTGACATCGTCCTGATTGACCCGCATCACCTGGCGGCCTACGAGCAAATGGCGGTGAACTACAACCGGGACGTGGAAGCGTTCCCGATCCTCCGAAGCATTCTCCACCGCGTTGTCGGCGAGGAGAACGAGGACGAGATCTACAAGTCCCCGACAGACATGGGCGTGAACCGCGCCGGCTCTGGGATCATTGACGACGGTGCAGTGTGCGATGCCTCTGTGCAGGAGATAATCCGGCGCTACTTCCGTCACTACTGGGAGGAGCAACGCGGTCTGTGTTCGCGTGAGGTCGTCGTGCGCTGCGAGCAGTTGATGGCCCGCGTCGATGTGAGTCCTACCGATCGCCCCTGTGTGGCGCCGGCGCGCGAGGCAGCCGTGGAAGCGGAGGCGCGCCAGAAGGGGAACGAGGGCTTCTACTGTGGAGCAGCAGTCGAGCTCGCCGATGGATCGATGGTTACTGGCAAGAACTCGCCGCTGCTGCACTCGGCGTCAGCGGCGATCATCAACGCGATCAAGCGCGTCGCCGGCCTGCCCGATAGCATGGACTTGCTGTCTGAAAACATCGTGCAGAGCCTGACCGACCTTAAAGCGAACTACCTGGGCGCCAACTCTCCGAGCCTGAATGTGCAGGAGGTGCTGGTGGCTCTGGGCATAAGCGCTGCGCTGAACCCCGGAGCCCAGGCAGGCGTGGAGGCGCTCCCGCAGTTGCGGGACACTCAGATGCACCTGACGCATGAGCCTGGCCAGGGCGATGAGTATGGACTGCGGAAGCTGGGCATCGCCATGACGACCGACGCTCTGCCCACCACGACGGGCTACTTCCTGCGCTAAGCCACAAAGGTGCGCGAGGCCCTCGCGGAGAATAGGCAATGGGGCTGCGGGGGGCTGGGCGGCGATTCCGGGCCCCGCGAACGTGCCACGTCCTGCGATGCACCGCGCAATTCCGGGAGGAAGATGTGGAAGACCTCAATTGGTTTGAGATCATCGCCGGCTCGCTCGGCGGTGTTGCTTTGCTCATGTACGGGATCCGTATCATGGGCGACGGGTTGGAGGCGGCGGCGGGCGACGCGATGAGACGCATTCTTGCGGCCCTGACTCGTAACGCCTGGATAGGCTGCCTCGTCGGCACGGTTGTTACCGGCATCGTCCAGAGTAGTTCAGCGATCACGGTCATGACCGTAGGTTTCGTCAACGCTCGCCTGATGACTTTCCGGCAGGCGCTTGGAGTGATCTACGGCGCCAACATCGGTACTACGGTGACGGGCCAGATCATGGCCTTCAGCATCACCAAAGCCGCCCTCCCCGCCATCGCGCTCGGCTTCGCTCTGAGCTTCTTCGGCAAGCGCAAGGTCGTCAAGGAGATAGGGCAGGGCATCCTCGGCTTCGGCATCCTCTTTCTCGGTCTCACGCTGCTTAAGGACTCCGTCGTGACCCTCAAGGGCAGCGAGATGATGGTCCAGATCTTCCAGCAGTTCAGCCATAATCTCGTATTGGCCGTCATCGCCGGGACGATTGTCACCATCTGCATCCAGTCATCATCGGCATCGCTTGGCATCGCCATGGCGCTGGCGGCGAGCAATCTGATCTCACTTGAGGCGGCGATCGCGCTGATGCTGGGCGACAACATCGGCACATGCATCACCGCCCAGCTCGCATCACTTGGGACGCACACAACCGCCAGACGCACCGCTTGGGCGCACACGATCCACAACATTGTCGGCGTGGTCCTGGCGCTCGTCCTCCTCAAGTTCTTCCTGCCCTTCGTGCTGTCGCTGTCGCCTTCGGCCGAGGGTCTCGAGGTGGGCAGTCAAGCGTATCAGGCTGCTCTGCAGCGACAGGTAGCGAACTCGCACACCCTCTTCAACGTGCTCTCGGCGGTCCTCTTCCTGCTCTTCAATAACCACTTCGCGACGTTCCTCGAGCGGCTCATTCCCGAGCAACGCCGCGATGTCGCTGCGGCGATCCATCTGGACGCGCGACTTCTGGACACGCCTCTGGCGGCCGCAAGCGCCATCCTCCAGGAACTCGGGCGAATGGCGCGCGTCTGCCGCGGTCTGGTCGGTCGCTGCACCGAAGCCCTGCTCGATCCCGACAGTTGGGATCTGGCCGAGTTGCGGGCAGAGGACGCCGCGGTTGACCAGCTACAGGAGTCCATAACCAGTTACGTTGTGGAGCTCACCGAGCGCGATCTCCCCGACTCGGTGTCTGCTCAGATTCCGGCGCTCTTGCACGCGGCGAACGACCTCGAGCGTGTCGGCGATCACTGCAAGAACCTGCTGGAGTTCGCTGAGCAGCGAAAGGACGAGGACCTGGTTTGGACTGAGCCAGCGGAAGTGACCGTGCGTGAGATGGCAGGTCTCGTGGACGAAATGCTGGCGCTGACAATCGCTGCTTTCGACGGTGAGGACGGCGACATCGCCGAGCAGATCCTCGCGCTCGAGGTCCAGGTTGATACGCGCACCGAAGAGGGGCGCCTGGAGCACATGGAGCGCGCGCGCAAGGGCGAGTGTCTTATGCTGCCCGGTGTGCTGATGCTGGATACTTTGAGTAACTACGAGAAGATCGGCGATCATGTGCGCAACATCGGCCGGGCGATGCGTGCCGGGCTGATCGAGGTTGGCGCCGATCTGCAGTCGGTTGACAGAGACGTAGACGGCATGGAAGACGAGCCGCAGGTGGCGGTCGGAAGCGACGAGTAGCGTGTCGCGTAGGCTTCCGCATCATGGCGTATCCGGGGCATCAGCTGGTGCGGTGCCCCGTTGACGTGTTCTGGCAGGGAGGACCGTCGAGTGTCCGAAAGCCCTGAAGTCAGCAAACCAGAGCTCGCTTCGGCCTCGGAGGGAAGCTTCGGCGTCGGCACGGTGGCTGCCGTGACGCTGTGCGCCTGTGCTTTCTGCGCAGCTTTACCGTTCCTGACCTATCGCTACGGCGCGGCCGACCCCGCCGCTACGTATCTGCCCTTCGGGCCGCTGGTCATTCTCGCGATCGTGTGCTGGGTGTTCGCTCCAGTGATCAAGCGCCTGGTGGGCACATCGGCGCGAGTGGTGCGGGCCGCCCTCCTGTTCTACACCATCGCTCTGGTGCTGGGCGGCTTCTCCACGCAATTCACGGTCCTGCAGATACCGCAGGTCATAACCTCCCTCCGCTACTTCGCCACGCCGCAGAACGCGTTTGAGACTGAGGCGATACCGCTCATCCCCGAGACGCTCATCATCACGAATGAGGTCGCGGCGCGGGGGTTCTTTGAGGGTGGCAGAGCCCTCGGCGTCCCGTGGGAGCTATGGACTGGCCCGCTGATCCGCTGGGGAGTGCTGGCGTTCCTGTATCTGGTTACCGCCTACGCGATGCTCGGGATGTTCCGCAGGCGCTGGCTCAAGTACGAGCGGTTGCCCTTCCCACTCGCCGAGATCCCGCTTTTCGTGGCAGGGCACGGTCAGTTCGGGATGACACGCGGGAGCACGAGGACCCGCAACGTCCTGATGATCATCGGTATGGTGTTCGTGACCACAGTGCAAAGTGTGAATGCTCTGCACAATTACTTCCCCACGATCCCCGCCATACCGCTGCGCTTCTCCATGACGGCGCTGTTCGAGCATCCGCCCTTTGACGTGTTGCGTGGCGTTTCCTGGTCCACTGCGTGGGTGGATATCCCACTGATTGGTATTTCCTATCTGATGCCGTCGGCGATGGCGTTGGGCGTCTTCGGCTTCTTCCTGATCATGCTGGGCGTGATGGTGGCCTCCCGGTTCTTTGGCGACCCCACGCTCGGGCCGCTGCGCTTCAACAGGTGGGGTAGCCAGAAGGACCATCAGGCAGGGGCGTTCATCGGTCTGCTGCTGTTCGTGCTGTGGACCTCACGCCATGATCTCAAGCAGATGCTTGCCGGCGTGTGGCGACAGATATCTGGCACCAGCAATGAGCCCGAGCACCCCGACATGTGGATGCTGCCAACTTTCGTCCTGGGCCTGCTCGGGATATGCTGGTGGAGCATGTCCGCCGGCATCAGTTTCATAGTGGCGCTGACCTTCATGCTGGCAACGCTCGCGATCACTTTCGGGTTTGCGCTCGTCACCGCCCAGACCGGCCTGCCGACGCTTCATGTGGACAATCTGCCGGCGCAGATGCTGACGGCCTTCGTGCCTGCGCGGCGGATTGGCATGCAGAACATGGCGCTCATAGGCTTCTTCAACACTCTGTTCTCCTGGTACAAGCGTCACGCATTGCAGCCGTGTGTGATGCAGAGCATCAAGATCGCCGACACCGAGCGCTTCCGCGACCGTCACTTCATCCCCGCGGTGCTGATCGGGGCCGCAATCGTCATTGCGCTCAACAGCACCTCTCTGCTGCACCTGGGCTACAACGAGAACCTGATGATGCGCACCGCCAGCCGCTGGCAACAGCATAGCGGCGGCATGGGCTCGCCGCACTACGGCATCATCTGGGCGAAGAACATGGTGGGGCAGCAGGATCCCGCGCTCTCGTGGCACTGGATGCTCATGGGCGCACTGTCGATGTGGGGCATGCAGTTGCTCTATCGCCACTTCGTCTGGTGGCCCGTGCACCCGCTCGGAATGCTGATCCCCTGTGGCTGGCAGATCACCGCTCAGTGGTTCTCTGTGTTGGTCGGCTGGCTGGCGGGGCGGATCATCACGAAGTATGCCGGTGCTCGCATGTACTTGCACTTACGTCCCCTTTTCCTCGGTCTGGTACTGGGCGGCGCCGCCGCGCAGGGCATTTGGATGGTCATCGACGTGCTCATGGGAACTCACGTGTAGGGGCCTGCGTGAAAAGTCGACTCGCGTAGTGAACATTTACGTGGGCAGCTTCGTTATGAGCGTAGACGGACCATTGTAGTGAGGGGTCGGTCATGCTGATCAAGCTGCTGGCTATACTATTGATTGCTGCTCAGTCCGTGCTGCCCTTCAGCGCGGATGCCTGCGCATGCGATAGCCACGAGGCCACCCTTGGTATGGCTTCGTGCTGCCAGCAGGTCGACCCCGAGCCATGCGCGTGCGCCTGCTTCCTGGTAGTTGAGCAGACGGAAGAAGCTGACCCCGCCGCCCTGACCCATGCGCCGCGGCCGCAGTTGGACGCGGTCTTCGCTGACGCGGAGGAGAACTGTGAGCTAGTCGTAGTGCACTCTTCCCACGAATGGGATCGGTCCAGCCCGATAGCCGTCCCCGGCGTACCTCTCCCGCGCGCTGAGCGCGCACCCCCTGCCTGACCCAAATCTACGGACGTACCACGTCTCGACACCCGATAATGTAGCGTCGCACAGCAGCTATGTGCGTATCCAATGAAGCAATCATACGTGAGGTGCGACCATGAGAGAGCTCATGAGACTCGCCCCGATTGCCCTGGTCCTGGCGCTGACCGTCTGCGTCCCGGCGGCTGCTGAACTCGCAGTCACGGCGCTGCAGATCACACCGCGCCTTGACTTGCGGGCACGTGCCGGCAATCCAACCGATGAAGCAGCGCGCATCCAGCAACTGGAGGCGAGCGTGGTCTTCTCGGTCACCGATGGCGGCTCCGAACTGGCGACGTTCGCTTTCCAGGGCAACTTGGAGACGCCGATGACCGGACGCGCGCGGCAGATGCACTTCCGCAACGCATACACGGTCATCAATCTGGGAATAGGCAAGCCCAAGGTGAAGCTCGGGCAGTTCGTGTTGCCGTTCGGCACACTTGCTGAGTATGACACCCACAACTTCGCGCTCCAGACTCCGTACGCCCGCACCTTGGGCATCCGTATCGATCGCGGGCTGGAGCTGACGGGCAGCATGCCGGAGCTGGACTACTGGTTGGCGTTGATGAGCGGGGACGGACGGGGCCGCCACGACGACGGATATGCGGCCATGGCCCGAGTCGCCTGGGACCGGGACATCGGCGACGATTTCCTGCGCACGGGCGTCACGGCGCTCGTGGGCGAGCAGATGCCGGTCTTCCCGACTAACCCGATGGCTGTGCCTATGGGGATGGACGGGATGGTCACTCACGCCGACAAATGGCGCGCAGCAATCGACTTAGACTGGCTCCACGGTATCGACAATATCCGCGCGGAGATCGTGTTGGGCGCCGACGATGGCGACGTGGTAAACGGCCAGTGGGTCTACTACAACCATCCGTTCTCTTACGAGCGCGACCTTAGTTTGCAGGCCGATCGCTGGAAGCAGGCGGACGGAACGAGTTGGGGAGCGGGCGCGCAGTATCACCAGCGACTGGACGATCTGAGCGGGATGCGACTGTCCTACGAGAAGCGCTGGGCCGAGCGCGCCAGTGCAATGGACGCGACAAGTGATATGTGGACACTTCAGTATTATCGCGACTGGGCCTGGGTGCCCAACCTCTGAGGAGGACATGACATGACACGAACAAGCAGGCATACCAGACGCAATTGGACGCGAGCACTGGCAATGATCACCGTGGCCGCACTGGTGCTGACGACACTGGGCAGCGCCTACGCATCGCTATGTGTGTGGCGCAACCCGGACGCTGACATCCAGGCGCTCTTTGGCGGTGGGAGCTACCGCACGGTGCTGGTCAACGTCGGCGCGAAGAGGAGCGCAATCGAGCAGGCCATTGGCGTCACTCTCGACGCAGACGAGCAGCAGCTCAAGTTCTGGCCTGTCATCCGCAACGGCGTACGCGTTGGCACCGTCGCTTCGCATCTGGGTAAGGGCGACTACGGCGCCATAGAGGTCGTCGTGGCCATCGTTGATCCGCCCGATGGTCCCGCGAAGATCAAAGCAGTCACCATCCAGCGTGATCGCGAGAGGTATCGCAGCGCACTGCGCAGCCCCGCTTTCCTTGACCAGTTCAAGGGCAAGCAAGCGGCCAGCGTTCTGACCGTCGGATCAGACATCGTCGCGGCGCACCCCAGCGCCGTGAGAGCCAGTGCAGTCGTCGCTCTGTCAGCAAAGAAAATGCTGGTCGCCTACGAGAAGCTGGGCATAGCCAGTCTCTAGATCGGGAGGCAATAGCCATGAACATCAAGCCATTGGTTACACCGCTTATCGTCGCGGTGCTGGTCGTTGGAGCGGTCTGGTTCCTGGCCCGGAAGCCAGCGGAACAGCTCGGCAATACCGACGGTGGCGCTGCCGTGGTCGCAATCGGCGAGATCAATCCTGAACTCGTAGGCCAGACGGTCGCCATTGAGGGCACAATTGAGCAGGAGTGCCCGCATTCCGGCTGCTGGGCGGTCATCAAGGACGCGACCGGTTCGATACGCATTGACACACAGAAGGGCGGTTTCGCCCTGCCGCTGCACCGCGAGGGATCGCACGTGCGCGTGGTGGGTGCCGTCGTTCTCACCGAGGGTGGAGACGTTGAAATCTCGGCCGAGTCGGCCGAACTGTGAGGTCAGCATGAACCTGACCAGACTTGCACTTAGGAATCTACTGCTGCGCCCGGCGCGCACACTGCTGACGGTAGTGTCCGTAGCCGCGTCGGTGGCAGTGCTCTTCTCGCTGCTGGCCTTCAACACCGGCTACCAGAAGGGCCTGCGCAACCAACTCCAGCAGATGGGCGTGCACCTGATGGTGGTGCCGATAGGCTGTCCGTATGAGGCGGCCTCGCTGGTGCTCAAAGGTGGCGACATCGAGAGCTACCTTGAGGAGGACGTCGCCGAGCGCATAGGCGCGCTCGAGGGCGTGGCAATCGCCGCGCCCTCGCTGATGCACGCGATTGTGCGCCCGGAGGACGGTCGGACTGACATCTATCTGGGCATCGATGAGCGCCACTTGCAGTTGAAGAACTGGTGGCGTACCGGTGAGGGCGTCGCACCTACCGGCGACCTGTTGAACGGGCCTGACGCGATGGTGCTTGGCTGGGACGCGGCGCTGATCGAGAAGCGTGAGGAGATTGGCGAGAAGATATGGGTGCCGGAAACTCAGTCTGAGTTCACGGTAACCGGGATCTTGGAGCCGACGGGCACTCAGGACGATGGTTTCTTCTATGTGCCGCTGGCCTCCGCCCAGGAACGCTTCGACCGCGCCGGCAAGGTCACTGCGGTGCAGGTTCGCCTCACAGACCCGGCGCTCGCCGCTGAGACCGCGGACAAGCTCGAAGAGATGTTCCCCGGCGCGGAGATCATCCGCATGGAAGAGCTGCTGGGCTCGATGACCGCGCTCATGGACTCGGCGCGGGCGTTGATCTTCGCGATCGTCGCCGTGGTGATCGCGATCAGCGCGGTGGGCGTGCTCAACACGATGCTGATGAGCGTGTTTGAGCGCACCCGCGAGATCGGTGTATTGCGAGCCACCGGAGCCGGCCGGCTGCACATCTTCGGCCTGGTCTGGACCGAAACCCTGGCCCTGACGGCGATCGGCGGTCTGGTGGGGCTCTTGACAGCGTCCGTAGCAGCGCGCGGGGTTGAGGCAGTCATCAAGCGCTTCGTGCCGATGGCTCCGAAGGAAGCGATGACCCAGTTTGATCCGCGAGCGGCCGTGATTTGTGTGCTCGCCGTCCTGGGGATCGGCCTGGTTGCGGGCATCTACCCGGCATTCAGGGCAGCGACAATACGCACCATCGAAGCCCTGCGCGCAGAATAGGAGGTCACTGGTGAGATGAGTTGGCTGAAAGTTGCGATCAAGAACATCCTGCGTCGACCCGTTCGCTCGGCGCTGACACTTGCAGGAGTGGCGATAGCTGTGGCTATGCTCTTCAACCTGCTGGGTTTCCAGCGGGGATACGAGCAGGGCTTGCGCAGTGAACTGGGGGACCTCGGTGCGCATATCATGATCGTGCCGCGCGGTTGCCCATACGAAGCCGCAACGATCGTCCTGCACGGGGGCAAGTGGCCTCGCTATATGGAGCAGGAATGGTACGACGTAGTACGTGACACTGAGGGAATTGCCGCCAGCACCGGGATCATCATGGACGCGGTGATCCGAGACGGTGGCGCCGAGAACCTGATCTACATGGGCATCGACGATGATTATCCGGGCCTCCGCCCTGCATGGGACTATGCGCAGGGCGACTGGTTCGGTGGCGAGGACACCGCGATCCTTGGCGAGTCAGCCGCTAAGCAGTTGGGCGCTGGAGTGGGGGAGACGATAGTCATCGAGGACGGCAGCCGCGTCCCGCCCACGTCGATGCGCGTCTCTGGCGTGCTCAAGCGAAGCAACTCGCAGGACGATGGACTGATCTTCCTACCCCAGAAGACGTTGCAGCGCGTTTTCGGTCTGGACGACAAGCTCGTCGTCATCCTCGTCAAGCTCGAGGACGTCACGCAGACCGAAGAGGTGGCGGCTGCACTACGCAAGGCGTCGGCTGAAGCAGAGGCCGGGATGAACGTCTTCCCGCTCTCGGAGTTGCTCGGCACGCTGACCGCGCTGCTGTCATCCACGCGAGTGTTTGTGCTGGCCATAGTGGCGGTCGCGTTGCTCGTCGGAGGCGTAGGGGTGCTGACTACGATCCTCATGGCGGTCTACGAACGGACTCGTGAGATAGGCATGATGAAGGCAATGGGCGCGAGCCGTGTCGATGTCTTCCGGCTGATCTGGCTGGAGACTCTGCTTACGGCACTTGCGGGCGGAATAGCCGGTATAGCTCTTGCCGTGGTCTCAGCGCGTGGTGTGGTGGCTTTGCTGCGACTGGTACTGCCTCACACGCCCGCTGACTTCGTGCTGGGCTTCTCCGCCGAGGCGCTGTGGGTATGCCTCGGAGTGTCGGCTCTGCTTGGGCTGGTTGCGGGTACTTATCCCGCGTGGCGGGCCGCGTCGATATCGCCAATTGAGGCAATCAGGGGTGGCGTCTGATGAACGCGAACGGATATGTGGTTGTGGCGGAGAACCTGCGGAAGACCTACCGGGTCGGGCGGCGCGAGATACCGGCGTTGCGTGGCATAGACTTCGCGCTGACCGAGGGAGAACTTACAGTCCTGCTCGGACCTTCAGGAGCGGGAAAAACGACCACCCTCAATCTTGTGGGCTGTCTCGACCTGCCAACAGGGGGGAGCCTGCGGGTGGCCGGTGGCGAGGTGTTCGATGGCACAAAGGGCGTGAGCCAGGGCCGTTTGGACGCTCTGCGCCGTGATAGCATTGGCTTCGTATTCTCGGATTTCTACCTGCTGCCGACACTGAGTGCGCTGGAGAACGTGCAGGTGCCACTGATATGGAATGACGAGAAGGCCCCCGACCGTGCGGCGCAGCTCCTCGAACGCGTAGGTTTGGGGCATCGATTAACGCATCGGCCGGATGAGCTGTCAGGTGGCGAAATGCAGCGAGTGGCGCTGGCGCGGGCGCTCATCAATGGTCCGGCAGTGCTGCTGGCCGATGAGCCGACCGCGAATCTGGACACTGGCACCCGTGACGAGATACTGACGCTGCTGCGCGGCCTCACCGAGGATGGACTGACGGTGCTGATGGCGACGCATGACGTCGAGTTGGCCGAGGGCGCGGACAGTGTCCTGCACATTCGCGATGGCGAACTGAGGGAGGTCTGAGATGAGCGAGATAACGCCCGCATTGCGGGTCGAGGGACTTTGGCGCTCGTACCAGCGCGGCAGTGAGACGGTGCATGCTCTGGCGGATTTCGATCTAGAGGTGATGCCTGGCGAGATGGTCGGGATCGTCGGTCGGTCCGGTTCGGGTAAGACCACGTTTCTGAACCAGGCGGGCTGTCTCGATCGACCGACCAGAGGCACCGTGACGATCGCCGGGGTGGATGTGACGGAGTTGCCCGAGGAGGAGCTTGTCGGCTTCAGGCGCGACCATATAGGCTTCATCTTCCAGCTTTTCTATCTGCTGCCCACGCTCACGGTCGCGGAGAACGTTGGCCTGCCGCTGCTCTTTGCGCGTGCCGAGAGTGCCGACCGCGTGCGCGAGGTGTGCGCACAGGTCGGTCTTGAGGACAAGCTTGGGGTCTTGCCGGGCAACCTCGACGGCGGGGACATGCAGCGTGTGGCCATCGCCAGAGCCTTGGTCAATAGGCCCGAACTGCTGCTTGCGGATGAGCCAACCGGGCGACTCGAGCGCGCTTCGCGGGATGCGGTGCTGGAGATATTCGAGAGTTTGCGCACGGATGGTCTGGCGATCATCATGGCGACTCATGATCTCGAGCAGGCAGCGCATTGCGAGCGCGTCATCGAGCTCCGAGATGGTCGCCTGGCTTCGCCGAAGGAGGACATTCACCTGCCCGCGGGCAATCACGCTCCGGTCTAGCAGACCCCTATCTCAGGCTGCATGCATTGGAGCGGGAACTGCACTATGAAGCCCTTCAAGCCGCAGAACTTCTACGTCACCCGATGGGCCACTGAAGATCCCGTGTGCGTAGCGCGCATGGAACGCATGATGGCAGGCTTCGGCCGGCCGGCGAGCGACGTGCGGGTCATCACAGAGGACGACATCGAGGGTCTGGTGCGCGAGAGGGACTGGGTGGACCTGAACATCCGCCAGGGGCGCGTGCGTTTCGACGGCGATCCGGACGTGGTCTTCAACCGGTTCAAGTGGAGCAGTGCCGAGGAGACAGCCGAACTCGCGGCACGTTACCCGCTGCTCAGCGAGACCGACGGTTACACCAACCAGTTCATGCAGATGCTTTACGGGAGCAGCGCATTCTACCACCGCGAAAGTGGCAAAGGTAAGCGCGACCGCGATGTGTGCTGCTGGGAGTTGTATGATCTGCATTCGGCGCTCGGGTGTTTCCACAAGTGCCAGTATTGCCGACGCGGGCGAGTGACTACGCTCGCGCTGAACGTGGAAGAATTCGTCCAGCACGTTGACCAGCTCATGGTGGAGAACGCCTGGCAGAAGGTCTTCCGCTATGACGTTGAGACGGACTGCCTGATTCTCGAACCCGAGTACGGCATGTGCCGGGCGCTGGTGGAGCACTACGCGGGCGTCGATGACCGCTACGTCATCCTCTTCTCCAAGGGCGACAACGTCGACTTCCTGCTCGACCTCGAACACAACGGGCACACGATCATGCTCTGGACGCTCTCCACGCCTACCGTCAGTCGCCGCATCGAGGTCGACACTGCAACTACCGAGGAGCGGATTGAGGCGGCCCGGAAGTGTCAGGAGGCCGGCTACACGGTGCGCTTCAAGTGCAAGCCGATCATCCCAATCGGCAACTGGCGTGAGGAGGCCACGGAGACCTTCGAGAAAGTCTTCGCCGCTGTTGAGCCAGACAACATCAGCCTCGAAATGCTCTTCTTCAACTCGGTGGACGAGTTCAAAGAGCTGTTCGATATGTCGCTCTTTGACCCCGTGTTCATCCGCATGATGGAGGAACATGAGGCAGCCGGGCTGATGACCGATCACAACCATCCGATGCCGGAGGATTTCCGTCACGAGGTCTACGAGCACTACATCAACGAGATCCATCGAATCAGCCCGAATACTCGGGTCTCTTTGTGCGCCGAAACGCGTGCTATGTGGAGCCGTGTCGAAGGTATAACTGGCATGAACGCCGACAGCTTCGCCTGCAACTGCAGCCCGATCGCCGTGCCGGGACTGCGCGCGGCACAGGTGCGCACCACCGAAGATGGAACTGCGGTCATGGTCTGAGGCGTTCCAAGGCTTGGGGGCGCGGAGGAAACGCGACCCGCTTGGGGGAATAGTCCGGCGTGGCGGTAACAACCGTCGGGAGTCCATGCGAATACTGTATGAAGCGGGCTGCGGAGTCCGGCTGACAGTCATTTTGCGCGGAGGTAATGGTAGATGTATCGAGGCACACGCGTGTCGTCTCCTCATACCCGGACTGCCCTCATCGCGATCGTTCTGATCGCATCACTGGTTGCAGCGATGCCGGCGTCGGCTGTCAGCATTGACTGGCACGCGGTGAAGAACTACGGGCAATCGATCATGCGCAGTCGCAACTCGCACTGCACTGCGGCGGCGAACATAGCCAAGTACCATGGTCTGCAGCGCCCCGGTGAGACTGATGAGCGCCTCGTGACCTACGCCTACATGTATGTGAAGCAATGCGCCTGTGGTGATCGCGAGCACCTCCCGGTGCATTGGTTCATCGCCGAGGGGCTGACCAAGCTCTTTAAGACGCGGAACGGTGGGGGCGTCTCGATCCGTGAGCGCGCGACGCACTCGAGCCACGCCTACGAGCGCGCCACCTGGAGCCAATACGTCGCTGCCATCAATGCGAACCGTCCGGTAGTGCTCAGCTACTGCTACGCGGCTGGGGCGGCTGCCAGCGTTGAGGCCGCCAAGGGCCGCTATGAGCAGGCTTTCAGTGTGGTCGGTATCGGCTATATGACCTACGGTGGCCAGAAGCTTGTCATCGCGCACGATGGCGTGCGATCAAGCGTCGAAGTCGGACCCGCGACAGGCGCTCGACTGGATCCAGCAACCATGGGCCTCAACACGGTCGGCAAGCCGTGGGGGCAGAGCGGTACCACGCTCTACAAGTGGGACGGCGGCCAGCAGAACCTGCTGCTCGTGTTCACCGATGCGTAAGCTGAACTGAAGCCTTCCCGCCAACGCATGCCTGGAGGTCCACGTGCTTCTCCCCTTCAACATCTCGTCACGTCACGGGACCCGCGCCTGGCTGCCGATGGCGTCAGCGGCGCTCGCATTGTGTTTGCTCAGTCTTGCCGGGGCGAGCGCTCAGGAGCCCGTTGACGAGGACGACTTCACCGTGAACCTGTTCTTCTCCCCGAGTTGCACTACATGCCACAAGGTCCGCGCTCACCTTGATGAGGTGATGCCGAGACATCCCGAGTTCACTTTGCAGGCCCGCAACCTCGGCGACGCCGGCAACATCGAGACGCTCGCGGATTTCTACATAGCGTATTCGGTCCCTGAGGAGGACTGGGGCGGCACCATGGCGCTGTTTGTCGCTGACCGCCACTGGACCGACCTGGAACCGGTCCTCACCGAGTTCGAAGCTGCTCTCGAGGCGATTGCGTCAGGGGAACTGACCGCCCCGGAGTCAAGCGCGCTGCCGGACCCTCTGGATGTGCCTCCCACCGATGACAGTGGTCACGACTGGCTGGTGAGCCGCTTCGAACGCTTCGGTGTGGCCACGGTCGCTCTGGCCGGACTGGTGGACGGGGTTAACCCGTGCGCCTTGGCCGCGCTCATCTTCCTGATTTCTTTCCTCAGCTTCGCCGGGCGCAAGCCGCGCGAGATTCTGGCTACGGGCCTGCTCTTCGCGGCTGGCGTGTTCGCTGCTTACTTTGCAGTCGGACTCGGCCTGTTCCGCGGGCTGCAGATGCTGTCTGGTTTCTCGCTGGTCTCCAAGCTCCTCTACCCGATTATGGCCCTGCTGACCCTCGGCTTGACCGTGTACAGTCTGCGTGACTGGCTGCTTGCCCGGTCGGGTCGCGCGAAGGAAATGAGTTTGAAGCTCCCGCGCAAGGTGCTTGGGCTTAGCCACACCACGATCCGTACGCTGATCGGCGGGCCATGGTTCCTCGCCCTGGCGTTCGTCGCGGGCCTCATCATCTCGCTGCTCGAACTGCTGTGCACTGGCCAGATCTATCTGCCCACATTGATGTACATAGCCAGCACCGACGAGTTGCGCGGGCGAGCGCTGGGGCTGCTGGTGGTGTATGTCAGTCTCTTCACGCTACCGATAGTGGCTCTCACTCTGGCGAGCTACTGGGGCGTTACGTCGGAGCGCATCGTGCAATTGGGCAAGCGTCACACCGCGGCGACGAAGCTCGCGCTCACCGTAGTCTTCGCTCTGCTGACCGTCTACCTCGCGGCATTCTCATTCAGCGTCTGGTTCACCTGAGAGCGATCGTCCCCTCGGCAGGCATCTCGAGCAGACATGTTGAATCTTCTTACAGGCCTGATCAGTGAGAACTGGATGCGCAGGAGGAGAGCATGGCACACGAAGAGGCCCTGCAGAAGGCTCGAGAACTTCTCGCGTCAGGCGACAGCTTCATGTTGGGAACTGTCGATGCCGACGGGTGCCCGCGTATGCGCTGGATGGGCGCTCTGGCCGCTGACCCCGAGCAGGAGAACGTCTACTACATGGAGTGCGGGGCGCAGTCACGGAAGATGACCGAACTGGCAGCGAATCCCGCCGCTCAACTCGTCCTGAGCGCCAAAGACTACAGTTGCATAGTGACTGTCGACGGGATTGCGGGCGCGGTGGAGGAGCTCGAGACAAAGCGAATGGTCTACGATGCCCTGCCCATGTCCGGGAACTTCTTCCCAAGCCCCGAGGCAGAGTCGTTCGGCGTGATCCGCTTCCAGGCGACGGTCATCGAGGTGCTTTGCATGGGCGAGGCCCACGAGCCGGTGCGAATCGAACTGTAGCGCTCAGTGGACTGAGCGATCGTAGGTGGCGATCAGGTCCACCAGGCCATCGTAATCAACTACGTTCAGATCGGTCTGTACGGCTCGGGCCTGCAGATCGGGCCCGAGCACGTGGAGGCTGATCCCCCGGGCCACCGCTTCCTTGAGGCGGGGGCCAAGCGGGGTGCGCACTGCCCCAGCCGCGTACACCGCATCCTCGATCAGCACCACGGCGTCTCCCTTTCTGGCCATATCGAGGCGGCGTCCCTCGAGCGGATCGGTGTGCGGGGCGTGGCTGAGCACGAAGAGTGTGGGCATGACGCTACACCTCAGTAAGTAAGCACCGCGTCGGCGCTGGCGATGAACTCGGCGATCTGCTCGCGCGTGACGGTCGTGAACTCCGGCCCAAGGTCGGCCTCCGGAATGTCGCGCGTGGCCAGCGCATCGCGATCGACGTAGAGGGCCACGTCCAGGTCCGCGAGCTGCCTGATCAGTTCGAGGGTGTCGATGCTGCCGATTGCCTCGGGGCGCTGTCCAGGCAGGAGCGCCCAGACAGCGTCCGCCTCCAGAACGTAGCTGATCTCGAACGGCATCGTCGCCAGCCCAAGGCAGCTTCGCTGACTCTCAGGAATGGCGGCTGTGCCATGTGGTGCCGACTGGACCAGGAAGACTACCTGTTTCATGCGCCCTCCGACCTCGCTAATGTGCCATACACGATCTCAGTAGCCGAAGCTCATGACCCGATCGGCCTCGTTGACCATCTTGCCCAGAGACGCAATCCCGGCCATTTTGAAGCCCTCGGTGATATCGCAGCGTTGCTGACCCCGGAATTGACAGCAGGCCCCGCAGCCCTGCACCTGCGCGCCCTCCGCCTGAAGGTGGGCCAACTCCTCAGTCAGATTCACGTTCTGACCGGTTCGCGCGTTCGCGTTCATGGCCACCACCGCGTCTTCGGAGAGGAACACGCTGACCTCATGACCCTTCGCCAGCGCTGCCCGCGAAAGTGCCACCACGGTGTGCATGTGTTCGAAGGCATATGGACCGGCTCTGACGATGAAGAGCATCTTCATGGTGCCCGCTCCCCTATGAGATGAACAGGTTGATCGCGGCGTCCTGTGCTTCGCCGACGTAGGTTGCCGCGCCGGCGATCTCCACTCCGTCGATGAGTTCCTCTCGGCATATCCCCATCGCGTCCAACGACATCTGGCAGGCGATCATCCTCACGTCCAGATCGATCGCCATCTCGATGAGCTCGGGCAGGCTCGCGATCTTCTTCTGAGCCATGATCTTCTTGAGCATCCCCGCGCCCATTCCGCCCATGTTCAACTGCGACAGCGGCAGGTTCGCTGGCTTCTTGGGGAGCATCCAGCCTAGCATGGTCTGCATCCAGTTGCGCTTGCAGTCAGCCGGACCGCCCTTCTTGAGGGCGCTCAGACCCCAAAACGTGAAGAACATTGTCGTCTCGATGCCCATCGCCGCCGCAGTGGTCGCCAGGATGAAGGCCCCCATGACCTTATCCAGCGATCCTGCGAAGACGATGAAGGTCGCCTTTTTCGGCTCGGTCTTCTCGGACATTATCGGGCACTTCCTTTGTTCATGTAATCTCGATTGTGGCTGTCCATACTCCGTCTGCCTCGGTGAGCGAGACCAGCGTGTGGCCCTGCACCTCCACCCACGCCGCTATGTCCGGCTCAAAGCCGGGGTCGTCTGACAGCACCGTCACGGTGTCTCCTGCCGTAAGCTCCTTGGCCTGTTTGGCGAGCTTGACGATCGGCATGGGACACGAAAGGCCTTGCGCGTCGATGGTAAAGTCAGCCATTGTTCTCTCTCCTTCACGGCATCCGAGCACAACGTCTCGCCTCGCTAGAGCGGCATGCCCAGCTTGTCCCTAATCTCCATGTGTGTTCGCAGGCCGAAGTCGCTTCGATTGTCCGGTTGTTCATCATACTCGAACGGCAGGGACTGGCCCACGAAGTTCTCCAGTGCACTCAGACGCTCCCCAACCACCTCGGGGTTCATATCTGCGACATCATGCGTCTCGCCGGGGTCCACTGCCGAGTGGAAAAGCTCCGGTTTCGGCTCTGGCGCCAATGTGTTGACAATCATCGCCCACTCGCGGTCGCGCACGCATGCCTTGCTCGACCACGAGGTGATGATCTGGTCTCCGTGCAGATCCTCGATTTCTCCGGTGACCAACGGCCACAGACTGCGGCCTGGATTTTCTCGGGGTGGTCCACCCCGGCCAGGTCAAGCAGCGTGGCGTGCAGGTCATGGCTCAGCGCGTAGGGCTGCACATGCGTGCCAGCCAGTTCGCTGCCGGGCATGCGGAATGTCAGAGGTATGCGAGCGCTGTATTCGCGCGGGCCGTGCTGGTTCTTACCGAAGCGCTGGTTGTCCCAGACCTCGGTGCCATGGTCGCTGGTGAAGACCACGATGGTGTTGTCCCGCAGGCGGAGTTCATCCAGCTTATCGAGCAACATGCCGATCCACTTGTCGACGAAGGTCACGTAGCCATAGTACAGGGCCTTCGTGCGCTCAATGTCGGCTTCGGTGACCGTCGCCCGGTCCCCGAAATTCGCGAACTGTGGCAGCAGGAAGTTCTTGGCCCCGGGGTCCTCGAAATATCGGTCGGCGAACTGTGTGGGCGCGTCCCAGAACTCGTGCGGCGCGAAGCTGTCCACCCAGAGGAAGAACGGTCCGTTGCGGTGATTGTCCTCGACGAAGCGTGCGGCGCTCTTGAACACCTGCGGGGTGAAGTACTCCTCCTCGCCGCAGCGGTCCTGTACGTTGAGCAGATACTTGTGCAATGTTGTGTGCAATCCCGTGTGCTCGAGGTCGTCCGGCACGTGGGGCGTCAGGTCAACGGCATCGAGCGGGCCTCGCCGTATGGGGTCATGCTCCTGCCCGCGTATGAAATCCCAGTACATGAAGCCCCGATGGTAGTTCCCGCATGGCTTGAACATGTGAAAGACGTCGGTGGCGAAGCCCGTGACGTAGCCGGCCTCGAAGAATTTCTCCGACAGCGTGGTCTCGTCGTGCGGGATGGGGTGCCAGCCGTGCCCGGCGGCGACTAATCCGCGATGGGGGACGGTCTTCCGATAGGGATAGGTTCGGTTTCCGGTGAAGAACGCCAGACGCATGTGCAGCGTGGGCTGGGACTCGCCAAAGGCGCTGTCGAAAACGACGCTTTCGCTGGCGAGTTGGTCGAGATTGGGTGTCTCAATGAAGCTCAGCTTTTGCCCCGCGCCAACGATATCAGCGCGGAAAGTATCGCAACAGATGCAGATGATATTGGGCTTGTCCATCCGAGTGCCTCCGTATGGATCAGGCTGCCTTTCGCGATGTGGGCATCTTCTGTGAAAGGGTCGAGATTACCTGCGCGAAGTAGTCGCCAAATGCCCTTGCGAACGCCGTCCCATGAGCGTATGATAGCGCGGTCGTGATCAATGTGCCCATGTTTCATGGAGGATCCGATGAACGTCGTTGTGCTGATGCTCGACAGTCTACGTCCTGATTATGTCGCCTGTGGGGGACATCCCCAGATACGCACACCGCACATCGATAGCGTGGCCGCCGAGGGCGTTCTCCTCGACCGCGCATACGCGGAATACCCCATCACGATCCCCGCCCGGACGGCTCTGGTGACGGGCTGCTACACTTGGACCAATCGCCCGTGGCAGTCGCTGCTGCCCAGTGATATGCACATCGCCGAGGTACTGCGTGACCACGGTTACGCCACCGCGGCCTTCAGTGACGGGCCCTTCAACGCCACCTCCGATATGGACCGGGGGTTCGATGATTTCTGGTGGACGAACACCGGCAAGTGCGTCGGGCACAAGGAGGTGGAGGTCGACGCCTCCGACGCCTGGTTCGCGCCGAACTTTGAGGGCCGTGAGCGTCAGTACTACGGCGCTACGCTTCAGGGGCGAGCGCTGGCGATGGAGAAGTATGGCCAGCACTGTCCAGAGCTGCTCTTCGATCGCGCGCTCAAATGGCTCGACGGCGCGGCCGGGCAGTCCCAGCCTTTCTTCCTGTGGGTAGACAGCTTCCAGCCGCACGAGCCGTGGGCGCCGGTCTCTCCGTACGACGAGATGTATGGCGCGCTTGATCACCATCGCTACATCCCGATGCCCATGGGGCCGGACATCACCTGGGCGGAGGACGGCGACCTCGACCACATCAGGCGATTGTACATGAGCGAGGCCACCCACGCCGATGACATGGTCGGCATGGTGGTCGACCGTCTCGAAACCCTCGGTCTCTCCGAGGATACGTTGCTTGTGATCCTGTCTGACCACGGCGAGCCGCTCGGTGAACATGCACAGATCCGCAAGTTCTACGTCCCGCTCTATGAGGAGCTCGCGCGCACCATGTGGATCATGCGCAAGCCCGGCCTGATCCCGGCCGGCATGCGCACCGACACGCTCGTGCAGAACACGGATTTCCCGGCGACGATACTCGACTGGTGCGGCGTGACCCCGCCGCCCCGCGAGACCAGTCGTGGCTTCCAGGGCGTGTCTGGGAAAGAGGAGATGGACGGGGTCAGCCTGGCTGGCCTGCTGAGCGGCGAGACGGATCGCGTGCACGACTATCTGTACAACGGCGCGTTCGGCCTGCGCGCATCGATCCTCAGCGATACCCACAAGCTCATCGACCATCAGGGCGAGAAGCCCGACGAACTCTTCGACATGCGGGCCGACCCGGCAGAGCTAAACGATCTCATGGCCGATGAACCCGACCTGGCGGCCGAGCTGTACCATCACCTCTGGGACTTCCGCATGAAGTGGGGAAGTAACCTGCGCTGGCGCGACCGCCCGGTCCGGAAGAAGCCCGCCGTCGAGATCAAGGGCGGTCGATCAGATCAGGAGGACTAAAGCGCGGGCGGCTCATGCGCTACTTCTCAATACTCTCAATGACCCGGCGGCAGCGTGCCTGCACCGCCGGGTCTTCGCTTTCTGCCATCAGTGCGCGCACCGGCGCGAGGGCCGCTTCGCCCAGCTTCGCGAGCGCTGTTGCGGCGCCATCGGACGCGTTCCAGGCTGGGTCCGCGAGCAGACTCGCCAGATCGCTTGCCACAGTTACGTCGCCGATTTCGCCCAGCGCCAGCCAGCGCGCCGAGTAGCGATCATTTCGGCCCTCGTCGCGCAGAACGCCGAGCCCGAAATAGGCGGCGCCCTGCGCGAACTGCCCGGATTCATACAGGTCCTCCCGGCCGCGGTCGCACAGTACGCCTACGCCACAAAGTCCTGCGGCCACGGACATATCACCTGCCCGGTAGCGGTCCATGCCGCCGAGGTCCACGAGCAATCGCACGCCCATCAGGCCCGTGGCGAAGGCCCCCTCAGCCATGCACTCGTAGCGATCAGTCGCCGGGGTATCGGGTCAGGACCAGCGCGGCCAGCAGAGCCAGTATCATCGCCGTGATGGCGCAGGCCGTGAAGCCCCCCTGGTCGGCGGCGGTCTCACCGAAGAATGCCAGTTCCCATGCCGCGAGCCCGATGCCCAGACCGAGTCCCGCTTTGACGAGGAGGCCCTGCACGCCGAAGTACATGGCTTCTCGACGCTCCCCGGTGACCGTCTCACCCCGGGCCGCGATATCCGCGACAATCGCGTTCGGGAGCGTGAAGACGACCGCGATCGCCGGGCCGACCAGGCCCATGATAAGAATCGCCTGGCCCAGTGGTGACATGGGTATCGGCAGCCGACCCATGTATACAACCGGAAGCATCATCACTCCGTACCAGAGCATCCCGGCCCCAAGCAGCCGCCGCTTCCCGAATCGTCGCGCGAGAGCCGGAATGAAGGGAAAGAGCAGCGCCGCCACGCCGAGACCGCTTGCCATAACTATGCCCTGTTCGGTCTCATCGACCTGCGCTCGAACCTCCACGATCTTGGGCAGCGCCCCGAGGATGATGCGCAGCGATACCCAGAAAAGTAGCTGGCTTATGACGTAGGGGACGAACCACGGGTCTCGCAGCGTCGCCCCGAGCGCCTGACCGAAGGCCATCTTCGAGGGCTCTTCGCCCTCACATGGCGTAGGCACCAGCAGTGGCGCCCAACTGCATAACAGCACCACGGGCGCGAATATCAGCGCCATCGTCAGGTAGCCATAGTGGTCGATCAGCCACCCCGCAAGAAGCATGCCCGCGATAGCTCCGACGATGTTGAAGCCGCCCTGCCACGCGGTCAGGTTGACGCGCTCGGAGGGGTCATCGGTGATCTCCGGGAGCATCGCCAGGTAAGGGCAAACCACTACGGTGAAGCACAGGAACATCAGTGCCGCCATCGCTGCCAGGTAGATGGCGTTCAGCGGCGTTGCCATCGCGTCTGGGGGCAGCCAGATCAGCACGAAGGTCAGCGCCAGCAGCGGCGCGCCGATGAGGATGAACGGCTTGCGCCGCCCCCAGCGTGAACTGGTGCGGTCAGACCAGTAGCCAATCAGCGGGTCAGCGATCGCGTCCACGAGGCGGCCCAGGATCATTGCCAATCCGAACGCGGCTGCGGTGGTAAGGACCTCCCAGCGTGGGTCAGCGGGATCAGGACGATAGCGCTTCAGGATCCAGGCCAGCGTCATGTCGGCCGTCAGCGCCACCGAGATGTAACCCATCCCATACAGGATGCGGTGCCGCAGCGGCAGCGGCCCGCGCGCTGGCGTCTCGGTGATGTGGTCGCTAGCAGCAGATGGCACGTTGGTTGGCTCCCCTCACATCCGCTCGGTAGGTTAGTATTCGCCCGAACTCGGTCCCTGTCCTGTAATGGCAGGCCAAAGACCATGCCTCCGGGAAATGCCCCTGCGGTACCAGTCATCACCCATGAGGTGGACTCACATGAAGACTCTGCGGATCTATGTGATCCTTGTCACTGCGCTCGCAACCGTCGTGTGCGCGGCGCAGGAAGGCCCGCTTGTTCTCGCGCAGGATGGTCAGGCTCTGGCGCGTATCGTTGCCCCGACTGACACGTCGGTCCCGGCATGGGCGGCGCGGGAGCTGAAGACCTATCTCGACCAGGTCACAGGCGCGGAGTTCGAGATCGTGACTGCCGCCGACACGTCGCCGCGCATCTTCGTTGGCGACTGCCCTGAGGCGCGCGCGGCGGGATTTGACCTCGCAGACCTCGAGCGCGACGGTTCATGGCGTGCTGTGGTTGGCGATGACCTCTACCTGCTGGGGCGCGATGAACCGGGCCCGGTGAAGATCTATGTGCACAGCCTGATCGAGCGGGGGAGCTTCTACGCTGTCGACCATTTCCTGGAGGACGTCTGCGGCGTGCGGTTCATCAAGGGCGGGCCTTACGGGGACGTGATTCCCAGCCTCCCTACGCTATCTGTCGAACGCACCACCGTTCGCGACGAGCCGTTCTTTGTCGACCGCAGCCTCGGTCAGTCCGGTCTGCATGGCTATGACTACCCCGACGCCGACGCACACGCAACACTCGACGAGAGCGGCCGGCGTGAAGATGACCGTCAGATGCTCCTGGTGCGAAGCGGTTGGGGCACGCTGAAGATGGCGACTGGCTGCCACTCATCGCACTATCTGATGTTCGACGAGCGCTTCGCTGAGGAGCACCCGGAGTGGTTCGTGCTGCTGCCCAACGGGGAGCGCGGGACGGACATGCCGAGAGGCTCGTATCTGTGTTACTCTCATCCCGGCGTCGTCCAGGCTTTCATTGATGATGCGCGCGCCTACTTCGGCGGGGAGCCGCCTGAGAGCCGCGAGTTAACCACGTGGAACAAGTGCGGCTACGGTGACGAGTTCATGGTGGACCCGCACGACTCGTATCCCTACTGCCAGTGCGAGGACTGTCAGCGCGTCTACCAGGCTGACCCCGACCAGAGCTTCTCGGAGATCATTTTCGGAGCTGTGGCGAAGGTAGCGAACGCTGTTTCCGACTTCGAGGGCAAGTATGTCTCCACTCTCGCCTACGGTCCGAAGCGCCAGCCGCCAAAGACCGTGACGCTGCCCGAGAACGTGCGTGTGCGCTTGTGTGTCAATGGCCCGCTGCACCACTCGATGGCTGGTACGCGCGACGAGCAACTGGACCTTATCCGTCGCTGGAGCGAGCGCATGGAGGGTGATCTCGTCCTCTGGCTCTACATCAACCAGGCGCGGCCCACCAAGCCCATCGCAGGCGTGCCGCAGGTGGAGGCCCACGCAATCGCCGACTTCCTGCGTGCGGTCAAACCCTATGTCCGAGGCGCGTACTTCGAGAACGAGTCCACCGCCCAAACCTTCCGGTTCCTCGACGAGTATGTGGTTCTGAAGATGCTCTGGGATCCTGACCAGGACGTCGACGCTTTGCTCGACGACTACTTCACGAGCTTCTACGGCCCCGGCGGAGAGCCGATCAAGGCCATCTACGCGCGCCTCGAGGAGCTGTGGCGGAAAGTCTACACGATCTACGGTGGTGACATGCCACGCTTCGCCAGCCGCGTCGATCTCTGGGAGAAGATATACACTGAGGAGGAGCTGGCCGCGATGGATGTGCTCATCGCGGAGGCGAAAGAGCTCGCCGCTGGGGACGAAGCGTACGCCTGGCGAGTCGGCATGTTCGGCGATGAGATGGTAGGCCGCCTGCACGCCAATCGCGACGACTACGAGCGCACGCTTGGGGTTGCCAGCCAGTCGGAGGTCACGTGCTACCGAGCATCAGCGGAGCCTGACGCGAACGGTCTGCTGCCGATGTCTGCCTGGGATGGAGTTCCTCACGAAGTCCTCGGCCCCGCGATGGAGACTGAGAAGCTTCACGTGCTTACTCACGTCAAGGTCGCTTGGACGCCTGAAGCTCTGCATCTGCTGATCGAGTGTGAGGAGCCGGACCCCGACGCCGATCCGACGCTGCCTGACCGTCAGGCTGATGACGTCGATCTGTGGAAGGATCAGACTATCGAGTATATGGTTACGGTCGAGGACGACCGCATAATGTCGCAGTCTCAGTACCACGCGCTCATCAACATCAACGGTGTGGTGAGTGATCTGCAGAAGGCTCTCGGCGAAAGTGACTACGCCTGGCAGGGCCAGCAGCTCGTGACGATCGAGCGAGACGAAAGCCGCTGGACGGCCCGCATCACCGCGCCCTTCGCCGCGATGGGCATAGGCGACCCGATTGGCCTTGGCAGGGCGTCGTTCAATGTTGTGCGCCACCGTCCGCGAGTGGGGCAGGCCCCCGAATACTACGCATGGTCACCCGCATCCCAGCAGGGCGGTTGGACGGAAGCCACCCTCCACGGTCAGATCATCTTCGCTCCCGATGTTGCGCCGACGCCTCAGGTGAACCTGCTCAAAAATGGTGCGCTCGATCCCACGCGCGATGACGGGCGTTGGTTCGCCGACTGGCTGGTGCCCACGCAGAACGTGGACAACATCTTCCGTGATGAGGAGATCCGCTGGGACGGCGCTGCCGCTGCGCGATTGCACGCTGACGAGGTCGAGACGGTGACGCTCCTCCAGTACTTGGAGGGCATCCAGCCCGCCACGACCTACCGCTTCTCGTGCAAGGTCCGCATCGAGGAGATTGTCGGTGAGGTGCCCGGTCACAACGGTGCCTACGTCAATTTCAACGCGCCGGGATTCAACCAGTTCGTCCCTCAGCAGGCGCTGACCGGCACGTCTGACTGGCGGAACATCGCCTTCGAGGTCACGACCGCGCCCGCTGATAAATGGCCCGAAGGTGCACGCCCCTACATTCGCCTGAAGATCGGTGAATGCACCGGCACGGCGTGGTTCGACGAAGCCCAGCTGATCGAAGTCACCGAGTAGCCCGAACGGAGGACGCATCCGATGCGAATGATAGCCGCTGCTTTGAGCCTCGCCCTGGTTCTGCCTGCCATGACTGTCTCGGCCCGCAACCTGCCGGCTGAAGACGAGGCTTTGCTGTCTGCCATCGAGCTGACGCGCGACCAGCTCATTCCGCTTGCGCTGGAGACGCTGATCGCTGAGAACGGTGAGGCCCGCGCGGTCATCTGCCACGCAGACGAGCCAGCCTGGCGGGACGCCGCCGCCGTCGTACAGAAGGCCGTTGCAGACGCGACTGGCGTGCAGCTGCGCATGGTTACCGACGCCGAACTCAGTCAAGATGATTGCGACGCTACGAACGCGATTCTGATGGGCCATCTTGACAACAACCGGCACGTCGCACGCCTGTACCACAACTTCTTCGTCTGCCTCGACCAGGGCTTCACCGGGCGCGAGGGCTACGTGATCAGGTCTGTCCATGACCCGTGGGGACTGGACCACAACTACATTGTCGTCGGCGGCAGCTTCCCGGAGGGCACGGCCCTGGGGGCTGCGGCTTTCGCTGAACTCGTTGCGGCCCAGGCGGAGGGCAACTCGCTGACGCTCGGCCGACTGATGGACCTGCAATTCGACGAGACCGACCGCATGGAGCCGAGGCTTCCCACGATCACCGACGAGCTACGCGACAGGGAGATCGAAGCGGGGCGCAAGCAGTTTGCCAGCGCCGGGCAGGGCCGCTCAGGTGTGGCTCGACTCTACAGGGCCGGCCAGAAATACCACCACAGCGGTGACCCCGGGCAACTCGAAATCTACAAGGGCCTCATGGCCGCCATCGTCGAGTACTATGAGACCGACAAGTACATCAACTCCGACGGTCTTGCGCGCTACGACCGCGATTTCCGCGACGCCTGGACCTTTCAGGTGGGTATTCTGTGGGACCTGATTGAGGAGTCGGGGGCATTCACCGATGACGAACGCCTGACTTACACGAACTATTGCCTGCGCATCGCCTACGAGTGCGTGCGCTACCAGCGCTACTTCCGCGAAGATATCATTGAGAAGTGGCGCACCAACGACGACATCGTCCACAACCACAATACCTTCCCCGGTCTGGGTATCTACTTCGTCGGCAACTACCTCAAGCGCCACTACGATGCTGATTTCGTGGATGACTGGCTCACCTGTGCTCACGGTATCTTCCGTGGCCAGCGTCACTCCTCCAAGCCGCTGGAAGATGCTGCCAGTTACCAGTGGCTGCCGATCATTCACACGATGGTCTACTCGCTGGCCGAGGGCGATACCACGTTCTTCGATGAGGGGCACGCCCGCGAAACTGCGCGGGTGGGGATGATGGTCATGGACAACGCCGGCTGGGAGTCGGCGTTTGGCGACCACTCCGGATACCGCGGAGCCAGTGCGCTGCAAACGACGCTAAACAAGATTGCCTGGTACTATAAGGACCCCGAGATCCTCTGGACGTCTCATCACGCCGCTGGTGGCGAGTACGATCCATTGGGGCAGCGCTACCACTGCGGCTTCGCGGCAGAACCTGCCCGCGGGCACGTGGGTGCGATCACCTCGCCGCTGCCCCGCAAATGCTACGACTACGCCGAACGCAGCCCGGCGTACCGAACCGCCCCTAACCTCCCATGGGAGGAGAGCTTCGACAAACTTGCCTTCCGCGCCGGTCTCGGTGCTGCGGATGAATACATGCTGCTCGATGGGTTTGGGCGCGGCACGCACATGCACTTCGATGCCAACGCGATCATTCGCTACGCGGCCGGTGGCGAACCGCTTCTCGTCGATGGCGAGTACATCAAGAACGCTCCGAAATACCACAACTCGATGGTCATCATCCGCGACGGCGCGGCCGAACTGACGCCTGCCGTGACTGGCCTGCGCTACGCCGATACGCTGGCGTCCTGCTCGTTCAGCAGCACGTATCTTACCGACTACAATGGGACGGAATGGAAACGCAATATTGTCTGGCTACCCGGTGACTACATGGTGGTGGTCGACGAGGTGGAAGCGCTCGAGGCGGGTGACTACACGCTCCGCTGCTGTTGGCGGCCGTGGGGTGACGCGACTCTCGAGGGCGGCCGCATGTCCGTGCAACACCCGCCCATGCGCCTCGTGATCGACAATCCGGACTCGAGCGTCTCCTCGCGCGTCGAGACGATGAAGATTAGCGAAGGCATGCCCATCTCGCGGCTGTCGCAGCAAGTCAGCCGGACGCTTGATGTGGGCGAGTCCCATCGCTTCGTGAACCTGCTTTACTCGGACCCGGCTGACACTACTCGCGAGCTTCACCTGCAGGCGTCTGAGACAACGGGTGTGTTCACCGTGACTGGGCCCGACGGATCAACAGCCCTCATTCCTCGTCAGACTGAGCCGTTGGCTAACGGTGCGCTGTTGCTGGACGCCGACCTGGTGCTGGTTGGCCCGACGCGTCTGGCCGCCTCTGGGTGCACGCTCATCGGCGGGGCAGAGCTTCTGCTGAAAGCGACGCGGCCGGTTTCCATGGAGCTGCTGCCCTCGGAAGGGCGGGGCGCCTTGATTGCGTCTGACGTCACGAGCGTGGAGCTGCGTGTCTCGCCCAACAGTGGCCTTAGGGTCGGCGACTTGCGGGTGATGGCGGACGCGATGGGCGTGGCGTCGTTCGAGGTGCCCGCTGGTCGCTACGAGATCATCGCTGAACCGTTCGCTTTGCCTGCGGCTCTTGCCGCTCTGGCGGATGTGCAATCGGCGGACGATGCCGGCCCGATCGCGGGGGACGGTAGACCGGACGGGACGCTCGACGTCGCGTGGGCGAAGTCGGCGTTCGATCCGGCCGCGCAGTTGCTGGAGGTGGAATCGGTCACCTGCGATGAGGAGCACAGCGGCCGCTACGGTCCGGTCAGCAAGCTGGACGATGGCGAATTCGCCGGGTCGTTCAACTCGGTGCAGTGGCCCGTGGGCGTGACTCCTACGATAGTAATGGATCTCGGCGGCGAGCGCGAGATCAGCAGTGTGGTCACTCGCGAGTGGCGCATGAATGAGAGCTGGAATGTTGCGGAACGTGGCCTTGAGGTCAGCAGCGACGGCTTCGTCAACGATGTCCGTACCGTCGACGCGCCCTTTGAGAACATCGGGACCGAGTCCTGGGGCAACAACGTGAACACGCTCTTCGAGATCACGGTAGGGCAGAAGGCGCGCCAGATCCGCCTTGTGGCCACGCCTGCCCCGGAGGCCTCAGTCTACTTGGCCGAGGTGGAGATCCGCGGCCTGTTGCCGGGCGCGGTGCCGAACATCCGCGCAATGGCCACCGGCGACCTGACGGGCGATGGCGCGCTCGACGTTGTCCTGGCATCCGACGCCGGTCAGGTTCGAGCATTCAATGCTGCGGGCGACGTGCTCTGGACCTGGGCTGGCGACCGCTCGGCGCTCAATGACATCGCATGTGCCGACGTCGATGGCGACGGGCGTGCTGAGGTCATCTACGGCGGCGATGCTGCGCGCCTCGGCCTGCTGTCGGCTGATGGCGAGGAGCTGTGGGCCGTCAACCCGCCGCAGTTCCGTGGTATCAAGAGCGACGTCATGACAGTCCTCCCGGCGGACGTCGACGGGGACGGGCTCCCTGAGGTCATCGCCGGGTGCAAGTCGTGGCAATACTTCGCGTATGACGCGGCCGGTGAGATGGTCTGGGAGAACGTGATCTACGCGCACTCCGCGACCGTTGGCTATGCGGCGGATTTCGACGGGGATGGCAAGGACGAGATCATTGGCGGGAATGCCTACTACACGCTCAATCTCATCGACCACGATGGTAAGCGCATCTTCAACGCGGGGCATCTCGGCCCCGAACAGACTGCCGTTTCATCGGCGGATATCGACGGGGACGGGACGCCCGAGATCCTCGTTGGTGTTGACCATGGTGAGCTGCGCTGCTATGGCATGGACCGCGAGGTGCGTTGGAGCGCGAACCTGGGGGATAAGGTGACGCGGATCACGCCGTTGACCATCAATGGCGAGTTGCTCATCGTTTGCGCGGCCGAGAGCGCGAATATCTACGCGCTCGATGCCGCCGGGCAGAGCGTGTGGCGCACTCCGCTGGCCGACGGCTCGAGCGACCTCGTGGTCGCCGACGTGGGCGGCGAGCAGATACTGTGTGCTGCGGCGGGAAGTGCCGGCGTCTATCTGCTGAACATGGACGGTGAAGTGGTTGGCGGAGCATCCACTGACAATCCCGCGCTGGCGGTGGCAGTTGTCGGCAGCCGACTGATGGTCACGACTGCTGGCGGCCAGGTGCAGTCATTCGACTTGCGCTGAAATCACGGAGCAGCCGCTACGTGCGCGAAGCGCGGGGCGCCGACGCTGAGCGCCCCGGGGCCGCCGAAACGGATACTCAGATGCAACAGTGGTCCCGTCACTGTCTGCGCCCTGAAGTAGTGTGTGCCCGTGCCCAGAGCCACAGGCACCAGTCGCCAACCCTCGCCGCCGTCGAGTGCGGCGACTTCCGTATCATCGACCTGAACGGTGACCGGCCCGTCGGCGCGCACCTGGAACTGGTACATGTCGTCCACGTCCACGCTAAACTGCCCGGTCAGGACGACCTCCTGGCCGGGCTCTACCTCCAGATCACGCAGCCAGCTCGCCTTGTGCGTACTCTCGACGACGCCTGGCGTACCTCCGTCAATGCTCATGCGCAGGCCCGGCGTCAAGTTCACATGGACTGGCGCCGGTTTGGCCGGCAACACCTCAGGCAGCGTGACCGTAATCTCGAGCGGCTCTCCTGATACCGACGTGCCATCGATCATCAGTGCTACCGACGTGAGTTGAACCGGGCCCATGCCAAGTCTGCGCGTATCGATTTCGGCGGTGCCCTCTTCGCCGACAACCTCCGCCGCCTTGCGGCCATTGTGCATGAGGCTGATGCGTTCCGCGCCGGGTAGGCGGACTCCTATACGAAGCACGGCGCCGAACATCACCTCGCCGCCCTCCGGCGGCGCCAACGCGAGCGAATGCCCCGCTCGTGCGACGTTGAATGGGATGATCACCTGCCCCTTGGTCTCAATCGCATCGTCGAGGGTGGCCACCACGCGCAGCTCATGGTAACCGTCTGTGAGCCCCTTGAGCTGGATCGTCGCGTCCTCGAGTTCCGGCGCGGCTCCCATGAGCCTGCCCTCGCCGTAGACTTCCCAGCGGGCCACCGGCCGGTCGTCGGCGATGCTGGCGTTAATCGTGAATGCGTCGTTGACGATCTGGCCCGGCTCCAGCCCCTCGACGATCACCTCCGGGATGTCGGCCCATGGTCGGCAGATAGGGTCACCGAGGATGAGCAGTTGGTAGGGCCCTCGCACGGACTGGTAGAATGCCTCCGCAAGCGTGCAGCCACGGGCATAGTGCACTTGCACGAACGGGTCGGGGAACTTCGCCTGAATAGCGTAGGGCTCGGTGACCGTCCCTGCCGATCCCGCGGCGCCAGCGCGTATGAACTCCGTGATTGGTGTCTGCCCGGCTCCCTCCCGCAATACGCCCCCGAAGCTGGTCAGGTGCTCGGCGATGGCTCCCGGGACCAGGGCGCTGCCTGAATTGGGCCAGTCAAATGCCGCCGATCCGGCCATCAACCCGGCGACGTCGCTCTTGTCCTTCGGCAGCACCCCGTCAACCGCTTCGGCGTTGACGCCGAGTTCAATCAGCGTGCCAATGGCGGAGCCGAAGCCCCACTGGCGCGTCCGCGAGCGGATGTTGCCATTCACCATGTAGTAGATGCTGCCCGACGGCCGCGTCCCGTCGGCTGCTGCGCTGCGGCGCATGCATTCGACCACCTCGCCGACCGAGTTGCCTCTTCCACTTGTCCAACCAAGCACGGTCGACAACAGGTAGTGCTCACCGTTCTCGGTTGGTTCGCCCTGTTCGCCCCAACCGATGGCATGCCGGAAGCCGACAGTGGGCTGCACATCCAGGTCCGTTTGCTTCACCTCGGCCAGCAGCGCGATGAAGTCGTCGCGCTCTCGCAGTTCGGCCAGATCATCGTCGCCTGCTATTCGATTGAAGTCGAGAAACCCCGCCGCAACCGCGCGTCGCAGCATTGAGACGGCTTCTTCCGGTCTCTCCAGGCGGCTGAGCACGCACGCAGTGTTGTAGAGCACGTCCGGCGTGTTCGGCGATGCCTCCGCGATCGGCAGGAGTATCTCCGCCGCCTCAGCCCACTTCTCATCCTTCATCAGCGGGAGCACGTCAATATACGCGTCCTGGAGTTCCCGAGGCACTGGCTTCGCAGACAACAGGGCTTCCGGCAGTCGGGCGTAGCGGTTCGCGGCCAGATCGAGATATTTGCTGTTGCTGGCCATCACTTTCGCGTACAGAAACGTAAGACCGTTGATCGCCGCGATCGGCGTCATGGTCTTCGGGAACTTGTAGTCCTTCATGTCCGGAGCCACCGCAATGGACGCCGGGATGTCTGGAGCCCACGCGATGCAGTCTATCTGCCCCGCCACCCCTCGCTGCTCAAGCGCTTCCAACGTGGGCCGGAGGATCAGCCCGCGGAAGTCTTCCACTGAGATTAACTCAAACTCAGGTAGACCTGCCAGATACACGACATTGCGCCCAGGGATATCGCGCAGATGGATGAACTCGTTAGCGACCGTCATCGACGCCCAACTGTCGGCGTTGACTACCACCGCTACACTGGTCGGCGCGATCCCAGCGGGCGCAGGAACCGCGCACATCACTATGAGTGCGCAGGTGCTCAGATGCAGAATGGCCGGGCGTCGCAAGGTCTTCGGCATGGGATCATCCCTGGAGAGTGCGTGGTGGCTCAACGAGCGACCAGTTTCATCCGCCCCAGCGGTCGGACCTCCCTCATCAGTGGTGGAGGCAAGTCCTGTGGTGGCGGAGAAACACGCCCCGCCGGGCCAAGACGTTCATCCGAGGAGACGAAGTACGATGAGCACCTTCGACGAACTCACAAGCAACTGGATTGCGCCCGCGGCCATATACCGGGGTGCGCCCTTCTGGTCGTGGAACAGTGAACTCGACCCCGACCGACTCTGCCGCCAGATACAGAGCATGCACGATGCGGGTCTCGGCGGATTCTTCATGCACAGTCGCTATGGCCTGAAAACCGCTTACCTGAGCGACGAGTGGTTCGAGTGCGTGGGCACGTGCGTGGAGAAGGCTCGAGAACTGGGCATGAAGGCATTCCTCTATGATGAGGACCGCTGGCCGTCCGGGCCGGCTGGTGGCTTCGTGACGCGAGAACACCCCGAGTTCCGCCTACACTACTTGCGCGCCGGCCTGCACGGCCAACCCGATAGCGATGCTGACTTCGTCGCCGTCTTTGACGTGGAGACGGACGGCAACGAGTTGCAGACATACCGCGCAATCGCGGACGTCGACGACGCGGAAGGTCGCGTGCTGGCTTTCGAGATGACTACTCAGGAACCCAATGGCTGGACCAACGATGGCGGCTATCTCGATACCATGAACCCGGACGCCGTCGCGGAATACATTCGCGTCACTCACGATGAATATGCCGCCCGCTATGCTGACGACTTCGGAGACCTTATGAATACCGCCTGATCTGGACGCTTGATCTGGCGGGCAAGTTCCTCGATCGCTTTGGTTATGACATCATGGAGCATCTGCCGGAGCTGGTCTTCGACCCGGCCGACGGTGACTTCTCCAAGGTGCGTCATGACTACCGGCGCATCACCACCGAGCTGTTTGTCGAGGGATTCAGCCAGCAGATTGGCCAGTGGTGCGAAGAACGGAACATCGCGCTTACCGGCCACATGTTGCTGGAGAACACCATCTGCAGCCAGATCCGCGCCGTCGGCTCATGCATGCCGCATTACGAGTTCATGCAGTGGCCGGGCATCGATCTGCTCACCGACCAAGCGGACGAGTTGGCGACCGCGAAGCAGTGCAGTTCGGCCGCGAATCAGTTCGGCAAGGAGCGCGTGCTCAGCGAATTGTATGGCTGCACGGGCTGGGACTATGCGATGGGCGTCAACTTCCGCTGCCCCCACCTGAGTCACTACTCGCTCGCCGGTGGCGCCAAGCGCGACTACCCGGCCTCAATCCTCGACCACAGCCCGTGGTGGAAGTACTATCGTACGGTCGAGGACTACTTCGGTCGCCTCAGCCTGATGCTGACGCAGGGCAGTCTGGTCAGTGACGTGCTTGTGCTGCACACGGTCGAGAGTGGCTGGGGTCTGCCCATGCCGCCTCCGGAAGAGCGCTACGGAACCGGAGCGATGGCTGACCTGCACGAGCCGATGAACGAGATCATCTACGCTCTGACGGAGCAGCATATCTGCTGGGAATTTGGTGACGAGGGCATCATGGCCAACCACGCGTCCGTCGTGGACGGCGTGCTTGCAGTGGGGGAGATGAGCTACCGCCTGGTAGTGGTCCCGCCCGCGCTTACGCTACGCTCGTCGACGGTCGAGTTGCTGCGCGAGTTCGTCGAAGCCGGAGGGGACGTGATCTTCGTCGGTGAGACGCCAACGCGGATCGATGGAGCCCTGTCAGACGGGGTCGGCGAGCTCATCGCGATGAGCGACACCGCGCCGGACGTGGCGGGATGCCTGTCGGGCGTGGAGGCGATGCTGAATCGCCGGCTGTCCGTCACCGAGGGCGGCGAGGAAATCACCTGTCTCTGGCACATGTTGCGCGAGACTGAAAAGGGCCAGATACTCTTCCTGCAGTCGCACGACCGGCAGGGCGCCCACACTGCCACGGTTACTGTTGATGGCGACGGGCCTGCGGTGCTGTGGGACGCGTTGACCGGCACACGCAACGTGCTTGCCTCCACTGCCGAGGATGGTCGCGTCTGCTTCGATCTGCATATCGGACCGACCGGTTCCGCGCTTGTGACTATTGGCATCGACGTCGCTGACGCTGATGCTCTGCCGGCCGAGCGAGCGGTTCTGACTACCGAGAAGATCGCCGGCCCCTATGACATCGAGCTGGTCGAGGAGAACACTCTCCCGCTTGACTACTGCCGATTCCGCAAGGGCGAGGCTGAGTGGTCTGAGCTGATGCCGACGCTCATGGCCGACCAACTCATCCGCGCTGAGTACGGTCTCGGCAAGCGTTTGGGCACCGAGCACCAGCCCTGGTATCTCTACGCGATGGGCACAGTCGACACCACCCCGCGCGATCACTACGACCTGCGCTGGACCTTTGATGTCACCGACCTCCCTGCTTCCTGCCGTCTGGCCATCGAAGGACCGTCCGACTTCGCGATAGCGCTGAATGGTCAGCCGGTCGGAGAAGTGACCGGCTGGTGGGTCGATGAGGACATCAAAACCATCGACGTCTGCTCTCTGCTGGTTGAGGGCCAGAACGAAGTCGTCCTCAGCTTCAACTATCGCCCCGACATGGAGATAGAGGACCTGTACCTGGTGGGCGACTTCGGCGTGACGACACTTGACGGCGGCGCGCCCGCTCCGGGCAATATGACACTGACTGCCCCGCCGACCACGCTCGACATCGGCTCCTGGGTCGGTCAGGGCCTGGATCACTACGGCGGCGCAGTGCTCTACCGGCTGACTGTGGACCGACCTGATGGCGACCAGCGCTGTGTGCTGTCCATGCCGGAAGTCTCGTGCACCTGCGCGGCGGCTCACGTGAATGGTGAGACCTTCTTCATGCCGTGGGGGCCGTTTGCCGCTGACATCACCAGCGCATTGGCTGACGGAAGCAACGAGATCGTTGTCGAGGTCATTGGCGGGCGCCGGAACATCCTTGGCCAGCTTCACACCGAGTGGGGGCAGGGCACCGGACCTCACTCATTCGACCCGAACAACGGTGGGTGGACGCGGGAGTACCAGCTCACCGATCACGGCGTTATGTGCCCGTTCGAAGTGCAGACACTGGCGTAAAGAGCCGGACCAGCCCGGATGCTCACACGCCCCGGGAGTATGAACACCGGGGCCGTCTGTTCGTCCGAAGGCAAGGGAACGAAGCGGACGGCCCCGGGCGGAACCCGACGGTTCAATTTGGGCGGGGATGGGAATCCTAATGGGGAGAGGCAAGTACTGAAGTAACTGGGGGGGCACGGGAGGAGACAGAGGTGCGCCCTGCATACGGTGTCGAAGATCTGATCCACGAGGTCGTCGTTTGGTCAACCGCAAACCCGATAGCCGCTGGAGCTCTTGCGATAGTGGCGGTATACGTCATCTTCCGGTCACTTGCAGTGAAGACGAGCAGCGGACGCGCCACGGGATAGTGCGGATCGCCGCGCGTCCCAGGTAAGTGAGCAGAGCGAAGGGTAGGCATGGATACTCCGCGCAGCCCGTCTGCAGTGGGGACATTCCTGGTGACGGTGCTCGTAGTAGCGGGCGTCGTAGGCCTCATTTTCATAGTGCGTGCCCCGACGGCTGACCCGCCGGAGGCTGCGACTGTACCAATCGCGTCGGTCCAGAACGTAGTCTTCGACGTCTCGGCGTTCGAGGAAGTCTGCCACAGCTACGTAGATGGAGTCGGATTGGTCGACTACGCGGGCTTGAAAGCCAGCCCGGCGCGTCTGGATGCGTTCCTCAAGCAAGTAGAGGGGATCAGCCCGCACACCAATCTGGCGGCCTTCCCGGGCGAGGCGGCTGCGCTGGCCTACTGGCTTAACGCGTACAACGCCTGGATGCTGAGGGCGGTTCTCGACGCTTATCCCGTGGACAGTGTGATGGATATCGGCGATGACCCGGGCGTATTCGACGCCAAGGGCCGCATCTGCGGCGGCCGCGACTTGTCGCTCAACGGGATAGAGCACGAGATCGTGCGCAAAGAGTTCCTCGAGCCGCGTGTGCACTTTGCCCTGAACTGCGCCTCCATGGGGTGCCCGCGCCTGCCCGCCGAGGCCTTCACTCCCGCCCGACTCGACGCCCAGCTCGAGCGCGAGGCCCGCCGCTTCTTCGACGATCCCACGCATCTGGATGTCGACCCGGAGATCAAGACCGTCTACCTGTCCTCAATCCTCGACTGGTACGGCGAGGACTTCGTTCGCTGGCTTACTGAGGTCAAGGGCATTGAGGAGCCGAGCTTGCTGGACTACGTGAAGATATACGCTCCAGAGGAGTTGGCCAGCCAGATAGGCGACGACTTCTCGGTGGAGTTCCTCGACTATGGGTGGGGCCTCAACGATCAAGCTGCCGAATGGGCGGCCGAGCGCAGAGGCGACTAATCCAGCTTCACCCGCATCAGCGCCGTCCACGTGTTCTCCAGCCGTCCCGGGGGCATCTTCTCCGCGTCCGCAGCGAGTCTGCGCAGGTCCTCAATCTCGTCGACGTCATACCACTCGCCGATCTCAACGCATGCAAGCCCGTGGGCGGTCAGCGCCTCGCGAGTATCCGCTAGCGCGTGCTCGCCACTCCAGCGCACCTCTGCCAGCGCCCCTGCAGGCCATGTACCTCGCACGGCGATGAGGTAGTAACCTCCGTCCTCGCACGGCCCAAGCACCACGTCGGCCTTATCCAGCGCCGCGAACGCCTCCGAGATGCGCTCCTCGGGCATATGTGGCGAGTCACTGCCGATGAACATGGTCAGGTCATCGACACTGGGCGAGATATCCGCCAACACGTTGTCCATGCGCTCGTCGAGGCCCTCTCCTCGCTGTTCGATGAGCCGCCACTGTTGCGGCGTCATCGACCGGAACAGTTCGCGTGCCGCAGTATATGCCAGCACCAGTTCGAGGTCTTCGTCGTCAGCCTGCGCCGCAGCTTCGCAGAGCTCGAGTGTGTCGGCCAGCATTCCGTATGCGATCATCGCCGCGTCCTCGGGACCGATGGCTGCCGCCAAGCGGGTCTTTGCCAGCCCGGGCGTGGGCGGCTTCGCCATGATTACCAGTGATCGTTTCATGCTCGCGCATACCTCAGGATCGTGGTGATGATCTTATAGCCGGCCATGATGGTTCCGCGCACCGTGCCGGAAATCTTGGAGTGGCCGATGCGTTTGCGGTAACTCACGGGTATCTCCGCCACGCGCATGCCCCGCCGCACCGCCTTCATCTGCATCTCGACCGTCCAGCCATAGTTCCGGTCCTGCATCTGCAGCGCCTGCAGGGCATCGAGGCGGATAGCGCGAAAAGGTCCAAGGTCGGTGTAGCGATGTCGCACCAGCACGCGCATCATCCAGCAGGCCAGGCGATTACCATGCACCTGCTGGGCAGTGAGCGATCCGCGTTCAGACGCGCCCAGTGCGCGCGAGCCGATGACCATCTCGGCTTCGCCCGCCACTATGGGGGCGATCAGCTCGGGTAGTTCGGCGGGGTAGTCGCTGTGGTCGCCGTCGAGGAACACCACGATGTCCTTCGCGGCTGCGTCGAGCGCCTCAATCTCAGCGATACCGCGCAGACAGGCCGCGCCATAGCCGCGCTGATCTTCGCGCACCACGCGTGCGCCGTGTTCAGCAGCCACGCGCGCCGTGGCGTCAGTTGATCCGTTATCGACGACCACTACTTCGCTGACTGACGGTCGAGGGATCTCGCCTATGACCGAGCCGATGGCGCCCTCCTCGTTGAGGGCCGGGATGACCACGAAGACTTTGGTCCTGCTTGCGGGATCGGGCACGGCTGCGTGCCTCCTTGCGAGCCAATCGCTGACGCCGACCTCAGCGGGCATCCCCAGTTTCCTCCTCATCGTGAGTGCGGCCTTCCTGTGCTACGGGCTCGCGCTCGTGCTCTTGCGCCGGACGAGTCTACGCCTGCACTGGGTGTGGATTGTGGGCATCGCGATAGTGATGCACCTCGCCCCCTGGCGCGGCCAGCCCATGTGGGACCATGACGCGTATCGGTATCACTGGGACGGGCTGCTTCTGGCGAAGGGCGTCAACCCCTTCCGCTACGCGCCCGGCGACCACGAGCTATGGCAGTATCGCGACCAGTATTGGGAGCCGATGGACTACAAGTGGATCAAGACGATCTACCCGCCCATCACCCAGTATCTGCTCGCCTGGACGTATCACCTCGACCCGACGCCGCGCCGCGTCTTCGTGCTTGGGGTCCTCTTCAATTTGCTCTGCCTGTGGCCGCTGCTCTTACTCATGCGCGCGCGTGGCGTCCCGGACAAGTGGCTGGCAATCTACGCGTGGAATCCCTTGATGGCCGTCGAGTTCGGCGTGGGCGGGCACCTCGACCCGATCTCAATCTTCTTTCTGCTCTGGGCGCTTTACTTCATACAGCGCGGCTGGCGGCATGGGCTGGCGGTCATGGCCAAGACTCAGATGGTCTTCGCGGTGCCCATCATCCTCTGGCGGGCAGGCTGGCGGGCGACGGCGATCTTCGTGCTGGCGAGCGTCGCGCTCATGATCCCGCTGGCGAGTGTCGGGGCTGGAGACCTGATCTCCGGAAGCGGCGCCTACCTGAGCTCGTGGGAGAACAACTCAGGGATATTCGCCGTCGTTCGCTATCTTGCGACGCTGGGGCTGGGGGCGGCTAGCGGCCAAGTCGTTGCCCGCGGACTCACCGGACTGGCAGCGCTCACAATGATCGTATGGCTCACCTTTCGGCGTGGCGATGCCGCGCTGCACGTGGGCCTGGCTCTCCTCGCGGTCCTGCTGCTCAGTCCGACCTTCTTCCCGTGGTATGTGTCATGGGTGTTGCCCTTCGCCTGCCTGTTCCCGAACGTGACGCTACCTGCGATCACCTTCCTGTTGCTTGCGCCCTATCTGCACTACTTCGACGCAGAGCTGGCCTTCGCGGTGCGCATCCCCGAGATCGCCCTCATGTACATGATCGGCGCCGCTACTCCATCGTCACCAGATAGCCCTTCAGCACCGTGACCCCGTCCCAGAACCCGCCTTTCTGATCGTTGGGATGGTACTTGATCACGAACGCGTCGCGCCCAACGGGGCAGTCTGGCAGGTTGCCGACGAAGGCGATCACGGCGCGCGCATCCGCGCGCAAAGGTCGCCAGTTCGAGGTCAACTCCTGCGCGGAGGCCACCTTCATGCCGTCCATCTTCACCAGCCACAGTGTGTAGAGAGCACCCGCGCGCACGTTCGTGGCATACACCTGCGCGCGATGCTGGGTCTCAGCCATATTGCACGCGAAGACAGTCACCCCAGTTGCATCCGTGAAGGGGCCAACAGGCTTGAGATATAGCCGGGACATTTGCCAGCTTCCGCCCTCAGGCGGATGGTAACTCTCCGACGCCAACGCTCCAGCGCAACACGCCAGCGCGAGGCCCACGCGCCCTTCATCACTGTCACCATGTTGGTGCGGTCCTTGGGATCGCCCTCCGGGTGCAGGCGCACCACGACCATGTTGTATTTGCCCTGCGGACAGGAGGGCAGATTCGCCGCCAAAGAGAGCTTGCCATTCTTGTCGGCCCTCAGCCGCCGGTCGGGATTGTCGCAGCGGAGTTGGCGGACCAGTTTGCCCTCGTCGTTGAGCTTCACGAGCCACACCGAGTAGGTCGACCGGGGCACGAGTTTCTGGGCAGAGGCCTGAATGCGGTGCTGGCTCTCAGCCATATTGCAGGCGAGAACCGCCTTGCCCGCAGCGTCAGCGTCCTCGCTCGTGCCCGTGAGAACCACGGTTACCTTCTGCCACTCGTCGCCACCCTCTGGTGGCTCATATGGGGTTGAGGCCATCACCGCGGTTGCCATCAGCGCGATGGCGATCGATACGGCAAGTGCTACACGTGTCATACGTCCCACCTCCCGAAGACCCCGCTCACTCAATGGTGAATGACAGCACTCGGCGCGGGCACTTCTGAATACACATTCCACAGCCCACGCACGTGGTAGTCTTGACAGGCTCCCCGCGCATGGCGAACCCCCGTATGTCGATGCCCATCTCGCAGTAAGTGTTGCACTGACCGCAGCCGATACAAAGCTCGCCGCGCGTGCGGATGGCGTAACGCCCGAATTTCGCGACCAACCCGAATAACCCCGCCCACGGGCAGAAGTACCGGCACCAGATGCGCGCTCCCATCAGGCTGTAAAGCCCGACGCCGATCAGACTCGAGAAGATGAACTTGACGATGAAGTCATACTGGCCCAGCGCAGCGTAGACGCCGTCCATAGCGCCCTGCGGAGTCATCAGCACCCATACGGTCATCCCGACCGCCGCGATGACAAACAGGTAGATGACCGGCTCAAGCGCTCGCGACAGGCGGCTCGCTTGCCGTAGAAATACACGAGGATCGGCATGATCACCAGCGCCGCGATGATGTTCCACCCCAGGAAGACTTTCACCAGCGGGTAGAGCGTCTGGTACTTGCCGATCAGGAACGCATTGATTTCCAACGGCCAGACGTACATGAAGAACACGCCCGAGCCTGCTGTATCGGGTCGCCCGCCGCCAAGCTCAAAAGGCAGCAGGAAGGCCAGTGCAAAGCCCACCACCAGTTGTGCGTACATGTTGAAGAACGTGCGGATCACCATGTACCGGTCCTTGCCCCGATACATCACAATGAAGCGTATCCCCATGCCCACCACCGCGACGGTGTACATCACCGCATACCAGAAGCCCGAACCGTAGCCAAGCAGCGTCCAGTGCCCGTAGCGCATGGAGAAGTAGAGGCCGGTTATCAACACCGCCAGAACGATCAGCGGCGTTGCCTCCCACTTCCGCCCGAGTACCAAAACCAGCACCAGACCCGCCAGTGGCACCCAGAACCAGGTCGGCCACAGCAGCAGCAAGTAGACCGCGGTGATGAGCAGCATCACCGTCAGGAGAGGAAGCTTTGGCCACGATGACAGGGGAATGGTCAGAACCCTCCTGTCAGTTCGAACCAGCCGCGCCGCGTCTTGCGCCTGCCGAAGGGCCAGTAGTCGGGCCGGCGAGACGCGGGCCTGTGCTCAGTGATGCGACTCCTCGGCGCGCGATCATAGAGTGTGCCGCCAAAGATCCCGGTCACCGTCGCCACCGCTTCGGCCAGTGGTATCTGCGAGGTGACGAGGTGCTCAATGTCCTCTTTAGTGAGCGCCGTGCCGAGCAACGAAGCGCCCATCAGCCTGGTCCCGTCATGCACCAGCATGACTGAATCGACGCCATTAGGCGCAGTGATGGAATGCTCTTCCAGGTCGTTGTGGTCGCTCGGCATCTCGCCGTACGAGCAGAAATCCAGGTCCATGAACATGGCCGCCTGATACTGGACTGGCAGCTCGTAGCGCACATTCCCACCCGTCATGTTCTCGCCGGCCACCCAGCCCTGCGGCTGAGCTACATACCACAGCTTGATGATGCGCGTGCGCTCTTCGCCAGGGAACCTGACTTCCGCGCAGTCGCCGGCTGTCCACACGTCTTCAGCCGGGTTCTTCATCCGGTCGTCGGCGAGGACACCGGTGTCAGTCGCAACGCCGCTGTCTCGCAGGAAGCCTATTGCCGGCTCCACGCCGATCGACCGCACCAGCATGTCGCATTCGAGCCGATCCCCAGTGTCGTCGACAATCGCTGCGATCCGCCCGGATGCATCCTTCTCGATGCTATTGATGGTCTTCCGCACGTGCAGACGGATACCGAGCTGCCGGAAGCGGTCCTCGATGATCCGCGACTGCGCGTTGCTGCAGAAGTTGTGGTAGTAGTAGGACTCGCGGACGAAGAAGTCGCAGGGCACACCGAGTTCGTGGAACACCTCGGCCACTTCGGCCCCTATCAGACCGCCGCCCGTCACCACCGCCCGTCGACACTGCGGGGCCTCGCGAACGATGTTCTCGGCGTCCTGGAGGGTAACGAAATCGTGGACGCCCGCCGCGTCCTCGCCTTCGATGCCCATCTTGCGCGCGTCGGCGCCGGTCGCGATGAGCAGCTTGTCATACTCGATCCGCGCGCCATCCTCGAGAGCAACGGTGTGCTCGATGGTGTCAACGCCCACCGCGCGCTGTCGGACTACCGTCGCGTTCATTCGCCTGTAATGGCCAGTGTCGGCGATGTGGATGTCGCTACGGCTGCAGTGGTCCATCGCGTAGTACATGAGCGCGCAGCGTGAGTAGTAGGGGTCCTGCTCCTTGCTGAGGATCGTGATCGTGCCATCGGGGTCGAGCGCGCGGATGCGCGCGGCCGCCGAGTTCCCGGCGATAGAGTCGCCGATGATCACATACCGGGTCATTCGCTGGGCTCCTCGGTGAGCCAGGTGTGGATCAGATCGCCGATCGCCACGAGCTTCTCGCGCGCAACGTTGCGCATATCGTCGCCAGGGCTGTGCAGCTCGGAGGCGGGCCCCCACTCGACCCATGCGGTCGGGATGTCATAGTCCTCGAACGCCATCTCCTCCGACCATCGGTCCGCCCCTGTCACGGTGGGCTTGAGGTCGCGGCTATGGGCAAGCTGGCCCAGCTCCAGAGCCACAGAGGAGCGGGCATCGGCGATGTAGAGAACCTTCAGCGACGAGCCAGCGGCGATCTTGTCCAGCCAGCAGACTGCCGCCATGCGACCGATCTGGTCTGGATTGAGGCTTTTCATGTACTGCGCAGACGAGTACCCATGCTCATCCGCGCCCTCGAGGGCCTCCTCGGCCGTGAAGAAGCACAGGCGGACCGAGAGGGGGAACTCAGTGCCGACCAGCATCTCTGCCAGTTCCAGCATTGCGCCGGCGCCAGACGCGTCGTCGTTGGCTCCGGGGCACTCAGCGACTGTGTCCAAGTGGCAGGCCAATACGCGCTCCTGCTCTGAAATGCCGGGGATCACCGCTATGATATTCGCTGCGGCGGTGCCATCGGGGAGATCATACAGAGCCTGTTCGGGAGCCAGGCCAAGGTCGATAAGCTGCTCGGAGACATACTTGGTGGCCGCGTCGAGGGCGTCGCTCGGCATTAGCCGCGGCCCGATCTCCTCGGCCAGCGCTCTGGTGTGCTCCATAGCGCGGTCGCCCGTGAACGCGGAGCTGGGGCCGTCTGAGGGGATATCCACCACGCCCAGGCCGGCCGTGGGCTGCTCGCGAATGCCGATCGAGACGTCAGGCCTTGCTGACTCCCGCGGACATCCGGAGAAAGTGAGCGCAAGCGCAGTCACTATCGCGATCATGAGCAGGCGGAAACTGTTCATGTCGACCTCCAGCCAGTATGTCCACCGCAACAGGGAAGTATTCTCCGGAAGCGTCCGTTGCTCCTGCCTGAGGAGGGAAGCAGTCTCGGAGGGCGAAGCGCATAGCGGAGTGCCCGAGGCCCTCAGCGCAACCATTGGTGCCAGCGACTATGGCTCACGCAGAAATGGACGCAATCGACCCACCTGCCGATGCTCCGCGTGTCAACGCACCGCTAGCTGCGATGCTGGCGGCTCTCGCGCTATCCGTGGTGGTCTACGCTTACATGTATGGCCTTCTCGCGAGATCGGGCCCGCCGTCGATCCAGCTGCGCTATCTCTGCTGGCCGGGCCTCCTGGCTGCACACTTCGCGGCCGTGTACGTGACCTGGCGCTGGCGCGAAGCCCTGCGCCGCCGCGAATGGGTCGTGGTCCTCCTTGGCTCGGTCCTGCTGCGCGCGGTGATCGTCTCCGGACCCGCCCCGAATAACCCCGACCTTGGCCGACACTTGTGGGAGGGCCTCGTTCTCATCGAGGGCCACAACCCCTATGATGCTCCACCTGTGGACCAGCGTTACGACGGTCTCCGAGAACGCCTGGCCGCGCGTGGCGATACGCTTTACTCCGGGTTCTGGCTCAAGCACGCGCAGGTGCGTTCCGTATACGGGCCGCTGGCGAGTCTGCTGTTCACTGTGCCGCATATGCTGCCCGGAGACCGCGTCCTGACACTGCGCCTGATGATGACCCTCCTGGATCTCGCCGCGATCCTCGTGCTCATGGCTGCCCTGCGAACTCTTCGCATGACCCCGGCCCTGGCCATCGTCTACGCATGGAGCCCCGTCACCCTCAACGCATTTGCTGATCGCGGGCAGATCGACGCCGTCATGGTGCTCATGCTGACGCTCACGCTCCTGGCTGTGTTCAGGCGGCGGTTCGGCTGGGCGGGAGTGGCCTTCGCGGGCGCTCTGCTGGTGAAGATCTCCCCGGTCCTTCTCCTGCTGCCTCTGCTCAAGATCGGGCGCTCGCGTTTCGGCCTTCCATGTGCCCTGGTCTCACTGGCCGCGCTGGTGCCCTTCGCCGGGGCGGGCCTCGACGGTCTCGCGGGCTTCATGGCCTTCGCTGAACGCTGGCAGTCATGTGACGCGGCATACTCGCTGCTGGTATGGGCCTTGAGTCCGTTGGCTGGGCTGGCTGACGTGGCCGCCACTGCACGAATGCTCGTGGGGTTGGCAGCGGTCGCATGGGCGATCCATCAGACATCTCGGCTGGATCCCGACGATCCACGGGATATTGTTGCCCGCATGGCCTCCATCAGTGCCGCGACGATCATCCTCAGCCCGGTCACGTATCCGTGGTACACGCTCAGCCTGCTCAGCTTCCTCTGCTTCATGCCGCGCGCGTGGATGCTGGCGCTGACGGTCGTGCCCATGGGTTGGTATCTCGACTTTCTTGAGGCCGAGCCCGGGTCCGTCTGGGCGGGCATTGCCTCGATCTGCAAACGGTGGCCCCAACCATGGCGGCTGCCCGCGTACGCCGCTGTGGGGCTCCTCTTCGTCCGCGACCTCGTCGCAGGCAGGAAACGATGCTGATCGTGCGAAACCTACCTCGTCGATCGGATTTCTCGCTACTGCACAGGAGGCGCACCGTGATCGGCTCATTCCGTTCCCGCATACTCATGCTATCCGCCGCGCTGGTCACGCTCGGATCGCTTGCATGGGCCCAGCCGGCGCCACCCGCTGAGGACCTGATCGCTGGTCAAGCTGGTGGCCCGTGGCGCAGGCTTTTTCTCGATGCCATGGTTGTCGAGCGCAGTGAGGGCCTGCAGCGCACCTTCCACGCCGCTCGCAGGCACGAGGCGAGCCCTGTAGTTGTGGCCGACCGGCCATGGGAACAGTATCCCTCATATGGCGGCCCATACCTGTATGGCACGGTCGCGTGGGACGAGGGCAAGTTGCGCATGTGGTATCACGTGCACTGCGGCGGTTACGGTAACTGCTATGCCGAGTCGATAGACGGGATCAACTGGACCAAACCCAATCTCGGTCTGCACAGCTACGGCGAGACTGAGGACACGAATCTGTTCATCTACCTGTCCGACGACCTCGAGAACCCACGCCGAGCTTCTGGGCAGTGCCACAACCCGAGCGTTATCAAGCAGACTTGGGCGACCGATCCTGACAAGCGCTACGCTCTGTTCTGCTACGGTACAGACTACCGCCATGCACGAGTTGCGTACTCGCCTGACGGACTACACTGGACCTTCGTGCTTGAGACCGAAGATAGGGGGCTTTTCCGGTCCGGCGACGTGCTGAACTTCTTTCGGGACCCCTACCGGAACCGCTTCGTTGCCACCTGGAAGAGCGGCAGTCGTCGCGGTCGCGCGGCGGGCGTCGCGATCTCGGCCGATGGTCTTAACTGGACCAAGCCCGTCGAGGGCCCGGTCTTTGGTGCCGACGACCTCGATCCAGACGCCACCCAGGTCTATGGCATGCCAGTGTTCCCGTACCAGGGGATGTACATTGGCCTGCCCTGGATCTACAATGCGCGCTGGACCAAGGTCGGCGCCAACACGGATCAGAAGATGTTTGAGTCCGAGAAGAGCAGCCCGTGCACGATGGACGTGCAGATGGCATGGAGCTGGGACCTGATCAACTGGACCCGCCCGCCCGTTCGCGAGCAGTTCATACCACGCGGCGGCGAGGGCGAGTTCGACTCGGGCATGATCTACACCGCCCGCGCGCCCGTGCAGATGGGCGATGAGCTGTGGTTCTACTATGGCGGGTGGGTCGGCTTCCACAACACCACTGACGCCCACGCCAGCATCGGCGTCGCCACATTGCGGCTGGATGGCTTCTGCTCGATGAGCGCCGAAACCGACGAGGGCTGGCTTATCAGTCGCCTCGAACAGTTCCACGTGCCGCAGGTCACGATCAATGCGGCCGTCCGTCCTGGTGGGGAGATCGTCGCCGAGCTCCTGGACGCAGACGAGCAGGTGATTCCGGGCTTCTCGCGCGATCAGTGCGTGCCCTTCACCGGTGACGCGGTCCGCCATGTCCTGACCTGGCGTACGGCCGCTATTCCTGAAGCTCAGCGAGGCCAATTGCGGAAGATTCGCTTCTACATCAGAGATGCGGACCTATACTCCTATCTGCCTGATCAGACACGCGAGCCGGAGACAGTGCTCTGGGATCCGGCCGCCAACGGCTGGTTGCTGCCTGACGCAGACGGTGTGCCCGGCGCAAGCCGTTTCCGCGCTACCGGCCAGGCATCCGGCTACAGCATTGTCGTGGGGGACGGCATTCCATATGCCGATATGCACGCGGTGCGTGACATGAAGACCACCGCGGCATACGCGCGCGATGCAGATTGGTCTGACGATAGCGACTGGGCTGTCGAGGCATGGCTGCGCATCGTCGACAAGGGCGACGAACCTGACTACGGCCTGTCGGTGTGGTTCCGCCCCGATCATGGCCGCAACGCTGCGATCTACCTCAGCGACGCTGCGGTAGGGATTCAGAGCAGCGCCACGAACACCGATCACCGTGTTTTGGAGACGGTGCCGATGGATACGACTGACGCGTTCCATTGGTACAGACTGGCTCACACCGGCGGCAAGGCTGGCACGGTCACGCTTTCGGTTGACGGTGCGGAAGTCGTCAGCGAGGGGCGCATGCACGTGGCGAAGTTTGGCTACTCGACTGGCAGCGCAGACGCATTACTGGGTCCGGTCAGATGAGCTTCTCGAAGGAGTTGCGGCATGAGTAACGTGACGCAGATTCAGATGCAGTGGCGTGGCCGCGAGGCCTTCGGTCAGTGCACGCGTGAGATCGGAGCTGACAGCGCGGCTCGCGGTGTGCGCCTGGCCCGAACGGTCATGTTTCAGGATGAGAGGGGGCGCACGCACATTCACAACCGCCAGGAACTCGGCGAAGACGTGATGGCCATGAAGCAGTTCCTGCTCACGGCTGCGGATTGTGTTGACGGCCGTCTCTACATCTATGGCGAGGTCGGGCGCGTCAGTGTCAATGGCGCGCCCGTCAAGCCCGTGAAGCAGCTCCCGTCAACCGGTTGGCAGGTGGTGCGTGTTCCCGGTTCGGTGCTGCGCGAGGGCATCAACGAGGTGGTCTTTGCGGGCGCAGGCTTCCTGCTTGTTGAGGACTCCGTGCATCCCGACCGCTCGGCGGTCAGTTGCGATGGTGGTGCGACTTGGGACTTCGATGCAATGGGCCCGCAGGGCATGAACGACGGCGAGTTCCTGGTCCGCCTGCGGTTGCAGCGGTACCCGTCGGCGGCCGCGATCACCTCGCCCCCCGTTGATCTTGCGGAGCAAGCCGCGACAGACGGCGTCTGCCCGGAGTTCACTGACGCCACGGTCAGTCTTGCGGCCGACTTTGAGGCCCCCGGCGACAGCGCGGTCGCGCTGGAGATGCGGTTTAGCACTGACGCCCTCCATTGGGAGGCCTGGCGTCCCGCCGACGAGGCCCGTGCGGCGCGTTCGCTGCCGCGCTGGCTGCAGTGGCGTGCGCACTTGCTCAGTCCGGCTGGAGACGTCACACCCACTCTCCGCTCGGTCGATCTGCAGGCTGACGTGCGCATCGGTGCCGAGTCAAGCGTGCGGGTAGTGGCGACGTCGGCACCCGCCGGACCCGGATCTTCGCACGGCTTCGCTTACCAACTTCCGACCGATAGGCTGAAGCGACTGGCTGAGCAGTACAAGCTCGCCGACGTTGTCGCGGGCGAGGAAACCGAGCTAAGCAAACTGGCGGCGTTGCGGGACTGGTGCCGCCACACTGCTCCGAAGGGCTGGGACATGGGGCGGACCGACTGGTGCCCTCCCTGGGATGCCCTGGTGATCCTCGAAATGAATCAGGACCCACGCGCGCTGTGCATGTGCACGCACTATTCCACGCTGTTCGTCCAGACTGCGCTGGCGCTCGGGTGGACGGCCCGCCATGTCATCGTCGATCATCACTGCGTAGCCGAGGTGTGGTGCAACGACCTCGCCAAATGGGTGGTCATGGATACCGGGAACTCGCACGATCCCGAGCGCAACTGTCACTTCGAGCACGAGGGCATTCCCCTGAACTCCATTGAGATCCGGCGCATGTGGAAGACCGGGCGCAGCGCCGAGGTCTGGTCGATCTATCGGCGCCGTCGCCGCCTGCGGGCTGATCGCATAAAGCCGAAGGACCAGTGCGCTCTGCTCAACTGGCGGCGCTTTGGCGTGCCTCTGCGCAACAACCATCTGGACACGCCCTTCCCGGGCGAGTTGACCGAGGGCTGGGGCGAGTACTTCTGCGATGCCTATCTGTGGTATGAGGAGCGGCCGGTCCCCGTCGACTCGCCTGAGTACGGGCTGACCAGTGATCGCGAGGCCGACTTCTACTGGCCGGTCAGCAGCACGAGCATTCAGCTCGAGGCCACGGACGCGCCGCGCCACTTGCGCGTGGTGCTCAGTTCCGCCGCGCCGAACCTGAAGAGTTTCCAAGTGAGCAAGGACGGAGGCGACTGGCGCCGCGCCCAGTCGCAGTCCACGTGGCGGCTCACTAGAGGCGAACACAGCCTGGAGGCACGCTGCATGAATGCGTTCGGTGCTGCCGGTCCCGTCAGTCGCGTCGATCTGATCGCCGAGTAATGCACAAGGAGACCACAGTAATGAGGACCACTTTCGTCTCGATGATCCGCGCCTTGGCGATCACAACGCTCACGGTGCTCTGCTCGGTTGCGTGGTGCGCCGGGCCGGTCGCGCTGGTCGGCGGCGGCTACGGTAAGTACGTGCGCAACTCGATCATTAAGAAGTCGCTCCTGCCCCTGGGCATTGCCTACGAGGACTTCGGCGACACTATGGACTTCTCGCGCCTTAGTGAGTTCTCTCTGGTGATTGTTGCCCATGGCGATGAGAAGCTGCGCGAGGGCGGCGATCCCGGCCCGGCGTTCGAGGAATATGTGCGCGGCGGTGGACACGTCCTACTCACCGCAAATGCGCCGATGGTCTTGTTCGACACGCGTTCTATGGAGGACCACCCGTGGATCGGCGCCAACTCATGGGTCTATGACAGTGCGAACCCAATGGCGCCGGTGGTCGCCGCAGATCATCCGTGGCTGGTGCATCTGGACGCGGCAACCGACTACTACTGGCTCAGTGCATCACAACTGCTCGCGACACCCGCGACCGCGTCGCTGCTCATGGGAACAGAGGACCGGGCATACCTGACCTACAACGAGTATGGAGAGGGCTGGACCACGTTCCTCGCGCGAGGGCCTTTCCCGTTTACACGCGAAGATGTCGGCCCCGAGCGGGATGCCCAGGTCGCGATGCTGGACGCGATCATTCTCGCGGCCGAGCCGTCGACCTTCAGCGATCAGATCGCGGAGGCCATGGCCGACAGTGATCAGCAACTGATGGTATGGGAGCGCGACTGGCAATTCGGCTCGAAGGAGGGCCCCCAGTTCCGGCCTCCGTGGCCCGAGGATGAGGAAGAGACGACAGTGATCGCGTTTGACCTCGCGCGAGCGGAGCGCGAGGACCTGGCGCTGAACCTGCTGCCACTGACCGACGCCGGTCCGCTGACCGTTACGGTCTCCGATCTGACGCTGGCCGGCGCCGCCGGCCCATCGCCCGCGATTGACGTGCGCGTCATGCAGCGCGCGCCGCTGATTCCGTGGGAGAAGCCGAACGTTCAGGCCTTCGAGTCGCCTTTCTGGCTGGTTGACCCGAACTCGCTCCCGCCCGAGGGCAGCCCGGCGTTCGAGGCACCGGCGCTGAGCAACACTGTAGTCTGGCTGCAGGCTTACGCGCCGGAGGATTGTGCCCATGGCGTATGGCAGGGCGAGGTGACTGTCGCGGGCGCAAGTGAGCAGACATTCCCGATCGAGGTAACCGTGTGGCCGGTCCTTTCTCCGCAGGATCGTCTCTTCCAGCTCAAGTTCTGGGGGGGCAGCGCACCCGACGTGCGCCAGTGGGATGAACTTGGCCGGCAGGGGGCCTGCAACGCCTCGCTCTCATACCCGGACCGGGAGCAGGTCATGGTGTCCGAACTGGGCATCTCCCTCGAGGAGGCCCTGACATCAAGCCCCGAGGTCTTCGCACGCGTCCCCTTCCCGCGCCTCGATTTCAGCTATCTCGACCAACATATGGGGATGCAGGCTGCGCGCGGCCTGACGGTCGTCCGCTTCCAGGACATCCGCACCGGCACCGAGATCGCTAACGCCGCAACTGGCCTCCAGATCGAGTGGCGCGAGGCGTGGGGTGATCAGGTCACCGAAGAATGGCAGCGGATCTGGGTGGCCTACTACACGCAGCTCATGGACTACCTGCGCACGAAGGGCTTCCGTCGCGCGGAGCCCATCTGGACTGACGAGCCGACCGTCGAGTCGATCGTGCAGCGCTACCTGCCGCTTGCGGAGCTATACGTTCGCGCCGGAATGTTCCCGGGCAGCAACTGGACAACGCCCGGCTTCATGTCCCCAGACGACGTGAACACCTTCGCTCACGCCGTCGGCGACTGGAGCATGTACTCGATCATGATGCCAAACTTCTTCGGCTTCGTGGACGAGGGGACGGTGAAACTCATCAATGGCGCTCGCGTGGGGCAGACCCGCGGCGGCTACGGCTTCCTGCATCGCGCGGCTCCCGACACCAGCCGGCGCGGATGCTGGGACGCCTGGCATAACCGAGCGACCTACATACGCACCGGGCCGCTGTGGAAGAGTTGGATATACTACGCGAACTACGAACTGTCCATTCGCGACGAGGGCATCGCGGGTGAGCGGCTGTTCGCGTACTCGACCCCTGACGCGACCGATCTGTCCGCGCCGATGCTGCCCTGCCCTGACTGGATCGCAGCGCGCGAGGGAGCCGATGACGCGAACCTGCTGATGGTGCTGCAATGGTACATCGCCCGCCTGCGCGAGATGGATGTCGCGCCCGCGGATCTCCTCGCGGACATCGAGCGCGAAGTGGGGGAGATGGTCGGCAACGATTCCCCCTACAAGCTGCATCCAGAGCCGCGTCACTATGAACTCGTTCGCGCAGACCTGGCCTACGACTACACTTCGGTTGTGGATGCCACCAGCGCCGATATGCGCCGCGCGCGACGCCGTGTGTTTGAGATGCTCGACTCGCTCGCGCCCTACGCGGCGCAGGTCCCGGTTGAGCTGGCATGGAACGAAGTGATGCTCGCTGACGCGGGGCGCGCGCTTGGCGGCGTTCACTGCCTGACAGAGCATCGCGACAAAGCGTATGAACTGTCCGCGTGGCTGGCTCTGCGAACTGGTCTCGACTTCTCGCCCAGCTTCGGCCTGGATGCTGATAGACCCGGGATCTTCCTTGCGGTCGCTGGTGACGACGGACTGGCGAAACTTGCCGAGGCGCATGCTTGGGACCTCGACGCCTGGACCCCGGCCGTTGGCTCATACAGCATTCTGACCGACGGGGATGCACACGCAGTGGCAGTGATTGGCGGCGATGATGCCGGGCTCGAACAGGGCATCGCCGCATTCAGGTCGTTCGCCAGCCCGAGGGGGCACTGGTTGCCCAGTAAATAGCTGGTAACACTTTTGTGAATTCGCATATTATTAACGTAAGGGGAAGCGAACATGGAGCCCGTGAAACTCGGCGTAATCGGTGTAGGCGTGATCGGCAGCACGAACCTGCGCGACGCGATGGCGTCTGATCTCATTGACGTGGTGGCGGCTGCTGATCTACGGGTGGACCGACGCGAATATGCGCGGGAGCAGGGAGTGCCTCGCGTGTACGAGGATGGCCGCGATCTCCTCGATCAGGACAATGAGGTGGAGGCGGTCATCGTCGCTTTCCCGGCGATGGGGCGCACCGCGATGGGCCTGCGGACACTCGCGCGCGGCAAGCACCTGCTTACGGAGAAACCCGTGGCCATGAACGCCGCCGAAGTGCGCAGCATGATCGCGGCCCGCGGCGACCTCGCTGCAGGATGCCTCTCCGCCCGCTACAGGTTCCATGAGCCCGCGCGCGTGGCGACGGAACTGGTTGCCAGCGGCGCGCTCGGTGAGATCCGCCGGTTGCACGTGCGTGCGCTGCTCGCCGGAGGGCCGCCCACCGATCGGGTGCCGCCGCCGTGGCGCGAGTCCTTCGCGATGAACGGCGGTGGGATCCTGACCAACTGGAGCTGCTACGATCTCGACTACATTCTCGGCGTGAGCGGCTGGTACTTCCGCCCAAGCGTTGTGCTCGCGAACTGGTGGCCATGTGTGGAGCAGTTCTCCCATCACGTGGCCCCCGAGTCCGATGCCGACGCGCACTACTGCGCGACCGTTCTCGGCGAGGATGGTTCGGTGCTCACCATCGAGCGGGGCGAATTCATGCCTGCGGCTGCGGAGAGCGCCTGGCAGATCATTGGCAGCAAGGGCGCGCTCCGCCTGCAGATGACCGCGACGCAGGGCGGCCAGATTATCCACGATGATTCCAGCGCCGAGCAAGGCGTCGTCTCCACCGTGATCTGGGAGAGCGATTCCGCGCCGGGCGGCAATCCATTGGTCATTGAGGACTTTGCCCGAGCCATCCGTGAGGGGCGCCAGCCCGCCACGGACTTGGACAAAGCTCTGATACTCGCCCAGATCACCGACGCAATCTACCGTTCGGCGGCGAGTGGGGGCGCTGTGCCGATCGATTGAGTCTGGCCTGCGGTGGGAATGTGGGGGAGCTACGGCGAACTAGATGAGTGGGCAGGGGCGTGCCTGCTGGCGGCGCAGATAGCGCAGCTTCGCGTGGGAGCTGGTCATGTCTGGATCAAGCGGTTGGATAGGTACCCGCCGGGTGACAGGCCGGGTACGAGCGTGGACGGAGGAGCATGCCCCGGGGCTTCGCAACTGGCGACGCTGGGCCTCTTCGGCTGTACTTGCGTTGATCGCCACGCTCTTGATCTGCCGCATATCGGCGACGCTCTCGCCTGTCGAGTTCGGACTCCTCAACCGGTGGTTCGCAGTGCGCCCTGCCCGCCAGCCTAGCCCCGAGATCGTGCTTGTAGGGATTGAGCGCGGCGATACGGAGGCGCATGAGGCATCCCGCCTGGACGACTGCACCTGCTCGGCAATCCCGCGGCGACGGCTCGGAGCGGTGATTGCCGCCATCAAGCGCGCTGGCGCCTCCGTGATAGTGCTGGATCTTGTGCTCAGGCATCCGTGTCCGGTTGGTGTGAACGAAGATGACCATCGAGAGGCCCACGACGCTGGACTGGTCGAGGCCCTCGAGACCCCGGGCGAGGTCATCCTCGCCGCGGGCGTCAATCCGAACCCGGATAGCACCTACTTCGACAGGCCCGCCCAGGCTTTCGTAGGCGAACTCGCCACTCAACGTATTGTAGCTTCGCCTCTACTCCACAACCCCAGCGGCGTGATCCGAGGCGTCGGGCTCATCCAGACCGGTGCCCCTTCAGAGATGGCACGGGCTCTCGCCGCGCCGCTGCGTCTGGTTGGCGTTACGCTTGCGCCGCTGAGCATGGCGGCGTACGCCGCCCACCTGGGCCACGCATGCGAGATCCCGGAAGTCGTCGATCGCAACCATGTCAGTTGCGCCGGTGCTCGTATTCCCGTCTGGGCGAGTTCGAGCATCTACCTGCTGGAGCCGTTCATGCCCCCGCCACGCGACCGCAAATACACCATGTTCATCAACTGGGTGGGCCCACCGGGCACTTTCCCCACGTATCCCATCAGCGCGATACTCGCGAACGATGAGTTGGCACCCGATGTGCTGAACACCTGGCTCCGCAACCGCATCGTCATCATTGGCGCGGTGGGTGAGAGGCTCAATACTCCCTACCTCGGCACGAGCCGCCACAAACCCGACCAGGTCGATCAGCGCGGGTCAGTCACCATGAGTGGCCTCGAAGTGCACGCCAACGCCATTGACACCGTCATCAGCCGCCGATTCCTGGAGCCCCTGCCGCCTCAGGCGATGTGGGCGATCATCTTCTTGTGCTCGCTCGTCACCGCGCTGGCGGTGCGCGCTCTGAACACCTGGCAGGCAATTGTTGCCATGGCCGCAACAATAGGACTGGTCGCTTTTGTGGCGATGCATCTGGTGTGGCTGAATATATGGCTCTACTCGGCAACGCCGGCTGCTTCCGTGGTCCTTTGCGGGCTGATGACGGGGCTGTACAGTTACGCCCGGTCACGTGAGCAGACAACCGCACTTGAGCGCCAGGCGGTGGAACGTGAGGCTGCAACGGCCACAATCGTCCATGATCTGAAGCAGCCGCTGGCGGCCATTGGCGGGCTTACCAGCGTCATGCAGATGGCCCAGACACACAAGGAGCTCGAGCACGAGGAGCCCGAGTTGCTCGAACGCATCAGTCGGCAGGTTGAGCGCGCTCTATCTGACATTGACGAGCTATTGGTCGCCAACCCTGATCGCGAACTGAACCTGAACGTAACGCGCTTTGACCTGCTAACTCTCACGCGCGACCTGGCCGTCGCGCAGGGCGCGGGCAGCACTATCCATGAGATTGAGGTACATGGACCTGATGAGGGCGTGCTTATAGACGGCGACTTCGCCTACCTTGCACGTGCGATCAGCAACCTGATGGACAATGCCATGAAATACTGGCCTGACGGCGGGACGGTGCTCGTCGAGGCCGGGGCACTTGGCGACACCGCTTTGCTGCGCGTCCTTGACCAGGGCATGGGCATCAGCGCTGACAATCAACCATCCATCTTTGACAGGTATCACCGGGCCGTCCCGGAGGACTCATCCATACCGGGGACCGGCATCGGGCTGTACTCAGTCAAGCGCATCGTCGAGGCGCACGGTGGAGACATTGAGGTGGACAGCGAACTGGGCCGGGGATCGACCTTCGCCATTCGGCTGCCTTTGCGACAGCCATTGCCCCAGGCTTCGACGAGTGAGGGATTATTGCCATGAGGAATCGCCGGACGGTTGTCTTCGCAATTGCCGTCGCTTTGTTCGCTACCGGGGTGGGGCTGCTCTGGGCCCAATATGCCGTCTCCCGGGCGCAGTTTACTCGGGTGATTGGCACGGTCAAGGTGCAGAGAAGCGGTCAAGCCGCGTGGCTCAAGGTTACCGACCCGGTGCATAAGCACCTCTACGCTGGCGACAGTGTCCAGACACTGGATCGATCCAGCTGCGCCATCACCGTCGACGGCGCCATCGTCAACCTTGGGCCGGCCACGAAGGTGATCATCCCTGGGGCAGCGGGGGACCCAAATCAGAAGCGGGTTCCCCAGATATGGGCAGTGTTCGGGAAGGTCTTCATCTGGCTCCTGGGCGGTAGACAGATAGAGTTGAGCAGTGATGCAGCGATTGCTGGCGCGGAGGGAACCAAGTTCCTTGTTGAGGTGGCTGCGGACGGTGCCATGGTGCTCACTGTGATGGAGGGCGCCGTCGAGTTCCACAACGATCTCGGTCGCGTCATGGTCCAAGCCAATCAGCAGAGCACGGCGCTGCCTGGTACCGCGCCAACCCGGCCGATCCAAGTCGATCCCTCCGGTCTTATCGACTGGGAGGCGTCGATTGATTCTCTATGGCTGAACTGGGAGATGCGCTTCGCGCCCGGCGAGGATCCCGAGCGCCTGCGCGAACTCCTCCAGGATGCCAGGGAGCGCACTGGCGTCGCCCCGCTGGATGTGGGTGCGCTGCTGCGAGAGGGTGACCTGCTCCATGATCTCGGGAGGGCGACTGAGGCCGGTACCGTCTACGCCCGTGCGCTTGAACTCGATCCAGGCAACGTTGACGCACAGTTGCGCGTTGGCGTAGCGCTGCTTACGCAGGGCCGGGTCAGTGAAGCGCTACGCGTGTTGCAGGCAGTGGCCGAGGCCCCGCTGGTCACGCCCGAAGCAAGTGTCATGCTTGCCGCCGTGTATGCCAGCGGCGCCAATGACCAGGACTTGGCGCGTGCTCGGGAGGTACTTGCCGGCGCACCGGAGCACCCGCTCGTGGCTGCGATGACGGGTCTCGTGAACATACGCAGCGGTGACGCAGTCGCAGCGCACGCGGACCTGCAGCGTGCCGTCGCCCTCGACGAGACATGCTACCAGGCTCACGCGCATCTGGCGCTGGTCGAACTCGCGGGCGGCAACTTGCCGGCTGCTCAGGCGGCCGCGTTGAGAGCTCGGGAACTCGCGCCTTCGTCGGCGCTGGCGCTGGAAAGCCTGGCGACGGTGCAGTTCTTCGCCGGTGAACACGAAGCGGCCCGCGAATCCGCCGCGCGTGTCCTGTTGATGAACCCGAACTCCGCCGGGGCGAACCTGCTGCTGTCTGACATCGCGGTCGCCAATGCCGACTTAGACGAGGGCCTCCGACTGGCACAGCTTGCAGTGACGTTTGATCCTCGTCTCGCGCCTGCGTACAGCGCGCTGGGCATGATCTATCTTTCAGGCAATGACCTTGGTGCTGCCCAGAAGGCATTCGCCGATGCGCTGCGCTTGCGCCCGCAGTTGGTCGCGGCGCGCACCGGGATGGGCGTCACCTACGCCCGTCAGGGACGCTTGGCTGAGGGCATGCAGATGCACAAAGCAGCCATAGCGATGGATTCCTCGCTGGCGTCAGCGCGCAACAACGCCGGCGCGATCCATCTCGCACGCGGCGAACTGGACGAGGCGCTGGCGGCCTTCGACGAGACGCTCGCGCTTCGCCCAGGATTTGCGCTTGCGCACGCGAATCGCGCGATAGCCCTGCTGGATCTCAATAGATTCGCCGATGCCGTCGATGCGGCTCAAGAGGCCGTGAAGTTGGGCGGGGAGTCCGCACGCACCCACACCACCCTCGCCCGGTGCTATCTCGAGCAGCAACGCGATGGGCGGGCGTTGGCCGAGGCCCGGCGGGCCATCGAGCTTGATGAGGGCTATGCGTTGGCGCATCTGGAGTTGGCCGAGGCATATCTGCGCCAGGACCGGGCCCGCGACGCTCTGCGCCATCAACTCCGTGGCATCTCCCGCCAGCCAGCCGGCATGCTGCAAACCCGCGAATACGCGCGGACCGAGATCACGCTGGACGCCGGCAGTTTCTACGGGAACATCACCACCGACGGGCGCGCCGACGCCCGAGGTCGCAGCTCATACTACGCCTCCGTGACGCATGAACAAGATGATTTCGACCGCACCCACACTGATGTGCGTACGACCACCGTTGCGGCGATTGGGGGACGCCAGAATGGTGTGGGGAGCACGGACTCGTTGCTGCTCACCTGGCAGCGCGAAGACCGTGACCGCCCTGGTGCACGGCTACCTGGTGGTGGCCCCGAGGACGTCGACTACACCAGCGACTTCGAGGCCAGTCAGGCACGCTATCTGGGGCGCCGCCGGTCACCTGACGGCACAGACCTGACGTTGAGCGTCGGCTGGACGAACGTCGGTGGCGAGGACACCAACCCCGACAGCCTCATGGGCGATCCCAAGCCATACCGGCGCCTGAGCGTTGACTACGAGGGCCCCACGGTTGAGGCCAGACTCGATCTGCCCGCCGGGCGCCGGGGCAGTGCCATTGCCGGACTGGCGCTGTCGGGTGAGGAGCGCACAGTATCCGGTGTACTTGGCACGCCCAACCCGCCTGGTGCCTCGACCCCGGTCACCTGGACCCCGTTCTCTGACACTCAGAGCCGCGGCGCCGCGACCGGCTACCTGTGGTACAAGCGCCCGCTCGGCCCCGCGACAGAAATGCTCGCGGGAGGACGCATCGCCACCACTCGCTCCACCTCGCCGGTCGCCCGTCCGGAGGCGTATCTTCGCCAAAAGCTCGCCGACGGGGGCGTGTTGGTGCTCCTGACCAGGCCGGTGTTGCGCGACGATGTCTCCGAGATATCGCCGGTTATGGACTGGGCACTTCGTGACTGGATCTCGCCGCTGGACCTTGCCACGGGTGGTTACAGCCAGTCTTACGAACTGCAGTATGAGCGCCTCGGTCAGCGCGACTCATTGCTGCGACTGGCGGCCTACCATCGCGACATGAAGAATCTCATCGTCGACCTCGCCGATCCCGCCTGGGCGACCGGCCAGGTCGGGCTGGTCCTGGCGTCGGGCACGCTGTCTGGTGCGGAACTCGAGTGGGAGCGATGGCTGGGCAATGGCGTCACCGCTGGCGTCTGGGTGCGCTACACCGACTCAGAGAACGAGGACGCGGGCGGCAAGTTGCCTTACCAGCCCGAGATCACCGGGATCGCCCACGTCGATTACATGGATCGCGCTGGACATCGCGTTCGGGTAAGGTGGGTCCACGTCGGCGATCGCTGGGCCGATTTCGCCAACGCCGTTGAGTTGGGGGCGTATGACGTGGTGGATATTGCGCTGTTCCGCCAACTCGACCTGCACACCGATGTGTTTGTGACCGTCGAGAACCTGCTGGGCGAAAGCTACGGGTACTGGCAAGGTTACCCCGAGCCCGCACGTCGGGTACGTGGGGGCGTGCAGTACCGATTCTAATATGGCCGAGGCCTCATCGAGGAGGGGAATTGTCGTGATTCGTCTCTTGAAGCGAAGTGTTCTAGCTGCGGGCCTGGTTGGCGCGCTGGTGGCGGTGGGGTGCTCGGGGCCGGGCGTGACCATAGCAACAATCCAGAGCGCGGATCTGCAGGACATTGCCGCTGACAATGTCAGCGCGGTATTGCTCGCCCGAAGCTGGATCAATGTGCTCTACGATCAGGATATTAAGGGCGGTCCGTGTCAGCGCGACTCAGACTGGGAGGTGTTGTCCGACGGCAGCGCTCACACTTGGGGCACCAACAGCGACTGCTCCACCTACGACTACGTTGACACCATCGTGAACGGTGGCCATGGCACGATCCTTTACCCCGACGGCACGAGTTCGCACATCACCTGGAGTCTCCCGCGCCGCGATGGACCCCATGTTGCTCAAGACATCTTCAATGAGCTGTCAGATGGCACGCAGCTCGACTTCACGTACGGCACTGAGCGCGACAGTGACATTTCGCAACGGGTCGGCTCAGCCATCCTTACCGACGGACGCAAGATGGATTTCGTGCTCACCCATGACAGGGCGGGCCTCGACGTGCTCGCTCTCGACTTGCCGGATGGTTCGGCGATGCAACTGCGCACGCCGTTTACTGGCAGGGGCCGTGATCCGCTGCTGCCGGACTTTGGTACGGGCGCCACGGGCACATTCACTCCGCCTGCAGGCCAGCCTCTCGACTTCGCGATCGACGGTACCGCCGACCGTGGCGAGATCTGGAACGTCAGCGCCCCCGATGGTACCGAGGGACGCTTCACACTCGGTGACGACTTCACCGGCAGTGGTCAGATCACCCGTGACGGCCAACTGCAAGGCGCGCTTCGATGGCAGGCCTCCGGCGATGGCACGCTCGACCTGCTCGCCGCGGGTTCAGCGGAGGTGACGCCCTCCGCGGCCGCGCGCGACTTCCAGGTTGATCGCTGGATCAACACCGTCGCCGCGATGGGCCCGATGCCCAGATACTGACCAGGCTTGGCGGGAAGCGATGTGCTAGTGCGCTGCCAACGAGGGGCGCTTGAGGGGGAGGTGACCAGGCTCTGCGAGAGTTCCAGTGCCGTCTCACCGAGATGACTATGAGGAGGGTGCCAGTTCTATGCCTGAAGCGGAGTTCACGATAACCGGGTATGTCCACGAGTGGCCGATTTCTTCCTATGGCAGGCGGGTGAAATTCGAGAAGCTCGGCGTTCCGGCAGAATACTACAACTCAGAGGAAGGCATCGGCGCGGATGGGAAGTTCACCGTCTTCGTCGTCGGCGACCAGTCCTACAAAGTTTATGCTCGCCTTGTGGTGAGTGGGACACCGACGTGGGTGCCCGTCTGGGCGCCCTATCCGGTACATACGGTGGGCACGAGTGGCACGATCCGGACATGTGTCACTCTCACGGATCCGAACGCATAGAGCCGGAAGATTGCCGAGAAGGTCTTCACAGACGCGTACCTACAGTACGCCATCCAATACTACTTCAGCGAGATCCACGACAAGGACGACTATGTCCTCAAATCTCCCTCCGGCCGCCCGGCGAACCGTCGGGCGGCCGAACCTTGAATGCTTGAGCGGAGGTCACGCAAAGCCCGATGGCGCATAGCTTCATCATCAAGAGCCGCGAGGAGGAGCAACATGCGCATCGGTCACAGTCAGTGCTACTGTCACGCCGGCGATTTTGACGCGAATCTACATACCGTCACCGAAGGCCTTGCCAGCGCTGCTGAGATGGGTCTGGACATAATCTCCTTCCCGGAGTCATTTCTCGGTGGCTATTGGTCGTCCGAGGAGGGCTGTCGCGCGAACGCCTGGCCGATCGACGGCTCGCAGATCGCACACGTTCTTGAAACTACCGCAGAATACCCCTCGATGTTCATGGTCGGCTTCAACGAAGTGCGCGGCGACGACCTCTACAACACGGTTATTCTCGTGGAGCGCGGCGAGCTGATTGGTGCTTACTCGAAGGCTTTCCCCTGCATTGCATACTTCAAGCCGGGGCGCGAGACCCCCGTCTTCGAGAAGGACGGCGTGAAGTTCGGCATTGTCATCTGCGCAGACGGCGGCTATATCGAGCCCACGCGCATCCTCGCCATGAAGGGCGCGCAGCTCATCTTCGCGCCGCACTACAACTACATTGGTGCCGAGCGCCTCATCGACCACTACGTGCATGTGCGCAGCGATCACATTGCGCGCGCGGTCGAGAACCGTGTGTTCTTCGTGCGGGGCAACAACGTCGAGCGCGGCTGTCAGGAGAGCCTCGGGCGCGAGGGAGTTGGCTACGGTGACAGCTATATCCTCGACCCGAACGGTCAGATTGTCACCGCCGCCAATTTGCACGCCGAGACAATCATCTGGGCCGACGTTGACCTGGACCGCATGTACTACGGCGGGCCTGGCAAGTCGCTCACGTCAGCGAAAGCATTCCTGCACGAGCTTCGCGCTCTGGTCGACGCTGCCCAAGATTGAGCGCCGGGCAGGACCTGCTACGTCCGGCGGCGAAGCAGCATCCGCCCCGTGCGCGAGAGCGCGGGGCGGTCGCTTACCACAATAGGGAGGAACCAACGCATGCGCATCGCTTCAATCGCCATGATACTCGCGCTCGTCGCGCTAACTGTCGTGACAGGCTGTAAGCCCGACGTCGAGCCGCCCGCTGATGGAGGCGTGATTGTCGAGGAGCCGCCGGTGGAGATCGATCCGCCCGCGGACGCCGAACAGACCGCGCCGGCAACAACTGAGGAGGAAACACTAGTGAGCGAAGGAACAGAGACGATCGTCAAGATAGCGACCGAGAAGGGCGATATCGTCTGTCGCCTCTTCGACGAGAAAGCGCCGATTACCGCAGGAAGCTTCATTCTCCTGATCGATGACGGCTTCTACGATGGTCTCACCATCCACCGCGTGGACCCCGGCTTCGTCATCCAAGGCGGCTGCCCCGACGGCAATGGCTTTGGCGGACCGGGCTTCACCATTCCGCTGGAGGTCTCGCCCGAACTTAAGCATGATCGCGGCGTGCTCTCCATGGCGAGCTCTTCGGCACCCGATTCCGCCGGCAGCCAGTTCTTTGTCTGCCTTGGTGGGGTCAGCCGCGTGGGCTTTCTGGATAACGACTACGCCGTCTTCGGCGAGGTCACCGAGGGCATGGACGTCGTCGACAGCATCGCCATCGGCGACGTCATGACATCAGTCACGATCGAGAGCGAGTCACCATTCGCTGCTGTGGCGCGTGAGGCTGCCGCCGAGGCACGCATCCAGTAGCCTCGCAGCCTCCCACACGTAAGTGAACGGCCCGGTGGCTATGCCACCGGGCCGTTTCAGTTATCTTGCTTGGTCAGCTACTCAATACCTGAGTGCTCGTTTATCCACTGCCTTCGCACCGCACCATACTCGGGCGGTACCGAGTGTCCCATCTGCGGGTAGCTGAGCATGACCTTCTCGCCCGGCAGCGAGTTGTATGCCGAGTAGACCGAAGTGGGCGGGCAGGTCCGGTCGATCAGGCCCACGGTTACCCACGCGGCGCCCTCGAATCGTGCCGCGAAGTTTGTGGCGTCGTAGTAGCCCGAGACAGTCGCGATGGTGCCGTCATCATCCGCCGGCACCAGCCGTGGCCAGCCCGACATCCGCCCCTGCACGATGCCTCCGTGATCGCATAGCGTCGGGACGTTTGCGGCAAGTGCGGTGACCTTCTCGTGCAGGCCCGCGAGGCAGATCGACAGCCCGCCGCCCTGGCTTGAACCGGTCACGGTCAGGTGCTCGCCATCCCACTCAGGTCGCGAGGTCAGATAGTCAAGCGCTCGCACGCATCCGAGAAACACATGGTGGAAGTAGAAGGTGTCGCGGTGCTCTTTGCCTTGGTGCCAGTAGCCGCTCAGCTCGCCCGTCGCAAGTGCATCAGTCACCTCTTTGGGGGTCTCCATATCGAAGTTGTGGTGGATGATGTGCATGCCGAGGTAACCAGCGTTCGCAGCGGCGGCAGCGCTACCGTAGCTTGAGCCGCGCACGCCCGCCGCGGTGAAGGTCATCAGCGCCGGGAACGGTCCCTCGCCATTCGGGATGGCAATCCATCCGTAGGTGCGCCGGTCGTCAACGTTGACCATGCTGATCTTGAAGACTCGATAAGCGTCTGAGACACTCTCTTTCTCCTCCAGTCGCGCGTCCATCGGGATGGCCCGCAGGGCGGCCTTCTCGGCCTCCCAGTACTCGTCGAAGTCCTCCGGAACGATGGCTGTAGAGCCGATCCTCTCCGGCTCACACGCGGCCCCGCCGAAACCATAGAAGTTCTTGGCCTCGCCCTTGTAGGTGACTGTGCAGCGGAGAATTCCCGGAGCATCCAGCGAGCCGCTCACTGTCGGCGCCTCGACCCCAAGCGCCAGATCGCCGCGTCCGAGGTCACCCACGCCGTCGTTGCTGAGCGCGTAGGTCACTGTCCCCTCTGTGACAGCGTCACCATCGACGGTCACGTCGACAGTGAAGATCGCTTGTTCGCCGCACAGATACATGGCATCCTCGCGATCGGTTCGCACCTTTATCACTGGATCGGCTGCCAGGGCCCAAGCGGCGGCTAGGAGCAATAGGGTCGCGGCCATGCAGATGCGTCGAGTCATATTTGGTTCGTTCCTTCGACTGTATGGATGATTCCGGTGTGCGCGCGGGTATCGATCTTCCTCATGGAATGCTGCCACACCTGCCTTCGGTCCAGGGCGCGCAGTCGTTACAAGTCGAGGGAGGTAAGTTCCGCGCTACGGACAATCATCTGCTGCACAGACACCCAGGGAGGCCCCGCCATGCATCGACATTGCGCCGTGATAACTGCCATTCTGGCCACCTTCTGCGGCCTTGCAGCCGCGCAGGAGCAGCAACTTCAGTGGCGCGGCGTGTGGGAGTGGAGTATGGACCACCGGACGGAGGCGGGGCTGACGGCCATGGCCGATGCCGCAGCCGACCTCGGTTTCAATGTCATCATGTGCTCGCCGCCGCACGGCAAACTCGCCTTTATGCGCGAGCAATGTCACGCGCGCGGCATTAAGCTGTATCTCTCGACCATCTACTCCCACAGCGACGCAGCGACCCGGCAGATGATGACTGCCGAGCAGTTGGCCTCTCGCCCGGACGAGCCCGTCCTCGGCTACCAGTATGGCGGTGAACCCCTCGACGATGTCGAGGTATTCCAGGGCGAACTCCCTTGCTGGAACCAACCTGCTGTGCGCGAACAAGCGCGGGAGCGAACCGCGGCCTACGCTCGTCTCCCGATCGATGGCCTCGCCCTCGACGGTATAGGTTACATCAACTACCTGCGCTGTCACTGCCCGGTCTGTGAAGAGCAGCTTGCCTCCTTCCGCGCCAAGCATCCACGTATGGGCCTCCGTCGCTCGGAGGAGTTGTTCGCCGAGGAGACGTTGGTGGAGTTCATCAACGAGATGGCCGCGACAGCTCGCGAGGCTAACCCGGAGATCGAACTGACCATCCACATCTGGCCCTGGTATCGCCCCAATCCCTACTATGGCCATCGTCTCGACCTGGACACCGCGGGCGAGACTGTCGCCTGGTTCTTCCGCCCTCACTGGCCGCTGGACAAAGTGCAGAGGCGCGCCGACTGGCTCGTCGCACATCAGCAGGACGACTATCCCGACCACCTGGCTGCCCCGTTCATCGGCTTCGACGCCCGTTCGACTCTGCATGCGCGTTCGCCCAAGCGCGTGCGGGAGGAACTGAACCTGGTCATCGCCAGCGGTGCTTCCGCCATCCAGGTGGCTGACCTTGGCTACATCATGGATCGCCCGACCGTGGCCGAGATATTCCGCGAGGTGCTTGGCGGACGTGCGACGAATGATGCGCCGTGACCCAGGCACCCATTTGGAGGCCCTGTGCTGATGAGTGAAGCAACCGGTAGACCAAACATCCTCTTCCTGTTCACTGATGACCAGCGGTTCGACGCCGTAGCGGCGGCGGGCAACCCCGAGGTCATCACACCAAACATCGACCGCCTGATCGCGCGTGGCACAAGCTTCACGCATTGCACGATCATGGGCTCGACCGTTCCGGCCGTCTGCTGCCCGAGCCGGGCCATGCTCAACACCGGTCGCAACCTCTACCACGCCCCGCTCGATTGCGGCGACTACGTCACCATGCCCCAGGCTCTGCGCGAGGCCGGATACACCACCTTCGGAACTGGCAAATGGCACAATCAGCCCACCAGCTACGCTCGGAGCTTCACCGCCGGCGACGGTATCTTCTACGGGGGCATGTCCAATCACATGGAGGTCCCGTGCTTCGACTTCGACCCCGAGGGGCAGTATGATCAGGGGCTGCAATACGTAGGCAAGGCATTTTCCAGTGAGCTTTTCAGCGACTCCGCGGTGGCTTTCCTTCAGTCATACGATGGTGACGATCCCTTCTACGCCTACGTTTCGTACACAGCCCCCCATGACCCGCGCATGGCCCCGCGCGAGTACGCCGATCTCTATGATCCGGGGAAGATGCGCGTGCCCGACAACTTCATGCCCGAGCATCCCTTCGACAACGGTGAGCTCCGCATTCGTGATGAGATGCTCGCGCCTTTCCCGCGCACGCCGGAGGTCGTCCAGGAGCATATCGCGGCCTACCACGCGATGATCACCCACCTCGACGCCCACATCGGTCGGGTGCTTGATGCCCTCGATGCCACCGGCCGCGCAGATGACACCATCGTTGTCTTCGCCGGCGACAACGGCCTCGCCGTTGGCCAGCATGGCCTCATGGGCAAACAGAATATGTATGAGCACTCGATGCGCGTGCCGTTGGTCATGGCAGGTCCGGGCTTGCCGGTGGGGGAGGCCCGGGATGGGCTGTGCTACCTGCACGATTGCTTCCCGACGCTGTGCGATCTGGTCGGAGTGCAAGCGCCAGTGACTGTCGAGAGCCGTTCACTTGCGCCCATGATTGCCGAGCAGGCCGACAGCGCCTATGACCTCACCTTCCACGCGTACATGAACGGTCAGCGCGCGGTCCGCGACCAGCGCTTCAAGCTCATCGAGTACTTCGTAGACGGCGTCAACACCACGCAGCTCTTCGATCTGTCGGAGGACCCGTGGGAACAGAGCAACCTGGCGGGCGATTCCGCGCACCAGCCCGAAGTCAGCCGCCTGCGTTCCGAGCTCCAGCAATGGCAGCGCGGCGTCGACGATCCACTGGTTTTGTAGCAGTCGCGTCCATGGAGGACTCCGCATGTCCGGCTATACAGCCAACGTCCCGGTGCGACGCATCACCAGCGGCCCGAAGTACCACTGGTTCGCCTATTATGATAAGCTCCAGTTCGACCCGACCGGACGTTTCATACTGGGTATGGAGGTCGACTTCGAGCATCGCTCACCGGAGCCTGACGAAGTCATCCGCGTTGGTCTGATCGACACCGAGGATGACGATCACTGGATCGAGTTCGGCGAGACTCGCGCCTGGTGTTGGCAGCAGGGCTGCATGTTGCAGTGGCGGCCGAGCTCGGACACCGAGGTGCTCTGGAACGACCGTGAGGGCGATCGCTTCGTTTGCCACATCCTCGACGTCACCACGGGCGATCGCCGCACAATCCCGCACGCGGTCTACACGGTGAGCCCGGACGGGAAGACCGCAGTCGCGCCGGATTTCCGCCGAGTGAACCACATGCGCCCGGGTTACGGTTACACTGGCCTCCCCGACCCATACGAGGCCGAGCTTGCCCCCGAGGAGTCAGGCATTTCGCGTATCGATCTGGACACTGGTGAGGCCGAGTTAGTCGTCACCATCGCTGACGTCGCCCGTGTCGCTTACCCCAACGACGATCTCAGCACGCGCCAGCACTACCTCAATCATCTCCTCTTCAACACTGACGGCACCCGCTTTGAGTTCCTGCATCGCTGGCGTGGCGAGGGCATTCCGAGTTTCGACACACGCATGGTAACTGCCGCCCTCGATGGCTCCGACATCCACATCGTGGATGATTCGGGCAAGACTTCACACTTCATCTGGCGCGATCCTGCCCACATTCTCGCCTGGTCATGGCACGAGTCGTGCGAGGACGCGACGTATCTTTTCGAGGATGGTGGGGAGCCGAACAAGGCCCAAGTGGTGGGTAAGGAGAAGATGCCTACAAACGGACACATGAGCTACCTGGCTGACGTCGACTGGATCCTGAACGACACCTACCCGGGCGGCGATCCGCGGGCCCAGAGCGTCTACCTGTACCACGTGCCAACCGATCGCCGCATCGACTTGGGGCGGTTCGAGAGCCCTGCGGAATACGCTGGCGAGTGGCGTTGCGACCTGCATCCTCGTTCGAGCGTGGACGGAACCCAAGTGACGATTGACTCCTCTTGCGACCAGGGCCGGCAGATGTATCTGCTGGACGTAAGCGAGATAGTGGCAGGGACCCGCTGATGGCGGAAATGCCGAAACTCAAAATGTCGAGGTGGGGTGTGGGGCCCGCGTGGTCGCTTGCTTCCATCGCATACGGGATCGCGGTCTGTCTCGTTGATCGTCGGTATTTCCCCGACATGCACATGGTCTGGCCCGCGCCAGCGGTCGGCATGGCCAGCGGCATACTGCTGATCGCCGCAGGTATCTTCATCTACGTGAAGGCCGTTCGCCGTCTGCGCCTCGCGTATGCGGAGAATCGTCTCGAAACCGGTGGTGCCTACGCCTGGATGCGTCACCCTATTTATTCAGCGTTCATCATGTTCATCGTCCCCGGCGCCGTCCTGATGGTCAGGTCCGTCCTCGGAGTGACCATTCCGGTCTTCATGTATATTCTCTTCCGCATTCTGATTCGCGGCGAGGAAGCCTTCCTTGCCGCGAGGTACGGCGAAGAATATCTGCAGTGGCGCCGCCGCACCAACGCCATAATGCCCAGCCCGCCCATGGAGATGTAGCTGCCGCTCGCGACGGGCGGCCCGGGCAGGTGCTCGCCTGCTACCCCGCGAACCATCCCCCAGACCATTTTCCGGGAGGAGACCCCCATGACCATGCGAATGCTCGTGCCGGCTGCCTTGCTGGTTCTCTGCGCACCTGTGGGCGCGATGACCGTGGCCACGGACGCCGCTCCTGCGGCGATGATTGTTGCCGCCACAGACGCTAGTGCTGCCGAGCAGATGGCAGCTACAGATCTTGCCGAGTATCTGGGGCGAGTCGCAGCCTGCGAGTTCACGCTTGTCGACGAAGCTGATGCCGCCGACGGACCGGCGATCTACGTCGGCCCAACTGCTTTTGCCCGCGCGCATGGCATCGATCCCGACGCCCTTGGTTCTGAGGAGTGGATTGTCCGCACGGTCGGCGACGCGCTCATCGTTGTCGGCGGGCGCCCCCGCGGTACGCTTTACGCGACCTACCACTTCCTGGAGGACGTCATCGGGGTGCACTGGTGGAATCCCTGGGAGGACTTCGTGCCCGAGATGCCGACCATCGAGATCGCCGATCTCGACCTTCACGGGGAACCCGCCATCGCATACCGTGACATCTATCGGATCTATGGCTACGATCAGGGCCGCTTCGCAGCCCGCAATCGGCTCAATCGCATGGGCGATCCACCCATCGCCCCGGAGTGGGGTGGCGGGATGAACTACGGGCCGCCCTATCACGTGCACACGTTCAATCTGTACTTCCGCCCTGCGGAGCACTTCGAGGAGCATCCGGAGTGGTACTCGCTCATCAACGGGGAGCGCAACGCGGATCACACGCAGTTGTGCCTGACCAACCCCGAACTCCGCATAGCCTTTGCAGCGAAGCTGCGCGACTACATTGAGACCTCTTGGGCCGCCGCGCAGGCCGAAGGCCTGCCGGAGCCGCTTGTCTTCGAGATATCACAAAACGACTGGCGCGGCGCCTGCCAGTGTGAGAACTGCCAGGCTATCACCGAGGCCGAGGGCTCTGAGGCAGGCCCGCTGATCGACTTCGTCAACTACATGGCCGATAGCATCAAGGATGACTACCCAGAAATCCTCATCGGCACGCTTGCCTACCAGTACACCGAGGACCTGCCCAAGAGCCTGCATCCGCGCGACAACGTCGTCGTGCGCCTGTGCGATACCCGCAGCAACCCGAGCCTGCCCCTCAGTGACGAGACCAACACGTACTTCCGCGAGCGCATGGCCGAGTGGTCCACCGGCGCGAAGAACCTGCGCGTGTGGGACTACGCGGTCACCTACGACAAGCCCTACGGCATGCCCATGCCCAGCGTGCACACCTATCAGCCGGACTACCAGTTCTATCTCGAGAACAACGTCGAGGGCGTGTTCACCGAGCTGGAGATGCCGGTGGTCGCCGACATGCGCGACTTCAAGGTCTGGATGATGTGCAAGCTACTTGAGGACCCATACCAGGACTACGAGGCCCTCGTGGACACCTTCATGAATGGCTGCTACGGTCCCGCGGGAACCTTCGTTAAGCAGTATCTGCGCGCTCTTGAGGCCGCCGCGCTGGTCAAACCGGCTCACCTCGGGATGCACGGCGCGTTGTCCGCCTACAGTTACATCGACGTGGATTTCTGCCAGCGTGCCCACGCGCTCTTCGACCAGGCGGAGGCGGCTGTTGCGGATGACGAGGTGCTCCTGGCGCGCGTGCGCCACGCCCGTCTCCCGATCGATCGTGCCACAGCATACATGTTCCGCCGCATCGCCGCTGAGTGGTTGCAGGCGGGCAATGCCGCCGAAGATTTCCCGTTCGACCGCGACGCGATAGCAGCCCGGGCCCGTGAGAACTGGCTCGCCGCGATCGAGTTCCGCGTGCGCGAAGACGATCGCGTTCAGGCCATCGCTGACGCCGATGCCGAACTGGCCAAGTACACCTCTCTCCCGGCGTTCGTCCAACTCCCGGAGAAGTTTCGTGACCTACCGGCAGGCTCGGTCTTCGACTTCACGGCTGACACTGCCCGCAACTACAAAAACATCGTCCAGACGGTCCGTGACGACGCTGCCGAATCGACCATTACCAACCGTCTGCAGTTCCCGACCACTATCGATCCTGAGAAGCAGCCGTTGGAGCGCTACAAGTTCCCCATGCCGTGGGGGGTCTACGACAAGAAGAACGCCAAGGGCATCACAAGTGCGACGATCCCACCCGAGGGCGTGCCGGGGCCCGGTTACCACTGGTACAAGGTGGGCACGACCACGATTGGTCCCGGCTACTACGTCTACTTCTTCTGGAGCTGGATCATTCAGGTCGAAGTGGGCAGTGCCTTCTCCGCCGATGCCCCTGACCAACAGTTCGATATCTGGGCGCGTATGAAATTCGAGGGCCCAGAGTTCCCGCACGGGGATGCAGGCGACGCCAATGCGATCAGCGTGGAGCGCGTCATTCTGGTCAAGTCCGATGCTGCGCAGTAGGTCGCGCTGTCGCGACCGTAACACCATCAACACCACCTGAGGTACGATGACAATGGACGCTTACCGGACCCGCCCACCGGCACATGAGCTCGACCTGGTGCGCGAGCTCGTCTCACAGATCATGGCGTACGCGACTTCAGACGAGTGCGAGACCCGTCGGAAGCGCTGGCGCGACGTCAACGAGTTGCGCAAACCCGATCGCGCGCCAGTCTGGTGCCGGGTAGCCTTGGCCCGCCGGGAGATACTCCCGGACGAGGAACTCGTCTGCGAACATCCCGTGTGTCGCGGCATCGAGAAGCAGTGCCGCTATCACCTCTACAAGCTCACTGTGGGTGACGATCACATCCTCCCTCCATGGTGGTCTGTGAACGCAGTCATGCGATGCACCACGGATACTGTCTGGGGAGTGCCCGCTCGGCAGTCAATAGGGACGACCGAGCTCGGCGGCTTCAAGTACGATCATCCCATTGAGGACCCCGCTGACTACGACAAGATCACCGTTCCTGACTTCGAGCACGATCCGGTCGCCACGGAGCGCGCCGCGTCCCAGATGCAGGATATCCTCGGCGACGCGATGCCCGTGCGGGTCGACGGCCGCGTACCGTTGCACGCTCTGCTCCAGGTCTATTGGGAGCATCTGCGCGGGATGGGCCCCATGATGGAGGACCTGGCCTTCCGCCCGGAGGCATGTCACCGCCTGATGGCTCGGCTGACCGAGGGCGTATTGCGCGGCATACGCAGAGCTGAGGAGGCGGGCATCCTCACTTCTAATCACCATGACCCAATGGTCTGCTCGGACCCGCCGAATGGCGCAACCGATGACGCCCCCGTCGGCCTGCACCAGATGTGGAGTGGCTCGAACAGTCAGGAGTTCGACACAGTGGGGCCGGACATGTTCGAGGAGTTCCTGCTTGACTACCAGAAGGTGGTCATGTCTTCCTTCGCCCACGTGTGGTATGGCTGCTGCGAGAATCTGACCACGAAGATCGAACACGTTCTGCGTATCCCGAACCTTCGCGTTTTCGTCAGTTCGTTCTGGACTGACATCGAGAAGGTCGCGGAAGCATGCGGCACTGACTACTGCATAATGTGGCGTATGTCCGCCGCTCAGGTCACGCTGCCCGACGACCTGTCCGAGCACGAGGCCCATCTGGAACACGGACTGCGGATACTGCAGGGGCACCCATACCAGGTTGTGCTCCGTGAGATCGAGACCGTCAAGGGTGACCCCGACCGCCTGCGCGACTGGGCTCGCCTCGGCATCAGCATCGCCGAGAAGTATGCGTGAGGTGATCGGCCCCCGTGCCCGCTGATCTGCACATTGCGCTCCAGCGCTGGTACGCCAGCGATGACGGTCTGGTAGAGACTCCGGTTGACGGCTACCGCGCCGACGTGCTGCGCGATGGCGTCATCTACGAGATCCAGACCAAGTCGTTCACCGCCATCCGCGACAAGCTGCGCAAGCTTGCGAAGAAGCACGCCGTCGTCCTCGTGCACCCCATCGCGCAGACGAAGTTCATCGCTAAGCTCGACCCGGACACTGGCGAGCAGCTGTCGGTGCGCCGTTCACCGAAGCGCGGGCGCCCCGCCGGGGTCTTCAACGAGCTGCTCTATCTGCGTAAGGTGATGCAGGCCGAGAACGTCACACTGGAGATCGTCATGACCGTCGAGCGCGAGTTGCGCTGCGACGATGGCGAGGGGAGCTGGCGGCGCGGGGGAGTGTCCATCGTCGGGCATGAACTGCTCGCGATTGTCGGCCGTCACCGGTTCGCCGAGCCCGCCGACCTGCTCGCGCTCCTGCCCGAAGATCTGCCGGAGCGCTTCACCACCGGTGACCTGCGACACCTGCTTGGCCTCCCCCCGCGGGTGGCCGGGAAGATGGCCTGGGGTCTGCACAAGCTCGGAGTGATCCGCCGCTCGGGCAAGCTTGGGCGATTCCTCGCATACCGCCTGAAGAAGCCGAAGTAGCCTACTGCCGGTCGAACCTCTGCACGCGGTGGTTCATCCGGTCCGCCACGAACACGCGGCTGCCGTCTGGAGTCACCGCCACGTCTGCCGGCAGCTCGAACTGCGCGTCGCCACTGCCCTTGGCGCCCCAGGCGGTCATGAATGCGCCGCTCGGATCGAACTTCTGGATGCGCCAGTTCATCGCATCTACCACGTAGGTGTTCCCCGCACTATCGAGCGTCAGGCCCATCGGCATCATGAACTGCCCCGGTCCGGTGCCCGGTTCTCCGAACTCCCCCAGGAGTTGCCCGCTGGTGTCGAAGCGCTGCACGCGGCCGTTCATCATGTCTGAGAGATAGACGATGTCGCCGGGGCCGACCGCCACACCGCCTACGAAGTTGAGCTGGCCGCTCCCGTCACCGAAGCTACCCCACGCGTCGATGAAGGTGCCGTCCCCGGCGAACTTGTTGACTTGATGCTGCGCGCATTCCGCCACGTACACGTGTCCGGCGGAGTCAACCGCGAAGTCGCTCGGCTGAAAGAGCGTGCGTCCCGTGAGGTCGTCTACTTCCACGGCGAAGTAGACTTGCCCGGTAAGGTCAAGCTTCTCGAAGCACATGACTACCGAGGTGTAGACTGTAGCTCCGCGCGCCTCGCCCCACGCGGTGACGCTGCCGACGAAGTTGCCGTCGTGGTCGAAGGTCTGGATCCGGCAGGTCATCGCGTCGACGAAGTCGGTCACGTACACGATCCCGTCGGCTTCAGCGATGCCGCCGATGATGGTGAACTCCCCGGCGCCGCCGCCCTCAGAACCCCATTGCCCCGCGTAGGCGTATTCATCTGCACGGACCCCGCCAACGCAGACCAGCGTTGCCAGCGCAAGAACCGCAACCATACGGGATGCTGTCATCGCTACCCCTCCTGGTGCATCGTTCCTCGTACATGCATATTTGCTTTCGCGGCTGCATTCGGTTACAACCGTCGAACGCCATTCCGGGTCGCGATCGTCGTGATGGAATGATTCCTGCTGTCACGCGGCGAACCTCCCTTGGATCGCGCTGACCTCCACTTTGAGGAGTTGCTCATGTCAACGGACACCTCGGTCGAAACACTGCTGGCCGGTGCTGCACAGATCGACATCACACCGCCCGCTGGGACGCATCTCGCTGGGGCTATCGGTGTGCATCGCCCGGCGCGCCTGGCACTGGATCCCCTCCATGCTCGGGCGCTGGTCTTCGAGTCTGCCGGGCGTCGCCTTGGCCTCGTCGCCCTCGACGTCACGATCATCACCGAGGAGTATACGGCCATTATCCGCGAGAAGATCGCTGCGACCTGCGGCATCGAGCCTGACGCTCTGATGGTCCACGCCACTCAGACGCATTCTGCTCCGACCGTTGGGCACCTGATGGTGGACCCCGACTTTGAGGGCATCCCCGACGAGCTGTCCTGGGTGGGCGGCGGGGATTTGGCGTACAGCTCCATCGCCGCCGAGCGCGCTGCCGACGCAGTAGCTCTCGCATGTGAGCGCCTCGAGCCGGTTGAGATCGGTGCCTCCAGCGGTATCGAGGGGCGCTTCGCGTTCAACCGTCGCGCCGTGCGGCAGGATGGCACTGTCGGCATGCCGCCGCGCCACTGGCCCGATGATCTCGGGCCGACCTGGATCCGCTATATCGAGGGGCCCATCGATCCCGAACTCGGCGTCATGTGCGTGCGTGGCTACGACCTGCACATGCGCGCGATGCTCGTAAACCACACCTGCCACCCCGTGCACACTTTCCCGTCGCTGTCAGTGAGCGCCGACTGGCCCGGCGCCTGGGCTGCCAGGCTTCAGCAACTGTATGGTTCAGACTGCGTGCCCGTGGTCACTAACGGTGCCTGCGGCAACATCAACCCGTGGCCGCCTTTCGAGCCAGACTACGCCAACGATCAGACGCTTATGGGTGAGGGGCTTGCCGAGACCACGGCAAAGGTGGTCAAGAGCATTGAGTTCACGGACACCGCCACTCTCGACTATCGCGTTCAGCGCCTGCCCATCCCGATCCGCGAACTGACCGAAGAGGAGTTCACCTGGGCGCAGGGCATCCTCTCCGGAAGTCCGACGCCAGAGCTCGTGGAGGGCGATCCCGGCCGCGTGACCAGCGATTGGGCGATCGCCTCCAGCATCTGGAGCGTGCACCTGATGCGCCAACGTTCGCCCATGCTCGACTACGAGATACAGGTGCTGCGCATCGGCGATGTCGCCGTCGTGGGTCTGCCGGGCGAACCGTTCGTGGAGCTTGGGCTGGCCATCAAGCTGGCCTCGCCGACGCTCCCCACCTGGATCGCGCACGCCACATCCCAATACGTCGGGTACATTCCCATCCCCGGCGCATTTGCGCGCGGCGGACACGAGGCCGAGACGCGCTATTGGGCGAAGCTGGTGCCGGAGGCGTTCGACCTGATACGCGATGCCGCGACCGATCTGCTTGCTGAGGTCTTCGCCTGATCCCGGTCCGAGGGAGGCAGCAACATGAACCGGATGCTGCTCATCACCTGCCTGCTCGTGGTTGCTGCTGCAATGGCCGCCGCGCAGGACGATGGCATACCTGCTCTGGAACTCTCGCACTTCACCCCCGAGACGGTCGATGACATCCTCTTCAACCCACGCATGGGCATGTACATGGCGACCCCCCCACTCGAGCCGACGGATGACGACTGGTATCTGGACGTCTGCGGCATCGCCTACTACCGTCAGCACTGGGCCGACCTGAACCCCGAGGAGGGCGTGTACACCTTCGACGAGTATTTCGACCCCATCTTCGACTACTGGGTGGGCGAGCGCGGCAAGCGCGTAGCGTTCGGACCCATGTCAGAGAGTATGCATTCGCGTCTGGAGTACGTGACCCCGAAGTGGGCCTTCGAGAAGGGCGTGCCCGGCGTGGATCACGTCGGCCTCTACGTCGACCACCACTTGGACCCGGTCTTCTGGGATGACCGGTACCTCGACCTCTACTGCGAGTTCATCGCCAAGCTCGGTGAATACCTCGACGGCCGCGAGGGCTTTGAGTTCATCGACATGCGTGGCATCGGCGAGTGGGGCGAGATGCACCTACAGCGTTGGACCCCGGCCCAGCTCGAAGAGACCGGCTACACTGACACCAAGTACATCGCTGCATACCGCCGCATGATCGACGCCCACGCACGGGCCTTCCCGAACTCGCAGGTCTTCCTGAACGTGGGCAGCCAGAAGTTCCTGACGATTATGGACTACGCTGCCAGCCGCGGTTGCCACTTCCGCCAGGACGGTCTCAAGCCGGGCGGGGCCAGCAACAATGTCGGCGACTGGCTCTACGGGCCCTATTCACGCCAAGGCGTGGTCTGCAACTTCGAGTTCCACAGCGGCTACCAATCGATGCTGGACAAAGGCTGGGACCTCACCGAAACTATCGACGCTGGCCTGAGCGCTCCGGCCAGCTACATGAACACCAATCTCGGGCGCCTGAGCACCGCGCCGGCCGAGGTCCGCGAGCAGCTCACTCGTGCTGCCCGGTCGATCGGCTACCGCTTCGTCCTCACCGACCTTGGTTACCTGCCAGTGGTCAACGTCGACGGTGTCCATCCCGCCCGTTCTCTGATCTTCAGCACCTGGCGCAATGACGGTACCGCCCCCTGCTACGATAGCTTCGCGTTGCGCTGGGAGCTTGTCGATGGGGCAGGGGAGACCGTCGCGTCTGCCCTGCATTACCCCGAGACCCCAACCACACACTGGTGGCCTGGTGAAGAGGTGGGTGTGGCTGCACTCCTGCGCGTGCCCGGCGATGTTCACCCCGGGAGCTACCGTCTGAAACTGACCGTGCTGCTCCCTGAAAACGGGCAGCGGATATTGCTCGGCATCGGTGGCCGGGATGACCAGGATCGCTACGATCTGGTGGACCTTGCGCTTGTGGAAGGCCACGGCGCGGCTGGCGTCGTATATGAAGAGGGCTTCGAGAATGACCCGCCAGTTTGGGGCACGTCTGAGCAGATGGTTGCGACTGTCGATGTCGCCGCCGCGCACTCGGGCGAGCACTCGATGCTGGTGGCGGGCTCGCACACCAATGGGTGGAACTACGCTTCCCTGCAGTTGTCCGAGTCACTTGTCCCGACGGGCAAGTATCGGCTGACCGTCTGGATGCTCGTCGAGGAACTTGAGCCCGGCGGCTACGCCCCCTACGTGAAACTCGCCGCCAGCAATGCCGATGGTAAGTGGCTTGAAAACTATGGCAGCGAGAAGTATGACACTCGTCAAATGGGGGCGTGGCAGCAACTCACCGCTGTCGGTGAGTTGCCCATGAACGCTGCAATCGGCCATCTGGCGATAGAGAAGGGCGCGGACGGCAAGCCCGTCAGTGCGCACATTCGCATCGACGACATCAGCCTCGAACTTCTGGAAGCGCCGTAGCAGGCGCAGGGAGGGAGCACTGCGGTGACGGCCGATGAGAGACGTCGCAAACTCGTTGATGGCACCTACGGAGAGAACCTGCCGGAGATTGCTGAGCGCATCGAGGCGATTGTCGAGGGGGTCTTCAGGGACTCTGCGGGGTTCGTGCGCGGGGCGGTGAACCTGAACACGCTGAAGCCATTCACCCACGCGGACGTTGAGCGCTACCCGCTCGCCGAAATGTACACTCGCAATGCCAACATCCCCTGGAAGCTGAAGAAGCTCATCATGAACTATGAAGAGGCCGACATGGCCACCGGGGATTACCTGATGGCGCTGGTGCATCAGGCTGCGGCCGCCGATGACCGGGAGATCAGGCGGCAGGCGCGAGGCGTCTTTGAGGCCATCTGCGCGCTGTGCGACAACGCTGCGGCCACGAACTCTCTTGGACCCGGCTGGCTTCCCAAGCCCTACGGGGGCATCCGCGACGTCTCTGAGATGTGCGAGACCAGCGCGGATCAGTACACCAAGATAACGCTCGCTCTCGAGCTCTACGCGCGTGAGCTGGCGAACAAACGCGAGCGCGACAAGGCCCACCGGCTGATCGTCTCGTTCGCCGACTGGTGGATCGAGCACTGGTATACTACCAGCTATTTCGGCCGCTGCCTGTGGTGGTGGCGACACAACTCTCCGCACGGCACGGGCTGGCTGCTCTATATCCTCGCCCTGGCTGAAGACATCACCGGCGAGCCCCTCTACGGCCGCGAGTTCGAGCTATTGTGGGAGTTCCGGGAGGGCCTACTCAACGTCTCAGGGCCCAGCGGCAACTCCATGAATCTCGGGGTCGAGACCGCCGTCCGTCTGTGGGATCTCAAGCCCGATCATCGGGAGTTCTGGGAGCAGGCGATGATAGCCAATTGGGATGCGGTCCGGGCTCTGGCCGCCCCCGAGGGCTACGTCGTGCAGGGCTCGCCAGACCATCGCATCACTATGAACACTGGCCCGCGCGTTGCCTGCTCGGCTGCTGCGATCCTGCCCTGGCTCGACGACGCTGACGGAACTGCGACTTGGGCGCGCGATTACATGTCGCGGCAGAGCCGCGCTGAGATGTTCCTGGTCGACCACCCGGACACCGAGCACGTTCGTCCCGGCTTCTGGTTCCACGAGAACGCCCTGTCCGGCCATTACTTTACCGCCTGGCTGCATGCGCACTACAAACTCGCCCGCTATGCGCCCGTCCAGGGAGAAAAGCGATGAGCGACGACCGATTCCACCGCAAGCCTTGGCGCGTGAACTGGTTCGAGCCAGAACTCGAACACCGCAAGTACCAGAAGGCCTTCCGTGAGGACGAGGACTACTCAGAGGATGTCTCCCTGTACTTTGGCGACCTCCACAAGCACTCAGAGATCAGTCCGTGCGCGCACGTAGGGCCGTACAACGGGTCGCTCGCCGAGTGCTACCAATACGCGCGTGAAGAGGCCGGCACCGATTTCCTGGCTATCGCCGACCACGCTGAGCGCATGACCGAGGAGCAGTGGGACGAGAGCATGGCGCAGGCTCGTGAACATACGGATCCAAGCTCCTTCGTCGCCTGGCCTGCTGTCGAATGGGCCCGCGCCATCCACGGGCACCGTAACATCTACTACCGCGACCACGATGTCCCGCTCATTGGCTCACACGTCGTCCCGAGCCCAACTGAGCTGTGGGCGTACCTGCGAGAGCACGCCATTGATGCGCTGACCATTCCGCACCACAGCGCACGCGAGTTGTCCTGCAATCTCACCGTCACCGATGACGAACTTGAGCCAGCATTCGAGATATACTCCGGCTGGGGGAACGAGGAATACTACGGAGCGCCACGGCAGGACACCGACCGGTCATTCACACGGGGGTTCTACGTCGATACGCTGCTGCAGGGCTTCAAGATGGGCGTCGTGGCTGGTGGGGACGGACACCCGGCGAAGCCGGCCATCACCGGACTGACCGGCATCTATGCAGAGGACCTGAGTCTGCCGAGTCTGTGGGAGGCCCTGCGTCAGCGGCGGACCATCGCCACCACTGGGGCGAAGATCATGCTTGACTTCCACATCAATGGCTTCCCGATGGGCTCGTCGATCAGCTACACCCACGAGGACGTGCCGGAACTCTTCCCGCTCGAAATTGGTGTGGCAGTGCAGGGCACTGCGGCGGTCGAGCGTGTCGAGATCATCGAGAACGGGCAAGTCGTACACACGAAGACGAAGCCCCGCGCAGCCGGGGACATGTTCGCGTACCGGTGGTTTCTGCAGTCTGGACCCACGGATGGCGCGAAGGTAATCCACACGCTGCATAACATCTCGCGCTTCATCTACGTCCGTGTGACCCAAGTGGACGGCAATATGGCCTGGTCGAGCCCAGTCTGGCTCGACTACGTCTATCCGGCCTGATTGTCCGAGGACTGCTCACGAAGGGGCGTCGAGGATCCTGAACTGATTGTCAGAGTAGTCGATCTCCGTAGCAACCGTGGCGCTCTGGATCATGATCTTGTAGTCTGAGCCGAGAGCCTGAGCGGCAGGCACGCTCCATACGGTGTAGCCGTCGTTCGTCGCGCCCCACGCGATCGTGCTGTGCCATACCCCACCCTTGTAGAGATGGATGTTCACGGTCGCCCCTGAGAATGCTCGCCACGTGATAGGCATTGCCATCGTCCGTCGGGTGCTCACATCAGCAGAGCTCGGGTATTCGACTGTAGGCACGTTGACGATCGTGAAGTTGTTGTTTGACATGTCCTCGAGAGTGTTGCTCGTTGCCCTGATCCTGACCCGGTAGTCGCTGGCGCCCTCCAGATCGGTTGGCACGCGCCACCAGAATGACCCGTCGTTATCCGTGTGCCATGAGATGTAGCGCTCGAAGCTACCGCCCTTGTAGAGCTGGATTGCGACCCGCGCTCCCACGAAGTTCTCCCACCGGATCCGCACCGCCGCGTCGTGAGTCCACTCAATGCCCCATGCGCTTGGGTAAGTCACCCGCGGTCGTCGCGTGATGATGAAGTCTTTGTCAGACATGTCCCACTGTGCGGGCTGGGAGACCGCATTGATCCGCACCTGGTAGTCGCCACCGTTGGGCAGATCACCGGGCACGGTCCACACGAACCTGCCGTCATTGGGCGTGCTGGCGTTGATCGTGCGGTTCAGCACGCCGCCCTTGTAGAGCTGCAGCCGCACATTCGCGCCGCTGAATCGCTCCCACTCGATGATCCCGGTATCTCCCACATGCCATATTTCGGCTGACAAGGTGGGACGGGTAACCGTGGGGCCGAGGGCTATCTCAAACACGCTATCTGACTGGTCCCGGCAGATGTGGCCGGAAGTATTAGTCACTTCGACGCGCCAGTTATCGCCGAGGGGAATCCTGTCAGATACTCGCCAGACGAACGCGCCATCGTTCGCCGTGCCATCGCTGATGTTGGTGTAGTGTGTGAGCCCGTCATACAGAGAGATGATGACCTCATCGGCGGGGAAGTCTCGCCATGTGACTGTGTACGTAGAACCGTGGTTCCATACGATACCCGGTGCGCTGGGGTACAATACCACGGGAGCGGTCTCGATGCTGAAGTGGCTGTCGGAGAAATCGTCCACCGATGAGTCGTCAACGCTCACCACACGGATGCGGAAGTCGTCCCCCACGTCCTGGCCGGGCGGCACTTGCCATGTGAAAGAGCCGTCGTTCGTAGTACCACTGCTGAGCGTTCGATTCAGGGCGGTGCCCTTGTAGAGTTGAATGCGTACCAATACGCCCCCAAAATCCGTCCACCGAATGTTGAACAGATCCCCTATATCGAAGCTGAGGCCCCACGCGCTGGGGTAGAGCACACGCGCGTTCGGCACTACCGCGAAGTCGTTGTTCGACCAGTCCCATTCGCCCGGATCGGCGAGCGACGTGATCTTGATCCGGTAATCGTCAGCGAGGACGGCGTCGCCCGGAACGGTGATGTGATAGGAACCGTCGTTGGGGGTGTCATCGGTGACACTGCCGTCCCGGACGCCGCCGCGGTATGTCTCGATCTTGACGCTTTCTCCGTCGAAGTTCTCCCAAGTGATGTGCACGTCCTCGCCGCGGCCAAACTCAAGCCCTGGCGCGCTCGGGTGCAGGACTCTTGGCGCTCGTGCAACTCTGAAGGTGTTGTCAGACTGGTCCGCGTGGCCTGAGCCACTCGTCGAAGCCACGCGGATCTTGTAGTCGCTCCCATACGCCTGCCAGTCCGGGACGGCCCAGACATAGCTGCCATCGTTGGGCGTCGCTGGGGTGATAACCCGATTCAGCGCGCCGCCCTTGTATAGCTCGATGCGCACCTGTGCGCCAGCATAGTCATACCACTCGATCGTGTAGGTCTGTCCGCGATGCCACACTATCGCCGGATCACTGGGATACACCACTTTGGGGTCATGCACAATCGAGAACGACCAGTCTGAATCGTCGGTAACGGTGTCATCGTCCCACTTGGTCACGCGGATCTTGAAGCCGCTGCCGGTTGGCTGGTCCATGGGGATGGTTCCCGGACACATGCCCGTGTTGTCGTGAGCGGTCTCCAGTCGCTCAATGAACGTGCCCCACCTGTACAGGTCGATGTGAACCTGCGGCCCGGGAAAGCCTTGCCAGGTGATCGACACCTCATCACCGTGCGCGAACTCCATGCCCGGCCCGCTCGGGAACGTCACCAAGGGTACGTCGCGGATCTCGAACAGGTGGTTCGACCAGGCGGAGTTCGATGTATCCTCCCCGATTACCGCGATCCGGTATTCCACCCCCGGCTCGGTATCCCACGGCACGCGCCACCAGAAGGCGCCATCGTTCGGCGTCCCCGAAGATATCAGAGTGACAGAGAAGACAGGACCAACAAGGAATATCCGGACTGTGGCGCCAGGGAATTCCGACCACCTGATTGTGTAGGCCGAACCGATGTCCCAGGTGATGCCGGACGCCGTCGGGTAGTTTACCCTACATGGGGGCGCTTCCTCAGTTGCGACCGTGAGTGTGTAGGTCGCAACGACATCGTCTTGGCCGTTCTCCTGCACGCGCACCCAGTAGCGTCCAGGAAGCAGAACGTTGGGTGCCATGAACGGGAGGCGCGAGCTGCCTGTCTCGTCCCGAAAATCGTCGAAGCCGCGCAGACTCGTGGGGTCGTCAGGGCCGTAGGCCGCGAGAGTCGTCTCGCCGCCCGAAGGGATGGCCGTCGTGATCATCACCTGCGATCGTATTGGCAGATCGAAGTAAACCCAGTCTTCATCCAGCGGACGGTGAATGTTGTGGGTCTGGGTCTCATCGAGGCCTATGACATTTGCGAGGGCATCCCTGTTGTCGGCCTCATACGCATCAGGCGCCACCTTCGCGGCCGCGACGCCTCCGAGGTCGGGCGCTACGCCCTGCAGCCCACCGCCGGTCACTGCCAGCGGCGTCGCCTCGAAGTCCACCTGCTCATCGCCGGACGCGACCACGACGACGCGCTTGGCCGGCACGAACGCATAGCCCGGCAGCGTGGCCTCAACGGCATAGGTCTCGCCGCTGAGCACCCCCTCCACACGGTAGCTTCCGTCCGGTCTGGTGACCGTAGCGCCCATACCTCCGCTGAGGCCGATGCGGACTCCCTCGAGCCCTGTCCCGTCAGGCGTGGTCACGCTCCCGAAGATCGCGTAACAGTCAGCGGCAGTCGTGGGTGTCGCTGACAGCACAGCGATTGCCGCGCACGCGATCAGCATCGACACAGTGGCTCTTGGCATCTGTGTTCATCCTCCGGACTTGGGCAGTATGGGCGTTCAACGGCTGCGGCTCAGTCGATACTAAACAGGTAGTCAGACGCATCCCTCTCTGTAGGCGCTGATACGGACGTGATCCTTATTCTATAGTCCGAGGCGACCGGCGTCGGAGCCGGGGGCACCCAGGTATGGTAGTCGTCGTTGTCCGCGGTGCCAGCGATGACTCGCTCAACCACCCCGCTTCGCAGCAGCTCGATCTTCACATACAGGCCGGAGAAACCACGCCAGCCAATGTGCATCGTGCTGCCTCGACTGTAAGTCACCAATTTCGTGTTGGGATAGACCACGATGGGAACCGAGGTGATGGTGAAGTTGCCGTCTGAAGTGTCAGACACCGTCGGGTGTGGCACGGAAGATATCCGCACCCGGTAACCATTACCTGTGCTGCTACAGGCAGGCAGGACCTTCCACATGAAGGCGCCGTCGTTGGCAGTTGAGGACTTGAGTAGCTGCACCGGGAGGCCCCAACGCAGCAACTCAATCCTGACGTTCCCGGGCGGGAAGTCCTGCCACTGGATCAGCATCTGGGACCCGTGGTCGACCGCGGTACCGGACGCGTTTGGGTAGATCACGAGCGGTGTGGCCGCGATCTCGAACGGGTTGTTCGACCAGTCGCTCTCGGGCACGGTTGTGCTGTTGACGCGTATCTTGTAGTCGGTGCCCGGCGTCTGACCCACAGGAACACTCCACACGAAGGCCCCGTCGTTGGGCGTCGCTGCGCTGATCGTGCGCGAGAGCACGCCGCCCTTGTAGAGCCTGATCTTGACATGGGGGCCCGCGATATCCGCCCACTTGATCGAGTAGTGTGACCCGCGGTTCCATGCGATGCCCCACGTGCTTGGGTACACCACCCGCGGATTAGCCACCACCGAGAAATCGTTGTTCGACTTATCGGTATCGCCCGGCGCGCCAACTGACGTTATGTGTATCCGATAGTCGCTGGCCAGATGCGCTTCGAATGGCAGGTCTGCCGTATAGGACCCGTCGTTCGGTGTGCTCGCGGTGAGCTGGCCCTCGAAAACTCCGCTCGCGTAGTTCTCAATCTTCACGTGTGTGCCAGTGAAGTTCTGCCAGGTGATGGTCACTGGAATGCCCCGGGGGAACTCTAGTCCTGGACCGCTCGGAAACAGAACCTTCGCTAGGGGGGCCACCCTGAACACGTGGTCTGATAGGTCGATGTCAGTGACTGTCGACGTGCTGCTGATGCGAATGCGGTAGTCGCTACGATATGCAAGGCCGGGGGGAATCAGCCACGAGAACGAGCCGTCGTTGGGCGTACCGGCACTGATCAGCCGCTGGAAGGTCCAGTTGCGGCGCAATTCAATGCGCACGTTCGCGCCGGCGAACACGCCCCACGTGATGTTGTAGCTCCGGTTTCGGTGCCAGACGATACCAGTGTCGGTGGGGTAGGTCACTACCGGTTGGGGCGAGACCGCCAGACCTGGCGCGGCCGCAGTCGTCTCTACCGCGCACATCCCCGAGTTGATCTCACTCGCGACGAAGTCCACCTGCTCATCGCCGGACGCGACCACGACGACGCGCTTGGCCGGCACGAACGCATAGCCCGGCAGCGTGGCCTCAACGGCATAGGTCTCGCCGCTGAGCGCCCCCTCCACGCGGTAGCTTCCGTCTAGGCCGGTGACCGTTACGCCCAGGCCGCCGCTCGGGCTCACGCGGACTCCCTCGAGCCCCGCCCCGTCAGGCGTGGTCACGCCCCCAAAGATCGCGTAGCAATCAGCGGCAGTCGTGGGTGTCGCTGACAGCACAGCCATTGCTGCGCAGGCGACCAAGATCGACACAGTGGCTCTTGGCATCTGTGTTCATCCTCCGCACTTCGGCAGTATGCGCGCTCAACGGCTGCGGCTCAGTCGATACTAAACAGGTAGTCAGACGCGTCCCTCTCTGTAGGGGCCGATGTTGAGGTTATCCTCACTCGGTAATCTGAAGCGACCGCAGTCGGCGCGGGGGGTACCCATGAGTAGGCGCCGCTGTTTCCCGCCAGCCCGTTGATCGTTTCCACTACCGCACCCGATCGCAGCAACTCAATCTTCACGTATAGCCCGGTGAAGCCGCACCAGTATATGTTCATCGACGTGCCGCGGCTGTAGGTCGCCGCGCGTGCGTTGGGGGCCAGCACGATGGGTACGGAGTTCACAGTGAAGTTACGGTCCGATGAGTCAACTACTGTCGGGTTGGGCACGGAAGATATCCGGATCTTGAATCCGTTGCCCGTAAAGCTACAGACAGGTAGAACCTTCCAATTGAAGGCACCGTCATTCGCGGCTGAGGCCGCGATAGTCTGTACGAACGCTCCCCAGCGGAGCAGGTCTATTTTGACGTTCCCTGCCGGAAAATCCTGCCACTGTATGGCGAGCCGCGCTCCATGATCCACTGCGATGCCCGAAGCGTTTGGGTAGGTTACCAGTGGAGCGGCGGCGATGGTGAAGAAGCTGTTTGACCAGTCGCTTTCGGCCGCCGTCGTGCTGTTGATACGTATGCGGTAGTTAGCCCCCAACGCCTGGCTTGCCGGTACCTTCCATACGAAAGATCCGTCATTGGGCGTGCTGGAACTGATCGTGCGTGACAGTACGGCGCCCTTGTACAGCCGAATGCGCACGTTGGCGCCGGCGAAGTCGGTCCACTCGATTACGTTGGTTGATCCGCGCTTCCACACAAGACCCCACGTGCTCGGGTAGAGCACGCTCGGATTGGCTATCACAGCGAAATTGTTGTTCGACCAGTCGCTATCCGCGGGACTGCCGAGCGACGTGACCCGCAAGCGATAGTCATCGCGGATGGCTGCTTCGTAGGGCACCAGCACCGTGTAGGCCCCGTCGTTGGGCGTACTCGGTGTCACCGTGCCATCGTAGACTCCGCTGTAGAAGTTCTCTATCTTCACGTGCGTGCCGGTGAAGTGCTCCCAGGTGATGGTCACTGGGATGCCTCGCGGGAACTCGAGGCCCGGATCGCTCGGGAACAGCAGTCTCGCTCGGGGTCTCACGCTAAACATGTTGTTGGACAGATCGATCTCCGTGACGGCCGACGTGCTGCTCACGCGAATGCGGTAGTCACTTCGGTAGGCCAGCCCCGGCGGTACTGACCACCAGAACTGCCCGTCATTGGCTGTGCTCGCAGAGATGAGGCGCTGGAAAGTCCAGTTGCGTCGCAACTCAATACGCACATTGGCTCCGGAGAAGCCGCGTAGAAAACTCGCGGCGGACTGACTTTGTCGGGAGCACTATTGGCCTGACCCGCAACGAAGTCGACCTGCTCATCGCCCGACGAAATGATGACGCTGCGGTCGGCGGGGGAGAAGCTCCAGCCGGCCAGCGACGGCGTCACTGTGTATGCCTGGCCTGTCACCGCGCCATCGACGGCGTACCGGCCCTGAGCGTCCGTCTCTTGTGCCGCAAGCCCTCCGGAGAACGCCACTTGCACTCCGGCAACGGGTTCACCCGCTGAAGTGTTGACCTGGCCGAAGAGCGCGTACTGATCGCCTGCCATGGCCGGGATGGTCAGTAATGCGCACCAGATTGCCAGGAAGATCACCAGCGGTGTCGTCGCATGCCTCTTCATGATCCTCGCCTCTCTTTGACTTTCTGAGACTTGGCGCTGATTGATTGAGACGCCCGGTCACGGGCCTTTTGGCTCATCACTGATCTTGAAATACCCGCTCGAGTAGTCCACTTCAGACGGATTTGACACCGAACTTACTTGCACATGGTAGCTTTCAGAGTTCGGGATCCCCGATATGCTCCATGACCATGTGCCGGTGTTGGGGGCTGTGGCGATCAGCACCCGATCAAACGACCAACTCTCCCACAGCTCAATCCGCACCGTTGCGCCGGTGAATCCGCTCCAAGTGATGTTCTCCGTCGGCCCGTGCAGCCACACGCCACTGTTCGGCGACATTACTACCGGGGCCGACACGATCGTGAATTGTGCGTCGGACGCGTCCGCTTCGGTCCCGCCTGGCTGGGAGACCACCCGTATCTTGAAGTCACTGCCCGTCGGCATGCCCTCGGGCTGCACGTTCCACAGGAACCATCCGTCGTTGGGCGTGCCGTACGCTATGACGCTCGACACGAAGCCCCCCTTGATCAACACTATCTTCACGTTAGCGGACCCGAATCCCTGCCATCGCAGGAACGTAGGCATCCCGTGCGTGAGCGTAATCCCCGCGCTGCTAGGGTAGATCACGAGGGGCACCGACGCGATGGTGAAGTTGTTGTCCGAAACATCCTGTTGCCAGGGGCCGGTCGTGCCCGTCACGCGGATCTTATAGTTGGCGGCCGGAGGCACGTTGGCCGGGACTTTCCACGTGAACAGGCCATCGTTGGGCGTGGCCGACGAGATCACTCTCTCGACCGACCACCCACTCATCAACTCGAGCTTCACTTTCGGCGCATCGAAGCCCTGCCACCTGATCTGTTGCACGCTCCCGAGATTCCACGTGATCCCAGGATCAGATGGCTTGGCGACCGCGGTGCCTTTCTCTATCCTGAATGGGTTGTTTGACTTGTCCCTCTGAGCGGAGCAGCCCACCGCAGTCACCCGTATCTCGTAGGCGTTGCTCACCTGCGTGCTATGTGGCACCAACCACACGAATCGCCCGTCGTTCGGGGTACTTCCTTTGAGCACTCGCTTGACGCTGCCGTTTAGCATCAGCTCGATCTTCACGTTCGCGGCCTGGAACTGGCGCCACTCAATTGTGTAGCTCGAACCGGTCTGCCACACCACTCCAGCATATGTGGGGTATGTCACCCGCGGGTTGTTCACGATCGCGAACGGCCGGTCGGACATATCGCTCGCGACTACTTTGTTCTGCGCGGTGATCTTGATCTTGTAGCCGGTTCCCGACGGGATGTCACTGGGCACACTCCACCAGAAGACCTTGTCATTCGGCGTAGCCCACGCCAGTCGCCGGACGAACGTGCCGCCGCGATACAACTGGATCTTCACGTGGCTGCTGCTGAAACCGTCCCACTGGATGGTGTAAGCCTGCCCCCGCTGCCAAGCGATGCCTGATGAACTCGGTATGGTGACCCTTGGTGCGTTCTGGATCTCGAACTCGAAGTAGGAGTAGTCCTCTTGATCGGGGAAAAGGCAAGAAGTCACACGTACCCTGAAGCCAGCTCCAGTGGCGGGCAGATCGCCAGGCACGCGCCACCAGAACGAGCCATCGTTGGGTGTGCTTTCAGAGATTGTGCAGATGGAGATCGATGGAGTCTGCTTGAGCTCAATCTTGACGTGGTTCCCAATGAAATTCTCCCAGCGGATGTTGTAAGACTCCCCGACCTTCCACACAATCGATGGCCCGGCGGGGTAGAGTACCTGCTCACCCGGGTAGGTGATGGTCAGCGCCAGCGCGTAGGCGGGGATTGTGTCGTTGATATTGTCTTTGCGGACAGATATCCAGTATCTGCCCGGCCCGAGGGAGTTCAGACCCTCTCGCACGATCAGTGAGTATCTCCCTGTGCCGCTGTCGTGGTCGGTCTCTACGAACGTCGTGGTGGTGTCTGGTCCGTAGAGTTGGAGCTCCGTGTCGTAATCACCCGCGCCACTGGTCTCGATGCGTACGTTGGCTCGGACGTTGAGGTCGAAGTGGGCCCAGTCTGTGTTGTTGACGGCGTGAATGCTACGCTGCTGGGATGCACCGTTCAGGATTGACTTGGCTGCACTCGGAGTGTCATCGCTCTCGTAGATATCGGGGGCGATCTTCGCTCGATCGTCATTGACTGTTGCATCGCCCGTTGACATCAGGCTGCCGGCGGCGCCCGCGACCTGCTCGGCACGGAAGTCCACGCGTTCGTCGCCCGAGGAGACGAGCACAGTCGCGGAGGTGGGGAAGAACACGTAGCCTGTCAGCGAGGGAGTGACAGTGTAGCTTTCGCCCGTCTCCGCACCCTCGGCTGCATAGCGCCCTTGGGCATCTGTCACTTGTGCGGGAAGTGCCCCGCCGAAGTCGATCATCGCTCCGGCAACCGGCTGGCCCGCCGCGTCAGTCACATCGCCGAAGATGGTGTAAGAATCGGCGTGGGCGCTCACCAGTATCATCAGTGAGCACAGCGCGGCAATTGCTGTGACCCTCACGATCCGGCTCGAACACATGACCACGTTTCACCTCCGCGGATGATTGGCCGCTCGACTAAGGGTTTTCGATGGCAAAGCGATTATTCGACGTGTCGAACCCACCCGCGCCACCGACCTCCGAGATCCGTATCTTGAAGTCCGTCCCAAGCGCCTGTCCGGCTGGCACCGTCCAGTAGAACCGCCCGTCATTGGGCGTGCCCGTCGTGATCGTCCGCACGCGTCTCGCCCCGCGGTATAGCTGGATACGCACGGTCGGCGTGCTGTAGCCTGACCACTTAATCGTGTACCCTGATTCGCGCAGCCACGTGATCCCTGCCTCTGATGGATACGTCACATGCGGGACTGCGTAGACAGTGAAGTTATTGTTCGAGTCATCGATCTGCGCTCCGTATCTCACCCGAACACGATACGTTGTGCCCGGCTCCAGAGTCCATGGCACTTTCCACACGAAGCTCCCATCATTCGACGTGTCACTGGCGATGGTCCTGACGACTGCACCAGCCTTGAGTAAGTCGATATGGATATCGTTGCCGTAGTAGCGCGTCCACGTGACCGCGTGTGCGGAGCCCTGTCCCCAGCTTATGTCCGGAGCGCTGGGATACGTGACCTTTGGGTTGTCCATCATGAATATGTGGGTGCTTCGGTCGGTCTGCCAAGGCTTGTTTGCGCCGGTTACATGGATGTAGAAGCTCCATCCCGTCGCCTGCCCTTCAGGCACCCTCCATACAAAGCGGCCATCGTTGGGTGTCCGCCACGCGATACGGCGATTGAGTCGGCTCCCTTTATACAACTGAATCTTCACATGAGTATCGGTGAAGCCCTTCCAGGTGATCGTGTACACATCGCCCACGTTCCACCCGACTATGCTGCTTTCGTTAGGATAGGTAACCACTGGGCTGGACTTGATCTTGAACGGGTAGGTCGACTCGTCCCCCTGGTCGGGATAGGCATACGAGTGAACATGAATCGTGTAGTCGTCGCCGGCGCCTGCGGTGTACGGTACTATCCATTCGTACGTGCCGTCATTGGTCGTGGCTGTCGCGATGGTCTGCTTGTAGACACCCGCCTTGTATAGATGGATGGTAACGGCGCTGCCGTAGAAGCGGTCCCACTGGACCTCGATCGTTTCCTGCCATCTCACCTCAACGCCTGTGGTGGCGGGATAGAGCACGCGGCCCGGTGGCAGAGCGGATACGTCCAAGTTGACCGCGTAGCACGACACCCCGAGATCGCCAGGCCAGTGCTGCGTCCTCACGTAGTAGACCCCGGGCCCCAAGCCCGGGGCGGGCACGGAGATGCTCGCATTGGGGGCCGTATCGGAACCGTGGTGCTGCCCAATATACTTGGTCGGGTCGTCGGGACCATAGATGTACATGAGGACGGGCGCGGCTGCGTCCGTCGTGTATACGTCGACCGCACTGCGGTAGCTCAAGTTGAACTTCATCCAGTCATCGTCGGCATAGGTGATGTTGTGCTGCTGACCCAGGAAGATGTTCAGCCAGTTTGCCTGTGACGCGATGTCGTCAGGCTCATAGTTATCGGCGCAGTACGCCTTCGTGACCGGTCCATCGGGAGGTGCTGCGGCCAGGCGACCGTCTGCGCTGAGGCCCAGAATCAGCCGAGCGCCGAAGTCTACCTCCTCATCTCCGGAGCCCATCACCACCGCGCGTCGCTCTGGTGTGAAGACCCAACCTGGGCGGCGCGGCTCAACCACGTACACTGACCCGGTTGCTGCGCCGTCAACCAGGTAGTGGCCGTCCGCATCTGTCAGAGCGGGAGGCAGGCCCGCGACACTGATGCTCACGCCGAGCATCTGCTGACCGAGATTCCCGGTCACGCGCCCGAAGATAGCATACGTGTCGGCCCCAAATGCCAGCCCACTGGTGGCCAATATGGCGCCAATGATCAAGAGTGCCCATCGCGAATTGTGTGTGATCATTCCGTTTGCACCTCGTATCTGATACGGGCGGCGCACGTCTCTTGCTCCACCGTATGGTATCTACATGTCGTGTATGCTGAAGTAGTTGTTCGACTTGTCACTCCAGGAGAACTGCGTCCCCGGCAGCGTACTCACCTTGATCCTGAAGTGATCCGCAGAGTACTTGTTCTTGTCATCTGTGACTGCCCACACGAACTTCCCATCGTTCGGAGTGCCCGCGGATATGACACGGTAGACACTGTCATACTGCAAGAGTTCTATCTTCACCTTCGCGCCGGGGAAGTCGCGCCAGCGTATCTCCTCGCTGGTCTCTGTGGCCCACACGATCCCACTCAAACTCGGCACGACGACCCGTGGCTGGTCGCCGATCATGAACTCATTGTCACTCCAGTCTGCTGACGCAACCTTCTGCGGTCGACTCACCAGAACGGTGTAGTTGCGTCCGCGCGGCTGATTTGCGGGCACCTGCCAGATGAACTTCCCGTCGTTCGGTGTCCCAGACGCAATCTGCGTCACGATCTGGTAATCCCGCTGCAGATGGATGTTGACGGTGTCGCCAGGAAATCCGGTCCACCTTATCGTCTGTGGTTGGCCCCGCAGCCATAGAATCCCTGCGCCGGTCGGGTAGAGAACCCGCGGGATCTGCTCGACTGTGAAATTGTTGTTGGAGTGATCGTGCTGGTTGGGGTCATTCGTGGCGGTGATCCGTATTCGGTAGTCACTGCCTGCCGGAGCGTAGGGCATCTTCCACCAGAAGGCCCCGTCATTTGGCGTGTCTGGCGTGATGACTCGCATTACCGCCCAGCTCTTGAGCAACTCGATGCGCACGGTCGAAGCCACGAACCCCTGCCACTTAATGACGCGGCCCGATTGTTCCGGCCACACGATCCCCGGCAGGCTCGGGTCGGTCACTTTCGGTGTACCGAAGACCGTGAAGTTCTTGTCCGAGAAGTCATAGACCACTGACTTGCTCTCGCCCGTAATTTTGATCTTGAAGTTGGTTCCGGTTGCCTGGCTGGCTGGGACCTTCCACCAGTATGAGCCGCAGTTGGGGGCCGCCCACGCAATCAGCCGGTTCAGCGATCCAGCCCTATAGAGCTGGATCTTCACGTGACTGCCCCCGAACCCCTGCCACTGAATCTTGTATGACTGGCCCTTCTGCCAGCTAACTCCGGCGTTGCTCGGGTAGGTCACCAGGTGCGCGCGCTCGATGGTGACGTCGCCGCTCAGATCACCGTAGTAGCCTTCGTCAACCAATATGCGGTAGTTGGGTCCTGGAGCGAGTGTAGCAGGCACCTTCCACCAGAACGAACCATCGTTGGGCGTGCTATTGGTGATGGCCAGGACGGGCAGGCTGCCGACCCGGAGCGAGATCCGCATCGGACCGGCAAGTGGGTACGTCCAGCGGATATTGTAGGACCCGCCTTGCTTCCATGTTTCGCCACCGAGGGGATAGAGGAGGGTGGGGTATGTGACCTTTCCTTTGGCCGGCGCGGACGCTGCCGTGGGAGGGGCGAGTAGCAGATTGGGGAGGGGCATCACGGCCATTTCTGCGATGAAGTCGACCACTTCATCCCCAGATGCCATCGTGACTGTCCTCTGCGTCGGCGAGAAGCTCATGCCGTCCTTGGAAGGCACGATCGTGTAACTTGCCCCCTCGACTGCGCCCGCGACTGCGTATCTGCCCGCCTCGTCGGTCATCGCCACGGGCAGCGCTCCGCCGAAGTCCACCCTCACCCCCGTGACGGGTACTCCGTTCGCCTCGGTGACCGTCCCGGAGATAGTGTGAGCGTCAGTCGCATACGCGCTCCCCACCATCAACAGCCACATCGCCGCGTACATCGACCACCGGATGGTCTGTCTCATGACCATCGACCTTCCCAGTTCTCGCGTTCGCTGTTCATCCCTGAATCGCGCAGGGGCGCGCCCGGGCATTACTGTTGTGGGTTGATCCGGAAGTGATGGTCGGACTCTTCCATGCTTCCTATGGGTTGAGGCCGGACCTTTACCTTGAATCCTCCGCCGGTGGCAGTACCGTTGGGAACGTGCCACGTGTAGCTGCCATCATTGGTCGTGCCGGGCGAGATCATGTCGCTGAACGCGCCCCATCGCAACAGATAGATCCTCACGGTGGCGCAGTCGAACCCCTGCCAGGTTATCACGACCTCATCCCCGACGTCCCACTCGATACCGCTGGCGGATGGGTACATGACATGCGGCACAGACACCACCGTGAAGCTGTTGTTCGAGTGATCCTTCTGCGTCGGGTCATTCGTTGATATGATCCGGATGCGGTAGTCTGCTCCCGGCGTTGTCGACCACGGCATCTTCAACCAGAACTGGCCGTCGTTGGGTGTGTCGGCAGTGACAACCTTTGCCAGCGACCAGTTCTTGAGCAGTTCGATTCTTACGCCCGGGCCCACATATCCCTGCCACGTGATAGGTCGAGCCTGCCCCTGTGGCCAGCTAACCCCCGGCGCGGTTGGCCACGTTACTTTCTGATCGCCTGCTATGGTGAAATTCTTGTCCGAGAAGTCGTAGACCGCCGTCTTGCTCTGTCCAGTGATCTTGATCTTGAAGGTTGTGCCCTTCGCCTGCGTATCCGGGACCTTCCACCAGAAGGATCCGTCATTGGGCGTCGCCCAGGAGATCAGCCGATTCAGCGATCCCGCCCTGTAGAGCTGGATCTTCACATGGCTGCCGCCGAAGCCCTGCCACTTAATCTTGTATGGCTGCCCCCGGCGCCAACTCACTGAGGCAGTGTTGGGGTAGGTAACCAGCGGCATCTGCTTGATGGTGATGGGCTCAGTGATTGACCCGTAGTAGCCCTCATCCATCACGATGGCGTAGTCATTACCGGGGGGGATGTTCGCAGGCACTTTCCACCAGAACGAACCATCGTTGGGCGTACCGGCCGTGATCCACTTCACCAAGTCGTACCCGGCGCCTTGGTGAAGTCGTATGCGGACATCGTTCGTGCCCTCATATGTCCACTGGATCCTGTAGGCCTTGCCTTGTTCCCACGTCTCCCCACCCGTGGGGTACACGGACAGGGGCACCGGGACCGGGATCTTGTCTGAAACGCCCTCAGCCGTTGCCCGGAAGTCCACGCGCTCGTCGCCAGAGCCCATCGTGACGACGCGGCTGGCAGGCGAGAAGCTCAGTCCGGCCCTGGAGGGCATGATCGTGTGGGTTTGGCCCGCCTCTGCATCTGACACCCGGTATCTGCCATCGCGGTCCGTCATCTGTGAGGGGAGTGCGTCCTGGAAACTGAGGGCTACTCCGGGGACTGGACTGCCATCCTGGTCGGTGATCGTGCCAAAGATTGAGTAGTTCTCGTCGCTATTGGCGAGCCCTGCGACCAACAGCAGTGCGATTGCCGCCACCGTGCAGCACACCGCGCCTGACCACTTTCCCATCATCCCACAGAGAGCCTCCTCTGGTCGGCTGTCCTCACTGAGCAACCGTCGGCCGCACCGTCACCTGTGCGGGTGATGTCTCATGGAGATAATTAGCCATCCGGGGTGCCGGTTCCTGCACCGATTCTGCTCTTAGCTGTCGCCAGGCGGGACTGCAACCGCCGGACCTGCTCCTTCGTGTGGCGTTACTGTCCCTTCGCTTTGAGACTGCCAGACGTAACATTGCGGGGCCGAAGGGCGAAAGAGTTGAAGTCACGGGCAGGTTACTGCCCCCCATGGCGTCGAACTATATACCACACCAGTTCCCACATGTCTGATCTGCTCATCGCCAAACTTCCCAGAGAGGTTGAGTTGCTATGAAGAGCCCGAGTTCCCCCTCCCGTGCCAGCGATGTCTCGCGGCTGCACACTGCCTCCACAGCACTTCTCGTGCTGGTGGCCGCTGCTCTGATATTCGGCGTGTTCTCCGCAAGCCCCGCGAGCGCCGCGCACACCACGCGCATTGTCGCAGGCCCTGCGGGCGTGCCCGCTACCGTGGATCCTGGCGGCAAGGTCCAGTGCACTGTGCAGGCGGTCGACAGTGAGACTCGGGATATGAAATACAAGTGGGAGGCCACCGGCGGGACTTTCAACGATGCCACCGCCAACAATCCCATCTGGACCGCCCCGGCCAACGCCACAGATGAGGCCGTCACCTTCACCATCAAAGTTTCAGTCACGACGGCGGCCAAGGGCCTGGAGAGTATCCTCGGTGCGCCTGTGGCTACAGGTGAATTCGTGCAGACCGTCAATCCAGGTGTAGCTGCGGCAGCACCCGTTGACTTGCAGGTCCAGCCTGACTGGATTGTGCTTTCACTCGATCAGGCCAACGATTTCATGTTGATGGAGCCCGCCGCTGATCGCCAGTGCGTCGCATGCGCTGTGGTC
>JALGSU010000018.1 GCA_029821735.1 Candidatus Zipacnadia bacterium | reverse complement strand
CGCCTGCTGCACGCAGTAAGGTCCGCCCTCCTCGCCGGTCCCCCACTGCGAATAGATCTCCACCAGCGGCTGCATCACCGGGTCGAACCAGTCCCAGTCCGTCCGCCCACCGAACTTCACGTGGTGCGGAATCGTGATCGCCCGCCCGCGTGGCAGGGCCTCCCACAACCGGTCCGGGCGATTGCTCTCCGGCATGTTCGCACCGAAGTACGGCTGGTCGTCGTCGAGGAAATACACGCACTTGTCACCGAAGACGTCCCACCCGCCCCACTCCAATGCGAGGAACGAGACGTAGCGGCCGGGCTCGTTGAACCGTTTCGCCATCTCCTGCACCGTCGGCCAGTAGTCGTCCACATGGTAGCGCTTCGCGCCCTCCACATGATTGGTCATGGCCCCGAAGTCCATGCCGCGCGCATCGCGCGACCACCGGTAGGCCTCCTCAGGCGTCGCCTTGCCGTCGCAGTGCCAGGTGTGCGTGTGGATATCGCCGAAGTAGACGCGTCGGCCGTCGAAGAAGTCCTCAGCCGTCAGCGGATTGCTCTGCCCGCTGATGCCGTTCTGCTCATCAACCACTGTGATGTAGTGGATGCCCTCGCTGCTCAGCCGCAGCCCCTCGATGGTCTTCACGCCGCCGTCCTTCGCCGTGAAAGGCACGCTCACGGGGATGTCCGCGCGCGAATCGCTGCACACCAGCCGCACCCGTCCTTCGTAGTTCGGGTCGGGGTTGCCGTGGACGCCATCCGTCGCGACGATCTGCAGCGCGAACGGTTTGTCCATCGTCACCGCGGGCTTCGCCACCACGAGCAAGCCCCGAGCAGGCGCGCCGGTGACTGTCAGCTCCGGGATCTCCTCGATGAGCCGGTACTGCGGTTGGTTCTCGGCCGCGATTGCGATGGGGAAGGGGTGCTGACGCGCGGAAACCGGCATGGTGGCCGGGTTGCCCGCCATCTCACCGAACTCGAAGACCAGCTCGTCGCCCTCGACCAGCGGATACTCCTTGATCAGCACGTCGATGATCCCGTCGCTGACCTCCACCTGCAACTCCGGGTCGGGGTTCGAGCAAGTGACACGGAAGCGCGGCATCGGTCGTGGCGGCCCGGGCGACCACGGTGTCAGTGGCGCCAGTGGCGGCTCGACCGCGACGTGTCCGTACGGCGCAATACCGCCCGGGCCCACGCGGTAGGTCAGAGTCAGGCGCACGCGGCTGCCCGCGACCACCTCGCTCGGTGCCAGCATCGCGGTCCCACCGTCCCGCTCAGCCCGCAACCAGTCGCGGTACCCGCACCACCACTCGCGTGTCCCGTTTTCGATCGACTGCCAGCGCTTAGCGATCCCCAGTTGGATGGACGGGATGATTGGCTCACGAGGGTTCGACATGCTTTCGCCTCCAGAGATGGTTCGCATGACCAACTCGCGGCCAGGGGCCTATCTATCTGCCGCGGTCGCCGCGGAGCGCCTTGACGATACCGAGGAACACCACCGCGCCGATGATCGCCACCACCAGACTCCAGGCATTGAAGCCAGTGACGCCCACGCCGCCGATGAAGCTGAAGATCAGCCCGCCAACCACCGAACCGACGATGCCGACGATGACGTTCATCAGACAGCCCCGACGCTCTTTCATGAGCCCCGAGCCTATCCATCCCGCCAGTCCGCCAAGTATGACCCAGCCCAACAGTCCCATAATTCCATGCTCCCTGACCTTGACGCTGTTACGGTCGCGACCCCGGCCTCAAGCTCCGACGATCTCTCCCACTACCTGCAGGCAGCGGTCGACCTCGTCCTCATCGTTGTAGAAATGTGGCGACAGGCGGACGGAGTCGAACCTGTCAGTCGTGACTATGCCGCTCGCGCTCAGTGCCGCCACGATCTCCTCGGACGCGGCGGCTCTGTGCTGGAAGCAGATGATGCCGGATCGCTCGCGCGCTCCCAGGGGGCTCGTGATCGTGCAGTCCAGTACCCGCAGCCCCTCGAGCAGCCGGTCGGTCAGGGCGATGATGCGCCGCTCGATGTCGGCGGGTCCCACCTCCAGCAGCAGTCCCGCAGCGGCGTCCAGCGCGTGGATGCCTACGATGTTCAGGGAGCCCTCCTCGAAGCGCTTCGCATCCGGAAGCGGCTCTGGACAGTAGTCGAGGAAGTCCATCGCATTGCACACACCGGTCCAGCCCAGCCAGAAGGGCTCCAGATCACCGAGGATTCGCCTCGACACATACAGCGCCCCGCAGCCCTCTACGCTCAGCAACCACTTGTGTCCGTCGGCCGCCAGCAGGTCGACGCCCAGCGCTTCGACGTCGATCTCCAGCGCACCCATTCCCTGGATTCCGTCCACCACCAGATACGCCCCGTGGCTGTGGGCGAGTTCCGCCAGCGCGGCCAGATCCGACCGCTGGCCGGTGGCGAACTGCACCCAACTCACCGCCACTGCGCGGGTGCGATCGTCCACAACATTCGCGTAGTCATCGAGCGTCAAGTGACCATCGCGGGCGGGCACCAGTCGGGTCTCAACGTCCCGCCGGGCCAGATTCAGCCACGGGTAGACGTTGGCCGGGAACTCGATGTTGGCGACAACCGCGTTGTCGCCCTCGATCCAGGGGATGCTCTCCGCCGCGATAATCAGCCCGGCGGTCGTGCTCTTGACGTAGGCAATCTCATCGGCAGCCGCACCGATCAGCTTGCCGATTCGTCTGCGTCCCCGAGCGGCGACCTTCTGCCACTTGGGATAGTCAGCCGTGCCACGGTCTCGCTGTCCGTCGACCATGTCGCTGACGGCTTCGGCCACCCGCGCCGGCAACGGACACATCCCCGCATGGTTGAAGTGCGCGCACTCGCGCTTGACCGGGAACTCGTTCTCCCAGGTCGCCATCTTGACCACCGCCTCCTCAGTTGCGCCTCAGACCACTGCATCCAGCCGACTGCGGAAGAACGAGTATTCCTGTCGGGCGACCTCCTCGAACTTGCCCTCCGCGGCCTTGAACTCGCAGTGCACGGAGATCGGTCCGTCAAAGCCGATGCGCGCCAGCTCCGAGAGCACCTGCGTCCAGTTCACCACGCCGCTGCCCGCCGGGCCGAAATAGCGCTCCGGCATGCCGTGACCGTTCTCGCCCTTGCGCCAGTTCATCGCGTCCTTGAAGGCCACCGCGCTCAGATACTCGCGCACCATGGCCAGCCCGACCGCGAACTCCTCGCCCTCGATCACCATATGCCCGGGGTCGATGTAGGCGCCGATGTACTGCGGGTCGAAGCCCTGCAGCAGGTGCATCATACTCGCGCAGTTCAGGCCCAGGCACCGGTTCGAGTGCGTGTGATACAGGATGGTCACGTCGTACTTGGCTGCGAGTTGCTGCCAGCCCTCGAGCGCCGCCCGCGCCTTGCCCACTTCCTCCCAGTAGTCCATCTCGGCGGGGTCGAAGCGGAAATACCCCAGCTTGAGCCGCGGCACGCCGGCCTCGGCCATGGCTGCCACGAGCGGCTCGGCGGTCGGATCATCTGGCTCAAGCAGCCCGCCCTCGCCGGTGACCATCGGGATCTCCAGACCGGCCGCGCGCATCGTCGCGACGGCCTCGGGAAGCGCCTTCTCGGCGTTCTCCGGGTTGACCGGGAAGCCCTCGCGCACGCACAGATCGTAGCCATCGAGCTTGTTCTCAAGCGCCCACGCAACCAGTTCGTCGATGCCCTTTTCCTTGTAGAGCTTGGAGAAGGTTACCAGCTTCATCGTCGTCCCTCCATGGTGTGTTCCGTTACATCCATACCGTTCTATGCGTTCTCGTCAGCCGCAGGTATCGCCTGCTGCCCGCCGTTGTCACCGCGTGCGCTGAGGATCACCACGGTCGCCCCGATCATCACCGCCACCAGCCCCTGCACCCCGGCCACCGTGACGGGCGAGCCGAGAATGAAGTGGTCGGCGAGCATTGCCACGGGCGGTCCGGTCAGCGCCAGAATCCGCACGATCCACATCGGCGCGCGTTTCATCGCGTAGTAGTAGGTAAACAGGTTGCCGGCGATGCACACCGCCCCGAGCGCCGCCAGCCCGAGCATCCGCGGGTCGCGCAGGACGGCGAGCACACCGTCCATCCCCACGAATATCGGCACGATCAGCGAGTAGAGCGCCGTCTGAATGGTGGCGCTGAACAGGATGACCAGTTCGTTGGCGACCTTGCCGAAATGCGTCTTGATGATGAGCGCATTGCTCGCGATGCCCATCGCGGCGAGAACCAGCGCACCGATGCCCACCGCGTTGAACTCCAGGTTCTCCGCGCCAAGCCCCGCCACTCGGAAGACTCCCGCCACCAGCAGCGCCGCCCCGATCCAGCCCCACGGCGCCACTCGCTGCTTGAGCACCAGGTAGGTCAGGACGAATATTAGCACCAGTTCGACGCGATTGACCAGCGCGGCGGTGGTTGCCCCGCACAGGCCCACGCCCACGTTGCGGAAGTAGAAGATACAGGCGGCTGTGCAGGCGAACAACACCAGCCACTTGACCGGCGTGCCCTCCGGCACGATCCGGCCTTTTGCGCGCAGGATCGCCACCGGCCAGATGATCAGCGCCACGCCCACGATGTTCAGCCAGTTCAGCTCGGCCGGTCCGATGACTTCGAGCCCCAGCAGATGGCTCTGGATCACCCACGTCAGGCCCATGATCGTGCCTGACATCAGGGCCGCGACGTAGCCGGTTGTCGTGGCCCACCGGGGCTTGTGGTCAAAACGCATGCAGTGCTCTCCCGACTCGTGTCACGTCATCAGCGGGCGCGCGGGCCCGTGCATGAGATTTCGCCGCCTGCCGCCCGAGGCCTCCGGGCGCCCGACCCACGAAAAAGAGCCGCCGAACGCTCGGCGGCCCTCTGAGTTCTTCAGTCCCGGACGTCCGCTAGCCGTTCATTGTGTGTCCCACCCAGATCGCTCTCTCAGGTCTGACCGGGCAGACGTTCTCACACAGCCCGCAGCCCACGCACAGGTCCTGCCTGACACGCGGCCGCTCCTGCCCATCGTCGTCCCACCGTTCCATGGCTCCGTACGGACACACCGCCGCGCACGCCAGGCAGCGAACGTAGTCCTCGCCCTCCTGCCATGACAGGCAGCGGGCGGCGGCCACGTGAGCGAGCGCCAGCTTGATCTGCGGCTTCTCCTCGATAGTGAACGGGCTGAGCGCGCCGGTCGGGCAGACCTCGCCGCAGGCGTTGCATTCGCGCGTGCACCCGCCCACCGCAGGCACGATCACCGGCGTGAACGCCCGATCCAGGCCGGCCTCCAGCCCCGCCGGCTGAATGGCCGAGGTGGGGCAGACGCGCATGCACATTCCGCAGCGCACACACAGGCTCTGGACCTTGTCTGCGCTCACCAAGTCGATCGATCCGTCCGCGCGTCGCAAGATCGCCCCCGGCGGGAGAATACTGCGGTCATTCTCGGCCAATCGCCTTGCGTGCCCATTGCGCAGCACCCCACCAGCCACCGCCCCTGCCGCAACCGCCACCACCGCTCCGAAGGCCTGCCGGCGGCTGGCTTTCAGGCCGAAATCATTGCGGCCGGTACTGGTGGTCAGACCGATCGTGCCGGGGCACTTGCGCGTGCATGCCACGCAGTTCCAGCACAGGATGCACTCGGGCGTGTGCGTGACGCGGTAGTCATCGTGATCGATTGCATCCATTTTGCAGTCGCGCAGGCAGATCCCGCAGTTCGTGCACTCGCCGTTCATCTGCCGCCGGAGCAGTCCCACTCGCGACACCAGCGCCAGCAGTGCGCCCAGCGGGCACAGCGTACGGCACCAGTAGCGCCGACTGATTGCCCCCAGTGCCAACACGAACCCGAGCAGCGCCAGCGACGCAACCGCCGCCGCGCTGTTGTCGACGACCACCAGGCCGAAGTCCGTCCCGAGCGCCCTGTTCACGAGCCCCAGCACGGGTGGCAGAATCCCCAGCGCCCAGGCCCGAGTGATGAGCGGGATCGGGTCGAGGTAGCCGATGATGGGCAGCCCCAGCAGAGTCATGCCCATGCCGACCGCCAGCACGTAGTATTTCACGATAGGGCGGCTGAGGTGATTGCGGTCTTTGAGCCGCCCGAATGCCAGCCGGTCGGTGATGTCGATGCTTGTTCCGAGGGGGCATATCCAGCCGCAGAAGAACCTGCCGAAGGCGACGCTCAGCACCAGCAGAACGAGGGCGGGTATGAAGATCGCGAGCGCCACGCGCTCGGGGGAGAGGACCGCGGTCAACGCGGCCAGTGGGTCCATGCGCAGGAACGGCTCCCCGTGCGGCGGCGGCACATCAGGCCCCACCGCACGCACGAGGATGACGAGGAAGGCGATCAGCAGCGCGCCCTGCACGATCCGGCGCACGATGCGTACTGGCATTGCTTCAGTCCGTTCGGCTCGCTATGGTTACTCTGCGAGCATCTCGTCCACGATCTGGCCGACCTTCTCGGCGCTCGAATCAGCAGGCCCGAGGACCGCTCGCAGCACCCCGTCGCCGTCGATGATCCGCGCCTCCGGGATGCGCGCCACGCCGTCGCCCAGATACGCCGTCTGAGTCTCCTGATCGATCAGCGCCATCGGCAGCGTATAGCCCTTCCTCTCGACGAAGGCCTCGATGATCTCGACGCGCGTATCCAGCGACATCCCGATGTAATCGACCTTCTCGTGATCCCACGAGTCATACATCGCCTGGTATGCGGGCAGCTCTTTGATGCAGCCGCCGCATGACGTGGACCAGAAGTCGATAACCAGAATCTTGCCCTGGTAGTCAGCCAACGTGGCCTCGCCGCCACCGGCCATTGGCAAATTGAAATCCGGCGCTCGCTGCCCTGCCTCTGCGGGCACTGACGGGTCAGGCGCCGTCCCCGGATCGGTCGGCATGGCCTCACCTGGTTGAGGCGTATCAACTGGTGTGATGGTCCCGATGTCATTCCCGGGCTGGCTCTGTGGACATCCGCTCAACACGAGCGCCGCGACTGCCAGCGACACTGCGAGCGCGATCATGGTATATCGATGCACGTTTCTGCCCCTCTTCATACGTCCAGTCATTGGCCGACTACTGTGTTCCGGTGTGTCCAAAGCCACCGTCGCCGCGCGCGGTATCAGGCAACTCGCTGACCTGCTCGAGTTCCGCCTGCACCACCGGTGCGATCACAAGCTGGGCGATTCGGTCGCCTCGCTGTATGACGAAGGGGTCGGCCCCCATGTTCGCCATGATGACCCCGAGCGGGCCGCGATAGTCCGCGTCGATCGTCCCCGGCGCGTTCAGCAGCGTGATGCCGTGCTTGAGCGCCAGACCGCTGCGCGGCCGAACCTGTGCCTCGTAACCGGGAGGCACCGCGATGCGGATGCCCGTCGGCACCAGCGCGCGCTCGCCCGGCCCGAGGGTCATCTCCTCCGCGACCGCCGCTCGCAAGTCCATCCCCGCCGCGCCCGCCGTGGCATACGCGGGCAGCTCCAGCCCCTCACCCTCGGGGTCGACGCTGATACACACCTTCACGTCCTGTCCCTCCGACATCGCAGCTCCCTGCTCACACATTGATGCACGCGATCCGGTTGCTCGCCGCGCACTTGCGCACCTTCGAGTAATGGCCCACCTTCTCGTCGCCCACTTCCGTGGGCGTCAGTATGACAAACTCCGCCCGGTCTGGCCGGTTGCACGCCACGAAGGCCAAGTCGAGCTGCTGCACCGCCAGCGCTGTCTCCCGCGCGAAGTCCGGCACGATCATCGGCCCGGTGTCGACCTGCCACGTCCAGTTGATGTCGTTCACGTTCATGGTCTTGATCGGGTATTCGAGCCTGGCGCTCAGCCCGCTCGCCTCGTCGCTCAACTCGGTGATACCCACCAGTGGCAGATTCTCCAGCGTCGCCTTCACGATCGCGTCCGCGTCCACGCACTCGGTCGCCTCGGCCATCCGCAGGTCGATGCTCACGCCGTCGAACCGGTGCTCGATGGGCCCCGAGTCTCGCCACTCGCCGGTGATTGGCAGGTGCACCCGCACGATGTCATACTGGGTGTCGGAGAAGATTGCGCAGAAGTCGTAGTTGGGCTGCCTGAACAGATTGTCGTCCGCGTAGGTGTCCTCTGACTTGCAGGAGGCCACCAGCACGTAGCGAGTCGTCTCGCCCGCTTCGGTCAGGTCGCAGATGGCCTCAGCCTGGATGCGCGCGTTGTTGGCCCGCTGCCCTATGGTGAATGTCGCGAACGATCTCCCGAAGTCGCACACCTGCATGGTGGCCCTCCCGTATGTCTCATCACTCACACACTCGGGCAGTTTCCCCACATGAGCTGCCGCCTCCTTTCGCTCAGACCTCGGAGGGCAGATGGTGGGTGACGGCGAACTTGCGCGGGCCGGTCGGTGCATGACGATGGAGGAGAGTTCGCTATGAGGCTGCAAGCGCTTGCCGTGGGGATCGCGATCATCCTGGTTCTGCCCGCCACTGGCCTGTGCGCGGGGCTCGCCACGGGCATCGATCTGGGCCCGCCGACGATCATGCTCGAACCCGCCGAGGTGCTGCAGGTCACGCGCTCGTGTACGGTGTCCCTCCCCGCCGGAGAGTCAATCTTCGCGCTGCCCGCATCAGATCTCGGCGTGGACCCCGCAGGTGCCCAGCTCGTGGTGGCCCCGGCGGATGTCGTTCGCGTCGCTGCCATGGAGATACCGGCTGGTGGCGCAACAGTCCAGTGGCGGCTTGAGGCTGCCAGGCCCGTTGAGGCAACCGTGGACGTCACCTGCGGACTCAAGGGCCTCGCTTGGAGCATCCACTACGAGGCCACGCTCAACGCTGACGGTGACATGGACCTGCGCCAACTGCTGACCATCACCAATGGTCTCGGGCGCAGCTTCGACGAGGTCACTCTCACCGGACCGGTGTCGGCCGTCATGCCACTGCGCGAGGGCGAGCGCGTGACTCGCTCGATCATGGACCGGCACATCGGCCCGGAGTTCGTCAAGCGCAGCATCATCTACGACAAGGCCCGCCACGGCGACGTGCCCGTTGAGATGCTGAGCATCGTCCCGCCTTATCCCGTGCGCCGTGGTCCCTTGCTGGACCCGAGCATCCCGATCATCGGCAGGCTCTTCAGTTCCTCACTCCCGGCTCTGGAGGCGGGCTCAGTCAGCATCCGCAGCGACATGCAGTCCGGCGGCGAACTGATAGGCTCGGCGTCAATACCTTACGTGCCCACGGGTGAGCCGATCGAGATCAAGCTTGGCCCGGCGGCAGGCATCTTGGTGACCCGCGCGCTTGAACTCACCAAAGACGTCAACGTCCGCAAGGACGCCCACGGCAAGACCGCCGTCCTCGACAAGAATGAGGAGTGGGTTATCGAGGTGCGCAACCTGCGCCGCTCACCGGTGGAGCTTGCGATCATCGAGCACCCCGAGGGCACCTGGCAGGTCCAGCGCGCCAATCTCGACAGCGACAAGCCCGACGCGACCACCCTCGCCTTCGCCGTTTCGTTGGAGGCTGAGGGCGTCTTCGAGTTGATCTACACGCTCCGCCGCCAGAACCTGCAGCCCTGACGGGCCGCAGATACCCGTACATGAATCAGGCCGGCGAGGGGAGCGCATCCCCTCGCCGGCCTTCGTTGTTGGCGTCTATTCTTCGCTTGTCCAGACTACCAACCCTCCTGGCCGAAGCCCCAACCGAAGTAGTGGCTCGTGTGGTTGCGCGGGTTCTGACCGTAGCGCAGCCGGTGCCAGTAGTTGTAGTAGTTCTGCTCGAGATACTGCAGGAAGTGCTGGTGTCGCACGTGGCAGTCGTAGCTCCCGTCGTACGGGTGGTTGAGCAGGAAAGCTCGGTAGCGAACGACGGTCTTCTGCCACTTCTGGTCGGGCGACTCCTGTGCTGGCCAGTTGCCGTTGGGCGGGTGTCCGGTCCGCTTCACGTGCCGGACCCAGTCGTTGGCCGGCCACCATTCTCGCCCCCAGCTGCGCGGCACCGGGACGCCGCGGACGGTCGGGCAGGGCCGCTGTTGTCCATGACCGTCGGCGAACATGCCCAGATCCTGCTGCAGGTGCGCCTGGAAGTCCGTGTTGCCAAAGTTCGGGTTGGCCGGGGCCTTCGTTGGGTACGCCACCACCAGGGCCGGGACCAACAGCACTGCCACCAGTGTCGCGATCTGCCTGATATACCTGGTCATCGGGCCAACCTCCCTCAACCTGTCTCTTCGGCTTACACTCTCTATTCGCTTGAGCTATCTACTATGTTACATAGTAGTAAGAAACAAAAAAGTGGGCCCCGGCGCTAAGCCGGGGCCCGGTGTCCGTATCAGTAGCACCAACCACTCCAGCCGCGATCCGACCAACCGTTGTCATAGCCACGATCGTAGCCGCGGTCATACCCCTGGTTGTAGCCAGTGCGACGCCCGGTGTTGTAGCCGTTGCCCCAGCCATTGTCGTAACCGCGCTCATACGATCGGCGGTTGCTCTGCTGCGGCCGGCGAGGCGGCCGATACTGCGGGCTCGGCTGTCGGCGCGGCGCCGGCGGCCGGCAGTCCCAGGTCCTGGAGTTACCATTGTAGTAACCCCGGTTGCTTGAGCGGCTGCGGCCGCGCTGATACTGCTGGTTGCCATGTCGGCCGTTGTCGCTGCCATCAAGCAGACCGTAGACCAATGCCCCCGCAGCAAGTCCGGCAAGGATCTTGCCAGTGTCATTCGCCTCGGCTGGTTTGGGGGCCGATACCCCCGTGAAGACGATGCTCATCACCAAAACCAGTGTCAGTCCCAAAGCTGTTCTCATCACTATCATCCTCCCGACTTGCAGATGGGGTGCGCGGGTATCTCTCTTCACTACTATTGGGCGTAGTAGATACCTTCAATGTTCAGTTGGTTGCCACCGCGCCAATAGGTTACAAGCTAATACGGGCGATTGTTAACGTAAGGATAGCCAAGATGCACCTTCGGAATTAGTGAGCGCTGGGGCTTGTCATACCAGTACTGGCCGGGCAGAGCTCGCGGCGCGTAGATCGCGCCTCTTTGTGCCTGCCTGGCCTCGTATCGGCCGGCGCTGGTGTTGCACCACGCGCAGGCACGGCCCAGATCGCGCCAGTGCCCACACGCCTGACAGCGCACCGGATGGTCGTAGCGTTCGGAGAAAGTGGGGTAGTCGGTGCGCTCGGGGTAGTAGTAATAGCCCGGACGCCCGGGCGTCTGCGCGTCCTTGATCACGACCTCGCCCTGGAAGGGGCCTATGTAATACTGAGTCGTCCTCCCCTGCGCGAAGCTCGGCGCGACGCTGACGAGCCCGCAGGCTATGGCGGCAACTACCAGGACCACATGTGTCGCTCGCATATATCTCAACACCCTTTGGCAAGTCCTATTGCCAGTAGTAGTATAGCAGCCGCTGCTACTAGTGTCAATAGTAGCATGAAGAAAACCTTGCTCCTTAGGGTATTCGCTGCGAGCGGGGAGACATGTTACGCCGGGGCTTTAGCTCTGCGCTATCCCCAATTCATCCAGCACGCCCAAGGCGAATTCCGCGCCATCGGTCACGGCCTGCGCGGTCGACACGTGCTCGATGTTCATGGCGATATCCAGCCCGAGTTCGTTGATCTTCGCAAAGATCTCCCGGTAGGGCACTTCGCCCTCACCGATCGCCGTCTCCTCGCGGCGCCCGTGCTGGTAAACGCCGTCCTTGATGTGACCGTTGACGATGCGGTCGGGGTAGCGCTCCAGGACGACCATCGGGTCGCTGCCCCCGATGTAGAAGTTGGCGGGGTCGAAGTTGTAGTAGAAGCTCTCGTGATCCACGGCCTCCATCAGCCGCTCGCAACGTTCCAGCGTGTCGATGAAGCAGCCGTGATCGGTCTCGAAGCCGAGCTTGATGCCCGCGTCCGCACACATCTGCGACATCTGACGGGTCGCTGGCACCAGGTGGTTCCAGGTCTCGGCCTGCGGCACGCCCTCCTCCGGCCACATCGAGCGCGTGAATATGACATCAACGCCCAGCCCGATGCACGCCGCGATGTTCTCCTCGCAGATCGTGATCGTCTCGTCGAAGCGCGAGGGCACCGCCAGGTCCGTCGCCGCGGACATCGCGGTGATCGCGATGCCCATCTCCCCAGCCAGGTCGCGCACCTGCTCGGGACTCTCGCTGTCGAACTCGCGGACGTGCACCTCGACGGACTTCAGGCCCAGCTCGTGACACAGCTCGAACTTGCCGCGAAAGTCCAGATCACGCAGTCCGGGAGTCCGGTAACCGATCTTCATTGGTGTCTCCTTTGCGGTCAACCAACTGGCCGTCTGCTGTTGCCGTTCCCCGTTCGTCTTCGGACACCTTCCGCCGACAAGAGGCCTTCGCTTCATGAGAGGGAATTATCCAGCAGCGGTAACGATCGGGCGAAGATGGGCTTAAAGTAATTAGAGTGAGGCACCAATAATGACACAAGTGAGAGCAGGCTTCGTAGGCTGCGGCGCGCACACGACCAGGAATTTGTATCCGGTGCTCAGCGATGCCGGCATCGACCTCGCCGCCGCATGCGATCTCGACAAGCGCAAGGCCCAGCGGGTCTGCCGGCAGTTCGGCGCGCACCGCTGCTACCAGGACTTGGGCGCGATGATAGACGAGATGGACCTGGATGCGGTTCTCGTCAGCGGTCCGCCGGAGCTGCACGCGGAAACTGCCCTGCAATGTCTCGCGGCTGGGCGACACGTGTGGATGGAGAGCCCGCCCGCACCCAGTCTGGCCGAGGCCGAGCGCATCGCGCAGACTGCCCGGGAGAAGAAGCTCATCGTGCAGGTCGGGTTCATGATGCGCTTCGCCCCGGCCTACGCCCGACTGAAAGCCGCGATTGACGACGAGGCCTTCGGCGAACCGGTGGCTGTTCAGGCGCAGTACTGCACCGGTCGGGCCAGCAGCCATCGTCAGCATCTGCTGCTCGATGGCCTGCACATACTTGATCTTGTGCGGCACCTGATGGGGCAGCCCAGCGCTCTGTCGGCAGTCAAGTGTGAGCGCGGCGGCCAGATCACCAGTCAGGTCGCCCTGCGCTTTGGCTCGGGGGCGATCGGCACGGTCCACCTGTCCAGTCTGCAGCCGCGGGCGCTCGAGCGCGTTCAGGTCTCCGGCGACGGTGTGTGGGCGAGTGTTGAGGGACGAGTGCGGCTCAGGTGCCACCTGACCGGGCAGTCCGAACCGGCCCAGAACGTGCTCTGGGAGCCGGATCTCTCGATGCAGGACCTCGAGAACTCGACCGGCTACCTGCAGGGCTACCTGCCCGGGCTGGCGCACTTCGCCGCCAGCGTCCGAGGCGAGGCGGAACCCGCGGCGACCATAGACGACGCGGTCGCCGCCATGAAAATCGCCGAAGCTATCGAGGCCAACGAGGGCGAGATGATCGAGGTGGGGTGAGCCCGCAGGGCCCTGATTCGGGCGATTCTGTTGAGTTGAGCTGGCGCGTGCGTCGATGTGCCGAACGCCCGATCACGTGTTTATTTGTGATTCTGCTTCAACTTTTACTGTCTTTTGGGGTATATACTGAATACGGAGCTTGGCATTGCGCTCTGGTTCTGGCCTTTCTGACCGCTGCGCTGACCTCTTACTACGGGGCATTTAGCTACAGCCTCGACGATGAGGGGGTCACGGTGCGCGGGCCTTTGGGTCGGGCGCACCACGAGTGGACCGAGTTCCGGGACATCGAGGTCGCGGGAGATGATGTGCGCTTCCGCTTCCGCCGGTCGGTGCGGCCGCCCGAACTGGTGCTGCACGCGCCCGGAAGAACGAGACAGGTGTTGGCGTACTCGGCTGGACGTCTGGACACCGATGCGTGATAGAGAGGTGTACAGTCATGGCTGATGACTCGGTAGTTGCAGTAGACGTCCCGCCACCGCTCACAGAGCGTGAAGCTGACTTCGCCTGGTTTGCTCCCGCCACGGGTCTGACCACCGCGCTGATCCTGGTTCTCTTCATGGACTTGGGCATCGTGGTGCTGCTTCTGCTAGGGAAGATGTATCTGACCGGGCTGGCATTGCTTGGCGCGCTGGGTCTGCTCGCAGGTTTCAGTCTGCTCAACGCAGCCCATCTGGTAGGCCCCGGCGGAGTCACGGTCCAGCGACCCTTCGGCACCGAATCATACAGGTGGCTCGAGTTCTCGGGCTGGGAACGGGAACGCGATGAGCTTGTGCTCGCATATGCACAGACGCCGGACGCCCCCCCGCTGAAGCTCCAGACGGGCAAGGAACCGGACAAGGTGTTCGAGTGGGTGGAGAAGTGTTTCGAGGATCTGCTTGAGGGCGATGCCGGTGGATGATGACACACAGCGCCAGCGCGAAGTGCTGGAGAAGCTGGCACAGGAGATAGGTCGCCGGGGCATGATCGCCCCGGCGATCTTCGTGTTCGAGTCGATCCAGCCGCTCTCGTTTGTCGCCGGGCAGGCGCTGGCCTTCGCCGAGCCCTTCATCCGCGTCGTGCTGGTGGCGCCCGAGTACGGGGTCTTCCGCGAGGCCATTGAGGATCGGGAGAACCTCCGCTGGCTCGTCGATCGGCTCGAAGACTTGCAGGCAGACCCGGACGCGTGAAGGAAGTCCGGCGGGGAAGGGCGAATTGCCCCTGAAGCACCACGGCTGATCCCAGGGAGACGCCGCTTCCTTGCCAGAGCTTGATAAGCTGCGCTCAATCCTTGCCACTGACTGCGGCTCAACTACCACCAAGGCTATCCTCATTGAGCTGGTGGACGGCGAGTACCGCCTCAACGTGCGCGGCGAAGCCCCGACGACCGTCGAAGCCCCCTACGAAGACGTGACCCGCGGCGTGCTCAATGCTGTGCGCGAGGTCGAGGAGTTGGCCGGGCGCACCTTGGTTCGTGACGGTCAGATCATCCGGCCCCAGCAGGGCGACGAGGGCGTCGACGCTTACGTGTCGACTTCCTCGGCCGGCGGCGGGCTGCAGGTGATGGTGGTCGGGCTCGTGCGCTCGATGACCGCTGAAAGTGCTCAGCGGGCGGCGCTCGGCGCAGGCGCGATCGTCATGGACACGCTGGCCCTCGATGACGGTCGGCGTGATCACGAACGCATCGAGCGCATGCGTCAACTCCGCCCAGACATGATCCTCATCTCAGGTGGCGTGAACGGTGGCGAACGCCGACGCGTCGTGGAGATGACTGAGTTGGTCGGGGCCGCCAGTCCCAAGGCGCGCCTCGGCGCAGGATACGAATTGCCGGTCATCTTCGCGGGCAACGAGGACGCACGCGAAGCGGTGGCGCAGTCGCTCGAGGGCAAAGCGGGCCTGACGATCGTCGAGAACCTGCGGCCCACCATGGAGGAGGAGAACCTGGGCCCCGCCCGTGGCGAGATCCAGGAGATGTTCCTCGAGCATGTGATGGCCCAGGCCCCCGGCTACTCGAAGCTCATGACCTGGACTGACGCGGACATCATGCCCACCCCGGCCGCCGTGGGTGCGCTGATCGAGGCTATCGCCGAACGCGACGGGATCAGCGTCGTCGGCGTGGACATCGGTGGCGCGACCACCGACGTGTTCAGTGTCTTCCGTGGCGTCTTCAACCGCACGGTCAGTGCCAACCTCGGCATGAGTTACTCGATCTCCAACGTCGTCGCTGAGACTGGCATGGCCAACATTCTCCGCTGGCTGGCCGTGCGCGCTGACCCCGCAGCGGCGAGCAACACCATACGCAATAAGATGATCCGGCCCACCAGCATCCCCCAGGTTCTGGTGGACCTCAGCGGCGAGCATGCGGTGGCCCGCGAGGCCCTGCGCCTGGCTTTCGAGCAGCACAAGCTGCTGGCCACCGAACTCAAGGGTGTGCAGCGCCAGCGAGACATCTCCGACGCATTCGAGGCGGGCGGGGCCGAGTCGCTGGTCAACATGATGGACCTCAACCTGCTCGTGGGATCTGGCGGCGTCCTCTCCCACGCTCCCCGACGCAGCCAGGCCGCCATGATGATGATCGACGCCTTCGCACCCGAGGGCATCACGCGACTGGCCGTGGACAGCATCTTCATGATGCCCCAGCTCGGAGTCCTCGCCACAATCAGCGAGGAAGCAGCCACCCAGGTCTTCTACCGCGACTGCCTGATCCCACTTGGCACCTGCATCGCACCACGGGGCACGGCCCGTCCCGGCGCGCCCTGCGTGACCGTGCAGATGATCGGTGGCGACGAGTATGAGGTGGCCTTCGGTGAGATGCAGCTCATCCCGCTGGCCGAGGGCGAGACGGCCGAAGTCACGATCGATCCGGTCAGACGCTTCGACGTCGGCGCTGGCCGGGGGCGCGCACATACGGTGACCGTTCAAGGCGGCGTGGTAGGCCTGATCATCGACGCGCGCGGTCGGCCCATCGCGCTGCCCGAGGATGATGATGAGCGGCTGGCGGCGCTCCGCCGCTGGAACGCCGCACTGGACGTCTACCCCGAGCAGGAGTTCGAGGCCGAGAGCCAGAGGTGGTCGCGGTGACCGGCCACGACGAGCAGCAGGGCTACGCGCCGGGCCTGCGGGTCACCGAGCAGGCCCTCGTCACGCGCCGCCGCCACTTGCCCTTGCCCGGCACCATACACGTGAGCGTCGGCGATACAGTAACCGCTGACGTGCTGGTGGCCTCCACGGAACTGCCCGGCAATGTCTTCAACATCAACGTCGCGAACGAGCTGTCCTGCCAGCCTGAAGAAGTGATGGAACACCTGCTTGTCACCGAGGGCGACGAAGTGCAGGTGGGTCAGATCATTGGCGAGAGCCGGGCCTTCTGGGGCATCTTCCACTCGATTGCTCGATCAACGGTCAGTGGCACGATCGAGACCGTCAGCCAGATCACCGGTCAGGTGCTCATTCGTGGCGAACCAATCCGCGTGCAGATGGACGCGTATGTCAATGGAACCGTGCTCGAGATCGAGGGCCACGAGGCGGTCACCGTACAGACGCGTGCGGCCATGGTTCAGGGAATCCTCGGGGTGGGCGGCGAGGCCCACGGTGAACTGAAGATGGTCGCCGCCGCTGCCGGTCAGCGACTGGCTGCCGACATGATCGACGACACGTGCGCCGGCAAGATCCTGGTGGGCGGGAGCTTGGTGAGCCTGGACGCGTTGCGCCGGGCCGTCGAGGTGGGTGCGGCGGGCGTGGTGGTCGGCGGCATCAATGATGTGGACCTCGACGAGTTCCTCGGCTACCCCCTGGGCGTGGCGATCACCGGGCAGGAGAGTCTCGGCACCACGCTGATGCTCACCGAGGGCTTCGGCGAAATGCCAATGGCGGCGCGGACCTTCGAGATCCTGAAGTCGCGCGCTGGCCAGCGGGCGTCCATCAACGGCACCACCCAGATACGCGCTGGCGTGATGCGGCCCGAGGTCATTATTCCCGAGCCTGGCGCAACGTGGCAATCCGATGAGGATGAGACGATGACGGGCCTGCAGGTCGGGAGCGAAGTGCGCATCATTCGCGACCCGCTCTTCGGGCGACTGGCCACGGTCACCGAGCTCCCCGAGCAGCTTGAACAGATCGCCACCGAGGCGCGCGTGCGTGTGGTGCGCGTAAAGCTCAGCAACACCGGCGAGGTCGAGACCGTCCCCAGAGCGAACGTGGAAGTCATACGGCGATGAAGCTACCCAGCGCCCCGAGCAACTGGCTGCACCCGAGGTGGGCCGCACTGGCGGTCTGCCTGTTGCTGGGTCCGGTTGCATGGGCTGCTGACCCGGGCGCGCCGACCGGCGTAACCGTCGCCGATGACGAAGAAGACGACGTCGGCACCTCCGTGGTCGTGACCTGGACCGCACCCGTCGAGGCGACCTGGCCTGCGGGCATGGTCCTCGCCGGCTACCAGGTCTACGTGGCCAAGGGTCAGGCACCCCTCAAACCTGTTCAGGTTGTGGGCGTCCATGCCCCACCTCCCGACCCCGAAGAACCCGGCGCTGAAGAGGCCGAGGCCGAACAAGTTGGCGCCGAAGAGCTGGCCCCGCTCGCTTGGCCGAATGCCATCGTGGGCGACCTCAAGTTCTGGCCCCGGCAGCCTCACACTATCCAGGTCGCCGCAATCTACCTTCCCGAGGGTCTGGACTTGGCAGCGCCTCTGGATGTGCTCTGGATGATCGCCAGAGAGGGGTGGCGCGCCGCTCGCAGCGACGCCGTCGGTCAGGTGCGTCCGGTGGGCAAGTGGTATGAGCCCAAGCATACTAATGTGCTCGTCCTCATGTTGCTCTATGGCATCATTGTGATAGCCACCATCGCGTGGGTAGGGAAGCGCGCCGAGGACGTCTATATAAGGCCGATCGCGGGGCTCGAGGCCGTCAACGACGCCATCGGCCGCGCTACCGAGATGGGTAAGCCGATCATCTACGTATCTGGCCTGGACAGCATCTCCAGCATTTCCACGATCGCCTCAGTCCTGATCCTTGGGCACTTGAGCAAGCGCACCGCGTACTACGAGACAGACGTCATCGTGCCGTGCACTGATTCGCTCGTGATGACCGCCGAGCGCGAAGTGGTGCGCCAGTCCTATCTGGAGGCCGGCAAGCCGGATGCCTACAAGCCTGAGAACATCTTCTTCGTGACTGACAGCCAGTTCGGCTATGCGGCCGCCGTGGACGGGATCATGATGCGGGAGAAGCCCGCCGCCGTGTTCTACATGGGCTACTTCTACGCCGAAGCCTTGATCCTCGCCGAGACCGGTAACGAGACCGGCGCCATCCAGATAGCTGGCACAGACGCCGACACGCAGCTCCCCTTCTTCATCACTGCTTGTGACTACACGCTCATGGGCGAGGAGTTGTATGCGGCGAGTGCCTACTTGTCCAAGCAGCCGCTGCTGGTAGCGCAGTTGCGCGGGCAAGATATCGGCAAGTTCCTGGTGGCGGCGACGCTGCTATTGGGGGCCGCGGCAGCTACCTGGGCGTTGTGGGGCGCGACTATCGCGGACAAATTCCTCGCGTGGTTTGCGGGGTAGGTAGGGAACGGTGACCGTGCCGTTCGTCGTTGTCGTATCGGAGGGACTGCGTCTCTGCGCAGCCCACCGGGCCGCAGGGCCGGGCCGTTGTCGTGCTTGAACCGGAGGTCGCAACGTGAAGCTGCACGTTCCGCTGGCTATAACATTTCTCGTGGGGCTCTTTATGGTGGTGCAGTTCTTCGTGCCCCACCAGTCGGGCGCGGAGGCGGCCTCATCCCTGATGGCGTGGACACGCATCGTCGCTGCCTTTGCGCTGGTGCTCGGGCTGGGCAGCCTGCTGCGTACCCACACCGAGAAGATACGTCGACGGCGGCCTGACTGGCCATACTCTGTGGTCACGCTGGTGAGCTTCCTGGCCATGGGCATCATGGGGCTGTTCTGGGGTCACGGGAGTGGGACGACCTTCAACTGGGCTTTCCTCAACATCATAGTGCCGCTGGACGCGACGATGTTCTCGCTGCTGGCTTTCTTCATCGCATCGGCGGCGTTCCGCACCTTCCGGGCACGCAGCACTGAGGCAACGCTGCTGCTGACCGCAGCCATCATCGTCATGCTCGGCCGAGTGCCCAGTTCGATCTCCGCCGTGCTGGGCGACTCGGCGGCGGGCACGTGGCTCACCTTCCATATGCCCGATGTCTCCGAGTGGATCATGAACTTCCCGACCGTGGCGGGCCGGCGAGGGATCATCTTCGGGATTACCCTCGGGGCCATAGCCACCTCGCTGCGGATCTTGCTGGGTATCGAGCGCTCCCATCTCGGCGGCGGCTCTGGCGGGGGGAGTGACGAATGAGTGGCTGGGACCGGCTGACCAATCTGGACCGGCGATGGGTGTTCGTGGGCATTGCGCTCGCAGTGGCGATCCCGATCATCACGAGATACACTCTGCCGCTGGGCAAGATAGCACCACCCACCCAACAGGTCTACGACTACATTGAGGGCCTCAAGCCCGGCGACCCAGTGATGTTCGCGTTCGACTACTCCCCGGCGAGTATGCCCGAACTGCATCCACAGGCTAAGGCTCTGGTCAGACACTGCCTGTCGCGCGACCTGCGCATCATCTCGGTGAGCCTCAGCCAGCAGGGGACAGCGCTGGCGCGTGATGTACTGTCCACGGTTGGCGATGAGATGGGGGCGGTGGACGGCGAAGACTACGTGAACCTGGGCTATAAGCCCGGGGCCGTCCAGGTGATCGCGGGCATGGGCGAGAGCATCCGACAGGTGTACCCCCAGACCGCCGACGGCGCGCCAACGGACTTGGTGCCCGTGATGGCGGGTGTGGACCGCTATGCCGACATCCCTCTGGTGATAGAATTCGCGGCCTCGGCCCTCCCGAAGGCGTGGATCGCTTTCGCCAAGGAACGCTACGGCCAGGAGATAGCGGTCGGAGTAACGGGCGTCATGGCCACCGATATGTACCCGTACCTGCAGTCGAGGCAGATCGTGGGTCTGGTGAATGGGCTCAAGGGCGCGGCGGAATATGAAGTGCTCACGGGAACGCCGGGAGACGGGGCCACCGGCATGTCGGCGCAGTCTGTCGCGCACCTGCTCATCATCCTACTGGTGGTTGTTGGCAACATCGCGTACTTTGCCTCCGGCAAAGCCGAACGGCGGCGACGATCCTGACGGCACCACGACGTGGGAGCGAGGACCGACAATGAACTTCATCCTTCTCTGTTGCGATAGTCTGCGGCAGGACCATCTGGGCTGCTATGACGGTCTGGCGAAGACGCCGAATATCGACGCCTTCGCCGAGGAGAGCGCGATCTTCAGTCGCTTGCGCTCCGAGGCGCTGCCAACCGTCCCCTGCAGACGCTCCTTGCAGACGGGCGTGCGGGTCTTCCCCTGGGAGGAGGGGCGCCCCGGCTACAAGGGCATCTACAACCGCCACAGCGGGTGGCTGCCGCTGCGCGAAACTGACGTGACCATCGCCGAGCATCTCCTGGAGCGCGACTACACCACCGGCATGGTCATCGACGTCTATCACCTGATGAAGCCGTCCATGAACTTCCACCGGGGCATGAAGTCCTTCAACTTCGTCCGCGGCCAGGAGTTCGACCAGTGGAAGAGCGCACCCCTGCCTGAGGGCGCGCTGGACCGATACACCCCGGACGAGTGCCCGGAGCGCAGACTTCGGGTCTTCAACCAGTTCATGCAGAATCAGCAGCGCCTCGACCAGCCTGCGGAGGAAGGCTACCAGGTCGCCCGCGTGCTGACCGAGGCCATGGACTGGCTGGAGGGCAACGCCGGCCACGGCAACTTCTACCTGTGGATAGACAGCTTCGACCCCCACGAGCCGTGGTGGTATCCGCACGAGTACTGCGAGATGTACGACCCCGGCTATGAGGGGAAAGAGTGGATCTACCCCAACATCCTGCGGTACAAGGACATGACCGAGGCGGAGATTCAGCACGCCAAAGCCATCTATAAAGGCCACGTGACCTTCGTCGACCGCTGGGTGGGCAAGTTGCTTGACAAGGTGCGCTCCCTCGGGCTGATGGAGGACACCATGATCGTGCTGATCTCCGACCACGGCAAGACTGTCGGGGATCGCGGCAACTTCGGCATGTCGAACAAGGACACGAGCCGGTTCCTGTATGACACGCCCTGTATCGTGCACCATCCCGAGGGCATCGGCGCGGGCGAACGCTTCGACCAGTGGGTCTACACTATCGACATCCCCGCAACCGCCCTCGATTTCCTGGGCGAAGAGCAGATCCCGGGCATCGACGGAGAGAGCTTCCTGCCGCTTATCACCGGCGAGAAGGACAAGCTGCGCGACTACGCCATCTGCGGTTACTCCGAAGTCGCCTGCGTGTGGAAAGACGATTTCATATACGTGCGCGACGACGACTTGGGCACTGAGGGGCTCTTCAACGCCTGGGAAGACAAAGAGCAGCGCAACGACCTCAAGGACGACATGCCCGCTCTCCGGGACGAACTGAGCGGGTATCTGGACGAGTTGATCGCGGCCGGTCCGCACCCGGGCAGCGACGAAGCCGGGATGCGCGAGACACCTTCACCGCTGTAGGAGACGACCATGCCGGAAGCGGCTATGAGCCTCGCGGACATCATCGGAGTGTGGATCGCAGCGTTTCTGACGCTGGCGATCTTCAGCTTCCTGTACCGCGACAACCCGATCTATAAGCTGGCCGAGCACATCTTCGTGGGTGCATCGGCGGGCTATGGCGTGGTCATCACCTGGCGCGAGGCGGTGATGCCCGACCTCATCAACCCGCTCATCAACCCACAGGCCCTGGATATGACCGAGCCCAACTACATGGTGCTGATCCCGGGCGCGCTGGGGCTGCTCATGTTCAGCCGGTTCTTCCGACGATGGGACTGGCTGTCGCGATGGCCGATCGCCTTTGTCATGGGGATGGGCGCCGGCCAGACGATCCCGGCGATCATCCAGGCCGACCTGCTCAAACAGGCCCGCGCCACGATGCTCCCCCTGTGGCCTCACGGCGATGTGACGGCCTGGATCGCCTTCAGCAACTTACTGCTGGTGATCGGGGTCATCTGCACGCTGAGCTACTTCTACTTCTCACGCGAGCACACGGGCGCGCTCGGAGTGACCTCCAAGATCGGCATCTTCTTCCTGATGGTGTCCTTCGGCGCCACCTTTGGCAACACCGTCATGGCTCGCGTCTCGCTGCTCATCGGTCGCGTGCAGTTCCTCTACTTCGACTGGTGGCAGCCGCACGTCGCGGGCGTCTGGACCAGTTGGTTCGGGTAACCGCGCCCCATCGCCACGCGTACACACTCACGCCCCCGGGGTCCACTCCGGGGGCGCTTTGCTTTGCTGACGGCTCAGCTCAGAGGATCGCCCCTGATCCAGGGGGTCTGCGGGAAGAGCGTCTCGAGCACCTGCATCACTCCGGGGCTCGGACGCGGCTCGATCCGCGAGAACGTCTGCAGATAGCCCTCCATAGGAGTCTCGCGGCCCGTCACGAAGCGCGTGATCACCCAGTCGGGCGCAGTCACCACCACGTCGCCGTCCCTCGGCTTGCCCGTGATTACGGCCACCTTGCCCCCGTCGACCTCCAGTCCAGCCTGCAGGCGGTCGCCCATCAGCATCACTCGCCCCCGCCAGTCCGGGCACTTACCCTCGCGTATCCGTTTCTCATATAGCGTCCGGATCTCGCCGAAGAGCTGCGCCAGATCCCTGATCCCAAGCATCGTCACGCCCCCGTCGGCCGCCGCGCTGTACCCCGCCAACCCGAGCACCTGGCCCCAGAAACTGGACTGGGGGTCGGCGCGCACCTCGATCTTGGTCGAGCCGTCCTCCACCAATCGCGAATGCAGCGCCGTGAGTGCCGCAGCGCCAACCGCCCCCGCCTGCTTGTGATCGCGGCGCACGCACACTGCCTTGAGCTGGCCCTCGCCGTCGACACCCGCCGACCCCACCGCCACCCCAACGAGCTTGCCACCTTCCCACGCCATGACTGCCCGGTTCCGGGCCCCCAGCTCAGGAACTCGGCATGGCCAGTCAGAGCAGCCTGCGGCGATCACTTCGCCAATGAGCCTGCGCACGCTCTCCTCCTCGCCATCCTTCATGACGCGGATCATGACGCCGTCGGGCGGCGGGCACTGTCCGCCGGTCGTCAGCAGCTTGGTGTGCTTCACGGTGCCGATCATGTCCACGAACCCAAACTCCGCGTACATACGGTGTGCGACGTTCCGTGTGCCGGTGTGGAGTGCGAAGGTCGAGCAGGTCTGCGCCTGAGGGTGGGCCATGGCTTCCGCGAACAGCTCGCGCGAGAGCCCCATGCGCCGCCACTGTGGCGAGGTGTGCACCCAGTAGACGAAGAACCGCGTCGCGAAGCTGCCGTGCGGGAACTGCGCCCAGCCCACCGTCGAGACGACGTTGGCGACCTCGTAGCCCTCGGCCCTGGCGTGGATCTCGAGGTCGGTGTAGAGCTGCACGTCCACCCCGCCGACCGTGCTCACCGCCAGCTCGGCGTCCGCGCGCCCCGCCTTGCTCAGCGCATACCCCGACCACAGCCGGAAGCGCGTGTCCTCACCAGCGGCCAGAGCGGGCAGCCGCCGACACGCGTCCGGGGTGCCCAGGGATGCGAGTTGCAGGCCCGCGAGTGCCGCGTCCTGCGAGTCCGGCTTGCGCTTCATGATGCGGCTCAGTACCTGGGCCGCGCGCGCGTCATCGTCGTCGGCCATGCGCACGCCAGCCACCAACTCAGCCACCCGGCGAGGTAGCTTGCTCCGCTCCTTCTCTTCCAGTCTCGCCAGCCCGCCGATGGCGTCCATCCGCTCCGACGCGCTGCCCGTCCGAGCTGCCTCGATCGCGCACTCGCGGAAAGCCGACTTCGCCCGCTTGTCGTCAGGCTTGATGATCGGGATAGGGTGCACGGTGGTGCCGATCTCCGCGAACCAGGGGAACAGATCCTCGCCGGCTGCCAGGCTCAGATAGTAGATCATCTTGTCGCTGTACCAGGTATGGGTGGGCAGGTCCCTGACAGGCTCCTTCTCGGGCAGCACCTCATACAAGCGCTTGAAGAGCCCCATCCCGAACCGGCTCACGAGTCGATCCAGCGTCCAATAGCCCTTCGGGTGCCATTTCTCGGTGGCCCAGTAGATCCGGGCGAGATCGCCGCCGACGTGCTTGGGATCGTCCTCGTCATACAGCGCCAGCGCCATCTCATGCAGTCGATCAGCCTGATCCCCGTAACCCATCCGGCGCAGAACCTCGATCGACAGAAAGCGCATCAGCGTGCCTTCGGGGAAGAGAGACACGCACATCTCCCCGGTGTGATAGAGCTCGACCATCTGCGCGACGGCATTGAATGCCGTGTCCCATGCGACCGTCCACGGTTCGCCTCGGCACCCGATCCGTCCCTGGTTCCACCAGCCCTCGGTCTGTATGCAGCCGTCCACCAGAGCGCACTCGTCCGGCAGCGGGCGCTTCGACCCGAGCAGCTTGAGCACTTGCTCGCGGGCGCGCAGGACGATCGCCAGCGTGTCGTCGAGAACGTCCTCAGCGGTCGCGTCGTACGAGACGTCGATCCCCGCGAAGCGCTTGTGTCTGGGTGCGGGCCCGGCGGTCTCCGGGATCTTGTGTCCCGAACGCTGCTCCGCATCGCGCGCCAGCCACCGCACGAGCGGCGCGAGATGGCACGCAGCGTTGACGTGTCCGAGCGGCTCGCCAGCCACGCACGCTCTTCCCGCGCCATGCGCTGACGTCGCCGCCAGCGGCTGGCGCGTGCGGCGGTGCATGAGCAGCGGTTCAGCTCCTTCGGGCGCCTCGACGGGCAGCCACGCGCCCATGTCTGGCGGGTGAGGGCCAAAGCCAGCCGGGGCGTTGCTTGCCACCGTCACGTCCTCGCGTGCGAAGCCCACGCGGAATCGGCGATCGAGGCGCGGCGTCCCCGAGGTCTCGTCGGCGCTCAGGAAGCGGTAGCCGAAGAGCGCGGCCACGGTCTGCGCGGGCATCTCGCTGGCGGGGCGGCCCGTGCTCAGTTCGAAACGCGGCGCGGAAGAGGTGAGCAGCAGGCCGCCGCCCTCGGCCACGAATGCCTCGATGGCCTGCAGTTCCGCGGCGGTGAAGCGCTTCGGAGTATGAGTCCTGACGACGAGCACATGATACCGGCGCAGGGCTCCAGCCGTCAGCCGTCGTCTGCTGAGTGTCAGCGCCATCCCGGCGCTTCTGAGTTCACCCATGGCCTCAGACTGAGACGCGTCGTGGAAGCTGTCCAGCAAAACGCGAATGGGTTGATCGGGGGGCTGCCCGGCCATCTGACTCACTCTCCCAGTTCTCGCCATCACTGCGGCAGCGTACCTCTTCAGTATAGAACTGAAGTCGGGTCCTGCAAAGCAACGGCCCCACCCCGAAGCGGGATGGGGCCGAGGTATGGGCAGATGGTCAAAGCAGCTTCACTTCATTACGTTCTCGAACGTCCAGCGTGGCGGGTGGCGATCCGGAGCACGCCCGCCTGGGTGTTGGCCGTCACCGCCGCAGTTTCTGGATCGTGAGCATCACCGGTGACACTCGTTTCTGACCGGCATGCGCGGTCTTCCGCAGTTCCTCGTTCGTCTCGTGCAATGCGTAGCAAGCTGTCTCGTAGTCCACTCCCGCAAGCTCTGAAATCAGCCGCGAGCCGCGGTCAATCAGTTTCTTGTTTGTGGTCTCAACGTGCACCATCCAGTTGCTCTCCACCCGACCCATGCACCCCATAGTCGCGGTCGAGACGGTGTTGAAGGGCAGCTTGACCGCCAGCCGCTCCCAAAGCCGCAGCGGCGTCGCCGGGATTCTGCAGGGGATGTGGTAGACCGGTTCGACGCTCCCCACTTGGGGGGCTTCTTCCCCGATGACCACCGCTGCACGCGCCGCGAACGGACCTGAGGCCGCCGCGAAAGCCGTCAGCAGTCCAGACGCGTCCTCCCCGCCAGCCACCGCCGCCGCCAGCACCGCCAGAACTGCTGCGTTTGCCGTGGCGCCGTACCGGGATGGATCGTCTTCCCTGCCGATCGGGAACTTCTGGATCTCGGTCGCATCCAGCCGCGGCGGGTTCTCGTGCACGTGGGCAGGTGCGCCCAGCTCAACGTAGAGGTCTCGGTCCCAAGCCAGACACCGCGGCTCGCGGCCCAGCACTCGCTGCCAGGCATCGGCCGTTGACAGCAGCGGGCTCTTGACGAACGCCCACGACGGCGGCGACACCGCGTCGTCAGACTTCCGGAACGGTGGAAGCATGAATGTCGGTGCGCGCTCGGTTGTGTCGGTGAAGATGTCCAGAAGACAGCTATCGGCGAAGTACGTGACCAGCCCTTTGTTTTCGTAGAGGTCCCGCTCGAACCCGACCCACTCGGCCATGGCCGCGACCGCCGCGGGCTCGGCCAAGTCGGCGAGCAGTTCGCGGAAGTTCTCCGCGAAGTCCTGTGGGGTGCGCCCGTCGGCTGCGTCAGGATCGACCTCGGCAAGCGCAAGCTCCAGGGCCGCTCCCACGATGAGCAGTTCGGCCGTCGTCGCCTGCATGCGCGTCGAGCCGGTAACGCCCATCGGCCCGGAGCAGATGTCCAGTATCACGACCGCGGGCGACTCAATCACTTCTCGCGACCGCTCGATATGCTCGGCCAGGATCTCAGCGGGGTTGTTGAACACAAAGAACGTCCGGGCGCCTCGCTCGTGCGCCTCCCAGATCGTGCCGATGACCGACGACGTCTCCCCGCCTTCGCTGATCGCCACCAGCACGTCGCCCTCGCCCAGCCCCGCTTCCTTCACTTGCTGTCGCCCGAAGGACGCGTAGTCCTCGAAATTCTCCACCGACCGGACCAGCGCGTAGTCGCCGCCGGTCATGATGCTGCGGACCTGATTGGCGCGGTCGCCATTTTGCCAGTAGTGCCGCCAGCATGCTTCGAGCAGGATGCTCAGCCGTCCGGTGGCGCCGCACCCGGAGAAGCATATTCGCCCCCCCGCGCTCAGCGTCTCCGACATCACCTGCACAAGCTGCGCGAACTGCTCGCTGGCGAAGACACGCGATGCCGTCGCCGCGACGTCCTGGTCTATGGCCAGCAGCATCCGCAGCCCTGCCGCCACATCCTGTTGCAGCAGTTCGGCCAGACCCTTCGTCTTCGGGTGGGGCTGCTCCGTGGGAAGCATGCCAAGATGGAATTGAGTCTCGTGCTCGAGGAAGTATTTCGCTTGAGCTTGCCAGTCCATCGTGGGCCTCCCGCCATCTTCGCCTCGGCTGTCGCTACCCGCCTTCGGTGAACCACTCAAACGGGATATCGGGGTCATGCAGAGGGCGGCGCGTGACCCTCATGCCAGATACAGTTCACCCGGAGGCCGTGCAAGTGAGTCGGTGGAAGTTCACGGTCGTGCTGAAGACGCCCAACGACGACCCCTGGGCCGACCCCGATCTCTCTCGCGAATTGGGTCACTCTGGCCGCGCTATATGGGCGCAGGGCGAGCAGACGGTCGTGTTCGCGAGGCGGGATAAGTATCTCTTCTGCGAACTGGTCGGCCTCGGCCTCTCGCTCATCGTCTCCATCGCCGTCACTGAAACTGACAAAGATTCTATTGGACTTGTCGTGTATGAGCAGATGACCAATTTCGTGGAATAGGTCAAACCAGAACACGTCCGCCCACTTGTAGCGACCGCTCAGCTCGATCATGGCTTTGTCGCGGGCCAGCCACTGGGTGGCACCTTGTACGTGAGTTCCCTTCAGCGGCGGTACCACGACAACAGCAACTCCACACTCGGCGAGGGTTGCGCGCAGGGCTCCGAAGCACTTTGTGGGGTCCTCGCGGGTCATCGCGCGCAGAGCGGGCAGCACCCGCTCCAGCGCCCTCTTGCTGAATGTCTCTGTCTCGGTGTTCCGCGCCTCAATCTGCCCTTGCCGCAACCACACTGCCAGCGCGCACTCGGATGGCTCCTTGCATCGTGCCACGCGAAACATGGGGGACGCGGCCGCAAACTGATCCATGCCCAGCGTCAGCGATGTGACGCCCAGGTAGTGCAGAAGATGCTCGATGCGCTCGACGACCATCCGCGTGTCGGGCACCCATCCGCGTCGCGCCATCTCTGCGTAAGGGAATGCCCGCGCGGTATCCTTCTCCTCGCGCAGGAGACGCTCGCGATCCTCCAGCCGAGCGCGCGTCGCGTCGTACTGAGCCTGCAGGCGCAGCCACGTGTCCGCGGACGTAGCGGTCGTCCGCTCAAGCTGGAGCGCGGTCTCGGCGGTGATGCTCTTCGTCCCGTTGATGATCTGGCTGATTTTGGCTTCTGAACGGCCCATGCGACCGGCCAGATCGCTCTGGGTCATGCCCAGATACTCCAGCCGGTCAGCAAGTACCGCGCCGGGCGGCACCGCGTGATCAGGCAAGTGTACCCACGAGTTTCTATTCATGATAGTCTACCACCTCGACGATCTCGATTCTGGTCACCGCGCCGAGGTCGATGCCTCCGTCAGGCAACGTCGGTCGCGGGTCGTGCTCGGGACGAAAGATCATACGCAACGTGCCATGCAGGTCCACTGCGAAGCACCTCCGCCGGTCCCCTCTGAGCTCATGGCATCGCGCTTCCGGGAAGTCCCTCCTGAACTCCAGCAGGTTCGCACTTGCGCTCAGGGCGGCGAGACGGATTTGCAGCTTGTCGGCGTTGGACTTACCCAACTCCTTGACTGCCTTCTTCTCGCGCGTGCAGAGCTTGTACTCGCGGTTACCGCGGAACAGAATCTCCATTCGCCCCTACCTCGTGTGAGGTCCTATGATTGTATCATAACTTACCCGTAAAGGTAAAGTCTCGCGGCAGAGAGGCTACCGCCGCTATCCGCCTTCTGTGAACCACTCAAACGGGATATCGGGGTCATGCAGAGGGCGCCGCAGTTCGTCGGGGTTGTCCGCGTTGTAGTGTTCAGTGGGGACGTTGAGCACCAGTGCCGTCTCGCCGCCAACTGCTGCGAAACCGTGCCACACCATCGGGGGGATCTGCACAACGAGCGGCCTCAATTCGCCGCAGATCACGGCTTGAGCTTGCCCGCAGGTGGGCGAATCGGGGCGGTCATCGAAGAGGCCAACCTTGGCGTTGCCGCTCAGCACGCAAAAGCTGTCCGTCTGGATCTCGTGGCAGTGCCACGCTTTCACCACGCCGGGGAAGACTGCGGAGACGTAGACCTGCCCGAACTCGATGAACATGTCATCATCATCGCGCAGAATCTCCATGAGGTACCCGCGATCATCAACGTGGCGGGTGAGCTGCTTTATCTTGACTCCATCGATCATGGCGTCTTCCTCCCCGGCTCTCACATCTCCGGCATCTGCAGGCCGACCGCGTGTCTGGTGAAATGCTTCAACGCGTAGGCAGTCAGGTCCTCGGCCGTGATCGCGGCGACGCGGGTGGCGTATTCCGTATCGGTCTCCACGGGCATCCCGAGCGCCTCGCGTTGGGCCAGGTGAACCGCCGCACTCGACGGGTCCAGGTAGCTCAGCGCGTTGATGTTGATGAGGCGCTTGCGTGCCAGCACCAGTTCCGCATCGGCCACCGAGCCGGTGCGCAGCGCCAGCAACTGGCGCAGCAGACCGGCGCGCGTGCGCTCGATGTTGGAGGGCGCGCACAGGGCGTGGACCGCCAGGTAAGGCTGACGCGTGAGCGGGATGGGCAGTGGCCGGATGGGGTAATGCGTCTCCAGGAGCCGCGAGGGGATCGCGAGGCCGAGGCTCTGCAGAAGTGCATGATCGCGGCGCAGCCTGCCTCCCGGCCCATCGAGCAGCTGGGCGATCAACTCGCCGACCACGTAGTCCTCGGCGGCCGGATCGGCCATCGGCACACCCACCACAACGGAGCTCTGCCCCAGGTCGCTGGCTCCCGAGACCTCCACGAGAGCTTCGGCGGGAAGCGCCGGCGCAGGTGTCGGGGCGGAGGGCTCGGACGCGGGCATGTCGCCAAAGACGCGCTCGACCGCGGCAGCGATGTCGGCCACCGGCAGCGGCGCGACAACACACAGGATCGAGTTGGCCGCCGTGTATCTCTCGGCGTGTAGCGCCTGCATCCGCTCGAGCGTCACGGCGTCGAAATCCTCATGATCGCCGTCGAGCGGGCCCGCCAGTGGCCCCGACCCGTAGTAAGCGGCGCGGAAGAGGTCATAGGTCGCCTGCACCGGTGAGCGGTGCGTGGAATCAAAGCCCTGGTGCACCAGTTCGCGGGCGCTCTCGAAGGTCTCCTCGGTCAGCGGCGGGGCGAACATGTAGCTGCGGAGGCGAGCGAGGCCGGGCTCAAGCTCCTCGATAACAACACCCATGCTTGCCTCAGCCGTGTCATGGTCGGTATGCACCGTGAAGTTCGAGCGGCGGCTGATGGTGGCAGAGGCGACCTCTTCCAGGCCAGTGAGTTCCTGGTGGCCGATGGTGAGGATAGCCTGCTGCAGAATTGCGCGTGAGCCGATGCCGTAGGTGGCCTCATCCAGTGCAGATACGCGCACCAGCAGTCCGGCCCCCGCGACCACTACGGAGTCATTCTGAACAGCCAGCACCGTCAGGCCGTTCGCCAGCGTGGTGCGCGTAACGGGCGCTGCCGCCGCGGCACCCGCCAGTGTCAGAGCGATCAGACAGGTTACCCAACCGGAGGCATGTCGTCGCATCGCAGGTGTGCCTCCTCGGTCTCGCCCGGGCGCGTCTCAGGGCGAATGATAACCAGTGTGTAAGCGTCCAGTGACAAGTAGGTCTGCGCCACGCGCGTGATGTCCTCGACTGTGATTGCGTTCACCAGATCGACGTAGTCAATCGCGAAGCGGTGTGTGTCGATGGCTTCATAGAAGCCCAGCGTCCCGACTTGGTCGCTGTAGGCCTCGTTGTTGAATGCATACGCGACCCGCAGCAGCCGTTTGGCGCGGGCGAGTTGCGCTTCGGTGACGGGCTCGTCGCGAAGACGCTGCACTTCGGCGAGCACCGCGCCGCGGACCTGTAGGTCATTTCCCGGTGTGGTCAGGACGGTGATCATGACCAGCCCCGGATACCTCTGCGTGAGGTAGTCGACGCTGGTCATCAGACCCAGCCCGCTTTCCTCCAGCGACGTGTACAACCGCCCGAACGCGCCTTCGCCGAGGATCGTGTAGATCAGGTCCATCGCGCACACATCAGTCTTCTTGTCGATGCCCGGCGCCTGCCATGCGAAGGTCAGCAGCGTCGTGCCGCTCGGGCGCGTCTTGACCGCGGTGCGGACCTCGGTCGGCGGAGCTTCGGCCGGGGGTATTGTCAACTCGAACCCGGTGGCCGGTCGGCTGCCGAACAGCTCCTCCACGCGGGCAGTCAGGGCGTCGGCCTCAACGTCGCCGGCCACGATCAGCGCCATGTTCGCCGGCACATACCAGCGCGCGTGGAAGTCCGTAAGCCCGGCGGCGGTGATGCGAGCGACTGCCTCCGGCGTACCGCCAATTCCACGCCGGTAGGGATGGGCGGTGAAAGCTGTGTCCCAGATAAGATCATCCAGCGAGCCCTCGGCGTACGAGGCACGGTCCGTCAGCTCGCGGGCGACGATCTCCCGTTCGCGAGCCACGGCCGCGTCGCTGATCTCGATCTCGAAGACAGCCTGCGCCAGCATAGCCAGCGCCTCGTCGCCATACTGGCTGGCGACGGTTATGTCCAAGTGCGTGAAATCGCGAGTGGTGCGGGCGTTGATGCTCCCGCCCATTCCCTCGATGGCCGGGCCAATCCGCTGACCGTCGCTGCGGTCGGTGGACTCAAAGAGCATATGTTCAAGCAGGTGGGCCGTGCCCGCCTCCTGATCGGTCTCGCAGACCGAGCCGGCGCGGATGTACAGCCCCATCGACACCAGTCCCCACTGGTGTTCCGGCTTCACGATAAGTCGGAAGCCGTTGTCGAACTGCTTCTCAACTACTTTCGTTCCATCGAGCACGGGTGCGGCGGCGACAACCGTCATGGCCGCCAGCAGCAGGACCGCGCTCATGGCTGTCCTGTAATAGCCTCGCACAGCAGGTCCTCTCCGGATCGTGAATCGGCGCATTCGTTCAGCTCTGCTGCGGCGGGATCTCGCGTAGCTCGCGCTTGAGAACCTTGCCGATGGTATTGCGCGGCAGTTGGTCGAAGATATCCACCCAGCGCGGCACCTTGTAGTGCGCCAGACGCTCGGAGCAACACTCCACAACCGTGTGCGGATCAAGTTCCTGGTCCTCATGCAGTTCAATGCAGGCGCGCACTCGCTCGCCGTGCATCGGCGACTTCATGCCGACAACCGCGACGTCGCGCACCTGCTCAAGGCTCAGGATGCAGTCCTCGACCTCTCGTGGATAGACGTTCAGGCCGCCGACGATGATCAAGTCCTTCTTGCGGTCCACGATGAACAGGTAGCCATCTTCGTCCACCCGGCCCATGTCGCCGGTCAGCAGCCAGCCGTCCTTGAGCGTGTCCGCCGTCTGCTGCTCGTCATTCCAGTAGCCCTGCATGATGTTGTCGCCACGCGCCCATATCTCCCCGACTTCGCCCACCGGAACCGGCACGCCGTCGTCATCGCGGATATCCACTTCCACGCCCGGCAATGGCGGACCGACGCTGCCCGCCTTGCGCGCCTCAACGCTTGGGTTGAAGCTGATAACTGGTGAGGCCTCGGTCGGCCCGTAGCCCTCCATGATTGGCGATCCGTAGCGCGCCTCGAAGCCCTCCTGGATCTGCGCAGTCAGGGGCGCACCGCCCGAAACGCACTTCCGCAGCGCCGAGAGGTCGAAGGTCCGTTCCGTCTTCACCGCCGCCAGCACCGCGAACATCGATGGCACTGCTGGGAAGAACGTCGCCCGGCTGGCCTCCAGGGCCTGCAACACCGGCAGGCTGGCGAACTTGGGCACCACGACTGCGGGGATGCCCGCGAAGACCGGCAGGATCATGCACACAAGCGCGCCGTACGAATGGAAGTAGGGCAATGTCGCGAAGATGATATCGTCGTCATTCAGGTCCACGCCGGCGAACGCCTGTTCCGCGTTGGTCAGCAGGTTCCCATGGCTGAGCATGGCACCCTTGGACCGGCCGGTCGTCCCCGATGTGTAGAGCAGGGCGGCCAGGTCACCGCGCTCTGGCGGTTCAGGCAGCTCCGTCGCCTCGGAGGCCAGCAGCGCCTCGAAACTCAGCGCGCCTTCGGGAGTCTCATCGCCGCTGATAATCACGTGCTCGACACCCGGAGTCTGCTCGGCCAGCCCCACCGCCAGCGGCGCGGTCACTGCGACCGCGACGACTGCTTTCGCTCCCGAATCGGCCAGGATGTAGCCCGCTTCGCCAAGCGTGAGCATCGGGTTGAATGGCACCGCCACTGCTCCGAGGCGCGTGATGGCGAAATAGGCCATCGTGAACTGTGGGCAGTTGGGCATGACGATCGCGACGCGGTCGCCCTTGCCGATCCCCAGCGCGTGCAACCCCCCCGCGAGTCGCTCAACTGCAGCCGCGAGTTGCTCGTAGGAGATGGTTGTCTCTCCGAAAACGATAGCGGGCCGCTGAGGGACTCGACCCGCTGAGCGCAGCAGTGCGTGAGAAAGCGAATCCATGCAGTCTTCA
>JALGSU010000017.1 GCA_029821735.1 Candidatus Zipacnadia bacterium | reverse complement strand
TCGGCGAGAACCCCCTCGGCGTATGCGGCAAGCACGTCGACGCGGTCCGCGTGGAGAGCCCCGATGGTACGCCGCTGGCCATCTGGATGTGCCACCCCGCGCATGCGGTGGTCATGGGTGGCGACAACACGCTCATCAGCGCGGACTGGCCAGGCTATGCCCGGCAGGCGGTTGAGCAGATGTATCCCGGAGCGGTCGCTCTCTTCGCCCAGGGGTGCTGCGGCAACATCAACTGCAACTGGCGCAACGGCTGGGACGTGGCCGAGCGCCTCGGCGTGATGCTGGCCGAAGCGGTGCGCGACGCGCTGGAGAACGTGCCGGCGACCACTGACGCGCAGGTGGCAGTCGCGTCTGAGACCGTCGCGCTACCGCTGCAGGACCCGCCGCCAGCCGATGAAGCCCGAGCGGACCTGCAGGTGGCGGTGCAGGCGCGCGAGGAGGGCTGGGACGAGGCAAACTATGGTGTGCGCATGATGCTGGACGGGGGGGTCGCGTGGTGCGAGCAGATCGTGGAACTCGCGGCGCGAGAGGCGACGGGGCTGACGCTTGACTACGAAGTCCAGGTCGTGCGCGTGGGCGACCTGGCCGTGGTGGGGCTGCCGGGCGAGGTGTTCGTGGAATACGCGCTCAACATCGAAGCGGCCTCACCGTGCGCTCAGACTGCGGTGGCCGCTTACACCAACGATAGCGTCGGCTACGTCCCTACGGCGGCCGCGTACGACGAGGGTGGCTACGAAGTTCTGACCGCAATCCGCTACTACGGGAAGACAATGCTCGCGCCCGAGACCGAGAGAGTCATCCTGGACGCGGCAAAGCGACTGCTTTCGGCGACCTGTGGCGGGAACTAGATGTGATGGGATGCGCGTTGAAGGGTGTACGGTGCCTCCGGGCACTTGCGTGAATGCTGCCGCCCGTGAGACGGTCCGGGCGCGCGGATGTAAAGAGACCAAGCTGGAGAGGACGAGGTTGGGAATGCGACCCAAGTCAATCGTTCTGGCAATAGCAGTGGCAGTGCTCCTTGCGTTTTACCTCGCGGGCTGCAAGGGGGAGGCGCCTCAAGACGTAACTGAGGAGGTCTCCGACCAGCATATGCAGGATGGCCATGACGCCTCGGCACCCGACACACAGACGTCTGACCAGGAGCCGCCGTCAGCCGAGGATCAGGCTCAGGCACTGTCGACCGATCAGGTCGACCCCCGCAAGTTCTACTCCGATACCGACATGGAGACGCTCTCTTTCATTGCTCTGCAGGGCAACGAAGAGGACGCTGCCAAGGCGCTCAGTGTCATGCGCAAGATTCTGGCCATAAGTGAGGATGCTCAGGTCAGGCGCCAGGCCGCCGGGAGTCTGGGCGTGCTGGCTGACCAGGCGCTGCCCGAGTTGGCCAACGCTGCGGTGAACGACCCCGAGCCGGAAGTCCGTCAGCAGGCGCTCGAATCACTGGGCAACGCGAAGCCATCGCCAGAGCTGACAGCAGCCCTGGAGAAGCTGCGCAGATCCGATGATGCCACGATGCGAGCGGGTGGCTTCCGCACTCTGATGGAGGTCTACTTCAACAGCGACGATAAGCAGGCCGCCTACGAGTGGGCCGCCGCTCAACTGGGCGACGAAGGGGACGACGTGAGCGCCCAGGTCATGATGAAGCTGCATCAGGAGGGCGCCGACGCGCTACCCGCGTGTGTCAAGATACTCCAGACGAGCCCGGACGCCGATGCCCGCGCCGCCGCCGCCTGCGTGATTGGCGTGATCTGCGCGGGCACCAATCCGCAGCAGCAGAAGTTCGCCGATCTCAGCCGCGCAATGACCAAAGAGGAGACGGACAAGCCCGGGCCGGCCAACCTTGACGGCCTGGCCCCACTGACGAAGGCGCTGGCGGACGACCCGTCCGCGCAGGTCAGGGCGCTCGCCGCTCAGGGCCTCGGCTATCTGGGCGAGGAGAGCTCAGCCCCGCTGCTCGGCAAATCTCTGCACGACGAGAGCGAACTGGTCCGCTGGTGGGCAGCCCGTGCGCTGATCACGGTGCCGAACGAGGCAGCCGTGGACGATCTCGCGGAGGCTGCGACGGAGGATCAAGTGTCACGCGTGCGCCGGTCGGCGGTCATCGCTCTCGGCTGGTCGCCCCCGTCGCTCTCCGTAGAAGTCGCACTCATGAAAGCGACCCAGGACGCTGTCGCTGACGTCAGGCGAGTCGCCGCCGAGCAGCTCGGTCGTGCGGCTGCGGGCGGTTCGCTCGAGGCGCTTGCCAAGCTGATCAACGATCCCGACCAGGACGTGCGATGGGCTGCCGTGCAGGCCCTCGGAGAACTCAAAGACCCCGAGGCCGCGCCGATCCTGGTGGAGGTCGTGCGCGACCCGAACCCGATGGTCGCCAATGCCGCTGAGCGCGCCCTGCAGAAGATGGGCATCGCCCAGCGCCGCTACGGGACGCGCGACGAGAACTGACCAACCGGCCAGCACACCGCAAACCAGGCGGCGGCGCGCATATGCGCGCCGCCGCTGTGTATGTACCGTGGAGGATCCGCGCTCGGAGCTACTCGCCAAGCTCCGTCTGCAGCCCCACGATCTCCTCGGCAACGCGCACTCGCATCCGCTCAAGCACCAGCGCGTCAGTGGTGTAGTCGGCTGGCCTGGTGAAGAGGTCCCCGCAAATCTCCGCGACACGCGCCGCGCCCGGGTCGGAGCCGTCTGGCTGGGCCTCAACTCCCGCCTTCCGGTTCACCAACTCCCGCAGGCGCACCAGATACTCGTAGTCCTCAATGCCCTCGCGGATCAGCTTCAGGCGCAGCGACGCCACCGGCCCGGCGAACCCGACGCGCGACCCGGGGTACAGCAACGAGCCATCGCCGTTCGCGCCCGCCCACGGTAGCGTCAGCATGTTCTCCCAGGGATCGCCGACCGCCCGCCACTGCGTCGTGTTCCAGTACAGGAGCCCGAGTATATTGAAGCGCGCGTTCATCCACGGCAGGACGCGTGGCGCCGTCCCGTAGTCGTCGACCAGGAAGGTCGGATATGGCGCGCGCGGGTTCACCATCGTGTACCACCAGAAGACCTCGCCTCCAAGCTGCCGCTCGGCAAGCTGATCGAGGTCCATGCGCGACAGGACCGGCGTCCAGATGTCGATGATGTCCGCGAGCTGCTCCTCATACTGCTCGGTGATGAGCAGCGGAACATCCGGCGCGATCTGACGGACGCGCTCGGCGACCTCGCGCACCCGCGCATACTGCGGTTCCGCTGGCTCGTCCAGCGGATAGAGGAACGTCTTGTCGAGCCAGCCGCCGGCACTGGCCCGCGCGACGACCGCCTCGAGGCGCGCGATGTCCTCCGCGGGGAAATCGCCCATCTGCCAGCTCGCCCGGAAAGGCAGCCGGATATGGTTGACGGCCGGGTCGGTGGCGTACTCGTCGATGCGTTCGTCGTCCCACGCCACCGGCATCTCCGCGGGATTCATGCCGTGGTCCACCAGTAGGCGGTAGTAGCGTTCGTGCAACTCCACAAGCCCAGGCAGGTCGGGCGCGTCGAGTTGCCAGAGCCCAGGGCGCGAGTCCTCAAAACCGCCGTTGGAGATCAGGTTGTCGCGCCCTCCAGTGCACAGAGAGACGTCGTCGAGCCAGACGGTGCCGCCCTCGCCCGGCATCAGTTGCACGAGGATGAATCGCTCCGGCCCCTTTGCCCTCACGGTCACCTCGCGCGACTGCCAGTCGTGCTCGCCCGCCGGGAACTTCGCCTCCCACACGTCGGACGGTATCGACTTGTCGCGGTAGACGATCTTCACCCGCAGGACAGCGCCAGTCGAGCCCGCACCGGCAGCCCGCGCCCAGACTCCCGCCGTGTACTTACGATTAGGCTGCAGGCCGGGGCGCAGCATTTCGTACAGAACCGCGTCACCGGTCCCCTCCCCCTCGAAGCGCACACATCGCGCACCCTCCCGGGCCTCGCCCTCGACGGTGAATTCAGGCAGCAGGTGTTGGCCGGCGATAGAGGGCAGGTACAGCGGGAAGAACGTCAGCAGACTGCGCGGCATCGGCAGCGCGAAATCCCAGACGGTCAGCGCCACTGGCACACGCGCTGCCGGGCGACCCTCGGGCCGGATCGTGACCGCGCCCACATACTCGCCCGCGGGCGCATCCGCCGGCACCGCGATTTCCAGCCAGACGGGCTGGTGTCGATCCTCAACCGCGACATCGGTCGGCGTCCACGGTGGGAGCGGATCCGGCCACCACAGGCCAGGCTCCCAGTCGCGGTGGGATGGCTCGTTGACCTGCACGAAGGCCTCGCGCAACACCTCGACCGCGTCGGCGGCGATCACCGCACCATCCGGGCCGGCAAGGTCCTCGACCTCGATCGCCACCGACTCCAGGTCTCGGTCGGTCGGCGAGATCACTAGCTGGAAGGCTACTCGCTCGTTGCGCGCGCCGGCCGCCCGGATCCCGTCCTCACCCACCGGTGTGCCCGCGAGACTGTCGCGACGCACTTTCTGTGAGACCGGCGGCGACCAGACCAGATACGCAGGCGGCGGATCGTCAGTCACCGTGACGCGCGTGATTACCCGCGGAGGCTTCTCACCGCCGGCCGGGGTCGCCCGCAGCGAGATCTCGTAGCGCCCGGGCTCGACGCTATTGCCCGCGTCGTCAGTGCCGTCCCAGGTCACCTCCACCGCGGTGCCACGCCCCTCAAACGCTCGCACCTGCAGCCGCTCGGGACCCGTGATGGTCAGCTCCCACTGCATGTCCACCGGCAGCTCGGCGCGCGCCTCAATCTGTTCCTGCCAGCCGTCGCCGTTGGGCGAGAAGCTTCGCGGGGAGACGACGAGATCCGGGGCCCGCATGTCGACATTGACCAGCGCAATGCGATCGATAAAAAGCATTGCGGGGTCTGCCGAACCCGCGATGAAGATCGCCAGTTCGCCTATGGTCTGAAGATTGAGGCCGCCGCCGCGACGGGCGACCTGCCCGAGGTCTATCCGGATGTGACTCGGCTGCAGGGGTTCCAGGTCGAATTGGTTCTTTGAGCGGCCGGCGGTGCGGTCGGGGGAATCGAAGAGGGTAACGAACAGTCGAATTGGGCCGGTGGTGGCGTTGTAGATATCCAGCTCCAGTGCCTGCGAGGCCGACCAGTCAGCGCCTGGCCACGCGCCGCCCTTCACCAGATACATGCCCGGAAATCCACGCCCGCCCCCGTCGCTTGTGAGCTTCAGGCTGCTCACGCCATCGGCCGCGTGCTCGGCGACCACCTCGCCGGTGCACTGCCGCAGTTCCCACGCCGCCAGTTCAGCGGGGTCCTCGAAGCTGAAGAGCATGGTTGCGCCGTCAGCATCAGCACGACCGGGGTTACTGCGGCAGCTCGTGAGCAACGCGGCTGCGCAGGCCACCCCCAGCCCCAACATTCTCATGCGCCGCACGGTAGTCACGCGGGCATCATCTCCCCGATGCGGAGTTCGCCCATCAACGTGAGATACGGCGAGCGTCACCGGATACTTCGTCCGGACTCCGCTCAGACCTTCGGCGCCGGGCCGTCCACCAGCTCGACCATGCCCCATGTGGATGGGTCACGCTCGTAGGGGAAGTCGCGCGTGGTGCCCCAGAACTGGCGCCCGTTGTGCACATCGTGCATGACGATGGCGACTGCAATTCGCGCCCCCGGACGTGCCTCCAGACCCAGTAGTGCATCGGCGTCCAGGGCCACTTCCAGACCGTAGCTCTCGGCATCCTGCTGCGCTGAAACGCGCGTGTCACCGGCAGCCAGCGGTGCCGAGCGGCGCATCGCCCGCCGGATGGGCGTCTGCCAGATGACGGCATTCCGCCGCCCCGCGCCGCCGCCGGGCAACGCCCAAAGATGGTAGCAGAACTGCGTCGCGCGATGACCGGTCTGCCCCGCCCGGGTGTCGATGAACAGTTCGAGCGCATCGCCCGCCGCCGGGTTCTGACGATTCACCACCACGGGCTCAACGCGCGGGACCTCCGCCGCAACGTACAGCCCGCGCTCATCCCAACCCATCGACAGGTTCGCGTATCCCCGCCCACCCCCGAGTTCATGCAGAGGCGGGAGCGCGAATGCGCTCGACCACTCGCCCAGGTGCCCGTCAATCCGCGGCGTCTGCTCGCAACGCCGACAGTGCGAGATGGTCTTGAAAAGTGCCGCGGGCGGGAACTCGTAATCCATCAGCCGCCCTCCCCGTCAGTCGCCTCGTGGTAGCTCTCCCAGCATTCGCGGACGAACCTGCGGAACTCGTCGGTGTCCAGCTCGTGCTGGTAGAACCCCCAGATCGTGATCGTGTCGAACGAGCGCCCGCGTGTGCGCACCCGCACCCGTGAGCCGCTGCCATAGTGAGGCAGCCCGTCGATCTCGTTCCAGGTGGGCAGCGCAAACCTGTCCGCCAGATCGTCCTGATCAAAGCGCCCCTTGCCCGTCCGCAACTGCAGCCGCACATCCCAGACATAGTCGGTGCGCGCCCGGGCCCACCAGTCCTTGCCACCCGCGCCGGGGAACGTTACGTGCTGACGATCCGCCCAGGTCGGCTTGTGCCCGCTCGCCGCGCCGACGGCGTCGATGAAGGTCCGCAGCGTGCCCGGCTCCCACTGCCGCTCATCACCCACGGGCGTCGTCGGCCCGAGATGCCACGCCTCGCCATCGCTCTCCCACGGGCGCTCCACGTCGGCGGCAAGCGCCGCCAAGGCTTCGCGGTCGGCCTTGCCGCGTGGCGGCCCGGTAACTTGCTTGAAGACCAGCTCGCGCCGTTCACTTGCCTCCAGCGCCGCCCGCAGGAACGGAGCCGTGGCCGAGCGCTTCGACTGCGCGACCCGTTCGGGAGCGCCTGCGCTCACCAGCCGACCGCCCGCGTCGCCGCTGCCCGGGCCAAGGTCGATCAGCCAGTCGGCGGACTTGATGACGTCGAGGTTGTGCTCAATGATGACGACAGTATTGCCCGCCTCGACCAGCCTGCCGAGCACCTCAAGAAGCTTGATGACGTCGGCACGATGCAGGCCGGTGGTGGGCTCGTCGAGCAGGTAGATCGTGCGCCCGCGACTGGGCCGGGCCAACTCGCGCGCGAGCTTCACGCGCTGCGCCTCGCCGCCCGAGAGCATCGGCGCAGACTGCCCGAGCGGCAGGTAATCGAGGCCGACATCGGCGAGCGTCTGGAGGATGTGCCGGATGCGTGGGAAGCTGTCGAAGTGCACAAGCGCCTCGCCGACAGTCATCTCCAGCACCTGCGCAATGCTCTTGCCGCGATACTTCACCTCAAGCGTTTCGCGGTTGTAGCGCTGCCCCGAACACTCCTCGCACTCGAGCCAGACATCTGGCAGGAAGTGCATCTCCACATGCCTTCGGCCCATGCCGTCGCAGGCCTCGCAGCGCCCCCCGCGGCGGTTGAAGCTGAACCGGTCCACTCCGTAGCCGCGCAGTCGCGCCTCGGGCAGCATCGCGAAGAGCTCGCGGACGAGGTCGAACAGTCCCGTGTATGTCGCCGGCCCCGAGCGCGGCGTCTGGCCGATGGACGCCTGGTCGATGTTGATGACGCCGTCGACCTGCTCGACGCCTGCCACGCGCCGGTGCAGGCCGCCGACGGTCTGAGCGCCATGCAGCGCATACGCCAGTTCGGGGTAGAGGATGTCGTTGATGAGCGAACTCTTGCCCGAGCCCGACGGCCCGGTCACGACGGTCAGCACACCCAGCGGAATATGCACATCGATCTCGCGCAGATTGTTGTGAGCCGCGCCCAGGATGCTTATGAAACCATCCGCCCCACCATTGCGTGGGCGAGCCGGGACCGGCCGCCGGTGCAGCGGCACCGGCACCGCCAAGGTCCCGGCCAGCAACTGGCCGGTCAGTGATCGGCGCGAGCGGGAGACTGCGGCGACCGTTCCCGCGGCCACCACCTGACCACCCCCGGGACCCGACCCCGGCCCGAGGTCAATGAGATAATCGGCAGCACGCAAAGTCTGCTCGTCATGCTCGACCACCAGCGCCGTGTTGCCCATGTCGCGCAGGTTCGCCAGCGCCGCGAGTGTCTTCTCATTGTCAGCGGGGTGCACGCCCACGGTCGGCTCGTCGAGTACGTAGAGCACCCCGGTGAGGCCCGAACCGATCTGCCCGGCCAGCCTGACCCGCTGACTCTCACCGCCCGAAAGCGTGGGCGCGGAGCGGTGCAGGTCAAGGTAGCCAAGGCCGACATTGAGCAGCAGACCAAGCCGTCGGCGAATCTCATCGAGGATGTCAGCGCCCATTGCTCGCTCGCGGTCGGTGATCTCCAGCGCCTCGAAGAACCCGAGCGCCTCGCCCAGCGGGACCGTGCAGATATCGATGATGCTCCGCCCGCGCAGGAGCGAGGCGGCAGCCTGTGGCTTCACGCGACCGCCCTTGCACGCTGAACACGGCAGATTGCGCACCACTCGCCCGACTTTGCGGCGGAAGTGATGGCTCAGGCGACTGGCCTCCTCGACCGAGGGGATCAGCCCGAGGAAGCGCGCCGACAGCGCCTCGTCGACTTCGAACTCGCGGTCGCCGGCGCCGTAGAAGATGACGTCCTGATGCTCGGCCGTGAGCTGACTGAATGGCGTGTCCAGATCAAAGCCCGTGTCGCGTGCCACCGCGGCGAGCATCCGGTGCAGCAGGCTCCCGTCTGGCAACTCGCCCCACGGACTGAGCGCGCCGCCGCGTATCGACTTCTCTGGGTCCGGCACAAGCGCGCGCGGGTCCGCGCCGCGCCGGTAGCCGAGGCCCTCGCACACCGGGCACCAGCCGTCGCGATGATTGAAGGAGAAGCCGCGCGGAGTGAGCGGCTCGAACGACGCGCCGCACTGGTCGCAGGAGAAGTGCCGGGACCACGCCCGCTCGGCGCCCCCGTCGTCCATGGGCGCGACCGTCACCGTGCCCCCCGACAACTCCAGCGCGCTCTCGACCGCCTCGGCCAGTCGCGAACGGTGGCGCGCGCTCATCTGCACGCGGTCGACGACCACTTCGATCTGGTGCTGCCGGCGGCGGTCGATGTTGCGTTGCAGTGGTAGTTGTTCGACTTCGCCGTCGATGCGAACGCGCAGCCACCCCTGCCGGTGCAGCCATGCGAGGAAGTCGGCGTACTGCTCGTTGCCACGAGGCGTGACCGGCGCAAGCAGCAGCGCGGTCTGGTCCGCGTGCGCGACGATCATCTCGTCGACGATCTGTGCGACGGTGCGCGAGCCTATCTCCGCGCCACATTCCGTGCAATGCGGCGTGGCGAGTCGCGCGAAGAGCACGCGCATGTAGTCATAGATGGTGGTGACTGTGCCAACGGTCGAGCGCGGGTTGTGCGAGGGCCGCTTCTGGTCGATGGCTATCGCCGGCGGAAGACCGCTGACTCGGTCGACCTTGGGCTTCTCCATCTGGCTGACGAACTGCCGCGCGTATGAGGAGAGCGACTCAACGTAGCGCCGCTGCCCCTCCGCGTAGATGGTATCAAGCGCCAGAGAGGTCTTCCCCGAACCGCTCACCCCTGAAATGACCGTCAGCTTGCGCCGGGGAATCTTCACGTCCACGCCGCGCAGGTTGTGCTCGCGGCCACCGTGCACCTCAATGTCGCCGCGGTCGAAGAGGCGTGTGCGGCGCGCGGGCTTCACGTCGATGGCCTCGCCCGGGTGCCCATCGAAGACCTCGCGCAGCATCGTTCCGGTGTGCGACGTCTTCCGTCGAGCAACATACTCCGGCGTCCCGGCCGCAACTACGCGGCCGCCCTTGGCACCACCCTCGGGACCGAGATCGATCACCCAGTCCGCGCACTTGACGATATCGGGATGGTGCTCGACGACGACCACCGTGTTGCCCTCGTCAACGAAGCGCTGCAGCACGCTCAGCAGGTGCCGAACGTCCTCGAAGTGCAGGCCGGTGGTGGGCTCGTCGAGGATGTAGAGGCTCTTGCCGCGCCTCGGTCGGCACAGCTCCTCGGCGAGTTTGACGCGCTGGGCCTCGCCGCCCGACAGCGTCGTCGCTGGCTGGCCGAGCTTCAGATAGCCGAGGCCGACGTCCGCCATCATCTGCAGCATGGTGCGAATCTTTGGTTGGTTGGCGAAATGCTCCAGGGCCTCGCCGACCTCCATCTCGAGGACTTCGGCGATGGTGCGCTCGCGGTAGCGGACAGTCAGCGTCTCCTCGTCGAAGCGCTTCCCGGCGCAGGTCTCGCACTGCACCCAGACGTCGGCGAGGAAGTCCGACTCCAGCCGGATCGCGCCGTTGCCCTCGCAGGCCGGACAGCGCCCCTCGCGGACGTTGAAGCTGAAGCGCCCGGGCTTGTAGCCGCGCTGCCGGGCCTCCGGCAGGCTGGCGTAGAGCGTCCGGATGCGGTCGAAGACGCCGACGTAGGTCGCCGGGTTACTTCGCGGCGTGCGACCGATCGGGTCCTGGTCGATCAACACAACCTTCTCGAGCGCTTCGAGACCATCGATCCCGTCATGCTCGCCCGGCTGGGCCTGCGCGCCCTGAAGCTGACTGGCAAGCGCCGGGTGCAACGTGTCAGTCACCAGCGAACTCTTGCCCGAACCCGACACGCCAGTCACGCAGATCAGCCGCCCGAGCGGGAACTGCACATCGATGCCGCGCAGGTTGTTGTGCGAGGCCCCGCGCAGAACAAGCTTCGCGCCATTGCCGTTCCGGCGACGCTCAGGCACGGATATCTCGCGACGCCCGGACAGGTACTGCCCGGTGAGGCTGGCCGCGCTGCGCATCAGACCGCGGACGCTCCCTCGGGCGACCACCTCTCCCCCACGCTGCCCGGCCCCCGGCCCGAAATCCACCACGTAGTCGGCGGCGCGAATGGTCTGTTCATCATGCTCAACCACGATGATGGTATTGCCCAGATCGCGCAGATACTCGAGCGTCTTCAGGAGCTGGCCCTGGTCGCGGTGGTGCAGGCCGATGCTCGGTTCGTCCAGGATGTAGAGCACATCCACCAGGCCGCTGCCCACCTGGCTCGCGAGCCTGATGCGCTGGGCCTCGCCGCCAGAAAGCGTCGGCGCGGTGCGGTCGAGCGACAGGTAGTGCAGGCCCACATCCGCGAGGAAAGCCAGCCGCGCGCGCACCTCTTTGAGCGCGTCATCGGCGACGATTTCGTCGGCATTAGAGAGCTTGAGCGCATCGAAGAAATCGCGCGCGTCACCCACCGTCATCGCCGTGATCTCCGAGACCGAGGCCCCGCCCACGGTGACGCCAAGGCTGTAGGGCTGCAGACGCTTGCCGCCGCATGTGGAGCAGCGCTGAATGCGCATGGCGTCCTCGAGCTGCCGGCGCAGGATACGTGACCGCAGCGTCTTGTAGCGCCGCATCAGATGCGGGGCGAGGCCCTCCCATGCGTCGGCGTGCCGCCATTCCCAACTCCAGCGCGGATGCTTGAAGTAGAACTCGATCAGCTTGCCGTCCGAGCCCTGCAGCAGGCGCTGCGTCTGCTCCTCCGTAAGGTCAGCCCACGGCGTATCGAGGTCGAAGCCATAGTGGTCGGCGACGCCCTGGACCCAGTGGCGCCAGCGCAGATTACTTAGCGGCTTCATGAGCGGCACTGCGCCATCGAGCAGCGACTTGCTCGGGTCAGGCACCAGCAGCTCAGGCACGAAGTCCCGGCGCTCGCCGAGGCCCTCGCAGTCGGGGCACATGCCCTTGGGCGAGTTGAACGAGAAGTGCTGGTGCGTTGGTTCCTCGAAGCTCAGCCCGCACGCGGCGCAGGCGAACTCGCTTGAGAGCATCAGGTCCGGCTCGCCCTCACGCGCAACGACCACGGTGCCCTCGGACAACTCCAGCGCCTGCTCAACCGCCTCGGCGATGCGCGCCCGGGCCTTGGGGGCGATGGAGATTCGGTCCATCACGACTTCGATATCGTGGAAGCGCTGACGATCGAGAACGGGCGGATTATCGAGCGGGAATATCTCACCGTCGACGCGGGCGCGCGCGTAGCCGCGACGCATCATGTCGTCGAAGAGGTCGAGGAATTCGCCCTTCTGCCGCCGGGCCACGGGTGCGAGGACGGTCGCCTGCTTGGCCGGCAGCGCCAGTATCTGCCCGACGATCGCCGCGCGAGTCTGGCTGCCGATGGTCAGGCCACACTGCGGGCAGTGCGGCACACCGATGGCGGCATAGAGCACGCGCAGGTGGTCGTAGATCTCGGTGATGGTGGCGACCGTCGACCGCGGGTTATGGCTGCGCGCGGCCTGGTCGATGGCGATGGTGGGCGCGAGGCCCTCGATCTCGTCCACGTCCGGGCGGGGAAGATTCGCGAGAAACTGGCGGGCGTAGTTGGACAGTGACTCGACGTAGCGGCGCTGCCCCTCCGCGTAGAGGGTGTCGAAGGCCAGCGATGACTTGCCCGAGCCGCTGACGCCGGTGAAGGCGATCAGGCAGCCTTTGGGGAGGTCCAGGTCAACGCCCTGCAGATTATGCTGTCGCGCGCCACGGACGCGGATGGTGTCGGACACGGGGTATCGCTCACTCACACGGATGCGCCGAAAGTGGAAAGATGGTCCCGCCACCATCGCCCGAACGGTCCTCAGGCGCCGCTTATTCTACCAGAACAAATGTTCGAGGTCAACGCCCGATGGCGGGCGAATACTGCGCGAACGACGCGGCCCCGGGTGTCGGGGCCGCGTCGTAGAGTGTGGCTTGAACAGTTCGTCACGCCGACTTCCTACTCGTTCGTGCACCAGGCCAGGAACTCGTCGTAGACGTCGCCGAACTGCTTGAGCGTAGCCTTGGCCGGGACGTAGTTGATGAACTCACTTGGCACCATTCCGTCCGGCTCGTAGGACTGGCGGAAGATCTTCGACTGGTAGAGCTTGTCGAGGTAGCCCTTGGGCAGCGGAGTCCAGATACCGTCAGTCTTGATCTGGCGCGGCGCGCTGTCGAACTCCTCGGCCTTGTTCGGGAAGACGGTCATGAACAAGGTGACCGGACCGTTGCCCGTGCCGCGCAGGATGTTCCACGGCCCGCGACCGGAAGCGGCCAGCGGGGCGCTCTTGGTGAAGCCCAGACCACCCTCCGTGGGCGGGTTGCACAGCAGCTTGTACTCGCGAGCGCGGATGGCCGTCGTGGCCCACTTCTTGACTTCTTCCCAGTCCGCGAGGCCAGCGGCTTCGAGTTCCTCACCGATCGGATCGTCGACGCGCCCGTCCATCTGGGTGCGGAAGCAGACCTTGGCGGTGCTGTTCTTCTCGATGGCGCCAGCGAACGCGATCTGCTGGGGCAGCGAGTAGTTGACCGTCACGTTCACGCCCATGCCCGCGGCAGTCATCACCTCGGCAGCAGCGATGCCGGCCTCGGTGCCCGGAAGCTTGAAGACGGTGTTCGGCGTGTCGCCGATGGCCGCTTCGAGCTGCTCGTAGACAGACGTGGCTTCCGCGATCATCTTGTCCGCGTTCTTCGCCTCTTTGGGGTTGAGCTGGAGGCTGACGTAGCCCAGCTCACCGTCAGTGAGGTCGTAGATCGGGCGCAGCAGGGCGGCGTTCTTGAGGACAACCTGAATGGTCATCGCATAGGCCAGATCAACCGGAGAGGCGGCGGAGCCGAGCTCCTCGCGCAGCTTATCGCGCACGGGCGTCCAGTACGCCGGGTCCTCCTGGCGGGCGACGTCGACCAGCACCGGGTTGGTGGTGACCAGGATGGCGCCCTTCTGCATGGCCTTGCGCAGACCGGAGGCGTAGTCATTGCCCCAGTGGGTGTTCAATTCGCCGTCGAGCGTCTTGCGGCAGATGCGGGCCAGGCTGCTGGACTTGATCGTCTCTGCGCCATCGACCGCGCTCTGCGCCGCAGCGTCCTCGCCAATCTCCTTGAGCAGTGCAACCGTCTTGTCGAACTCGGCTGCCAGTTCGCCCTCAGAGCAGGCGGCGGCGCCGTGGCGGTCCTTGTTGAGCAGATTCCACTTCGGCAGCAGAGACTTGAGGTCGATGGCGCTCTCGGCCAGTGCCTCAGCGATGTCGGCCTTGGCGGCCTTGCTTGCCTTCGCGTGCATCGTCTTCATGTCCGCCCGGAAGCTGTCCTCGGCATTCGCCAGATCGCCCGGCACGGTGTTGAACATCAGGTCCTGCAACAGTCCGACTTGTTCATCCGTCATCCGTCAACTCTCCTCGTTTACCCCAGGGGTTTTGCTCCGTGGTATTCTCAGTCAACAGTACCCGACTGTTCTAACACATTAATTCGCCGAATGCAAGTTCATCCCTCCCTCCTGCCATGCGTCATCACCAGCGCCACGCGCATGGGCAGGTTCACCCGCGACAGAGGGCGAAGACCGGCGTGATTATTCTCCAGGAGGGTCTGCCTATGCGAGCAATCAGCACTGCATACCTGTGGGATGAGTCGCTGCTCGAGGCCGCCAACGCCCGCGGCGAGAACTACTGGTTCGCATGGGCGCACGACCTCTTCGAGAGCATCGGCGCGCAGGCGGTGGCGCTGCCGCCCGAGGCGCTCCACAATCCAGCCGCGCTCGCGCACCTGTCCACACTGGCGCTGCCCGGTCTGCACGCGGATTACCTCACCGATGATCAGCGCCAGGCGCTCGCCGAGTGGGTGCACGCGGGCGGGTTGCTGATCGGGATGGCCACCGAGGGCCTCGACGAGATCTTCGGCGTGGACTCCGACGGACGAATCGCAGGTCTTGGCCCCTGGGAGATCAGCGCGGCTCTGCGCTTCACCGATGGCGACCTGGCAACCCCGCTCTATCACCCCGACATGCCCGACCAGGAAATGCTGACCGTCGGCGATGTCCGCCTGGTGACCCTCGACGGTGCCGATCAGATCGCAGCTCTGAATGATACCGAGGGCGTCTCACTCGGACGTCCTGCGATCACCTTGCGGCGCGTCGGCGAAGGCTACGCTTGCCTGTTCACCTTCGACCTCGCGCACACAGTCTGGGCCATTCAGCAGGGGCGACCGATCGAGGGCGATTGGGTGCCGGACGGCTATCTGCGCAGCTCCGACGGGATGATTGTCGGCGACCGCGACCCCGCGGTGCCGTTCACCGACCTCTTGGTCAACCTGCTGCGAAACATCGTTGCGCTGACCGGCCAGCCGATGATCCACCAGCTTCCAGCGCTCGATGGGGCCTGTGCGGACGCCCTCTTCTTCTGGGGCGGCGACGACGAGGCCCTGGCCGGCGCGCAGATGGTAGCCTCGGACTTCATGGCCGAGCGCGGGCTCCCCTACCAAGTCAACATCATGCCCCGCGACGGGCAGTTCACCGTGTCCACCGAGGAATTTGCCCGCATGCGGGAGAACCGCACCGAGCCCTCGCTGCACCTGAACTTCATCGACGACTACGAGCACCCGCTGCACTTCACTCGCGAGGACCTGCAGGCGCAGGTGCGGCTCTACCGAGAGGTGTACGGGGAGACGCCCGTCTGCACGGTCTTCCACTACCTATTGTGGTGCGGGTGGACTGAGCCGGCTCAGTGGCTGCGCGAGGAGGGCGTACTGGCCGACAACAGCCGTTTCTGCTCCAACGTGCCGGCAATCAACCCCCTCAATCTGTGCGGGTATGCTTACGGGACCAGTCTCCCGTTCTTCTTCCGCCTGGGGCCGGACGCGGCGAACGAGCGACTCGACTTCATCGCCCAGCCCATCAACGCCTACGAATCCGGGTACGATCGCGAAGCGAACCAGCTCGCGGTCGAGCCGATGTATCGGGCCATCGACAACGCGGCTTTCTGGCACACAACATGCAACATGTTCTACCATCCTGTGTGCATAAACGCCTACTCATCGTGCCGGGACGCGATCGACGAGGCGCTGCGTTACATCGACGAGCGCGGCATTCGCGCGGTGCATATGAGCAACGCCGAGATCACTTTCTGGTGGCGGGCGCGCAGCGCTGCCACCATCAGCCACGCCCGCGAGGAAGCAGCCAGCGTGTCATTCGCGATCGAGTGCGACTGGGATACCGGCTACGTCGCGACGGTGCCGGTGCCGTGCGAAGCGATGTCGGCGACCATCAATGGTGAACACGCGCAGGCCGAAGTGCGTCACGAGTACGGACGCTGGTGGGCACATGTAGCACTCGCAGGCGGTTCGCATGAGGTAGTGGTGCGCTGGTAGTTGTCCGCCGGCCGCGGGAGTCGTCAGAGGCCAAAACGAGCGGGGTGTCGAACTTCCCTTAAGGTGCGCACGACCTGCGCCATCGAGATCGTGTCCGAGGAGGAACCGGAATGGTACGCCACCCCCGCCCGTCGACAGGCCGATCGCGGGGAGGCCTGTTGCTGCCAGTCGTTCTGACCGCCGTGATCGCCGGACTGTGCGCCTTCGCGCCAGCCCCACTGATGTCCGCGGCCCAAGCCCAGACGCTCCCCGGGACGCTGGTCACGAAGCTCAAGGACGCCGTGGTCCTGATCGAGGTCACACTGACCATGCCCGACGGTGAAACCGGCGCCAGCGGTAGCGGCTTCGTCATCAGCGCCGACGGCAAAGTCGTGACTAACGCCCACGTGGTAAGCATGACCTCTGAAGACGATTTCGGCGGCGTCACTGTCGCCACGGCCCGGCAGGTCGTGGTCGTCTTCCACCCGGCAACCGGAGAAGAGCAGAAGTTCGAGGCCGAAGTGCTGCGCGAGAACCATGACCTCGACCTTGCCCTGCTGCAGATCCAGCAGCCGACCCCGGTCTATCTGGGGTTCGTCAACTCAGACGACGTGGTGGAGACTTCCCGCATCTATGTCTGTGGGCATCCCCTCGGCTTGCGCGAGTTCTCCATCCGCATGGGCACCATCACCGCCCACCGCAACTGGGAGGGCAGCCGCTATATCGAGCACGATGCCTCCGCTGAGGAGGGCAACTCCGGTGGCCCGGTCGTCATCGCCGACGGCAGCGTCACCGGCGTGCACACGCTCACGCTCGTCAGTTCCGGGATGCTCACCAAGTTCGCCATCCCCTCCAAAGTCGTCAGCGACTGGCTGGCCACCGACCCGGCATCGGACCCGCCGCCCCCCATCCCCGGCAAGGCCATTCGCGAGCTGCTCGCGGTCACCAACCTCACCTACGAGCAGGCGGGCACTGGCACCTTCGCTGTCACACCCGATGAAGGTCAGGCCGTCTATGTGCACGAGTATGAGGACTTCCTGCGCGTCTACGCCGAAATCAGCGAACTGCCCGGCGAGAACGCGTACCTGAAGGGCTGTGCGGCCATCGCGGCGCTGCGCTTCAACTACGAGGACCCGGTAGGCCGGATGAGCTTGCGCAACAGGGAGGGCGTCTACCTCCTCTATTGGGAGGCGCAGGTGCCGATGTCGGTGGCCACCCCCGACTACCTCGCGACCCTCACCCGAGCGGGCAGCACACAGATTGAGCGGTGGGGCCAGTTCATGAACGTCGAGGACATGACTGAAGTGGGAGCTCTGTATCCAGGCGGAGACGAGGCGGAGCTAACCAACAAGCTCGAAGAGCACATCAAGGCCGCCGAACTGAACTATGAGACCATGGAGCGCGAGGGCGAGGGCAACAGATACTTCAAGCTCCCCTATGACAACGAGGTCTCCGTCTACGCCAGCATCATCCTCAACGGCATCGTCTACACTCAGGCGTACACCGGCGGGATGCCCGGCGAGAACCTCACTCAGAAGGGCCAGTTCGCGATTGAGTTGCTCCAGCGCAACTGGGACGACCCCTTTGGCCGGCTGGCGCTGGACTCGGATCTGGACGTGGCCTGGGAGTCACAGGTCCCCGTCGCCTTCCTCACGCCCGACTACTTCGCCATCCTCGCGGCCACCTGCGCCAACCAGGTCGCTGATTTCTGGGAGGTCTACGGGAAAGTGGACTTCAACGGCTGAGCGCCGGTCATCGCAGCCACACAAAGTAAGCGGCGCGGCTTCATCATGAAGCCGCGCCGCATCGGTTCTGAATGGTATTGCGCTTCACTCGTCCGTCTCGGGTAACTCCTCGTCCTCTTCATCTTTCGCGAGGCGATGCGCCCTCGACGAAATCAGCGGGATATGCGTCGGCCGCCGCTTCGCCGCGTCGTATGCGAGCTGGGCGCTGTAGAGCACTGCCGCAGTTGGGACCAGCACCCAGCGGACCAGCGAAACGATATTGACCGGGTCCGGCGAAGCCCCCGGCATCAACGTGAACCACAGGCCTGTCAGATTCAGCAACTCGACCGCCGCCGTGACAGCCACATGCAGCAGCAGCGAGTTCCACGCGTGGAAGCGCATCCACGGCGAACGTTTCATAGCGGGCACGACGAGCGAGATCGCGGGGAGGAAGATGAGGTAAGGAGCGGCCGCAGCGCTCAGGTAGCTGCACACGATGAGCGTGCGCGACTCGATGATCGTGGGTATGCGGACGCCCTCGTCCAGTTCCTCGGACGGGTAGATGCCCTGTCCATCGTTGTCTACGCCCTCGCCGCCCAACTCCTCGGCGTCGGCGAGGGGGTCATACTCGCTCATCCATGTCCTTGCTCAGCGAAAGATGGTGTGCTCGGACCTTACTTGGCCTGCTTGTCAGCGAGACCAGAAATGCCCGGGATCTTGACGTCCTGGCGGTTATTGGCCTTGCTTGCGAAGAGAATTGACGCAATCAACCCCACCGGCAGCACCGCCCAGCTCACGAGGCCAAGCGGCGCTCGGATGAACCCGGGCAGGCCGATAGCCTTCATCACCCAGATCGCCACCGAAAGAGCAACGCCGATCACGATCAGCGCCAGCCCCCAGAAAATCCCGTTGTAGGCATGGTAGCGCATGTAGCGCGACTGCTTGTAGTCCCCCGCCAACACGATCACCGGCACCAGAAAGCTGATCGGCGTAAGTATCCAGCACAGGTAGCACAGGGCCGCCAGTATCGGGGACTCAGTGCTCGAGCCGGTCGCAGGTTGCGCCGTGCCCATCGGCGGCATCTCAACGTCAGCCGGAACATGCTCGGCGCAGTAGGACTTGCCGTCCGGGCCCACCTGCCGGCACTCGTCACACAACTCCTGCTTGCAGGTCATGCAGATCGCGACGCTCTCACGGTCCGCGTGGTTCGCGCATGCCATCTCGATCGCTCCTCCCGCCTGCTCTATCCCTCGAGCAGCTTCTCGATGCCAGCCAGTTCGTCGGGCATGACAATTGCCTCAAGCACCTCGGCGCGCACGTCGCCGCCGTCGAGACTCACTCGTATCTGCCGCTGCCAGTCGGTGTCATTAACCGCCTCGCAGTCGGCCCGATAGTGCGTGCCACGGCTCTCGTTGCGCATCCCGGCGGGCAAGGCCACGCACTGGCCGAGCAGCGCCAGATTCCGCAGTTCCGCCCGCTGCCAGCGCGTGCCAGCGGCGTCCTGCGATTGTTCAGCGGCCTGCTCAGCAGCCGCAAGCGCAGCGGCCAAAGTCTCCTCAGTCCGAACCACCGACGCGCCCTTCCACATCTCCCAACTCAGGCGCCCGGTAATCGCCGCGACGGACTCACCGTCGCAGGATGCACCAAGCTCATTGTATCCCTCTTGGGCCGCCTGTGCAACGACACCGGCGTTCGCCGTGGCGCTCACCGCAGCGGCGCTCTCGCCCGCACGCTTGCCGAAGGCCTGACAGTCGGCCAGCGCATTCCCGCCCGGTCGGTCAGCGCCGTGCTGCCCGCCTGCACTCTCGCCGCAGGCGAACAGCCCCGCACAGGCCGTCGCCGCGGTCACATCGATCTCGGCCCCACCGTTGAAGTGCTGGATGGCGGGCGCGAACTCCACCGCCTCAGTGCGCAGATCCAGATTACTGCGCATCAGGTGCTCGAACGGCACATGTGCCTCGGTCTCGATCACGTCAGCCGGCCGGTGCGCGAGGCTCATCAGCACACCGTTGTGCTCGGTGCCCCGACCCTCGCTGATTTCGGTGAAGACGCCCACGTCCACCCACTTGCTCGCGTTGCGGATAGTGAACGGATACGAGACGCCCTTGATGTAGATCGCTTCGGCAATGTCCACGCCCTCCGGGATGTACCGGGAGATGAACTCCTCACCGTTGACATTGGTGATCTTCGGGTCCAGCCGCCAGAATACTCCCGAGAGCGCGAAGTGGATCGGGTGCACGATGCTCGGGCCGATCTGGACGAACTCGAAGTTCACCAGCGGCACGCCTGCGCGAAGAGCCATGGCATAGCCGTCGCCGGTTGAGCCGAGCGGGAAGACGTTTATCGTGTAAAGCTGGCCCGCGCCACCGGACGCCAGAACTACTGCGGGAGCGGCCACGGCGACCGGCTCGTCATTGTGGTCGACGCCCCACGCGCCTACCACTGCGCCACCGTCGGTGACCACGTCGACCACCATGGTTCGCGGCAGGAACTCCACTGAGCCGGGACCCTTTTCGGTCACACGCTGGCACTGCTCCATGAGCACGCTGACGATGATCGGTCCGGTATCCGCGCCCCGTCCGCAGGCGCGCGGGTAGCGCGCACCGTCGCTGAGTATCTGCACGAACTTGCCGTCCTCGGTCTTGTCGAAGTCGCCGCCCCAGTCCTCAAGCTCCTGGAAGCGCGCCGGTGCGTCCTCCGCGACCGCTCGCGACAGCTCGGGCTTGCAGACCAGACCGCCCTTGACGAGGATGTCGATCCAGTGCTCGTGAGGAGCGTCCGCCTCATCAGCGTGGCCGAAGGCCGCACCGAAGGCCATCCAGTCCGAGGCGGCGGTGTAGGTAGTGCCGCACGCGCCGGGTGTGCCCTTGGCGGCGACGATGACCTTTGCGCCTGCCTGCGCGGCCTCAATGGCAGCCCGCAGCCCGGCTCCACCTGCGCCAACAACCAGCACATCACACTCGTGCACCTGCATCGGCGACCCTCCTGTCGTTTGCTCAGGCAGCCGAGCCCCTGCGGGCTCGGCTGCCTGTTTATGGCGTTGGTGCTGTGCTGGAACGTCCTACCAGCCGAGAGCCTTGAAGCAGGCCGGGCCGGTGTTCATGCTGCCGGTGGGCTCCATGCGCCGGACTGCCTCGTCGTAGACGGACTCGAGGTAGATGCTGGTCTCGACGTCGGTGCCGCACATCTTCTTGTTCCCGCCCATGACACCCTCGGGGTCACTGGCGAAGAACTCGTGGCGACCGATGGAGCCGGCCACCAGGAAGGCGGTGTTGATGTTGGTCTTGCCGATGAGACCCTTGGCAACGCCGGCCGAACCGGTGCCGCCGTGCTGGGCGAAGGCTGCGTAGGTGCCCGTCTTCTCGATGACGCGCCGCTCGACAGCCTCGATCTTGTTCTCATCGATCGGGTGCTTCTCCGTGGCCGTGGCCGCGTGCTTCATGCCGATGTCATACGACAGACCCTCGGCGCCGGTGTACTCGACGAAGGCGGCAGTCAGGTTCGCGAAGTCTTCGAGGTCCTGGCCCGCCATCGCGACGTACTCCTTGTCGTCGCCGGACTGGCCGGTCTCGCCAAGCTCGGCTTCGAGCATCATGTCGTGGTTGCCCAGCTCGATGCGGGTCGCGTCGGCGATGTCGCGGCTGACGGCGAAGTCCAGCACCGGCGGGATACCCTCGGTGTCAATCATGCCCCATGCGGGCTTGATGACTTCGACAGTCTCCATGAAGTCGGAGCGGAAGTCCTGGTACTCGACGCTGGACAGGTAGGATATGTACTTGTCCTTCAGGCCGCCGGACATGTCCTCCATCATGTGGCCGAGGTCGACGCCTTCGAGATAGGCGATGGACGCGTCAATCGCGTCGGCGTAGCCGGTCGGCACCGCGCACTGCGGGTAGTCCTTGTCGGCGTCGAACTTCGGAACCGCGAAGTGGTCCAGCGACGCGGCGACCAGATCGGCGCCCCATGCCTCGACCTCTTCCTCGATCCACGTGGCCATGGCACGCGCGCCACGGATGGCGGGGTTGCCGCGGTAGCCCAGACCCTCCGGCGCAAAGATCTTGCCCGGCAGGCCACCAATCTTGGTGTTCGCGTTGTGTGAGAACTGAATGATGATCGGCGACTGCTTGTCCAGCGCCGAGAGCATCACGAAGGCGCGCGTCTGCCACCAGTTGTTGGCGTTCGCGGCCAGCAGTGTCACACGCTCTTCCTCGGGCTTGAGGTTCAGCTCGTCATCGAACGGGCAAAACAGGTCATAGATCTTGCGCAGCTCGCGTCCTGTGAGCATGGCTCCCATCTTCGTTCACCCTCTTGAGGCTTTGCGCCCCTTGGTCCTGAGACAAAACGATGCAGCTACACAACACCGGCGCCCGTCACGGGCCGGTGGGCCCGCTCGGGCCCCATCGTTGCTTGCTCAGGTCTATAGTATCCGCGGCCCGTCAGGCCACAGTCACGTCCTCGCAAAGATACACGTCCTGGACAGTCTGCAGAATCTCGATCCCCTCGGCCATCGGCTTCTGGAACGCCTTCCGGCCGGTGATCAGCCCCATCCCGCCCGCGCGCTTGTTGATCACGGCGGTGCGGGCCGCCTGCGCCAGATCGTCGCCACCGGTGGATGCGCCGCCGGAGTTGATCAGACCGGCGCGGCCCATGTAGCAGTTGACAACCTGCCATCGAGTCCACTCGATCGGGTTGTCGGGTATCAGCGTGCCATCGTACAGGCGATCGTCGGTGCGACCGTACTTGCCGTCGATATTCATCGCCGGGTAGCCGCCATTGTTCTCGGGCTGCTTCTGCTTGACGATGTCCGCCTCGATGGTGACGCCCTGGTAATTCGCCTGACCGGTCAGGTCGGCCGACACGTGGTAATCCTTGTCGGTCTTGAACGCGGAGTTGCGCAGATAGGTCCACAAAACGGTGACCATGCCCAGTTCATGAGCGCGCGCGAAGGCCTCCGTGACCTCCTGCATCTGCCGGTCGGACTCGGGCGCTCCGTAATAGATCGTCGCACCTACGCCGACCGCGCCGAGGTCCCACGCCTGCTCAACCGTGGCATACATTACCTGGTCATACTCGTTGGGGTAGGTCAGCAGTTGGCTGTGATTGAGCTTCACGATAAACGGGATCTGGTGCGCATACTTGCGCCCCACAGAACCCAGCACGCCGAGCGTCGACGCCACGCCGTTGCAGCCGCCCTCGATGGCCAGCTTGACGATATTCGCCGGATCAAAGTAGGCCGGATTGGGCGCGAACGAAGCCGCCGCCGAGTGTTCCATGCCCTGATCCACGGGCAGGAAGGACACGAAGCCCGTCCCTGCCAGCCGCCCGGAGTTCATGATTCGCTGCAGACTGCCCATCACCCGCGTGGAGCGATCGCTGTCCGCCACCACACGATCGATGAAGTCGGGGCCCGGGAGATTGAGCATGCTCTGGTCAACGCCGGTTGCTTCGTATGTCAGGAGACTCGCATCATCGCCAAGTAGAGCCTCAATGTCGGTCTTCGTCATATTGACTCACCATCCACCCTCAGATTCGGTGCCAGTCCATGTACGACCCTCGAAACGAATTATAGTATTTCGCTACGCCGTTGAACTGTCCTTCGTGCGCTAACTGTCCTCGTCAGGATGACTGACAGATTTGCGCGAGTTCGTGGTCCATCGCGTCGAACCGGACCATGTCGCGCAACGCGTTGTATCGCTCGGCCACTTGCGGCATGCCGAACTGCTTGAGCCCGGCGAGGCTGAAGTCTTCGACTGCGGCCGACGCAATTGCCGTGCCGAAGGCCATCGACTTGCGCAACTGCATGTTGCCGCAATCGTCCTGCCTCGCGAGGAAGCCGATCATGCCGCCGGCGAAGCTGTCACCCGCGCCCGTGGGATCAACCACATTCGGCAGCGGATAGGCCGGGATCGAGAAGATGTCATCGGCGGTGACCAGTGTCGCGCCGTACTCGCCCTTCTTGATGACCAGATACCGCGGCCCCATCGCCATGATGCGCTCGGCGGCGAGCTGCAGGTTCGGCGTGTCCGCGAGTTGGCGTGCCTCGGCGTCGTTCAGTAGAGCCAGGTCGACTCTCGCCAGCACACCCTCGAGGGCCTCGCGCTCGGTCTCAATCCACAGGTTCATGGTGTCGCACATCACAAAGCAGGTGTCGCTCACCTGATCGAGCACCGCCGCCTGCACCTGTGGCTGGATATTGGCGAGGAAGCAGTACCGGCTGTCGCTGTAGCTCTCAGGCAGGACCGGGTTGAAGTCGCCAAATACGTTGAGCTGGGTATCGAGCGTCTCTCGCTCGCCCAGCGCATAGTCGTAGACACCGCTCCAGAAGAACGACTTGCCGTCCTCAACGCGCTCGACGCCAGCCAGGTCGCTCCCGCGTGAGGCCAGGAAGTCCAGCGCTTCCTGGGGGAAGTCGCCGCCCACCACGCCCACAACCCGTGGCGGCGCGAGCATACTCGCTGCGGTAGCGGCGTAGACCGCTGCGCCTCCCACGACGCGTTCGACCTCGCCAAAGGGCGTCTTCACGCTGTCGAGCGCCATCGAGCCGACTATCAGTACCTCTGCCATGTCTGCTTCCCGTCTCATGTAGATTGAGTTAACCCGGGTGGGTGTACTACTGCTCGGGGGCACCCGTCCCGCTCTCCGGCGAGGATGGCGCCATCACGCCCGAAGGCGGCGCCGGGGACATCAAGAGCTCCCAGACCGTCATCAGGAACATGCGCGGCAAAGCCGCCAGACGCGGCGCTCTCTTCGGGTCTTTCGCCGTTCGGTAGAGCCACTCCAGCCCGCAGCTGCGCATCCACGCCGGGGCGCGCTTCACCCGTCCTGCGAAGACGTCGAGGCTGCCGCCCACTCCCATGGATACCGGCACGCCAAGCTCGTCCATGTGCTTCTTGATCCACTTCTCCTGCTTGGGTATCCCCATGGCCACGAAAAGCACCATCGGCGCCGCTTCCTTGATCTCGGCGAGTATGCGAGGCTCATCATCGTCGCCGAAATAGCCGTGCTGGGTATACACGACCTCCAGGCCCGGATACATCTGCTTCAGGTTCTGAGCAGCCTCGTCGGCCACGCCCGGCGCTGCGCCGAGCATCGCTACAGGCTGGCCAAGGCGCGCTGCTATCTCGCACAGCCGCCCGACCATGTCGACACCCGCGACGCGCTGCATGATCGGAATGTTCAGCAGGCGGGCGCAGACCACCACGCCCTGCCCGTCGACCGTCGCGAGGTCGGCCTCGTTGATGATGGTTCGCAGCTCCTCGTCGTGTTGCGCGCGCACGACCGCCGAGGTGTCGCTGGTGACGATCATGTGCGGCCCGCCCTCGCTCATGAACCGCTCTGCTTGCGCGAGCGCGTCGTCCATGGTCACCGGGTGCAGCCGAACATTGAACAGGTCAATCACAGGCGGTTCGCCGTCCTGCATCTGGGGCGCTGGGCCATGCCTGAGCATGCGCAGCACTACGAAGAAGAACGAGGGGCCGACCGTAATGCCCAGCGCCAGCACCAGCAGCTTGAGCCACGCCGGCTGCCCGATCAGCGAGACCAGCGCCAGACCCAGCAGGCACATGTACGCCGACACCGACATCAACACTCCGAAGACCTGGCCCGGCGAGTACCCCTGCTCGAGCAGCAGCTCGTGCAGGTGCTGGCGCCGCTGCCCGATCAGCATCCCACGCGCGCGCCCGCGGAGGGCCGCCGCGAAGGTGTAGGTCGCGCCGAAGAGCGGAACGCTGATCGCCAGAATGGGCAGCAGGGCCGCTAGGGCGGCCGTGTGTTTGAGCGCCCCGAGAATAGCCAGACAGCCGATCAGAAAGCCCATCGCATACGAGCTAGGGACGGCCGGCCGCGTGGCGACTTGACCCACCGCAGGCAGTTGCGCCAGCGACACGCCCGCGATCGCTATTGCCAGCAGTCGGGCTGAATCGCCCGTCGCCCAGGGTACCATCAGGCATACCAGGTAGAAGGTCACGCCACTCAGGCCCGCCACGCCGTAGGCCACACCTGGTATCGAGCCCGCGCGACCAAAGAGCGAGGCGCACACCCACAGCCACAGCACGGTCAACACCGGCGAAGCCCAGCCGAGGCTGAACCATACGTCGCTCAGAGGAATCTTGAGGGTGTCGATGCTCACGCCCTGGGAGTAGACGATGACGCCGGTCACGATGACGACCAGTATGCGCGCGAGCCGCGCGGTGCCTAGCGCCTCACCGATCGCGCACAGCAAATAGATGGCCAGGGCCCCGAGCACCGGAACGAGCAGGTCTCCGGGAGCATCCGCAGCCAGAAGAACAAGCAGAGGTACGAACAGAAGCAGACCGCGCGCCTCCAGCCGGGGTTGCTTCTGTCCGGGTGGTGGACGCAGTCCGACGCGCAGGACGCTCGCAGCCGCGATCGTTCCCACGAAGATGATGCTCAGCAGTACCAGGTCGCTCATCTACCCATCCGCTCCGCCTCAGGTCCCCAAACGCCAGCCCGAGAGATAGTCGATCTGCTGCTGGGTGAGCTCGTCAATCTCGATGCCCATCGCCGCGAGCTTGAGCCGGGCGATCTCCCGGTCAATCGCCTCGGGGACAGTGTGCACATTGACATCCATCTCGCCTGCGTTCTGGGTCAGATACTCCGAGCACAGCGCCTGGTTGGCGAAGCTCATGTCCATAACCGAAGCCGGGTGTCCCTCAGCCGCTGCCAGGTTCACCAGCCGGCCCTCGCCCAGCACGTAGATGCGCCGACCGTCAGAGAGCGTGTATTCCTGCAGCGAGTCCCTGATCTGGCGCGGCCCGTCAGCCATCGCGGCCAGATCCTCGAGGTCCACCTCGACGTCGAAGTGGCCCGCGTTGGCGAGCATGACACCGTCCTTCATCTGCTCCATGTGCTCGGCGCGGATGACTGACGTGTCACCGGTGACGGTCACGAAGATGTCGCCCACCTGCGCCGCCTCCGCCATTGGCAGGACCCGGTAGCCCTCCATGGCCGCTTCCAGTGCTCGCAGCGGATCGACCTCGCACACTATCACGTTCGCGCCCATACCGTCGGCGCGCATCGCCACCCCGCGCCCGCACATGCCGAAGCCGCCCACCACGAACTGCTTGCCCGCGATGAGCACATTGGTGGCTCGGATGATGCCGTCCACCGTGCTCTGGCCGGTGCCGAAACGGTTGTCGAAGAGATGCTTGGTCATAGCGTCGTTTACGGCGATGATCGGGTAGCGAAGGTCGCCGCCCTCAGCCATCGAGCGCAGCCGGATCACGCCGGTGGTTGTCTCCTCAGAGCCACCCTTGACGTATTCGAGCAGCTCGGTGCGCTCCGTGTGCAGCGTGGAGACGACGTCCGCGCCATCGTCCATGGTGATCGTCGGCTTCATGTCCAGCAGCGAGTTAACGTGACCGTAATAGGTGTCACGGTCTTCGCCGCATATCGAGAACGTGGAGATCCCGTACTCGGCCACGAGCGCCCGGATTGCTCGCACACAGCGCAACTTCGGCTCCCCCGGCCGCCAGAGTCCGCATCAGGTTGGCGGTCTCCGTCGTCACATGCAGGCATGCGCCAATGCGCTCGCCCTCAAGCGGTCGCTCCTCCGCGAAACGCTCGCGTATCTGCCGCAGAACGGGCATCTCCTGCTCGGCCCACTCGATCCTCAGTTTGCCCTGCGCTGCCAGTGAAAGGTCGGCTACGTCGTGGTTCATCCCAGTCATCCTTGCTCGGGCACGAAGCCGGGCCGCCAAGCCACTTGATTGCGCACCAGGTGCTCGCGATCCGGTTCGCACAGCAGCACGATGCACCCGCCGCCACCCGCGCCGCAGGCTTTGCCCCCGAGCACGCCTTCAGGGCGCGCCACAGCGAAGAGCGCGTCGATCTTGGCGGTCGTCATATCGTCGTAGAGCCGCCGCTGGTTGTCCCAGTTGAAGTCCAGGACAGCGCCGACGCGAGCCAGGTCCTCGGCCATGATCGCCTCGCGCATCTGAGCGCCCGCCTCGCGCAGGTTCATCAGCGCCTCGGTCACGCCCGGTTCCTGCCGCTCATAGGCCCCCATCACCGTGTTGATGATGTCGCCGGACAGACGTGACTTGCCCGTGTACACCAGAAGCAGCGATTTCTCCAGTTCCAGCACGAAGTCCCGCGAGGGCTCCAGAGCCTCCACCGTCACTTCAGAATCGTTGAAGGTCATGTAGTTCAGGCCGCCATACGCCGCCGCGTACTGGTCCTGCCTGCCCCCGGCGATCCCGATCTCCTCGATCTCGAGCGCGTTGGCCATCGCGGCGATCTCGTGCCGCGACATCCCGCTGCCCTGCATGGCGTCCAGCAGGCCGACCAGGGCCACGCCCATCGACGCACTCGATCCGGTGCCGGAGCCTGGAGGCGCCTCAGAGCGCGTGATCAGATGCCCCCCGAAGTCCAGTTTCTTGCGCCTGAGGGCGGCTTTGAGCAGGTCGAGCGACCCGTTGTACTCCAGTTGCCTGATGTTGCTGGCGCGCACATACTCGTTGTAGTCCGCCGACTCGAGCAGGAAGTCGCCGCTGTCATACGGGATCAAGGTCGCGTAGGAATGCCGGCTGATGGCCACATTGACCACAAAGCCGCCCTCCACCGTTCTAAACGGTGGCACGTCAGTCCACCCGCCCGCCAGGTCTATGCGCACGGGCGTCCGGGCTCGCATCGCGGGACGCGTCGCCTCAGCCATAGCGATCTCCTGGTTCCTCACGGTCTCAGGGCATCGGTGTCCTGGAGCCAGTCAACATAGTCGACGAGGGCCTCTCGCCACGGCCGCAGCGGCGCCACGTCCACCTCTACCAGTCGGCGACTGCCCAAGGTAGAGTCCAGCGGGCGCACTGTCGGGCTGTCCCAGTCCGCGCTGCGCATGGGGGCTACGGGCACGTCCCCCATCCCTGCCTGATCCAGCGCCGCGCGCGCCAGTTCCAGCCGCGAACATGCGCCGGTACCGGTCATATGGAAGACGCCACGCCCCCCGCTCTCCAGCAGCCGCCAGATGCCCGAGGCAAGGTCAGGTGTGTACGTGGGGCACCCGATCTCGTCTGAAACCACGCGCAGGTCCCGTCCCGCCGCCGCGGCACGCAGAATTGCCAGCACGAAGCTCTTGCCGCCCGGGCCATACAACCACTGGGTGCGCACAATGAGGTGCTCGGCACAACCCCCGGCCGCACGCTCTCCCTCCAGCTTGCTCTCACCGTAGGGGTTCAGCGGCGAAGGTGCGTCGTCCTCGAGATACGGCTCGCCCTTCAAGCCGTCGAATACATAGTCCGTGCTCACGTAGAGCAGCGTCGCCCCGATGCTGTCGGCGACCTCCGCCACGTTCCGTGTGGCGGTGGCATTGCCGGCGGTGGCCCGTTCAGGGTCACGCGTGCACCCGTCAACGTCAGTGTATGCCGCGCAGTGGATGATGATCGCCGGCGACACGCCAACAAGCGCCTCACGGGCGCTGGCAGCGTCCACGAGGTCACCGTCGTCTCTGGTCAAAGCCGCAACCATGGCCCACCGGGGAGCCGTTTTGCACACGTCCTGCCCCAGCATACCCGCGGCCCCGGTTACGGCGACTGGTACGGGGGCCAAAGCCGGCATCACGAGGATAGGTTAGCAGGTTCATACCCCCTTGTCAACGACGCGCCACGCCCCCCGATTGCGCCACTATACCGCCCGTGGTATACTGGCTGGCAGGGCGCACAAAGGCCCCCGGAGAGAAGCCATGGGCGATGTTCAGGTAACCAATCTGGACCATATTTTGCACCGGGTCAAAACCTACTGGCCCGAGGCCGAAATCACGCGCCTGAAAGAGGCCTACGAGTTCGCCCTCGACCGGCACAAGGATGACGCTCCCCGCAAGACCGGCGAACCATTCATCACTCACCCGCTTGCCGTCGCCGAAATCCTCGCCGACATTGAAGCCGATCCTCCGAGCGTCATCGCCGGAGTGTTGCACGATACGGTCGAGGACACTGAGGCGACCATCGACGAGATACGCAAGCAATTCGGCGACACCGTGGCCGAACTCGTCGATGGGGTCACCAAACTCACGCGCCTGAGCTTCCACACCAAGCAGGAGACCCAGGCGAGCAACCTGCGCAAGATGTTCCTGGCAATGGCCCGCGACATCCGCGTCATCCTCATAAAGTTCGCCGACCGCCTGCACAACATGCGCACCCTCTACGCGCTTGCCCCGGAGAAGCAGATTACCATCGCTGAGGAGACCCTGCAGATCTTCGCCCCGCTAGCCCATCGCCTCGGTGTCTGGCGCTTCAAGTGGGAACTTGAGGACTACTCCTTGCGCTATCTTGAGCCCGAACAATACTATGAGGTGGCCCGGCTGCTCGGCCACGGGCGCGAGGAGAGGGAAGCCCGCATCCAGGAGGTACGGCAGGCGGTTTCCGAGCGCCTCAAGGAGACCGGCATCAACGCTCAGGTTCAGGGACGAGCCAAGCATATCTACTCGATCGCGCGCAAGATGCGCGATCAGAACATCAGCTTCGAACAGATCGCGGACCTCGCCGCCATTCGCATCATCACAGACTCAGTCGCCGACTGCTACGCCGCGCTGGGGCTGGTGCATGAGCTGTGGATGCCCATCCAGGGCATGTTTACCGACTACATCGCCAAGCCCAAATCCAACAAGTACCAGTCGCTGCACACCAAGGTCATCGGTTCGGACAACTCCCCTCTGGAGGTGCAGATCCGCACCTGGGAGATGCACAAGGTGGCTGAGTATGGCGTCGCCGCCCACTGGCGCTACAAGGAGGGCGAGGAGGCCGGTGTGGGAGCCGATGAGCAGATCACTCTCCTGCGCCAGGTCATCGAACTCGAGACCGATCTCACGGAAAGCCACGAGTTCCTGGAGATGCTCCAACTCGATCTCTTCCAGGACCAGGTGTTCGTATTCACGCCCGGTGGCGACGTCGTCGATCTGCCCGCAGGCGCTGGCCCCATCGACTTCGCCTACCGGATTCACTCCGAAGTCGGCCATCATTGCGTCGGCGCGAAAGTCAATGGACAGCAGGTGCCACTGACCTACACGTTCAGTAACGGTGACATCGCCGAAATCAGCACCAACCCCAGCGCTGAGCCCAGCCGCGACTGGCTCGATATCATCAAGACATCGTCGGCAAAGGCGAAGGTCCGCAGGCACCTCAAAGGCAAGGCCCGCGCCGAGAACATCGTCACTGGCCGCGAGAGTCTGCGCGATGCACTGGGTAGCCAGCCGCCGGCGCTGCGCACGCTGGTTGACCTCGAGCAACTTACGGAGGTATGTCAGAAACACGGCTACACCCACCCCGATGACCTGCTCGCCGCGATCGGCTACGGTGACGTGGAAGCGCTCACCATCGTGCGGGACTTGGTCGAGGAGAAAGCCAAACCCGAGAGTCTGGCTGAAGAGGTGGCTCGGCTTCGTCCCGAGACCGACGAGCAGAAAAGCCGCCGCGACCAGAGCGCCCTGCCGGTCGAGGTGGACGGCGCCGATGGCTTCCAGTGCCGGCTCAGCAAATGCTGTTCGCCACTGCCCGGCGACGACATCACCGGCTACGTGACTCGCGGACGAGGCCTGACCATACACCGCAGTGACTGCAAAAACCTGCAGTATCATGCCGTCAACGAGCCGCACCGGGTCGTCCCGCTGAACTGGACGGGCGAGACGGCGGCCTCGGTCTTCCGCCAGAGGGTCGAGGTGATTGCCGCCGACCGCGCTGGCTTGTTCTCGCACATCACCGCGATTGTCAGCGACTGCGGCATCAACATCGCCCAAGCCACTGCGACCACCACCGAATCAGGGGTGGCCCACCTCACTCTGACCCTCGACATCCGCACTCGTCGTGACCTGCAGCACGTCCTCGGCCGCCTGCGCCAGCTCATCGACGTTATCAGCATCCGCCAACTGCCGCCCTCCTCCTGACCGGGCCGCAACTTTTCACCGCCGAGAGTCTCTAAAACTGCGGAAGGCCCGAGGTCGTGGCATATCCCCGCACGGTTGCCTGACTGCGGCCCCAACTGCAATATTAGCGAAAGCTGCGGGGAGACGAGTGGTCTTCCTCAAGTCTTTCAAACCTCTCCGCCGGCGCCACCACGTGGCCGAGAGAGTCTGAGGTGCTCTACAAGTGGCAATCCCCCTGGTTGATCTGCGCATCCAGTACGAAGAACTGCGCGACGAAGTGATGACCGCCTTTGGCGAGGCGCTCGACAGCATGCAACTGGTGTTGGGCCCGAACGTCCGGGCGCTCGAAAGCGAATGGGCCAGCTACTGCGACGCCCCGCACGCGATCGGCGTCGGCAACGGTACCGAGGCCCTGTCGCTGGCGCTCAAAGGACTCGGCATAGGCCCCGGCGACGAGGTCATCACCGTCGCTTTCACCTTCATCGCCAGCGTTGAGTGCATCTACCACGTGGGCGCGACGCCCGTGCTGGTGGACATCGATCCGGACACCTTCTGCATCAGTCCTGAGAAGCTCGCCGAGGCGATCACCCCGCGTACCCGCGCCGTGATCCCGGTACATCTGTATGGCCACCCGGCGGACATGGACAGAGCCGATGCGGCGATCGGTGACCGTGACGATATCGTGGTGCTCGAGGACGCGGCACAGGCGCATGGTGCACGCTACAAAGGCGCGCGCTGCGGTTCACTCGGCGACGCCGCCGCGTTCAGCTTCTACCTGAGCAAGAACCTCGCCGGCTACGGTGAAGGTGGGATGATCACCGCCGCCGACGACGCCGTGAGCGACAGGATCCGCAAGCTGCGGGTCCATGGCAGTGCGGAGAGATACTGTCACGATCTGATCGGCTACAACAGCCGCCTCGACGAGTTGCAGGCCGCCGTGTTGCGCATCAAGCTGCGCCGTCTTGACGAGTGGAACGAAGCCCGTCGGCAGCATGCGGCGCGCTACACCGAGCAGCTCGCCGACGTGGTGCAGGTTCCGACCGCGGCCGACTGGGCCGAGCATGTCTACCACGTCTACACGATTCGCTCGCCGCAGCGAGACGCCATCGCCGACGCCCTGGAGGCGGCCGATATCGGCCATGCGGTGCACTACCGAATTCCGGTGCACCTGCAGGCGGCCGTGAGTGAGCTTGGGATGGGCCCCGGAAGCCTGCCGGAGACCGAGCGGGCGTCGGAGGAAGTACTTTCCCTGCCAATGTATCCCGAACTGACCGGTGACCAGATCGACGAGGTCTGCGCGGCGGTGCGCGGCGCGCTGTAGCGAGGTCTGACCTAAACACTGTGGAACCGATACCGGCCCGGCGACGATCGCCGGGCCGGCTTCTGTTCTGGAGTGCTTGCGCCTACAGCCCGTGTACCTCGTCGCCGGGCACGATGCCCACTCCGGCCTCGCCCATCACCTTCACGGTGGCGTCCAGTGACGAATCGTCGACCTTGAAGAGCACTATCGCATCGCCCTCAACGGTGATAAAGAACGCATACATGTACTCGACGTTGACCCCAGCTTCCTCAAGCTTGCCGAGAACGCCGCCCAACCCGCCTGGCTGGTCGGGGATGCGCAGCGCCAGCACGCCGGTGCTGCCCACTGAAAAGCCTACGGCCTGCAGCACGTCAACCGCCTTGTCCGGACTGTCGACGATCAGCCGCAGGATACCGAAGTCGGATGTGTCGGCGATGCACAGAGCTCGGATGTTGATCCCATGCTCGCCCAGAACCCGGCACACCTCCGCCAGTCGCCCGGACTTGTTCTCCAGGAAGATCGACACCTGTTTGGCAAGCAGATCGGTGTTGCTCATCGCTTATGCCTCCTCACGCATGTCGATAACGCGCTTGGCCTTGCCAACGCTTCGCTCAATGCTCTTGGGTTCGACAAGCTTGACGTCGACGCGGATCGCCAGGGCGCTGGCCACCCGATCGCCGATCTTCTCGGTCAGTTCCTCGAGGTGCCGCACCTCATCAGAGAAGATGCCCGGTGACACTTCGACCTGGATCTCGAGATTGTCCAATCGCCCCTCCCGCGTCAGCACCAGTTGGTAGTGCGGCTCGACGCCCTCGATCCCCGTCAGCACATCCTCTATCTGTGAAGGGAAGACGTTCACGCCGCGGATGATCAGCATATCATCGGTGCGACCCGTGACCCGGTCCATGCGCGGATGCGTCCGTCCGCAGGCGCACTGCCCGTGGTGCAGGGCGGTGATGTCTCTCGTGCGGAAACGCAGCAGGGGCATGGCGCGCTTGGTCACGCAGGTGAAGACCAGTTCGCCGCGCTCGCCCTCGGGCATCGGCTCCCCGGTTTCCGGGTCGATTATCTCGGGGATGAAGTGGTCGTCGAAGACGTGCATCCCGCCCTTGACCTCACACTCGGCGGACACGCCCGGTCCGATGATCTCGGTCAGACCGTAGATGTCATGCGCCGAGATGCCCATTCGCTCCTCAACGGCCTCCCGGGCACCCTCGCTCCATGGTTCGGCGCCGAACAGCCCGGCCTTGAGCGGCAGCTCGCGGATGTCGATACCAAGGTCAGCCGCTTCGTCGACCATCGTCAGCGCGTAGGACGGTGTGGCGCACAGGATCGTGCTACCGAGGTCCTGCATGAGCATGAGCTGGCGCTCGGTATTGCCGCCGGAGATCGGCACCACCATGCAGCCGAGGCGCTCGCCACCGTAGTGCGCCCCCAGGCCACCGGTGAACAGCCCGTAACCGTAGGCGTTCTGCAGCACGTCCTCGGAGGTGCCGCCACCACAGCATATGGTGCGCGCCATGGTGTCGGACCAGATCGCGATGTCCTCGCGGGTGTAGCCCCCGATGACCGGCTTACCCGTAGTGCCCGACGAGGCGTGGATGCGCACGCACTCATGTGGCGGCACCGCGAAGAGACCGAACGGGTAGTTGTCGCGCAGATCCTGTTTGATCGTGAAGGGCAGATGCCGCAGGTCGTCAAGCGAGACGATGTCCGCTGCGGTTATGCCCTTCTCCTTGAGCTTCTCGGCGTACCACGGCACGTTCGCTTCCATCCGCGCCACGGTCTCGCGCAGCCGCCGCACCTGCAGCTCAGCCCGTTGCTCCGGGTCCATGCACTCATAGTATGGCTGAAAGATCATGGGAAGATCCCCTCCTTAATGCTGGGGGTCAGTTCGCTGACCATCGCCAGCGACCTGCAAGAAAGCGCGCCTCGGTCGTAGATTTCCACTATCCGCCGCCCTCGACTATCTGATCGTCACCGACGCCTGCACACTCGGCCCGTCCAGCTTCCCGTCGGTCGGGGTGACCACGCACATCCACGTCTGGCCGCTCTTCGTCCACTTCGCCGCCAGTCCCGCGAAGATCCGCCCGTCGGCAAGTTGCCCATTATTGTACCACTGGACGCGATATTCGACCACGTCCCCGTCGGGGTCGATACTGCCCTCGGCTTTGCAGTACAGGTCATCGCCCGCGGCGGGTCTGGCCGGGCCGATGGTCACCGTGGGCGCGGTCGGCGGACGATTGCCTGCGGTCGGGAGGCCTGGCGGTCGCACGACCAGCGTCACCTTCTCGAGGACCGCGCCATTCGCCCGCGTCTCCACCGTGATGTTGATCTGCTTGAGTTGGACGGTCTGATCGTTGTAGACGGCGCTGGCGTTGACGTTGACCCACCACGTGTGATCGGTGCGGACCGTGTCTGTGGCGTCCTGGAGAAGCGGTGATGTCGCGTTCTGGCCGGTGGCCTTGAGCGTCGCCTCGGCCATGGCGGTAACGTACACTGTCCGACCCGGGGTGCCAGCTCCGCCGATGGAGAACTGCGCCGGCACGGTCGCGCCGTCGACAGGAGAGATGACGGTGAGTGGGCCGACCGCCGGCGGCGTGCCTGTTCCCGGCTGCCCGCCCGGTCGCAGGGCGATGGCCACCTGCTCGACGGGCATGCCATTCACGAGTATCATCGCCGTGATGTTCATCTGCGTGAGCGTTATGCTCTGATCGCTGAAGATGTTGCTGGCGTTGATGCCCAAGCTCCACCTGCCGTTGTTGGCGACCGTAGCGACGTAGTTGCCCATCGGCGATGTCGCGTTCTTGCCGGTGGCCTTGATCGTGGCGTCGGCGGTGGCGGCGATCTGCACGGCCTTAGCGGGGGGGCCGGTTCCCTGGATGGTGAACTGCGCAGGCACCGCGGAGCCGTCGGCAGGAGATGTGATGGTCAGTGCTGTGACCTGCGGAGGCGGGTTGGTCGGTGTGCCGCCAATCGGTGGCATGCTTGTGGTGGTGATCAGGACCGCACGGTTGGGCCCATCATACTGAACGCCCGCGCCGAGGGCCTGCGAGACGAAACGTATGGGGACGTAGGTCCTGGAGTTGCGTATCATCGCCGGGACATCAAGCGCGACCGCCGCTCCATCAACGAACGCGGTCGTGCGACCTATCCAGAGCTCCACGGTCTGTGAAGCTCGCGTTGCGGTGATCTTCTTCGTCGGACCGTCCCAGACGACTTTCGCGCCCAACGCGCGGAAGATGTCCGCCAGCCCGACGAGCATGCGCCCACTGATGACCATCGGCGGCGTCTGCGTGCGCAGGAGCTGTCCGTCGATGAAGACGCGGTAGCCCGGTGAAGTCGGAGGCGGTATTGTCGGTGGGGTCACCACTGGTGGTGTGACCGGCGGCGTCGTTGGGGTAGATATGCCGCCGCTGAACGGCTTGACCCTATCCGCAATCCTCATGGCCAAGGACTGCACGAGTTGCACGAGCCAAGGCCGGTAGTAGGGCGATGGGCAGTCGATGGCGAGTATGATGTGGAAGCTGCCCTGCTGCGCCACCAGGTACACGTCTCTGGCGTCGGCGAAGCGGTCGGCGCCGTCCTTGCGCTGGTAGCCCTCGACGCCGAGCAAGTTGATAGTGTCGCCCAACTGGCCCGCGCGCCCGTCGCGATCACGCCTCTCCCTGAGTGCAGCGGTCGCGTGAGCGGGATCGGCGAACCGGGTGATGACCATGGTCAGGACCTGAGCGAAGAGCTGTTGGTTGTTGTTGGGCGGGGCCGCCAGCTCGACAATCGCGAGTTCTCGCACGCGCTGGCTACAAGCGTAGTTGGCGCCTGTGGGGTACGGCACCCGCCAGGCCAGCGGGTCCGACGATACTCTACGCACGGCGGTCCTGTCACCAGTCGCGGACGCGTATTTGACCGTCGTCGTCGGCGGCAGCAGGTGCATGGACTGGGCTGGCCAGTTCCCGTCGTCCCTGCTGAGAGGGAAGCATGGGTGACCAAACAAGCTGTCGTTCTTGACCTCGTCAGGCGTCGGGAGCAGGTCGGCGGTGGGTACAGGGATCGTCTGCGCGCCCACCTGCGAACACACGCCCAGCGTCAGCAGAACCAGCAATACTGGGAGGGTGACACGAATCGGCGAGGATACTATCATCGGGGGGCCCCCTGTAGATGTCCGGCTATCAGTCGCTTCCTGTCCCGCTGAACGAACGACCGTCCTCGAACGCCTTCAGGTTTACCTCGACGGCCTTCGGCTTGAGGCCGGCACGAAGTGCCTGCTTCCAGACTTCGGCGGGCAGATCGAGCATCGCCGACAGCGCACCCAGCATCACCGTGTTGGCCGCCCGCGGCTCGCCCAGCCCGGCAGCGTGCTCGAAGGCAGGAATGACCTTCACCGTGCGCCCGGTCGCCATGAGCCGCTCAATGGCGTCTTCCGGATATTGGTACGGGCCCGTGCTGACTGTTACAGGCGGCAGCACGCGCTCCTCAACCAGCACCACCGCGCCCGGCCTGGTCTGCAGGACCTGGCGGACGGCCTCGAGTGGTTCGAAGGCCAGCAACACATCGACTTCGCCGTCGGGGATCAGCGGCGAGAAGACTGGCTCGTCGGGGCTGAAGCGCACGAAGCTGTCCACCGAGCCGCCGCGCTGGCTCATCCCGTGGACTTCGCTCTTCTTCACCTGCCACCCGGCCAGCCGACACGCCTGACACAGCACGCTGCTGGCAGTGATGATTCCCTGTCCGCCGACGCCGGTGAGCAGCACGTTCGTGGTCATCTATGCTTCATCTCCATCGGAGGCGGCCTTGAGGGCGCCCACCGGGCACACCTGAACACACTGGTTGCAGCCCGTGCACATGTCCTCGTCGATCAGCGGCCGTGGTCGCTTCTCACCGTCATCGAGCGCCGACAGTGCCGGGCAGCCAAGCTGGATGCAGCGCCCGCAGCGGATGCACGTGTCCAGATCGAAGCTCGGCGCAGGCTGCCGGTCGCGGACCATGAGCACACACTCGCGCCGGGCGATGACCACCGAGGGAGTCGGCGTGGCAATCGCGGCCTTGAGCGCCGCCTCGGTCGCGGCCATGTCGTACGGGTCCACGGTCACGACGTCCTCGATGCCGATCGCTCGACACAGGGCCTCGAAGTCGAGCTGCCCACCCGGCATCCCCGAAAGCGTCTCCCCCACTCCCGGATGCACCTGCCCGCCGGTCATCGCGGTGGTCCCGTTATCGAGAATCACCACGGTGCTCACGCCCGAGTTGTAGGCGATATTCACCAGCCCGGTAATCCCCGAGTGCACGAAGGTCGAGTCCCCGATCACCGCCACCACTTTGGCCTCATGCCCGCGCACCTTCTGGATCCCATGCGCCTGGCTGACCCCGGCACCCATGCACACGCACGTGTGCAGCGCGTTCAGTGGCGGCAGCGCGCCCAGCGTGTAGCAGCCGATGTCACCGTTCACGTAGACCTTCAGTTTGCTCAGCAGCGAGTACACCGCCCGATGCGGGCAGCCCGCGCAAAGCACCGGCGGCCGCGGCGGCAGATCCTCGTCGACCGCAATCGTGGGCGCCGGCTTGCCGGTGAGAATCTCGCGCACGCGCGCCGGCGTCAGTTCGCCCTCGCGGAAGCTCTCGTCGACTGGCTCGACCTGCACGCCCATCGCCATGATCTCGCGGGTCAGGAACGGGTCGAGCTCCTCGATGACATAAAGCGTGTCAACACTTTCGGCGAAGGCCCGGATCTTCTCAGGTGGCAGCGGCCAGACCATGCCGAGCTTGAGGAAGGACGCGTCGGGCATGACCTCGCGCGCATACTGGAAGGGCGTGCCCGATGCGATGATGCCCACCGACCGGTCGCCCTCTATCTCAAAGTTCAGGTCACTCTCCTCAGCGAAGGCCACCATCGCGCGCATCCGCTCAGCCATATCGCTGCGGCGTATCTGTGCCCACGCCGGGATCATGACATACTTGCGCGGATTGGGCTCCAGGTCGCCGCGCAGCTCGACCTCTTCGCGCTCGCCCACCTGCACCAGCGTGTCGGAGTGGCAGACCCGCGTAACCGGCCGCAGCAACACTGGCGTGTCGAAGCGCTCGCTCAGTTCAAAGCCCAGGCGCGTCATCTCACGCGCCTCCGCACTGTCGGCCGGTTCGAGCATCGGCGCCTTGGCCGCGCGCGCATACTGGCGGTTATCCTGCTCGTTCTGCGAGCTGCGCATGGACGGGTCGTCGGCGGTGACGATCACCATGCCGCCCTCAACACCGGTGTAGACCAGCGTGAAGAGCGGGTCAGCGGCCACATTCAGGCCGACGTGCTTCATGGTGACGAGCACGCGCGCGCCGGCGATCGATGCTCCGATCCCGGCCTCAAGCGCCACCTTCTCGTTCACCGACCACTCCACGTAGCACCCGCCCAGTTCACCCAGCGCCGGCAGAATCTCCGACGAGGGCGTGCCCGGGTAGCCGCTGCCGAAGCGCGCGCCGGCCTCCCACGCGCCACGCGCGATCGCCTGGTTGCCCGATAGCAGCAATAGTTCCGAACGGTCGCCTGCAGTATCAGCCATAGTCAGCTCTAGCTCTCCTGGTCCCGCGTATCTATGACGCGCACGGCCTTACCTTCGCTCACCGGCAGTCCGCCGGGCTCATGGAGCTGCACCTTCACGCTGATATCCAGCTCCTGGCGCAGCCGCGCGGCGATGCGATCCTGCAGGGCGCTCAACTGGCGCATCTCGTCGCGGAACGCCTCCTGAGTCACCTCGACGCCGACTGTCATCACATCCAGGTCCTCAGGGCGGTCCAGCTCAATGACGTAGTTGTTGCCCACTTCGTCGATCTCCATCAAGGCCCGCTCGACCTGCATCGGGTAGACGTTCACCCCGCGCACCACCAGCATGTCGTCGGTGCGGCCCTCCATGCGCGCCACCCGCATATGGGCGCTGCCGCACGGGCAGTCGCCGACGATCTGGTGGGTGATGTCGCGCGTGCGATAGCGGATCAGTGGCATCGCCTCGCGGCGCAGACTGGTGAGCACCAGTTCCCCCTGCTCACCGGGCTCGACCGGCTCGAGCGTCACCGGGTCGATGATCTCGGCCAGGTAGTGGTCCTCGCACACATGCAGCCCGTCCTGCTGGCCGCACTCCATCGCGACGCCCGGACCGCACATCTCCGAGAGCCCGTAGCAGTTGTAGACGCGCGCGCCGAAGCCGTCCTCGATCCGCCGGCGAATCTTCTCGGTATGCGGCTCACCGCCAACGAAGATCGCCCGCACCGAGAAGTCCTCGCGCGGATCGATCCCGTCGCCCACGCATATGTGCAGCACCCGCAGAGCGTAGCTGGGGATGATGTGCAGCACCGTCGAGCCGAAGGACTGCATCAAATGTATCTGCCGCTCGGTATTGCCCGAGCTGGCGGGAATGGTCATCATGCCCAGCAGTTCCCCGGCGTAGTGGAACCCGAGGCCCCCGGTGAACAGCCCGTAGCCCATCATGTTCTGGAAGATGTCATCACGGTTCAGACCCGCTGCCAGCATCCCTCTTGCCACACACTCCGACCAGCGCAGGACATCATCTGCGGTGTGATACACCGACGTCGCCAGCCCGGTCGTGCCGGACGAGTAGTGCATGCGCACCACGTCGGCCTTCGGCACGGCCAGAAAGCCCTCGGGCATGCCCGCCCGCAGCTCCTCTTTCGTGGTCAGCGGCAGCTTCCGGATGTCCGCCGGAGTATTGATCTCCAGACCCCCGAGCTTGCCTCGATAGGCGGGGGCGCGGTCGGCGCGAGTCAGCAGATCCGGCAGTGCCTGAACCTGCAGCGCGTCGATCTGCCCGCGAGTCAGCAATCTGCCTTCGTCGGTGTATGCCATCTCTTCGACCTTCGCATCTTGTATCATTTAATGGGAAACCGCCAATTCGTCTCTGCGCGGGCGCCAACCTTCTCCGCAGGTGCCCCCTCGGCCCGAGACGAAATCACGGTCACTTAGTTTACCACAAGCCGGGAGAGAGGCCAATGACCCCGCGCGAGCGCATACTTGCAGCCCTGCGCGCCGAACCGGTGGACCAACTGCCCTGGGTGCCACGTCTGGACCTGTGGTACAATGCGAACCGCTACTGCGGCACGCTGCCGCGCGAATGGGCCGACGCCTCCCTGGCCCAGATCATCGCGGACCTCGGCGTCGGGCGCCACGAAGTCATCCCCGACTTCCTGAACACCGAGCACCCCGACGAGGACGCCGACCGCTGCCTCGGGATTGACCACTGCCGAAACCAGCCCTACCGCCTGCGCTTCCGCCGCACCGAGCGGGTCGTCGAGCGCGACGGCGACGAGATCCACGTGACCTACAAGACGCCCGTGGGCGAGGTCTCCGCCCGGCTGCTGTACACCGAACATATGCGGCGCGATGGCGTCACTCTCATGCACGTCGCCGACCGCGTCATCAAGCGACCGGAGGACTACGCAACTGTCGCGTACATCTTCGAGGACCTCGAAATCATCGCCGACGGTGGTCGCTACGGCGAGCTTCGCGACGAGGTCGCCGATGCCGGGATCGTGGTCGGCTACGCAAACGTCGCCGCCTCGCCGGTGCACCATCTGCTCAAGGAACTCGTTCCCTTCGACCAATTCTTCTATGACCTGCACGACCAGCCGCAACTGGTTCTCGATACCGCCGAACGCATGACGGGCTACTTCGATGGCGTGATCGATGCCTGCGCCGCGAGCGAGGCCGAGGTCGTCCTCTTCGGCGCAAACTACGATGTCTCGCTCACCACACCGGGCATCTTCGCCGAACATATTGCGCCCACGCTCAGCTCCGCCGCTGACCGTCTGCACGCGGCGGGCAAGTTGCTGGCCACACATACCGACGGTGAAAACGATGGACTGTGCGAAGCGTATGTCCGGTGCGGCGTGGACGTCGCCGACTCCGTCTGTCCGTCACCTATGACCCGGCTGTCGCTGGCGGAGTACCGCCGTCAGTTCGGCACCCGCCCGGCGATCTGGGGCGGTGTGTGCTCGGTCAGCGTACTCAAAGACAGCATGTCAGACGATGAGTTCGCGGCTCACCTTGACGATGTCGTCAGCGCTGCGGGAGACGGTCGGGGCATCATCTTCAGTATCGCCGATACCACCCCGCCGGCGGCCTCGATCGACCGCATCCGGCAGATAGGCGATCGTCTTGCCGAGTTCGGCGTGGTCACATAGATATCTCAAGTGATGCAGGAACGTGTTCCCCGGCGGGGAATGTGGTATACTACCAGTTACAGGGCTCAGTGGAGAAACCAGCATGTTCACGCACTGGCTGACCGCAGCGGTGCTGCTCGCATCGGCGGCGGGATGCCTTTACATCCAATCATACGCGCCCTACATGCCCCAGCGCTGGCTGAGGACGCTCCGCCGTGCCGGCTGGGGCGCGCTCGTCGGCGGCCCCGTCGGCGTCGGAGCCGTGCGCCTCGCGCTCGGCCCGGGCCAGCATGGCTGGTGGGAGTTGCCCGCCAATACTGAGTTCCTCTATCGGCTCGGGCTGGCGGCGGGAGCGCTGCTCGGCGCGTCGGCAATGGCGATGCTCAGCCGCCTGGAGTTCGGCGACGCCCTGCGCACCGGCGCAGCGGCGGTCGCGCCTTACGTGGTCGGCGTGTGCATCGGCGCATGGCTGGGCGGTCGGCTCTACGAATACATGATGCTCGATGCGTGGGGCTCGCCGCTGGAGTATCGCGTTCATGTGCAGCACAAGCTCGGCCAGCTGTATCTGCTCAGCACGCTGGGTATCGGTGCGGCTTTCACCAGGCGCTACACCGCTCGTGTCATCGGCAAGACCGAAGCGGTGCCGCCGTGGGACGCCGAACTGGTTTTCTGGGACTCAATGGAAGCGGAGCTGGACTTCGAGCCCGAGCCCGAAGAGGGCGAAGTGCACGCCTGAAGCGCCAGCAACTGCTTGCCTGTCGCCACCCGAGCCCCGGCATCCGTCGGGGCTTTTTGCGTATCTGGACCGGTGTGCGCGCCCGGCGCCGGTATCCGACCGATTTCCGTTTTGCCCCATGCAGGCCGGGTATATCTATATATGGGGGAAGTAGAAGAATGCTCTTTCATCCTCTTGATCGACCATATCTCCCCTACTGGTCGTGCCGGTCGCATCTGCCGCAGGGAGGGGCGCGCAAGCGCGCGGATCAGCGATGAGAATGCTCAGTTGGCTGCGACGCGTCGTGGCCGATTACTTCGGCGGTCCCGATGACGACGCCCAGATCCGCGAGGACTTCGAGCGCGAACTGAGCGCTCTGCGAGCCATCGCATCACTGGCGGTCGCTGAGGCGGGGCACACCGAGTTGCAGCTTCGCGATGCGCTCGCCGATGAAGAACCCGACACCGCTTCACTGAGGTCTCTCGTCTCGCGGCTGACTGAGGAACGCGCCCGAGCCAGCGAAGCCATCGAGCGCTTCCACCGTCGGCAGGCGCAGGCCGCCGAGGACATGCAGCGGCTGGGCGAGACCCGGCGCCTGGACCAGCTCAACGCCGAGCGCGAGCGCTTGCGACGCTTCGTGGCCGACACGTCGGATGCGCCCGACTCCGAGGCCCTCGTGCAGATGGAAGATGAAGCACGGGCGGAGGCGGCCAGGCTCGATGTCCTGGCGGCCTTCGATGCGGGGGAGACGCCCGTGACGGCCAGCGGAATCGCCACTGGCCAAGAGGAGATTCGGGAGCAAGCGCGAATTCTTGTTGAGCAAGATACGGTGGAGCAGCTCTGGCCCAAGCCCTGACGGACCCGTGGGCACAACTTACTTGAGCGGGTGCGTGAGCAACTTGTCTCAGGCAGCCACGTGAGTAAGACCGCACGGGCAAGTGCGGGTGAAATGGAGGCTTATGGCCATGCAGCTTCTGGAATGGCATAACCTGATCTTCGTCGCCCCGATCGCGCTTGCCGCGATCTACCTGATACTGAGCGCCACGGGACTGAGTGGCGCCGACACAGATGCTGACGCCGACGTCCACGTCGACCACGACGTGACGATGGACCATGACGTCGACCTCGACCATGATGTATCGATGGACCATGACCTCGACCACGACCTGTCGATGGACCATGACGTCGATCTCGACCATGATGTCTCGATGGACCACGACGTTGATCTCGACCACGATGTCTCGATAGACCACGACGTCGACCTCGAGCACGATGTATCGATGGACCACGACGTCGATATTGACCACGACGTGGACATCGACCACGGGATGGAGCATGGTCTCGACGCTGACCATGAGTTCCGCCACGGTGGCGGGCACGACCATCACGTAGGGGGCGGCCACAACGACTCGCTGATGTTGCGCGCCTTGTCAGTGATCGGCTTCGGCAAGGTCCCCATGTCCATCCTCTTCCTGTGTCTGGCGGTGCTCTTTGGCGCCACCGGCCTGGTGGCCAATGGTCTGTTCGAGCACGTGCTTCCCTGGTCGTGGGGTCCGGCGCTCTACGTCTGGCCGTCGCTGGCGTTGGCGGTGCTGGTCTCGCTCACACTCACCGGCACCATCGCCCGGGGCATGGGCCGGATCATGCCGACCACCGAGACGTACGCGATCCGCCCCGGCGATCTGGTGGGCTGCGTCGGCACCGCCGTATACCCGCTCACTGCCGGGCGCCCTGGCGTCGTCCACTGTCACGACGCCGGCGGCACGGTGCAGCAGATAGCCGCCGTGTCACACGATACCGATCTACCCAAGGGCACTGAAGTCATCGTTGTGCGTTACCGCGCGGAGGAGGGCCACTACGATGTCTCGGCATCGCCGCTGTAGACTGCGTGCGCCATCTGCTGGCTCTTGCCGCGTTGTTGCCGCGATCAGCACGTTGGCGTCTGAGATGGCTGGCTACTTGAGCGAGGCCAATCTGCCGCCGCCCAAAGTGACCTGAGCCAACACGGCAGGTCCTGATCCACTACCGTCGTTCCCTATGGAGGAGAGACGAAAATGATAGTTGCCATTGGCATGGTGTTGGTAGGATTGGTGTTGATGGTCGGTCCGTGGACGGATGCGATGGGGTCGATCGGATGGACCAGTCGTCTGATTCTCACCGGTATTGGCGCGGTGGTTCTAATCGTTTCTGGCACGATGATCGTCATCGCCAGGCTGTACCAGCGCACGGCCGCCAATGAAGCATTCGTCCGCACAGGTTGGGGCGGTCGCCGGGTCATCCTCGATGGCGGTTCCATCGTGGTCCCGGTAGTGCACAAGGTTGTCCAGGTCTCTCTGGAGACCATGAAACTGGAGGTCGAGCGCACCGGCGAGGATGCGTTGATTACCCGCGACAACCTGCGCTGCGACATGGCAGCCGAGTTCTACATCAAGGTGCAGGCGGTCAACGACGACATCCTCAACGCATCGCGATCACTCGGTGATCGCTCAATCAACGGGCCCGCGGTGAATGACCTGATCTTCGAGAAGCTGGTCTCCTCGCTGCGATCGGTCGCCGCTACCCGTGACCTGGCGCAGCTCCACGCTGAGCGCGACGACTTCGCCGGCGCGGTGTCAGAGCTGGTCCGCGAGGACCTCAAGTCCAACGGTCTGACGCTCGAGTCGGTCACCATCTCGCGCCTCGACCAGACGAACACTGAGCGGCTGAACGACGGCAACGTCTTCGACGCCCAGGGCCTGCGCAAGATCGCTGAGATCACTCAGCAGGCCCGCGTAGAGCGCAACCTCTACGAGCGTGACGCGGAGCGCAGCATCGTTCAGAAGGACGTCGATACCCGCAAGATGGTCCTTGATCTCGAGAGAGAGCAGGCCGAGGCGGAGGCGACTCAGGCCTCCGAGGTCTCCAAGATCCGGTCGGTACGCCGGCAGGAAGCCGAGGCCTATGAGATCGACCAGCGCCGCATCGTCGAAACGGTCGATATCGACAAGGACCGCACGGTCAAGGAAGCCGGAGTCGAGCGCGACCTGCTGGTGCAGGTTGCGCAGGTTGACGCTCAGAAGGACATCATCGCCCGCGAGCAGGAGCAGCAGACGGCTGACATCCTGCGCAACCAAGCCATCGAGGCCGCCGATGTTGAGCGCGAGCGGGTGGTCGAAGTCACCCGCCGCGAGCAGCAGATCGCGGTCGCCGAAGCAGAGCAGCGCCGCGCGAGCGCCGAGCAGCAGCAGTTGACGACGGAAGCCGAGCGCGAGAGAGCTGCTCAGGAAGTCATCACGGTCGAGGAAGTCGCTGAGGCCGATCGCAGCAAGCGCGTTCAGGTCATCGCGGCCGAGCAGAGCGCGGAGCAGGAGAAGATTGGCCAGCAGATGGAGGCCGACATCGAAGCCTACACCAATGCCAAGCTGGCCGAGGGTGAGCAGTCAGCCGCGCAGCTCCTCGCCGAGGCGATCCGCGCCAAGGCCGAGGCCGAGCGTGACGCCGACCTGCTCTCAGCCACCGGTGACCAGGCCCAGCAGATGGTCCCGGTCAACGTCAAGCGCGAGGAAGTCTCCGTTGACGCCGCTCGCGTTGCCGACGTCGACGCCGCGCGCGTCACAGTCCTGCGCAACGAGCTTGCGGCCAAGGCCGAATACGATCGCATCTCCGTTGAGCTCGAGAAGGTCCTCGCCGACATTGGCGCCCGCAAGGACGTCGGTGTGGCATTCGCGAGTGCCTTTGGTCAGGCGCTCAGCGCCGCAGACATCAACCTCTACGGCAACCCGGAGATGCTCGGCACTGCGATGGACGCCTTCACGAAGGCGGCCGGCATCGGTGCCTTCGTTGAGGGGATGCAGCAGACAATGCCCGAAGACACGATCCGGACCGCTGCTGCCACCTTGTCGGCGGCGTTCCCGAAGCTCAAGCCGTTGCTGGAAGCCGCAGCGGCGGAGGCCGAAGAGCCCGACGAGGACACTTCGTCTGAGTCCGACGTGGACGTCAGCGTCGAGGTCGTCTCCAAACCCGACGACGAGGACGAGATCAGCTGACGCGCGGTCGAGTTGAATGGCACACAGGCCGGGGGCGCGTCTTGCGCCCCCGGCCTCTCTGTACGACCACGATCGGGGCAGGCCTCCGCCTCCCGTCGGGGGAACTACCCACCGCAAGCGGCCACAATCCCCAACGGGGGCGATGACCATGATCGAGAAGTTCACCATCAGCCGCGATGACTCAATTTACGAGTGCTTCCCTGACGTGTGTATGACCGACACCGGTCGGCTCGTCATCACCTATCGCGAGTCCGACGGCCACTCGTGCCAGGAGTACTCCCACCTGCTATGTCGCACCAGCGACGACCAGGGACAGACGTGGTCGGACAAGCTATACCTGGTCAAGAGCGAAGCCGAGGGCGGCGTCCTCTTCAAGTGGAACTGCCCGCGCGTGTCGCAACTGGCCGACGGGCGTGTCATCATCCTCTGCGACGGCTACCCGGTCCCGCCGGGCGAGGGCGGCTCGCAATACGATTCGAAGATCTTCCTGTGGACCAGCGAGGACGACGGCGCGACCTTCACCGGCCCGGTCGAGACCCCCGTCTGCGGCATCGTGCCCGACAAGGCCATCCAGCTCGCCTCCGGGCGAGTGCTTCTGGCCAGCCATGTGCGCGACGACGACCTCGGCGTGTACCGGCAGATGGTGCACATCTCCGACGACGGCGCGGCGACCTGGCGCGGGCCGATCACCGTCTGCGCCACGCATCACTACCAGTCGTGCGAGGGCGGTATCGTGCAGCTTCCCGGCGGCGAACTGGTCTGCTACATGCGCGACAACTCCCGCACCGGAATCCCTGGCCCGAAGTGCATCTCCTGGGATGAGGGCGAGGACTGGCTCGGGCCCTTCGACACCATGATGGACGGGCTGCACCGACCGGCCGTGGGCATGACCGACGACGGCGAAGTGATGGTCCTCTACCGCTTCATGCCCGGCGGCCCCTTCGCCAAGAACTTCTTCGCCTACAAGGAGACCGTCGACTCCGCGCTCGCGCCAATGCGAGCTAATCAGACGGGAATCATCGCGCCACTCGACCACGATCGCAACGCTCAGTCAGACTCGTCCTACTCAGGCTGGGTGCACCTGCCCGACGGCCGCTTCTTCGCGGTCAACTACATCAAAGACGACGCGCCGATGGCTCAGATCCGCGGTTACTACTTCACCGCAGACGAGTTCTGAACCGACCCGTGGGAGGCCCACCATGAAGCCCGACCTGACTGCATCTGCCAAGCACATACAGGCTCACCTCGACGCCCTCTGCGCCGATATCGGTAACCGCCTGGCGGCGTCCGACAACGAGCGTCTCGGGGCTGAGTACGTGGGCGACTACCTGCAGTCGCTGGGACTATCGGGCGTGGCTTTGGAGGATTTTCCCTTCCACGAGTGGGGCTACGATACGTGCGAGGTGGCGTGGAAGACGAGTTCGGGCTGGTCCGAGATCGAGACGATCCCGGTCGCCAGCTCGCAGCCTACGCCCGCCGATGGCGTTGCGGGAAGACTCGTCTGCGTAGACAACGCGCTGCCTGCTGACCTCGCGCGCCAGGACGTCCGCGACAAGATCCTGCTGATCTGGGGGCCGCACGGCGGCGACTCGAGCAAGCTCGCAGCACTCAACGAGTGCGGCGCGGCGGGCATCCTGTGGGTGGACGATCGCCTGCCCTTTGACTGGCCCGTGTCCATCGGCACGCCCTATGACTGGCGCAATATCTGCCAACTGCCCCAGGTCTGCGTAGCCTACACCGACGCTTGGGAACTCCACGCGCTTGTCTCCGCCGGCGCAAGCGTCCGGGTGCGGCTGCGCTCGGATCTGTGGTCCAAGCCCAAGCCCTCAGTCAATGTCTTCGGCGACCTTCCCGGCTCAGGCGACGAGTTCGTCCACGTTGGCGGCCACCTCGATTCGGTCGTTGTGGGAACCGGTGCTGACGATGACGCATCCGGAGTCGCGGTGACGCTCGAGGTCGCGCGCCTGCTGGGCCAGATCGACGCCACGCCTCTGCGCACGGTCCGCTTCATTGGGTACGGCGCCGAGGAACAGCTCTCCGAGGGCGCGCGCCGATACGTTGCGGCCCACCGCGATGAAGTGGACCGCACGCGCCTGTGCATCCAACTCGACTCCGTCGGATCCATCGCCGGGCGGAACGAGTGTCGCGTCGTCGGGCCTCCCGAGCTGACGAGCCACGTACGCGAACTCGTAGGCTTGCCCGAGCTGGGCGCGGTGCCGGCAGATGTCCCCGAGGGGTGCGGCTACTCGTGCAGCGTGATCGAGGAGGTCTCGCCTTACTCGGACATGTTCCCCTACAACATCCACGGCGCGCCATCGCTGTGGCTCTACCGCACGAACATGCCGGGGATGCGCTTCTTCCACCACGCGGAGCTGGACGATCTGCCTGTGGTTTCGGCCGATGAGATCGCCCGCTGCGCAACCGCCACCGCACGCCTGGCACACGCGGCGGCATTCACCGACCCTCCCTACGCCCGCGCGATTCCCGAGCCGTTCGCGGGTCAGATCGAGGAGATGTCGAAGCGCTTCTTCGAATAGTCGACCGGCCACAAACGGTCACACCCCCCAAGCGAGGTGACCCATCGTGAGGCGCACCGCGATGCTGGCTCTGGTGCTGAGCGTCATTGCGCTCCCGGCCTGGTGCTTCCCCCGCCCCACCTTCCACGCGTCCTATGACGCGAGCCTGAACGCTGAGATCGCTGCTGGCGATCCTCTCGCCCGGCCTGCCGGTGAGGCCGCGCTTGTGCCCGGAAAGAAGGGCACCGCCCTGCGCGCTGGCGGTGAGATGGGCCAGGTTGACTACGCCATTCCCGGGAACTTCGACCTGCAGCGCGGCAGCATCGAGATGTGGGCGAGGTCTGTGGACTGGGCTCCCGGCGACCAGAACTTCTCCACTCTCTTCGGCACCCACGGCTTCCACGTCTACAAGTACCAGGGCGCCAACATGCTCTTCTACATGATCGGCGAGGGCGCCGAGAGTGGGACCGCGGCCTGGATGGACATCACCGACTGGGATGTCGAGCGCTGGTATCACATCTGCGCCGTCTGGGAAGGCGGCGATATGGCGATCTACCGTGACGGGGTTCTCGCCAAGCGTACTACCGGCGTGCTGCCCACCGTCATCGACCCGACCTTCCACATCGGCACCAGCACCGGCGGCCTCGGAGGCCAAGCCCAGACTGACATCGACGAAGTCTACATCTACGATCGCCCGTTGACCGACGCCGAGGTGCGAGCAGCCTGGCTGCGCCTCGGTCTGGCCGATGCAGGCGTGTACGCGCCGCCCCACCTTGCCGTCCCGCAGATCGATATCCCACCGGCGGAGCTCGGATCGCCCGACGACCCTTCGTGGCAATGGGCCGCCGGCGTGCGCGGCTTCATCGACCCGACCACCGGCGCGCTCGCGGTCACCCAGCCCGAAGTGCTCATGGTGAGCGAGGGCAGGAACCTGTACCTGCGCTGGACTGTTCGAGCGGGCGGCGCGGACGCTCAGCCCTCTCTTGACCTGTATACGCCAGGGCCTGACGGAACAGTGGCGCAGATCAGGATAGCCACCGACGGAGCGTTAACCGGACCGAGATCGGACGCCGATGGTCTGACCGCCCACGCGAGCCTCGATGGCGGCCAGTGGCGGGGCGAACTCGTGCTCCCGATGGTGGTCCCGGGCAAGACTCCAGACGGGCCAGGGATACTGCTGCCAGGCGGCGAGGTTAGTGCAGCAGGACGCATCAGCGGCACCGCTCGTATGAACATCGTCATTCACCCGGCCGCGGACTCGTCGGTGATGTGGGCGCATGCGCTCGACCCGACGGACCCAGGGAGCCTGGGCACAATCGCGACAGCTCATGCCCTGCCTGGCGCGCTGATGCTTCCTCTTGAGTGGGGCCCCGACCGTCTGCGCGTCGGTGTCCGCCTGCGCGGCTACTCGTCGTGGCCGACGACGCACTTCGCCGCGGATCTCAAGACCGTCACCGGTACCGACTTTCACATCTCTCAGCCCACGGAGCGGACCGTAGGGGCCCATCAGCGCGAGATATGGGTGGAAGTGCCTCTGGGCAATCCCGACGCGGTGGCGCTGGAACTCACGCTCACCGCCCACGAGGCAGAGGGCGATCGCACGGCTCTGCACGCGGTGCTGCCCGCGAGCTTCCTCAAGCCACTGAGCGCCGAACTGACCTACTATCGGTTCGACGAGGAACTGCAGATCGCCCTGCGCCCCGCCCGCGACGATCTGGTGGTGCGCGGCGACCACGCGACTGTGACTCTCGCCCGCGACGGGCGCGCTCAACTGGCGCTTGACCTGCCGCTGACGCTGGAGGGGACTTTCGCCGCTACGGCGGACGTCAGCGCGCTCAAGGCCGGAATCTACCACCTCGCCGGCGCGGTCGTGGATGCGGACGGCGCTGCGCTGGCGACTGTCGAGCGCGAGTGGGAATGCGAGGAAGATGGCTGGGAATGGCTGCGCTCGCTCGGCGTAGTGGAGGGAGTCCTCCCGCCTTGGACGCCCGTCCAGGTGCGCGGCTCCGTGGCCTCATGCTGGGGCCGGGACTGCGATCTGTCAGCGGGCCTGCCCGTGTCCCTCACCAGCCAGAGCGAGGAGCTGCTGGCGGCGCCAATGACGCTGACTGCGCGGCTCGGCGATGAGGAAGTTTCGCTCATCGGCCCGAGCGCCGACGTCGCGCGCCGGGGCGATGTTGCCGCAGAGGTGAAGTCGCGGAGCAAGCGCTATGGCCTCCTCACGGAGCTCTCCGGCCGCATTGAGTACGACGGCCTGCTCCGATACCAGATCACGCTCACGCCCGACGACCCGCGCGATTTGACGGATCTGACGCTCACGATTCCGCTGCAGTCCGAATTCACGACGCTGCTGAACTACACGCCGATGAGCCGCGACGAGGCGCCGGTCTACGAAGGCGAGGGCTCGTTCGCACACGGGCTGCCGGCCGAGGACGGAGTGGTCTGGTCGGCGGGCTTCGTGCCCTTCCTCTGGCTTGGGAATGAAGAGCTCGGGCTGTCGTGGATGATGGAGGACGACCGCGCGTTCGACCTCGGTGAGGACGATCCGGCGATTGAGGTCATTCGGTCGGGAGAACGGACCGATCTGCAAATCAGCTTCGGGGCCCTGAGGGCGCTTAAAGAGCCTGTGACGCTTGATTTCGCGATTCAGGCGACGCCCGCTCGACCGCTCCCGGAGAATTGGCGGGGGTGGCGCTGGATCAGCCAGACGTGGGATTTCGAGGCGCCGCCGGATCGAGATCCTGACCAGAAATGGTTCAACATCTCCTGCTACTGGTTCACTCTGTTTTCGGACACGATCGGCTGGCCAGAATCGTGGGAATACTCGCGTATGGGCGACTACGCGCGGTATTTGGAGGGGAAGGGCGGGAATCTGCTACCTTACATGGAATCGGGTTCAGTGCCCACGCTCTCCCCGGAAGGGGCCCGATACGCTGAGCTGTGGGGGACCGTCCCGAGAAGGACCGCTGACCAGATGGTGAAATCGTGCTACGGGTCGGATTTTGCCCACTACGCCGTTTTCTACGCGGAGAAGCTGCTGCGTGATCATCAGCCGCAAGGGGTCTACATCGATCTCGTGGGAGTGCATCCGTGCTCGAATACCGAGCACGGATGCGGATACGAACGGGATGGCGAGATTCGGCCCACAGTGCCCATATTCGCCGCAAGGCGCTGTTATCAGCGTATCCGCGGGCTCTTCCTGCAGCATGGGATCGAGCCGCTGATCATCACATCGTCGCGCTGGAAGATGCCCCACTATTTCTACGCTGATTCGGCCTGTTCGGGCGAGCAGTTTTACCACCCGATCAACACCGATAAGAAGCCCTATCACGAGATCGTTCCGCTCGATGGTTGGAGGGCAGAATTCCTCTCAGCCCAGTCTGGGACTGTCTCCGTGCTTTTACCGGCCTGGCGCGATACGGCCGTGTACGGGCGTCCAGACGAGACTGAGCAGATGCTCGCGCTCACGCTCCAGCACGACATCGAGGTTTGGCCGATCTGGTGCGCGGGAAGGCCCGTACAGGAGAGCTGGGAGGCCAAAGCGCGGTTTGGGATGACTTCAGATGCGGTTTTCCATCCTTATTGGCGAGATCAGGATTTTGTGGCTACAGAGGCGGAAAACGTCCTTATTGGCCTGTACAGCAAGCCTGGGGCGGCTCTGGTGATCGTCTCCAATATGACTGATGAGGACCGCGCGATTCCGCTGACAGTCGATTTCGGCGCTCTGGGGCTTGCAGAGGGCGCTACGGCAATGAATCCGATTTCCATGGAGCCGATCTCGGTGGAGGGGGGCGCTCTCAGCATCGAGGTGAAGGCACGCAGATTCGGGATGGTCTGGCTGCGGTAGTACCTAACACGAGACCTAACAGGTGTTAGTTAACACCTCACAGGGGGGTTCTTAACAAGGGCGGGTCACGCTGGGGCGGGGTGCGGGGCGCCAATTCGGTGGGGATTTTTCGGTCGATCTGCTTGACGATGCGTGTTTGGTGGGCTATAATCCGTATCGATAAGCATTCGTCTTACGGAGTTGATATCGATGGACGCAACGAAGATATCGAGCAAGTATCAGGTCGTGGTCCCAAAGTCCATTCGCGAGATTCCCGGGTTTCAGTCGGGGAAGAAATTGGTGTGGATCGCGAAGGGCCGTTCCGTGAGTCTGGTACCGGTGCCAACGCTTGAGGGGTTGCGAGGGATCGCCCGCGGCGCGGACATCAGCAACATCCGTGAGAAGGTGGATCGGCTTTGATTCTCGTTGATTCCTCCGGCTGGATTGAGCATCTCACGGACAGGCCGTTGGCGGATCGGTTCGAGAAGGTTCTGGCCTCGGATGATCTGGTGGTTCCGACCATCGTGATCTATGAAGTGTACAAGTTCCTGTGTCGGGAAGTATCCGTCGAGGTGGCAGACGGTGGGGCGGCATTGATGCAGGAGTCACGAGTGACGGTTCTGGATAGCAGACTGGCGCTGTTCGCTGCTGATCTGAGCCTCGAGCACGGTTTGGCGATGGCGGATGCCGTTGTGTACGCGACCGCGCGCCACCATGATGCGACGCTGATCACGATGGACACGGATTTTGTGGGTCTGGCCGGGGTCGAGGTCGTGGGAGAGACGTAAGCGGATCGGGCCAAGAGGAGCGGGGCTGAGAAGGATGGACGGGGACATCGAGCAGAAGAGCACGACCGTTGAATGTCCGCACTGCAACACGCGCGTGCAGATCGCGCCAGAGAATCTGGGGCGGGTGCACCGCTGTCAGTGTGGCGGAGAGTTCCGCGCCCCGGAAGGCAACCCGAAGCGCCCACTTCCCTCGCCGCGCAACGCCGCACCTCGCCTGTCGCCGAAGTGGCGGGCGATTGCTGTGACTATCCTCGGCTTTGTAGTCCTGATCGCAGTCACGAAACTGGTGAAGGAGATCCGCTGGCACAATGCGATGATGAACCCCGCAGCACCGATCATTGGACCACCCCGCGAGAGATCCATAGGCGAACTGATCGCTCTGCTCGCGGATGAAGACCCTGATATCCGCTTCCGCGCCGTCAGAGAACTCGGCGACAAGGGCGAGCCGGCGATCGGACCGCTGGTGCGCGTACTGCGCTCCGACGACGCCAAGACCCGCTACAATGCGGCGCGGGCTCTGGTCAGAGTGGGCGAACCAGCGGTACCGGCGCTCATCAAGGCACTTACGGAGGACGACAGGGCACCCGCGGGCTGGGTAGCGTGGGCTCTGGGGGAGATCGGGGACTCGCGCGCGGCCGAGGCGCTGCTTGGGGAGTTCGAGAAGCACGCCGCGGCGGCGAGCTCAACCGGCGGGCCGTCAGCCGGAACGCGCCCGCAGGATCCGGATGAACGCAAGAGACACAGGACGACAGCCGACAATATAGCCAAGGCTCTGGGACAGGTGGGGGCAACCGAGGCCTCCTACGCGCTCATGATGGCGGTAGGAACGATTGATGACGGCCTGGACCGGACCATCGCCAAGGCGCTAGAGGAGATTGGTCCGAGCGCTGTTCCGGTGCTGCAGGAGAATCTGTGGCACTTGGGGCCAGAAGCCCGTGCGGTCATATTGGACGTCAGCACCAAGCTCGGGGCACCATTGCCTGAGGAAGATCTGATGCGGCTGCTGGGGTCGGAGGAGCATGATGTGGCTCTGACCGCCGCAAGAGACCTGGTTAGCAGGGGCGACAAGCGCGCGCTGCCGGTGTTGATCAAGGCCATCGAAGAGGACTGGCCGGACCGCGTCAATGCTGCGATCAAGTTGTTGGTGGAACTCGGAGATGCGCGTGCCGTGCCAGTCCTCATCGGGGCCCTCGGACACGAGAAGCATGGCGTCAGGACGGAAGCAGCGGACGCCCTCGCGGAGTTCGGGCACGCAGACGCGGTCGAGCCGCTGGTCGAGGCCCTCAAGGACACGGAAGGGTACGTGGCCCGGCGGGCCGCGCGGGCGTTGGGCCGCATCGGCGACCGGCGAGCGATTGAGCCGCTCAAGCAGGCCCTGGAAGTTGACGACTGGGAGATTAACGCAGCGGCGTCCGTGGCTCTGGGGATGATCGCAGGGACCGAGGCCATTCCTCTGCTGATCGACGAGTTGGACAAGGGCAACTCCACGGCAAGCCACGCGGCGCGTAAAATGCTCGAGCACATGGGGGCGGACGCGGCACCGGCGCTGGTGTCTGCGCTCAGCGATGAGCGTGAGCAGGTGCGAACCCACGCCCGCAGCGCACTGGGGAACATGAAGAGCGATGCCATTGATGCGCTTGTGGCCGGGCTGGAGGGCGCGAATCCAGACGCTCGCGTGTCAATCGACCAGCTCCTGGTGCACCAGCGCGATGACCCGCGAGCGGCGGCGGCGATAGAGCGGGAAGGCGGGGTTCGGATGATTCACAGGCGCGCGAGCGCGAGGAACGCGGCGCGCAACGAAGGTGAGCGGCGGAGAGGGCAGTAACGGCGAAGGGAGCGGGCTTGAGAAGCATGGACGGGGACGGCGAGCAGAAGAAAACCATCGTCAAGTGTCCGCACTGCGGTGCGCGGGTGGAGATCGCGCCGCAGGGCCTCGGGCGTGTCCACCGCTGCGAATGCGGTGGACAGTTCCGGGCGCCCGGGGGCAAGCCGCCCCGAGCACTTCGCGAGCCAGGAAGTGCAGCGGTCCGACTGTCACCGATGTGGCGGAGCGTTCTCAACGTGGTCATAGCCTCAGCGCTCGGCTTCGGGATTCTGACAGCAGGCCTGTACGCGGCTTGCTGGTTTGGCTTGTGGCCCACCGAAATGACAGACCCCGGGGCCCCGACCGAGGTGCAGCGCTCCGAGCTGAGCATGGACGAACTCATCACTCAGCTTTCTGACCGGGACCGGAACATCGGCGGGCTGGCTACCAGGGAACTCGTCCGAAGGGGCGAGAGCGCAATCGAGCCGCTGATGCTCGCGTTGCATTCCAAGGACTTCTTGACTTGCAGCAACGCTCAGCAAGCTCTGGTCAGGATCGGCGAGCCAGCATTGCCATCGCTCATCGAGGCGCTGGCGGAGGAAGATACCAGGGTCGCGACCTGGGTAGCGTGGGCATTGGGGGACATCGGGGACCCGCGCGCCACAGGGCCCTTGCTCAGGGAATTCGAGGAACATATCGCGATGGCGGCCTCACCCATCAGGCCGTCCGCCAGCACAGCCGGGCTGGATGCCGATCAGCGCAAGCACCACGTCAACGCGGCGAACGCGATGGCCAAGGCTCTGGGGGAGTTGAGGGCCAGCGAGGCCGCTGACGCGCTCTCGATGGCGTTGGGGACGATAGACCCGAGCCTCGACCAGACCATCGCCGAGGCGCTGAAGAGGATGGGGGCCAGCGCCACGCCGGCGATTGAGCGAGCGGGCGAGCAGCGTCAGGACCCGAAGGAGCGGGGATGAGAAGGATGGACGGGGACGGCGAGCAGAAGAGCACGATCGTGAAGTGCCCTCACTGCAGCGCGCGGGTGGAGATCGCGCCAGAGAACCTGGGGCGGATGCACCGCTGCCAGTGTGGCGGAGAGTTCCGTGCCCCAAGTGCCAAGCCGGAGCGCCCACTTCCCGGGCCGCGAAACGCCCTGAATCGCCTGTCGCCGAAGTGGCGGGCGGTTGTCGGCGTCTCCCTCGGCTTCATAGCCCTCGTCGCAGCCCTGCAACTGGTGAATGGAATCTACTGGCACCTCGGAGTGACGGACGTCGAAGCCCTCTTGTACGGACAACCCCGTGAGGGGTCCGTACGCGAACTCATCAAACGGCTTTCCAGGGACGACGAGCGCGTGCGCGAGTCAGCCGTCGGGCTGCTCGGGGAGAAGGGCGAGCGGGCAATTGGGCCGCTCATCAGAGCGCTGCGTTCCGACGACGACAGAGTTCGCAGCAGCGCGAGGAGCGCTCTGGCGGCTATAGGCGAGTCGGCGGTGCCGGCGCTGCTGAAGGCGCTGGTTAGCAGAGACATCGCGGTCGCGACCGAAGCCGCTCGGGCACTGGGAGAGATCGGCGACGCACAGGCCACAGAGCTTCTGATTCAGGAGTTCAAGAAGCACGTACTGGCGGAGGACCTCGGGGCCTGGCGGTGGTTCAAACGACGGCGGCTGGACCCGGATCGGCTCAAGATGCACAGTAAAGCGGCGGAAGCCATGGCGAAGGCTCTGGGCGAGATAGGGGCGGGCGAGGCCACTGACGAGCTTGTTGCGACGTTGGGGCACATGGGTCGGGAGATGGACCGCACGATCGTTGAAGCGCTCAATAAGATTGGGCCGGACGCTCTTCCGGCGCTGCGGGCGGACATATGGAGGATGAGGCCGGACGTCCGAGCGATGGTTCTGGAGGTCACCGCCGACCCGTACACACTGGTGTCTGAGGAAGAGGTGCTGCGCCGATTGATGTCTGACAACGGCTCGATGGTCTCCGCCGCTGCACAGATCATGGTGAGCAAGGGCGACACGCGCGCTGTGCCGGTGCTGATCAAGGCCGTCGAGAGGGGCGATCACTACGCCATCGAACCACTCGGCGCATTTGGGGACGCGCGGGCCTTACCGGCCCTCGCTACGACCCTCAATCACGAGAAGGAATACCAGCGGAAGATGGGAGCTCAGGCGCTGGGTAAGCTGGGATGCGCGGAAGCGGTCGAGCCACTGATCGGCGCCCTCGATGATGAGTCCAGCGAGGTGGTCAAAGTAGCCATCAAGGCGCTGGCAGAGATCGGGGGCAAACGCGCAGCGAAGGCACTGGTGGAGCTGCTTGACCATGACCGTGGGAGCGTCAGGTCCAGTGCGTTGGATGCTCTGGGCAGGATGAGGGGCGATGGCCTCGAAGCGCTGGTGGCGGGTCTGGCCAGTGAGAGTACAGTGGTCAGGTCCCGCACGGAGAGCGCGCTGCAGAGGATGGATGAGGAAGCCATCGATGCGCTTGTGGCCGGGCTGGCTAAGGCGGGGAGCGAACAACGCGCGGAGATTCTGAGGCTGCTGCGCGCCAGGTATGAGGACCCGCGAGCGAAGGCGGCGATAGAGCAAGAGGCGGAGTGAGGAGAGGCGTAAGGGCCGGATGAGCGGAGGAAGCGGGATTATGATTACAGTTAAGTGTCCACGATGCGGGCAAGAGCGCGAGGTCGAAGCGGGGGCCGCCGGGAGCGTTTACCGGTGCGAATGCGGTCAGTCTTACCGTGTGGTCGGGCCTTCGGCCCCGCAACCGGAGCCGGAGTCATACCCCATTATGCGGAAGTTCGTGCTGCTCGTGGCGGTGGGGATCTTCCTGGTGTGGGTGACGACGGGGGTGCGAGACGTGCTGAGCGCACGCCTGGAGGACGAGGGCAGCCCGGCACCGGAAGCTCTTTGGCAGCCCACCAAGACCGAGGTGGACCTCCTCATCGCAAAGCTCAGTGATGACGACCCCAATCGGGCGCGCTCCGCCGGCATCAGCCTGGGCAGGCTGGGCGATTCGGACGAGGCGGTATTGGAGCGCGTGCTCGAGGTGTTTCGCAGCAGGGAGGAGGGCGCCGTGGTAGGCGCGGGCTTCGCACTGGCGGGGATGGGGCGTCCGGCCGTCCCCGCCCTGATCGCGGCACTCGAGGAAGATGATGCGGTCACGGTGGGGGCAGCCGCGAATGCGCTGAGCGCCATCGGCAAGGAGGACCCGACGGCGATCGTTGCAGCCTTCGCCCCGCTGATGGCGGCGCATCGGCGGCACGCAGTGGCGGCCATGGCTCCCGCCGTCGCGACGCCTCTCGGCAGGGACATGGCCGAGGCCGAGCGCCGCAAGGCTGAGACCGCTCGCGTCGAGAAAGAGGCGAAGGCGGCCGGGGCTGCAGTTCAAGCGCTGGGGAGATTGGGCGACGCCCGCGCACTGGAGACGATCATTCGTGCGCTGGATCACCCGCACCGCGTCGTGGGCAATGCGGCCTTCGCGGCCATCGAAGCGTTCGGCCCCGCCGCTACGTCGGCCCTGATCGGGGCATGGCAGCGGGGACAGGCGCGGGGCGAATGGGGCGTATACGCTTTGAGTTCGACGGGAGATCCGGAGGCCATCGACCTGCTGATCGAGGCACTGAAGACTGATACGGGGTGGCTTGCGGCCCGGGCGCTGGGCAAGATCGGCGATCAGCGCGCCGGCGCGGCGCTGCTGGGCGTGCTGGAGGACGATGCTGCCGACAGGCAGGTTCGTGCGTATGCGGCGGACTCGCTCGGCAAGCTCAAGTATGGGCCCGCAGTGCCTGCGCTGATGGCAGGGCTTGACGATCCCGAGAAGTCGGTGCAGCAGGCCGCAGTGAAGGCGCTTGGCGCCATAGGCGACGGGTCGGCCGTGAAGAAGCTGATCTCTGCGCTGCAACGAGAGGACCGGGTCACCGTCGCGAATGCGGCCACTTCGCTGGGTCAACTCGGAGATGCGCGGGCCGTCATCGCGGCGATCAAGGCGCTTGGCGAGCTGGGCGATGCGCGGGCCATCGGCCCGCTGATTGACGAGATGAGCGACAAAGAATCCGGCCGCAATTCAGCCGTCGGGGCGGCCCTTGTGGCGATAGGGCCTGCCGCGGCGGGCCCGCTCGTGAAACTGCTCGGGCATGAGGAGAGGAACGTCAAGCGCGAGGCCGCCAGCGCCCTGGGTCAAATGAAGGGCGACGCCATCGATGCGCTGGTGGCGGGGCTGGATGGAGCGGAGGGCAAGCCGCGTGGGGAGATCATGAGACTCCTGCGCTACCAGGACAAGGACCCGCGAGCGAAGGCGGCTATAGAGCAAGAGGCGCAGAGGCGAGAGGCGGACCGGTGAAGGCAAACGGCAACGGCGGGGCGGGTCTGACACCTTCGCTGAAGCTTGGACCTTCGCTAAAGCTCCGGCCCACAAGTCGGTGCCCAAGGAAAGCCGCGCCCTCCATACGGCAACGGCAACGGCGGGCCGGGCTGAAGCCGCGGCCCCTCCGTACGGCAAGGAGAACGGCGGAAGCAACGGCAAAGGAAGAGACGGCGCGCTATGGCCAGGGGAAGAAGGGGGCGGGGGTGCGGTAGACGCCGCAGATCGTCGCCCAAATCACCGCCTGAGAGAATTCGCCCAAGATCATCCCCAAGAAGAACGGGCGGAGATTCGAATACAACTTCATGCCACCGTAGCGGACTACCCCGCCCTTGATCAACCACGCAATCAACATCGGGAACCAGAAGACTATCATCGACCACGAACCCGATAGCGCCAAACCCAGCGGAGACAACGGCCACCAGACGTGCTGGGTCCGCATCCAACTCAACCCCAAGGCCACCGCTACTCCCGATCCGAAGAAGATCGGCAAGCGCGCATCATACTCATCGCCGCCCTCGAGCACCGGCGCGAAATAGCGGAAGCCGAGCAACGGGTTGCCCCGATACACGTAGCTATACATCCCCACCCCGCCATTGGCATACGGCAAGGCCAAGTGCAACCACCCGCCAACCCCCAACGCGACCACGAGCGCGATCGCGATCGCCGCGAATAAGTGGCGGCGGTCGAGGTCCGTGAGGTCACTCATCTTCAGGCCATCGAGGAGCGTCGAGAGCAAGTTGCCGCGCAAGTCGCGGGTGAATACCGCATCAGCCAGCGAGAGAGCAGTGAGCGTCGGAGCGCCGAGCGCCTTCATGGGACTGACCAGGCGGACCATGTCGACAGGGCGGAAGCTGGTCTCGGTCATGAGCAGACCGGCCTCGCCGACGCTGCGGGCCATCACCAGGCAGACCACGCCGAGGAAGGCGACGACCTCGAGCACGGCCATCCACGGGGCCATGCCAAGCAACGTGAACCACCACGCCGCGACGACCGCCGATACGCCGAGGCCAATGAGCGCGACCCTCGGGGGCAGAGCCGGGCGGGCGCGCTCGGACTGGCCACCGTAACGACTGGGGACGGCGTCCTCGGGAGGGAGCTCCGCGCCGGCAGTGGCGGCCGCCCAGGTGCGCTGCAGATGCGGCCAGGCGGACCTGACCATGTAGCCCGCGAGGACGACATACGCGCCCATGACCTGGTAACCGTTCCACAGCTTGGTCGGGAAGAGCGGCATGGCCTGGGGCGCAGCGCCGAAGGCCGAGAAGGTGATGTTCTGCACGCGGGAGATCACGTAGAAGGACCAGAGCGAAAAGAGCACCTGCGCGGGGAGGAAATACGCGAAGCCGACAGCGGCCATCGAGCAGTAGGCGGTGGTGTTGCCAAGGTCTCGCCACGGGCGGCCCATGGTGTTGAAGACCATCCGGTTGAGGCGATAGACCACGGGGATTTCGGGGATCTGCGGGAAGAGCGTGTGCAGACCGTTGAGCGTAAAGATGAGGAAGGGGATGGCGAAGCCGATCCACATCAGCCAGTTGCCGAAGAGCGACTTCGACCAGTGACTGTGCACAGCCATCTCAACGGGCAAGGTGGTCAGCGGAAAGGAGAGCTTCTCGTTGTCCACCCACTGGCGGCGGATGAGTGAGGCCATGCAGAAGTAAGCGACAAACATGGAGAGCACGGGCGGCAACCAGGCGATGAGTGCGGGAGCCCACTCGCGGATGGGCAGGGGCGTGCCCGGGCGCAGACCCTCGTAGAAGTAGCGCGCCAGGGGCTGCTCGGTGCCGCCTTCGACATCGAAGGGAACGGCCCACTGGGGAATGTGCTCGAAGAAGAGTTCCTGCCAGTGGTTGGAGGGATTGGCGTAGTAGTTGACGGCGATCAGCGCGGGTATCCAGCGCTCGAGGAGACCGCGACTCATGGTCAGCGCGGCGGCAAGAATCATCAGGTAGATGATGATGATCTCGTGAGGGCGCAGGGCCATTCGCGGGGCGAGCCAGCCGACGGCGAGGTTGGCCAAGACCACGATGAGAAGAAGGCCTATCGCGGCGGGATTGAACTGGCAGATGGCTATCTGGATCGCGCCAACGACCATCTCGCCCCAACCAATGACGAAGCAGACCACCGCCGCGCCAATGGCGCCGATGATGATCGACCTCGGGGTCAGCGTGTGGCGCGCACCGGTCATGGGTACGGGCTTCGGGGACGGGAGGGGGGAATCCTTCCAGCAACGGAAAACCGCGGAGACGCAGAGAACGGCGGGGGCGGACGGCCCCCTCTCCCTGGCCGACGCAAGCGCCGGCTCAGGAGAGGGGAGTGACGGCGAAGGCAGCGGCCGAGATTACTCGCCCAGGATGTCCTCGAGGTGGCTGTCGGGCAAAGACTCCCAGCGCGCACCCAAGGCACGCATGACCTCGGCGGCTTCGCGACCTCCCTCGATCAGACTGCCAGCCTCAGACGCAGGATTCAGCGACAGCCGATACTGCAACTCGGCCGCGATCTCGGCGCCAGTCAGACCAGCCATCTGAGCCGCCTGCAACTCGTCAGCAGTGAAGCCGGTTGCCTGCAGGCGCGCCTGGTAGGCCGCATACGCGTCGGACGTGATCTGGATATCGTTGATGCCCTCCGCCGCGAGTTCATCGAGCAAGGCATCGAGGCAGCGGGCGGTCTCGGTGAACCACACGCCAGTGGTGCGCTTCTGCTGCATGAAAGCCATCGCCTGATTCTGCTCCCACTCGGCATTCCCGGCTTCCATGGCCCCGCCAAGACGGTCGAGGGAGATCTTCGCGACACGCGAAGTGGCGACGAGATTGTCCAGAGCAAAGCGCAAGTCATTGAGGGCAGCCGCGCGAGCGGCCGGTATCTGCCCAAAGTCCTGCGGCGAGCCAATAGCGACCTGCGTGAGAGGCTCGATGATGTCAAAATCGGGGCGGGGCGGGTCGCCGCCGAGTGCCTTCGATATCTTGGCAGAGGTGCCGAAGAGCCAGTCGAAGTAACCCGACTGCATCTGGCCCTGGATGCCAAAGCCGACCTGCCCGGCAATGGTGCCGACGGGATTGGTGACTGCATCGACGACCTGCTTGCCCTTGCTTATCCAGCCGATGGCTTTCTTGGCCTTGTTGAGGACGCCCTTACCGTTGCCGCTGTCATCGTCATCGTCATCGTCATCGTCGTCTTCGTCAGGCTTGAAGGGCTTGAGCTCGCGCGGGCGGTGGGACTGGCCGAGCCGCTGACGCCCGCCGGTGGGCTGCGCCGCGCCACCGCCCGGGCGGAAGGGCTTCAGCCCGCCGCCGGAATAGCGCACCTCGCCGCCAGAGAAGATGATCGGTGAGAGCAACGTGGAGGCCAACCGGACCGGCTGGCGGGCCTCGATGCTGGCCTGCTGGACCTCGGGAGCGCCGCGGCCGTCGCTGACGGAGCTGAGGGCGGCCATCCAGGCCTGGCGGGCCACTTCCACGGGGGCGTGCATCCAGGGCTCGGCGGTGGTCGATGCCGTGGCGCGCTGGAGGGCCTGGTGGAAGTTGGCGAGGTTGGCCATGAGCGCGACCGCCGCGGCGGTGTCAGCATCAGAGGCGGGGGCCTCGCCAGCCTGCTTCACGCTGGCGACGAGTGGGCCCAATTCAGCAGCGTGCTGAACGGCCCAGGCGTATCGCTCGGCGAGATCAGCGTAGGGCGCGGCGCCCGCCTGCGCCTGGCCTGCGCCGGAGGCGGTGCCGACAAGGGTCCAGCCGACGTCGGTGAGCGTCATCTCGCGAACGCCACCGGGAGCGGCAGAGTCGGGGGCCATGAGGCGGAGGGACTCGAAGGCGTAGCCGAGAACGGCAGCGTCGCCCGCGACGGTGGCCGGGGCGATCGTGTCATTGTAGCTGGCCTCGACACGGTTGCCGGCCCGGTCCTCCATGGCTGTGATGCGCCCGAGCGCATCCTGCTGGTAGGTGACCTGCGCGGGCACAACGACGGTCGTGTCAGTGCGGTCATAGCCATCGGGCAGGTAGCGGGTGAAGAAACCACCGGGGACGTATGACCAGCGACCTCGGGGGAGGTAGGCCGCGTTGGGGTCGAAGGGCGGATCGCCAGGCACGACGGCGATGCCCTCAATGGCGTTGAAGTCGCTGATCTCGCCGGAGATCATGTTGCGGATGCGCGCCTCGGCCTCCATGATGTCGCGGACCGCAGGAGGCAACTCACCAAACGCGCGGTCGAAGAGCTTCTCGGGGATCCGCGACAGCGCGCCACCGTTGAGGCCGCGAATCTGCTTGGAGGTGAGCAGGGCTCGGGCCGCCTGCCGCAACGGGTCGGACATGTCGCTGATCTTAGTTCGCGCCAGCAGGCCCCATACGAGGACCTGGATATCGCGCTGCGGGACCTCGGGGTGCAGGGCCGCGTTGCTCATGATGTCAGTGATTTCGTCAGCCAACGGGCCCTTGAGCGGAGCCCAGAGATAGCCCTCGCCGCTACTGGGGCCATGCACGCCGGCGTGGAGGCAGTAGCTCTCCATGGAGGCATACCAGGCGCCGGGGGCGAGCGCAAAACCAGCGTCGCTGACGCGCGGGGCCTCGACCATGGGGATGAGCACGGCCGGGTCATAGTCATCGAGGAAGGCAACGCCGGTCAGGGCGTCCTCAATGCTGGTTCCCAGAGCGGGCTCCGCGCGGAGTATCTTGCTCAGACCAGGGATCTTGATATCGATCTCCAAGTCGCCAGGTCCGGGGATCTTGATATCGAACTGCGCGCTGCAGGGGACGACGAGAACGACGAGCAACATCGCGACGATGAAACGCTTCATGACAAACACTCCTCATGGCCACCAGAACTGTCCGCTCGGTCGGAATGACTCCGACAGTCCCCCCGCTGCACTCCGCCAGTAGGATATTCGACGGCGAGAGGGTTAGTCCTGCAAGGTGGGGCGACAGCAACGGCCGGGCGGGGACGGGGTCCCGCCCCTCCACACGGCATACGGCGACGACCGGCGGGTCTGACACCTTCGCTAAAGCTACGGTGCCCGAGAAAGACCCGCCCGCCATACGACCACAGCGACGGCAAATGCAGCGGGACCAATTGATTGTCGGGCTGGAAGCCCTACGGTTAACGGCCATGGCAACGAAATCGGCACTCAACGCTAAGACTTCGCCCGGCGGAAGGTGATGACGCCGGCGAGCTTCATCGCTTCGGCCCACTTCACCGCGCGGGACGGGTCAATCGCCGGGCCATCACCCTCGATCTTCGTCAATCGGCAGATGTCCAGCAAGCTCCGCTCGCCATCCACCCAGAATAGCATCAGGCGCGGCACGCCACCCTTCGACGCCTTCGCAATCGCCTCGCGACCCTTCTTCGGCAAGTTCTCGTGCTGCACAATCCCCCGGATCTTGCGGTAAGGCACGATCGCGGCCGCGCGCTTCTCGGCAGCCGTCAGGGGCTTGTCGGGTGTGGGCTCGGGCGCGGGGAGATCGAACTCACCGGCGAGGTCCGCGAGCCTGCGTGTGGCCCGCGACTGCCAGCGTGCCGCCGCTTCCTCGACCTCGGCACGGACCTGCGCGAGGCGGGATGCGTGGCGCTTCGCCTGGGCCTCAGTGAGCAGCGAAGTGAGCGACTCGAACGCCGCCAACTCGCGGGCGGCCAGGTACGGCAGGCGGTCGCGGAGATCGTCGGCGGCCTCGGTGAGCGTGGCTGGACCGTCGTCAGCGAGAGCATCGGCGGCGAGCTTCTCGAGCGCGGCGCGGTAGTGGTCGAGGCGGCGCTGGACGGCGCGGCCCATGAACTGATCGGCGCGCTCGGCAACGGTCTCGGCGAGGGCCAGCACCTCGCTCTCCCCCATGCTGGCGAGGACGTAAGCCCAGGTGGCAGAGAGGATCGCGACGCGGCCGATGGAGTCGGTCGAAATCCTCTCGGGCGTGTCTTCGTTGGTGTGATAGTAGGTGTCCGGCCAGGCAATGAGGGCGATCGAGGGGATGCCCACAGAGGGGTCGGAGATGAAGTTATCGTTCATCCAGAAGGGCGTGTTGACGGTCGCCATGCGCGTCTCAGTGGAGTCGACATTTCCCCAGGTGTAGGGGCGGGACTGGAAGTAATCCATCAGCGCGTGGGTGTAGTGGTTGAGATACGAGGGCAGGGAATCGGGGCCGTCCTGGAACATGAGCGAGGCGCCGGAAGCGCCCTGATCCTCGCCAACCATGTCGACGTTCGCGCAGGCGACGACGCGCTCGATGGCCTCGGGCTGCTCGTAAAGGAGGGCCGAGAGCGACTGGAACTCGTGAGTGAGCCAGAGGCGAATGCTGCGGCGCGGGCGGGGGAGCGTGCCGACCTTGATGAGGGCGCCGAGTGCGCGGGCGGTCTCGAGCAGGACCGCTGCGCCGGACGCGTTATCGTTCGCGCCGGGCTCGTAGAGGTGAGCGACGAGCGCGACCTCCTCGCTGGCGGTCTTCCCTTTGCCGGGGATGCGCGCGGAGACCATCTCGTGCTCGCCATCGTATGCGCGGGCGTCGACCCAGGCGCGCAGGCGCACGCCGCCGGTCTTCGCGTTGTCGGCGATGAGCTTGCGCATGTGCTGGCCCTGGCGGGGGGTGAGTACGAAGGCGGGGAGCTTGCCCTCGGGGCGGAGCGTGGTCCAGTTGCGGGCGTCGGGCAGGTCCATGGGCGTCGGCCGGGTGGCGGGGTTGGTGGGCATGAAGTCGGTGATGAGGCCGACCGCGCCCTTCTTCTTCGCGAGGTCCATGATCCCGCGCGGCGCGGCGGAACTGAAGACGAACTTGCCCTTGACGTCGACGCCCTTGTAGTCCTTCTCGGCCGCGCCGCCCTCGATGGCGACGACCTCGGCCTCGATGCCACCGTCGGGCGTGGGCGTGCTGCCCTGGGCCAGCGACCAGGGGTCGTCACGGTATGAGCAGAGGCGGACGGCGGCGGACTCGGGGGCGGTGATGTGCAACTCGGCATCGTGGCCGTCCCAGGCGCGCTGGAGGCGGAAGGCTCCGTAGACGGCCTTGCCAGTGGCCGGGAAAGAGATGATCTCGACGTCGGAGGCGCGGGCCTCGGTGAGGCGGTCGACGCAGTAGCGGGCGGACTTGTAGTGCTCGGCGAAGGAACAGGTACGGTCGTGGCGCCAGATGTCGGCGGCCATGTTGCGGGTGTTCTCGCCGGAGACCTCGCGGGCCAGCAACTCGTAGACCTTGCGGAACATGAGACCATCCCTCTCGTGTGCGCGACCGGTGAGGCTACGGGAGGCAGTTTCGCCGTTGGGGGCAAGGCCCCTGCCAAGGTGGCAGGGATGGCGCGGGCGGCGGGGAAGTCTGGGGATGAGGTGCGACATCTTGGCAATGGGCGGGGCGAGCGATGGCAGACGAGAACGGGGCGCGGCTGGGCGACGAGGCAATCGAGGGGCTGGCGGAGGATCGTCTGAAGTTGGGGCGGTACATCTTCGGGCTGCTGCGCACGATGGAGCGCGCGGAGACGCCGTTCACGGTGGGCGTGTTCGGTAGCTGGGGCTCGGGCAAGACCAGCTTCCTGAACATGCTGGAGGATGCGGCGCTCTCGGATGAGTACGCTGATGAGCGCACCTGCAAATGGCGCGTGGTGCGCGTCAACCCGTGGGAGTGCGATAAGCCCGAGGACGCGAAGCGGCTGCTGGCATCGAGTCTGTGGGCGGGTCTCTGGTGCACACCGCCTTGGCGGTGGGACTTGCTGAAGGGGCAAGCTTGGAGGGATAATGCCACCAACTCGTGGCTGAAGCTTCGGGCGTTCTGGCGCCGCAACCCCGGCGTGAGAGGAGTTGTGGGCCAAGTCGTCTTGGCGCTCCTCTCATTGGTCGGCCGAGTCCTGACCGGTGGCGTGTTGCCGGCGGGGCTCGGGAAGGCAGCCGACAAACTGTTCTCCTCGGATGCCAGTCTGGCACAGCAGTACCGCACCTATTTCAAGCAAGACCTGAGGACCGCGCTTGGAGAGAATGGGCGCGTGCTCGTCCTGATAGACGACCTCGACCGGGCGCCGCGTAAGGTCATCCCCGAAGTGCTGGAAACCATCAAGCTCTACCTGAACCAGAAGGACTGCGTGTTTGTGCTCGCGGCGGACCCGGACATGGTCAGGGAGGCGATCGGCGAGTTGTACAGCCGGGAGGGCGACGAAGCACGCGAGATCAAGGACCGGTATCTTGACAAGATCGTGCAGCTTCCGTTCTATCTGCCGCGACTGAATGACAAGAAGACTAGGGCCTTCTTCCGCCACTGCTCTAAGTTGATGCGCAAGAACCGTATGGTGAACGACACTCTTCGCGACTTGCTGATAGATAAGGTATTCGGGCGGAACCCGCGGGCCATCAAGCGATTCTGCATGACGCATGGCTTCCTCGCTGAGGTGGCGCCCGAGCTAGACCCCAACAAGCTGGCGAAGGTGCTGGGTATACAGATGGCGTTCCCGAAGTCCTTCGAGCTCTACGCAATGCTGCCGAGGCTGATGTTCGAGGACCAAGAAGCGTCCCGGAAGCCCGGCGAGGAGGCAGAGCAGACCGCCATGCTGGAGCGGCGGGGGCGAGCAAAGGGTGAGATCGGCGAAGAGCGCGCCAGACATTACATGGAGGCCGCCGGGGATACCCGTCTGATCGACTTGCTCAAGACAGCGCCGCCCCTCGATGAGGATGACCCCGAGAAGTATCTGTCGCACACATCAGTGGCCGCCGCACCGGACGGGGAGCCGGGCGATGCGTTTGACAACGCGATGGCATGGCTCAAGTCGGAGGACTACGAGAAGCGGGCGCAGGGGGCTCGGGCGCTAGGTTCCTTGGGTAACAGGCGGGCACTGGAGCCACTGATCGAGGTACTGGTGGATGAAGAGGCAGCAGTGCGCGCGAACGCGGCGATAGCGCTGAGCGATTTGGGCGACACGCGGGCAGTGGGGCCGCTCATCGCAAGGCTGAAGTACGAGAGCGCGGACGTGCGCGCGAACGTGGTGGCGACGCTGGGCGATTTGGGCGACGCGCGGGCGGTGGAGCCGCTTATCGGCAGGCTGATGGACAAAGACGAGAATGAGCACGTGCGTGTACACGCGGCGGTGGCGCTGGGGCAGTTGGGCGACGCGCGGGCTGTGGACCCGCTCATCCAGAGGCTGGAGGATAGGGACGAGAGTGAGGGCGTGCGATGGCGGGCGGCGGAGGCGCTGGGTGAGTTGGGCGATGTGCGGGCGGTGGAGCCCTTGCGCGGCAAACTGAATGACGACGATCCTCACGTTCGCGCCTGGGTTGCTCACGCGCTGGCGCGTCTGGGTGAGAGTGACCAAGCGATCGTGGATCGGCTCATGGAGGCCTTGGAGAACGGCTCCTTGGACAGAGACGCCGGAGGCTTCAACCTCCGTGCGGCGTACGTTTTGGGCAACTTGGGGGAAGTCGTGCTGGAGCCTCTTGTCCCCCTCCTTCGCTCTGAGGACCCCGACCTGCGTTACAACGCTGCGACAGCACTGGGCTGTACCGATAGCCCGAAAGCCGTCACGCCTTTGCTTGAGGCGCTGTGCAACGTGGACGACCCCAAATGGACAGGATTTGCCATCGCGTTGGCGATGATTGGGGAGGCGGCCGTGGAGCCGCTACGCGAAGCACTTCGACACATCAACGGGAAGATCAGAAGCAGGGCTGCGTTCGCCTTGGGTGAAAGTGGTACAAGAGCGGCTGATGCCGTGGAAGACCTTCGGAGGCTAGGATCTGACGACCCGGAAGGCGACGTGCGAGATGCGGCGTCGAAGGCAGTCTCCAATATCGAGAACCCCATCAAAGCGAGAATTGTCTAGGGTGAGGACGGGACGGACGAGCCTGCGCCGGTGACACGCTGAACGCCACGACAACGACCGGCCGATTTTGACGAATCGGCCCTCCGTACGGCGAGGGCGAAGGCGAACGGCGGGCCGGGCTGAAGCCACGGCCCCTCCAAACGGCCAAGGCGAAGGCGGACGGCCACGGCAAAGGCCGGGCGGGGACGTAGCCCCGCCCCTCCAAACGGCCAAGGCGAAGGCGAACAGCCATGGCAACGACCGGGCCGAATGTCGGATGCATCGCATCCGAACATAATCCGGCCCCCCCTGAACGACGAGACAAAGGCGACAGATGGGTGCGGGAGGATGGGCAGGAGGAATGAGCATGACGGCGCGGGATGTTTATGAGCATTTCAAGTCGGTCGGGACATGGGTGGACTGGGACAACAGTTGCGACCAGTTCATGCACGGGGACCCCGACAACCACGTCAGCGGAATCGCCACATGCTGGATCGGGACCGACAAAGTCATCCGAGCCGCAGCGGAGTTCGGAGCTGACCTCATCATCAGCCATGAGGGGATGTTCTACGACCAGCATCAGGAACATCCGACAACCGAGAAGACGTTCGCCGAACGGCGCGCGCTGCTCGATGAGCTGGGTATGACCGTCTGGGGCATCCCGGACTCGTGGGCGAAATGGCTGAGGCTGGAGAGCGAACCGCGTGAGACCGAGAGCTTCTACCGCATCTGCCTGACCGGCGGGATGAGCGTGCGCGCGCTGGCCGCACATGTGGTGGAGCGCATCCGGGAACTCGGGCAGGAGTCGGCGCTGGTGGTGGGTGACCCCGACAAGGTGGTGCACCGAATGGCAGTGGGGACCGGGGCGATCACGCGACTGCCAGAGATGTACGACCTCGGAGCAGACGTGATCCTCGCGACCGACGACGGGAACTCGTGGACGCGCGACGGGCTGTGGGCGCTGGGGATGGGAGTGCCAGTGATCTTCGTCGCGCACGGGATGGGCGAGATCCCGGCGATGATGGCGATGGTGGATTACCTGAAGGAGATATTCCCGGACGTGCCGGCGACGCATATCGCACCGGAATATCCGTGGACGGTTCTGGGGTGAGAACGACCGGGCCGGATGTCGGATGCATCGCATCCGGACATAATCCGGCCCCACCTGAACGACGAGGCGAAGGCGGACGGCCAAGGCAAACCGCAGAGTCACGGAGACGCAGAGAACGGCAAAAATGGCAAAGGCGGACGGCTATACCTCGGTGACCTCGCCCTTGGAGCCGGCGAGCAGCATGTTGGCGGAGAGTTCGACGTCCGAGCAGGCAGCCATGCGCGCGGACTCAACCATCGTCGGCTCGGGCTCGTTGCAGGAGACCATGCACGAAGAGACGATTGCGCGCTGGACGTTGGACATATACAGGGCGCGGTGAGACGGGTCGTGAATCTGGCAGGCGCTCATCAGGAACGAGCGGCTGCGGCGGACGTCAACCGTGCCACCGGTGTCAGAATCACCGGCGAGGCAATCCTCGAAGACGCAACCAGTGAGCGAGCAGCCAACGCTGTCCTCGATCAGCACCCCGTCCAAAGTGTCGACGCGATACTCAGGATTGTTGCCGAAGACGTTGCCGGCGATGTTCACGAACTCCGAGCGCTCGACGTGCACCGCGTGCCGGTGGCCACTGAAGAAGTGATTGCCGGAGACGACTACGCCGCGACATTCGACCAAGTGAACGTTGGTCTCCTGGCTGGAGATCAGGTTGCCGGAGACGGTGAGGTTGCCGGCGGCAGTGGGGCGATCCGCGCAGACGCCGATGATGCGGACGTTCGCGCCACCGGGGCTGGCGACGGCCTGGATGGTGTTGCCGGTGATCGCGCCCTCGCGGATGGACGTGGAGCCGCAGTCGATCCAGACGTCAGCGGAGGCGTCGGCGGCCTGGTCGAAGTTGTACTCGATGTCATTGCCGGTGAACTGGATGTTGCGCACCTCGGCGTCGAGGAGCTTGATGCCGCCGCCCGCGTTGTAGCTGATGTGCGAGCCGGTGATGTTGCTCTGGTGGATGTTCACCCCGTCGTAGAAGACGCCCACCCCGCGGTTGTGATAGATGTGGCAGTCGCTGATGATCAAGTTGCGGTCGCGCTCGACGAGGTGGACGCCGTGGCGGCACTCGCGGATCTGCACGCCGGTGAGCGTGGCGGCGTGCGTGCAGGTGAGGCGGATGCCATCGGCCTGGTCGTGGGCGCCGAGGATCTCGAGGCCGGCGATGGTGGGCATGCGCTGGCCCTCCATCACACCCGCGTCGAAGGAGGCGGGCGAAGCGCTGCCGTGATGGGTGCCGACGACGTCAAGCGCCGGACCGGCGCCAGCCATGACGAGCGTGGCGACGCCACCGCCATCGATCCCCAGGCGACCGCAGTCGGCGAGGTCGACGAGTATCGGGCGAGTGATGAGGTAGTCGCCTCGGTCGAGACGGATCGGGCCCGCGCCCTCGCGGACCGCGCGCTGGATCGCATCGGTGTCGTCGGTTACGCCATCTCCGCGAGCGCCAAACTCCGCGACGGTGGTCATGGGGATCAGTCTCCTTCGGCAGGCCAGTGCTGAGGGTCAGTGATTCGTCGGGCGAGGTGAAGCGACCTCCAGCGGGCGTCAGCGCATCAGGGGTGGCGGGAGGAGACCGGCGGGGAGATCGGCGGCGCTCGCGGGCGGGAAGGCATCGGCGGTGACGCGGGAGACGAGTTCGTCGCAGGCGGCTGGCGTGCATGAGTCGAGACCGGTCAGGATCGCCTGGTGATTGGCGGCGGCGGGGGCGTTGCGCAGGATCATCAGGCAGGTGCTGGCCTGAGTGCCGTGCGCGCCGAAGGTGCCACGTGGCAGGGCGATGACGGCGTGCATCGCGCGACCGGTCAGCAGCCACTCGCGGACGTAGCGCCAGCGCGCGTTGGCGGCGATGCCCTCGGGGAGGATGATGGCGATCCAGCCGCCGGGGCGGCACAGCGCCACGAAGCGCTCGAGGAAGAGCAGCTCGAGTGGGAAGCGGCGCAGGCGGTCGAGGTCGCCGGGCGTCGGGTTGAGGGGCGGAGTGCGCGAACCCGCGGCGCCGAGGTACAGGTGGTGGCGGGCGGCGACGCGTGCGAGGTGGTCGGGGTCGCAGCCATCGAGAGTAATGCCGAAGGGCGGGTTGCCGGTGACGACATCGAAGCCGGGCGGAGCGGCGTCGAGGAGCAGGCCGTCGCTGACGCCGAGGGCACAGGCCTCGTCGGCGCTCAGGCCAGACCGCAGCCACGCGGCGGTCTGGCGCTCGTCGAGATCGCAGCCATGCAGCTCGCGAGGCGCGCCACGGCGTCGGGCTTCGGCCAACCACACGCCCGCGCCGCAAGCGGGGTCGGCGATGAGCGCGTTGTCGGGTGTCGCGCCGAAGCAGGTGAGCAGGTCCCACGCCAGCGTGGCTACCTGCGGCGGCGTGAAGAACTGAGCGAGTTCGCGTTTGCGGTCAGGCGGCGGCACGGTGGAGTCTCCCGGAATGGCAGAAAGGACAGAAACGAAAGAGACAGCAGAAGCGACAGCAAAGGCAACGACGGGCGGGGCCAGAGAACTGCCCCACAAAAAAAGCGGCGCCCGATGTGGGCGCCGCTTTGTATGGTCTGGATTCAGGCGGGGCGTCAGGCGGCGGAGCGCCGGCGCCTCCACCAACCCATGCCCAGGACGCCGAGGCCGGTGAGGACCATGGTGCAGGGCTCGGGCACGTCAACATCACCGTTGAGGCGGACGATGGCGTCGCCACCGTCGTTTCGGCAGCCCTCAACCCAACTGATGCCGATCAGGTCGCCGTCCTCGACATCGGGGAGGAGCGAGCGCGGGATCGTGACCTCAATGACGTAGGTCGCGTAGCGGCCCTCCTGGAGGCCACCACCGAAGTCATACTGAGAGTAGCTGACTGTGGTGCTGCCGAGCGAGGTGCCGCCGAAGCTGCTCCAGCCCGGGTCGAAGTTGGTCAATTCGCCGCCCGCGTCAACATCGTTGTAGTCGCTGCCGACATACCAGTCGGAGTTGCCCGTCCGGTAGAGCGCGTTGCCGACAGTCGTGCCGCCGGAAGTCGCGTTCTGCCCGGAGAGAGCGGGGCGGTTCTCGTTGTTGATGTTGACCCCATAGTCGTAGCTGAAGCCATCGGTGTATTCGCTGTTCAGGCCAAAGTCGAGCGCGAGGTCACCGGTGGCGATCATCGGGGTGATGCCGAACTGCTCGAGTCGCGGCTCGTCGTGTCCTGCAGGTGGGTCGAAAGAAGTGACCACGACGATATAGAGGTCTTGGTTGGTGTTGTCGAAGAAGAGGGCTTCGACGTCGTAGGGCTCGCCACCGGACGGTACGGTGCCACCGTTGCCGCTGGTGACATCGTTGAAGTCGGTGTCGCTCCACGACCCATACCAGTCGTCAGTCACATAGTCCATTCGGCCGGTATCCGAGGGAACGAAGGTACCGTTGGCGAACGGATAGTAGTTGCCGTTTACCGGCTCGGTCACTTGGGACCCCAGAGAAAGGGTAACGCCGAAGTGATCGTAGAGCAGGTCTGCGGACGCAATGGATCCCGCGAGCAGAACAATGATTACGAGGAGAACGGGTGTTAGAGAATGGATGCGCACTGTGACCCTCCATCACTGTCGCTTTTTCGGCAAGGTGATCGGTGGCTTCAAGCCCCACCGCGAACGGTCTCGGTGGGCTGGCCTCAACAACTTGTCCCACGTAATTACCCGTCACGATACAAGAAGCAAGCGAAAACGTCAAGAGAAAACAGCAATTGGCTCGGAGTGACTGATGCCGATTGGGCGCGAATTACCTCTACGTTCGCTCAAGGATGCTCTCAGGGCGTTATGGTGTCAAGTGCTGTTGTGTAACAGTAATGTAAACAGTACGCACGATGTCTCACGCCCAAGCTTGCGGGAGATCGATGAAGTCACCGGTCTCGGCCATCCAGGTGGCGAGTGCCGTCCGCATAGTCGCCACACGATCGGCGTGTGCCGGATCGGCCACGAGGTTGGTGAGTTCGTCGGGATCAGCGTGGAGGTCGAAGAGCTGGTCGCGCTGGTCCTCGTGGTGGTAGACATACTTGAAGCGCTCGCCGACGGCGCCGCGGATGTGCCAGCCGCCAGTGATGTAGCCGTTGAACTCGACGAAGGTGAAGTCGGGGCCAGCGGCGTCGGGGTCGCGGAGGATCGGGGCCAAGCTCTCGCCCTGCGCCTGCGGAAGCGGGGCCATGCCGAGCAGGTCGAGGACCGTGGGCGCGAGGTCCACGTGCCCGGCGAGCTGGTCGCGGCGGCCGGGCTCGATTCCCGGCCCGCGCATGAGGCAGGCGAGGCGGCAGGCGCGATCGTAGAGGACGCCCTTCTGGTACGCACGCAGGGCGCCGAGCATTTCACCGTGGTCGCCAGTGAAGATGGTTAGGGTCTCATCGGCCCGACCGGTCTCCTCGAGGGCGTCGAGGACTATGCCGAGGCACTCATCGGCGAAGGCGACGAAGCCGAGGTAACCGGCTATCCCCCGAGACCATTCCTCCCATTCCCAGTGTGCGGTGGCCTGACGGCCGGCGGCTTGAGCGATGGCCTCGGGCATCTCAGTCATGTCCATGTCAAAGCCGGGCGGGACGTCGATGTCCTCGGGACGGAAGAGACTGAGCCACGGCTCGGGGACAAGTATGGGCGGATGCGGAGCGCCGAGCGAACACCAGGCGGCAAAGGGCTGGTCCTCGGGGGTGCCGAGGATGAACTCGGCGATGGTGCGCGCGCGGACCATGTCGGGATGCTGCTCAACGGGCCGGGTCCATTCGGCGGGCACTGGTATCGAGAAGCCCCAATCGTGCCAGCCATCATCGGTGCGAGTGCGGACCTGGCCCTGCTGGGCGCCGTCCGGAAGGGCCTGTTCGGCCATCATCTCGCGGTGTGGGGCGTAGGGGAATCCGGTGTCGCTGAAGTATGCGTAGTCATCACGGCGATCTTCGTCGGCGGGGCGGTTGATGTGCCAGATGCCCTCGTAGCCGACGTGGTAGCCAGCGTCCTGCAGCCGGTCGATGAGCAACTCCTCGCCCGGGTTGATCTGGGCGTGGCCCTCGCCGAATGAGGTGGAGCCGTGAGTGTGGGGCCAGCGCCCGGTCATCATTGAGGGGCGAGTGGGTACGCACAGAGGCGTGGCGCAGTAGAACCGGTCGAAGATGGCGCTGCCCGTGGCGAGGCGGTTGAGGTGAGGGGTGGGGACGCGGCCACCGTATGGCTCGATGGTGTTGCGCTGGAGCTGGTCACACAACAGGACAAGCAGGTTGGCGGGTCGATCCGCGGACATAAGCCAGGCTCCTCCCCTGCAAGCGCGATCCCGATGGCGGTCTGAAGACCCCGCTGGAGAACGAACTGGGGCCGCACTCTTGGGTTCTACTCTTGAATCTGTCGGCTGAAGTATGCTAAGCTAACGGGCAAGTAAGGCTGTATTCCCTCGCAGTACAATTGCTACCTGCCTTGCAGCAGCGCTGCAGCCTCGACGCTCAGACCCGTAAGGTGGTGAGATGAGGCGAGACTACCTCCGGGAGACGCGATGAGGGGCACGACCGTCAGTGCTTTTGTGGGAACTGGGAGGAAGCGACCATGCCGATCGTCAACTCACGGACGCAGGACGTGCAGGCCGATCTGACGCTGGATGAGCTTGAGGAAGCAGCACGAGAGATACGCGGCTGGGTAATGATCGCCCTGGAGGCAGCGGGTTCAGGGCACACGGGTGGCTCAATGTCGATAGCTGACATTGCCACAGCCTTGTATCTACAGCACATCAACCACGACCCCGCCGATCCGAAATGGGACGGACGCGACCGGGTCTTCTGGTCAGCCGGTCACAAGGCTCCGCTGATCTATTCGGTGCTGGGCATGGCGGGGTACTTCGACGAGATGCCCGTAAGCTTCCATGGCGAACCACTTGAGCAGTTTGCGGATATTGAAGGCATCCAACAGACTGTCCTGCTGCGTAAACTGGGCTCTCCGTTCGAGGGCCATCCCAACGCCCGCAAGCTTCCCGGCATTGAGGTGTCGGCGGGATCACTCGGCCAGGGCCTTGGGGTCGCCTGTGGCGCTGCGATCGACGCGAAGCTGCGCGGGGCTGACCACCGCATCTATTGCATCATGGGTGATGGTGAGCAACAGGAGGGCTCAGTGTGGGAGGGGGCAATGTTCGCCGCGCACCACGGCCTCGACAACCTCGTGGCGATCATTGACGACAATGGTCTGCAGATCGATGGGGAGACCGCAGAAGTGTGCAACATCGAGTCACTGGTCGAGAAGTACCGCGCGTTCGGCTGGGAAGTCCTCGAGTGCGACGGCCACGATATGGTTGAGGTTCTGAACACGCTGCGGCGCGCCGATGCGGTTCGGGGCAAGCCGACGGTCATCATCGCGCGCACCATCAAAGGAAAGTGCGTAGACTTCGCGGAGAATGTGGTGGGTTATCACGGGGTGCCTCCCAAGGACGGTCGCCGGGGCGAGGAGTCCCTGGAGTCAGCGCTGCTGTGCATCGGTGTGGCGGATGTTTTCCCGGAGGAGCGCGTCGACGAGATTCTGCAGTTCGCCGACGATTACCAGGCGGCGGCGGACGCGCTGGTCGAGGCGGATATGCCGAAGTTCAGCCGCGACTGGTGGTGGAACGAGGGCCGCGACATGCAGGTGGAGATGGACGCAACGCGCAACGGTTTCGGGAACGGGCTCAGAGAAGTCAGCGGCGACGAGAGGACCGTGGCGCACGGTGCCGACATCACTGGCTCAATCCGGATGGACTACTTCTACAAGCCCGACGGCGAGAATGAGGACCCCGAGCGCAAGCGGCGGTTCATCACCTGTGGGATCGCCGAGGCCAACATGACCACCGTGGCGGCGGGACTGGCGTGCGAGGGGCGCATCCCGTTCATCGGCTCATACGGGGTGTTCTCGACAGGGCGGAACTGGGACCAGTTGCGGACGACGGTGGCGTACACGGACCTGCCGGTCAAGGTGGCGGATGCGCACGGGGGGGTGTCCGTCGGCCCCGATGGCGCCACCCATCAGGCGCTTGAGGAGATATCGGTCATCACCTGCATCCCCGGCTTCACCATGTTCGTCCCCTGCGATGCCCATGAGACCGCTCGGGCCACGGTCGCGGCGACCTACAACAACGTGCCGACCGTGGTACGCTTCGCCCGAGAGGCCACGCCGGTGGTCACGACGGCGGAGACGCCGTTCGAGCCGGGTGTCGCGAACGTCATCCGCTACCGTGGCCTGGCAGTGGACTTCGTCGACGCCTTCGAGACCGTTCTGGCGCCGGACTACAGCTCGGAGGAAGAGGACCTGGCGATCATCGCCTGCGGTCCGATGGTACCTGAGGCGATGCGTGCCGCATGGATCCTCAAAGAGGAGGCCAACCTGGAGACGCGTATCGTCAACGTGCATACGGTCAAGCCGCTGGACGACGCGGCGGTTGTCGCTGCGGCCGCGGATACCGGCTGTGTCATCACGGCCGAGGAGCATCAGGTCGGCGGCTTCGGAAACCTGGTTGCCGGGGCGATATGTCGCGGTGGGCTGGACCGACCGGTCAAGCTCGACATGATCGGGGTGCAGGATCGGTTTGGAGAGTCGGGGCAGCCGTGGGAGCTGACGAAGGTCTTCGGGCTGACGGCCGAACATATCGCGCAGGCAGCGCTGGGGCTGGTTGAGTAGCGCGAGGACGCGAGGACAGAACTGACGATGCCCGCCGGGAAGCCCGGCGGGCATCGCTGTGTACGGGGTCAGCGAATCACCTTATATATGTGTACCGCTAACCCGTCGAAGTCGTCGGCGATGGCGCCAGCAGCCACCGTCGCCGAACGGTCCTCGAACATCACCTCAGCAGCGCCAGCAGCGACTTCCGCGCCAAGGTCGGACAGCGTCAGCGAAACACTCACCGGCGTCTCATCGGGATTGACCGCGATCACGTAGAGATCGTCGCCGACGCGCTTGGCAGAGGCGTGGACCTGGCCCTCACCCTCGGCGGGATGGAAGACCGCCTCGCCGATGTTGGGGGTGAGCAGCGCGGGCTCGAGTTCGGTCAACTCGTCGTTGACGACTTTGCACATGGCCCAGACCTCGGGGTTCTGATCGGGCAAGTGCCAGTTCGGGTCATTGAACGAATACCAGAAGAGGCCGCGCGCACCGTGGGTGAGCGACAGGTAGGTCATGCAACGATGCTCGGGACCGGTGACCAGGCGAGTGTTGGGCCATGACCAGACCTGGCCGATGAACCAGTGGGCGTTGCCCGGGATGACGTCCTGGGCATGTTCGAGCGAGTCAGCGATGGACGTGATGGGACTGCGGCCAATCGGGTAGACGTCGATGGAGACGATGTCAGTCTGCGGACCGTATTCGGGGTAGATACTCGGCACGCAGAGGCAGGTGTAGGCCGGGCGGTTCGGGTCCCGCTCGCGCAGGTAGAGGTAGCAGTCGGCGAGCAACTCAAGCGACAGGCGACGGCCGTCAGGCTCGTCCTGGATCCACCAGGAGAAGATGGCATCGTTATCGAGGTTGTCGATGACCTTCTGCTGCCACTTCTCGGTGTAGGGACCCGATCCCCAGTAGAGCGCGACGCCGGCCTTAAGCCCCGCCGCGCCCACCGCGTCGATGTTGTCGGCGTGGGTCTGGACACAGTTGAAGCCCTGGGCCTTGATGAGATCGTAGTCCTCGGGGTCGACGTGGTAGAGCCCGCGGGCGAAGAAGGGCTCGCCATTGACCAGCGTGGTGTTGTCCTCGGTGAGATAGTTGGGGGCCGGGATGTAATACCACGGACCAGAGTAATCAACGACCTCGTCGCCGCCCTGTAGGAGGGTCAACTCCCAGGTGTACTTGCCCATGTCGAGGGTCTCGGCCGGTCCCATAGTGAAGCGGCGGGAGTCGGCGGCCACGCGGGTGTCCTCGTAGACGGGCTCGCCGTCGACTGCTTCGGAGGGGAGCACGCCGAGAGTGAGTTCGGCGTCGCCGATCTGGTCCATGTCCACGTAGAGAGTGACATCGACAACGAGGTTCTGGTCGCGGCGCTCGCGTGAGACGACGCTGCTTTCGGCGCGCATGACCGGGCAGAGCAGGTCCTCGGGTCGCTGGGCGGCGTAGGGGCTGATGTCGCCGTTGACCGAATAGCCGAAGTCCTCGAAGACGCCATCGTCACCCTTAACGATGGCGGCCATGCACCAGACTTTGCCGTCGGCACCGGCAGGGACGGCGACGGTCTTCTCGTCAGTGGCCTTCCCCGTGGTGTTGAAGGTCTCGACGACCGCGCCATCGGGGCCGAGGAGTTCGCACTTGGCGGTCTCACCGCTGCCCTGGCCGCTGAGGACGATCGAGAAGCTCTTCGCGCCCGGGGGCACGAAGAGATAGGTGGCGGCAGAGCGACTGACACCGTGCATCTCCTGGCCACCGGTGCCGGCCGGCATGAGGAGTCTGGCGCCGGTGACGTCAAGCTCGTAGGGGTTGCGATGCCTGGCGGTCATCATGATGCGATACGCACCCGCGACGGGGGCGGTGAAGACGGTGGAGGAGGGCTCGCCGATCACCTCGGGCTTGAGGGTGGCGATTTCAGCGCCGGTCGGGTCAGTGATGCTGATCTGGGGCAGGTCCTCGTAGCTGCCAACCTTGCGAGGGGTGACGGTGATGGTGACCTCGCCGGGCTCGGCGACATACACGAGATATTCCTGGCCCCAGCGCAGCCAGGTGCGGTCCTCGGACGCGGGCCAGTCGCCGAAGTCATCGGGCGCGAAGAATCCGCCGGGCAAGAGGTCGACGGCAGCCGGGGAGATGGTGGCGCAAACGAGCAGAGCAATGAGTGCGAGCATCGGCGTCTTCATGGCAAGGCCTCTTTCGGGTGAGTCTGTGGTGTGGCAACGGGAACTTCGGGGCGGACGGCAGGGAATCCTGCGCAGGATGAGGGGAAGAGAACGGCGAAAGGCAGATAAGACAGAAACGAAAGAAACAAAAGAAACGACAGCGACGGCAACGACAACGGTCAACGACGTGCCGGCTGGAAGCCGGTGCTTCCAGCAACGGCCACGACGTAAGTGATATTGATGCGCGGAGGTTCTCTCATGGGTATGACGGTGGGCGTTTACCTCGACGATAATCCGCACGTGGACGGGCACTGCACCGACCTGACAAACCACGCCGAAGTCGAACGCATCATCTTCACCGGCTCGCTCGAGGCCCGGGAGCGCGCAGACACCATCGAGAAGGCTGAGTTCGCCGAGGACGCGTGGGAAGACATGATCGCCGACGCAAACGTCGACGCGATCGTGATGCTCACCGATAATCTGCGGGCAGCACAGCTCAGTCTGCAGGCAGTGCAGGCGGGGAAATACGTCTACTGCGAGAAACCGGGCGCGCGGTGCGCGGGCGATATGGAGCGAATCGTGGCCGCATGCGCCGAGACCGGCGCGCACTTCACGCCCTGCTACTGCCGACGGACATATCCGGCACCGAACGAGATCAAGCGACTGATCGAGGCCGGAGCGATCGGGAACCTGTGGTCATTCCAGGCCGCGTGGATCACGTCGACGGCGGCCGCGCGGGGCGTCGGAAACTGGTATTTCGACGCCGATATCGCGGGCGGCGGGATGCTCTACTGGCTGGGCTGCCACTTCATCGACCAGATCAAGTATGTGACCGGACGCAAAGTCATCTCGGTGAGCGCGATGGTCAATACGGTCGACCCGGACATCACCGTGGAGGACGTGGCGTGCCTGACCATGCGGCTGGAGGGCGGGGCGATCGGGACGCTGCGCGTGGGGTATCTGCTGGCGGCGTCGGACGGGTACGACGAGAACGATATTATGAACGCGTATGAGGGGTCGGAGGGGTCGATCTCGCTGCGCCCGGACAGGCCGTCGAAGCTGACGCTGCGCACGCGCGCGGCGGGCTACTGGGGGTTCGGCGAGCGCCGGGATATGACGCTGAAGATCAACGAGAACGGTTACGCGCCGATGCTGCTGACAGACTTCCTGCACGCCGCGCGCGACCGCACGGAGCCGATGCTCACCGCGGAGGACGCGCTCTACGTGCTGCGCGTGGCGGAGGCAGCGTATGAGTCGTCGCGCAGCGGGCGGGAAGTGGGGATTGAGTGGTGAACGGCGGGCAAAGGGCAAGTGGGAAAGGGCAAAGGGGAACGGCTTACGGCAACGACAACGGCCGGCGGGTCTAAAGACCCGCCCTCCATACGACCACGGCGACAGCGACGGCCAACGGCCAGCGGGGCACCCACCTTCGCTGAAGCTATGGCCCACAAGCTGGTCGGCAGGCAAGGACCCCGCCCGACAGAACGGCATACGACAACCGTCAACGGCATGCCGGCTGGAAGCCGGCGCTCCCGGCGACGGCCACGGCAAGGGCAAAGGCGACAGCGCTGATTGTTGACTCGCTACGTTACGGCGAATAGAATCTCGTCAGGAATTGATGCGCTGGCACCTCATCCTAGGGGAGGCGTGTGATATGGTTCGACTGGTTTTTGCCTCGTTCCTCACGCTCGGTGTGCTCTTCGGGCTGCTCTTTGCTGTGCTCACCGCGGCGATGGTCACCCAGGGCGTGTCCGTGTGGTTCGCCGTCGCAGTCGTGATCGTCATCGCCGGCGTGCAATACCTCATCGGCCCGTTCATCATCCAATGGATACACAAGATCGAGTGGGTTGGGCTCGATGGCATCGACCCGGACGTCGCGCAGATGGTGCGCGAAATCTGCGCGAAGAACAAGCTCAACGAACCGCGCTTCGGACTCATCCGCGATGGGAACCCGAACGCCTTCACCTTCGGGCACTACCCGGGGAACGCGCGCGTGGTGGTGACCGCCGGGCTGCTTGAAGTGCTCGATACCGAAGAGCGCAAAGCAGTAGTGGCACACGAGATGGGCCACATCATCCACTGGGACTTCGTGGTGATGACCGTGGCGGCGACCGTGCCACTGGTGCTCTACTACATCTACCGCTTCGGGATGCGCATGGGCAGAGGCAGCCGCAGGAACGGCGGCGCGGCGCTGCTGGTGGCGCTGGCCGCGTTTATCGTCTACCTCATCTCGCAATACCTGGTGCTCTACCTCTCCCGGGTGCGCGAGTATTTCGCCGACGCGTACGCCGCACACGCGACCTCGAACCCGAACGCGCTGGCGACCGGGCTGGTCAAGATCGCCTACGGCCTAGCGCGCTCCAAGCCCGCAGAGAAGGAAGGGAAAGAGCGCGAGGCATCGCCCGCAGCAGTGGGGATGAAAGCCTTCGGCATCTTCGACCCGGTGTTCGGCAAGTCGATGGCCGTGGCGGGCGCGGGGATGTTCGGAATGTCCGCCGGGGCCCACGCAGGTGAAGCCGCGACCGAGGCGATGAAGTGGGACCTGTGGAACCCGTGGGCGTTCTTCATGGAACTGCGCTCGACGCACCCGCTTCCCGCCAAGCGCATCAAAGCCCTGGGCAAACTCGCGGCGGAGCGCGGGCAGATTCCGCCCTATCAACTGCCGGCGGAAGCGCCGGAGAGCTACTGGGACGACTTCGGCGTGGACCTGCTGATGAGCAAGCTGCCAGTGCTGGGGCTGGTGGTGGGCCTCGCGGTGGGAGCGGTGTTCTTCATGCAGCAGATGATTCTGACGGGGGCGGGGATCGCGCTGGCGGGTCTGGGCCTCGGGATGCTGGCGCGGATGGGCTTCACCTATCCGCGCGGACGGTTCGCGGACGGGCAGGTGCGGACGCTGGTGGGCAAGGTGAAAGTCTCGGCGGTGCGACCGATACCGACGCGCCTGCGCGGGACGGTCATCGGGCGGGGGATCCCAGGTCTCTACTGGGGCGACGACCTGGTGGTGCAGGACGAGACGGGGTTCATGCTGATGCAATACCGGCAGCCGATCGGGATCCTGGAGACGCTCTTCGGACTCTTCCGAGCCGAGAGCTTCATCGGCCAGGACGTGATCGCGGAAGGATGGTATCGCCGCGCGCCAGTGCCATACCTGGAACTGTGGAAGGTGCACCTGCCCAACGGCGAGATCCATACCTGCCACAACTGGGCGTTCGCGATGGTGGGCGCGCTGCTGGTGACGGGGCTGGGCGTGCTCGGCGGCGTGCTGGGGCTGCTTGGGGGGATGTGAGAAAGGCGGGGGAAAGGGAACGGCGGACGGCTGTTCGGACTACACGCGCGCGAACTCGACTTGTCAGCGTTGACGCCACGCTTTGCGGCATGCCCTGCCGGGCTTGACAAACAACACGGTTGCTCCTGAACGACTACGGCGTCATTGCGCGCTCTTACTGCCCTACGCCGCCGTCGGAGTTCCGCACCCGGAGATGTGGGTAAAACATAGCCCTACAGAATGGCGACGGCGGACGACGCAACGACCGGCCGATTCTGACGAATCGGCCCTCCATACGGCCGCGACAACGACCGGGCGGGGACGAGGCGTTGGCGGCGACTGAAGTCTACGACATGGGCAGGTTGATGGTGTCGCCCGTTTCGCCAGAGAGGTAGCCCGCTTCGAATATCTCCAGCGAATCGCGACCGGCAGCGCCAGGAATCAAAGGCTCCACACCCGTCCGCACACACTCGTAGAAATGCTCCAACTGTTCAGTCAACGCGTCATTCGCCTCGACCTCGAAACTCTCCGTGTTGCCAGCGTGATCCGCCCACAGGACCTTGTCGCCCTCGAGCTTCACCGCGCCCTCCGTCCCACCTACACCAAGCGCCGCGCCGCCCACCGGGAACACCTGCGACGAATGCAACGAGCCCACCGCACCGGACGCGTGCTCCCACGTAATAATGTGAGTGTCCTCCGCGTCAGTGTCCGCGAAGGTCCCGTAGTTCACGCAGGCCTGCACCCGCGTCACCGGACCCGCATACCACAAGAGCAAGTCCATCTGGTGGCATGAGGCCGAATACAACCCGCCGAACTTCGCGCGCTCGCGGCGCCAGTTGCCAACACCTGCCGGGGGCTGGCCGCCCATGCGCACCGCATACGCCATGCGCACCTCGCCGATCCGACCCTCGTCGATGAGGCGCTTGATGTCGCGATACCCATTCCGGAAGCGCAACACGTAACCGATCATCAGCCGCACGTCATTGGCCGCGCAGGCGGCGGTCATGCGCTCGCAGTCGGAGACACTGGTGGCCATCGGCTTCTCGCAGAAGACGTGAATGCCCGCCTCCGCCGCAGCGACCACGATCTCCGCGTGCGTGAAAGTCGGGGTCACCACATGCACCGCGTCAGGCTTTTCGTCGAGGAGCGCCTGGTAATCGTCAGTGGCGAGCGGTGCGCCGAACTGCTCGGCAGCGGTCTGGGCGCTTTCGAGGACGGTGTCGCATACGCCGATGAGTTCGGCATTGGGACTCTCGGACGCGATCTGGGCCTGGCGGCGGCCGAGACCGCCACAACCGATAACTGCCACACGGATGGTATCTGACATTGGGTGATGCCCCTTCCGAAGCCTGGTCGAGGATACGGGGAGATGGTTCGGCTGCCGCCGGTACGATACCTGCCGATGGAGGAAATGAAGGGGGACCGCCGAAGGTGTTTGGGGCAGAGCTGCCGCGCTTCTCCACCACGCCACCTTGCGTGCGTCGCCGCCCGATGGGCGAGCTCCTGCACGCTCCGCGCGGCTTAACGCAAGCTGCGCTTGCGTCGGGGTTAGGGACTGAGAGAATGGCGATGAGGGAGACCAACGGCCGGACCGGATACACATAATCCGGCCCCACCTGAACGACGAGGCGAAGGCGGAAGCCGGCGCTCCCGGCAACGACGAGACAATAGCAGGCCATAGAGGTGATGACGGTGATCAGGCGACTGGCGCTTGTCAGTATCGTAGCCGCAATCACAACCTCCGCGTGGGGCTTTACGCCCGATAGCAACGTGACCCGCGGGATCTACGTGCACTACCGTAACATGCTGCCACTCATGGTCTGGGAGAAATGGGGCAGCGGATACACGCACGTGCAGGAGAACCCGCACTCGGGCGACTTCTGCATCAAGGCAGTCGGCGAGGCGGGCACCAGAGGACAGGGCGCGGGGCAGCAAGTGCAATTCAATCAGGAGAAGCCGGCACCAATCAAGATCGCCGGCTGGAGCCGATGCGAAAACGTTGAGGTGGCGGAAAGCGGCTACCGATACTCAGTATACGTGGATATGGCCTACACCGATGGGACAAGCTGGCCGATGCAGGTGGCAGCATTCAGCCCCGGCACGCATGACTGGGAATACTCGGAGGTCATCGTCGAACCCGAGAAACCGGTGGCGTCAGCGCGAGTGTGGGCGTTCATACGCGATATCGGCGGGACGGTGTGGTTCGACGACCTGTTCATCGGCCCGGCGGATGGCGAGAACCTGCTGAAGACGCCGGGCTTCGAGAAAGTGGCGGGGCCGGACCTCTCCCCGCGCGAGGAGGTCTTCGATACTTACGAGGCGCTGCACGCCAACGCCATCCATACATATACGGCGCTGCCTCAGGATGAGGATGCAGCGGAACTGCTGCGCGACACGCTGGCGGCAGCCCGGGAGCGAGGTATGGGAGTGGTGGTCACGCCGCATGCGCGCGGGGTGGGGATCGACAATATCGACGACCCGGACTTCCCACAATATGTGTGCGTGCTGGGCGAGTGGGCGGACCGGTGGGTGGCGGCACTGGAGGGGTACGCGAAGTATGACTTCATGGGCATCTCGCTGGTGCCTGATGAATACAACTGGACGAACGGGCGTCTCAAAGCCAGCTACGAGAAGCACCCGGACGAGGCCGTGCGCGAGTTCTACGCAGCGCTGCCAACCTACTGCAACTGCCCAGTGTGCCAGGAGCGGTTCGAGGAGTGGTACGGCGAGCCGCTGCCGGACCTGGGCCAGTGGTGGCGTGCGCCGGATCAGACTGATGCGTCCCGCAAGTTCGTGGACTTCCGCTACCGCGCGACGGCAGAGTGGATCGCCCGAGGGGCGGCGGCGGTCCGAGCGACGAACCCGGAGATTCGCACCGACAGCCTGATCTGCGTGAGCCCGATCTGCAGCGACTTCCGGCTGGGCACGGGCGTGGCGTGGGATATGATGGGATACGCGAGCGGGATTGATTTCCCAACGACCGATCCGTATATCCTGCTGCACAACTACAAGGGCGACTCGACGCACTGGTATGTCACGGAGACCACCGCGCATCTGGTGGGCTCCACGCCGAAGCGGCAGGCAGGGATCGTGATCGAGTCCTCGCGCCTGCGGGCCGAGCACCGGCCGCTGGATCCGGTGGAGATATACGGCAGCGCGCTGTCGGCAGTCAGCCGCAATGCGAAAGAACTGGCGTGGTGGCACTATGTGCATATCACCGGCGCCAGCGGAGCCAATCAGGGCGAGGTCAGCTACAGCTCAGTCAGCGGCGCGTATGATCTGCTGGAACGGGTGGACCCGTGGCTGGACGGCGCAGCGCCAGAGAAGCGAGTGGCACTGCTCTACTCGCGGGCGAGCGAGGAATGGTTCAGCTTCTACACCAGCCCGGAGCCGAACGCGATCCTGACTCACCAGACCGAAGACCTGCGTTACGCGTTCCTGGCGCAGAAAGAGGTCCTGTACTATCTCTTCCGGGCGGGGGTGCCCACCGACCTGTTCTTCCTCGACCAGGTGAGCGCCGAGGAACTCGCCGACTACCCGGTCATCGTGGTGCCCTTCGCTTTCGCGGCAGGTGAGGCGCAAGCAGCACTCCTGCAGGGCCTCGCTGAGGCAGGCAAGCAGGTGCTCATCGTCTCGGAGTTCGGCACGGTGGATGAACTCGGGGCGCCACTGGAAACGCCGGCACTACTGGAACTGTGCGGGCTGGCGCAGGCCCCCACGGGCGAGAAGGAGGGTGTTCTCGCATTCAATGGAGGCCCGGTGTCGCTGACGGGGAACACCTACGCCGGTGTGAGGGTCTATGACTCTGTAAGACCAGCTCGCCCAAGCTACGTGGAGGCGACGGTGGACGGCACACCAGCGATCCTGAGCCACCAAGTCGGCGCGGGTCGGGTGGTATTCCTAGCGGGCGAGTTCGGGCTGGGCCTGGCGGCGAATACCGACAACGAACGCCAAGGCCGGGAAGAGCGTGTCTGGCCGGCAGAACTGTCAGGGGCGCATACGGCCGTGATGGCGGGCCTGCTCGACGACATGTATGGAGCGCCGGTCTCGCTGATCCGCCAGGCGCCCGCGGGCAAGGACATCGAGATCGCCGCCATGCGCAACGCAGCGGGCGAAATTGTGCTCTTCGCAATCAACTGGGAATCCGATACGCAGCAGTGCCAGGTTGCGTTGCCCGAAGGCAGTGGCAGCATGGGCGAGGGCTTCGCGCTGAACGCGCAGGGGGCGGTGGCGCCGATGGCGGCGAGTGCGGACGGGGACGGGACGCTGGCATTGGCGTTGGAGGGGCAGCAGGCGGTTGTGCTGCGGATGAGGTAAAGGCGGGAACAGCAGCGAAGGCAAGGGCTCTGATTGTCGGGCTGGCCCACCTTCGCTGAAGCTATGGTGGGTGCAAGCAGAAGCCCAACCTACGATTAACGACAGAGACAACGACAACAGCCGGCGGAGCACGCAGCTTCGCTGAAGCTATGGTCCACAGGTTGGTGGGCAGGGCCTTCGCGTGGCGATGGCGAAGGAAGACAATGATAGCGATGCCGTAGAGGATGCGCGTGGGCGGGTCGAATCGACGCCAAAGCAGGCGTCGCGTTGACAATGCCGCCTGCGGTGTCCTATAATGCCGCACCGACAGCCGATGAACGTCGGCCGGTCGGTTGAATCGTGCCGATCGTCAAGGTCGCCCGACCCCTGAGGTCGGAAGGGAGAGTACCGGATGACGAGTGCGAGCCGGGCAAGCGGTCGCTCGCTTGTTCATGTACTGCTGGTGCTGGGGCTTCTTCTGCCCGGCCTTGCTGCAGCGCAGGGCCCGAGCGACGACTTCCTACAGGCCACGACATTGTTTGAGGAACACAACTACAGCCAGGCGGCGCGTAAGCTTGAGGCAGTGGTGGCAGCAGAGGCGGAGAACGAGCCAGCCTGGTACTACCTGGGCGTGTGTCGCCTGTACACAGGTGACACCGAGAAGGCTCTGGAAGCCCTGCAGACGGCCGCCGCTCTTGAGCCGGGCCGGCCAGGCACCTTCCTCTACATCGGCAACATCTATGAGGAGCAGAATGCTTTCGATCAGGCCATCGTGGCCTATCAGGAAGATCTGCGCAATCGCCGGCACCGGAATCTTGCGGAGACGTACAATGCCCTCGGCAGGTCCTACTTCTACGCGGGCCTGTTCGACGATGGGATTGCTGCGCTGGACGAGTGCCTGCGGCATGACCCCAATTACATTGAGGCCATCTACCATCGCGGGCTGACGTACTACTACATGGCCGACTACGCGATCGCGCTCAAGGACTTCAAGCGCGGCGTGGATGTTGTTAACGAGTGGGACGCGCTCAACGGTCGGCTCGAACGCATCCTGCTCAAGGAAGAGGGCGGACCGCTCTCCTCGCGCGAAGAGCGCCAGAAGCAGGAAGCCCAGGAGAATCTGGCTCAGGACTATAACCGGGCTACGGAGTTCCTGGTGATGAAGGCGATGCGCCGCGAGCTGCATCTGGCTCGCGGTGACGCCTATGACGCGAATGGCGAATGGGGCAACGCTCGCAACGCCTACCGCGACGCGCTGGACCTGCGCAAAGCTCTCAACCCCGCCGACCCGCTGCCCCATACGAAGATCGGGTTGGCGCTGCTGCATGAGGCCGAGGGGACATTCTACGACCGCGGCCTGCTGCACAAGGCGATTGGCGTGACGGACGCGGCTGTGGAGAAGATCGAGGAGGCCATCGGTTACAGCGCGGACTTCGCGCCGGCGCATGCGGCGATGGGTGACATCTACTCCTTCCAAGCCAGCACCTACGTTTCTGACCCCCAGCGAGGCATTCTCTCGCACACCTATGAGGACGCGCTGGCCGAGTATGACGCGGCGCTGACGGCTGAGCCGGAGTTTGTTGATGCGCTGCTCAATCGGGCGCGGGTGAACCTGCACCTGGGTCAGCCCGCGAAGGCGATCGAGGACCTGGGAATGGCGCTGAACCTGCGGCCGCGGCGGGCGGACCTGTATGCTGTGGCAGCAGGCGCCTACCAACTCGCACAGGACTACGACAACGCGATCGACACAGCGGCGACGGCTCTGGCGCTTGACCCGACGAACTCCGAAGCTCACAACGCGTCGGGGCTGTCCTACTACTATCTGGGCGAGTTGGGACTGGCGGCGGAGCATTTCAGCTCGGCGATTGAGTCGGACCCGACCAAGCACCAGTCCTACACGAATCTGGCGAACACGTATTTCCAGATGGGCTCGTGGCACCGGGCGCGTCAGCAGTACGAGAAGGCGCTGGAGATCATTCCGGACTCGACGGTCGCCAACACTGCTTTCCAGCGCAGCTACCTGCTGTATCTGGTAGCGCGCACGCATCACTACACGGGTCAGTTCGATAAGGAAGTCGAGGTCCTGAACCAGGCGCTGACGCTGGACCCGGCGTATCTTGAGGCGCTGCTGCAGTTGGCAGACGCCTACATCGAGCTTGCCAACTTCCGTGCGGCGGAGACCGACCTGAGGCTGGCACTGGGCAAGTCGCCCGGGGTTGAGATGGATGCGACGATCCACAACTATCTTGGCCGCCTGTTCGAGAAGGAGGGCCGTGTGCACGACGCGATCACGCACTACGGCTCATCACTGAAGGCGGCACAGGCCGCAGACATCGAGAACCCTGAGGCCGAGGAGGCCCTCAAACGACTGAAGGCCGGATAGACGCCGGCCGCCGCCGGGGCGACGGGCCGCGTGGAAGGATCAGGCGGGCTGCTTTCCTGATCGCTGTTTTAGCGGCGCTGATAGTTGCCGGCCCGGTGATGGCGGCCGCACCTGCCGCTCGCGAGTGGGTGCTGCCCAACGGCCTGCGGATAGTCTTCCAGGCCAACGAACCGACCGCGACGGTTGTGATGTGCGCGTTCGTGGAGATCACGTCTCTGCACGAAGTGCGCAGCGGTCCGGGCATTCGCTGGCTGACGAACACGATGGTCGGTCGGGCGGACAGTTGCGAGGACCTGGTGCGCGAAGCGGCCGTGAGAGTGCAGACGGCGGTGGCTGCGGACTACGTCGAGGTGGTTGTCTCAGCACCGGCCGAATCGGTGGAGCAGTGCGCCGAGGTGCTTCGCAGCGCATTGTTTGCGCCGAAGTTTGACGCGCAAGCGCTGGAGAACGAACGCGCAGTTGTGCTCCGGCAGTTTGCGGCACGCGGCGAGATTGCCACGGACTATGCGACGGACGTGGCGTACGGGCGACTGTATCCGAACGGGAGTTCGGCGGCATGGGGTGCGGGCGATCCGGTTGCGGTGTCAAAGCTTACGCTCGAGCAGGTGCGGAGCTTTCACGCGGCACACTATCTGCCCAACGCCACAGTGATCTCGGTCAGTGGCGGCGTGGCCGCTGAGAGCACTCGCGAGTTGCTGACGCGCGTGATGGGGAACCTGCTGCCGGGAGGCATTCCGCAGGCAGCCCCGCGGCCCGCCCAGCCAGGCGGAGAGGCGCGCGTGACGATTGACTGGCCCGGGCCGAGCGCGGCGCTTTGCGTGGCGGCGCAGGCAGTGGATCTGCAGTCCCCGGACTATCCGGCGGCAGCGACGGCGATGGTGCTGCTGGCTTCGGGATCGGGCAGCAGACTTCAGCAGGCACTGCGCGTGGACCGGGCACTGGCCTACACGATCTGGGGTGACATCACCCCGTCGGCGATCGCGCCGATGCTCTCGGTGCTGGTTACGTGCGAGCAGGACCAGATCGCTGAAGTCGAGGCCGTGGTCAACTACGAGATGGACCGGCTGGCGAGCGAAGCGCCCGACGCGGGCGAGTTGCTGCGGGCCAAGCGGTATCTGATCGGTCAACACGCATTGCGGCATCAGCGCAATCAGGACATAGCTCACTATCTTGGCGTGTTCGAGTTGCTGGGCGGGACGCCCGGCTATCGCCTGGATACTCTTCTTGCCGGCAAGTTCGCCGGAGTTGGCGCCACTGAAGTGCAGCAAGTGGCGGCCGAGATGTTCGGGCGCAGGATTGCCGTCGTGCTTCACGACGAGGCGCCCGCGCCGTAGCGGCGTCCGATGGGCGCCCGAGAAACCATTGAAGTATCCTGGAGGGACGGCTATGCGCTTTGGTCGAGTCGCTCTCATCCTCGCGGCGATCGTCCTCGTTTCGTTCGCCGTAGCACAAGATGAGTTCTGGCTTCCCCGCTACGACGAGGCAAACACGGGCGTGAGCGGCGATTCGCTCAAGCTGCCGGTGAGCCTGCAGTGGAAGCACTCGACCGGTGACGAAGTGGCGATTCCTGTCGCCATGCCGGCCGTCGGTTCGGAGATGATCTACGCGCCGGTGGGTCCGGTGATCTACGCACTGGACCGGACTACGGGCGAGTTGCGGTGGAGCCAGGAGGCGGGTGCGGATATCTACTCAAGCCCGGCGCTGTCGGGCGACACCCTCTACTATGGCTCGCGAGACAACAGCGTGTGGGCGGTGAACGCGGCTGACGGCGAGGTCATGTGGCGCTACCCGACGGGTGGCGCGGTGGACTGCTCGCCGGTGGTCGTGGGCAACATGCTGTATATTGGCTCGGACGATAACCGCCTGACTGCTATCAACCTGGATACTCGCGAGGCTGTCTGGCAGTTTGAGACGAGCGGCGATATCAAGGCCAGCCCGCTGGTGTATCGGGACGTCGTGCTGGTGGGCTCGCAGGACCGGCATATCTACTGCCTGAACTCGCAGGGCCGGCCGATGTGGACCAAGTCCACGACCGCGCGGGCGTTTTTCGCGGCCCCGACCGGTGAGCGGACCAAGGTTATCTACGCGTGCGGCAAGGAGCTTATCGCCCGAGAGATCTATACCGGGCGGCGGCTGTGGCGCTTCCAGACCGCTGGCATCATCAGCGGCTCTCCCTGCGTTCGGGACCGGAAGGTTTATATCGGCACGGCCGCGGGCGCGCTCTACGCGATCGACGCCAATACGGGTCGGGGTCTGTGGAAGTATCCCGCCGACGGCGTGACCGAAGCGGTTACTTCGTCGCCGACCGTGGTCGACGACATGCTGGTCTTCCGCGCCGGGGCTCGCCAGATATCGGCGATCTCGCTGCGGGACGGCACACAGCGCTGGTCCTTCCTGCTGCCCGAGCCGCCTGAGAAGAAGGCCGCTGCTGCGGGTGGTGGCGCCATGGGAGACCCGATGATGGGTCCTGAGGGCGGCATGTTCCCCGGCGAGGGCGATCCGGGTGCCGTGATCGAAGGTCCAGTTGCGGGCGGCGACATCAACGTTGGTAACAATGATGACCAGCGCGCCGACAGGAAGTATGAGATGGCCGATAACGTGGACCCGGCGATAGCCGTGTCCGGTAATTCGGTCTACGTGGTCGGCGATGACAATGTTGTATACGGTTTCGCGGCTACATCGGCGGACAACGTGCCGCCCGTGATCAGCGACGCGATCCTGGAGGTACCGGGTAAGGGACGCCAGCGGGTGAACTTCTCGCCCAACGTGACCTCTGACGACGATTTCGAGGGCCGCTACGCGGATGAGATCGTGATCCCGGGGACGCCGCCGATCTTCCTGTCGATGCTTGTCCGCGACGAGGGCTCGGGCATTGACGCCGACAAGGTTCGGGTATTGGTCGACGGCGAGGCGATCGACGACTTCGCGTATGACCCGAAAGAGGGCGTGCTGTGGTATATCTACGATCCGCGTGGCGCCGCGATGAATCTGGCGAACGGCGTGCGCAACATAGTCTTTGAGGCGACCGACTGGCGCGGCAACCGCGCGGGCGTGGCGGTGTCATTCACGATCGACAACAAGGCTCAGCCGCCGGAGCCTCCCCAGCCCAAGCAGCCTGAAATGGGCGGTATGGGTATGGAGTTTGGGCCCGAGGGCTTCGACCCGGGCTTCATCGAGCCACCGCCGCCGCCGATGTAGGTTAGACCGCGCGGATTGACTGAGTTCACGAAGGGGGCATTCAGATGGCGGCAACGGTTCTGGTAGTCATAGTCCTGATTGTGATCGCAGGCTACGCAGCGTTCTTTGCTGTGGTCAACCCGGAGTGGGTCGAGGTCATCACCTTCAAGTTCTCGGGGTTGCCCACCTACACGCAAGAGATGCCGGTTTGGGTGCTGCCGATCGCCGGCATGCTCATAGGCGCGATCCTGATGGCCATCGCACTCGCCGGTTCGTGGGGGACGATGCGCCGGGCAGCAATGCTCAGCCGCCAGGAGCTCGCAGCCGAGCGGGAGAAGAGCGGCCTGCGCGCGAAGAAGGTCAGCGCGCTGACCAAGCAGGTGACGGGTCTTCAGGCGAAGATGAGTGGCACGGAGCCTGTGGTGGCGGACGATGAGGAGACGCCGGAAGAAGAACAGTAGTCCAGCGAGTTCAGAGTGATCATCTCAGATTTCTAACCGGCCAAGGGGCCAACAAGGCCTCTTGGCTGCGTTTCTGTCGGCACGCGATCGAGACTCCAGTACCCGCGGGGAGTACGAACCGTGGCAGATGGACCATCGTCTCAGGCTTCGTGGCTGCTGCTGAATGCGAGCGGTCTGTCGCCGCTGCGTCAGTTGGCACTGCTGGAGGCTTTCGGCGACGCCGACGGGATATTCGGTGCCGACGAGGAAGTTCTGAAAGCCGTTGACGGCATCACGGCGAAGCACGTGGAGCGGTTGCGCGAGGCCGAGGCAACGGTCAACCCCAGTGAACTGGGCGCGAAGCTGAGCGAAATCGGCGCGGATGTGGTCACGATCGCCGACGAGAGCTATCCGCCGCTCCTGCGTGAGATACCCGATCCACCGCCGGTGCTGTTCATCAGTGGCACGCTGGACCGTCGCGACAGGCTCGCGGTCGGGTTGGTGGGCACGCGCAAACGGACGGCGTATGGCGAGATGGTGGCCGAGCGACTGGCGGGCGAACTGGTGAAGCGGGGCTTCACGGTTGTGAGCGGCCTGGCAATGGGTATAGATAGCGATGCGCATAGCGCAGCGCTGGACAGCGGTGGCAGGACGATCGCGGTGACGGCCTGCGGGATAGACATCAACTACCCGAGCAGCAACCGCGAGCTGCGTAAGCGAGCGGTGGCGTCGGGCTCAGTCATCTCGGAGATGTCTCCTGGTTCGACGCCGAGACGGGAGACGTTTCCGGCGCGCAACCGTATTATCGCGGGGCTGTCGCTGGGCACGGTGGTCATCGAGGCGCCCGTGAAGAGCGGCGCACTGATTACGGCCCGGCTGGCTGCCGAGTACGGCCGCGAAGTGTTCGCGGTGCCGGGGAACATCGACAGCCCGGTCAGCCGCGGGTGCCATGCACTGATTCGCGACGGGGCGACGCTGGTAGAAACTGCCGAGGACATTGTCGAGGGCCTCGGCATCATGCTGCAAGCAGTGCCGGAGCGTGAGCCCGCCGAGGAACGCGACCGGAAGCTGGACGAGCTTCCGGCAGATCAGCGGGCGGTTCTCGCGACGCTGAGTCATGACCCACGTAACGTTGACGATGTTATCGCCGCTTCGGGTCAGCCTGCGGCGCAGGTGACCGGAGCGCTGATGCTCCTGGAAGTCAAAGGCCTGGTCAGGCGCTTCCCGGGCAATACGTATGTGAGCACGTAGGGGACGGCGAACGGCCGGGCCGGATACACATAATCCGGCCCCTCCTGAACGGCAACGGCGACGAACGACCGCGCCGAAGGACATAGCGGCGCGCGAAATTACGCATGTGAGCACATAGGCGGTATGGGCGGTATGAATTGAAGAAAGCAATCATCGTTGAGTCGCCAACCAAGACCCGCACCCTGTCGCGCTTTCTGGGTGACGAGTACACACTGCTCGCGTCCAGCGGGCACTTCCGCGATCTACCCGAAGACGGGATGGCGGTCGACTTCGAGAACGACTTCGAGCCCACGTACGAGATCACGGCACAGGGCAAGAAGACTGTCGCCACGCTGAAGAAGGGCCTCAAGGGCGCGGACGAAGTCTTCCTCGCCACTGACCCGGACCGCGAGGGCGAAGCAATCGCGTGGCATCTGCGCGAGGCGCTGGGGCTGAAGGACGCGAAGCGTATCGCGTTCAACGAGATCACCGAAACGGCGGTGCATGAGGCGCTTGCCCAACCGGGCGAGATCGATATGGACCTGGTGAACGCCCAGCAGGCGCGGCGAGTGTTGGACCGGGTGGTGGGCTACAGCATCAGCCCGCTGCTTTCGCGCCGAGTGGGCGGGACCTTCACGGCGGGTCTGAGCGCGGGGCGAGTGCAGTCGGTGGCGTTGCGGCTGATCTGCGATCGAGAGCGCGAGCGGGCAGCCTTCGACGCCGAGGAATACTGGTCGATAGGCGTCAATCTCACGCCCGATGGTGAGGAAGCGGCTTTCGAGGCCGAGCTGAAGACCATCGCGGGCGAAGAGCACGGGCTGACGGCCGAAGAGCAGGTCACGCCGGTGGTCGCGGACCTGCAGGACGCCGAGTACCGCGTGTCCGAGATTGAGAAGAAGCAGGCGCGGCGGAACCCACAGCCGCCCTTCCGCACCAGCACGATGCAGCGACGGGCGTCGAACCGACTGCGGTTCTCGGCCGATAAGACGATGTCCGTGGCGCAGCAGCTTTACGAGGGTGTCGAGACGAGCGAGGGCACGGTTGGTCTGATTACCTATATGCGAACCGACTCGACGCGGATCGCCGACGCAGCGCGCGAACAGGCAGTGAGTTTCATCGGCGAGACGTATGGCGAGAATTTCGTCGGCCCCGGTGCGAAGGGCAAAGAGACCAAGGGCGCGCAGGATGCGCACGAAGCGGTGCGGCCGACGTCCGTTGAGCACACGCCGGACGCCATGGCCCAGTATCTGGATAAGGATCAGCTCGCACTCTACACGCTGATCTGGAAGCAGCTCGTTGCCTCGCAGATGGCGCCGGCGGTGGTTGACCAGACCGGTGTGGACATTGAGGCGGGTCGCTACGGGCTGCGCGCAACCGGTTCGATAGTGGTCTTCCCGGGCTTCCTGCAAGTGATGGGGCGCGACGATGACGACGACAAGCTTCTGCCCGAACTGGCGGAGGGCCAGGAGCTGAAACTGCTGGGCGTCGAGCCCGAGCAGCATTTCACGCAGCCGCCGCCACGCTTCACCGAGGCCTCGCTCATCCGTGAGCTGGAGGCCAACGGGATCGGGCGTCCGAGCACGTATGTGCCGACGCTGCGAGTTTTGCGCAACCGCAACTACGTGGCGCTGGAGAAGCGACAGTTCGCGCCGACGCCGCTGGGGATGACGGTGGTGGACTACCTCATCGACCACTTCCCCGAGGTCATGGACATCGAGTTCACGGCGACGGTCGAGGAAGAACTGGACACGGTCGAGGGCGGCGAGCGCGAGTGGGTCAGCGTCATCCGCGACTTCTACACGCCATTCAGCGAGCGGCTCGATAGCGTGGAGAAAGCTCCGCCGAAGGTCATCGAGGGCGAGACGTGCCCCAAGTGCGGCGGAGCGCTGTGGCTGCGATATTCGCGGCATGGGAAGTTCGCGGGGTGCGAGAATTACCCCGAGTGCGACTACACGCACGACATCGACGACGGCGTGCTGGAACGGCCGAAGATCGAGGAGACGGAGTACACCTGCCCGACGTGCGAAGCGCCACTGGTGATCCGCCCCGGGCGGCGCGGCCGGTTTTTCGCGTGCACGTCCTATCCTGAGTGTAAGTACACCGCGAACGTGGGCCCCGATGGGGCGCCGCAGGAGCGAAAGAAGGCCGAGTCCACCGGGGAGGCATGCCCGGACTGTGAGGACGGCGAGTTGCTCATTCGCACCGGGCGGCGCGGGCCGTTCATCGGCTGCAGCAACTACCCCAAGTGCCGGTACACGCGCGATATGGACGCGGATCCGAATGACCCAGAGGCGGCGAACTCGGGCGACAATGGCAAGAGCGCCGATGGCGACGGGGACGATCCCGGCGTGATGTGCGACCTGTGTGGCGCGTCGATGCGAATTCGCTCAGGGAGCCGCGGCCGGTTCCTCGGTTGCACCGGCTACCCCGAGTGCAAGGGCACCAAGCCGATCAGTGCGGCGATCGCCGCGGGCTGGACGCCACCTGAGCCCGAGAAGACCGGCGAGGTCTGCCCCGAATGCGGCAAGGACCTGGTGCTACGGTCAGGCAGGCGCGGGCCATTCATCGCCTGCACCGGCTACCCGAAGTGTCGATATACGGCCGAGGCGCCGGAAGAGAAAGAAGGCAGCGACTCTGAGTGAGGGCGACGGCGTGAGGCGCACGTCGGTCCCAACCGGTGTTCTGGCCGGCGTCTTCCTGATTGCGCTGGCAGCGCTGACTTTTGAGATTGGCCTGACGCGCGCCTTCAGCGTCCTGCTGCGCTACCACTTCGTCTTCCTGGCCATCTCGGTGGCGACGTGCGGTCTGGGCATCGGTGGCCTGGTGGACTTCCTCGCACTGCGGCGCACCCGAGAGCCCGCGCCGGTGCTGGCGCTGCTGGCGGCGGGCGCGTCAGTGACCTTCGCGGCGTCAATCGCAGTGCTGTTCTCGAGCGCCTTCGCCTCGCACCTGACCTCACTGCCCCTGGTCGGCACGATCTGCATCGTGCCCTTCATCCTCGTGGGGGCTTTCATGAGCCACGCTTTCGCGGCCTGGTCGGCCGAGGGCGGGCGGATGTATTTCTACGACCTCAGCGGAGCCGCCCTGGGAAGTTGCGCGGTGATCATCGCCCTGCAGCTTCTGGGTGCGACGAACGTGCCGATCCTGTGCGGGATACTCGCGGCACTGGCGGGGGTCGCAGTCGCCCCGAGCTTGCAGTGGCGACTGGCGCCGCTGGGTCTGGCGGCACTGATGGCCGTCGCGCTGGTCATCAACCTGCAACGCCCCTTCATCACACTCCCCGCCATCCCACCCGGCGCGGGCAACAACGCCAAGCCGCTCTACCTGGAGCTGGGCGACCCGTCGATCAAAGCGAAGGTCGTCTACACGGACTGGAACGCGTTCGCGCGGACCGACGTGGTGGCGTATGCGCGCCCCGATGGCGAGTACCATGCCGAGGACGAACTGTTCATCTACACGGATGGCGAGGTCCCGACCAATCTAATCCCCTTCGACGGGGACCTGCAGAAGGTCGCCGACCAGTATCACGGTTTCATCGGCTTCTTCCCGTTCCGCACGAGCCCGCCCGACGACGTGATGCTGATCGGGCCCGGCGGCGGCCTGGATGTGCTGATGTCGATGGCTGTGGGCGCGACGCGGATCGATGGCGTGGAACTGAACCCCTCGATGCTGCCGATCGTACGGCACTATGCGGACCTCGCAGGACCGGTGTATGACTACCCGAACGTGGACGTTCGGGTCGAGGAGGGGCGCAGCTTCGTGCGCCGCTCGCAGCACAAGTATGATCTGATCTACATGGCGCTGACCAAGACCGCGACCACCGCGTCGTCATCGCTGGCGCTGGTGGAGAGCTATGTGCATACCGTCGAGGGCTTCGAGGACTATCTGAGCCATCTGACCGACGACGGGCAGGTGGCGGTGGTGTGCCAGCACCCGCTGGTGCTCATGCGCCTGCTGCTGACGGGGTATGAGGCGCTGCTGCGGGAGGGGATCGCGCCTGCGGAGGCGGCGCGTCACCTGGTGGCGATGAGCGTGCCGCCGGCGGCGTATACCTACGGGCCCTACCGGCACCTGCTGATGGTTTCGCGCAAACCGATCGAGCCTGAGCGCTCGGCGGAACTGGCCCGCGAGGCAATAGCGCTGGGGCTGGTGCCGGCGTATTTCCCGGGCGCGTGTGAGCCGGAGCCCTTTGCCGGACTGTCCTCCGGGATGCCTATGGCGAAGTTCGTGGCGAAGGTGAATCACTGGTGGGGCAACGCCGAAGTGGACGTCACGCCTCGCACTGACGACAAGCCGTTTGTGATCGACTTCCATCCGGGGATCCCGCCGCACATGCGCAACTTCGCGCTGGGCGTGCTGGCACTGGTGCTGCTCTTCGCACTGGGGACGATCCTGTATCTGAGCCGGGTGCCGGGCGCGCGCATGCCGGGCCGGGGGCTGCTGACGGGGGCGGTCGTCTACTTCGCGCTGCTGGGCGCAGGGTACATGCTGGTGGAGGTGTGCCTGGCGCAGAAGCTGATTCTGTATCTGGGGTATCCCGCGCTGACGCTGTCGGTGATCCTGTTCTCGCTGCTGGTTGGCAGCGGGATGGGGAGCCTGTACAGCCAGCGGTGGCCGCGGACGACGATGTTCCGGTCAGTGTCCCTCGCGGCCGTGGCAGTGTGCGCGGGCGCGATCGTGCTGATCTACGCGCTGCCGCCGCTGCTCGGGGCGACGCTCGCATGGCCCACTGCGGGCCGCTGCATGATGGCGATGCTGATGCTGGTGCCGCTGGGTTTCGCGATGGGCATGCCCTTCCCCACCGGCCTGCGCGAGGTCGGTAGCTGGAGCGAGGCGACCGTTCCGTGGGCGTGGGGCGTGAACGGTGTGTCCTCGGTTCTGGGTTCGATGATCGCGATGCTGGCGGCCAAACTGTTGGGCTTCCAGACCGTACTGCTTGCGGGTGCGTGCATCTACGCCATCGTCTTCGCTCTGGCCGCAGCCGCGTGGCGATATCGTGACCGGTTGCCGAGCGATATCTGAGGCAGATTCATATGCCATATGCTATACTAGACGTTAGTCTCATCATTTGAGGACGATACGATGGCTCAGACCACCAGACTCGAAATCAGAAATCAGCGAACCGAGCAGGTGATCCAGAACGTCAACGCCAAGATCGAGCGCTGGACACTGGATCAACTGACAGAACTCAGTGCGACCCATCGGACGCGGCAGGCCGCGGAGCACGCGTTCAAGAAGATCGCGCTCGGGCGGAAGTATCTGCTCATCCCGAAGCACTCAGCAGAGGAGCGGTTCTTCCTGCGCTTGCTCATCATCTACGCGCTCGCCTGCCGGCCGAACCTCGTCGGCAAAGCCGTTGAGGTGGCCGATTACTACAGCACGAACTACGCGTTCGAGTGGACGGAGTCGCCTGTCAGCCGTCTGGCTCTGCAGCGTGCGCGAGACATGATTCTCTCGTCCGCCGAGTCGGAGTTCGGCGAGACGCCGATGGCATCACCGCTCGCCTACGTCTACCACCACTCATCGACGTTGGGGATCCGCAATATCGCGAACTACGGCGAGTGCTATTCGCGGTCGGCGGCACTGACAGCGCATCGGCACTTCCACAACACCGAGCAGCCGTGGCGGGAGAAGCTGGGCCTCCACACGATCGGGCGCAAGTAGCGCGCAGACCGGTACATACACGCGACCCGCGAGCGAGATGCCCGCGGGTCGTTTCAGTTCTGGGCGCTGCGGTCAGACCGCCTGGCGAGCAGCCATGATCGCGGCGAGCAGGAAGTCGCGCCCTCGCTCGAGTTCGGGCAGTCCGTCGGGCTCGTCGAGTTCCATCACCAGCAGGCCGCGATAGTCGATGGCGAGCAGTTGCGTGAGCAGTCGCGGGTAGTCGATCAGCCCGGCGCCCGGGGTGCGATGGTCGCGGAAATCGGACGGGCGGATGTCGTGCAGATGCGTGTGGTATATCTTTGGCCCGAGGGACTGGATGTGCGCGGCCAGGATGTCATTGTACATCCGGGCCGCGTCGGGCGCCCGCTTTTGCTCCTCGCTCATGATCCCGCGCAAGTGCCCAATGTCGAGGTTGGCGCCGACCGCCTCGTGCGCGATGTCGTGCACCAGCGACACGAAGTCGTCCATGGCGACGGGGAAACCAGTCTCGATGGTCACCGTCACGCCAGCCTCGGCGGCGACATCGCCCAGATCGCGGTAGCAGTCAACGACGTCGGCGCGATACTCCTGCAACTGGTAACCGCTTCTGGGAATGATGTGCGTGGTGACGGTCGAGGCGCCGATCTCGCCGGCGGTGCGCAACGTCTCGCGCAACTGGCGACGGGTCTCATCGCGGAGGCCGGGGTTCGGGGAGAAGGGCTGCATGTCCCAGAACGGAGCGTGGACGCTGACGTTGTCGAAGGGCTCGATCAACGCGACCAGTTCGGCCTTCTGCTGCGCGGTCAGGCGATCGAAGAACACCCCGGCTACCGGGCCGACGGCGTTGCGATAGTCAGCGAAGGACAGCAACTCCACACCGCGCAGACCGGCCGCCGCCCCGAGGTCGAGCGATTCCTCCAGTGGCAGGCCAGCCAGGCAGGCGGTGTTGTAGCCAAGTCGCCCGGCCATCTCCTCGGCACGCCTCTTCATCTGATCGCACGCAGCCACGGGATCCCTCCGCGCCTACAGTCGTTGTGCCAGCCAGTCACGCGAGACACCGATCGCCTCGGCCTCCCACGCACGGCTGGTGAAGGTGTGATCGGCGCCATCGACGATGTGCACGCTCTTTTCGTCGGTGGTCAGCGCCGCGAGATACATCTCGGCGTGCTCGGGCGGGACGGTGTGGTCATCGCTGCCGTGAACGACCAGCGCGGGGCCACCATAGCGGGTGAGTTCGGCCAGGGGATCGATGCGCTGACAGTCCTCGTAGAACCCCTCGCCGACCCGGTGCGCGCCCTGGTCTACGTAGCCATCGCGCTGGACGGTGGTGCACAACTCGTCCCAGTCCTGCCGCGCGGAGAAGACCCCCATCAGGTCGGCCACCGCCGACCACAGCACCAGCGCGGTCACGCGGTCGGATCGGGCCGCAGTGCAGGCAGCGACCAGCCCACCGAGGCTCAGCCCCAGCACGCCCACGCGGGTCGGGTCGACGGTGGGCTCGGCGCAGATCGTCTCCACCGCCGCGAGGGCATCGGCGATCTCGCCCTCGATGGTCATCTCCTCGAAGGTGCCCTCACTCTCGCCCGAACCGCGGAAATCGAAGCGCAAGACGTTCATGCCCGCGGCGCACAACTCGCGAGCAGCTTTGACGAAGAGGAAGTGTGCCTCCATGCGCATGCCGGTATACCCGTGACACATCACCACCGCGGGGGCAGGGGTGGTCGCGGGGACGTGCAGGCTCGCGGCAATCGCCTGGCCGTGGACCTCGAACTGACGGTACTGCTGCATGATGGGGCCTCCGTGTAACTTGCGGCGACCGTGTCGGGCCATAGTAATGCTGGCAGCGAGAGCACGTGCTTGTGCGCGGGAGATTACTCGCGGTGGGGCTCGTCGTCCGTCTCGTCTTCTCGCTGCAATTCCTCGAGCTCCGCGCGCAACTCACGCGTAACTGCCTCGCGATCAGCACGCCGGCTCATGCCGACCACGCCACCGATCACGCACATGGGGATGCCGAAGATCAACGGTGCGCGCAACTCGGGCGAAGCACTGCCAGCCAGGCTGAGGAAGAACTCGATGATCCCCCAGGCGAGCATCGTGCCTAGAGTTGCGGAGACCAGACCGCGCGCCCGCTGGCGTCGACCCATCACCGCGCCGAGGGCAAAACCCAACAGGCCATAGAGAATCGTCATGACACCGAGGGCGGCCGGCAACGTCCAGGGACCAGCCGCGCTTCTGGACAGGAATCCGAGCAGCAGCCAGCCGGTGCAGCTCGCCGCGCCCATCATGGCGAGCGTGACCTGCAGCGTCCCCCGCAGAATCGCTTTGAAGTCGGAGGACCGTTCGTTGTCAGGTTTCGGGTCTTCGGGCGTCATACTTGCACAAACACCTCAGCGTGATACTGGATGGCAGATGGGCCGAACTTCCCCCAGCGATGCTTCCGGTTGCTGGACGGTCGTCAACGGCGTCTGCGACTGGCGATGAGCTTGCACATCAGCACTTCGCACGCCAGGCGCATGTTCGCGTTATGACCGAGCAGGTCGGCGCGTGTGTTCTCAATCGTCTGGGATGCGAAGCGCAGACCCTTGTGTGTGTAGAGCGGAGCCAGATCGCCCAGCGTGTCGCGCCAGTCACTGTTGGCCACGAGCTGTGAGTGCGGGGCCGCACGCAGCAAGGCGAGGTCTCGGTACCAGCTTTGCAGCATGTCCAAGAGCTGGTTCATGGCAATGCGCTTGAACCGGTCGGGACTGCTCTTGCCCATCTCCGCGATGGCCTTGGCGCGCAATTGCGCCAACCGGTCGCTCGGGTCACCAGCACCGTCGCCCGCCAACGCCCTGTCCGTGGCCGCGAGCCACTGCTCGTTGAGGTCGATGATCTTCTCGCCCATGGCCATGCACTGCATGAGCAGCGCGTCGGTGCTTTCGGCAGCCATGGTGAGGAGGCCATCGCGGACGGCGCGCGCCGCGGGCGTGGCCAGCAGATGTTCGGCCCGGCCAAACCTGCCGCCAGCCATGGCAGCGACCGCGCGGAGCGTGTCGGCGTCAGCGTCAGGGCAGCGCTCGGTGAGACGCTCGAGCATCTGGGAGGTCGTGAGCGGCTGGAACTTGATGGTCTGACAGCGGGACACAATGGTGTCCTTGACCACCGCGGGGTTGGAGCTGGTGAGCACGAAGGTCGTGCGTGCTGGCGGCTCCTCGAGAGTTTTCAGCAACCGGTCGACCGCGTTGTACTGGATGCGATCCGCCTCGGTGATGACGATGACCCGGTGGCGCGTGCCCGCTGCGAGCTTGACACTGGTGCGGTCGACGACCTCCTGGATCTGCTCAGTGTAGATGAGCGCGTCAGGCAACTCGACGTACATTGCGATCTTGCTCTGGCGGCGCTTGGCTTTCGGCGGCGGCTTGCGCGGACCGGCCTGGACGGCCGCCGCTGGCTCGTCGCCGAAAAGACTTGGGCCAGTCTGCGCGGGGGCCGGCTCCTCGTCACCGAAGAGCCCGGGACCGTCCTGAGCGACGGGCTCTTCGACAGCTTCGTCTTCCTGCTCGGAGGCGGCGTCCTCGGGCAATTCATCGCGGGTTTCGAGGCGCAGACCGGGCCGGAGCACCATGAAGTCGGGGTGGTTCTCCTCCTCGATGCGCACGCAGTTGTGGCAGATGCCACAGGGCTCAAGCTGCTCGGGGGGCGTGCCCTCGGGGAGCTTCTCACAGTTGAGCGCCTTCGCGAACTGCTTGGCCACCGTCGTCTTACCGATGTTGGGGGGCCCGGCGAACAGGTAGGCCTGCGCGACGCGGCCGGAACCGGCCGCTCGGCGCAGGACCTCGATAGCTTTGTCGTGTCCGACGATATCAGCGAATGCCATGATGGCAGGTAGTTCGCAGGAGACGAGGCGGATACCTTTGCGCAGGGGAACGGCAGGCGGCAATGGCATGCAACTGCCTGCGCAATCAGATCAAAGCGGCGGCGAATTGATGACTTGACATGGTCATGCAATAGCAATATAGTAGGTCGCGTGAGGCGGAACACTTGTCCGCCCCGCGCTGTTTGTTCACCATCGTTGCGGCGGACCTGGCGGAGGGACATTCCCCCGATCCAAGATCCTCGCCGTGATGCTCTTCATATCTGTGGGAGGTGTGCGTTTTGGCCGATCTTAACTTCGTGGCGCTTACTGGTTTTTCCACCCGAGAGCCCGCACTTAGGCAGAAGTCGTCCGGTCAGGTGAAAGCAGAATTCAGCTTTGAGGTGGACCGCCCCTTCATGCGAGCGAACGGGCAGCCCGTGTCTGACCTCTTCCTGGTTGACGCCTGGCAGGAGTTGGGCGAGTGGGTGATGGACAACGTAAGTGCCGGCACGCGACTGATGGTAGTTGGTACTCTGAACAAAGAGAGCTATACCAGCCACGGTTCGCGTGAGCACATGACTATCGTGAAGGCGAAGTACATCCGGTCCACCGATGGCTGCAACCTCGAGGAGCACAGCGACCTCGAAGGCTTGAAGCGGGACTGCTGGGAGAAGGATCTCCTGCTCTCGGCGGTCTCACTCATCGACGACAGCATCCGCTCCGACGACGGCAGCGCGTGTGTTCCGGTTGAGCCTGTTGACGCCGAGGAGGACGTTGAAGACGAGGAGGACGTGGAGGACGTTGAAGACGTGGAGGACGACGTGGAAGAGGACGCGGCCGTCAGCGCTGAACTGTAGAGCTGCGGCCCGGCCATGTTCCGACTGATATCTGCGGCAGCCCGAGCCCAACGGCACGGGCTGCCGTTTCAATTAACCTGACCACTCGCCGCCAAGCCGCGTGAAGGTTGCCGCGCCAGTTGCGGCAAACACCATCCCTGATATGAGCGACGACCAGCCGCGCGCAATCTACCTTGGCCTGAGCGAGGGCGCATTCGGCGGCCGCCTGTCGGCAGTCGCCGATGACGGCGCGGAGCGTCTTTGTGCCTGGCCCGCGACGGCTCGCCCGGCCGAGGTGGACCGCGCAGTGCTGCAGATGCTGGGGTTCATCGGGAACGCCGAAGTGTATGTCTGGGACGCAGAGCCTATCGCGAACCTGCTCGCCGAGCCGTCGCTGGACCAACTCGCGCGCATCGTGCGCGATCGGCTGCAGGACCTGCTGGCGGGGGCGCTGATCGTTATGCCGGCCGAGACGGACTACTCGGCTGAGGGCTTCGCGCAGGGGCTGGGCATCGAGGCGCCGGATCCCAACGAGCCGATGGCCGCGGCCCGTTTGTGCCGCGAGCTGGCAGAGGAAGTGAGCCGACGGGCCCTGGCCCTGCCGCCACCGGTGCTGGCCCTGGCCCAACGGCTGGTGGCCGACCACGGGCCGCTGGGCTGGCTGGATCTGCAACGCGTTGAGCTTCCTGACATCACGGGCAGCGCGCTGGAGATGCTGGTGGCGGGCCGACCGAAGGCGCCGGCCCCGCAGCCGCGCCGCCGCGAGACCCTGGACGCGCCGCTCGGGGAGATGTCGGCCGAGTTGCTTAGCGAGGAGGGGGCTATCGCCACGGCCCTGGATCACTATGAGTTCCGAGCTGGCCAGATCGATATGGCCAGAGGCGTGGCCCGCGCGCTCGAGGGCGGCGAGGTGCTGCTGGTCGAGGCGGGCACGGGAGTGGGCAAGTCGCTGGCGTATCTGGTGCCCGGGATTTTGTGGAGCCGGGCGAACGCGCAACCGGTGATCGTATCGACCAATACCAAGAACCTACAGGAGCAGCTCATCACCAAGGACCTGCCGCTGCTGCAGGACATCCTGCCGGTGGAGTTCGCCGCAGCGATCGTGAAGGGCCGGGCCAACTACGTGTGCCCGCACCGCTTCCTCGCGGTGATGCGGGAGTGCATGGGCGGGCTGTTCGACGATGAGTTCCCGGCAGCCGCCTACCTGGCATCGTGGGTCGCGGCATCACCCACGTGCGACCTGGACGGGGTTCCGGCGGAGGCGTGGCGGGTGTTCGCGCCGCTGCGCAGTATGGTCGGACGGCTGCGCTCGGACCGCACGAACTGCATGGGGCGAGGCTGCCCGGAGGCGAAGGTGTGCCCGATGCGGGTGGCGCGCGCGATCGGGCGCAACTCCGATGTCATCGTCTCCAACCACGCGCTCACGCTGGCGGACGCAGGCGACGACGTGCTGCCGCCATACACGCGGGTGATCTTCGACGAGGCGCACAACCTCGAGGCCGTCGCCACCGATCAGCTCGGCAGCGAGGTGACGAACTTCACTTTCAGCGCGATCCGCCGGACTTTCGGCGGCGACGGGCGCGTGCGCGGGATCGCCGACGCGCTCTCGGTGGCTATGGCCGGCGGGCATATCCCGCCCGATCTGGCGGAGCGACAGCAGCAGCTTGGGGTGCGCCTGCGGCTGATCGACGACATGGGCACGTCGCTGGGCGAGGCGGTCATCGCGATGTGCCAGGCCCTCGACCCGGAACGCGACGGAGCGCGCGCGACGGTGCGGCTGGTGGGCGAGACACGCGACACCGCTCAGTGGGACCGCGTCGCCCAGGCGGCGGCGCAATGCCGGACGCTGGTGGGCGAGGCCGACGCGCTGATGGCGCAGATGGCGGAGGGTCTGGCGAAGCTGGGGGTCGAGGGCTCGGCACTGGCAGACCTGGCGCTGCAGGTGGGAGGGGCGCGGGCTCCGCTGATGGAGCTGGAGGCGGACCTGAACGCGGTGATGGCGCAGGAGGATGACGAGGCGCCGCGATATGTGTGCTGGGCCGACATCCGCTACCGAGGGCGCAACGCGTGGTGGCGTCTGTGCGCCGCGCCAATCCAGGTGGGGCCGGCTCTGGCGGACGCGGTGTACGAGCGGCGGGGCGCGATGGTGATGACCTCGGCCACCTTGACTGTTGACGATTCGTTCGAGTATATTCGCCAGCGCCTCGGGCTGCGCAACGAGCCGCGGGTCGCTGAGCAGAGCGTATCGTCGCCCTTCGACATGCCCCAACAACTGTTCATGTGCGTGCCGGACGACTTGCCCATCACGGGCGAGCCGCGCTACCGTGAAGCGATCTCTGACTCGATCGTGAACATCGGGCACGCGGCGGGCGGAGGCATGCTGGTACTGTTCACGTCGCGCAAGGAGATGGACGCGGTCTTCGAAGCGACCGCCACACGGCTGCGCGACCAGGGCCTGGCGCCAATCTGCCAGTATCTGTCGGGGCCGAGGTCATCGCTGCTCGCGCACCTGCGCCACTCGGACAACACGGTGCTGTTCGGCCTCAAGAGCTTCTGGGAGGGCGTGGACGTGCCGGGCGAGGCGCTGCGTTGCGTGGTGATCACGAAGCTGCCCTTCGCGGTGCCGAGCGACCCGATCATCGCCGCGCGCTGCGAGCAGGCGAACCGCGACGGGCTGAACGCCAGCTCGGACTACTACATCCCGGAGGCGATCGTCGGGTTCAAGCAGGGGATCGGGCGGCTGATCCGGACGACCAGCGATGAGGGCGTGGTGTTCATTCTCGACAAGCGATTGATGATGCGCAACTACGGCGCGCGCTTCATCAGTTCGGTGCCACGATGCGCGTTCATGACAGGAGCTTTTGACGAGTGTCTCGAAGAGTCCCGGCGATGGCTACGCCAACCGTCGCCCGCAAATGTCACGAAAGAAGATGACCCGGATGAGTAATGACCAGTTCAATGACGACCGCTACTGCATCGCGTGCGGTGCCAACAACCCACAGGGCCTGCACCTGTCCTTCCACTGGGAGGGCGACGATTACGTGTGTGATTTTGTGCCACAGCGTGTGCACCAGGGGTGGGCGGGCGTGGTGCACGGGGGCATCGTCGCGACGCTGCTTGATGAGGGCATGAACCATATGCTGTGCTACAACTTCGGCCCGGTGGTGACCGCGGAGCTGAACGTGCGGTACCGCAAGCCCACGCGGGTGGGCGTACCGGTGCGGGTGCGGGCCCGCTCGACCGGCCAGCGCAAACGGCTGCACAACGCCGAGGCAGAAGTGGTGCTCGCCGACGGCACGGTGGTCGCGTCAGCCACCGCGAAGTTCATGCAGGTCGAGGGATCGCTGTCGCCGGGGCGCGCCCACGATCCGAAGAACGTCTGAGGCCACCAGTACGCCGCATGAAGGTCGCCCGAGATGCCACTGGCCGACAGCACAACTCTCGCCCGACTCGCAATCGAGGCCGCCGACTTCGCGCTCGGCGTCCGCGTGCGACGCGTGGTGCAGCCGCGGCACGACTCGGTCGCGCTGGAGCTGGGGCGATCGGGCGAGTGGTCATGCCTGGTGGTCGACTGGTCAGCGGAGGCCGGACGCGTGCAACTGGCGACGGAGCTGCCGCGGCCGGGGCTGAAGGACCAGCGGCTGGGGCTGGCACTGCGTCGCCAGCTTCAGGGAGCGCGGCTGGAGGCGATCACGCAGATCGACTACGACCGCGTGATCCACCTGGACTTCTCCAACTGCGAGCAGCTTGGCCCGGAGCGTAAGCGCACTCTGATATGCGAACTGACCGGGCGGCATGGCAACGCGGTTCTCATCGATGAGGACGGAGATATCATCGAGGCGGGCAAGCACGTGACCGCGCGCGTCAATCGCTATCGGCAGACGCAGCCGGGGCTGTCGTATGTGCCGCCGCCCGCCTTCGATCGCATCTCGCCTGCGCAGGCCACGGCTGAAGTGGTCGCCGAGCGCGCTGAGGACCCGGGAGACGCGAAGCTGGGTAAGTGGCTGCGCACGAACTTCCACGGTTGCAGCGATGTCTTCATGGCCGAGGTCTGCCGCCGCGCGGGGCTGAGTCCGGAGATGCCGGCAGCGGATATGGCCGCCGATCGAGCGCCGAGGCTGGCCGACGCGCTGGCGGGTATCGCGCTGGAGGCGGGGCGCCCGGGGAGGTCATGGGTCTACGGTGATGAGTCCGGACAGGCCTCGATAGCCTGGCCGACGGAGTTGACGCACCTGGCCGAGCCGGCGATCGAGGTGGTGGACTCGCTTAGTCTGGCGATCGAGTCGATCCATGCGGCGAAGGTGATGCGCGGGCAGATGTCGGCCCTGCGCGCGCGCATAGGATCGGCAGTGCGGCAGGCTGAGAAGAAGTCGCGCCGAGTGATGCGGACCCGGCGGGCAGCGGTGGACCGTGCGCGCGATGCCGAGGTGGACCGTGAGACCGGTGAACTGCTGATGGGCTGGATGCATCAGATCGAGCCGGGCATCGACGAAGTGACGCTTCCCGCGTTCGACGGCTCGGGCGATGTGACGGTGCGGCTGTCGCCGCAACTGTCGGCGCTCGAGAACGCCCAGCACTATTTCAACCGCTACAAGAAATCCCAGCGCCTGAGCAAACTGGCCCCGAAGCTGCTCGCGGCGGCCCGGCATGAGCTGGATTACCTCACGCAAGTGGAGACACAGGTGGAGCTTGCCGAGGACGTCGACGACCTCGAGCGGATCGAGGAAGAATTGGTCAAGCAGGGGCTGGCCAAGCCGCGCAAGCAGCAGGCGGCACCGGATGCGAAGCGTCGCAAGGGGCCACGCACGGCCACCACGGCGGACGGCTTCGCGCTGCTGTATGGTAAGAACGGCACGGAGAACGACGAAGTGCTGCGGGCGGCAGGGCCGACCGACCTGTGGTTTCACGTCAAGGGAGCGCCGGGCTCGCATGTGGCGCTGCGGACGGGCGGGAGGCCGGAGGATGTGCCGGAGACGAGCGTCTACGAGGCGGCACTTCTGGCGGCGCGGCTGAGCAGCCAGCGGCGAGGCAGCAAGGTCGAGGTGGATGTGGCGCAGGCGAAGGATGTGCGCAAGCCCAAGCGGGGGCGCCCGGGGCTGGCGTACTACCACGCAGAGCGGACGATTTCGGTGGACCTGACGTGAGGAGTCAGGGCGCGCAAATCGCTCCGTAGAGAAAATGTCATTTATGCATCACCTGACGGGTCGGGTATGGTATACTATTTTCTAGTCGGAGCACTCGCTATGCGCCGCCTAAACAAACGGCTTCGGAGACCGGGGACGGTGTTCCTCGCGGATAATCTCGGAAGCCGTCACTGTATTAACTAGATGTTTGACAGCCAGGAAAGGGGTCGCGCCAATGCTGCATGAGCCAGCATCACAGGCAGGACCAGATCCCGCCGCCGCCTACAAGATGCGGATCGGGATGTGGATGTTCGTGTGCTACTCACTCTTCTACGCTGGATTCGTGATTGTGAATCTGGCCAGCCCCAAGCTGATGGAAGTGACTGTAATCTTCGGCCTCAACCTCGCCACGGTCTACGGCTTTGCCCTGATCATCGTGGCCCTCATACTGGCGCTCATCTACAACAACGCGTGCAACGTGCAGGAGCGCATGCACGCAGAGGCCTCGCCCGAAGGAGAGAACGGCTGATATGGCGATCACCATCTTCCTCGTCTTCGTAGCAATCGTTCTCGGACTGTCGTTCTACCTGGGCAACAAGACCAAGACGTCTTCGGGGTATTATGCGGCGGGTGGCCAGATCCACTGGGGCGTGAACGGTATCGCGTTTGCTGGCGACTACCTGTCAGCGGCGTCGTTCCTGGGTATCTGCGGCATGATCGCGACTGTCGGTTATGATGGCTTCCTGTATTCGATTGGCTATCTGGCCGGCTGGATCGTGGCGCTGTTCGTCGTGGCCGAGCCGATGAAGCGGCTGGGCAAGTACACATTCACAGACGCGGTGGACGCGAAGTATAACTCGCGCGGGATCCAACTCGCGGCGGCGATCAGCACGCTGATCGTGTCAGTCTTTTACCTGATTCCGCAGATGGTCGGCGCGGGCGTTCTGGTTGAGCCGCTGCTGGGCATCCCGCATCACTGGGGAGTCATCATGGTGGGCGCGATCGTTATCACGATCGTTGCGACCGCCGGTATGGCGTCCACGACCTACGTGCAGTTCATCAAGGGCACACTGCTGATCATCTTTTCCTCGGTGCTTGTGATCGCGGTCCTCAACCGCGGCTTCAGCACCAAGCCCGACCAGGGCGGCACGATCCCTTTCTACGAGTACGCAACGATCGAGGCCGAGGCAGAGGGCGACCAGTTGGTGGTAGCGCCTGATTTCGGCGAAGTGCTCGAGGTAACTGAGGTGTCGGCGGCCGCTCACAGCTTCGCCCGCATCGCCAAGAACGGGGCGGAGACGTGGTGGCTGGTCGACGACACTGGTGGCGGCACGCGCTTGCTGGAGTCGCAGTGCGCGGTTACGACCAGCGCGGGCCAGAGCCTAATTAACGGCGCCCCCGCGTCCGAGGACAACAAGTTGCGTCAGGTGAGTAATCTGCAGTTGCTGCGCGGCGAGGAAATGGCGCCGCAGGGCGGCGTCGGGCCGTTCGGCTTCCTGGCAGCGATGTCCGCCAAAGACACCATCGTCCGCCGCTGGAAGAACGCCAAGTTCACGGACAACTCAGGCTCCCACGTGACTGTCTACTATCCGCAGGACACGCCGGGCAATCTCGTCCTGCGCCCCGGCCTGAAGTTCAAGGTCGAGGGTACGCCGCTTGAGAAGCTCGACTTTGTCTCGCTGATGCTGGCGCTGTTTCTGGGCACGGCTGCCCTGCCGCATATCCTGATCCGGTATTACACGGTTCCGGATGCGGCGAGCGCTCGGAAGTCAACGATCGTGGCTATTGCTGCGATTGGCTTCTTCTACATCCTGACACTCTACATGGGCCTCGGCGCGATGATCAACGCGACGGTGAACCCGGCCGATAACAACATGTCCGGGCCATTGCTGGCGCGATCGTTCGGTGAGTCGCTGTTTGCGATCATCTCCGCGATCGCCTTTGCGACCATCCTGGGCACCGTGAGCGGTCTGATCGTGGCGGCGTCCGGCGCGGTTGCTCACGACTTCTTCGACCGGTACATGGGCAAGAACATGTCCGATCACGCCAAGGTGCGCGCCGGGAAGATTTCGGCCCTGTGCGTGGGCGCGATCGCGATCGTGCTGGGCATCGTCTTCAAGGGCGTGAACGTCTCGTTCCTGGTCGGGTTGGCGTTTGCGGTTGCGGCGTCAGCGAATCTACCAGCGATCGTGATGCTGCTGTTCTGGGACAAGACGACGGCGAAGGGCATCGTGGCGTCTATCACGGTTGGTATCCTGTCGGCGCTGGGGCTCATCATGCTTTCGCCGACGATGTACAAGCTCTACGGTCTGGACGTGACGACTGCCCCGGTACCGTTCAGCAACCCGGGCATCGTCTCGATCCCGTTGAGCTTCATCACGCTGATCGTTGTCTCGCTGCTGACGCAGAAGAGCGGCGGCGGCCGCATAGCCGAGGATGCGGCTGCACTGGCAGCGTCGGAGGCAGATGTTGCCTGAGGGCGGGCGATCTGCAGGAGGACAGACATCAGGGGGAGAGCTTCGGCTCTCCCCCTTTTCTGTTGGCAGGGCGCGTTGGGTACACGGTAACGGCCCGTCCTCAGGTGGAGGGCGGGCCGCTCAAGTTTGCGTATTGCCCCGACGCCGGAGCAGACTATCTCCGGTGGAGAAGACGTGGCCAGGGCCGGGTTGGCCTCAGTCGATAGCTACGTCGTTGACGACATCGTTGATGTCTGTGAAGGTCTTTATGGTGTCCTCGATATCACGGAGCGCCTTGGGCAGATCATGAACTGCGTTCGGCCCCCGGTTCCGCCTGAGCCTACCGTCCATGTAGACGACCTTGTTGATGACCTTTACGGATAGCAGCGTGGTATCCATGTCGTACCGCGCGATCTCCCGCATGACTGACAGCCTTGCCTGCTTGTCCTCAAGTGGCACAGTCCTGTCCCCCTGACGTCACGATTATGTAGTGCGATCGTAAGCACCTTTGAGTATACCCATCGGCGTGGCGAGTTACTCCAGTAAAAAGCGCTATACGCCCAACCACAGCCTCGCGTGCATGGCCTCGGGCAGCCCCGCCTCTTTCATCTGGGTGGCAGTGGTGGCGATATCATAGCTCACACGGCGCAGATACACCTCGCCAGCTTCGTCATCGTACACGGCGTACGCTGCCTCCTCGTTGCCATCGCGCGGCTGGCCGACGCCGCCGGGATTGACGAGGTAGCGCGTATCTGGCTGCAGCTGGCAGGTGCCGCCTCTGGGCTGGGGATGCTCGGCCGGGATCTCTTCGCCGTCTCCAAGCGCGAACCACTCGGCGTAATGCGTGTGGCCGAAGAGGGCCAGGCGCGTTTTCATCACTGCGAAGCTGAGTGAAGCGTCGGCGGGGGTTACGGTGTAGTGGTCGGGGTCTGGTATTGAACCGTGGCAGAGGATGATTTGATCGGCGACGAGGGCGGAGGGTGCCAGATCGGCGAGGAACTGCAGGTTATTATCGCGCAGATGCCTGCGGTTCCAGGAAATGCAGGCACGGGCGGGCGGAGTGAACCACTCTGCTTTCGCCGGGTTCACAGCAGCCAGATCGTGGTTGCCCTGGATGCAGATGCAGTCCAACTCCCGAATCATGTCGCAGCACTGGTTGGGCCGTGGGCCGTAACCCACGACGTCGCCCAAGCACAGGTAGCGGTCCACGGAGGCGGACGCGAGGTCGGCCAGAACTGCCTCCAAGGCCACAACATTGCTGTGGATGTCCGACAGCACGGCATAGCGCACGCCCAAGTCCTCCTTTGCGCACGTATCGCTTCCACGTATCGGCAGATCGGACCTGCCTCTTTTGTGCTGCGTGGTTTAACATTTCGGGAACAATGCGAAGCGATGGCAGGCTGCCGCGGTCAGGCACAGTCACTTCCCCCTGGAAGCGTGAAGGAGAAGACCGTGCCCTCGCCGACCTGGCTCTCGACCCAGATTTCGCCACCATGGGCCTCGACGGCCATCTTCACGAAAGTCAGCCCAAGGCCGGTTCCCTTGCGTATGGGCTTGCCCTCACGCTTGACCTGCGAGAATTTCTCGAAGACGCGCGGCAGCTCTTCGGGCGGAATGCCCTCGCCGGTATCGCGGACGGCGACAAGCACCATGCCGTCGTCGCGCGCGGATGCCTGGAGGCTGACCGTGCCGTCGCCGGGCGTGAACTTGATGGCGTTGCCCAGCAGGTTGACCACCACGCGCACCAGCAGATCTGAGTCAGCGCACGCGGTCAGCCCGTCCTCGATCTGCGTGACGAGTTCGAGGTCGGCCTCCTCGGCTAGGAGGCCGACGCGCTCGCGGGCGCTGTCGGCGATGTCGATCAGTGGCGTGGGCGCGAGCTTGGGATCGAGCTCGCCGGATTCCATCTTGGAGATGTCCAGGAGATTTGAGATCATGTCGCCGAGGTCGAGCCCCGCGTGGATAGCGGCCGGGATGAACTCCTCGCTCATCTCGCGGTCATAGTCCATGACCTCGACGGTCTGCAGGCCAGTGAGGATGTTGGTCAGGGGCGTTCGCAGGTCGTGGATGATCATGTGCGTGAGCGCGTCGCGCAGTTCCTGGAGTTCGCGCAGGCGCTCGTTGGCGGCGCTGAGTTCGTCGGCATGGGACTGCAGGTCCTTGTAGAGGCCGCGCATGTCCAGGAGCGATCGCACGCGCGCGAGCAGCTCGTGGGATGCGATGGGTTTGGTGAGCACCGCTGCAGCGCCGACGGCGAGTGCCCGGCGCTCGTCGTCAGCGTCGTAAGCCGAGGTGGTGATGATGACGGGCAGCGGCCCGTCTTTGCCGTCCTCGATGCTCCGGCATATCTCGTAGCCGCTCAAGTCCGGCAGTATGGCGTCGACCAGAACCAAGTCGGGCTCATCGCGCTCGACACAGGGCAGCGCCATGGCGGGCGTTTCACAGACGATGACCTCATAGCCGGCTCCCCGCAGGATGTCGGCCGTCTGGGCGAGCGCTCCGGGAGAGTCGTCGATGATGAGAATGACCTCGGGATCGTCGCCCTCGGCGACGCGCGCGGCGGACGTGACTTCTGCGGGCTCCACCTCGGGCCACTCGTCGGACTGGCCCATACCCTCGATCCCTCGCCAGATGATGCGGGGGAACTGCTTGCGGGTGGCGCCCTTGCTGGCCGCGTAGCCGAGGGGCACGGTTGCGACGAGGCGCTGGCCGGTCACGCCGAGGAAGTCGGCGATGTCATCGGCGAGGTAGATGGCCCCGGTCATGTAACAGCTCGCGACACCGCGCGCGTAGGCCGCCAGCATCATGTTCTGGGCGGCGGTGGCGACGGAGGGGAGGGAGAGCTCGGGGCCCTCGTCGCGCACAGCGGTGTAAAAGAGCACCAGCACCGGCGCGTCCTTGAGCAGATTCACGAGAGTGCGCGCGTAGCGGAGGATCTGTCGCGACGCGCCCTCGCCCAGCGCCGGGAGGAGTTTCTCCAGGCGGTCACCCACAAAGCGCAGGAACTCGGCCTTCTCGTCGCCGCCGAGGACGACCAGCGTGCGGTCGTCATCACGGGTACCGTAGGGAGCCCAGCGTGCGGCCTCGACGATCTCCGCCAATACGTCGGGCGGGATCGGGGCGTCGGTGAAGCGATGAATGGCGCGCCTGCCGTGTATGGCGTCGAAGACGTTCATGTCGGACATATCGTCGCCTTCTCAGTCTCCCCCGACATCATTGGCAGGACGTGCGACAGGAACGGCCACGACCGGCGAGTCTGACAGCTTCGCTGAAGCTTGGACCTTCGCGAAAGCTCCGGCCCACAAGTCGGTGCCCAAGGAAAGACCCGCCCTCCACACGGCAAATCCAACGGCGAACGGCCGGCGGGTCTGACACCTTCGCCAAGGCTTCGGCGCCCAAGGAAAGACCCGCCCTCCATACGACAACGGCGGACCGCAACGGCCGGGCCGGATAGGGACCCTCCGTGCGGCATGGCGGGCGGCATGGACGGTCCTAGAGCTTGTAGAGTTTCTTCGCGTTGGTGCCCATGATCTTGAGTTTGTCGGCGTCGCTGATGTGCGCGCACATCATCCGGCCCATCGACGGGCGCGGATCAATGAACGGACTGTCCGAACCATACAGAATTCGGTCGGGGCCCATGCGCTGCACCATATACTCGACAGCGCCCCAGAGCAGGCGCGAGCCGGTCAGGTCCAGATGGAAGCGCGGGAACTTCTCCGCCACCGCACAGTTGGCCTCAATGCCATCCCACGAACTGGCCGAGTGAGCGTTGACGAACTCGATGTTCGGGTAGCGCGCCGTCAAAGTCGCGATGACGCCCTCAGTGCCGCCCGCGCCATTCCAGCAGTGCGAGAGGATCGCGATACCGTGGCGGTCACAGTAGTCATAGACGGGCAGATAGCCGTCGGCGAGAGTGTCGACGCCGTGCAGGGACGAGTGGAACTTGAAGGCCTGAATGCCGGTCTCGTTGTGCCAGCGCGTGACCTCGGCCTGCACCTCGTCGGGCGTGGCGCGGCCGCTGACAGTGATCATCGGCACCAGTCGGCCGGGGAAGGCCGCGGCCGCCTCGGCTGACTGGAGGTTGCCCTCGCGCCAGTCGGCGGTGATGGCCAGGTGAGGGCTGAAGAGGCTGACGTCAATGCCGAGCGTGTCCATCGAGCGCACCATGGCTTCAGCCGAACCCTCGTCCACAACCTGGAAGTTGAAGTAGGGCCCCATGTGGCAGTGCGCATCCACGACATACGCGTCAACGGGCGTGCCGGTCTGGCAGTATTCCTGCAGAGTATCAAGAGCCATCTCGGTCACTCCCCCTCTCTGGTCAGCAGTCGCCGCAAGTTGCCAGAGGCCATGAGCGCCTTGTCCTCGTCGGCGATTTCCGCATACGTGATCTGCGCGATCGGACCGCCGGGCTCGAGGTCGGGCAGGCCGGTGCCGAAGAGCAGGCGCTCGGCGCCGAAGAGCTCGACAAAGTCCTCGATGCCCCTGAAGGGCGCGAAGGTGTTGGCCTCGAGGTGGAAGTTGTCATACCGCTCCATGAGCGGATAGACGTGGCGGGCGACGCGGTAGTAAGTGCCGATGACGATGACGGGCATCTGCTGGTGAGCGCTCACCAGCCAGTGGATCTCGTCCCAGTTGGTCTCGGCGAAGTCGACAAAGACGGGGACGCGCTGGTCATTGAGGGCGGCGAAGAGAGCGCCGGAGCCCCAGTCTGTCAGCCGCCAGTCCTGCTTGCCCGGGAAGACGCGAACCGCGCCCTCGAGGCCGCGCACGCGTGCGGCGAACTCATCGATCGGCCCGATCTCGCGGGTGGCCGGTGGGAGCGCCACCAGGCAGGGACTGAGCCGGTCCTCGGCCTCGATCTCGGCGAGAAGCCGGTCATTGCCGATCGGCGCGTGCCAGTCCCATGCGAGCGCATGGTGGACCAGCCCGCGGTGTATGCCCACTTCATCATATGCGGCCAGCAATCCGGCCTTGTCTGTTATCTGCTCGTCTCGGGGGGTGGACCAGGGACCGATCCGCGCGTTGCAGTCGAACCAGGTCAGCCCTCCCGAGCCGCTGTCGGCACTCATGGTGTGGATCATCCCTTTCGGGTGATTGGTGCGCGTTCGGATTGCTTCCCCGCGTGCAGGGCGGCGACCTGCCGGGTGACCAGCGAAGGGGCTCTGCCCCGCTACGCGGAAAGATGGACCACATCCCACGCCAGAGCGAGGTGCTTGCCATGAGTGACGAACGGATCGATGAACTGCGGGAAACGACGGTGTCCAGCACGCGGGTGTTCGACGGTCGGGTGATTCGCCTGCGCGTGGATGATGTCGAACTGCCGGACGGGCGACGGTCACAGCGGGAGATCGTGGAACACAGCGGCGCGGTCGGCGCAGTGCCGCTGACCGATGACGGGCAGGTGCTGATGGTCCGGCAGTGGCGCCACGCAGTCGGCGAGGCGATCCTCGAGATTCCCGCGGGCACTCGCGAGCCCAGTGAGTCCGCGGAGGCGTGCATGCGGCGAGAGCTGATCGAGGAGGTCGGGCATGAGGCCGCCGAGATGCGCTTCCTCGCGGAGGTGTACGTGTCGCCGGGCTACAGCGGCGAGAGTATTCACCTGTTCCTTGCCACCGGCCTGACGCCCCGAACCGGGCAGCCTGACGAGGACGAGAATATCCGCGTTGAGCCCGTGGACCGCGGCGAGGCCATGGAGATGTGCCGCGACGGGCGGATCCGCGACGGGAAGACCGTTGTCGGTCTGCTACTGGCAGCGCCACACGTCAGGCAGTAGCAGCAACGCCAGCGACCAGTACTCCCGCAGAAACATTGCACCCTCCAGACTGTCAGTTCTAGGGCGAGAGTCGCATCAAAGTCTGGACGTGGAGCGGTGTTTGTGACACACACGAGAGGGACCTCAATCACGCGGTTGGCGCTGCCGGTGGTGCTGCTGACGGTCGCAGCCACGGGCTGGTGCGCGCCGATGGACGGCGTCGCGACGGTATGCGAAGCTCGGGCTGAGCGCATCCTCATGGCCGAGAGCACACTGGCGCCCGAGTTCATCTACCCCGAGGGCAAGATCGATTACGAGGTCATTGAGGAGATGCTCGATCAGGCGATGATGAGCCTGACCGGCGAGACCTCGGTGAAGGACGCGTGGGGTGTGCATTTCAAGCCACTCGACCGCGTCGGCATCCAACTGGACGTGGCGCCCATGCCGGTGCACGCGGCGATTCTCGAAGCCGTGACGTTGCGCCTGATGCGCTGCGGTGTCCCACGCGAAAACATCATCGTCTACGCGGGAGCGGAGAGCGCCTTGTTCCGGGCGGGCTTCGACCTCAGTGGCGCGCCGGGGCGAGTGCGGGTGATGGGCGCGGATGCAGAGGGTTACCGGAAGGGCCTCAGCCGCATTGTGCTGGACTACTGCACGGCCATCATCAATCTGAGCCGACTACGAATCGACCCGCAGCTGGGGATGCGCGGCGCGGTGGCCAACTGCCTCGCGACAGTGCCCTACCCCGACCAGTTGCGCCTGCAGTCTGAGCCAGAGGAGATGGCGCTGGCGGCCGCGAGTGCCAGTTTGCGGCAGAAGACGCGCCTGCATATCGTCGACGCACTGCGGCCGGGATACGCGGAGAGGGCGGATTCGCGTGCGCTGGAGACGTGGTTGCGGCGGAGCATTCTGGTGTCTGAGGACCCGGTGGCCATAGACGCGATCGGGCGGGAGATCCTGCTGGAGAAACTGCGGGAGGCGGCACCGGAGACCACCACGCTGACCCCGCCGGTGACGTGGCTGCTGCGGGCGGCCGAGAAGTACCGCCTCGGCGTCGCGGACCTCGACGCCATCAAGCTGACCCAGATTGGCCCGTGACGCCCTTCTCCACCCCGCCCCCGTGCGTGCGTCCCGCCCAAGGGCGGGGTTCTGCACGCTCCGGGCGTCTTAACGCAAGCTACGCTTGCGTCGGGGTACGCGACCGGTCGGACGGTTTGAGGGAGACCAACGGCGGCCCGGGGAGAAGTCGGCGTACCGTAATGACCACGGTAGCTCAACTATCCAACCCCAGGTGATGAGGATATGAAGCTGACCTCTGACTGGCACATCCACTCCGAGAACTCGTGCGACTCGGCGTCGCTGCCGATGGCCGACCTCGCGCCCGCCGCGGCGTCGCTGGGCATCAGCGACTACGGCGTCACGGACCACATCCACACGCCCTTCAACCTGCCCGACCTGGTGGCCGCGCGCGCGGACTACCTGGCTGCCGAGCCGTCCGAGCACTTCCACTTCGGGGTCGAGGTGAGTTGCGTTTCCCAATGGGAGCTGGACGAGCTGGCTGGAGGCGGGCACGAAAATCCAGTGTATGGCCTGCGCCGGGGCGGACCCGAAAGAGCGGAGCTGGCGATCGGGATCGGGGCGGAGGAGATCGAGGAACTGGGGATTGAGTTCGTGGTGGGGGGCGTGCACTGGGCAATGTACCCGCCCTTTGAGCGCGACGCTATCATCGAGGACTACCATCGCCAGTATATCTTCATGGCCACCCACCCGCTGGTGGACATCGTGGCCCATCCGTGGTGGTGGATGGGGCACTGGCAGGACGACGACGGTCGCTACACGACGGACCCGTGGCTCGACGACTTCGGCAAGATCCCCGTGGCGATGCACGACGAACTCGCCTCGGCAGCTATCGAGCACGGGACCGCGATCGAGATTAACCTCGACGCAGTCTTGCTGAACCGCTCCTACCCGGAGACCTTCGCGGCGCAGTATCTGGAGTATCTGGCGCACCTCAAAGGGCGCGGGGTGGTCTTCAGCATCGGCTCGGACTGTCACGCGGCCCAGTATGCGCCGGAGTTCGACAGGGCAGGAGCGATGCTCGCCGAAATCGGCCTGCGCGATGAGGATATGTGGCGCCTCGCGCCCCGGTAGCAGGCCAGGCCAGGTTCGGCAACGGAGGCAGTACTGATGACCATGCGCACAGTAGTGGCAGTGGCGTTCGCAGCGATGATGGTAGCGGCAGCGGCGGCGGACGTGACGCTGGTCCGCGACGGAGAGGCGACCGCGATTATCGTGGTACCTGACTCCGCGCCGCAAGCAGTGGGATACGGCGCGAGAGAACTGCAGCACCACGTCGCCAAAGCAAGCGGCGCGACGCTGGAGATATTCACGCAGAGCGAGGCCCCCGATGAGCCGGCGGCGCGCGTGTGTATCGGGACATGTGCCGAGACGACGGCCGCGGGCGTCGATCCCCAGACACTGGAGCCGGACGGTTTCGTCATCAAGGTGACCGGCGATCTGGTGCTGATCGCGGGGCGCGACGCGAACGGTTACGAGCTGTTCGGCGGGAACGCCGCGGGGAGTTTGTTCGGCGTGCACGCGCTGCTGGATCGCTTCATGGGCGTGCGCTGGCTGTGGCCGGGCGAGGTGGGCGAAGTGGTGCCCGAGACCGCGACCATCACCATCCCTGAGACCGAGCTGACCTTCGAGCCACAGATGCAACAGCGGATGCTGCGCAGCGCCATGGAGACGTTCGCGAAGACCGGCGCGGCGGAGCTGATGAGCGAGGAAGAGTTCGCCAAGGTGCGCATCGATGAGCGCGTCTGGCTGCGGCGGCAGCGCATGGGCTGGCCCAAGTACATCCACCACGGGCACGCGTTCGGCGGCTACTGGGAGCGCTTCGGAGAGACACATCCGGAATACTTCAACCTGCTGCCCAACGGCAAGCGTGAGCCGCTCGTGCACCCGAAATACATCTCCATGTGCGTATCGCAGCCGGCGCTGTGGCAGCAGATGGTGGATGACTGGAAAGCGAAGCGGGATGAGAATCCGGGCGCGTTTCTGAACGTTGCATGGCGTGGGATGTGCCCAATCCCACGGACGATATTGACTTCGAGAACCGCCGGGAGGTCATGGCCGAGAACTTCAAGACCATGGCGGGCAAGGACTTTCGCTGGCGGTCGGGGATTGGCACGGTGTCGGATCGCTACGCACGGTATTACCTGGAAGTCCAGAAGCTGGCGCGGGAGATCGACCCGGACGTGATGGTGTGCGGATACGCCTACGGGAACTACCGCAAGCCGCCGATCGCGACTGAACTGAACGAGAATATCGTGCTGGCCTACGTGCCGGGGATCTGGTATCCCGAGGACCGGGACGTGCTGGCGTCGCGGCGCGCGGAGTGGATGGGATGGCGGGAGGCGGGCGCGCGGCTGATGCTGCGGCCGAACTCGTTCCTGACCGGGTTCACGATGCCATACATCTTCGCCGAAGAGTTCGGGCACGAGTTCAAGTTCGCGCTGGAAAACGGGATGATCGGCACCGACTTCGACTCGCTGACGGGGATGTGGGGAGCGCAGGCGCCGAACCTGTACATGCTCGGGCGGCTGCACGCGCGGCCGGACCTGACGCCCGAGGAAGTCATGGCTGAGTTCTACGCGGCCTTCGGGGCGGGCGGCCCGCGAGTGCGCGAGTATTTCGAGCACTGGGCCGCGATCAGCGCTGACATCCGCCCGAAGCTGGACGGGCTGGCGTGGCACGGGCTGGCGGGGATCATCCATGAGGTCTACACGGCGGAGATGTTCGCGGAGGGCGTGCGGATGCTGGCGCAGGCGACGCGTGACGCGGGCGGTGACGAGGCGTCCGCTGCGCGGGTGAAGTTCCTGCGCGCAGGGCTCGAGAACGCGCGGCTGACGTGGGAGATGGCGCGGGTCTTCGCACGCGAGGACAGCACCGTGGCCGAGCAGGTGCGCGCCGGCGCCGAATTGGACGCGTTCCGCGAGAGCATCATGACCGATAACGCGGTGAACATGGTGGTCGCGAACTGGACCGAGAAGCGCTACTGGCAGCGCTGGCCGACCGCGATGCTGCAGGACAAGCAGATCGTCGACTCGCTGCCGGTGACGTGGAAGCTGCAGTGGGACCCGGACGAGGTGGGCGCGGATGAGCAGTGGTTTGCGGACGACCTCGACACCGCCGGGTGGCTGTCAGTGGAGACCGACCGGGCGTGGGAGAAGCAGGCGGTCGGGGAGGCATGGCGGGCGGCTCATGGCAAGGACTACGACGGGCTGGCGTGGTATCGCACGGAGTTCACGCTGCCGGCGGAGCTTGCGGGGAAGCAGGTGTGGCTGGCCTTCGGGGCGGTGGATGAGGGCGCGACGGTGTGGGTGAACGGGCAACTCGCGGGCGCGCACCCGTTCGTACAGCCGGACGACTGGACCACCCCGTTCCTGATGGACATCAAGCCGATGGCACGCTACAACGCGCCGAACACGGTGACGGTTCTGGTGGAGGACCGCAGCGGCGCGGGCGGCGTGTGGCGACCGGTGCTGGTGGTGGCGGGGGAGTAAGGCGAGCGGCCCCGCAGAGGTAGGCTCTGACCCAGCGGGCACCGGTCCTCTGGGGGCATCGCGCTATCGCCTCACTCAGTGCAGACGCTCCGCCTCGTACGCGAGCCTGTCTCGCTCCCCAATGAACCGCTTTACCGCGTCACTCACCAGGTAACGTCTGTTGGGTTCCGGCCACAGCTCTGCGCCTTTCTCCGACCATAGCAGATACATGTTGTCCACTATCGCGCAGAGGCCATGCAAGTGTTCGTCGTACCGTTTGCAGTCCTCTGGTGGGAACGGCATGTCACCGGACGCCAGATAGGTATCGCGCACTCGATCCGTGTCGCTCTGAACGGCCGCAATCAGCTCCTTCTCGCTCATCTTGCTGTCCTCGTAGGAAGCAAACCAACTCGCCGCTTGCTGCCCGAAGGTGATCATCTGCTCGGAGATCTCAGCGGCGAGACGCAGGTATTCTCCCTTCGGAGAGCTGTGTTCTCGATGCATTTCCTTTCTGGATTCGTAATCGTCATTCCAGGCGATGCCCACTCCGTTGACTTGCTCGTCTGCGTTCAGGGAGATGGGACGCATGTTGTCAACGAGGCCGTCGTCTATCCATTGGGTGCGACACAACCAGTTCGTGTTTCGGATGTCCTCAGGCTCACACGCCACGAACAACCAGACGACGTGAGCCGGTTGTGATCCCCATCTTGCTGTGACCATCTCGTTCCGCGCGTAGTCCTGATTCCGGACGCTCTGCGTGGCGTCGACGACCATCTGTCTGAGCACGTCTCGCGCGTAGTGGCGATCGACGAGCAGCGTGGCGCTGTAGCTCCTGGCGCCTGCGTGGCTGACATCCTCCAGCCGGACTACCTCGTACCGCGGGTCCTCGCGCACAGCCATCGTGAGTTCGATGCCCGGGTCCAAGTGATGACCACACTCGCACACGCCACGGTCGTCGTAAGGGGCTCCGTCCTGAGAACATATCTTCTCATAGGCGATGAAGAGCCGCGCGACGTCCGCCGCGTCGACAATCAGGTAGTCGCTGTCCGCATCTATTGCGGCTTGGATGAAGTCCACCTTAGCGCCGTCTTGGATGTGCCCCACGGCGAGGAACACCATCAACTCGATCCCCGGCAGGCGGCGTAATCTGGCCACCTGATGGGCGGTGTTCCGGCTCTTCACCTTGCCGAAGCTCTTGCCCTTGAGCACGAATCCGGCCAAGCGCGATTGGCCGGCGACATGCACTCGCGTCGTGAGGATGTCCGCTTCCTCGGTGGGGCCGTGCGGGGTTTCATCCGGGTCATAGAGAATCTGCCTGATAAAACGTTCGATCTCCTCCTCCTCACGAAGTCCTCTGACGCGGTCTATGATCTGATCTGTGACCGCCCCCGCCGGGACGTTGGTGACGTTGCGGAACTCCTCGATGTCGTTGAAGCTTCAGCAGCTTGGGCATGCGACCTCTCCCCACAATCGTGCAAAATGGGCCGGGCAATCAGTTGGTGTTAGTACCCGGTTGACGAAGCTCGCGTGCAACGGCAAAGGCTAACGACCGGGCGGGGACGTAGCCCCGCCCCTCCATACGACAAGGCGTACAGCAACAGCGACGACCGGCGGGTCTGACGCCTTCGCTGAAGCTATGGCACCCAGAGAAAGACCCGCCCTCCATACGGCAAAACGTACGGCAACGGCACAGGCCGACGCGGGGGTCGGCCTCACCGTACGGCCAAGGCACACGGCGGGCCGGGCTGAAGCCGCGGCCCCTCCAAACGACCACGGCGTGCGGCAACCGCCAAACGGGCAACGCCCGCGGCGCGTGCCCCTACAACCCATACCTCAGGAACTGGTGCTCGCACGGCGAGCCCCAAGCCGCCCAGACCTCCTGCTTCGCCATGTCCCCCACGAACGACAAGAGCGTGATCGAGGGCCTCTCCCCCGGTGTGTGAACGCACGTCCCCGTCGGCTTGCCCGGGAAGTGACGGCGCTGCGCGTAATACAAGTCCGAGCGCTCCAGCGGCTGGTGCTGCGCCTCACGCATGCGCAGGGACTCGCGACCCAACCACGCGCGTGGGTCATGCTCCTTCTGCTGCGCCTCCGTGAAACCGCCGAACTTGCGGGCGTGATACGAGTTCGCGTGCGCGACGAAACTGTCGCCCTTCGTCGGGCGGATCACCGACATGTCATTGGGCATGGTTTCCACACAGCAGATGTCGCCCTTCGTGTCGCCGAGCGTGTAGTTCAGGCAGGTCATGCGCGGAGTGCGCTTGAGGAGCCTCAGCGCCGCAGCGGTGCTGGGCTGCTCAAGCAAGGCACGCCCGGTCCGGCCCACTTCTCGCCGCCCGCCGGCTGGTCGACATCGGCGCGGTAAGGCACGTAGTTCGCGGCGATGGAAATGCCCTCCGACAAGCCCGGTCGGCCGACGCTGCCCGCCATCGCGAATGACAGGAAGCGCGGGCCATCGTCGGGCTGGCCGTGCAGGAGGACCATGAAGGGCTGCCACTTGATCCACCAGTCCATGTTCCACGCGACGAGGCTGGAGTCGCCGTGCTTGACCGTGAAGCTGGAGCAGGCGTCGATGACCGTGTTCTCGGCGCGCTTGCGCATGCAGCCCTGCCAGGAGTTCATCTCCTGCGAGCAACTGAGGCGGAAGACATCGTCGAAATCGAGACCGGCGCCGGCGGCGATGCCCTCGACCTCCTCGACCAGATGCGGGGCCTCGCGCTTCATCACCGGGAGGGCCTCGATGGCGATTTTGCGGGCCTGCGCCAGATACTGCTCGGGCACCAGCATGGCGTCAAAGCGCCCGGCGAGTTTGCGGATGAGCGTGCGGCACTGCTTGCCGTACTGGCGGCCCATCTCGAAGCGGCTGCCTGACATCTCGACGACCGTGAAACGCACTGGCTTGAGCATGGCGATCCTCTCCCGTGACTCAGACTTCCGGTATGGTCTTCTCGAGGTAATCACTGAAGTACGGTGCGGCTGATGATGCCCACTCGTCCGCGCGAGCGAAGTCCAAGTCAGCCACCGCCACGTCCTCCACCGCGTCGACCTCGGCGAGCACCTCGCCCCAGGGCGCGATGATGCTTGAGCCGCCGACCTGGTACAGGTTCCCGTTCGCGTCCAGCGAGCGCGCACGATTGGCCGAGGCGACGAAGATGTTGTTCTCCAGCGCGCGCACGAGGCACTGCGAGCGGTAGGCCTCGCGGGCGGGATACTTCCACTGGCGGCAGACATCGTTGTCCTGCCAGGCGGTCGGGTGGAGCAGCAGGCGCGCGCCACCCACGACCAGCGCGCGGATATACTCGGGGAAGATGTAATCGTAGCAGATGGTCAGGCCGGCGGTGCAGAAGCCAAAGTCGAGCAGGCAGGCCTCGGTGCCGGGCTCATAGCCATCGTTCTCGCCGAGGTAGAGGAAGACTTTGCGGTAGACATCGGCGAGCTTTCCGGCGGGGTCGAAGACCACCGCAGAGTTGTAGGGCTTGCTGGCCTCGGCGAGGCCCATGACGACCCACGCGCCGGCGTCCTGCGCCATGGAGGCGAGCTCGTCGACGGCCGGTCCGGGGACGTCGAGCGTGATCGCGTTGCCCTCGGCGTCCTCGCCGCGCAGCGCAATCTCGGGCAGGACGACCAGTTCCGCGCCCTGATCAGCGGCGGCGGCGATGAGCGCGCGGGCCTTGTCAAGATTGACCTGCAGGTCCGCGACGTCCGGGTCCATCTGCGCGACTGCTATTCGTGCCATGGATGGTCCTCCTGTTCGGGTCTTCCCTCCGGGTGGCCGGAGTCGATGACGCCGGGTGGAGGGTTCGCCGCGTGGGTGCGCGGGGCCTTGCCGCGCTGGGCCACGAAGGCCCGTTGCTATTGCGGGGGGCGATGAAGAACTCTATAATGCGTCCCCGAGGGGAAGTCGCCCGATTCCTCGTCGAGAGCATCAGCAACTCACTGCCGGAAGAGGTCATTGGCTATGGCTCTGCCGCAGGACATGATGCATCCGCTGCTTGGAGACCTGTCCTACGTCGCGCCCGGCGAGAGCGCGCGGGGACTGACCCCTGCCACGCTTGCCCTCGCGGGCGCCGGTGCGGTGATGTCTTACTCGGGCCTCGGCGGCACCCTCGACACGATCTCCCGCGCAAGCAACAGAGTCGCCGACATCTCCGAAGCAACTCCCATCGGGCGCAGGGCAGTCATCGCGGGATGCCTCGGTCTGGCTGGTCTGGCGATTGCGGGCAGGGCGTATGGAAACTCCGCAAAGGACCTGCTGACGGGAACGATGGAGGAGAGAGAAGCCGAACTGGCGGAACGGCACCGACAGCAACTCGACGAGGCGTACGGCTTCCACCCGCCGGGCACCTACCCTCAGGTTCTCGAACGCATCGAGCAGGTTGGGCGCAGCGAGGGCGAGGAGATGCTGCTGCCGGTGCTGGACGGCTGGAAGATATACTTCCTCAACGCCGACTACTCGGGCGCGGTGAGCCACTGGACCAAGATCGTCGAGGACAACCCCAATCCCTCCGAGACGGACAGCAAGTGGATCGGTCAGGCGGCCTACGCGGTCGGGCTGACGCGCTTCCGGCTGGGGCTGTTCGACCGCACCACCCGCGCGTGGTTCGAGAAGGCAGTTGCGCTGGGGTATGACTTCGACAGCAATGCTACGCGGGGCTGCAACAGCGCCTACGAGACCAATCCGCGTGAGTACGTGGAGAGCATGGACAACTTCGCGAGGCTTGGCGAAGACATGGACTCCGGAGTGATCGAGGACCGGACAGGCACGACGTTGCTGCGCATCTGGTACCCAAGACGGGGGAGCGGGACGGCGCGCTACCTGTTCGACAACCAGCAGCGGGTGCGAGAGGCGTTCACGGCAGCGGCGAGACAGTGGGTCGGCTTTGAGTCACATGTGCCAGGCAAGAACCTGATTATCGAGCACCACCGAGGCCGCAGGGACACACTGCTGAGAAGCTTACGCGCGATACGCTACAACAGTGAGTTTGGGGATGGCCAGCTGGCCTTCAACTCCTCAACACTGCTGCAGGCAGACATACTGCCGAGGTACCTGGAACGAGGACAGGTTGAGTATTGGCTTGAGGCCCCCCTGGGACACGCGCTGCTCGGACATGAGACCTCCCAGATAATCGTTCCCTCCGAGACAACCCTATTCCCTGCTCTGGACGAAGGATTCGTTGATCTGGGCAGATATCATCTGCCCGGAACAGGCATGGAGAATCTCGACTCTGACATCCGGCTTCTGCAGCGGAAGGGACTGAGGAGCACCTCCGACTGGATGAGCCTGGGGTGGTTGGGGACGGACCGTTCAGGCTACGCCCAGGCGGCGCTTCTGGCTTTCTATATGCTGGAGCACTACGGTAAGGGGAAGCGCGCGGCAATCATTCAGGCGGTGAGGGAGTTCAACGGGTTCGGGCCCATCAGCGAGGCAATCGCACAGCAGTATGGTGTTTCTGGACCCATACACCCGGATGAGAGCGGCAACCTCATGTCCATGTTTATCCCCATCGCCGCGCTGCACGATCAGTTGTATGGCGGGCCGTGGCAGCAGACGATCATGGACCTCGCCGCGAGATACCGGTAGGCGGCGAACGCGTTGCCGGTGACTGCCGCTGAGCTGTGGACCTGCGCCTCAACGGGAGTGAGAGTGGGCTGTGGTTGAGCGCATGGAGATCTCCCTGCCCAATCTGCCCGATGGATTTGACGGCACCACCATCGCCGTGCGAGGGCTGTGGCGAGGATCGCGGCGCAGATGCAGGTGGCCCTCAGTGGTCCTGTCACAGGTCTTCCCTCCGGGCAGCCGGAGTCGATGACGCCGGGTGGAGGGTTCGCCGCGCGGGCTCGGAGGGCCTTGTGACGGGCACGTTCGGACAAGTGGGCGGAGGAACCGGGGTCGCGGGCGTCTAATACGCTACTGGTGCTCGTGTAACGTGGCGGCTCTGCGCGCCGCTGCGATCGAACTTTGGGAGTGAGACTGGGCTGTGGTTGAGCGCATCGAGATATGCCTGCCAAACCTTCCTGGCGCGTTCGACGGCACAACCGTGGCCGTCATATCGGACGTGCATGCCGGAGTGAGGCGCGGCGGAGATGCCGGGGTGAGGAGCATCGTCGAGCAGGCGAACGCCACCTGCCCAGATATCATCGTGCTGCTCGGCGACCTCGTCCACTTGTGCTATCAGCATGCGCGCTACATGCCACTCTTCGCCGGGCTCCGCGCCAGGGACGGCGTGTGGGCCTGCCTGGGCAATCATGAGCACGGGTCGCGATGGTTCTCCCGGCACCTGGGGGAACGGTCCGGGCCGTCTGTGGACGAGTGGCGACGCGTGTATGCGGACCTCGGGATAGAGCTTCTCGCCAATGAGGCCCGGCCCATCGAACGAGACGGGTCCCGTATCTGGTTGGTGGGGGTCGACGACGTCTACACCGGCCGGGATGACCTGTCAGCGGCTCTGCAGCAGACGCAAGCGGGCGAGTTCCGTCTGGCCATCAGCCACCACCCGGACCTGGTGGACGATCCCGAAGTCAGCGAAGTGGACCTGGTCCTGGCGGGCCACACGCACGGAGGCCAGGTGCTCCTGCCGGTGCTGGGGCCGGTATATGTGTCTTCGCGGAAACCCCGAGAGCGCGCGCGGGGCCTGGTGCGAACGGGCGGAACGCTGATGTACGTCACGCGAGGGGTCGGCGAGGGCCTGCCCATCAGGTTCGCCTGCCCGCGCGAGATGCCGCTGATAACGCTCCGCAGAGGCGAGGCGGAGGGTACTGCGGCGGGGTGACGCCATTACGGCGCTATGGTACGAAGGGGCGGGACAGCAGAGATGTTGCGGCGAGCAACGCGGGGTCAGCCCTTCTGCCGCGCCAGAGGCAACAGGCAAAGGCCACACACACCCAGCCCGAATAAGATGGCGCCCTGCAGCGCCCAGACCACGTCAGCAAAGAGATTGATGCGGTGTATCTCCTGCGCGACGTTGGCAGCATACAGTTCCCGCAGTGGGGCGTCCGAGGACATGACTGCGCGAAGCTGCGAGTACGCGTCGAGGAGTTGCCGCCAATCCTGCAGGGCGTAATGGGCGCTGACGGCCGCAACGATCAAACCCGGGACCACCAGCAACACTGTCAGCACGACAGCTCTGCCTGCCAAGGTTGTGACCTCACCTTCAGACCTTCCCGCGCGATTGCTCCGTGTCCATCTCGACCGCTACCACCTACGACTCCAGAGAGATGGTCAGGTCCAGTGCTCGCCATGCGGCGTGGATCTTCAGCGAACGGTGCAGGAACTCGCTCATCGCCAACTCCGCGGTCTGCGTCAGAGCGATGACAACACGCAGGCCATCGATATCCGGCTCAACCGAGAGGTCGGCCAGGCCCAATATGCAGGTGTGCGCACGGACCGCCGCCAACTCCGCGCTCGCGGTCTCAGTGGCGATGGTGCCGAGGTCCCGCGGGGCCGCTGGTGCTATGCGAGCCAGGGACTGACGGATGCTCGCCGCGCGTTCGACGACCGAGTCGTCTGATGTCGGCGAACAGGTGCTGGGGATATCGGGGAGCGCGTCGCCTGGCGCCATCTCATCGAGTGCCAGGTCAGCCAATGCTTGCCAGAGCTGTCGGTTCAGCATAGCCACATAGGGAGCGCATTGATACCAGTCGTTGCGCACCTCTTCCAGGCTGAACCAAGTGCCATAGACAAGCGTTCCCGGTTTGAGCACGTTGTCCGGTTGCGGCTCATAGGAGACGAGACTGTCGATCGCCTCGCTGATCAGACCGATCCCGCGGCAAACGTACATCAGGTCCGCATACACACGCTGGTTCCATAGCGGCGGGGGCGGCGAATATGCCTGCGTCCTGCCCGGGTTGTAGCCATAGGGCACGACACCGAAGCCCAAGGTCCCGGTCAGGAACCTATCGTCCCACGCGTCGAAGATGCTCTTGACTGTCGCATACAACTTCGGCGGCAGCGACCTGAGGACATCATCGGGTGCAGGGCCGGGCCCGTCCATCTCAGCGATCTCCTCCGGGAGCAGTCGCTCGCGCCAGCGCCGTCTGCAGCTTCAGCGCGTCGGTCCGCAGCATAGAGTTCGATGTGACGTGGGGAAGTCCTGCTGGAGATAGTGGGGCGTCGCCGGACGGCGGAAACCGCAGAAAAGAGAGAAGCAGCAGGAACGACAGTGACGGAAGGGGCAGACGACTTGAGGGGGCGGCAAGAGTACGAGAGGACGGGCCAGGATCCGGACCTCTACCACAAGGTTATGAGCCTTGCCTGACACGCTGACCCCAAAATGGCCCCAGAACGGCCTCTACGGACATCCTGGGCGTTCGTCACAATTCGGAAACTGGCGAACCTTGCGAACCTGATTCGCGCTCTCTCAACAGATTTCATTGAGGGCTGGCACGGTGCGTATCAGGGCGCGGCCGCGCCTGAGTTGCTCAACGTCGAGCGGAGGTGAGGCAGGTACTGGCTCGCGAAATCGACCAACGTGTTGATGGTCTCCAGCTCCTGCTGATCATCCTCAAAGGGCACGATCGACACCAGCATGACCATCGCCATCGCCTGGTCCTTCGATGACAGCCGGTTGCTGGAATACTCCAGCAGCGTCTGGAGTGGCGTGCGCCGGTATCCGTCCGCAGTCACGAACACATACATCTGCACGATCTTCCGATCGCCCTTGGTGCCCGTCAGCAGGTTGGCGACCATCGGCTCGCCCTCGCCGAGTATCGGCACATCGACCGTCGTCACGCGGTCGACTGCCCAGCCAGTGACCGTCAGACAGCGGTCGGGGGTGTGCCGAATGGCCTCTGGGCGTTCGAGATACACCGCCCACGCGTCGATGGTCTGATCGCCATCGGAAGCATACTTGCGCCGGTCATACGTGAGTCTACCGTCCCCGAGCAATTGCTCGACCTCGTTCTCACTCAGTTCAACCTTGGTGCCAGTCCACGCGCCTATGGTTTCAGGGATGCGGGAGCCCTCAAACACAAACGTCGTGGGAGTCCACGCGGCGAAGTGCGCATCGATCGCGATGAGCCCGCCCACGAGAATCGCGGCTCCTATGAATCGCCAGTCGGTTTGTGACATGTAACGCTCCACACCCCCAGCAGCGACAGAGTTGCGAAGACGAGCACAACCATCCCGACCAGCGCGTGCCCGGTGCCCGCGGAGAACACGTTGCCGAAGGCTTCGTGCAGCATGTAGGACATATCAATGCGGACGACGTTCGCCAGAGCCGCGATGGGAATCGCGGACAGGCTCAGGATGACTTTCCGCCAGAAGGTGGTCTCGGACATATAGGCCACGAGGGTCGCGCACGCCGCCAGGGTCAGCAAGTATGACAGGCCGCTGCACGGTGCGTCGATCATGCCGCGGTAGGTGCCGATGATAACTTCGGTGCCCTGGACGCGCACTTCTATCCCGAGCATGCGCGGGAGGATGGCCGAAACGTGGGTCGAGAACAGGCGCAGCGGGAGAGAGATGCTGTCGAGCACGGTCGGGGCCGGGACGAGGAAGGCCAGGTAGCCAATCGGGAACAAGAGCTTCTTGCCGCGCTCAATGCCGCCCATCCAGACAACGAGGCCCCACACGACCGTGACCAGAGACAGCGTCAGCAGAGTCGAGAACATGCCCCAGAGCCCGGCCAGGAACAGCAGCCCACCGAGGGCCAGTGCCAGCGCGCCCCAGTGAGTGCCGGTCACCTTGAGACCGCGTAACTCGTCGCGCAGCTGCCACACCAGATACGCGGAGACGATGGGGGCAAAGAGCCCGCCGCCGGTGTCCACGTGCAACAGTGACAGGTGCGTCACCCACTGCATGCTCCGCCAGTAGGCTGCGAAGACGCCTATCCCAAGCAGTGCGACGTAGAGCCAGAGCTTCAGATTCCGGCCCTCGCCGCCAGTTAGTTTTTCCTCGACCTGCGCCTCGGCGGTCATTCATTCACCAGTGGCGGCGGCGTCCCTTGCGGAGGTGGCATCTCGCCGGGCAGACGCTCGAGGAGGACGCCTGGGTACTTCCAGTCCTCGACCCGCTCGTAGCCGGGGAAGATTGCCCGCTCAGCCTGCGGTCCGGGCTTGAGGAAGACGGCATCGGGCTTGACGCCGATCTTCTCGATCGCGGCGAGGTTCCAGCGATCACCGGGAAGCATGAGGGTACGCTTGCCGGAGTACCACGACACCAGGGACGGGATGTCAGACATGATGAGTTGGTAGGGCTCGTCGCGCAACGCCTCCGCCCCGATGGCCACCGGGTTCTCCCGCGCCGGCGGCTGGATGAAGAGGTAGTCAAGCATCGGGTAGGCGAGCGACAGGATCACCAGCCACATCCCCAGCTTGGCCACGCGGCCGGGGCCTCGCTTTTGGATTGCCACCAACCGCATACGCATATAGAGCGCGAAGGGCGAAGCTTCATCGTCGTCGGGCGGCGCTGGCCAGTCGACGGTCTCGAGGATCTCGCTGAAGGTCTTTATGCCAAAGACGGCGACGATCGGCAGGAAGAGACTCAGCAGCCCATCGATGTTGAAGTAGAAGCACATCGCCCCGGCAGTCAGCACAATGGATAGGACCAGGGCCCAGTGAAGTGCCGCCAGGTCTCTCCGAACAGTTGAGATCAGCACCCCGAAGATGAAGAGCGCCGTGATATATGGATTGCCCAGCAGAGGCACCGAGTAGTAGAGCTGCATCGCGCGCGCGTGGGCCTTCAGCAGGATCATGCCCGGGTGCTCGATCGCCACGGCCCAGGGATGATATGGCGCCTCTCTGTACATGCGGAGGATGAGGTCCTGCGGGTAGAGGACGGTTGTGGACAGCAACGTGTAGGAGTAGTCCGAGACGATCGGACGCTCCATCACGAGGCTGTTGCGGACGACCCATGGCGTAGCGATGATGATGAACGGCAGAACGGTCCACAGCAGTCTCGACCAGATCCGGCTCGGGTCGGCGAGCAGCCAGAAGAGGGCCACGCACGGGATCAGGGCAACCATCTCATAGCGGGTGAGCCAGCACAGCGCAATAATGACCGACGCCGCTGCCGCCCACCAGCGCGAACGCTGCTTCTCGCTCTCCGCTCGCCGCCACGCGAGGAGCACCCCGAACAGCCCGGTCACCAGTAGAGCCAGGCATGGTACCTCGGTACCCGAGACAGCGTGCATCACGAACGGAACGGTGATTGCCGATAGCCCGGTCGCGGCCACGGCGATCCGGTTGCTGAGATATTTCATACAGATGAAATACAGGAGGGCGAGTGTAAGCGCGGCAAAAGTCACGGAGGTCAGAGCAATCATCCGGTCGGTCGCACCGAACAGCCGGATCGGCACCGACAGTATGATAGGGTACAGCGGAGCCGAGAAGGTGAGTTGCTCAGCGTGTTCCGGCGCGATGGCCAGGCCGAGGGGGGAGATCACCGAGTGCGTCAGACCGTGTCCGGTCGCCAAGTTCCGCGCGATCACTGCGTGGTCGAACACGGGCGGAGACTGAATGGTCTTAAACTTCGCCACCAACGTGATAAGCAGAAGACTCAGTACACAGCCGACAAAGGCCACGCGCAGCAACAGCTTCTGGATCGCCGCGACCCGATCGTCCTGTTCCATACCCGACTTCTCTCCCAGCTATCTCCCTGGCAGCATGCCAGCGAGTGAGTAATTGGCCGGATGGATCGGTCTGCGATCGGTACTGGGTGCCCCGCGCGCGCAGACGCACGCCTACCCCACAGACCGCGCCATTATACGTCAGGGCGTCCAGCGTGACAAGGCCCGTCGGCGACACGAGCCCTCCCGTGGCCCTCAAGCGCTGCCAGGTGACGCAGCCCAGCACTGACACGGTGGCGCCTCTGGTCCGTCCGGATCCAGGCAAACTGACCGGCAGCACAGAAGCTCTCAAATACATGTTTTGTTCAATAATGCACCCCCTACAATCGGGATGAACGTAGAATCTGCGCCCTGTCGGCAATCAAAGTACAAGATCGCTTGACTCCTCGCCGGTGGTCTTGTAAGCTGTCATAGCTTACATTACCTCTCTTCTCAGAGGAACAGACGATGCGGTACCTGCGGTTGTGCGTAATCGTCGCTGCCGTCTTGGCCGTGGCTGCGCTTGTACCGCACTCCCCAGCCGTCGCACAGATCACTATCGACTACTATGGCGAGACCCCGGTGGGCAGCGGATCACTTAACGACGACATCACCGAGGAAGGCATCGAAGGTTACGGTGCCGGCGACGATGAGCTGTGGGACTACCGCTACCGACTCTCCGCAAGCTCCGATCAGGATGGACCGGTGGTCTGGGCAATCGCGGTGCCGATAGCGCCAGACAATATCGGGACCCCTTTCGGCTGGGACGGCGGGTGGGACGGCAACATAACGGCCGAGGCATATGGCGGCGCTTTTGACGACACAGACCTCGAGGACCGCGCCGGCGTTGTGTGGAGATGGACTGGCACCGCCATTCCCGGAAACACTGCCCCTACGTTGGGTGTCTTCCATATCCAGACCATTCAGGCACCTGTGATGAACGACTGGCAAACGTACGGGCTGCATACGGACTACACCCAATCGGGCAGCGAATGGTCGCCGACGCCCGAGCCCGCCAGCATAGCGCTGACTTCACTGGCCCTGCTGGGCGTGGGCTGGTGGCGCCGGAAGAAGAAGCGCGACTGACGGGGCAGAACGATAGACAGCGATCAAGAATAAACTATGCCATCATCTTGACTCTAGGTCCGGTTATGCGTAAACTTGATCCTACGAGGGTGTCTCAGACCCCGTATTCGCCTGGGAAAAGGGGAACCACTATGCGCACCGCCAACCAGATGCTCATCCTCCTTGCCGTCGCCGCCCTCCTGCTCGTGCCAAGCTTCGCGGGTGCTGCTGTCACGATCACGTATGATGGCGAGACGCCCAGTGGTGTCACGAACAGCGTGGGGAATACTTACGACGCGATTGACGAATACCTCGCAGGCGACGCCAACCTGTGGGACTACGTTTACATCTTGAATGGAGCTGAAGTCGCCGCGGGCACATTGGTGTCGGAGAACCCAGATGTGTACGAGAGCGGTGGGCCGTGGGCTTGGGGAATTCGCACTCCTGCCGGAGTGAGTTCAATTACCCAGCCCGCTGGCAGCACGGACTACCATTGGTCGGGCACGCAGGTCAGCAGCGTTGTGACTGGTACGTACGGTGGTGTTTTCGATGCTTGGCAGGGACAGTCTGCAGTCATATGGTGGTGGGTAGCCCCCGCAGGCACTGCCTATGAACACGCTCCTGACCCTGGTACGTTTTCGTTCCAGAGCAACGTCGGGCCTCAATTGCATCCTTGGCTAGCGGCTGGCGGTGTAAACGACGGCGGCGCATATAGTGGCAGTGGCAGCGAGTATTCACCGAGTCCCGAACCCGCCAGTATGGCGCTGACCTCCCTGGCCCTGCTGGGTGTCGGCTGGTGGCGACGGCGGAAGTCAGCCTGAAGCCGCAAACCAACTGCTGTTTCCTGAAACGATCAAGCGCCCGCCATTCGGCGGGCGCTTTCTCTTTGTCTGGGCGCCAGCGCCCCCGCCGCAGTTCCTCTCCGCTCGTCCACGCCATTCCCCCTGAACAAACTGCCGACCATCATTGACTCTGCATACGTTGCCTTGTACAATACACTCGGTTTAGTTGCTGCCCAGAACCCTTCCAGTCGGGAAAAGGGGAAGTATGATGCGCTCTACTCACCAGACGATCGTCTTCCTTACCGTCGCCGCCCTCCTGCTCGTACCAACCTTCGCAAGTGCTGAGATCACCATCAGCGGCGAAGCAACTTGGGACGCCGTAGATGAGATGTGGGACTACGTCTACAACGTCACTGGTGCCAACAACGGAGAGCTGCTCTTCTGGGCAATCGGCGTGGGCGCGGGCGCTAATCCGAGCGACTTCACCCAACCCAATGATTGGCAAATGGGCGCCTACACAAGCAACCTGAACAGCGTGGAGCCTTCGTTGTTCCCAAGCACGGGTCCTGCAGTTTATTGGATGCCAGAGGATGGCCTTGGGACGTCCGGATCTCAAGGAGAGTTCAGCTATCGGAGTAGCTTCGCTCCCGGATGGTATGATTGGGCGGCGTTCGACGGTTCCGAGGGTGATCCGTACTCCCACCAGACGTGGTCAGCCAACCCCGAACCAGCGAGCATGGCGCTCACGTCACTTGCCCTCCTCGGCGTAGGCTGGTGGCGCCGCCGCAAGTCAGCCTGAAGGCCTGACCGCCTAGGAAACTGCCGTTAGCTGAAACCATCAAGCGCCCGCCATCCGGCGGGCGCTTTCTCTATGTCTGGACGCGGACGTTCCTGCCGCGTGTGACCGCAGGCGCAGCCGCCCCACAGATTTGCTCGCCCGTTACTGACGCGCGACCCCACCGTTGCGCCTGAGGCTTCACTGCTCTATCTCGCCTCCCGATGCACTGAGTGACGACCCACACTCAGGACGGGAGACGAGCAATCATGGGATCAACCAGAGGAGACGCGGGACGCCTCGCAGGCGCCCTGCTTGTTGCGTGCTCAGCATGCGCGGTACTCATGGCGGGGTGCGGAGGCGGGTCGGCAGGTGCGACCGTTACGCCGGCAGCTCCGTCCGCGTCACCCACATCAGAACCAGACATCCCTAACTTCCACCCAACCAGCGAATGGATCGCGATGATCGAGGAGGCAGGCTTTGCCGACTACGCCAAGCTCGGCTCAGACATGAACGCCGCCGGCCGCGTGAGACTCGTATCGCCCCCCAGCCTCGGGGAGAACTTCAACGCCTACGCGTTCATCAACACACGCGAGATCTGGATCAATCGACCGATGTTTGCGCGCTATCCGACCGTCGTTGAGCAGGCCAATGGTCCGTGGTGGTCAGCCCAGAGCGAGTTCTACCAGTACTGGACCGCCAGCGAGACGGCCTCGTTGGCGGGACTGACAGACGAGGCAAGCATCGGCGTCGCTCGGTAAACGGAGACCGGTCAGTGAAGAGGCGCGGAAGGAGAGTGTCCGCACGACTTGCGCCAAGACCCCTTCGTTCGCGTCGGTGCCGATGGCTCCGCTCGGACATCGGCGGCGAACGTCAGTTGGCAAGGGTGCCGCCCATGCGGGGGATTCCTCCGCTGATCACGCAACGGCCAAGCCATGTTTATGACGACAGACTCTTGAGGGCTCGGACCTCGTAGTCAACTCAGGTCGACTCATCAGAGTCTTCCTCGCCATTCCTCGGTGCGTTCAGCGACTGAGCCGGTGGTTCGGATGACAGGTCTTTGACCATCAGCCAGCATTCCTCCCCAATGCGCTGCACTCGGCCGCGCTTGGCGTAGCCGAGTTTTTCGAAGAGGTGGACCGCCGGGCTGTTGTCAACTGCAGTCCAGAGGGCGATTGTGTCGATGCCATCGGAGACCAACTGTTCCTCTGTGTGACGCATCAACTCAGAAGCGACGCCGAGGCGTTGGTAGGCCTCTACCGTGCGGACGCCACGGCTCCATGCTGCAATCTCGGCGCATTCCGTCGCAGGGCGATCTCTGCTTGGGCCGTATGCTCTGGGTTGCCTGAAGTGCTGCAGCGGCCAGCGCAAAATGGCTAGCCAGAATGTAGGGCTGTACCCATACCGCCCCTTGGCGGCTTCTTTGAAAACCCAAAGCGCATTCTTTAGCGAGAACGTGAAGAGCCTTAGGTCGTCAAGGTCACGGCAATAGAACTGGTAGCCCGCAAGGTGGCCATCCACAAACGCGCACGTGATATCGGTGGAGGTGCAGCGGACGTATATGAGTGCCTTGGTCTCGAAATACCGACGGTATGCCTCCTCTGACGCCAACATTTGGTCGGGGAGTGGGAAGGCCGCAGCGATGTCAGTTGCGTCCTCGAGGCACGCACGACGGATCTCCATCTTCCTCCCGTCCGCCAGCTTCACTGCCTTCTCAACTCGCTGATCATCCACTTGCCCTCGCATCTCACCCGACCTCCTACGGGGTCTTCACAGCTTGAGTATGCAGAATATGCGTACCTTTCCCGCCTTTGCGATGTGGCTTCGCGAGCTTGGGCGTAACGATGGCACCTTGCCAGATCGTGGCCCAACGGATGGAGCAGTTGGTCACTTCTTGGTCGGTGCCAGTCGGGGGAAAGCCCCCGCGTCCTCCTATTCGGAGATTACTGTCTCATAGACTTCGATGTGCTTGTCCACCATCGCATCGACGGTGAAGTGTTCCTCAACGCGTTCGCGGCCCGCTTTGCCCATCTCGTGGGCTAAGTTTGAGTCCGTAAGCACTGTCTGGATGGCCCCGGCAAGTGCGTCCGGGTCTTCAGGTGGAACTATCAGACCCGTCTCGCCATGTCTGACGACCTCCGCGCAACCTCCCACATCAGTCGCTACCACGGGCTTGCCGGCCGCCATGGCCTCGAGGATCGTTATGGGTAATCCCTCCTGCCGTGAGGAGAGAACGAATACGTCACATGCCTCAAGTAGGTCGGGAACGTCCGATCGTGCACCAAGCAGCGAAACCCGATCAGCGATCCTAAGGTCCTCGATAAGCCTCTTGAGTGCGCTGACGGCCGAAGGCTGGTGTGTCAGGCCGCCCGCGCACCAACATCGGACGTCCACCAGGCTCTGGTCCAGCTTGGCGATGGCGCGCATCAAGACGTCCTGACCCTTGCGATCGGTGATATTGGCGACGTTGCATACCACACTGGTGGCCAATGGGGTCGCGAGAGAGGCCCGCGTCTCTTCGCCAGTTCGATTGGCACGGAGGCGGTCCACCGTGATCCCATTGTGGATCGTCTTGATACGTCCCGCATAACGGTGCCACTTCGTCTGAAAGCTATGACGCACTGCCTCCGAAACAGCGATGACGTACCGTGTCCGGGGTATAAACACGTGCTGGGCAAATACCCCCCGGATGTTCAGCGCCGACTGCACATTGTGCTCCGTGTATACAAGCGGGCTTCTGCTTCCAGAGATTAGCTCGCCAAGTGCAGTCCACAGACTCGGGCGCGGCACATGCATGTGAACAATGTCAGGCTTCAGGTCGATCAGCAGGCGCCGCATCTTCACGATGGAGCCAGGTGTGATGTCTGACCACCAGTGCGCCGCAAGCTTCTCCCGAGGCAGAAGCCGGATGCAGTCTATGCCTTGCTGCTCGAGGCGGGGTACTATCTCATCGGTGCCCTCAATGTAGACGACCACTACCTCATGCCCACGCGCGGCGAAGCCGAGAGCCAAGTCCTGGATGACCTGCTCCGCGCCTCCGCCCTCAACACACACGCCGGACAACATGATGCGCATCGTTGCACCTCAATCACTGCAAGGCCGAACTTAGTTCAGATTGGCAGGCGCGCGAATATCTTCGGCCCGATCGCGCGAGCCAGGGGAAGCGGAACCTTCGGCCACGCAGACGAAAACGCACGATAGCTGAGACTGTCGCGCTTCTCACCTGCGTGGGAGTTGCCGGAGACATAATGGTAACAGTCGTAGAGCTGTATTGGGTCAGCGCCCCATGCCTTCTTGAATCGGTAGGTGCCTGCATCCCTTGGAGATCGCCCGAAGTCAAACAGTCGGCAGCCCTGCTCGATGGCCAAACGCATGAGCTCCCAGTAGAGGAGATTGTTCGGGCACATGCTGAAGTACCGTCGAAGTGAGGAGGCCCACGGGACCATGAACGTATCCCGCCACTTCAGGGCGAGGGCTGACCCAACGATGGTCTTCTCGTCACCCACAGAGAGAACGCAAGCTGAGTTCGGGAAGCGCTCGGCAACCTGCTGGAAGAAACGCACTGAGTGCATCGGTGAGCCAAGGTCGCGCGTGTTCTCGCTGTAAACGGGGTAGAACTCCGCTGAGATCGCGAATTGCGGATCGGTTGTCGGACTGACTTGGAGCCCAGACTTCTGCGCCTTACGTACCTGGTTGCGGACCTTACCGTTGAGGCCATCCCACAACTGGTCGGCATCGGGTGGCAGGGCCATCTCGAGAGTCAGTCGACTCAGATCAGCCTGCATGTCGACTGATGGCTCGTGGCGCTGACGGAGTTCGCAGTATGTCGCGCCCTTGGCCCTGGTCAGCTCACAGGCAGCGTCAACCAGAGCTGTGTCGGCTTCGACGCTTGCCGCAAGCACTCCGGCCTCATCGGCCATCGGGACGGAGATCAGCACACGCCCAGCACCGATGACCCGCCGCAGCATCACCGGCAGCACACCGACCAGCTTAGCTCCTGAGTGTGCGGCAAGGTAATGGGGCTCGCCGCCGTAAACGTCCTTGACCAACTGCATCCACGCGTGCTGGTGGGAGAAGCGAGCAGATGGCATGCTCCCAACGAACTCGTCCCATTGGGCGGGCTCGCCCTCGAACTCCCGCACACTGATGTCTGTGATCACGGCCATACTCCAGTCAGGACTCTGTGCTTCAGGGCGGCGGCGGTGCAGCGTGCCCTTGTGGTCGCATGCCGCGCGTAGCTTCTGACGCGAAGTGACAGGCTGAGATTGATTGCGCGCGAGTTGGGAGTCATTGACCGCGCTGCATCGATCACGATCGTGTAGTCTCCTGCGCGCATGCTGTCGATCAGGGAAGCGAGGGTCAGCTCAGACTCGGCAGTCCGCAAGCTCAGCCTCGGGAGTGTGTCCCCTATCTGCTCGTGCATGTCAAGCCCGGCGAACGAGAGTATCTCCCGGCCGCTCCCCAGACCGCGCAGGAGCGAGAGGACGGGCAGGTTCGGTGCAGGTCCGTCCACCTTACGGTTCCAGATCTCCCATCCATCGTAGGGTGTCGCCACAGCGTCGCGCAGTGACACTGCATAGGTCAGGCTCGGGTGGGCCCAGATGGTCAGCCCGCCGCGTTGCCTGACGGTCTCTGGGTCACGGACGGCTATCTCATCCGTCAGCGTAGTCAGCACGTCCGCGGGCGCGATGGTCAGGACGTGCCGGCCGGAATGCTCAAACTCCACGCCGGGCACGAGCAGAACGTTAGTGCTCAGACGCTCGCACTCCGAACAGAATTCCGCCAGTCGAGTGTCCCGCAATCGCTTCGAGTGATCCGTTACGCAGACGAAGTCCAGTTCCTCGGTGAGCGCCCATTCCCTGATCTCGGCCAGCGACATGACGCCATCGGAGAAGGTGGAGTGGACGTGCAGGACGCCGACGAACTCGGCCATTCCGTCCGTCACCCGCTCCCCCTCAGGTTCTTGCGGACATATGCCCACGAGCCGGCGGGGTCGTCCCAGTTCATGAGACCTTCCCGGACCCTTGGATCCACCAAATGACCCAGTTGCCGCCAGGTCCGCCGGAAGCCCAAGTCGCGTCGACGCAGGCTCAAGGCCATGCTTGTAAGGAACGTTGGCAGGAACCTGAGTCGCACGCCCTCCCGGTACGTCTGGGTGCCCACGTCTTCGCCACGGGCACAGCGGTAGTAGAGCGCAGGGAAGTTCATCCCGGCCGCTTCCGAGAGAGATACCGATCCCCAGAAGCGTGGGTTGATCTCGAGCAGGTAGAACTCACCCGTCTCAGAACAACGCCTGAACTCGACCATCGCGACGCCTCGCCACCCGAGGCCGTCGAGGAGCTTGCGTCCCTGCTGCTCGAGTTCCGGGATCCTCACGCTCTGGCAGACCGCCGATGGGCCGCCTTCTGGTGGCCATTCCACCAGACGCTTGTGCTGGAATGTCGCAACGGCCTCGCCGTTACTGTCATAGAGCGCCTCGAACCCGTAGCCCTCGCCGACGACGTACTGCTGGATGATCGGGCGCGCCTGGAGCTCGCTGAACTGCCGCCAGACCCCGCTGAGTTCGGACGCTTCATCCACCTTGGCGTACCGTTCGGACGGGCCAAGGTACATGTCCTGATCATGCCTGAACTTCACCGCGACGGGGAAGCGGACCTTCTCAGCAAGCGCCCGGACGTCGTCCTCATCCTGAGGACACCAACTCTCCGGGGCCGACACTCCCATCTCAACTGCTACCCCATGAAGCTTCCACTTGTCATTCGCCCGCAGGAGAGCGTCGAGAGAAGGCAGCAACATGCGAAACTTGGTCGACAGCGCGTCGCGGTTCTCGATCACGGAGAGCAAGCTGTTGAGACACACGGGGACCAACACGTCACCGTCGCGGCCGATTTCCAGGAGCCTGTCGGGATAGGCAGCGCCCGCCTCCCCGCAGCCTGGCAGCACATATGTCTCTCGCGCGTACCGCGAACTGAACCCCGGGCAGATGGCTGCGCGCTCCTGCACCTCGGTCGCGACCACGTCGACGCCAGCGCGACCGAGAGCGCGTATGATGTGCAAACCGACCCGCTCGCCGGCATCGGTCACGATTGCCCGCGGCACATCCTCCTGACAGTCATCCCTGTCTACGAGGCGCGCCACGCTTGGGTGTTCACTCCTGCCGAGACGGCTTGCGCCAGTCGGGTGATTTGCGGCTCGCTCATCGCGTAGTGCAGCGGCAGTATGAGATTGCTTCGCACCGTCTCCGCCGCGCGCCCGAAAGCGGGTTGCCCATCGCCCGTCTGCCACCACTCATACTCGGGCATCGGTCGCGCGTAGAACGCTCGGGCGTCTATGTCCATCGCCTGCAGGCGCGTCACGAGTCCGTCGCGTGCGCCCGGTTGGCCCCGCGTCAGTCGCGTCGCGAAACGGAGGCAGGTCGGCTCGGCTTGGTCCGGCACGGTCTGACAGTGCAGGCCGTCGACGTCTGCCAGCGCGTTCCGCAGGGCTGAAGCAAGCTCCCGGCGCCGTTCGTTGAACTCGTCGAGGCGCCCCAGCGATATCAGCCCCAGGCCCGCCTGCCAGTCTGCCAGCTTCGACGGGTGTGGGTCGAAGCTCTGGTCCTCTGCGCCAACCTTGAGGCCCGGCAGGCGCTTCGCCATCGCCCACGGACGTGGCTGCGACAGCACGGTGATCGCCGCCTGCTTGAGCTTGTGTTTCATGCTGACTCGCGCGTCGGGAAGCTGCTCGAACTCCTCGCGCAGTGGTTCCACCAGCTCGGGGCGATTGGCCCAGACGACCCCGCCCTCGTAGCCTCGCACGTTCTTGCTGCGCCCCATGCTCAAGAAACCGACGTCGCCAAACGTGCCGACTCGCTGGCCAGCCCACCGCCCGCCGACGCACTGGGCGCAGTCCTCGATCAGATATGCGCCGTGTTCGCGGCACGTCTTCTGCAACGCGGTGACGTCGCACGGGACGCCGAACATATGCGGCGCGACCACTGCCAGAACACGTTCGTCGATCGCCTCCGCAACAGCACCCGGGTCGATGTTGAGGGTGTCGAGCGATACATCCGCGCACGCGCCCTGCAGACCGGCTTCGACCACCGAGCGCCCGACTGTCGGGCAGGTGTAGGCCGGCAGGATGACCTTGCCTCTGTCAGGGCGAGTGCGATGCAGCGCCCGGAGAGTCAGCCACAATGCCGCGCGACCAGACGAAACGCCGAAGGCCACCCCCGCATTGTGATACTCGGCGACAGTACCTGCCAGACGCTGACGCGCGCCTGCCGCATGTGTGCACGCCCGCCGCAGGTCGCCGAGCGTCAGTGGCATCGGGACGGCCGGCATCGGCCTCATATCTGTTCCGCTATCTTATGGTAGAGTCCTAGCTGCCGATCGAGCACGTGAGCGATGTCGAACATCTGCGCTCGCTCACGCCCCCGCTCGACGAGCTCACTGCGGAGTGCCGCGTCTGCCATTACCTGCGCCAGCCTGTTGGTCAGTCCCTCGGCGTCGCCGGTGGCGAAGAGCAGGCCGCTCTCTCCGTCCTCGATCTCCTCACGACAACCGAGGATGTCTGAAGCCACGACTGGCAGCCCGCTGGCCATAGCCTCGATGGGTGAGATGGGCAGCCCCTCGCGGTATGACGCAAAGACAAACACGTCGGCCGCGCGGTAGAGATCCGCGACGTCGTCGCGCCAGCCGAGCAACAGGAAGCGATCGCTCACACCCTCCGCCTCGATCGCCTCGCGGATGGCCTCCTCATCCTTCCCGGAGCCCGCTGCCAGGAACGTGAACTCCTGTCCATCCCCTCGCAGCCGCCGCACTGCCTCGATCATCTCGCGGTAGCCCTTGTCCCATGTCAGTCGCGAGACCGTCAGCAGCACCAGCTCGTCTTTCGCCAAGCCCAGTTCCTGTCGGACACGCTGACGAGCCTCCTGGCTCTGCGACTCGTCGAGCGTGAACTGGCCGATGTCAATGCCGGCGCCGGGGACATGGACGAACTTCTCGGGTGGGCCAACGCCGAGTTCACGAGCCAGTTCCTGCTCGGCGCGGCTTACGCAGATGACGTGATCAGCCGGCCGGAGCCCGATCTTCTCAATAGCCAGCCACGTCGCCCGTCGCAGTGGGCTCAGGCCGTCGTGCACGAAGAAGCCGTGCTGTGTGTAGATAACATAGGACACACGGCTGTGGGCGACCGGGTTGGCGATGATGCCGCCAAATGAGCAATGGCTGTGGACGACGTCGAAGTTGGCCGACCGCAGGAACATCGCGAGTTGCCGGCGGGCACGCAATATCTGCAGCGGGTTAAAGCTGTGTCCGGCTTGCCAGTCATGTACGGCAAAGCCTGCATCGCGCAGCCGGCCCTCGGTGCCATCGCAATGTGCCATCGCCTCGACGTCGAAGCCTTCGTCCCGCAGTCGCTTCATCAGCGGCAGCGCGAACCGCTCAAGCGAGAGCATCGTCGCGGCGAGCTGGAGGATTCTCATCAACGTTTGCCGTCTTGCGTGTCCCCGTAGTAGTCTTGGTAGTAGTAGTAATAGTAGTAGTAAGACCCGCCGACTGGCGACACGCGGTTGGGGCAGACGCCAATGATGTCGATGCCGATCTCCCGCAGGTTGGTCAGCGTCTGCCGGGTCGCGCCACGCTTGGCGCGCTTGCCGACTACGAAGAGGGCAACGTCAGTGCTATGCCCGATGACGGTCGCGTCAGCAAGGAAACCGGCGGGTGGCGTGTCCCAGATGACGAAATCAGCGGCGTCTGAAAGCCGCTTGATTACCTCTTTGCCGTGCGAACTGGCCAGCAGGTCCACCGGTGACGGCGGCAGCGGCCCGGTGGTAATCACGCTCAGGTTCTCGATGTCCGTGGGTTGAGCGACGTCATCGGCTGAATCCTCACTCACCAGAAGGTGGCTCAGACCGGGAGCCTTTTCCAGATTGAACAGATCATGCAGGCGCGGCCTGTGCAGATCGGCGTCGACGAGCAGGACTTTCGCCCCGGTCGCCGCCAGAGCTGCCGCGAGGTTGGCCGCGACGAGAGTCTTGCCCTCGGCTCGCCCGCTGCTTGTCACGACTATGCTCGACTGGTTGCGGCGCGTCATCTCGATCCGAACAGTCGACGCGAGCATTCTGACTGAGTTCGCGAACGCGGTCCGACCGGAGTCATCCGGGCCACCGACTTGCACGGCCTGCGCCTCATGCGAATCCACTTCGGGCAGCACGCCAAGCAGGCGCTCGCCCAGGAAATCCCGGACTTCATCCGGGCCGGCGAATGTGTCGTCAATCTGGTCCACTGTGATCGCGGCGAATGCCGCCAGCAGCACAGCCGCCAGAAGGCCCATCCCGAAGATCGTTGAGTAGACCGGCGAGACCGGGGCCCTCGGTTCGGCGGCCTCTTTCACAAGCTGCACCGGCGGCACTACCATCGCCCGTTTGAGCTGCAACTCATACTGCCGAGAGAGCAACGTCCCATGGACCTTCTGCAGTCCGCCAACTTTGCGCATCAACTCGCTGTAGGTGATGCTCCCCTCGGGGGCCATCGCCTGAAGGCTTCTCTGTTCGGCGAGTTGCGTCTGCAGTGCCGACTGCCGGGCGCGGGTAGCATCCAGAGTTCCGTGCAGCCTTATCAGCGTGTCCTGCGCGTTCATGTACACCGGGTTCGGGGCTGTCGTCACGGTTGACCGCGTCATCTCGGACTGGTCCGCGAGCTCCCGCTCAAGCCGCTGTATCTGTTCCTGCAGGCCCTCGACTTCGGGGCTGTCGGGGTAGTAGTCCTGCAGCTTGTGCTGCAGTTCCACGTGCAACGCCGACAACTGCTCCTCGATGGCTCGCGCGCGGTGCGACGGTTGCTGCTCTACCTCTTCTATCTCTTGTGGCTCTGACGCGAGTCGCTCGTTGGTCTTAGCTATCTGCGCCTGGACTGCCGCTGCCTCCACCCGCATATGAGCGATCTGGCCGACAATCGCGGTCATCCGCGCCCCACCGTGCCCGTTACTGATACTCACGCCGCGCTCGATGTAATTCTGTTCGAGCGCAATCATCTCCTGTTCCATCTGTCGCAGGTCGGTCTCCACAGTCTCTATCTGGGTGGTCACGTAATCTATCGCTGCCGCGATTGAGCGCGTGGCTCGCCCCTGTGAGTCCTCCTCATACGCTTTGGACCACGCGTTCACGATCTGACGCGCCTGCTTCGGGTCCTGCGATTGGTACGTCACTGAAAGCAGTTTCTCGGACGCGCCGGGGACTTTCGTGACGTCCACGTAGTAAAGCATCACGGGGGCAGGCATATCCAGGTGAAGGTCCTCTTTGACCTGCTGGGCGATTTCAACGCTCTGAATCAGGCGGATGTGCATGGAGACGTCGCCCTGCAGCGACCCCCAGGCGTCGGACTCGCTCATCACCGCCTGAAGAGCCGACTTCTTGTTGGTGTCTGCAACCAGCACCCAGGTTGATGCCTCGTATATCTGCGGCTGCACAACGGCGTAGAGAGCCGCCAGCACCAATATGATCGCTGCGACGGGCACTATGATCCAGATGCGCCGGCGGAAGATCGTCAGGACACTCCGCGCGCTGGTGCCCTGTGCCGGAATGTCAGCAGGACTCAGTCTTTCTTCCATGCTCTCTCCCTGCAGAGGCCGTGAGGCCAATGCGCCCGTATCGCTTCGCTCATCGAAGGTCCGTCTGGAAAGTCACCGCACCCGCGATGTCCTCCATGCCGAGCAGACCTATGCTCGCCGTGCCCCAGTCCCCGAGGAACACCCTCAGACCTGTGTTGACGTAGTCCGAATCATAGTCCGCCATCAGATGGACCCTGTGCTCGCCGGTGAGAGCCAAGTCGACTCCCCCGAAGACCGGCTCATAGCGCCCGGTGCCGAAACCGAGGTGAGCACGCCAGTTGTCGTGGCGCCACGTCCCGACAATATACTCTGCCTGACCAAGGTACGAAGTGGTCGTCCCGTAGCTGACGTCCTGAACGCCAACTGCCAGCGCGGGGTTCCAGGCACCACGCTGCGGCTTGATCCGGTAATGCGCGTTGAAGCTCCGGTCCAAGTTGTAGTTCCAGCTGAACGCCTTCACGTCGTGGAAGAACGTCAGCCGTCCGACCAACTCCAGGTTGGGCAGGAAGCCCGCCCCGATGAACGTCGGCATCGCATCGGTGTCCGCGCTTCGCACCTTCGAGTGGCCCCGGTCCATATATGAGATGCCTGTCAGCAGTCGCCCCTCAGGCGCGACATCCGCGGTCGGTATGCGCAGCAGGCCGCTCGTGCCCTCGAAGCTTGGCGCCACCGGCCAGTCCGGCGCTGTGACGCCGTTCGGCTCGTCGAGCAGGCGCTGTCCGTGATGCTGCAGGTACGACGCGGACAACTCGCCCCGGAAGCTGTCGAGATCATGCGGGCCCTGAAGGTAGTCGCCCTGGACGGCGAAATTCGACAGGTATTCGGCGGAAACAGCAGTGTCGGTGCGCACCCTCAGCCGATCAGGGCTCGAAGCCCTCGACGATCCGAACGGTATGGAGAGCCCGAACGTCAGGCCCTCATCACCATCGTTGGTCTTCACCGCTTGCGCCTCGATGACACTCTCGCCAAATCGTCTCCGCAGCGACAGCGTGAAGCCGGTGTCACCGCTCTCGCGGAACTTCCCGTAACCGAGACGGGACTGCAGGCCGAGTTGGCCCCAGTCATACTCATAGTAAGCGAACGCCTGCTCCCACTTGTCGAAGGGATCGAAATTGGCGTTCATATGGGTCAACGAACCGACCGCACCGACGCGGTGGTTCTCGCCGCCGAACTGAAGTTCGCCATAGTATCCGTAGATTTCATCGCGGAACTTGCCGATCGAAGTAGTCGCGAGCAAATCAGTGCATGGCCAACCAGTCCACGTGAGCAGCGCCCGGTCCATCTCGACGTCTGCGTCGGACGTGACCTGCGTCGCGAATCGCAGGTCCGCGGACAGGCCCTTGCCGACCGTGGTCTCGAGATTGGTCAGCAGGAAGTAGTCGCTCTCAAACGGGTCAGTCTCCAGACCGATCTGATACTCCACCGCGGGGCGAAGCTTCAGGTCGGTGCGCCAGTAGCTCTGGTTGCCGCTGGCCAGCAGTTGCACCGGCCCGACTGCCTGACCGGCGCCGGGCTTGACGTCCCATGTATCCGCCAACGACTCCGCCGACATCAGGCCCGCCTGCAGCTTGACGTAATCGGCCAAGTCCACACATACGTGGCAGACCACTACGTCATGCCGCTTCAGGCGCAGCATCAAGGGACCCGGCGGCAGCACGCTGGCGATCTGCTCCAACGCCGCCGCAGCCGCATCCAGATCGCTGCGGTAGGTACGGTTCTCGACCCCGATTATCCATTGCCCGTCAGCGTCATGGGCGATGGTGATGTTCTCCAGGTCGGCCTCGCGCAGCCCGGCCAACACGCTCTGTGCCAGGGCTCCCGCGTCCTCGGACGACGCGACAACGGTCTGCGGCGGGGTGGTCGCTGGCTGTGCTGTTGCCTGGGTCACGCGCGGGTCGGTCGTGCGCGCTTGAGTTGGGGTCACTACGTCCGACGCCGGGACCGGAACATCCCCCTGGATGATGAGAGTCGCCGGCGGACGCGTCTCCACGCGGCGAGCGTCTCGGCGAGCAGAGCGTCGATGCGTGCCCTCGCGTCCTCGCCAACGCTTGAGGCAAGCACGCTGTCGACTTGGGCAGGCGGCACTGACAGCTCCAGCAGCTTCTTGCCGTCCGCCATATGCCGTGCCCGGATCGCCTCAACGTCATCGGCGATGGGTCGCGCGAGTGTGAGGACGGCACCCAACGCAAACTCCGGTGAGACGTCAGCGCTACTCAGTGCATACTCGACAAGCAACTCGCGCCTCAGCGAATCGATCCGGCGCACCATAATGCCCGCGTCCGCCAGGTTCTGGCGCATCGCCGAGACGTACCGCTCGATGTCAGGTACGCGCCCGGCCGCCGAGTCCGCCCCCGCAAACGGGCAGCCCGTCGCAGGGAGGATTGCGATCAGCATCAACGCAACCGTGCGATTCACTAGAAGACCCTTTCCAGTGTGCCCCACAGGCCCAGTAGCGAGAGTGGGTTGTCGAACCTGTCATACCAGTTCTTCTCGTCTTTCGCGGGCACGTATACCGTATCGCCCGGCATCAGCTTCCAGTTGGCTGCCTCGTTCTCGCCCTGCAGGAGCTTGCGGGCATCAAGTTGCAGCACGGTGGGGTTGCCGCCCTCTTCGCTCCGCCGCACCAGGATCACCTTGGCCATCGCTGCCGCGCGCTCAATAGGCCCACCGGCTTTCGCGAGCGCATCGGCCAGCCGAGTGTCCTCGTCCCAGAGGAAGAACCCCGGGTGGCCTACGGCACCAAGTATCACGTAAGACTTGTCACGGGTTGGCACGAGCACGATATCGTCGGGCTGGATCGGCTTGAGGGCCATCTCCGTGTCCTCCCCCTGTAGCATGGGCAGGATGTTGAGTGTTTCCTTGTCGCCATTGGCGTGGATGATCATCACGCGTTCGGGGTCGGCGACCTCGGAGAGCTTGCCGGACAGCGCCATGGCGTCAGCCAGCGTGATACCCTCGCGGCGCTCGAAACGCCCGCCTGTTGTCACCGCACCGGTGACTGCGAAGTACTGGGCATCGGGCGCGGGCGGCACCCAGAGCACGTCGCCGCCGTGCAGCAGAGGTGGCCCGATCTGGCGGGTGAGCACTTTGCCCAGCGCCACGGCCTCGACCTCGCCGTCCTCACGGAGGATGAGCGCCCGGTTGCGGTCGGCGCCCTCGCTGATACCACCGATCTGGACAAGCAGGGACAGCATATCGATCTCGCTCTGGCGTGGCGAGAGGGGGATCTGCCCAGTCTGCGCGGTCGCACCGAGGACCCCGATGAAGTGTATCACGTTCTGAGGGACCACTACCACGTCGCCGGAATGGACAACAGTCCGTTCGGCATCGCCGGTCAACTGAGTTTCGAGGTCGATCGCCGTGCTCGTACCGTCGCTCCTGTAGAGCGTCACCTGCGTTGGGTCTCCTTCGAGCGCGATACCTCCGGCCATCGTGAGTACTGTGGCGAGACGACTGGCGCCGCGCGGCAACTCGACCGCGCCGGGCTGCTTGACGGCGCCGAGCACGTAAGCGACCAGCGTGCGCATGCGCGTGATGTTAATGAAGACCTGTGGATTGCGCAGATGGCGCCCATCGGGCCCAAGCGCGCGCTCCAGGACCTCGGTCAGTTGCTCGAGCGTCAGGCCGGCGACCTCGATCTCGCCGGTCGCGGGGTAGGTGATGCGCCCGTCGGGTCGCACATTGACCTGCAGGCTCCACTCGGGCTGACCGGCCACCGCGATGCTCAGTGAATCGCCAGCGCGGATGCGGTATACGGGGGCCTCAAGCGGCTGAGCCGTGGCGATTGATGCCAGAATGAGGGCACACATACCGAAGAACAATGTGCGCAAGGGGGGGCACACGAGGGACGATCCGGCCCTCGCCTCCTGAGACGCTTCAGTGACTTGACGTGCCATTACACCCTCCCTACGGACATTTCCGGCATGCGACGTCGGGGAAACTAAGCAGTCGCGTCAACCGATTCCCCGGGCGAGCCACGGGTCTTGTGAGCTATTCGGTCTCGACAGTCTCAGGACCTGCCGAGAGGTTACTCTATTTAGCGCTATCTTACCACAAATCGCTGCTGTTATTGTGGATATTTGCGGCAATTCGATACACGTGGCTCGTGGCACGCTAACGTACTTCTACTTGGCTTCGGCCCCGTATCCAACGGTCCCGACCGCGCCCGACCTGCGTTGCATCAACTCACTCTTTCGCTCTGCGCGTCTGCGCAGAACCACCGCATGACCAATCCCCGCGAAGATCAGGAGGATGGGCATGAACTGAGACCGCATCCGAATGGCCTCGCCGCTCACAGCCGTCTTGAGCGCGTAGGACACGATGATCGGCGCGATGGTGAGTAGTATCGCGAACAAGACAGGTCTGTTCTTTCGCCATACCTCGCCAACGCCAGCCGCAAATCTGGGCACGACGTAGAAGTAGACAAACCACATCTCCGGGTAAACGAGCATTCGCCTGAGTGTGCCCGGGAAGAACGGGATTGGCGACAGGATCAGCAACAGCACTCGCAGCGGCAACTGTATGATGGCTTGCGTCGGTGTTGACGCATTCAATGGGATCGCATACTCCGAGCCTCTGATCCCACCTGCCAAGCCGCGGTCTCGGAAAGCCGTGGAGCTGTCCACCGCCCACTGCAGACCCATCTCCTCACCATATGTAGACTTCATCTCCTGAACACCGAAATAGAGCACAACCGGCGCCATGAGGGCGAAAAGTGCCACACGAGCCATGCGGCCAAATGTCGTCTGGGGCAGTCGGAGGCTGTACGCCACTGCCAGGCCCTGCCCCACCATCAGCAGGATCCCGACGTAGGGCCGATAGACGACGGCGACGAAATCCGCCCCGATGAGCAGAAGCAGATAGCCACCGTGGGCTTTCTGGCCGACCTTCAGCATGCCCAGCATAGCCCAAGCGATGCAGGTTGCTGTTACCGGGTCTTTGAGGTCCTGGGTCGACCAGAAGACCAGGGAGGGGAGGAAGGCGCTGAAGAGGACCGCGGCACGAGTGGCGATTCTAGTACACCCGATATGCCTACAGATCAGGTAGACTGCGATGCAGATGCTGACGTTGAGCGTGATCACCAACGCCTCGGGTACCATGGGACTGGGCCCGAAGATGTAGATCAGCACGACGGTCTTCAGACCAACCAGCAGCGAATGGGCCTCCTTGAGCGTCTGGGGCAAGTGCGGCGTCCACATCCCATCGTGCCACAACTGAGCACCGTGGCGGCCTTTATAGTAGCGTGCGATCGCATCAGCAGCAAACATGCTCCATGCAGCCGTGCATATCTTGTGCTGGAATACTGACCACGCCACACGGAGCGCGAAGGTCCAAGCTACTGCGCGTTGCAGGAACGAGTTGTCAGGGCCCTCGGCGCTTCGGCCCGCCAGCCACCATATGAACAGGCCGCCGGCGAGCATCAGCAAGAGAGCCCAGATGTCTGCCATCGTCAATGCAGGTGTCTTCCTCGTCTTCCGCGACTAGCGGCATCTTATGCAGGCAGGTCGTGTTGTATTGCGCGGCTGGCATGACATATTCCTCCCGTCTGCGCGATTAAATCTCCGCGAACATGCTCTCGCATGAAGGCATTCCCAGAAACACAGCGAATTGTGCCAAATAGCAGCAATCACTATACTCGCACAGTGAGAGACGGCAAGCGCGTTCGCGCTGCGGGAAAGAGTAACCCGATCAAATGACCGAGGAACCCCGAGAGATGGCTGACGACAACATCGGCGCCCGCGCCCGCACGGCCGTCGGCTGGCGCGCACTGAGTCAGTTCTCCAGCCAGGGCATTCAGATCGTCACCAGCATTATCCTTGCGCGGCTGCTCATGCCCGATGATTTCGGAATCATCGGTATGGCGGGCATCGTCACCGGACTCGCAGGCGTCTTCCGCGACCTCGGCTTCGGCCAGGCGCTGGTGCAGCGCCCTGAGCTGGGCGAGGAGCACAAGCGATCGGCTTTCTGGGTCACGCTGATTATGGCGGGCCTGCTCTACGTGGCCATCTATCTCGCAGCTCCTTATGCGGGGGAGTATTTCAGGGATGAGCGGATGGTCCCTGTCCTGCGCATCATGGCGCTGTCATTCCTGATCTCACCGTTTGGCGTGGTCCCGCGTTCGCTGCTGCAGCGGGAGCTTGACTTCAAGCGTCCGTTCATCGCTGGCTTGGCTGGGACGATTGTCTCGGGTGGGGTCGGCATCACCTGCGCCGTCCTGGGCTATGGCTACTGGAGTCTGGTCTGGGCGTTGCTGGCATCGTCCGCCATCGGCACAGTGGCCATCTGCATCATCACCCGCTATGTCCCACCACTGATCCCGTCGCTGCGAGGGTCAAGGGACCTGCTGAGCTTTGGGGCGGGAGCAACCGGCGTCGGCATAATGAACTACGCAGCACAGAAGATAGACTACTTGGTGGTTGGGCGCTGGCTTGACAGCACGGCGCTCGGTCTTTACACGAGGGCATTCACGCTCGTTCACGCGCCTCTCGGCGTCATCGGCGGTCTGGTGTCATCGGTGTTGTTTCCCGTGTTCGCCAGTCTTCAGGGAGATCCCCAACGAGCCAAAAACGTTATGGGAAGAGTGCTCACCGGCGTCTCCGCATTAGCGTTCCCCGCACTCGCGATCTTCGCGGTCTCCGCCCCAGAGTTGATTCCACTGCTGCTCGGCCCGCACTGGGGTCCATCAGTGTTGCCGGCGCAGATCATGGCGGGAGCCGGAGCATTGCGGGTGCTCGCAAATCCGGCTGCCATGCTGCCCAAGGGTTTCGGCGCAGTCAATTCCCAAGTCTGGCGTAATGGGGTCTACGCGGCGACGCTGTTTGGGGGTGCCGTGTTCGGCAGCCGGTGGGGGATTCTCGGGGTAGCCTGGGCTACGCTCGCCGCTACCGTGGTTATCTGGTCCCTAAACGCACAGCTTCTCTATGCCTGCTCGGGTTTTGGGCTCCGCGACTACGCGCATGCCATCCGGGAGCCGCTGCTGATTTCTCTGCTTGCCGTTTCTCTGTCCACACTGGCCAGGAGTTTCCTTCTGGCGCGAGACAACGATCCGTGGATCGTTCTGGGCGGGACGCTTGCGGTCGGCTTGGTCGTCGCGTCTGCAATTATGTGGGGACCTTGCCCCCGATGCCGAGCGGTGGGGCGAGAAATGTTGAGCATTCGTCGTGGCACCGAAGGCGGCATCGCCGCGCACGACAAGGAGTGGGGTACGCGATGAACTACAAGATACTGGTAGTGGGTGCCGCCTTCGTCAACAAAGGCGCCGAGGCGATGATCCGCTGTGTCCAGCGAGGGATCATATCGCAGATCCCCGAAGCTCAGGGCCTGCTTGACGCCTCACCCAATGACCACTGGTCGCCTCAGGAACTCAGAGGCCTACAACCCAGAATAGGCCTGAACTACAGAGGGCGTTTCCGACGGCTCGCCAGCGCTGCGGCCAATCACTTGAGTACGTTCGCGCCACGGCGCGTTCGTGTCGGCTGGCTTGGAGCCGCGTCTGGCACCGATTTCAGGATGGATGCGGTAGTTGATATCAGCGGGTATGCCGTAGGAGATCACCAATTCCGTGGACCTCAACTGACCGGTTTGGCCCACCTGAGATCCCGCGCTGCCCGTGTCGCCATGACCGATCTTGAGGTGCTGAGCGCCCTTGGCCTGCCGTTCTTCTATCTTCCCGCGGTCTGGGGCCCGTTGGAGAGGCGCCAGGCCCGGGAGGTGGCGGATGCAAATCTGCGGCGCGCACGGAGGGTCTATGTGCGAGACCGCGAGTCTTTGGAATGGCTCGAAGGGCTCCCATCATTCTCCCCGGACAAGGTCGCTCTGGCTAGCGACATCGCGTTCACATTCGAGGGCGCTTCCCCCGAGACCGGGCGTCGTCTTCTCGGCGATATTGGCGTCCGACCCGACGGATCACCACTGATCGGCATCGTGCCCAACATGCGCGTCTACGAGCGAGCAGCCGGCACGGGCCCCGACAACCTGTATGTCCGCGCGCTTGTCGACGTTGCCCGCCACTTCGCCAACGAGGTCGGCTGTCAAGTCGCGGTCATGCCGCATGAGATCAAGTCTCGCCCGCACGCGGTGCCAGACGATCGCTACCTGTGCAGGCTCATCGTTGACGGGGCTTGCGACGCCGGCACAGTGTGTGCCGCAGTCGGTCAATACTCCTCCGAGGAACTTAAGGCGATGATCGGAGAAGTGGACCTGCTCGTGAGTTCGCGATTTCACAGTATCGTGGCTGCAATGTCGCTCCGAGTGCCTGTTGTCTCTGTTTCATGGTCCCACAAGTACCGCCAACTTATGCGGAGCGTGGATTTAGGCGATTACGTACTGGAGCACGAGGACCTGGGCGACATTTCGCTAGTTGACCTGTGTGATCATGCTTGGGAGAGCAGGGCGCGCATGGTCGAGGCACTCGAAGAGGGCGTGCCTCACCACGAGGTGTCTGCGCGCCAGGTGCTTGATGAGACCGTTGCGCTCATCCGGGAGCACAGCAGCATATGACCCGGCGAAACGTTGTAGCAGCCGTTGTCTCGAACTACCTCTGCTGCGGCTGCGGCACCTGTGTGGCCGTCTGTCCTACAGATGCCCTTGCCATGACCGAGACGGCAGCGGGGCTCCTAACTGCCCAGATGACGCCCGAGGAGGCTTGCACCGGCTGCGGCCTGTGTCTGCGGACGTGCCCAGGCGCCATCCTGACGGACGAGAGCGAGCAGGCTTTTGACGCACTTCCCGATCCGTTCGTGGGTAGTATTGTCGATGCATACTGGGGCTGGGCGCAAGCGCCTCGTACTCGCCAAGATGGTGCCAGTGGAGGTGTTGTGACCGCGCTCGTCGAGCACCTATTGAGGACTGCCACCGTGCAGGCAGCGCTCTTGACTCGTTGGTCTCCCGACGACCCTCTGAAGCACGAAGCGTTCATCGCGCACGCACCGGAGGACCTCGGACGATCACAGAGATCGCGTTACTGCCCAGTTGCACTCAACGAGCGGCTGCGTGAACTGATGCAGTTTGAGCGGATTGCGGTGGTGGGTCTTCCCTGTCAGTTGCACGGCATCGACCACTTTGCACGCCTGCTTGGTGACGGTTTCCCTGACATCATTCGGGTTGGTCTGTTCTGCGAGCGGACTCTCTCGCCGCTCATCGTCGATCGGTTGATTGAGATCGCCGGCGCCAAGACGCCGATCAGGCAGTTCGAGTATAGACACAAGGGAGAGCACGGGTGGCCCGGAGACGTCTATGTGCAGGATGGAGGCGGCAATGCGGTCTTCATCGATCGAGATGAACGGATGCGGCGAAAAGACCTGTACACGCCGGCCCGATGTCGATTGTGCTTCGACAAGCTCAACGTGCTCGCGGACATTGCCTGCGGCGATGGCTACGGTGCACCGTATGCTGAAGAGGGCTCTCCGCAGTGCTGGTTCGCACAGGGCGGGGTAGACGCGTCATAGAGTCAGCAAGCAACGCTCTGCATCTTGAGCCCGCGCCAGTGGATGACATGCTGCGCGCGCACCACCTGGAGCAGCGGCGCAAGAGCTGTCGGGCGAACGCAGAAGCCTTCGCACAGTTGCGGCCAGACGCTCCGCGAGTGCTTCCGCGAGCCTGTTTGAGCACCGCCGCGACTGCTGATCAGCGTACGACGGATCAGTGTATGGACACTTTGAGATACGGACTGCGCTTTGAGACTGCCTCGGACCGGAAAGCGGCGGTTCGTATCGCCCGAGGCGAAGAGCACCGGCGTTCTGTCCGCCTATTGCCCCGGCGGTTGCGTTCAGGTATCCTTCGTGGTGTCAAGTGGTGTATTGAGAGAGTGCCCGGCGGACAAGAGGTTCTCGCGAGGCGAAGAAGAGGCTGACGTGTGCGAACTCAACGAGCGGCTGGTGGGCATCTACGAGAATGTCATCGCTGGGCGGCCGCCAGGAGAGGGAGACGACCCGGAAGACTCCGGCACGGAAGAGGCGCGAACAGGGACTTGAGTGCATGGAGGATGCGCCAACCTATGACTGATCCTGCGTCGAACGAAGAGAGCGCTCTGCCCACGGTCAGCGCCGTCATTCCGGCCTACAACGCGGCGGACACCATCGAGCGCGCCTTGAACTCCGTATACGCACAGACCTACGAGAACACCATCGAGGTCATCGTCGTCGACGACGGCTCGACGGACAACACCGTCGAGGTCATCCGCAACAAGTTCCCGGACGTGACGCTGATTGAGCAGGAGAACCAGGGCAACGCGGGAGCGCGCAACACAGGTGTAGCCGCCGCCACCGGAGAATACATAGCCTTCCTCGACGCCGACGATGAGTGGTTGCCGGAAAAGACGGCGGTGCAGGTGAGCATGGTACAGCGCCATCCGGGGATTGCGCTGCTGACTGCGGCGGCCATGGTGGCAGGACGAACGCCACCGCCGTCGAGAGCACCCAGGGAGGCCAGTCAGACGCCAAGACTCGCGCTCTTCACCTTCCGCGACTATCTGCGGCGGGTGTTACCGGAGGCCGTGCAGTTCTGCTGTAGCGGCTGGCTCATCCAGACCACAGTAATTCAGCACCACGGTTTCGACGCCGGGTTGCGCAGGGCAGTCGATTGGGAGTGTCTGTTGCGGCTGACCGGGCAAGGTTACGCTGTTGGTGCTGTCCTTGAGCCGCTGTACCGATACCATATGCTGTCCGACAGCGTCTCCAATTCAGCGGCCGGGCGACGAGCCATCTGCGACATCGATGTGGAGATTGTCAGCCGATATGATCCGGAGGGTGATGGCTGGCAGAGCGAGTTGCTGACACAGGGCCAGTTCCAGTCGGCTCTCTATGCGACCTACTCAGCACGAGCGTGGGGTCTCTGGGAGCTTGGTGACCACGAGATCGCGCGGGAATCCTTCCGTAGGGCCGCCGAACTGAGTGACGCGCGTGGCCTGCGAGCCCTGCGCGAGCGGTTTCTAGCGTGGAATCCGGGCCTCTATCGCGCGCTTTCGCGACTGCGGAGGTAGTCCCGCGACGGGTCTGCTGACGCCTGGAGAAGAGCAGTGGAGGACGTGAGGCATCGAGGTCCCGCCCGACCCTTGATCGGAGAGGAAGCCATGCCTGATCACCTGCCCTTGGTCAGCGTCATCATTCCGACCTACAACCGGGCGGACCTGTTGCCACAGGCCGTGGATAGTGTGCTGTCGCAGGACTACCCAAGCTTCGAGGTCATCATCGTCGATGATTGCTCGCAGGACAACACGCCGGAGGTCGTGGCGAGCATCACAGAGAAGCACGGTGCCCGAGTGCGCAGCATTCGCCTCCCGGCGAACAGCGGGCCCGCGGCCGCCCGGAACGCCGGTATTCGCGCCGCCCACGGCCCACTCATCGCCTTCCAGGATAGCGACGACATCTGGCTGCCAGGAAAGTTGACCGCGCAGGTGGCGGCGCTGCAGAAGCACCCGGAATGTGGACTGTGCTATGGGAAGGCGCTTGTGGCGACGCCCGAGGGCGCGGCAACCGGCGCTGTATACGGCCGGACGGACCAGGGGCGTACGGGCGATAACTTCGGCCCTCTGCTGAGCCATAATCCCATCCTTACGCCTACCATTGTTGTGCGCAGTTGTGCCCTGCATCAAGTCGGCCTGTTCGACGAGAGCCTGCCGACGGCGGAAGACACCGACCTGTTTCTTCGGCTTACGGTCAAATGCCCGGCGGTCTATCTGAGCGACCCGACCGTCCTTGTGCGACAGCATGAAGGCCGGATGACACTGGCAGACAGTCGAGTAGGCAGGCAGGCGCGCTGCTGGCTGAAGGCCTACGGTCGCGCCTGGGACACCCTCCCACAGCTGAGGGAACCTTTGCGTGGTCTCGTTGCGGGGCGGCTGGCGATGAGCGTACTCGCGGTGGCGGAACACGAAAGCGGGGTCTCACTTGACCAACAGGCCCTCGAGGATATAATGAACGCCAATCCAGAATGGTTCGACCATTCGGGGGCGCTCTGGCATATAGCCGATCGGCTCGTCCGGCGGGAGCGAGACGAGCCTGGGAGTGTCCTGAGCATGGCGAGGTGGCTGTCATCTCAACCAGACAGCGGCTCGGCGGGCAGGCGCCGCGCGAGTGCGTTCCTGAACGCAGCCGTCCGTCGGGGTATCCGGCGAGGCATGCATGCCCGCGCAGCCAACTGGGCCGTGCGCTACGCTCACATGATGCCGCGCCTCATATGGGACCGCATTGCGGGCCGTCCGTGATGATTGAGTCGAGCGGCCCGACCATATGGACACAGAGGGAGGACGCCTGATGTCCACTGAGCAACGGCAACAGGGCGTGACGCAACCTGGGGGCGCAGACGCCCGCCCCGCAGTCAGCGCCGTGATCCCGGCTTACAACGCCGCCGATACCATCGAGCGGGCGCTGAACTCCGTCTGCGCGCAGACCTACGAGAACATCATCGAGGTCATTGTGGTGGATGACGGCTCGAAGGACAACACCGCTGAGATCGTGCGCGAGAAGTTCCCGGACGTGAGGCTGATCGAGCAGGAGAACCAGGGCAACGCGGGGGCACGCAACACAGGAGTTGCCGCCGCCACCGGAGAGTACATCGCCTTCCTCGACGCCGACGACGAGTGGCTTGAGCACAAACTAAGGACGCAAGTTGGCGTTCTGAGACGTCACCCCGGCATTCGCCTACTGACGTGCGCTGTGGAGCTGGCCTCCGGCACGGGTGAGCGAGACGGAGACTCTGTCCGATGCTCAGTCGCTGAGGCCCCGATTGTCCGTGAGATACCTTTCTTGGATTGGCTGCGCAGGGGGGAATGCAAGCTGGACACGACGACCTGCTGTTCAGGTTGGGTCCTTGACCGCGACCTATTCGATGAGTGTAACGGGCTGGACGCGTCCTTGGCAAGGTCGGTTGATTGGGAATTCTTGGTGCGGGTGACTGCATTGGGGTACTCCGTGGCAACAGTATGGAAGCCGCTGTATCGGTACTATGTCTCACGTACGAGCGTGTCTAACTCACCACGGGGAATGCTTGAGAATGCTGCGATTACCCCAAAGATAGTCGCCCTGTATGATCCGCAATTAGGCGGCTGGCGCGGCCAGTTGCTGACGGCAAATGAGTACCTCGATGCCTTGGCGGGCATTCATTTCAGGGCAGCATGGAGTCTATGGGGCCCTCGGTGTCTATCGGAAGCGCGGGGACATCTGCGGCTCGCGGAGAAGTACGCACGGCGTGGCGGGAAGACAGCCCTCAGATACAGATTGGCACGATTGGCGCCAAGCGTCTATCTTTTCCTGGCACGCCACAAGTAGCATACGTCCTGTCGTGTTCACAAGATCTCAGCTTTGTCTCGCGGGCAATGTGCGAAGATGACGGCTACACACAACTCAGGCGCATTGGCTGAACGCGGGACAACATGCGCTCCTACAGGATCAGCCGCCATTCCCCGCTGGCGCAAGAGGGCCGCTTTCGCTTGCACAGAAGAAGAAGGAGTTGGCCGTATGGGCTCGTACCGGGGGCGTTGCAGGCAAGGCACTCTTCTGGCGGAGCTTAGTCGGATGGGCACCAGAGGCAGTCATCTCAATGCCTGATCAAACTGGGAGAGACAATATGAGCACAGGCGCGAGTGGGTCAGTTCTGGTCACGGGCGCAGCTGGCTTCATCGGATCTCACGTCAGTGAGGCGCTGGTCGAGCGGGGCACCCCTGTCATCGGTCTCGACAATTTCGACCCTTACTATGACCGGCGCATCAAGCGCCTGAATGTGAGCCGGTTGCTTGAGAGTGACCGCTTCCAACTCATCGAGGGTAACATCCGGGACACCGAAGTCCTCGCCGACTTATTTGAGCGGGGTGCAATTGAGGGCGTGATTCACCTCGCGGCTCGGGCTGGCGTGCGCCCGTCGATCCATCGCCCGTTGGACTACGTCAGCACCAACGTTGACGGAACAATGGTACTGCTCGAGGCCGCGCGCATACACAATGTTGATCGCTTCGTCTTCGGCTCTTCGTCGTCCGTCTATGGAGAAGCTAACGAGATGCCGTTGAGTGAGGAGCAGCGTGTTGATCGGCCGATCTCCCCTTACGCAGCCACAAAGGTTGCCGGTGAGGCGCTCTGCCACGCGCACCATCATCTCTATGGCCTACCCGTCGTGGCCCTCAGGTTCTTCACTGTCTACGGACCGCGCCAGCGGCCGGATCTCGCGATCAACAAGTTCGTCCGGCTGTTGGAGGCAGGGAAGCCGATCCCGCAGTATGGTGATGGCTCCAGCAGTCGCGACTACACGTACATCGAGGACATCGCGCGCGGCGTGCTGGCCGCGTATGACTCGGATCTCGAGTGGGCCATCATCAACCTGGGCAGTTCGTCGCCGATCCGCCTCGATGAGATGATCCGGGCGGTCGCCGATTCCGTCGGAGTCGAGGCGCATATCGAGTTGCGAGACGACCAACCGGGCGACGTTCCGCGCACCTACGCCAGTGTCGAGAAGGCGCTGCGACTGCTGAACTGGGAGCCTCGCTGGAAGCTGGCCGAGGGTTTGCGGGAGTTCGTGAAGTGGTATCGCTGGTCCGTCGCTGAGAGAGAATGATGGGCCCCAATATGCCCACACGAGTCATCCTCAGCGTAGTTAGCGTTCTCTCGCGGACCGCTTGTGAGCTGAGCAAGCACCAGCTACAGGGGATTCCATAGGAGGAGATGTACCAATGCACCCTTTTCTGTACAATAGACTGTTCCTGCCCGCCTACTCACGTGTGCGCGGCAATAAGTCGCTGGCGGCGTATCACGAACTGCGGGCCCATGACCGATTGTCTGCTGAGCAGGTGCATGCGATTGCCACGACGAAACTGCAATCATTGGTCGGCTATGTCGCCTAACGCGTTCCCTTCTTTGTGGACATGTTCTCCCGACTGGACGTGAGCGCCGACGATATATCCGATCTCGATGACTTGGCTCGTCTCCCCGTGTTGACCAAGAACGACATCCGTAATGCAGGAGAGCGCTTCTTCGCAGGGGACATTCCGCGAGGTCAACTGTCGCAGGATGCTACCGGCGGCTCCACAGGCACGCCATTCGTCTTCTGGCACCGGAGAGAAGACAAAGACTACCTGAACGGTAACCTCTGGCGAGCGAACGAGTGGATGGGATATGCCCCAGGGGCGCGGACCGCCCGTGTCTGGGGCTGCGATCCAGTTTCTCGCCGACAACAGCTCACGGCGCGGTACATCGGCAACACCATTCTGCTACCTGGCCATGATATGTCTGATCAGGGAGTGGCAACCTTCTGTGATGAGATGCGACGGTTCCGCACGACAATCATTGAAGGCTACGGCCATCTCCTTTGGGAGTTCTGTCGTACCCTGCGGAGGCTCGGCATACCACCGCCACCGACCCTTCGAGTTGCCGTGTTTGGGGCAGAGGTTCTGGGCTCGTCCCAGCGGTCCTTCATCAGGGAAGTCCTGCATTGTCCAGTCAGAGAAAGGTACGGCTCAAGGGAATTTCTTGCGATTGCGGCAGAGTGCGACAGCGGCAGTTTGCACGTCACTAGTGACGTCAACTGGATTGAGATTGTCGACGACAACGGAAATCCCGTGGCCCCTGGGGAACTTGGACGGATCGCAGTTACTTGTTTGCACAGCTACGCGTTCCCGCTCGTTCGGTACGCCATAGGCGACCTCGGCGTAATGAGCTCGGAACGATGCTCATGTGGTAGCCCACATCCGGTGCTCCAAGAAGTGAGCGGGCGCTCTGGGAATCTTCTACTCCTTCCTGATGGGACCCGCATGACGGGACTTGCGGTGGCACACAGAATGCGAATGTTGGACCGAGTCGGGCAAGTACAAATCCGCCAGACGTCACCGGATACGCTATCAGTGCTCGTCGCACGGACACCCGACTCCCGAGAGGAAGACGTACAACAGCTTCTCGGAATCCTTGCTGACCTTACCAAGGGGTTGGTTAGCATTGGCTGCAAGTACGTCGATGAGATACCGCGGTCGCCATCAGGCAAGTATGAACTGGTACGCTCCGACCTGCCAACAACTCTGAGTGGGAGCATCTCGCACAGATGAAGATAGCGATTGCCATAGGACAACTGAATCGCAAGGCCGGCCCCTCCGTGAACGGGATGCGCCTTGCTCGGGCACTGCTTGAGCGCGACTGGGACGTGCGCATAGTGCATCGGACGCCTCGTGCCCAGTTGGAGCAGGAGTTGGTGGAGGAGTTCCGTGATCAACTCCTGGCTCTTCCATGTGTGCATCCTCTCGACCCTCGCTATGGCCTCACATTTGCGCACCATATGCGCGCCCTGCATCCTGATGTGGTCCACCTGAACTTGCAGGTGCACGCCCTCGTTCTTGCGCCCATCGCACGACTCTACGGGAGTAGAGTCGTGTACACTATGCGTAATCTGGTCGAATACAACGCCCGATGGATCCAGCGCGGATTGAAGTTGTTTTGCCCTCGATTCATCGACCGGTTTGTGGGTGTGTCACAGGCCATCGCGGACAATGCTAAGCAGCATCGCCTCACTAATGCGCCGACATGCGTAGTCTACAATGGTGTGGAGAGCGTCTATCCTGAGCAGGCGGCGAGCTGGCGTCTCCGGACGCGGGAGAAACTCGGTATTGGTCCTGAGGAGAACGTGATTGTCACCTGCGGACGTCTCGCGCCGGACAAGCAGCAGATACATCTGCTTGAGGCGGCGGCATTGCTCAAGAACCGTCGATTCAGGTTTGTGGTCGTCGGGGATGGCGAGATGCGAGAGCAGATGGAGGAGTTCTGCCGTGACCACAGTCTCCAGAACGTCATCTTCACCGGCTGGCAGAGCGATGTCAACCGCTTTCTGTCAGCGGCGGACATATTCGCATTCCACTCGATGCCCAACTCGGAGGGTCTTCCCACCGTGGTCACAGAGGCGGCAATGCTGGGACTGCCTCTAGTGCTTGCTGACATCAAGTGCCTGCGCGAGGTCTACACCGATGGCGAGCAGTCGTTGTTCGCCACGCCTGCTGACCCCCAAGCGTTTGCCGCAGCACTGGAGCAAGTGCTCACGTCATTGCCACTAAGGGAACGTCTGGGAGCCGAAGCTAGGAAGATTGCGCGGGAGGAATTCAGCGTCGAAGCGATGGTGGAGAAATATCTGGATCTCTACGAGCAGCTCGTATAGTGAGAGTTCTCCACGTCCACACCGACCTGGTCGGCGGCGGCATCGAGCGAATGATGACCACGCTCGCGGCCAATACCCGCGCCGCGGGCGTAGGGATATGCTGGTGCCCGGCTAACCATCTTGAACCACCCCAGAGCGAGATCGAAGCGCTTGAGAGCAGTGGCATCGTCCTTCATCGCATTCCACTGCCCTTCCTGTCTCCCCTGTATCCGGTACGCTTGGCCCGAGTGATCTCGCGCGTGCGCCCCGACGTCCTGCATCTGCACGGCGCCAGCATAGGGGTCGTCGGGAGCGTCGTGGGACGCCTAGCACGGGTGCCCGCAATCGTTTACACGGAGCATCTCGAGCACGCCCAACATGCAGGCTGGCTCCGGCGTGGTCGCGAACGGACCGCAGGACTGCCGCACTTGACCGTCTTCGTCTCGCACAGGAGCTACCAGGAGGCCGTTGAGACTGGCCCACTGAAGAGCATCGCGGAGCGCTCCTCCGTCATACACAACGGAATCGATCTGTCGCCTTACGACGTACCCGACGACGAATTGCGCAGAGCACAGATCCGTGATGAGCTTGGGATTCCGCCAGGGACTTCGGCGATAGGCTGTGTGGGGCTGCTGTGGCGGGCGAAAGGGCAGGAATACCTGCTGCGGGCGGCCGAACAGATTAGGCGGCGAGGTCGTCCAGTCATAGTCATTCTGGTCGGCAGCGGGGCCGATGAACCAATGCTGCGAAAGTTGACCACAGAGTTGGCCACAGTTGAGGCCGTTCGGTTCGCCGGCTGGCGCGGTGACGTTCCGCGTGTTCTGGGGGCGCTGGACATTTATGTCCAGCCATCAGTCTCCGAAGGCTTCGGATTGGCCGTCGTCGAGGCCGCGGCAGCAGAACTGCCGATCGTGGCGAGCAAAGTCGGCGGCATACCGGAGATCATCGAGGACGGGCGCGACGGGCTCCTGGTGCCTCCGGGCGATCCGACCGCCTTGGCCGCGGCCATTCAGGAACTGATTGATGATCCCGTGCGAGCGCAAGCGCTCGCCGCGAAGGCGCGGCGGACCGCCTTCGAGCGCTTCTCGGCCGAGGCGATGGCCGCCGCCTACATGGAGCTCTACGAGCAACTCGTCTCGGTGTCTGGTCGATCGATGGCTGATGGCGCCACTTGTGCTCTCAATATATGAGGGGTGAACAGCGATCAGACCTCAGACCGTAGCGTGGGAAGCTCTGACCCGAGCGCTCGCCTTTCCTGCACTGTTGACCGTGCGTCACCGCCGACCGCGTGTGCATGCCTGCCTGGTATACCATGGTGTTGTCGCTCCGGGTGACGCGCCTCCATTGGATGCCTCCGTCCACGCACCCACGCAGACCATTGCGGACCACCTGGATGTCTTGCGGAGACTGGGCGCGATGCCGACGACCATTGACGAGATTGCGCAGCATGTTGCGCACGGAGTGCCATTGCCGCGGTTCTCAGCAAGCATCACCTTCGATGACGCATACGCCAACGTGGTCACCAATGCTCTTCCCCTGCTGGAATCCAGTGGCTTCAGAGGGACGCTCGTCGCCCCCGCTGGTTTAATCGGCGCGAATGGGTTGCTCTGGAACGACCAAATACATGCTCTCGTCGATGAGCGACCAGATCTGCTTGACAGGGCGTCCTCTGAACTGGGACTGGATGCGGTGGACTCCGCCCATCAGTCGGTCTATGCGCTGAAGAACGTCCCCGATGAGCTGCGGAGATGCACTATCCAAAAGTTGGAGGACTGGTCAGGGCTATCGGGATATCCCGATTCTGGGAGCAGCCGCGTGTGTACTGAGGATGAGCTAAAGAAACTGATTGATCACGGATGGAGCATCGGTTCACACACGCTGACGCACCCGATGCTCGCCAGACTCCCCGATGCAGAGGCTCGCAGAGAGATAACGGAATCGCGAGAGCGGATTACTGAGTTGGTGGGCGAGCGCCCAGCAGGTTTCGCCTATCCGGATGGCGCCTTCAGCGAGAAGCACGTGCAGATGGTACGGAAGGCTGGCTACGACTTCGCGGTCACGACCGCAGGCAGATTGACCGATAGCTCCCAGCCCAGACACAGTCTAAGTCGAGTCTATCCTCAGCCAACCCGAAGTCGCTTCATCTGTACAGTGACGGGTTTCGAGCAGCGGCTACGGGGAATGCTGCGACTGTGACGCAGACGGATCAGCTGGACACCTGCCGGATCTCGTCAGGGCGCTCTTGATCCGGCGCCAACCGGCCGCTCCAAGTGCGCATCCCAAGTCCCAACCGCGGTGTATGCCGGGGAGTGGGTCGTCGTTTGTGAAGTAGGCACCCTCCCGCGGCGGCTGCAGTGACTTGCGCCATTGAGCCCAAGACAACCGCTTGCCGGTGTGGTCTCCGTTTCGGTATCTGAAGAAATAGAGAGCGTCATACCAAGAGTCAACCCAGATTACGGGTCTGTCGGAGACGTGTATAGCTGGAATGGGAAGACCTGCAAGATCACAGTAGGCGATGAACGGCGTATTGACACCATTGACAGGGGCGACAGTTATCCAGGTTCCCGGGCGCGGATTGATCTCCATCAGGTAGAAGTCGCCCGACTCGCTATGCTGTTTGAACTCCACCTCCGCGATGCCCCGGAAATCGGTTGCTTTGGCGAGCTCTTGCGCAAGCATAGCGATTCGTGGCTCCGGAAGCGGCGTGATGCAGCAACCCGTGCCAAAGTCAGAAGGATACTGACGAGTCTTTTGCAGAGCAGGACTCGTCCAAGTGTCGCCGGCTTCGTTCCTGTATAGTGAGACCCCCCAGATGTGCCTGCAGTCCCCAACAATCTCCTGCTGGACGACGATTGAGGCTCGGAACAGAAGTGCCTTGTCAAGCAGCCGATGCAGATCGCCCTCTGAGGCCGCCCGGACTGCTTTCTGCCCAAATGCTGGCATGAAGTCGGGATTGCGGCTGCATTCGTCGGCATCGAGCTGCACCCAGGAGGCGGGCTTCACTACACACGGGTACGCCATTGTCTCGAGGGCTTCATCAGCAGTAGCCTGAGATGAGACAAACACGGTCGCTGGCACCGGGATGGTTGCTTCAGCCGCTGCCTCGAACATTGCGTGCTTGTCAATACACTGCCTCAATGTTCTCTGACTCAGGTATGAGTAGGCCAAGTGCTCCTGAAGCCTCTCGGCGTTCGAGTTCACTATCATACAGTGCTCATCACTCGAGATGAAGAGGACGGGCTTGTGAGGCAACTCACGCGCTCGGCAAACCAAGGCGTCCAAGTAGGAGGTGACGCTTTGGCGCATGGAAGGCAGCACCCAGTGCTCCCGAGTGTATCGAGAGGTCGCAGACATAGGTCGGCGGGAGGACGAGGCCGTAATGACCGGCACACCCTCGCGCCCCAAGCTCCGGACCAAGCCTATTCCCGTCGACGGATGATCGGGCTCCGGCAACAGGACTATCGCTGACGGTATCTGCTTGCCCGACAATGGAGGCCCCCTACCTTCCCAACTTCATTGGACCAGCGGAGTGAGATCCACAATATGATAGTTTGCCGCTTCCGCGTAGCCTGACAGGAGACATTCCTCGTGCAGGTTCGAATCGGCTCGGCTGAGATGAAATGACCCCTGATCGTCCCCTATCAGCGCGCCAACTGCTGGGCTGACTGTCCATTGAACGCCGCCCGGCCACTGACGGAAACCAGCTTCCACCAGTAGTTCTTGCATCCATCTAGGCTGGAACCAGGCCTCAATGCGGTGGGCTCCAGCCGCTTTGAGGATATTGCAGGCTTGCACCAGCAGACGCCGACCAACTTCGGGCGCAGCGGGCTCGAACAGCCAGTCCAAGAGAAAGCCCACTCTCTCCTTGTCCCTCGACACCGCGGCGAGCACGATGTAGCCTAAGTTGTCCTCGCTCTTGGACGCCAAGAGCACCGTGGCTCTGATAGTCGGGTGCTGCAGGAACCGGGAGTTGAGTTCATCGGCGCTGCGATCACCCATGAAGCTGAAGTGAGACTGAACTCGATCCATGAGCGTTCCTACTTCCTCGCCGAAGCGGTGCACTGGGTCGATCTCGAAGTCGTGCTGACCCTTGGCCTCTGGCATGCGGCGAGGCCGTGCGAACCGAGCAGCGATTGCCAGATCTCGAGCGCTTTCCCGAAGCGAGAACTTACCCACCGCGCGTGACACGTAGTAGGAGGGGTTGAGTATTCGCACGTAGCGAGGAACGTCTGGCGGTCGGTGGTAGCCGAGAGAGAGACTCAAGCCAACGGACGCATCATTCGCACCGGCGATGCCCACATTGCTGTGCCGCTCCTCGATCGCCCTTACGAGGTTGGTCGCAACGCGCTGCCCCCTGGCCTCCGGCCGGACCATTATGTTGCAGAGCCAAACCAAGTCCACTGCCCGCTGACCAGCAGCACAGCCGGCCTCCACCGTGGCTATATGCCCCAACACTGCGCCACTGCTGTCGTGCGCGAACCACAGCTCGTATTGCCCAGTACCGTATACGTAGTCCCAGCGATCAGGATCTCTCTGGGTAGCACCTTCCGGGTAGTTGCGTTCTGCGAAATGCAGCAGTGTGTCTTTGTCCTCGATGCCCGCGACACGAATCTCGTAGTCCATCTGTTGCTCCCTGCTAATGGGCGGCTAACGCACGCGCTAACGCCTTCTAGAGCTCTACGAGAAACTACTGTCGGAGGCTAGGCGTTAGGGATCCAGAAAGGGCCCCGCCTACCCGTTCCCCGTCGGTGTCACAACCAGGAACCGGTAGCCCCGATCCTCAAAGGCTTTCCTGATCGCGGGCACGTCCGCGTCGCTGGTCAGCACCCCAGTGATCGCCCCGCCCGAACCCGTGAACTTCGCCGGCAGGCCGAAGCCACGCGCTAACTCAACCATCTCCAGATTCTGCTCCCCAATCACATCGTCCCCATACAACTCCCGCCGCAGGTCGAAGTTGCGGTCCATCAGCTCGCCCAGCGCGTCCACGTCGCCTCGCTCGAGAACGTCCCGACCCAACTCTGCGATTTCGGCGAATTGGCCCATGGCCTCGATGACTTCCATATCGCCCTGCTCATACCGGAAGCGGATCGGGTTGTGCGCCCTGCCTGAGGTCATCGTGGAATGCGGGATATAGGCCAGATAGAGGTCCGGCAGCAACTCCAGCGACAGCTTCTCGTAGCGACCGTGACCGTGCGCCGCCATATGGTCCGCGTCGAAATCCATGTAGACGAGCCCGCCGTACACTTGCGCCACGCGGTCCTGAAGGCCGGCGCTGATCCCGAGTTCGTCGCGCTCCACCGCCAGCGCAAGCTGCGGCTGGAGCCGCAGTGGGATCTGCTCCTCGTCAATCCCGTGAAAGCGCATCAGGCAGCGGAGCGCGCAGACCACTATCGCACTCGATCCGCCCAGACCCACCTGGCGGGGGACGTCGGTATCGTAGTCGGCCGTGAAGTTGGCGGCGTCGCGCAGCTTGATGCCGTTGTCTTGGCAGTACTCGTAGAAGTGCTTGCACGCCGCGTAGACCAGGCGGGTGCCACCGTAGTAGCCATCCTCCTGCGCCTTGCGATGCAGCTCCTCGAGGCTGTCGAAGGTGCTCGGGTCGTGCACGGGGTGATGCTTGATCTCGAGCCTGGGGCTTTCCCAGAGCCTCATCGTGGCCGCGAAGTCCTGGATCTGCACGGTGATGGTCTGCCCGCCGAAACCATCGGACGGGTTCCCAAGCAGCCCCATTCGCGCGTGTGTCGCACAGCTGATGATCATTGGTTGCTCCCCGATGAGATGCGGTGCCGGCTATCGCCTGCTTCACTCTCAAGTTTCGCCAGCTGGCGCCGATAACCTACCGACGGACCAGTGTGGCAGATATCATGCACGTCCCAACAGCGAGTGCCACCGAACGCTTTCGCGAACGCTACGCGGAGGCCAGAGCCGCCCTCGCGACTGTCAGCGCGCTCGATCGTGAGATGGCTCAGTGTCTCGACGAGATGCGCCGTGAAGGTGCAACGGCGCCCCGGATAGTCGCGGCACAGTTGGCGCTCCAGAGCATCCGCGAAGTGCTGGCCGTCACGAGCCGCGTCGTCCCCCAGACAGCCGAAAGCGACGTCCTTCAGGACGTCGCTCGTGTTGCCTGATCTCGTCCGGCGTCGGATCAGGTGCCGCCCGCTGCCGCGAAGGCGGCGGACCGCCGATCCGCGGGTTGGCACACCTCACGGATGAGTTCCTCGGCAGCCACGGGATCGTCCGCGGCCGTCCGGGACCGAGCGATGAGCTCGTCCGGCGACCACGGAACTTCCGCGGCGCCATACGCCACAGCCTTATTGATGCCGCCCTGCGAGGTCTCCTGAAGCTCCTCACTGTGCCTACAGAGCCGCTCGTGCACCTTCTCGCCCCGGGAAAGGTGTGTAATCTCGATCGCGCCTGGCTCAGCCGCGTCCCGGCCGTGCATTTCGAGGAGTTCGCACGCCACATCGTAGATGCAGACCGGCTCCCCCATATCGAGCACGAATATCTCGCCGCCATCCCCAAGTGCGCCGGCCTGCAGCACCAAGAACGCCGCCTCTTCCACCGTCATAAAGTAGCGCGTCGCTTCCCTGTGGGTCACCGTTAGGGGCCGCCCGGCGGCGAGCTGGTTCTGGAAGATCGTCAGCACGCTCCCGCTGCTACCGATCACGTTCCCGAAGCGCACCGCCATAAACTTGGTGTCCGACTGCCGGTTCATCCCGATCAACAGAAGCTCGCACAGACGCTTGGTTGCGCCCATGACATTGCAGGGCTCAACGGCCTTGTCAGTCGAGATGGCAACGAAGCGTGCCACGCCGTGCTTCTCCGCCTGCCGGGCAACTGCTGCGGTGCCGAGGACGTTGTTGCGGACCGCCTCCGCCGGGCAATCCTCCATAAGGTAGACGTGTTTGTGCGCGCCGGCGTGGAAGACAACTTCGGGGCGATGCTCCGCGAAGATGTCCCCAACGTGCTTCTCATTGGTGAAGTTGCAGATGACAGGGACGAGCTCGACGTCAGGGAAACTCGCGGTGAGTTCGCGGTACACATGGTGGATGCGGTTCTCGCCGCGCCCGAGCAGGACCAGCTTCTTCGGCGCATAGCGACACAGTTGCCGGCAGATATCGGAGCCGATGGAGCCACCGGCCCCGGTCACCAGAATCGTCCGGCCGCCGACGTAGTCCTGATTCAGCGCCAAGCTTACGTCCGTCATCTCCCGCCGCAGCAGGTCCCGGTACTCGAGCGGGCGGACGCTGTCGCTCAGGGCTTCAGCGTCGGACTGCTCAACGGGTCTTGGCAAGATGGTCGCCTTCGCCCCGGCCTCTTCGACGCGCTGCTGCATATCCCGGAGTTGCTTCCCCGAGACAGACGGCGTGGCCAGGACTACCTCTTCGATATCGAACTCGTCGACCAAATGCGAGAGGTCTTCGCCGCTCCCCAACACGCGGTGCTCACCTATAATCATACGGTTGAGAGTCGGGTCGTCGTCCACGTAGCCGCATATGTGATACGGTGAATCCAGCGAGACAGCCAGCTGACTCGCGAACGCGGTGCCTGAGAATCCGGCGCCATATATCAGGACGCGGCGCCTGCCATTGACCCCGGCTGCACACACGTCCTTGATCCGCGAGGAGCGCCGTATCTGTCGCCAAGTGAAGCGGGAACCGCCAATCAGTGCGATGGCGAGGAGCCAGGCCATGAACAGCACGCTACGAGAGAACAGGACGGGGCGCGAGAACCAGATGCCGAGGTAGCCAAGCAGCGACGCGGATGACACAGCCAAGAGGATAGCAACCACTGCAGTGCTCCGCGCATATTCCCACACACGATTGTAGAGGCCGAACAGGCAGCCCGCGACCAGAGTGAAAGGTGTAAGCCAGAGGGCGGCGATCTTGTAGAACTCAAGCCACTCGGGCGTAATGGCGCCTTCCAGGCGAAGCCACAGCGAGAGGAGCAGCGCTGCGTTCACCAGCAGGCCGTCAAACGCGATCAGCAGTAGTCTATGGCCCTTCAGCTGAGACCCCACGGTAGTCAGCGCCCTCCTCGCCTTGACGTGGTGGAAATGGTCGCCAGCGTCGGTCGCTCCTGCCTCATATCTGCCCGCTATTGCGAGCGCTCTCGCCGAAGTATTGCGCACACTTCGGATGAACGCGATATCTTCGCGCCCGGTACGGCAGTGGTGCAGACGCGGCCCGTCGACCGCCTCTAATCGCCTGCTTCAGCCGGCACGGCACCAGGGAGTGCGCACTGTCTGCGAGGCACTGGAGCGAAGATGCTGCGCTATGTCATCTATATCGGCATCTGTGCAGAAACCCGAAGCGTCGCTTCTTGATCAATTGCGTGGACGTCACCATCGCGAAAATGTGCAGCGGCCTTACTGGCCTGAGTCTGATTGACTATGTTCTCCATGTACTGGAACGCCAAAGTGTTACCGCTCGCATTGGAGTCAAAAGGCTAAAGGCCGCCTCCGCCCTCGGAGTGGCCACCACCGATTGTGATCTCGCAGGCTCGCACCGGCACGGTGATCGTCGCCAGGCGTGTGCCCTCCGAGTCCTCGATGACGATAGTGTGGGTGCCGGGAGGTATACCATAGATGGCATAGCGACCAGTCTCGTCCACTATGTCCTCGAACCAGGGGAGTCCCTCGATGAAGGCGTGTGCGCCCTCGGCCGGCACATACCCGTCGGGGGCGACTCTGTTACCGATAATCATCACCGAGGAGCCATCGAGCGACACGTACACCCAGCCGATGACGCCACCCTCCGTGCAGCCGCAGGTTCCCCCTCCGCATCCCCAAGTGACAAGGGCCATAACGACCACGATCGCAATGCATATCAGCAAGCGGCCGGAAGAGCTTGCCTGGATCATCCCATGCACTCCTTAGCATACGTAAGACATGCGTGCGTCTGATGTCGACAAAGGTCCCCCGCCGCGTCGCCAACACTCCGATAGCGACGCTCGCCGCGCCCGTCTGCGGGCGGGTCCGTAGAGGCTTCTCGCGTCGGTCAGAACGATAGCATCGTGCGCAGCATCACTATGCTGTTACAGTTCACGTAAGTGTTGGCTGCGGGCTCTTCATACGCCCAGGTCAGGCTGCAGAACAGGTTCTCGTTGAAGTCATAGCGATACTTGACCATATACAGCCGATCGTGAGACAGCTCATCGAGCAGCTTCGATTTCCAGAGGCCGCTATTCTCTGATAGCTGGTAGTAGACGAAGCCAACTGTAGATTTCGGCTCGAGTCCCTTCCATTCGCCTGAGACACCGACCGTCTCCACGTTAGCCAGAGCCAGTGTTCGGTACCACCAGCGCTCGTAGGGAAGCATTACGGCCCCGGGCTGGATCATCAATTGCTCGAAGTACGGGTGCACGGACGAATAGACGATATCGTATTCCGGATCGACGGTGGAATATATTCCCGTCAGGCGGAGATCATCATCATTCCACAGGTCAGCCGTGACCATCCAAGCCTCGGGATTCAAGTTCTCTGGATGACTACTGGTGGAACGGTTGGCGTGCTCTGTAAGGCGACCGTACTCGGCATGCAGTTCGCGCCTGCCCAGGAACTGCCACCAGAAGTCAACACCCCAAGCCGCCTCGTCCCACAGATCGCCAGCTCCGGTGTCGGCCGAATAACCATCGATAAGCCACGGCACACCAATTGACCATTTCGGCCGAGCATACTGCAAGTAGGCGGAGGCGTAGCAGTTCTTCAGGCCCGCATACGCCGCTGGCAGGTTGCCATAGTGATCGCTACCCAGGAACAACTCCACGTTTACGTCCCCGCCGAACAGATCGTCGAACTGCCCGTGGACGCCCTGCTGTGACAGGCGATCGTTGTCCACGACCAGACCAAGCCCGTAGCGCTGGTACTGGCGCCCAAACTTCCACTCCGATTCGGTGGGCCATGAGCCGTTGAAGCTGACCCACGCCTCATCCAGGAAGACGTCCCCGACGCCGTAACCGAGGCGCGGGTCCGGTGGGCCGACAGGCGCGACCACCAGTGGTCCCCGGTCGACCTCGACGCCAAGCGCCGACAGCGGCTGCAGGTTGTCATGGTGCTTGAGCACTATCCGAGCGTAGGAATCGTCGAGGAGCGCGCCCTCCAGCCCAAAGGTGGCCGTGATGGCGTCGAACTCAGAGTTCAGAGTCGAATCGGCGATCATGCCAATGCGGTAGTCGACCGAGCCGGTCACCACCGGGAAGTTCGGCCGGTTCTCTATCGTGGTGACTCGGTCGTCAAGATCGGCGACTGTACTCCCGAGGTCTCCGACCTCTGCCCTGAGGTCGGTGAGTTCCTTGCGGAACTCAACCATGAGCCCTGCGATAAGCTCTCTCACCACTTCATCGGAGGGCGGCGATCCTGCCTCACCCTTGGGTCCTGGTGGTCCCGCTGGCCCTGCCGGACCCGCTGGGCCGGCTGGCCCTTGGAGTCCTCGTGCACCAGCGTCCCCAACAGCGCCCGCCGCGCCAACCGGGGCCCGGGACGCGCCGCCTGCGGGCATTGCGTTGAGGAGATCGGCGATGGTGACCGCGAATTCATAGCGGGTCAGGGGGCGCTCGCCATTGAACTGCCCGCCGGGGAAACCTCTTAGCAGGCCCTCATCGGTCAAATACTCGACCGCATCATACGCCCAGTGGCCGAAGGGCACTGCGATGCCAGGCTGCGATTGTGCGGCTGCCGGTCCAGCAATCGCTCCGAGGAGAACCACGCTGACTGCGATGTAGGCCGCGATGCGCACTGTTCCTCACCCTCCCAGGGCTTGGGGCTTGCTGTGCGAAGCCATGTACTGCCACTCGCATACAGGCGAGCCTCCCAGAAGTGCTTGGGCGGTCTCCCCTGCAATCATACGAACTCTCGCGAGACTGATAATACACTTGTTGGCAGGTGACAGTCAAGCGACTAGGGTGAACTGTTTACATAGTTCACTGCCAGAACTCCGCGTGATGGCGCCCAAGCCGGGGGCCGATCAGCCCATCACTGCGTCTATCTGCGAGAAGACCTTGCGGAATGCGTCAACGTACCGCTCAATCAGGTCCATGCTGTTAGGCGCGAACACGCCCCGCAGATACGCGTGTGAAGCCACGAAGCGCTGCGACTCAGGATAGTCATCGGCGTTGTACGTGACCTGCGAATCGCCACAGCGCCACGGGTAGGCGCTGCCATATCCTCGCTCGTCCTGGAAGAACTGCATCGCCGGGATCGGCTCTCGCTGCCACTGCAGGATCGCTACGCCCTCTGCTTCCAGGGCATTCCAGGCTGCCGACTTCAGTTCATCGACTGTCACGTCAATATCCAGCTCGTCAGGAATGAACTCGATGGTGTACATGAAGTGTACCGGGCCTGCGTAATCGGGTGTGTATGGCCCACTCACGCCCGGAATATCCGCCAGGTGCTCGGTCAGGTAATCAGCCATCTCGCGCCGCTGCTGGTTGTACTCGTCAAGCCGGTCGAGCTGGCTCAGGGCCATTGCTGCCGCGAACTCAACCGGGCGGTAGTTGTAGCCGTGGCCGAAGAACGTCCGCTCCGTGCCACCGTCGTCCACCGTGACGCTGCCGAGCCCGCCGGTCGCCGCCGCGCACGTGTAGACGGCCTCATTATTGGTCGTCATCAGGCCGCCCTCGCCACCGGTCAGGTTCTTGAGCCGGTTCAGGCTGAACGCCGTCGCGTCTGTCGCTCCGCCAACCGCTTGGCCCTTGTAGGTCGCGCCCTGGGCCTGGGCGGCGTCATCGACCACGCGCAAGCCGTGCTTGCGGGCTACCTCCATCACCGAGTCGAGGTCTGCGGGCATCCCGTGGATGTGCACCGGCATGATGGCGGAGGTCCGCTCCGTGATGGCGTCCTCAATCAGCGCCGGGTCGATGGTGAATGTCTGTGGGTCGATGTCCACGAAGATAGGCACCGCGTTCTGGTGCAGAATCGCGGCTGCGGAGGACCAGTAGCTGAAGGCCGGCAGGATGACTTCATCGCCGGGCTCAACGCCCACGCCCGCCAGCGCGATGTGCAGCGACTGCGTGCCACCGTTGGTGACGATGCAATGCTCGGCGCCGCAGTACTCCGCCCATCGCTGCTCGAGCGCGGAAGCCTTGGGGGCGTTGCGCGTGTGCAGCTGGTTGGAGTCAAAGACACTCAGTACCGCGTCGCGATCGGCCTGTGTGAGCGGGGGCCAGGTCTCGACCATGCCGTCCGGTACTGCCGCCGTTCCACCGTGAATCGCCAGTTTCTCAGACATTATGCTTCCTCCCGAAAACTCCTGGGATGCGCCTGCGTTAGTTCCCGCTCGCGTCCTGTCGAAAGATGCCCCGGCTAACTCCTCTGTTTCTTGCCACGTGCCGCGTGTTGCCGTAGCCGCTCCAAGTCTCCCGCGTGAATTTGTGGGCCCATGTCTTGCAGCAAGTCCGTCGTCGCTAGGGAGTAGCGACGCCCCTCGATCTCGATGATTGCGCCATCGTAAGGAGGATACCAGAACGCCCTAACGTGCCGCTCCAACGCATCACCGGTCTGGGCAGAAGTCAGCACCTTCTGTCGCTCGAACTCTTCTCTATCGATATAGCGCGTGGCTCCTTTGAGGGGCAGCCGTGGCAACTCAACATCGCACTCGATCCTATCAACGATGTCTCGGAATAGATCGATGAGGTACTCCTGCGAGATGGCTTCGAGGGACAAGGCGGTAGCGCAACTCGCGTCCATCGAGAAACGAAGCACTTCGACCACATCACCCGTGTCGAAATGTTCATCCATGAAATGGCAGGTTACGCCGTACTCTTCCTGTTCCTCCAGTATTGCGAAGTTGTATCCCCCCAGTCCTCCATAGTCGGGCAGCGGCGCCGGATGGAAGTTGAGGGCGCCCTTACTGGGGAGCTCGAGGATTGCGGCAGGGACGAGATACGGAAAGAGATAGCTGAAGACCCACTCAACACCCTTGACGACCTCGTCCAACTCGCCACCCTCAAGCGCGGTGCGAAACTGCCGCCAATCGAACACGTCCAGTCCTGCGGACTTGGCCACATCCCGGAGCGTGGGAGTCGGAAGCCACGTGGTCTTGCCGGCAGGAGTGACCACGCAGGGGATATGCCAGCCCGATTCGAGGAGGTGCTCCAGAGCGACGACCGCACCAGGCTTCCTTCCCATAAAGACCACGCTAGGCATTGTGTGTTACCTCTTTCCCGATAGCTTTGACAGATTGGGTGAAAGCCCGCATACCGGTTGAGCTAGGCGTCAGCGTCACGATGCTCCGGTTTGAACTCCTCCACGCCGCCCTCCGCGGTCTGAATGCCGCTGCGCTTCAGTACCTTGCCGAAGGTGACGAAGAACACACGGGCGTCGAAGCCGAGCGACCATTTCTGCAGGTACTCGACATCCTTCTCCAGACGCTCGGGCCACGGCCCATCATTACGCATCGTGACCTGCGACCACCCCGTGAGGCCCTGAGGCATCACCAATCGCAACTGCTGGCGTTCATTCCATCGATCCAGATAGGTCACCGGCAAGGGTCGAGGGCCCACAAAACTCATATCGCCAGTCAGCACATTCCAGAGTTGCGGAAGCTCATCGAGACTGGCTTTCCGCAGGAAGGCACCGATGCGGGTGATCCGTGCGTCGTTCTTCTCGATTGCCAGCCCCGCGCCCTTCTTCTCTGCATCTTTGACCATGGTCCGCAGCTTGTGGAGCGTGAATGGCCGACCCCACTGCCCCAGCCGTTGCTGGCTGAAGATCGCCGGGCCATGCGAGTCAAGCCTGACGAGTATCGCGAGAAGAAGCAGCAGTGGCCAGAAAACCAGCAGCGCCAGAACTGCGCCGATGATGTCTGCCAGGCGTTTGAGCGCGAGTCCCACCGGCGATGGTTGCGCGTCGATCTCTCGCGCCCGTTCCGTCAGCAGCTTCCTCAATTCGCGGACATCTTGTTGTGCCATCGCAGCCATCCTCCCACGCCAGAGACTGTGGCGGTCAAGCGAGCACGCCCGCGAAGTCAGACACAACCTTGCCTTCCGTCGTGACCACAACCCGGGGCATCGTGCCCTTCTGTCTGCGCTCGGCGACGACGTCGCGCATCGGCGCCCACTCATACTGATCCAGCAGTCTGTGCAGCGCCCGGTTCATACGCCCCATACCGACCTCGAAGGCCTTCGCGGCCACAACGAGTTTCGCCCTTTCCCGTATGGGCAGGTGACTTGGCACATAGCGCATGAGCCTATCGGGTGTTGTCTCATAGGTGTGGACATACATCATCGCCGGGAGGCCCTGCTCCTCGCGCTCGCGCAGGTGCGAAAGGTAGAAGCTCGAGGGCATGACGCGAAAGCCCCGCCCGCCGATCAGTCGTGCGGTTACCGGCCCGACCTTGCGCGCGAGCGCCGGCACCTCGACAATCTCCCGTCCGCCGGGCAAAGCGCATACGAAGGGTTCGTCGGGCAGCGCGATCTTCTGCGCCTGCCAGAGCAGCGTGGTGAGGCTACTGTCATACTCAAGCCCAAGTTCCTGGAGTATCTCGAACGCCCATGACTGCTCGGGCATGAGCGCGAAGAACGGGCAGCGGTGCCCGTAGACTTCCTGCCCGGTGATTTCCTCGAGGGTGTCGATGCTGCGCCGCAGGTCTTCGCGGAACGAGTCGGGGGTGAACTCGTGCATCTTCGCGTGCGTCCACCCGTGGCTGGCGACCTCGTGGCCACACTCGGCGATCTCGCGCACGATGGCTGGTTGCTTGATGGCCTGAGACGCGACCACGAAGAACGTGGCGCGGGTGTCATGCTGGCCGAGCATGTTGAGTGTCCGCTCGATGGAGCTGACGAACTGCTCGCTCACGGGCATGGTGTGCCCGAGGTATGAGCACATCAGTTGCGCCCAGTCTTCGGCGTCGATTGTCAGCGCATGCATTGGGTGTCATCCTCCCCTGCTCGCCGCTCCGCCCCCGCACAAGTAAGCCCCGCATTCATCGGGAAGAGGGCGGCTGCGGGTAGTTTGACGCCCAGGCAACCATCACCTCCCAGGCACCCCAGCCTTCGGCACACACGCGCGGCCCGCTGACGGCTGCATCTGCTCGAACTGGAGTCAGGTTCTTGCGTCAAGACTCTTGTCTGCTCTGGCTTGAGGAGTTCCCCCGTGTCGCTGATGGTCCAAGGCGGGAGGCGGCACGACCGAAGGCGCCGGCTCAGCGCCGATGAGCAACTGCTCATTGGGCTCGCCCAACGACTCCGTGTTCGAGTGAACTCCAGCGCTGGCCTCGTGTTATCCAAGCTCAGGTTGAGTCTGAAAGGGATCGGCGACGGCGACGGACCAGTCTCTTGATCAGGTCTGTTCCCACAGCAAGTCCCCTCATGCCCGCCCCGTAGATGGATGGGGCCTTGAGCAGACAGGTCAGCAGCAAGCTGTCGGAGAGCGAACACGAACCTGCTGCGGCTGTGCCACGCGCCTGTTCAGCATACTTCCGGGATACATCGAGTTCGCCATAGTATGCGTAGCAACGGCTGGCAGACAAGAGCGCGCGCCGCTCTATCTGCGCATGCTGCTCCAGCGTCAGCAAGTTCCGAGCCTCTGCCACTTTGCCGGGGGCCCACTTGTCCAGTATCTTCAGCCTGCTCTCGTGCATAGCCAGCGCCCCCCTGCCCTGGCTCAGACCGGTTGACTGGATATGCCATCTGTACAGATGCTCCTTGAGCATCACGAGTCTCTGACCGCTGGCGAGCACTCGCAGCCACAGATCAAGGTCCAGGTCCAGGAACGTGCGATGCTCATCGTAACCGCCTACCTCCACAAGTGCAGATCTTCGGGCGATCACCGAACAACCGATCGGGGGGTGCTGATCCCTCAGGTAAGGCAAAAACCTGACAGTCTCGGTCGAGCCAGGAGTCTCACGGTAGGGGCGCCGACAACGGTACTGGGTACTGATCTGAGGGAGGCATGCACAGTAATCTACCTCGGGCTCGCGCGCGAGAATCGCCATCTGTCTTGCTGTCTTCTCAGGCAGCCATTCATCATCGGCGTCCAAGAGCGCAACATAGTCGTTCTCCGCTTTGCTGATGCCCGCGTTGCGCGCGGCACCTACGCCAGAATTCTCTTGCTGGATCAGCGTAACTTGGGGGAACTCGCGACATACAACCCTCGCCGTGTCGTCTGTGGAGCCGTCATCCACCACGATGACTTCGGCAATGTCATCATAGGTCTGCGCGTAGGCGGATTTCAGCGCACGCGCAATCGTGTCCGCCGCGTTGTAGGCGGGGATCACGACAGTGACAGGGGATAGGCCCTTCCGCATGTTTCGTTCTCCTATCTGGTCGATGACTGGGGCTCAAGCATCCCACAGGCAGCCCAGCACGAAACGTAGGCGTGTGGGAAGACCGGGCCTTCTCTGGTATCAGCGCGAAGAACGTGGCGCGGGTGTCATGCTGGCCGAGCATATCGAGTGTCCGCTCGATGGAGCTGACGAACTGCTCGCTCACGGGCATGGTGTGCCCGAGATATGAGCACATCAGTTGCGCCCAGTCTTCGGCGTCGATTGTCAGCGCGTGCATCGGGTGTCATCCCCACTGGGGTCTGGCTAGTCGGGCCCGTTCACGTGGGGCCCGCGTCTACCGTCAGCGCGGTAGTTTGCCGACGCGCCACCGTGCACCTCCTACGCACCCGGACCTTCGTTCGTGTGGGGAACTGGGACAACCCAGCAGTCTCTCGTGCTGGCGCTGATAGCGTCCGTCAGAACTGGAAGTAGATGAACGGAGTACCCCTGTCGCTGAACAGCGAGAAGAGCGCTATGGCGAAGACTACTATGACTGCTTCGACAAACGCTGGGGCTCGGGCGAACGCTCTGGCGAACGCACCGTCCCATTCCTTCGGGGTGATATGTGCCAGAATTGCCAGAACCAGAAGGCCCACGGCACCCACGGAGTAGGGATGGTCCATGCCCATCTTGCCACCGGTGGTCAGGCTGCGGAGCAAGTCCGTCGCCTGCCCGAAAGTCGGGGAGCGGAAGAAGACCCAACCGAGACAGACCAGATGGAAAGTGGCGATTCGCTTGAGGGTCAGCACTGCGGTGTCTGCCCATTGTGGCAACTCGCCTGCGGGAACGAGGCCAGATCGCTGAACCATCCTTGTTATGGCCAGCGCGCCGCCATGCAGCGTTCCCCATACAACGAACGTCCAGTTCGCGCCGTGCCAGAGCCCGCCGAGAACCATCGTGATGAGCAAATTCGCATATGTCCGGGTGTTCGAGCCACGTGAGCCGCCGAGAGGTATGTACAGGTAGTCACGCAGCCAAGTGGAGAGGGAGATGTGCCAGCGGCGCCAGAAGTCCTGCAGGTCGGTGGCAATGTAGGGGCGGTTGAAGTTGATAGGGAGTTCGAATCCCATCATCTTCGCGCTTCCTATGGCTACGTCCGTATACCCCGAGAAGTCACCGTATATCTGGAATGCGTAGGCATAGACCCCTATGAGCACCCGAAGCCCGTGGTAGGCAGAGGGATCCTCAAAGACGGCTTCCACAAGCCAGCGCCCGAGGAAGTCCGCGATGATGATCTTCTTGGTCAGACCTTTGAGGATGAGGTAGATGCCTTCGACAGCCTTGTCGTCGTCATAGACAGGCTGTTTCTCGAGTTGAGGCAGGAAGTCGGAGGCCCTGACAATTGGCCCCGCAACCAGTTGCGGGAAGAAGCCGACGAAGAGGGAAAAGTCGAGAAGGCTGTTCGTCGAGGTCAGCTTACCCCTGTAAATGTCTATCGTGTAACTGAGAGTCTGGAAAGTGTAGAACGATATCCCGACTGGCAGCAGCACCTGCAAGGTCGGCGTCGCGACCTCCAGTCCAGTAGCCGCAAGAAGTGCCTGGACCGAGCTGGAGAAGAAGTTGAAGTACTTGAACAGCGCCAGGACACCGAGGTTGCCCACAAGAGAGCAGATCAGATAGAGACGGCGCCGAGCCTTGTCCTGTTCGCGGTGGATCATACGCCCCAGACTGAAGTCCAGGAGCGATGAGAAGATGATCAGCCCGAGGTAGTAGAGGTTCCACTGTGCGTAGAAGAAGTAGCTGCCAAGGAGGAGCATTGAGTGGCGCAGAGTTCTGCGTTTCCTGAGCATCCAGAAGAGCGTGAACACCACAAGGAGGAAGACGCCGTATTTGCCTCAGCGAAGTTCATTCCCCGATCGCTTCCAGTTCGGGGATCAGCAGTTGCTGCGTCACCATACGACTGAAGCGCTCTGCCCCAGCGGCGGTTAGATGGTGGGTGTCTCCGAAATCGCTGTCAGGTGGAAGCCACGGGGAGTATTCATGTCTTCGAAGCGCACGCCCTGCGCGGCCATGAGGCCACTCAGCCAGGCCAAATAGTCTGAGTAACCACATTCTCTCTCGATGTTTAGCCGAGGCCGTGTCATTGGCATGTTGATGACGATGAGGCGACACTGATGCTTTCGCGCAGAATCCGCAATGCGCGCAAGGGCCGCTTCCACTGTACTATTCGGCTGGAAAGCGGCGCTATGCCTCAGCAACTTGGCCGCCCTCTCATCGTTCCGGGCACGTGGCGCTTTGCCCGCAACGAAGCCTTTCGCTGCTCTCGCATCGGCTATCCTATGTTGGTAGTTTGGGACTAGCTGCATGGGCAGTTGTGCTATCACTTGGGGCCCTCTGAGCAGGGCCGCTCCCATCGTGCAAGCGTTTTGCCAGCAGGGATCGGCCCGGAACAGATGGTAAGCGAGCGGCGGGTTGGAGCGATGAAGCTGAAAGCGCGCTATATTCCTCACATGCATCTGGTGCCTGGCAACACCCAACACCATCCACTTCGGATGTCCCCCAACGCCGAACAAGTAGTCCACGACACCGGCAATATCCAGAAGGCAGGCTCCATGCTCTGCAAGGTTGTAAGATCCCAACTGATGCCCCTGCGAACGCAGTTCGCCATCCACCACGGTGGGCACGAAGCCAAGGGCTGTCAGGGAATCGCCAACGAACACGACATCGGTCTGCTCTGGGCCGAACTCACGCCAAACTTGGATCGCCGTGGTAGTCTCCGGTCGTCTGAACGGCTGGAACAACGACATTCCGTTGCTGTAGACTATCCAGTCCAGCACTCCGAGCACGATCGCTGCCCAGAACAGTATGCGGTAGACCTTTGACCCGTGTATTGATGAGCCTAGGCCCGGCGTAATGTCTGCTTCCATACTGGGTATCCCCCGCAACGACCGAGGAGCGCTCTTGGCTGTCATTGTGGTTTGGCTATGGACTGTGTTTCGCCTCCCCCGCCCCCGGACCTCCACCTATGGCTGCGTTGGGACTTGCGGACAATGGTGACTTGTTGGCGAGTGAGGGAGCGACTGGACGAGTGGCGCCCTGCCTCTCAGGCTCGGGCTGGAGTGGTGGTTGGTGCGTGCCGGCGCAACCGTCTGGCCACTGCCAGCCATTGGCCGATCGGGGTTATTGGATCTCCGAATACACGAATCAAGTTATCGAGTCGTCCTGCGGATCCGGACCACCGTTGGCCGAGTGCGCGACGGCGGCGCGGTGATCGTGGATGGCAGGGACGTTCCTGGGATGCTCAAGCGACGGCACCGACATATTGCGCACCCATCCGCGATCCGCATAAGGAGTCAGGAGGAAGGCCCGCGGCACAACCGCCTCCATGCCGCCTGGGCCTAGTACCTACTTGATCAAGTCCTTGAGTTGTTCTGTGGGTTTGGTTTGTCGCACATCTTGCTTGGTCCATTCGAACGGTTGGGCATTTGCGTTGTGCACTTTGATGTAGTCGT
>JALGSU010000061.1 GCA_029821735.1 Candidatus Zipacnadia bacterium | reverse complement strand
TGGCGGGGACGCGCACGTAGGTCTCGTAGGCGTCGGTGATGTAGCTCAGCGCCTCATCGAGCTGCTTGCCCAGCGGTGGCAGTTCGAAGGGCATGTTCGCGGTGCGCAGGGCAGTCAGGGCGGCTGTGCCCTCGACGGTCTGCACGGATAGCTCCACCGCGCAGCGCCCGCCGCGCTGGACCTGGTAGGTCACGGGCAGGTCGCGCGCCTCGCCGCCGGCAAGAGTGAGCTTCGCCACGTCGAAGAAGTGCGCGCGCCGCGTGTCGCCGGTGACGCGCACATTGACCTTCACGGTCGCCGGGCTCGCGCTCAGGTTCGTCAGGCGCACCGGCATCGTGTTGGCGCCGAACCACGGGCTGTCGATCGGCTCAACCTCGGCGCGCAAAGCCGGTCGCGCGAACATGACGGTGCCAAGGCCGCCGCCGGTCATCGAACTGCGTTCGTAGACGCGAGGGGCGTTGCGGCGCACGTTGAGGCCCCACGTGGCGCCGGCGGCCGGAGTCCCGCCGCCTCCGAAGAGGTAGGCGATCTCGACCTCCCAACCGCGCTCGGTCGGGCCGGCGGACGAGCGCCACGCCACAGTAGACGTGGTGTCACCGTCGATCGCATCCAGCTCGATGCCCGATGAGTTGACGGCCAGCTTCATCACGTTGGCGCCGTCATTGCCCGGGTCGAGCAGGATCGTCAGCGAGTCGTCGGCCTCGACCGCGCCGTCGCGCAGTGTCGCCGAGGCCTGCAGCCGCATAGGCTGCGGGTCGGCCATGCGCGCTGCGATGTAGAGCGCGTTGTCGTCGAAGCCCAGATACGCATCGGTGATCAACGAGGGCATTCCGCCCCCGTCAAGAACGACCGGTCCCACGGCGGCCGCCCCCACCCACTCCGCGCTGCCCATCTGGCCGTCGATGGTCGGGGCTGCCTGCAGCCGCGGGCAGGTAACCGCGGCCGGGCTCTGCAATGCCGCGCACGCGCTGGCCGCCGCGATCGTTACGACGCCGATCACGATCAGCACCCGTCGCATCGCCTTCGCCTCCCTCCACTATCTCTGAACATAGGCAGCTTCGACGCGGGGCGGGGCATCCCCTCCTCTGCCGCAAGTCGGCATACGACCGGACGACGGCAACGCCCCCGGAGGTGCGCGCGGAGGCGCGAGGAATACCCTCCGCGTACGGACGGCCCGCATGGGGCGGGCGAGCGCATCGACACCACGCACCCGGGAGGCTGCAGAATGCCCGTCTTCACACCGCAGGAGCTGCGAGACAACCCCGAGCTGTCGCCGCACTGGTCGGCCTACGGCGTGATGAAGCTCGAGCGCGGGAGCACGATCCGCCCGCACTTCCACGACTGCGACGAGTGGTGGATCATCACGGACGGCCGCGCGCTCATCACCAACGAGGGCGAGGAGTACGAGGTCGGCGAGGGGCACATGGTGGCGACGCCAATGGGTGCCGAGCATGGGCTAATTGAGGTCTACCGCGACCTCAATGGCGTGTGGTTCGAGGGCCCGCTGCAGGGGAAGATGCGCCACGGGCACCTGCACCACCCCGAGGACGACTGACGGACCGGCCTCGTCGCCGAATTGTCCAGAGGGGAGGGGATCACGTTCCCTCCCCTCCGCACGTCCGAGGTCCCTCACGCGCTAGGCCATCCCGGCCCTCAGGCTCCGCTCCACGAGGTCGCTGATCTGCAGGCGCGTCACGCCTGAGAGCGCGGTCTCCAGCGTGTCGTTGAGCGGAGTCGCGAGATCATCGGGCACGCCTTGCGCGCCCAGCAGCGCCCCCAGCACGGAGCCGACCGTCGCGCCGTTGCAGTCAGTGTCGAGGCCGGCCATCACCGCGATCGCGATCGAGCGGCGCAGGTCGCCGCCTCCGTGCATCAGCCCCATCACGCACAGCAGCGCGTTGTTGATCGTGTGCACGCCGTGATAGTGGCCGTAGTCGGCCATGATGCGCTCCCACGTCTGCTCCCACGTGCCATCCTCGGCGCACCACGCCATGCACTCGCGCACGGCCTCGGCGAGCCGGCAGTTCTCCGGGATCTCCGCCAGCGCGCGCCAGATGCACGCCTCAAGGTCCTCCGCGCCCAGCGCCGCCGCGATCATCGCGCCGAAGAGCATCTCACCGTAGATCCCGTTCTTCGTGTGCGAGACGGTGGCGTCGCGGAAGCAGTAGGTTGCCGCAAGTTCCGGGCGGCCGGGCGCACAGTAGGCGAAGCCGTCGGCGCGGATCTGCGCGCCGATCCACTCGCGGTAGGGGTTCATCCACAGCGCGGACTCGGGCGGCATCACGTCACAGATGAAGTTGCGCATGGCCGCGCGCTCGGCGGTGTAGGTGCGCTGGTAGGGCAGGCGCGAGAGCCATGCCGCGACGACGTCCGCCGAGGCCGGCTCGCCGCCAGCCTGCTCGACCAGCATCAGCCCGAGCACCGTGTAGTCGGTGTCGTCATCGCGCACCCCGTGCGTGATGTTCGGCGCGAGGCAGTCGTCGGAGGCGGCCTTGTACGAGACGCCCTCGGGCACCGTCTCCAGCACCGGGAAGTAGCCGCTGAGCGGGTATGCGTCGGCGGCGCGCAGGATCGCCTCGATGCTCTCGCGCCGCTGGCCCTCGACCGGCTTGCCCATCATGCAGCCGATGCAGCGGCCCAGCCACGCTCCGGTGAGGCGGTCGCGTAGCCAGGCCTCGGAGAGGCCCTCGGCGGTCCAGCGGTCAGCGTCCTGCGGGCGTGCCGCGCGGATCGCGTCAAGCTTCGACGGCTCCTCGTAGGCGAAGCCGGGCGAGGACTTCAGCCGTCGGGCCATCTCGAAGAAGTCGGCCAGTCGGTCCTGCACCACGCCGTCAGGGGCGCCGTCGCAGGACGCCAGCACCTCGTCGAGGACCGTGGTGCCGCAGCCCTCCTCACGGAGCTGGGTGATCTCGTCGCGGGCGAGCGTGAGAAGCGTCTTTGCGCTGAGCATGGTCGGGACCTCCCGATGAGGCTGTGCGTCCGGCGGGCGCGGGGTTGGCGGTGCGTGGCGGAAGGTTCGGCGCGGCAGGGGTGGGGACCTGCCGCGCGGTCTCACCGTGGCACGGGCGTCTCGCCCGTGCAGAGCCGTTGCCCAGTCGTATGGCTGCGATCAGAGGCAGGTCCCTCGCGCCCCCCGGTGGAATAGCTGTTCTGCGTGCGATTGACCGACACTGAGGGCAACTGCCATGGAAATCTTCGCCAATCACGCCCACGTCTTTCCGGACGACGTCCGCCCGGCTGGAAGCATTGACAGCCTCCTGCGGCTGATGGACGAGTGCGACATCGCCCGCGCGGTCTGCTTCGCGCCCCACCGCAATCACGTGGGCGACGCCGGCTACCCCGAGCCGAATGCGTGGCTGGTGGAGGCGATCGCCGATGAGCCGCGCCTCGTGGGCTTCTCGTGCATCCGCCCCGTGGACGATGACGCCGTCGCGCGGCTGGAGGCGGCGGTGGAGATGGGCATGCACGGCTGCAAGATCCACCCGGCCGCCGATAGGTTCGACATCCTCGACGACCGCGCGACGGACTTCTACGCCGCCGCCGAGGAGATGGGCGTGGTGCTGGACTTCCACACCGGCCCGCACTGGTACCGCATCAAGCACTATCACCCGCTGGGTTTCGATGAGATCTGCTGGAAGCACCCGAACCTGAAGATGGTCTTCGAGCACCTCGGCGGCTTCCCGTTCTACCAGGACATGCTCGCGGTGCTGGGCAACAACCTGCCTATCGGCCGCCCCGGGCACCTCTTCGGCGGCATCAGCAGCATCCTCAACCGGGAGCTGCAGCGGCTGTGGTATCTCGGGATCGACGCCGTGGGCGACGCCATCTTCCGCCTCGGCGAGGACATGCCGATCTACGGGCTGGACTTCCCCTACAACGCGGTCGAGCTGATCCAGGACGATCTCCGTCAGCTCCGGACGCTCGACTTGACCGACGAGGGCTTCGCGAAGCTCTTCGGCGGCAACCTCGAGCGCGCCATCGAGCACCGTCCCGGCTCCGATTCCGGCCAGGGCCACTGAGGCGATCCGCCATGCGCGCCGATGACGTCAGCCTCCACGTGCTCCAGCGCCCCTTCCCTGAGGACTTCGTGGCGTTCTACCCGTACGTCCGCCCCGAGGTGCTCGGGCCCGAGCGTTCCGGCTGGCGCGGCTGGCTGTGCCGGGTGATCGAGGAGGGCGTGCCCGGCGTCACCGACCGGATGATCGCCGCGCGCGACACTACCACCGGCGAGTGGGTCGGCGTCGTCTGGACCTCAGTCTCGCTCGCGTGCCCGGAGCTGGCGCATTTCGGCTGGTTCTACGTCGCCGAGCGCTGCCAGGGCCTGGGCGTGGGTGGGCGGGTGATCGCGACCTGCCTCGACACGCTGGGGGCCGACGGCGTGCGGATGATCATGCTGCCCACGCAGATCGACAACGAGCGGGCCGTCGGCATGTACTACCGCCGCGGTTGGGAGCTCTCAATCATCGATCCGCGCGGGGGTGTGTGGATGGTGCGCGAGCCCGCGGGCTTCTACGAGCAGACCTTCACGCCCGACCCGCTGCGGCCGATCCGCGCGGGTGAGCCGCAACCGTCGGACTACGTGCCGCTGGACTACTTGCTCTCGCGGCCCACCGCGCCGATCCGGCTACTGCCGCTGGGGCTGGTGGGCAACCGGCGCTTCATGAGCTTCGTGCATGACTGGGAGGGCGCGCGGCACATGGTTGCGCGGCAGGGCGGCTGCCCCGTGGCGCTGGCGGTGGCGGTTGAGGAGGGCGGCGGCTCGAAGCTTGACGTCTTCGGCCTCGACCGCAGGGCGATGGCCGTTGCGGCGACGGAGCTCGCCGACAGCGTCGGGCGTCCGTGGGCCGAGGTGGCGGCCACCGACGGCCTCAGGCGCATGGCGCTCGAGGACGCGGGCTTGCACTTCGAGGACTCGCGTTCCGAGACGGTCGCAGGCGCGGAGATCGCGCTGTGTAGGTACGTGAGGTAGCGAGCGAACGCAGATGGGCCTCGCGAAGTGCTGCTCGTGCAATGCATTCAGGGGAGAGACATGACATGAGGCAACGATCCGGGTTGTGCGTGGTTGCTCTATTGGCCATCTGTACGATTGCTGGATGTGGTGGTGGAGGGGGCACTCAACCCACTGGGAGTGAGTGGGTGGTAGGACAGTGGGGGGCGCACTCTCTTTCACTCAGCGCAAGCGGTGTACGTGAGGCTCTTCGAGACTATGGCATTGTCGGGCGTTTTGACGTGTCGGCAGACGGAACCTATCGGGCATACAAGTATGAGCCAGGCGAGGGCGAGCGGTGCTCGGTGGGAACATGGGAATACCGAGGGAATGACGCTTGGCTCTTCTCCAACAGCACATACGGCGGCACGTCCATGCTGTTCAGGCGTGGCGGCGAACTCTACGAGACAGGCGCACTGAACGGCCAACAAGTCTGGCTATGGTATCGCCGAACGGACGGTGCGCTCCCGATTTGCCCGCCCGCGATCCCGAGCGGTGTCACATCCTGTCTCTTCCAGTCGTCGCCTGGCGACGTTGCAGCTATCCGGGTGTCAGTGCAGCGCGGCACACTCCCAATCGACCCGGGCATTCTGGCTTGGCTGTTCTACCGTGCTTCTGGATCGGGCAGCGCCGAATTCCCGCCGGACAGTCTGGTCGGGCGGGTGATCGGTGAGCGGTTGCCGGGGAGCGTCTGGGACGATGGTCCAGAGGCGATCCCGCCTTTGGAGGTGTCGGAAGACCTACCCTACACGACCGCGATTGGGACCGGCGGTAGCGTTGAGGTAGATGTAACGATCAATCATCAGGCGCTTGAGGCGGGTCAGACATATCAGCACTGCGTCCAATGGGTGACCGAGCCGCGACTTGCCGCCGCAGGCACCGGCGTTGCGTCCCCTGCTTCCACCGGACTACACCCAATCACGTCGGTCGCGTCGGTATTCCGCGTCCAGCCGCCAGAGGCCCTCTCGTCTTGCAGCGACGCGACTGCCCCTCTAACCTACTTCACGCCTCCGTCCCTACAGATGCCTTCCGATGGCGCGCAGAACCAATCGACGTCCTCGCTAACATTCCGTTGGAGCAGCACGGCCGGTGCCGATGAATACGTCGTGCAGGTGTTCCCGGAGGACGATCCTGATGGAATCAGGACACCTCGGTATTCGGTCGCCGTAGATGAAAGCAATGCGGGCACCATGTCGCGGACAATCAGTGACTCCTTCGCCTCCAGTAGTCGCTTCTACTGGCGAGTAGGCGCTCGTCGTTCGGGGGAGGCCCGGCCAGAAAACGGACGCTTGAACCAGCGTGGCTGGCTCTTCAGCGACATCCGGACATTCACGACGGCGGCTGCTCCGCCACCGCCCGCCTTCTGATGCTACGAGCGCGCTCAGGCCATCTACAGTTGGGCGCGAAGGACAACTGCCTCGCCTGCGCGAATACTCCCGTATCAGCGGCTGTCGCAGGGCTAAGCCGACAACAGGCCCGGCGCCTCGGTGCGCGGGTGTTGCATCATGTCAAGGAGGAGCAGCAATGAGCGACCATGTCTTTGTTGATGTTGCAGCGGGGAATCACGACCGCGAGAACACGGTCGTCTACGCGCCGATGATGTGCGAGGACGATCACGAGTACCACGTTGTGCATGAGGTGAACGAGGACGGGAGCCTGGGCGCCGCGGTGCCGTCGCAGTGCGTGGGCATCTGCGAGTACGACGAGGACGATCCGGAGGACTGCGACTGTGAGGTCGCGTTCATCGTGCCGTCGATGGCTGCGGGCGAGACGAAGCGCTTCGCGATTTGCACCGACGAGCGCGAAGCCCCGGAGTTCGACGAGGTGACCGTCGATCTCGACGGCGACGCGAAGACCGCTGCCTTCATGGTCGGCGACGAGATGTTCACGCGCTACAACTTCGACTTCGAGAAGTTCGTCCGGCCGAACTGCTACCCGGTCTACGGCCCCAATGGCCTGGAGCTCACCGAGTACGCGGAGACCGACCATCCGCACCACAAGTCGATATACGTGGCGCTCGGCGAGGTCAACGGCACCAACAACTGGGACGAGCAGGAGGGCCACGGCTACACCAGGTGCCGGGGCCTCGAAGTCATCGCCGAGGGCCCGGTCTTCGCGCAGATCCTCGCGGTCAACGACTGGCTCGACAATAAGCAGAACAAGCTGATGGAAGAGTGGACGATCATCACGGTCTTCAACATGCCCGAGACCGGCCGGATCATCGACTGGAACATCACCTTCGTGGCGTCGGAGAAGGGCATCCACATCGGCGACACCAAGGAGTCCGGGACGCTGTCGGTGCGCATGCTGACCGCGCTGCATGAGAAGGGCGGCACCGGCAAGATCGTCAACGCCTACGGCGGCATCGGCGAGACCGAGAACTGGGGCAAGCCGAGCCCGTGGGTGGACTACTCCGGGGAGCTCGACGGCCAGAAGGTAGGCCTCGCGATCTTCGACTCGACCTACAACCTGCGCTTCCCGACCACCTGGCACGTGCGCAGCTACGGGCTGTTCACCGCCAACTGCTGGGGCTACTCCTACTTCACCAACGACCAGTCCAAGCGCGGCGACTACGCGATGCCGCAGGGCGACTCGCTCAACTTCGTCTACCGCGTCTACGTGCACGGCGGCGACGTCGAGGAGGCAAAGGTAGGCGACCGCTGGTTCGACTTCGCCTACCCGCCCACGGTCACCGCGGTCGAGGAGTAAGCCGACACACACGCGCAACCCAGCGGCCGGGCCGGAGCATCTCCGGCCCGGCCGCGAGAACCCATGCGAGATTGTCCTTTCTGGCAGGAGACTATTGTTCAACGGGGGAATCAATTTGACCAAGGATCGGGTCGTGATTGGGATAACCGGTCATTTCGGCGCCGGTCGTACAACTGCCGCGGAGATACTTGCCGAGGAATTCGATCTTCCCGTGATCAGGATGTCTCGCCTGATACCGGGCAATGAGGACGGTAATCTGCCGCTGGCAGAACTGCAGAGGCTTGGCGACGGACTCAGGCAGACGGAAGGACCTGAGGCGCTCGCAGCGCGAGCCGATGAGGCTATGGAAGAGGGCGGAGGAGTATTTGTCCTCGACGGGATTAAGCATCCTGCGGAGATCGCGCATCTGGGACACTGCAGCAGTCTCTTTGTTCTGTCGGTTCAAGCGTCACCCGATGAACGCTGGCGGCGCGTTCGAGACCGGCTTGATGACAACCAGTCTCTATTCAACGACATCGACGAACGAGATAATGAGGAACTGGACCAGTGGGGGCTCCCGGTAGAGCATGGCCAACGGGTTGCCGACTGCATTCGACTGGCTGACGCGATGATCTGGAATGACGAGCAATTCCTGACCTCTTCTGCCGCAACTGGCTACGGCCTTGGGGATCTTCGGACCAAGTGCGTCGAATTTCATAGGACGATTGTCAGTCCGAAAACTGCGACGCCTCTTCTATCCGAGGTCAGAATGTGTCAGGCATACACAGTCGCCCAACTTTCATCCTGCATGAAACGTAAGGTAGGCGCAGTGATTACTAGTACTCCCTTGCGTAAGTTCTCGTTATAACCTATAATGGCGGCATGGGTAGACCAGCGACCGCAGTTGTGTTGACTGATGAGGACCGCGCCACCCTCGAAAGCTGGGTGC
>JALGSU010000060.1 GCA_029821735.1 Candidatus Zipacnadia bacterium | reverse complement strand
CGAGCGCGACGAACTGTCGTGTCGCGTGCGTGCGGCCGTGGCGCAGCTCCCGGACCGTCAGCGCATGGCACTGATCCTCCAGCACTACGAGGGGCTCAGCTACGACGAGATCGCACGCGCTATGCGTTGCTCACGTGGCACGGCCGATGGGCTGCTCTCGCGAGCTCGGGCGTCGCTTCGCGACTGGCTTGAGGAATACCTCGAGAAATGACCGCAGTGCCTGAGCGTCTCATACGTATGCACTGATGGAGCGACAGAGATGATGACCTGTAGAACTGCCAGACAACAGTTATCGGCCTACCTGGATGGCGAGCTACCACAGGCCCATGCGGCCCGCCTGCGTGCACATCTCGCACGCTGTACGAACTGCGCCACCCATCGCGATGAGCTGACCGCAGTTGGCGGACTGCTTGACGTGATCTCGGAGGTATCACCCGCAGACGGCTTCGCCACGGGCGTCCTCGCCCGGGTGCGTGAGAGGGAAGCGGAATCCGCGCTCGCCCGACTGAGTCGAGCTGTCTGGCGGCCACTGCCCGGGTGGGCGGTAGCCGCCGCATTCGCCGCAGCGATCACCGTGGGGTCAGGGCTGGCGTGGTTGGCGGCTCCGGGCCCGGAGCCAGCACTTCGTGTAGCCGACCGGAGCGCGATCTCGTGGCAGTTCGGCCTGGAAGCCTTCGAGGACCTGCCCGAGGACAGCTTGGGTGGCGCCTACATACAGGTTGCTTGGCCGCAGGACGGTGATGGCGGATGAAAATGCGATCCACACCTGCTATCCTTCTCGCCATCGTGCTGGGCGTTGTCGCCTACGCCATCACGGGATATTTCGCCCGCGTCGGCCATCAGCATCCCAGACCGCTGGAGGAGGAATCGCTGGCGGCCAGGCTGCAACTCACCGAGGAGCAGTCGCGGCGTGTCGATCAGATCAACGTCGAGTTCCAGCGGCAGCGCGAGGAGATCCGCGAGCGGCGCCGCGAACACCTCCGGGAGTTGATGGAGTTGCTCCGGGAGAACCCGCCAAGCCGTCAGCGGATCGATGAAAAGATCGACGAGACCAGCAGTGTCTTGGCGGAGATGCAGCGGCTGGCAGTGGATCACATGCTCGATATCAGCGTCGAGTTGGATGAGGGGCAGAGGGAGCGGCTGTTCGAGCTGACTGGTGAGGCCATGTGCCCCGGCGCCATGATGGGGCGAGGGCATGGCGGAGGACAAAGAGGCGGTCAATGATGCACAGCGGAGGCGTCTGCTCGTGAAGTATATCAGCGCTATCTGGATAGTGGTTCTATCGATCATCATCGCGGCCGATGTCGGGGCAGCGGAACAGACTGGACCGACTACGCTCGCCGAGTGTGTCGACTACGCGCTGGCGCACAACCCGCGCATTGCTGCCGCACAGGCGCGCGTCGCTGCGATGGCGTCGCGGATCGGTCAGGCCGCCTCGGCAACAGGGCCTCAGCTCGACGTCCGGACGGGATACACCGACAGCACACCGGCGCCGGGCGATCTGCGCAACTACAGCGCGACCCTCTCGGCCCGCCAGCTTCTCTACGACAGCGGAGAAACGTCGGCGCGAATTGTCCTCGCGCGCTCGCAGCGCGATGCTACCGTCGCCGACCTTCGCACGCTGGAGCTTGACGTCGCCAATGAGGCGGCGCGCGCCTATACTGCGGTATTGCGTACGCGGCGGTTGGTCGAAGTTGCGATTGAGGTGCGCGATCAGGCGCGCGAGCACCACGCACTGGTGAAGGCGCGCTACGAGGTCGGCGCCGTCGCGCGTGCGGATGTGCTGCGCGCCGAGGTCGAGGTGGCGAGGGCCTACATTGAGGCGATCAGTGCCGAGAAAGCCGAGGGGTTTTCCCTAATACGACTGCTGAACTCGCTCGGCATGTCGCAGGGCGTAAGCCTTGAACTCGCAGGCATTGGCGCAGCCCTGCCGCCGACACTCGACCGCACGGCCGCGATGGACATCGCTCTGGTGAAGCGCAGTGAGTTGACGGCGATCGCTGCTGAGACCGATGCGGCACAAGCCGAGGTGCGTGCCGCGAGAGCTTCGAGCCGGCCCGAAGTCGCACTCCAGGGAGACTGGGGTGTGCGAGACAACAGCTTCCCTCCTGCAGACAACGCCTGGACAGTCGGTTTGACCGCGTCGATGAGTCTCCTCGACGGTGGACTTGCGCGTGAACGAGTAGGAGAGGCCCGGGCGGAGGCGCGTGTGCTGAACGCCGAACTCGAGCAGCAAGTGCAACTGATTGAGCTGGAGGTCGCTGAGGCGCTGCTGAACGAGCGGGAGGCCTGGCAGCGGATTAACTTAGCCGAAGAGGAGGTCACCTTAGCCCGGCACAGCATGGAAGTGGCAGGCGGCCGCTACCAGGTTGGGGAGGTCACGCTGATCGAGCTCATCGACGCGCGCACCGCGCTCAGCAGGGCGTTGGTCGGGCAAGCGGAGGGGCTCTATGACTATCATGCGGCACGAGCAGACGTTGCTCGCGCCATGGGACTGCTGCCGACGGAGGAGTTGCCGCAAAGATGAAGAGGACCGGATGGATCGCACTGATTGTCGGGGTCGTGGTCATTGCTGGAGGGATCATCTGGGCGATGGGGTCGCGCGGGACGAGTGACCGTGAAGGCCCAAAAACAGCGAAGGTCGCGCGTCGCGCGCTTTCGGTAGGGATCGAGGCGCTTGGCGCGGTGCAGCCGATGGTCGGAGCCGAGGTGCGCGTGGGCGCTCAGGTATCGGGGCGCGTTGAGGAACTCTACGCCAACGTGGGCGACGTTGTCGAACGTGGCGAACTGATCGCCCGACTTGATGATGGCGAGTTGCAGGCGCGGGTCGAACGCGCGCAAGCCGACATGGTCACGGCTCAGGAGAAATGGCGGGAGGCACAGGCCGCGGCCGGCGCTGCACCGGAGCAAACCGTCGCGGCTGTGGAGGAAGCCAGCAGCAGCCTGGCGGCTGCCCGCGCGCGTCTGCGGCAGACTGAGACTGACGCGCGCGTGGAGCCTGAGCGAGCAGAAAGTGACGTCGAGCAGGCAAAGCATACGCTTAACGCAGCGCTGGCCCGGCTGCAGCAGGCGCGGGCTCGAGCTGAAGCGCAGGAGTCGACGTCGAGCGCACAGATCGCGCAGGCGCAGGCCGCGGTGCGCAGCGCTGAGGCGAAGTTGGCGCGTGTGGAACGTGGCGCGCGGCAGGAGGATATTGCCGGCGCCGAGGCCGCAGTGCGGCAGAATGAGAGCCGGCTCCGCGAGGCACAGCAGAATCTGGAGCGTGCCACCACGCTGTTCGAGAAAGACTACATCGCGGCCCAGGAGGTCGATCGGCGCAGGACCGAACGTGATGTGGCGCAGGGCGACCTCGATGCTGCTCGCCAGCGTCTGGCGCTTCTGCGCACGCAATCACTGCCCGAGGACCTGCAGCAGGCCCGGGCCGACCTTGAATGGGCTCGCTCACATCTGGTGGAGGTCGAGAGCCGCGAGGTCGAGGTCGAACTCGCCGAGCACGATGTCGCTGCGGCGGAGGCAGAGGCTGCTCGCGCGGCGGCCGCCCTGCGGACCGCAAATGCCAATGTCAGCCGGGTGCCGATCAGTCAGCAGGAGGTGCAGTCGGCGCAGGCTGAGGTGGAGCGCGCGAGCGCGACGTTGCGCAGGGTACAGGCCCAACAGGTGGACGTGGAGTTGAAGCGGCGTGCCGCCCAGGCTGCCCGCGCCCAGGTCCAGCAGTACCGCGCTGCTTTGCGCGAGGCCGAGGCGAAACTGCGGTATGCGCAGATTCACGCGCCGCTGTCGGGGGTTGTTGGCTCGGTCACCACTCAAGAGGGTGAGACCGTGGCGGCCGGACTCTCGGCACCCACGTTCATCACGATAGTGGACCTCGATCGGCTTGAAGTGCACGCATTCGTGGACGAGACGGACATCGGCCGGGTCCAGGAGAGGCAGGGGGCGCTCTTCTTCGTGGACGCCTACCCGGACCGGGAGTTCACCGGCGAGGTGACAGCGATCTACCCGCAGGCGCAGATGGAGCAGAACGTGGTGGAGTACGATGTCGTTATCGCGATTGACGAGACGCAGGGGTTGCTCAAGCCTGATATGACCGCGAACGTGACCATTATGATGGAGGCCCGTGATAGCGTGCTCACGGTCCCGAACGCCGCCATCCGCCGTGAGGGCGGCAAACGCGTGGTCTACGTCGAAGCGAACGGACAGTTCACTCCGCGGCCGATCGAGACCGGTCTGCGCGATTCATCGTTCACCGAGGTCCTCAGCGGCGTGAAAGAGGGCGATACGGTGCTCGTCGGAGAGCTTGAGGACAAAGCAAAGAGCAACTGAGAATCGGGTTCAGTTGCGATGGGAGTGTGACGCGGATGATTCAGATGCGTTCGGTAGTGAAGCACTATGGTGACGGTGAAACCGTTGTCGAGGCCCTGCGCGGACTCGATTTATCGATCAAGGAGGGCGAGTTTGTCGCCATCGTCGGGCCCTCAGGTTGTGGCAAGTCTACGCTCATGAACATCGCGGGCTGCCTCGATCAGCCCACCAGCGGCGAATACCTGCTCGATGGCCAGGACGTGTCGACGCTTGCTGACGAGGAGCTTTCTCAGGTTCGGAATGCGAAGATTGGGTTTGTGTTTCAGTCGTTCATTCTGCTGGCGCGCACGACTGCGGTGGAGAACGTGGAACTGCCGCTGATGTACGCTCGCGGTAGCGTCGACGGACACGGGCGGGCGATCAAGCTTCTGGAGGACGTAGGCCTTGGAGACCGTACGCACCACCTGCCCACCGAGTTGTCGGGCGGGCAGCAGCAGCGGGTCGCGATCGCGCGTTCACTCATCACCGACCCGGCGATCCTGCTCGCCGACGAGCCGACCGGGGCCCTGGACACGCAAGCCGGCCTGGAGATCGTGTCGATCTTCCAGCGCCTCAACGAGCAGGGCCGCACCATCGTCGTAGTCACTCACGACCTCGACCTTGCCGAGTACGCGCGACGGATCATCAGCCTCGAGGACGGCGCGATCGTCTCCGACGCGCCCGTTGAGGCCCCGCGCGACGCCGAGGCCAAGCTCGCCGAGATAGCCGAGGAGGAGGCGGCGCAGTCATGACCACCTCAAGTGTGCTCGCCGTGGCCTGGCGGGGGCTGACGAGCAATATGCTGCGGACGTTCCTGATGATGCTCGGTGTGGTCATCGGCATCGCCGCGCTCACCGTGATTCTCGCCGTGGGCGCCGGCACGAAACAGAAGCTTGAAGAGAAAGCCTCGCAGATGTTCGCTGAGGCGCCAATCACGATACTGGTGCGGAAGCCGGGAGGGGGCTTCGGGCGGGGTCAGGAGTCCAGCGTGGACAGTGCGCCGCCGACCCTGACGAGCGATGATGCGCAGGCGATCATCGATGAAATCGCCAACGTCGAGACTGTCGCGCCGACGCAACGACAATCACAGGTGCCGGTGAAGTACCGTGATGCCAGCGCGACCACGATGGCCTTCGGGATCGTTCCCGAGTGGCAGACGCTGCGCAACTACAACCTCACCGAGGGGGAGTTCATCGACCAGGAGGACATCAGCGCCGGCAAGCGCGTCTGCATTGTCGGGCAGACGGTGGTCGATGAGCTGTTCGGCACTGCGTCACCGCTGGAGGAGACCATCCGTGTCGAAGGTACGCCTTTCATCGTCAAAGGTGTGTTGGCGCCCAAAGGCTCCTCACCCATGGGCGGGGACTTCGACAACCGGATCATCATCCCGCTCTCGACCTTCTCGCGCCGACTCTACAACGTCAACCACCTGTCGCAGATCGTCATCGGGCTGCGCGACATTGAGAGACTTGACGCGACGGTTGCTGAAATCGAAGCGCTCATGGATGACCGCCACGGCATCCGCAGCCCCAAGGATCGCGACTTTCAGGTGCGCAAAGCCGAGCAGGTCGTGGCCTTCGCGGGGCAGACCGGACGCCTGCTGACTGTCTTCCTGGGCATCGTGGCAGCAATTTCGCTGATCGTGGGCGGCGTGGTAATCATGAACATCATGCTGATCTCGGTCGGTGAGCGTACCCGCGAGATCGGTTTGCGCCGCGCTGTGGGCGCGAGTCAGAGCGATATCGAGCAGCAGTTCCGTGCCGAGGCGCTGCTGGTGACGCTTGCTGGCGGTGCGGTGGGCGTGGGGCTCGGCGGCCTGGTCGCATGGCTGCTGCCGATTGTGAGCGAGGTCCCGGTCGCATTCTCATGGATGGCGGTGCTCCTCGCAGCCCTGTTCTCCGTCGTCGTCGGTCTGGTCTTCGGGGTCCAGCCAGCGAGAGGAGCGGCGCGGCTGAATCCCGTGGAAGCGCTGCGCTCGGAGTGATGGTGATATCCACGTGAGGATGCTACGGGTCGTCCGGGCTGGCTGGCGCGCGCTTAGCGCCAATAAGATGCGGACCATCCTCGCGACGCTGGGCATCACCATCGGCGTGGGCGCAGTGGTGGCAGTGGTCTCCATCGGCGAGGGCACGCAACGAGAGATCGAGGGTGCCATAGAGGCATTCGGTACGAACCTGCTGGTGATCGCGCCCGGGCAGACACGCATCTCTGCCGGGCGCGGACAGAAGGCGACCATGGTGACTACCCTTACGGCAGATGATGCCGAAGTAATAGCCGAACGGCTGCGGGATGTCGACACGGCTGTGCCGGCCGCGACGGAGAAAATGGAGCTGAGCTGGGAAGGTGTCAGCGCCGAGACAACCGTGGTTGCCACCACGCCGGACTTTCAGGAGGCCCGCAACTTCGGGCCGTCTCGCGGCGACTTCATCACCGAGCACATGGAGCGCATGCGGGCTCGCGAGGTGGTTCTGGGTCAGACGGTGGTCGATGCTCTCTTTGCGGAGAGCGATCCGCTTGGCGCCACTATACGCATCGGCCGTGTGCCTTTCGAGGTCGTCGGTGTGATGGTGCGTAAGGGACTCGATATCAACGGCCAGGACGAGGATGACCAGGTGTTCATCCCGCTGAGTACGGGACAGCGTCGCTTGCTCAATATCGCCCACGTCACCACTGTCTACGTGAAGGTGCACGACAGCGAGCGGCTGAAAGCTGTGCGGGGTGAAATCACTGCTATCTTGCGCGAGCGGCATCGACTCCGCGAGGGCGCCAATGACGATTTCACAGTGAAGAACCAATCCGAGATCATCGCCGCGCAACAGCAGATCAGCGGATCATTCACTTTGCTGCTGACCAGCATCGGGGGCATTTCGCTCTTGGTGGGAGGCGTGGGCATCCTTGCGGTCATGCTGATGTCGGTTCGCGGGCGCATCCGTGAGGTCGGCTTGAGGCGCGCGACGGGCGCGACGCGCCGGGACATCCTCGTGCAATTTCTCACCGAGGCAGCGGTGCTCAGCATTGTCGGTAGTCTCGCGGGCGTAACCCTTGGCGTAGCTGGAGCAGCCGTGACCGCCAGCTTGACAGAGTGGGCGATGGCCTTCTCGCTGCCGGCGGCGCTGGTGGCGGGCAGCGTCTCAGTGGCCATCGGCGTGATCTTCGGCCTCTATCCGGCCAGACAAGCGTCGCTACAGAATCCTGTCGAGGCGTTGCGCGGACGGTAGTGCCTGGTCTTGCCCCCCGTTTTGATACCACCTGCAGTGAGAGTGTCCAGCCCCTTAGGCAGACTCGCAGGCGATCTCAGCGCTGGCACAGCACTGGAGCCTTGCGTTGACACGGGTGGCTCGACCAACTCAGCTTGACTTGGCCGAATCTTCTGGTATCATAGCGTCGAACATATGTTCACGCCTGATGTGAGGCCGATCACTTACGCGGGGTGATTCCCATACACGAGTTCGATGTCGCAGCCGCCAATCCGTGCCCGTTCTGCAGCCACATGCCCAAGTGCCCCCGAGCAATGAAGCCCACGGACGAGTGCCTGGAACTTTGGCCCCTTGGGCAGCCGCGCGCCCGTGCCCTCAATGCGCGCGATGCCCTGCAGGCGCAGTGCGCGGCGACCGCGAGGTCGGAGCCGGATATCCGTCGTATCCTCGAGGACTGGCGGGCTGGCACGCAGGTCTCAGATAGCGACTATCTGCTGTTGAGGGATGGCGCCCTCACCTCGCCACTCGCTCGGCGACAGGCCTGTGAGTTCGTCCTCTCGGAGTTCCTCGCCCCAATATGGGAGCGAACCATCCAGGATGGTCTGCTCTACTACGACATTGATTTACGTAACCGAAGTCGATTGCTGCAGGCAGCCTTTGACGCGATCAAGGGCGCGATCATCATCGCCAACAAGTTCATGGTGCAGAACGACACCTCGGTGCGGGTGCCCAGCCACTTCGAACGGATAGCATTGGAGAGCATCAAATACATCCTCTGGAGGCTGACTGGCCAGCAGCTCTCGGAGCTTCCCAAGGACGATGACGACAAGTTCAAGGCCGCCGTTGAGCGGGAATGGCGCGAGGTGCTTCGCTACGGTAACGGCTTCTACGGGTTCACGGTAATCCCGAAGGTCAGCATCATGGATATGGTGCGCTACCAGCAGTTGGGTGGCGGAGATGATCTGGTGTCGTGGAGTATCAGCAACTGGGTGCTGTGGACCTATACGGCCTTCCCGGTCGTCGTCGAGGCAGTGGTGCCCGGCTTCGGCGAGAAGGCACTCAAAGCGAGGCTGGAGGCGATGTATGAGCCCCTGGTTCAGAGCCACGCGATTGAGATGCTACGTCGTGCAAGGGCGACCAGGGATCAGTGGGCGGATGTCCCAGAGAAGGAAGACGTGATCGGGGAGTTGAGAGCGCTACTGAGTTCGGCTGTCGAGATACGGGATCAACTCGACCGGCAACTCGCCAAAGCCGGCGCACCCATCAGCAGCCGTGAGATGGCGCATGTGGGCTTCGCCCGCTACATATCGGCCAAGTTCGAGAACCACCTTCGTCAGTCGTATGCTTTCTACGGTGGGGATGTGGAGTACTCCGAAACGGAAACGGACGCGGGTGACCTCACGGACAGCGACGAGGAAGGCGCGGAGGTCTTAGGCTATGGTGAGGATGCGGTGTACCCCAGAACGGAAGCGGGTGGAAATGACCTGACGGACAGCCACGGGGAAGCCGCGGAGGTCTTTGCAGAGGAGAGCGCGCGTACGGGGCGCATGTCGGACGTTGGGCTCGAGGTGAAGGTTGCCTTCGAGAAGGATGGTGTGGAGTATCTGTACCGTCGTCAGATGGCTTTGGCGTGTCGTGTCACTGAGGAGCAACTGCGCTATTGGCACCGCCAAGACTACCTGCCCACGCCCCGCGTGCGCGACATCGATCCCGGCGCCCCGAGGACCATCGCCAATCGGCGTGTATACCCAACCCCACAGAGGGTTTGCTGTCACTTGAGATCGCGGCGAAGCGGCTCAATAAAGAGCCGCGCACGCTGCACAACTGGCGGTCTGAGGGGAAGATCGAGGAAGTCAGGCACGGGAAACGCGTGTTCATACCTGAGGAGGAGGTGGAGCGCCTGCTCGCTGAAGGCGAGTAGCGCAGGCTGACGACGTTCCCTTCCATGGTAAGGCGCCGCCCACTTGGCGGCGCCTTTTCACTTCTGTTGGTTCGTGGCAGCGCGATTTCCACACGTGACCACATATTGAGGTAGGTCGACACAGCTCGGGACATGATCCCGGGCAACGCCGGGGCAAAACGCCCCGAACGGAGGTGTCGACCTCAATGACACCCACCTCAGAAGCACTGCCAGAGTTCAATACCGGGGCCTGGCCGAAACGAGCATCGTCGCCTATCGTCGAGATATAGGCCAATTCCTCGACTGGGCGGCAGCGCACGATCTGCCTGATGACGCAACGGTCATCACGCGCCAGCAGGTGCAGAAGTATCTCAACACCCTCACCGGTCTCAGTCCGTCTACTGTCCGGCGCGCGGCCTACTCCCTGAGCGGGCTCTTCAGTCACCTGCAGCGAGAAGGCACCATCTCGATTAACCCGGCGGCGGGCCTCGTGCTGCCGAAACGCCGCAGGCGTCTGCCCAAGTTCCCCGCGGCTCAACAGGCACAGCGTCTGATCGGGGCTGCCCATACCAAGAGGGATCGGGCGCTCATCAGCTTGCTGCTGATGGGAGGCCTGCGGCGCAGCGAACTGCTCGGAGTGGACGTCGCGGGTCTGTCCGAGGATCTCTCCGAGTTGCGCATCATCGGCAAGGGGGATGCCGAGCGCCTCATTCCACTACCGGTTGATGCGCAGGTGGCTCTGGTTCGCCACATCGAGGACACGGGGATACGCCAGGGCCTCATCTTCCTCAACCGGGAGGGCAACCGCCTGGACAACACAGCCCTCCAGCGCATCTGGAAGCGACTGCTTCTGAGAGCTGGTCTGGAGGACGAAGGATACACCATTCACAGTTGCAGGCACGCTTACGGCAGCGAACTGGCGCGGTGTGGCACCGACCTGTGCACCATTCAGGAACTCATGGGCCACGCTGACATCTCTACCACTGCCATCTACCTGCACAGCGACCTGCGCAGCAAGCGCGAGGCGGTCACGAATCTGCCCTTCGGCCAGGACAACACGGGTGGTGACGCTCGATGACGGCTGCTGCTGAGCATACGCCCTGGTGTGAGTCGCAAGAACCCGAACTCAGCCCACGTGAAGTGCAGGCCCGACTGGCCCAGATGATGGCGGGCGGTGCCCTGCAGGCAGCCCGTAAGCGCACGCAGGAGCTTGACGCTGCCCCCGATGTCTGCGAGGAGGTCGATGGGCCGATGGCGCTGCAGGCGGCGACGGTCGGTGAACGCGGCTGACGAGTCGCCCAATGCGGCGGTCAGCAGTCGCCAGTCCATGCGGGAACGAGTCAGAGGACGTCTGGCCTGGGTGTGCGTGCCGGGGAATGGTGCGCGCCCCAGGTCCAGACAACTCGCGAGATGATTCGGATCGCGCTGTGGTGTACTGCCCCCATCAACGATACCAGTCTCTATGTGGTACCAGTAGGTTCCTGGTCTTGCCCCCGTCTTAGTGCCACCTGCAGTGAGAGAGTTCAGCCTTTGAGGCAGACTGCCTGCCGTTGTCGTTGGGCGATCGCGCGGAGATGTGAGCTCAGGGGGCCGACCACCCCGCCCCACACAGTGCCCCTGCGTGCGCCAAGGATGAGGGTCTGTGGGGCGCCCCACGTAGGTACGCTCCTGAGCACTCGGCTTGGGGCACCAGCTCGCTCGGATCGCGGCTCACGGCTGCGTGGACTCGCTCAATTGCCGCATCGGCACTGGCAGCGCGGGGGGGGGGGGGGATGTCCTGCCCCCAAGGCGGTCCCGTCTGATCCGAGGTCCGGTGCCACCCCTGACCGGCCCGCTCAGGACGACTCCGGGGCGGCCCGGCGCCCAGATCGGGTTTTCGGGACGGACAGTGGATCTCTACCCCCCGTTGCCGGCTTCGGCGCGGAGACGGAGGATCAACCGGGTTAGCTCTTCGCGAGCATCATCGTAGCGACCGGGCCTGTCCGACGCCGTCAGCACTGTGCCGACGGACTGATCCAGTACGGCCGCAGCCCGGTCACAGGTGGAGGCCTCCCTGCCTTCGTCTCTCGCGGCGGCGATTGCGCGGCGCGCCTGGGCGAGGTACTCGAAGTCCTCCGCACCTTCACGGAACGCCTCCCAACGTCGGGACGGGATGATCGGTTCAGCTCGTGTGACCCCGGGGGGAGCGCTCTCGGCGAAGTAGACCACCCCGAAGCCGGTGCCCGTGCCGCCCCGGCGGAATGTCTCCCAGGCAAGGTCCCTGTAGTATCTGTCGGGCGGCATCAGCCGACCCGGGCCCTTGCACGCGTATGTCCACACCAAGGGGTCGTGCTTATCGCGGATCGCCTCGAATGCTGTCTCCTGCTCAGACAAGTCCTCATAGTCGGCCGTCGTGAGGATTTTCAGGCAAGCGATATCGGCGTAGGGCCCTACGCGGCTCATCAGTTCGGTACTGACGCCTGACGAGTTAACGTGGTTCCAGAAGATCGACAGCCGAGGGTCCGCCTCCTTGATGAGCGTCGCGATCCGGATCAGGCGGGCTGATCCCCGCCTCCTCAAGGTGCTCCGCCCATGCGCGGAAGAACTGCTTGAGCATGTGCGCTCCGTCGGCACTGTGCAGATCCAGGCCCCAGAAGCTCGGGTTGCCTCCCCAGAACACGCCGTGCATGCGCGGTTGGCCTTCGCATCGGGCTAGCGCAGCGTCCAGCGGCGCGAAATCGACGGACTTGAGCGTGGCGGCCTCGATGTCAAAGGTGGGTATCGGCAGGGCGGCCGGATGCATCATGAACGTGTTGATTCCGTGAGCGCGCAGATCCGCGGCGGCCCCCGCAGGTTGATCCCAGCCCGTCAACTGCTCCCAGCTGTAGGCAGACAGGACGCGCTCATCTGCTGGTGGCATTCGGAGCGGCGCGACGGTCAGGGCCAGGGGCGATTCCAGCAGCAAGTCTCCCGATGGGTCCGCCTGTAGGCGGATCTCCGCGCTGTATTCGCCCGGAGGCAGGTCCCGTGCCTGGAGTGACAGCCACAGAAGCCGATACTCGCCGGGGACGACGTCGACTTCGGCCACATCGCCATCGCGATTACCTGCCAGTGGCAAGGCATCCACCACGCGGAATCCGACGCGGGTGGGGACGGGGATGCCATACCGCAACCAGAGCCTGTCCTCCCACGCGTACTCTCGACCGTCTGCATCCGTCAGCGGGGAGGCCCTGAAGGTGACACGCAGCGGCTCGTGAGTCAAGTTCGTGACGGCCCATGCTGCCGATTCGTATTCGTCCTGCCACAGCGTGATGTCTATCGAGTCGGGGAGGCCCTCGCCGGTCACTGGCAGCGTCTCGCCCCGGAATTCGCCCCACGGATAGACGCGCTGAACATGCGGGCCCGCGCCATATAGCGCCTGAGCCACATCGGCCCGAAGCTCGGTGTATGCTTTGCGGAGTGTCTGCGTCTCCTGCGCGTCCGAGACATCCATGGCCGCCACACGCGCGTCCATCTCCTCGACTCGCGCCGGGATGTCCATCGGCGCCCGCGCACCGGCCGCCTCGGCCAGCTCCTCGATCTGCTCTCTAAACCCGAGCCACTCGCCGGCCACCCATCGGGCAGTCAGGCCGCGTTTGAGCACGGCGTCTAGCTCATCAGCGGTGATCGACTCCCCGCGCTCTGGCGCGGGGGCAGTCGTCGAGTGGACCTCGATCTCATCCAGGAACAGATACCGCTCCTCAGCCTGGTAAACGAGCCGGACATAGCGTCCGCGTGCCCGCAGCTCCGTCGTCTCGAAGCTATGCGAGTATTCCTTGGTCCGGTCCTGAACGAGCGCCCCAGAGCCTATCGCCCCGGCCAGGTACCAGGCTTCGCCGTCCTCGCTGGTCAGAACGGCCGTGACGGCCGGGAAGAACACATCTGCAAGCCCGCCACCGGCCGCGACGAAGACCACCCGCCCAATGGGCTGGACGCTGCCGAGGTCGATGATCACCTCGACGCGGCCCTGGTGCACCCAACCGACAGTCGACTCGACCGTCCAGTCGGCACTGTAGCTCGCGCCGTCAGTGAGTTGTCTCGTGTCGCCTTCGTCTGCGCAACCGCCGTAGCGAGGCGGCGTGGACCACTTGTAAGGCTTGCCAAGGGCGATGTTGTCGGCAAGAACAGCTTCGAGTCCGAGACCGCCTACGGCAAGAACGAGCCCGACGGACAACGGGGCCAGCACTGAGATCCTCATCGAGTCCTCCAGTGTTCAGCGACGGCAGCAGACACCATGAAGGGTGGGCCTGCACTCGACCCGTGAGCGGTCAGTCCACCACGGCTCCCTGACGCCGAAGCTTCGCCCGTGCTTCCTCCACGTCAGGCTGCCGCAGCCCGATCCCCTTCGCGGCCACCAGGGCGCCGACCACGTCCGCGGCCCGGCCCAGCTTCCCACGGGTGCCGTGGTAGTGGGAGAAGCGGCAGTACGGTACTTCGGCGGGGCCACGCAGCTCTGGGCGTAGGGCCGAGCAGAGACGAAAGGCTGGCGGCATGCTTTGGGCTACGTGACATGCTCATTCCCCGCGTGCCCGTCCATTCCTCTTACTCGGGTCCATGCCACTGCCTGCTCATCTCACTGTCTCCCCATGCGGTCCCGATGCATCCACACACCAACGTGACACCCATACCGATTGCTGGAGGGCAATACGGCTGGGCGTCCCGCAGCCCCAGGCACTGCAAGCTCTCGCGAGGGAGAAGAGGCCTGAAGCTGCACGGAGAGATGGATTCGGAGGGACAGGGCGAGCGAGTGGCGAAGAACTGTGACCGGCACAAGTGGCTGGGCAAGCACCATTCGGAGGGCCCGCAGGCACATCGCGGGCGATTCATTCTGCAGCGTCCAACACTGGACTTCTGGGAGGTATCATGGTGTCCTCGGCGCCTCGTGGCCACTGGCAGTCGAACAAGGCCCTGCGGATGAACGGTGAGATCGTTGCGGCGGAGTTCCCGGCCCAATCACAGGTTCTCACCGAGTCCTGGAACCGTGTGGTCGCGGTTCCTTACATGCTCTACATGCCCGAGAAGAATCGGCTCTGCATGCTGGTGAGCTGCGACTACCCTCACCAGCCGATGATCCTCTTCAGCGACGACCACGGCGATACGTGGGGTGAGCCATCGCCCGTTTCACCTGACCCGCAGGCAAACCAAGCAGCTGGTCTGGGTACCAGTCTGACATACCTTGGGGCGGGTCAGCTCCTGCTCAATGCCTCCGGCCGATGGTTCAGCAGCGACTATGGCGAGACGTGGGAAGGCCCTCTCCCCATACCCCCTGCGTCCAATGGACAGCCTTGGCACACATGGGACCCATGCTTGGTTGACCGGGACCCTCAGACCGGTGAGGTGACGCGTCTGGCCGAGACCGGGTACAACTGGGAGACCGGCGAGCCCGGCTCGCAGGCCGGCTATCAGCGGGCATTCATCCGGTTCAGCGCCGATGGTGGACGCACTTGGAGCGAGGACATCCCCGTTCTCGGCTGGCACGCTGTCTCGGAAGTGGCCCTGGTGCGGGCGAGCAACGGTGATACCGTCGCGGCTTGTCGCACCGACATGGCGCGGCAGTACATGGACAACATCGACCACTACGAGGGTCTGGGCACATGCGTCTCCGAAGACGACTGCATGACATGGTCACCGGTTGATCGCCTGTATGACTATGGTCGCCATCACCCGAGCCTTGTGCTCATGGCGGATGGCAGCATCCTGATGACCTATGTCGTCCGCGCGGGCTATCCACGCAACGCGGAGGGCTTCGTGCAGTTTGGGATCGAGGCAGTCATCAGCCGCGACAATGGCAGAAGTTGGGACCTACCACACCGCCTTGTCCTCGCCCACTGGCCAGGCCACCTGAAGGGCAGGAATGAATGGTGGCCCAGCAGCCAGGCCACATCAACGGTTCTCCTGCCGGATGGCTCGCTCCTGACCGCCTTCGGCACCGGGTATCGGTGTGGCCCTGACGCGCAGGGGCGCGCGGCACCGCGTGATGTGCGCCTTATCCGGTGGTGGCTGGCGAACCGGTGACAGACGGCGAGCGGGCGCGGCTGGTGGTGTTGCACCCATCTTGACGCCACCCGCAGTGAGAGCGGTGGCCGACTGCCGCGGGCCACCCAGCGCCCCTGCGTGCCATTCTCTCCTCAGCACCGGGCTCCCGGCACCAATTCGCTCGGATCGCGGCCCACGGCTGCGTGGCCTCGCTGGAGTGCCGCATCGGCACTGACAGCGTCGCTGAGGGGACAGTTCATCTGCCGCCAGCTCGGATGCCGCCCTATGGCCGCGGGTTGATGCTACCCGGCGAGCCCAGATGCAGGCCTCTTCTCGGCCAGACTGACACAGCGCACCCGGACTACCGCATCAACTGCACGCTCCTGACCATCTCTGAGCGCGCCCCGTCCGGCGCGCGGGCTTGCAGGC
>JALGSU010000016.1 GCA_029821735.1 Candidatus Zipacnadia bacterium | reverse complement strand
CGATGCACGTCCAATCCTACATACATGGGTTGCGCCTCCTTGGCGGAAGTTGGACCGTCATGAACTGACCTTCGCCATGCGACCGCGCAACCCATTTTCATGGTATCAGAAACGCGTGCGGCTGGCGGGTTTGGTGACTTCACCAAGGCTTCGATGCTCACAGAAGGCCCTGCTCTTTATGCGAGCACGGCAACGGGCGGCGGGGTAGTGTGGTCTTGACTCGCCGGAGGGCTAATGCTATCATTGGTCCCTCAAGGAGAGGGTCATGACTACGATTGACTACGACAAGCTGAGACAGCACGACACCGAGCCGATTATCGAGCTGGAAGAGCAGATCAAGGAGCGCATCCAGCGCGAGATCGACACTGCCAAGGCCGAAGAGGCCAAGGCGAAGAAGAAGAAGAAGAAAAAGAAGAAAGACCGCGACTAGCTCGCACAGAGCAGGGGTGGCGGGGTAGCTCAGATGGTCAGAGCGCGCGGTTCATACCCGCGTCGCCGGGGGTTCAAATCCCTCCCCCGCTACCAATCCCCACAATGAAGCCTCCGCCATGGCCGGGTTAAAGGCGAGGCAAGGATCGATGAAACGACGGGCTCGGCGCCCGTCGTTTTTCATAGAGCTATGCGCAACAGGGCGGTCCCGCGAACACCTTCGCGGCCGTCATGTGTTAGTATGTACCCCAAAGCAAGGGTGCCGAAAGTACATGTGTGCGGTACGCAACTTGCCACCATGGGAGCGATACGCATGCCACCGCTGACTGACGACGACGTGCGCTGGCTGCTGGACGTGGTCGCGGACGAGAACCTCGACGAAATCGAGATAGCTCAGGGCGAGGAGAGAATCCTCATCCGAGCGCGAGTCGCCGCCCCCGTTCAGACGGCCGCTATGGGCATGCCCGCAGCCGCCCCAGCCAGCGGCGCGGCCCCCGCAGCGCGTGAGCCCGCACAGGCGCCCGCACCATCGGGCACGCCCGTGGTTTCCCCAATGGCGGGCATCTTTTACGGCGCACCGTCGCCTGACGCGGACCCGTTTGTCGAAGTGGGCGACAAGATCGAGGCCGGACACGTTATCGGGCTGATCGAGGCCATGAAGATGTTCAACGAAGTGCCCTCACCCGTCGCGGGCGTGGTCATGAAGGCCGTCACAGCGAACGAGGACCGGGTGGAAGCCGAGCAGGTACTGATGTACGTGCAGCCGGTACTGCCGACGGAGTGATAGGTCGCAAGCCGCAGAAACGACATTGAGGGCAACGGCGGGCACGGGTGTCAGGAACGGACAACGTCACAAGAAGAAAAGGCGATCAGGATGGCAGACCGTGAGGTGCGTGTCGGGATCCTGGGCATGGGAATCGTTGGTTGCGGCGTGTATCAAGTGCTCACCGGCAACGCAGATGGTATAGCCCAGCGACTGGGCTGCCGACTTACAGTCGCCCGCATCGCGGATATCGACTGGGACCGTGAGCGCGATGTGCGCGTGCCCGAGGAAGTGCGGACCACCGACGCGTCCCAAGTGACCGCAGCGGATGACATCGACATCGTCGTGGAGACCATCGGGGGCGTGACACCGGCCCGCGAGTTCGTGCTCGACGCAATCGCCAACGGCAAGAGCGTCGTGACCTCCAACAAAGAGCTTATCGCCAAGCACGGGGACGAGATTCTCGACGCGGCCGCCGCCCGAGGCGTGGACGTGGAGTTCGAGGGCGCCGTCGGCGGGACCATCCCCATCATCCGCTCACTCAAAGAAGGCCTCGAAGCAAACCGAATCCTGGAAGTGACTGGGATCCTCAACGGCACCACGAACTACATCCTCACCCGCATGACCGACGAAGGACTGGCCTTCGAAGACGTCCTTGCAGACGCCCAGCGTCTGGGATACGCGGAAGCAGACCCGACCAATGACATCGAGGGCATCGACGCGAAGTACAAGATCGGGATTCTGGCGGCGATCGCGTTCGGCCACCGCGTGGACGTTGAGGACATTCACAGCGAGGGGATCACGCAGATCGCGCCGGCCGATATCGACTACGCCAAGGAAATGGGCTATGCGATCAAGCTTCTGGCGACTGCGCGGCGAGTGGACGGTGGCGAACGGCTGGACGTGCGCGTGCATCCGGCACTGGTCCCGTATGCGCATCCGCTGGCGCAGGTCAACGGCGTGTTCAACGCCGTGTGGGTTGTGGGCGAAGCGTGCGATCAAGTGATGCTCTACGGCCGCGGCGCAGGCAGTCTGCCGACCGGCAACGCCGTGGCAGGAGACGTGATCGACTGCGCGCGGAATATCGTGTCGGGGACGCGCAATCGCATCCCGTGTACGTGCAGCGGGCAGGCGGAGATTGTGCCGATGGACGAGATCGCTACCGAGACGTACGTGCGCATGTTGGTCAAGGATCAGCCCGGCGTGCTGGGCGCAATCGCGACGATCCTGGGCCAGGAGGGCGTGTCGATCCAGTCGGTGGTGCAGCGGGGCGGCACTGAAGAATCAGCGGAGATCGTGTGGATAATGCATAAGGGCGAAGAGAGCAAACTGCGCTCGGCGCTGAACGCCATCGAGCAACTCGGGATCGTGGAGGACGTGTGCACGATCATCCGGGTGGTGCCGGCATGAGCACGACCGCGCAGGCTTGGCCGGGAGTCATCGAGCAATACGCCCAGTATCTGCCGGTCAGCGACGCTACCCCGCGGGTGACACTGCTGGAGGGCAACACGCCGCTGATCCCGAGCGTGACGTTGGCGAAGCGGCTGGGCGAGGGCGTAGAGCTCTACTTCAAGTTCGAGGGCCTGAACCCGACCGGCTCGTTCAAGGACCGCGGGATGACGATGGCCATCTCGAAGGCCGTGGAAGAGGGCGCGACGTGCACGATATGCGCGTCGACCGGCAACACCTCCGCCGCCGCAGCAGCGTATTCGGCACGAGCTGGTATTCAGTCAGTGGTGCTGATCCCCGACGGCTACGTTGCGCTGGGGAAGCTGGCACAGGCACTGGCGTACGGTGCGCGGACGATCGCCGTTGAGGGGCACTTCGATGCCTGCCTGCGGCTGGTTCGCGAGATCTCAGAGAACTACCCCGTCGAGCTGGTCAACTCACTGAACCCGTATCGGCTGCAGGGACAGAAGACGGCAGCCTTCGAAGTGTGCGACTGGCTGGGGCGAGCGCCGGACTACCACGCGCTGCCGGTGGGCAACGCCGGGAACATCACGTCATACTGGATGGGTTACGGCGAATACCACGAGGCCGGCATGGCGGAGAGCCGGCCGAAGATGCTGGGCTTCCAAGCCGCCGGGTCAGCTCCGATAGTGCTCGGCGAACGCGTGGACAAGCCCGAGACCCTGGCGACCGCAATTCGCATCGGGAACCCGGCGCGTTGGGAGGAAGCTATCTGCGCGCTGGATGAAAGTGACGGCTGCATCCGGGCAGTCACCGATGAGGAGATCGTGGAGGCGTATACCGAATTGTCATCGGTGGAGGGCGTATTCTGCGAACCGGCATCGGCCGCGTCATGGGCGGGGCTGAAGCAGCTTGCGGGCGAAGGGTTCTTCGCGGGCCAGGAGTGCACCGTTGTGGCGACACTCACCGGCCACGGGCTCAAAGACCCCGACCGAGCAGTGGCGATTGCCACTGAACCGGATAAAGCGCCAGACGACGTGGACACGATCGTGAAGATGCTGGGGTTGTGAACGGCGGGGGCGGCTGAGAGAAATCGAGGCGTAACGGGAGGCCAGCGAGATGACCACCGGACCGAGCAAAGCAATCCTCAGCACCGACCTGCCCGGGGCGATCAGCCGGCGGCAAGGGAAGGTTCGCGACATTTATGAGTACGAGGACGGGATGCTGATCGTCGCGAGCGATCGCCTGTCAGCGTTCGACGTCGTCATGCCGACGGGAGTGCCCGACAAGGGCAAAGTGCTCACCCAAGTCTCCTCGTTCTGGTTCGGAAAGACCAGTCACCTCATCCCCAATCACCTGATCAGCACCGATGTGGCCGACATGCCCGACGCCGTGCAGGAGTACGGCGAGATCCTCGAGGGCCGCACCATGTGGTGCAGGAAGGCCGAAGTGATTCCCGTCGAGTGCGTTGTGCGCGGGTATCTGTCGGGCGGCGCGTGGCGGGCCTACAAGGCGGGCGAGCCATACTGCGGCCACATCCTGCCGGGCGGGATGTCAGAGGCGGAGAAGTTCGCCGAGCCGATCTTCACACCAACCACCAAAGCCGAGTCCGGGCACGATGAGCCAGTCGATATGGGCCACTGCGTCGAGCTGTATGGCGAGAAGCGCGCGATGGAACTGGAATACACCTCGCTGGAACTCTTCAAATTCGCGGCGGCACACGCTGCGCAGCACGGCCTGCTTCTGGCAGACACGAAGTTCGAGTTCGGCGAAGTGGACGGGAAACTGACGCTCATAGACGAGGCGCTCACGCCGGACTCCTCGCGCTACTGGGACGCGAGCATGTGGCGGCCGGGGCATCAGCCCGAGGGTTTTGACAAGCAATACGTGCGCGACTGGCTGGAGACACTGGACTGGGACAAGACGCCTCCGGGCCCGGAACTGCCGGGCGACGTGGTCGGCAAGACGCGCGAGCTTTATGTGGAACTGATGGAGCGGCTGACTGGGCAGGGCCTATAGGACCCAAGTGCCAGTGACGACCGGCGGGGGCGATGGCAGTCGAGTAGTTGCGTAGCGCAACCTTGGTGCTGAACGAGGTGCACAATGGCCGAGCGCGATCCTCTCCATCTCAAGATACTGCAGGCCGATGAGCGCTATGGACTGTTCGGGGACGCCAAGAGCGCTCTAGTCGGCGTGTCGGGTGGGCAGGACTCCGTGGCGCTGCTGCACGCGCTGGCAGCGATGGACGAGCTGCCACTACGGCTTGGGGTGGCGCACCTGCACCACGGGATGCGGGCGGAAGCTGCCGATGGTGATCAGGAATATGTGGAGGACCTGGCGCGTGACTTGGGCGTAGTGTTCTACCCGGAATGGCGCGACGTGCTGGCGGAGGGCGAGCGGGACGGTATGAACGCCGAGCAGTCCGGCCGGCGAGCACGCTACAGCCTCTACGCGCGCGTGATGGCCGAGGGGAACTTCGATCGAATCGCGACAGGACACACGGGCACGGACCGCGCTGAGACGCTGCTGCTGAACCTGTTCCGTGGCGCAGGGCTCGATGGGATGCGCTCGATCCCGCCACGGCGGGGACGAATCATCAGGCCGCTGATCGGCATCACCCGAGACGAAACGGAAGCGTACTGCGTGCGACATGGGCTGCCGTATCGCACTGATCTGACCAATCTGCAGCCGGAGTACGCGCGGCGCAACGCCCTGCGGCTGGAGATACTGCCGCAAGTCAAAGAGATGTTCCCGGAGGCCGAACGGGCACTCATCCGGGCCTGCGAAACCATCGAAGAAGAGATCGAATGGACCGACCCGCTGCTGTCAGAGTGGCTCGCCGAAGCCACCGAGAGCATGGACCTCGCGGGAGCAGTGCTGTCGACTGACAGGCTGGCGGAGATGCCGGCAGGGGCGCTGTACCGGGTGCTGCGGATGGCGCTTGAGCAGACGCGTGGTGACCTGCTTGAGGTCAGCCGCGAGCAGATCGAGCGGGTGGGGGCGCTGGTGCAGTCGGGAGACGTGGGCAGCGAAATCGAGCTGCCCGGTGGCTGGATCGCGAAACGCGGGTATAAGGACCTTACCCTCGAGCGAGCGGCGTTCAAGGTGGATGCCGGCACTGAGGCGGAGTACCTGGCCGTGCCAGGAAGCGCGCGACTTGAGGAGCGTGCGGTGCTGGTGAGCACCCAGGAAGCGCTGGCTCCCGAGGACCTCGGCGGCGACCCGATGACCGCGTGGGTGTGCGCAGACGTGACGCGCGAAGGATTGGTGCTGCGCAGCTGGAGCGAGGGCGAGCGCTTCGGGCCGCTGGGGATGAAAGGCACCAAGAAACTCTCGGACTTCTTCACCGACGAGAAGATCCCGCAGGCTGAGCGCGAGCGCATCGCAGTCGTGGCGCGGCCGGACGGGGAGATCCTGTGGATCGTCGGCCATCGGGTGAGCGAAGCGGGACGAGTGGCCAGCGGCGAGGCGGCCGTGAAGATGACGGCGCGGGTGGATGAGACCGGGTAGAGGCAGAAGCGACAGAAACGAAAGAAGCAGCAGAAAAGGCAGCAACGGCAGACGGCGAGATCGAGCAGCAAGGCCACATGACGCGATTGAGCAATAGCAACCGGGTTACCCGGATGAGGGTGACGACGGGCAACTGAGGTGTGTGGGCAAGGAGCGGTTTCGCAATCCTCCCACCAACGGCGGCGTCGGGCGATCCCGACCGGCCAAGGGGCGAAACGCGCTCAAGGAGGACACAAATGAAACGTGGCAACACAATCGTGACGCTGGTGGTGCTCGGCGTCCTGGCATATGCGTTCTACATGATCCCGAAGCTGTCGACGGAACAGGAACGGGTCAAGAAGTACGACTACTTCAGCGAGTTCATGGATGACTTCGAGGCCGGGCGTATCAGCGAAGTGATCGTGAGCGTAGAGCGAGTTGCGAAGGGCACGTTCCGCGACGGGATGCCCGGCGGCTACAAGGAATTCGAAGTGCAAGTCGGCGAAGACCCAGAACTCGTGGACAAGCTGACCAAGGCCGGTAACGAACTCGACCCGCCCGTGCAGGTGGGCGTGAAGAACGTCAGCGTGTTCGACCGCGTGATGGCGATCGCGGGCGCGTATTTGCTGCCACTGCTACTGATCGTGGTGTTCTGGATCTTCATGGTCAGGCAGGTCAACTCCAGCCGTGGCCAGGCGATGAGCTTCGGGCGCAGCGGCGCGAAGATGCTCAGCGACCACCTCGAACGCGTGACCTTCGCGGACGTGGCGGGGATGCTGGAGGTCAAAGAGGAACTCGGGGAAGTCGTGGAGTTCCTCAAGACCCCCGAACGCTTCCGGTCACTGGGCGCGAAGATTCCTCGCGGCGTGCTGCTGGTCGGACCGCCAGGTTGCGGCAAGACACTTCTGGCGCGCGCGGTTGCCGGTGAGGCCGAGACCGCGTTCTTCTATCTGTCAGGCTCGGACTTCGTCGAGATGTTCGTGGGCGTGGGCGCCTCGCGCGTGCGTGACCTGTTCCTGCAGGCGAAGGCGCACCTGCCGGCGATCATCTTCATCGACGAGTTGGATGCCGTGGGACGGCTGCGCGGAGCGGGCCTTGGCGGCGGACACGATGAGCGCGAGCAGACACTCAACGCGCTGCTGGTGGAGATGGACGGCTTCGCACCCAAGGACGACGTGATCTTGCTGGCGGCGACGAACCGCCCGGACATCCTCGACCCGGCACTGCTCAGGCCGGGGCGCTTCGATCGGCAGATCGTGGTGCCGATGCCGAATGTGCAGGAGCGGCGGGAAATCCTGGATATCTACGCGAAGAACAAGCCGGTCAGCGATCTGGTGAGGCTGGACCTGCTGTCGCGGCGCTCAGTGGGGTTCTCGGGCGCCGACATCGAGAACATGGTGAACGAGGCGGCGCTGCTGGCGGCACGCCACGATAAGACGGAGATCGAGGCGTCGGACTTCGACGAGGCACTGGAACGGGTGATCGCCGGACCCGAGCGCAAGAGCCGCGTAATCAGCGACGACGACCGGCGGGTCCTGGCCTATCACGAGGCGGGGCACGCGCTGGTGGGCTACCATATTCCGGACTACGACGAAGTCTACAAGGTGACGATCCTGCCGCGTGGGCAGAGCCTTGGGTACACGATTTCGCTGCCCGAAGACGACCGCTATATCATGGGCAAGAACGAGATGCTGAACCATATGGCCCAGGCGCTGGGCGGACGGGCGGCGGAGGAACTGGTGCTCGACGATATCCATACGGGGGCGCATCAGGACCTGGAAATGGTCTCGCGGATGGCGCGGGCGATGGTCACCGAATACGGCATGAGCGATGAGCTTGGGCCGATTACTTACGGGCACAAGACCGGCCCGGTTTTCCTCGCGAAGGAACTCAACGAAGAGCGCAACTACTCAGAAGAAGTGGCGGCGATGATCGACAAGGTCGTGCGCGAGATCGTGGAGAGTTGCCACGACCGCGCGCTGAACCTGCTGCGCGATCACGCCGACCAACTCGACCTGCTCGTGGACAACCTTCTGGAACACGAGACCCTCGATCAGGAACAGGTTGTCGCGCTCATGGAGACGGGCAGTCTGCCGGAAGAGGACCCGGTTCCTGAGCCTCCCAGCGAAGACGTCGAAGTAGAACAGGCCGAGGCCGAGGAGTCTGAAGCAGAGAGCACACCGGTTCCGCCGGGGCTCCTTGACCCGGACCCTCAGACACCATAATCAGACGCACCACATCGACGCCGCGGAACCCCCGCGGCGTCGATCGTTTCCGGCTAGAGGTCAGCGATGGGGATGCCAACAGATGGGAGCATCTGCTACATAGGGCTCGGGTCGAACCTCGGCGACCGCGCGGGGAATCTGCGCAAGGCACTGCGCGCACTGGCCGAGACCGAGGGCATTACGCTGATGGAGTGTTCGTCGGTCTACGAGACTGAACCGGTGGGAGTGACCGACCAGCCGCGTTTCCTGAACATGGTCACCCGCATCTGCTGCGAACTGAGCCCGCACGAGTTGCTGGCGCAGTGTCAGCGCATCGAACAGCTCCTGCATCGGACACCCACGAAACGGTGGGGGCCGAGAACGATCGACCTTGATATCCTGCTCTTCGGCGATATCAGCGTGTCCAGCGATGGGCTGACCATCCCGCACCCACGCATGCATGAGCGGCAGTTCGTTCTGGTGCCGCTGGCCGAGATCGCAGCGGATGTGGTTCTGGCGACAGGCGAGAGAGTCGGGGACATGGTGGAGGCGGGCGCGGCGGTCAGGCGGGTACTCTCAGAGGAAGAGACCAGCGCGTAAGCGAACCCACACAGCGGCGCAAACGCCGACAACACGGGGAGACTGAGTATGTTCGGCGCCGGAGCTGCACGTGCCCGCGGACAGGCCTTCAGCGAACTGACAGCGCTGGTGAAAGCAGGCATCAGTATCGGCCACGCTCTCAGCGACCTGGGTGAGGACATGGGCAACAATGCCATGGGCCGCACGCTCGTGCGCATGGGCCGCGAGGTCACCAGCGGTACGTCACTGGCCAGCGCCATGCGTCATCAGGACGGGGCCTTCGAGCCGCTCATCATCGCCATGGTCGAGGTCGGCGAGCAGGGCGGGCGCATTGAAGAGGCGCTACGCGGTGCTGCGAACTACTACAAACGAGACTGGGAACTTCGTCACCTGCTCACCCGCGAACTGGCCTACCCCATCGTGCTGCTTCTCGCCATAATCTTCATCCCCGCAATCGCCCAATTCATTATCGTCTGGCTCAAGAGCACGCTGACCGCAGCGATCGGGGCCGCCCTGGTGCGCGGTCTGCTCACCTTGGTGAGTGTGGGCGTGCCGGCGGCGATCGTTTACCTGACCATCCGAACCGTGTCACGGACCGAGACCGGCCGGCAGCGGATCGACGCCATAAAGCTGCGCATCCCCGTCGTGGGCGGCGTCGTGAGGCGAGTGGTCATGGCGCGATTCTGTCGAGCGCTGGCGTCCCTGCACTCAGCCGGTGTGCTGATGGGCACCTCCCTGCGGCTGGCCGCCGCTGCTGCGGGCAACGCCCTCATCCGCAGTGAGATGGAACGGGCTGCCCGCAAAGTCGAGCAGGGCGAGCGGCTGTCGGTGGCGCTGGGCGAGGCGCCACAAGTGCCGAGGACCGTCATCCGGATGCTGAGCACCGGCGAGGACAGTGGCGAAGTGGACCGGATGGCCGAGAACGTCGCCGAACACTACGAAATGGAAGCGGAAACAGCCATCAAGCAGATGGCGGTGTCCATCACGCCCGCCGCGATTCTGATCGCCGCAGTCATCATAGGCGTCATGTTCATCGGCGGATTCATGGACCTGTATTCGGGGTTCTGAACGGCCGGAACGGCGAAGGCGGGCCAGGCGGCGCAAGGGGAGCGATGGAGCGAGAGCGATTCGATCCGTACAGGGCGTTGGGTCTGCCCATCGGCGCAGGACCGATGGAGATCAAACGGCGCTTCCGGCAACTCGCCCGGCGGATGCACCCCGATGTGCGCGTGGGCGACGGTCGCGCGCACGAGCAGTTCATTACCATCAAGCGCGCGTACGACATGCTCAGCGACGACGACATGCGCGCGCGACTGGAAGCAGAAACACTGGGCGGCCTCGATGAGACGATTGGGACCATCGATGACTTTGAGGCCACGTTGCAGCAAGCACACGATCTGACGAAGCAGGGCAGACTGGTTCAAGCCAAAGGGCTGTGTGCGGATATGCTGGGCGCACGCCCCATGGAGCCACGCGTCTTCGACCTGCTGGCAATCATCTACGACATCGAGGGCAACGAAGCACTCGAGAAGCGGATGCGGCAGGAGGCCGAGCGTATCCGGGGTCCACGCGCTGAACCGGCGCCGACCGCGCGCGCCGCGGCCCGTGGTCGCGAAGTGCAGCACGACATGTGGCTGGGGGAGCCGGCACCGAAACGGGTGTGGCTGGGTCTAGTTGGGATCGGCGCAGCACTCGCGTGCGTGGCATGGGTATGGGTCGACGCGGGCGGGGGCGTCGCCTGGGGGTTCTCGCGCAACGAGATCATCGCGGCGGCGCTGGCTGGATTGCTGGGAGTCGGGATGCTGGCGGCGTCGGGCCTGATGGGATCGTTTGACCTGCATCTGGGCGCGGCCGTTGCCCCGCAGGGCGGCGCGGGAGTGCCATTGTGGCTCTACCTGACTGCGGCAGGGCTCGTGTCAACAGCACTGGCGCTGCTGTTCTACGCTGTCACCGCGCTGCTGGAGCAGGGGTTCTCGAAGCACGTGCTCGCGCTCTTCGGGTTCGTTGCGGCCACGGCCGCGGCCATGGCGTGGGCGCATGGAGGCGACTGGGCGCTGACGATGCTGGTGGGCTCGAACGTGATTCTGATTGGCGGAATGATTGGGTGGGGCATTGGGAGCACCTTCAGGCCGGGCGAGTGGTGGCAATAGGGCGGGGATTGGGGATCGGCGCTGCGGCGGCAGGGCAGAAGAACTGTGACACGAACCGACAGCCAAGGAGATGACGGATAGTGAGCGGCGATCCGAGAATTCCCGAAGCGGAGATCACCGAACTCAGGCGACGACTCTACGCGCAGTATGACGCGTACTACTCGAGGCTGTGCGAAGAGACCGAACACACCAGGCAGGAGCGCTGGAGTCGGGACTACTCGAGCCTTGAGGCATACGAGCAGTCAGTCGAGCCGAACCGTGAGCGCTTCCTGCAGATGCTTGGCGGCTGGCACTGGGAACGGGGCGACCTCAAACCGCGAGTGGAACATGTGCTGGAAACAGACACCTACCGCCTCGATCGCGTCTTCCTCACGTGCTTTGAGGACATCGAGATGGACTGCCTGCTGCTCACCCCGCCAGGCGATGAGCCGCGACCGGCAGTCATCGCCCAGCACGGGCTTTCAGGCACGCCCGAAGTCGTGTGCGGGTTCACGGATTACGGCGACGTGTACGGGCGGATCGGCATCCGACTTGCAGAAGCAGGATACACGGTCATCGCGCCACACATGGTCGGCGGCTTCGGTGAGACTGTCGAGGGACATACCTACGTCGATGACATGGTCGGCATCTCATACGGGCGCGCGCGGACGCGGCTGAACCGCAAGGCGTACCAGGTGGGGCAGCGAGTGTTCGGGGCAGAGATGTTCTGTCTGTCGCGCGCGGTGGACTACATCCAGGGCGTGCCGAACGTCATGCCCGAACGCATCGGCTTCTATGGCCTGAGCCAGGGCGGGCAGACGGCACTGTGGTTCCCGGCCCTCGAAAAGCGCGTCAAAGCATCGGTCGGGGCATCGTTCTTCAACCACAGATACCCCAAGCAAGTGGTTTCCGGCGGCGAGGCGTACCGCGCCTATATTGATTGCGAAGAAGAGGACAAGTTCTACCCCGGGCAACTGCTGGAGTTCAGCGACAGCGACATCGCCTCGCTGATCTGCCCGCGTGCATACATGGTCGAGCAGGGCACCAACGATATGGCCGTCAACTACAGGATGGCGGAGGATGAGTTCAGCCGCCTCAAGCCGATTTACGAGAAGCTGGGCGTGGGCGCGCGCGCACAGATCGTGGTGTTCGAGGGCGGGCACGAGATCAGAGGCGTGGAAGGGCTCGAGTTCCTGAACAGGTGGCTGCGGAAAGAGCCAATTTAGGGACGGGCCGCCATTCTCCACCTCGCGGGGCGGTAACGGATGGGGTCCCTGCGGGTATAGAAGCAGCAGAGGAACGCGTAAGGGCAGGAAGTGCAGCGCGCGTGGCGAAACGTTCAGCGGGCGGCGCGTGAGAAGCATAGCCAGGAGGGGTTCACCATGAGCGACGAGCAAATGTCAACCGAACGTAAGCTCGCCACCATGAAGATGCACGAAGCACTCAAGTTGGCAGAAGGTAAGCACGCAGAACGCGGCGTCGAGATGATGCTCGACGTGCTCGAGATGGACCCCAAGTTCGTCGAACCACGCAAGTGGCTGGCGGAATACTACCTGGTCAATGATAAGACACACATGGCCGTATCTCAGTATGAGGAGATACTGCGATACGATCCGGAGAACAACGAGATTCGCGATAAGCTTCGTGAAGTAGACCCGGCGACGGCAGAGCGTCTCGAGCGCCTGCAGAATGTCGCGCCAGACCCGTTCGTTGCGGCCCGGGCGCAGAGCAGCAGCAGCGGCGAACTGGATGATTTCGAGGATGACGATTACGCCGACGATGATGACAATGAAGGCCTGATAATCGAGACACATGTGGCGGGCGCAGACCTGTTCGCGGATGACGAAACGTGCGAAGAGGTATACTACGATCCGCTGCCGTGGGAGCATGAGCAGGAGCGGGAGTACCGCGACAGGCTCGATGAGTCGGACGCGTTCATCGGCCTGCTGAACGGCTACGCCGACCTGTGGTACGACACCGACGCATGGGACAGAATGCTGGCCGACTGCCACGAAGCAGACGAGGCAGTGGCAGCTGCGAACGACCGGGCATGCGCAGCGCTCGGGGCTGAGACGACGCGCGTGCTGCTGGTGGACGAGTGGCTGCGTATCCCGCTGACTGCGCCGCTGCCAACACCGACGGTGATCATCAGTTCACGCGCGCCCGAGGTGATGACCGAGCACGAGTTGGTGTTCTGGCTGGCGTGGGCCAGCCATACGCTGCTTGGGGGCGCCGCGGAGTATGCGTGGCCGTGCGAGGCGCCGCTGCCACATTCGGCCAAGATATCGGCGATGGGCACGTCATTTGGCGTCGCTGCGCAGCCGCATATCGAGGGGTGGGACGAGGGTCTGAGCGAAGAGGAGCTTGGGGAACTGGCACGCAACTGCCAGGCGTGGGAGATGCGGGCGGTGATGTCGGCGGATCGCGCGGGACTGCTGGCGGTGGGCGAAGAAGCCGTCGCGGCGCGCGCAATCGCAGCGGGCTCGGTGGATCCGAAGCATTCCGCGGCGGTGACCTCGACCCAGTTTCTGGGGATATTCCGGGCCAAGGAAGTCAAGGAACTGGCCCGTATTGGCATGAAGAGCAACCCGTGGTTTGACCAGCAATACGCGGCCTACCGCAGCCACTTCCTGCGCTGGTGGGCCACCACGGACGAATTCAAGCAACTCAAAGCAGATACACAAAGCTGAAGGGAACATGATCGATGGCAGTCGTAGAAGTAAGCGATGAACTGATGGCGAAGCTGAATGAATGCGCAACCGCCGCCGGGTACAACAGCGGCGCTGAGTTTGCCGTGGCGATTCTCGAGCGTGAAGTGGGCAAGATAACCGAGGACGATTCGAATAAGAAGATCGAGGACCGCCTGCGTGGGCTGGGGTACATATCGTAGGAACATGACATGCCCGGAACTCAACGGCCCGAGCAGAGGTGACCCCCGATGACCTCCCCGTCGGCTCATCCCGGTCGCATCGCCGCCGTCTTGCTGCTCGTAGTATTGCCGCTGGTCGCAGGAGCCGAGGATCGGCTCATGGGTCACTACAACATGACTCTGACTGACGATGGCCTCAAGTGCGGTGGCTGCGATGGCGGAGCGAAGACTGAGACCGGCGAGCTGGACCCCGTGGCGATGACCATCCGGTGGGATCAGGGCGGGGATTACTTCGACACGGACATCGGGTCAGTGCGTGCAGAGAACGCGCGCGGCTTCGGCTACTGCGGCGCGAATGTTCGCTGCTTCCTGCAGCTGTGGTCGGGCAGTGTCGACGAAGTCGAGCTCCGTGGACGTCGGAACGCCGGGTGGCATGGGGGCGCCAACGAGCAGGGCGACCTGCGCGGCGACGTCACGGCTACGCTCACGCCGGTTCCCGGCGCCGAAGACGGGCACGAAGGAGTGCACTCCGTGTGGAAGCTCTCGGGGACATTTCAGGGGGGCATCTACCACACGGGGTCGAATGACTCGTGGAGCGAAGGGCACGGCCCGACCGGCCGGGAGATGGGCGTGGCCAAGGGCTCTTTCATGGTCTACGTGTACGTCTCCTTACCTTCGGAACTGAACGTGGATGAGACCAAGGTGACCTGCATCGTCGAGGCAGGGCGCGTGTACAGCGTCAGCCGCAAGCGAATGGTGGGGCGGGGCGAGTATCTGTACCAGGGCGACTTCATCATGGTCCGTCCCGAGGACGACGAGTTCGCAGCCCACTACGTGGGTGGTGGTGGGACGATGCATCTTGAGCCCGGGAGCTGCTTCGTCGCCGTCACTCCGGCCGCCCGCGACGACGAGTACTCAACCGGAGAGATCATCCACCGGTTCATCAAGGGCTTGGGCATCTTTCAGATCAACAGGCGGAGCGGGGCATACTGCATCGAGACCCCGCACAGTTTCTTCGGAACACTTGGCACGCGTTTCGCGTTGGAGTCCGAGCGAGAGATGACACGGATATCGATGCTCGAGGGCGCGGTCCAGGTCACTGACCCGGACGGTGAGTATGAGTTTGTGGTGGAGGCACCGAACTCAGCGGTGGTCACGAATGAGGGCTACGAGCTGACGGCGCTGTCCGCGTCCCGGATGGCAGACCTCAACGGCAAGATCGAGCCGCATCTGACCGATGGTGGCGGCAAGTTCGTGCATTGTACGAACCGGTACGAGGGCAATATCACCGTGCACATCACCTGGCGGGAGACGGACGGCTCGTGGCACAAGGTGCAATGGCTGGTGCCCGGCGAGGCGGCGGGCTTGCTGGAGATCGATGGGCAGGCCGTACGAGCGGACCGGGTGATCTACTGGGCTGAGAACGAAGACGGCACGCTGGTGTGGCGCAGGGCTGAGAAGGAGACCGTGGTGGACATCAGCGCCACTGATGACGACACCTGGTCGATCACCCTCAACGCGCCAAAGTAAGCACGCCCTCCTGCACCACACCCCGCGGCACTGATCAGATCAGGCCCGACTCGTGCCCTCCATGTTGTCGGGGATGTCCACGCCCAGGAGCGCGAGGATGGTGGGCGCGACGTCCATGATATGGGAGGGATCGCCGAGCTTGAGTTGCTCGTCGCCCGGCACGCGTGTGGCGATCATGCCGCAGTAGTCATGCACCGAATCGTCGGGGCCGATCTCGGTGTCGAAAGCATACATGTCCTCGTTGCCAATGTCCTGCCCCAGGCGCCAGTCCAGATCATCCATGTACACCTGAAGATCAGGGGCGTCCTTGACGAACGGGCCGGTGTAAACGTCCTCGGGGCGGACCACCGTGGTGTTCATCGGTCGGCCATCGTGGTCAGGCACGGACTTAATGCGCTCAATCAACTCGTCGCGAACGCGCTCGTAGTCTTCGGGCTCGATCAGCCCCTGGGGCTCGCGACCCTTGACGTTGAGGAAGACGCGACCGTAGTAACCACCCCACGCCCAGCAAGTGGTCTTCTCCCAGTCAACGAGTTCTGAGTCAAAGCGCGTGATGCCGTCGACGGGCTCCTTGAGGACCAAGAGTCCCTCGCTGATGAACCAGTCGTTGATGCCAAACGAGCCCTTCATCGCCTTGCCACCGTGATCGCTCACCACGAAGACTGCTGCGTCCTCGCCGGCCAACTCGATGATTCGGCCAAGCTGCTCGTCGAGGTGCACGTAGTAATCGAGCATGGCGGTCTCGAAGGGGTTGCCGGGCTCGTGCTTGGGGTGCTCGGGATCGCAATATTTCCAGAACCCGTGCTCGAGGCGGTCAGGGCCCATCTCCACCATCATGAAGAAGTCCCAGTCGTCGACCTGCATGAGCGCGGTGGCGACCTTGAAGCGCTTGTCAGTCATCTCGTAGATCTGGTCGAGGAGCCACTGCTTGTCGTCAGTGCGGAAGTTCTCCACGTCAATCATGTAGCCGTCCGCAATGCGCTCGATCTGGTCCTTGAGGCCCGACGGGTAGGTGTATTCAGAGTCGTTGTCCGGCGTGAGGAAGGACGAGACCATCACGCCATTGACCGGAGTCACCGGGTAGGTCTGCGGCACGTTGAGCATGCACACGCTCTTGCCGGCGTCGCCGAGGATGTCCCAGACGCGCTTGACCTTGACCGCCGCCCCGTTGGCGATCCACTTGCCATCATATTCGCCCACCCGGCGGTTGCGGAAGCCGAAAAAGCCGAGCTGCCCGGGGTTGACCGAACTCATCATGCAGGTCCAGGCCGGGACCGTGATGGGAGGGTCAGTGCTGCGCAGATTGCCCGCTGCACCGTTGTCCACCAGAGCTTTGAGGTTGGGCATCTTGTCCAGATAGGGACCGAGAACCAACTGCGGCGGGGCACAATCCCAGCCGACGACGACTACGCGCTTGGCTGTTGACATCAGATCGCGACGTCCTTCCGTGTGGGAAAGATGAGAGTGCTCTAAGAGCGTGAAGTATAGCGGAAGGGCGGCGAAAAGGAAAGGAGGGGCTACGCGCCATGAACAAGGTCCTGAGCGCTGCGGCGCCGAAAACCGTGGCGCCGCTTACGAGACTGGCTCCTGCTGGACATGAGGGATGGTTCACGATGACACGAATGCGCTTCGCCACTATAGCCGCCGCCGCAATTCTACTGATCCTCGCCGGTGTCACGTGCATGGGCGCGGCCGCTGAGGAACTCGTGCTGCACGTTGCGGTCAATGGCAGCGACGACGCAGCAGGTGGCGAAGCGGCGCCTTTCCAGACCCTCACTCGCGCCCGAGATGAGATCCGACGCATCAAGCAGCAGGGCGAACTGCCCGAGGGCGGTGTCCGAGTGGCCATCCACGACGGCACCCACCATCTGGCCGAGCCACTGACGCTGGGGCCAGAGGACTCGGGCACGGCGGCAGCGCCGATCAGCTACGCGGCGGCAGAGGGCGCGCGGCCAGTGCTGTCGGGTGGGCGAGCTATCACGGGGTTGACCCGCGACGCTGACGGGTCTTGGTCGACCACAATCGCTGAGGCGGCCGACCACAAGTGGGTCTTCCGGCAACTGTTCGTCGACGGGAGGCGCTACATCCCGGCGCGGTCGCCAAACGAGGGAACCCACTTCATCGTCAGGGGCGTGGCGCCTGAGGAGGGCCCGGGGACCGCGAAGGATCGGTTCGTCTTCCGCAGCGGCGATCTCGAGAACTGGCCGAACCTGGCGGATGTTGAGTTGCTGATGTACTTCAGTTGGAACGCGGGCAGCTTCCCGCTCAAGTCAGTGGACACGGATACGAACCTGGCGACGCTGGGCGGGCCGGCGGTCTGGTCATTGCCCAAGCCAGGCATGAATACTACACCATACCTCGTGCAGAACCACCCCGGAGCGTGCGATGCGCCGGGCGAGTGGCAGCTCGACCGGTCCACCGGTGAGCTGCGGATCATCCCGTTCGGCGATGAGGACCTGGGTGCGGCCGAGGTCGTTGCTCCGACGATGGAGCGTCTGGTGATCGCGGAGGGCGTGGCTGACGAGGGGCGGTACGTGGAGCATGTGCGGTTCGAGGGCCTGGCGTTCAGGCACGCCGGGTGGGAGTTGCCTGCCGAGGGGTTTTCCATGGCGCAGGCAGCGAGCGGACTCGGGGCCGCGCTGGAGTTTCATGCGGCAATAAATTGCGCGGTAACCGGGTGCGAGGTCGCGCATGTGGGGCGGTACGGCATCGGTTTCTTCATGGATTGTTCGGAGAACACGATCCAGCGGAACCACATCCACGACCTCGGGGGAGGCGGCGTGCGGCTCGGTACCAATGACCGCCCGCAGCCCTTCGAGAGGATCGCGCACCACAACCTCGTGGACAACAACTTCATCCACAACGGCGGGCATATCCATCCCGGCGCGACGGGCATATACATGGCCTACGGGCGCAACAACACCATCTCGCACAACGAGGTGACCGACCTGCGCTACACCGGGATTTCGCTGGGATGGACATGGAGCATCACGCGGTCCGGGACGCGCGAGAATATCGTCGAATACAACCATGTGCACCACGTGATGCGGGTGCTGGAAGACGGTGGCGGGATCTACAGCCTCGGGCTGACCCCGGGGTCGGTGATCCGCAACAACCTGGTTCATCACATCGGTACCCCGCCGGACGGTGTGGGGCACGGTATCTACATAGACGGGGGCAGTTCGGGGCTGCTGGTTGAGAACAACATCTGCCACGATTGCGGGTCGGGCGGCATCCGACAGCAGCACGGAACATCATGCATCACCGTGCTCAACAACATCTCCGCATTCTGCAGATTCGGGTTGGGCATCGATTCGGAGCGCACGAATATATTCCAGTACAACATTGTGTTGCTCGACGGCATCAGCGCGCCCTTTGCCTACGTCCCCGAGTGGAAGAGCTACAACAAGATCATCGACTACAACATTTACTGGCGGCCGGACGAGCAGCCGATCAAGTTCCTGGACTTCACGTGGGAAGAGTGGCGGGAGAAGCAGGGGATCGAGGATATCTGGTACACTCCGTACATGGATCGACACTCGCTGATCGCTGACCCCAAATTCGTGGACGCCACCGCTCGAGACTTCCGGCTGCAGCCGGACTCGCCGGCGCTGGCGATGGGCTTCCGGCCGATCGACCCCAGCGAGATGGGGCTGTATGGAGATGAGGCGTGGACGTCGCTGCCCGACAGCTACGAGATGGGTCCGCTGCTGGCGACGGAGAGCACCCATGGAATGATGATGATCGCGGACAACTTTGACGACGCTCAGCCGGGGCAGAAGCCCGCATATTCGGCAGTGGTTGAGGTAGCGGACGCCGGCGCGTATCTGGAGATCAGCAACGAGCGCAGTCTGTCGCCGCCACACAGCGTGAAGTTCGTGGACGCGCCGGATCAGATATACTACATGCCGCATATGTACTACTCGCCGAGGCTCGGCGGCGACATCAAACTGCGAATGACCTTCGACCTGTACCGCGAGCCGGGTGCGATGCTGTGGACGGAGTGGCGGAATACGGCGTCATACGCGAAAGTCGGGCCGTGCATCTACATCGAGTCGGACGGGGCGTTGCTGCTGAACGAGAGGGCCGCGACGGGGACGGTCCTGCCTGCCGAGGAGTGGCTGCATTTCGAGATCGAGGACGGGCTGGGGGCCTTCGCCGACGCTCTGTGGTATCTGAGGATCAGCAACCAGGCGGGCGAGGTGCTCTATGAGGGCATCGATTTGCCCTGCGGCGCGGAGTTCGATCGGCTCAGGTGGCTGGGGTTCGTGAGCAACAGCCTCGAGGCGGCGACCATGTATATTGATAACGCTCAGGCGGCGGGCGTTGTCTTGACAGGGGAGGGGGGGTCTTGTAGACTTCCTATCCACTGTAACGCCGCCGCTTTGCCGGGGCGCAGAGGCCACGGAGCGGGCGGCGTTCTTCGTTCAAGGGACCAATAAAGAGCGTTCAGCAGGGCGGCGATGACGCCGCTGGATGGGCTGGGACGCTGATAGACCGAGACGGTGAACAGGCGGCGTGGGTGGACCATGGAGCAAAGCGAAAGCCCCCTACAAACACTTCGAAGATTTGGCATGCGTCCACGCAAAGGGCTCGGCCAGCACTTCCTCATCGACCAGGGCGCCGCTGAAGGCATCGTAAACGCCGCGCTTGAGATGGACCCCGAAGGGGTCATCGAAATCGGTCCGGGGCTGGGCGTACTCACTCGCCACCTGGCCGCCTGGGACCTGCCCGTGATCGCCATCGAGAAAGACGAGGCGATGGCCGGGCCGCTGGGCGAACTGCAGGAGGAGTATCCGAACCTGCAAGTGCGCTACCAGGACGTGCTGCAGGCGGATCTGGGCGAAATCACGCAGACCGGCCGATACGCAGTCATCGGGAATCTGCCCTACCAGATCACGTCGCCGCTGCTCGAGCAACTGCTGACCACCACGCCGCCGCCGGTGGCGATCGTGGTCACCATGCAGAGGGAAGTCGGCGAGCGGCTGGCAGCTCAGCCGGGGACCAAAGCCTACGGGGCGCTGTCACTGCTGGCGCGGCTTTACGCGGGGCAGGCGGAGATCGTCCGGGAGATGCCCCCAGGGGCATTTCACCCCGCGCCGAAGGTCCACTCAGTAGCGCTGCGGCTGATTCCGGTGGAGAACCCACTGGGCAGCGAGGAGCGGCGCAAACGATTCTTCACCGTGGTGCGGGCGGCGTTCCGGCTACGGCGCAAGCAACTGCGCAATGCTCTGATCAAAGCGGGCGAGCTTGAGCTGGAGCATGGCACCGCCACCAAGGCGCTGCTGTCGTGTGGCATTGAGCCGACCCGGCGAGGTGAGACGCTCACAGTGGAGGAGTTCATCGCGCTGGCCGACGCCATCGAGCAGGTGACAGGCAGAGCCTGAGGTGAACCGCATGGGTGGCGTGCAGCTTCGGTCATGGTGCAAGGTGAACCTGTGTCTGGAGATACTGGAGCGGCGCGACGACGGCTTTCACGAGCTGAGGACGGTTTTCCAGAGCGTGTCACTGGGCGATACGCTGAGCATCGAGACCGCGGCGAGCACGGCAGTGACGGTGCCCGAAGGCGGCGCGCCCGAGGGACCGGCGAATCTGTGCTGGCAGGCAATCGAGGCCTACCGGGAGCGCAGAGGGTGGCCGGCAGGCGCGCGAGTGCAGTTGCACAAGCGGGTGCCCTCCGGCGCAGGACTTGGGGGCGGCAGCAGCAACGCCGCGGCGACGCTGTGCGGGCTGGCGGAACTTGATGACGACCCGCCATCCGCCGAGACGATACGAGAACTGGCGGCGGGGCTCGGGTCTGATGTGGCGTTTTTCGTGGCAGGCGGCACGGCGCTCGGTAGCGGTCGGGGGGAAGAGCTGCAGGCGCTGCCGGGCCCGCGCGACTTGCACCTGGTGCTGGCGAGACCGGAGTTGAGCATCGGCACGGCGGAGGCTTACGGGCTGCTGGCGGCGGGGGATTTCAGCGACGGCTCGCGCACGCTGGCGATGGCTGACGCTCTGCGCAGAGGCGCGGGGGGCGACGAGATCGCCGAGCACGTGCATAACGCATTTACGCGGGCGGTCGCGGGGCGATGGCCGGCCGTGGCCGAGACGATAGAGGCTCTGAGCGAGGCTGGCGCGATCCGAGCGGAGATGAGTGGATCGGGGTCAGTGTGCTTCGGGCTGTTCGGGGACGCCGAGACGGCGGCTGCGGCTGCAAATGAGTTGCGCAGGCAGGACGTGTGGGCAACAGCGGTTCGTGGTGTGGCGACGGGGTGGGACAGGCTAAGCTGAGGGCGGAAGGACGACGGGCCGGGAGAGACAGCGTGAGTGCAACAAACGGGAAACTGGCCGCAGCTATTCTGGCTGGCGGCGGCGGCGGCGACAAAGTTGCCGCTGCGGGCGGCGTGGCGTGCAAGGCGCTTGTGGACATGGGTGGCGAGCCCATGGTTAACCGAGTGGTTCGCGCCGCACTGGCCGCTGAACTGATCGAGGACGTCGTGGTCGTGGAAGGCCCCGGCAAACAGCTCAGCGCAGGATGGGCAGAGCCGTTGGCGCGAGTGGCAACAGCTCCCGGCGAGGATTTCCTCGACACCGTGCAGGAAGCAGCGCGGGCACTGCCCGATGCTGACAGGATTCTGCTGGTGACCGTGGATATCCCAATGGTGACCGCGGAAGAGCTGGACGGCTTTGTGCGGTCTTGTATTGGAACGCAAGCTGAGTTATCATATGCAATGATTTCAGCCGAGGACTTCGACAAGGAATTCCCCGGCCGAGGCAAGACCGTCGCGCATCTGCGCGAGGGCCATTTCACTGGTGGTAGTGTGGCGTGCGTTTCGCGGCAGTTCGTGGTGGAACAGGGCGAGACAATCGCGCGCACCTTCGACCGGCGCAAGAGCAAACTGGCGCTGGCGCAACTGTTCGGCTTGAGCTTCGTGGCCAAGATGCTGGTCGGGCAGCTCTCTGTCGCGGAGCTGGAGAAGCGCGGGTCGGAGATGTTGGGAGGCAGACTGCATGCGGTCAGGACCAGTTCCGCTGGTCTGGCCTTTGATGTTGACGATGCAGGAGATATGGAGCTGGCGAGGGAGTTCGTGCGCAAGCACGAGCAGGGCTAAGCGGTCGCCAGCGCCGCGGTGCTGGGGCGTCGCCAAGCGGTAAGGCACGGGCCTTTGGAGCCCGTATTCGCAGGTTCGAATCCTGCCGCCCCAGCCATACAGCAAATGAGACAGAAACGAGAAAAGAGACAGCAACGGCTGGAACGGCCGGTCTTACGTGACGAGCAGGCATCGAGAGCCTGCCAGGAGCAACTCGTAGATAACGACTCGACCACGAGTTTGTGCGAATATCCAGGAGGAGTACAGGATGGAAATCACTCAGTTTACGGCAGAAGCGCGCGCAGAATTCGGCAAAGGCCCGGCGCGGCGGTTGCGTGCCAAGGGCGTCATCCCGGGCGTAGTGTACGGTCTGGGGCGTGAGGCAGTGCATCTCGCGGTGTCAGTGGACGAACTGGCGATCGCGCTGCGCAGCGCAGACAGCGGCAACGTGGTTCTGGACCTCGAGGTGCCCGGTATGGATATCGACGCAGACGTTGCGGCGATCGTCAAGGACCTGCAGCGCGACCCGGTCACTCGGGCGTTCCTGTGCGTCGATTTCCAGTGGATATCGCTGGCAGAGAAGATCACCGTCGACGTGGCAGTGGAGGTCATTGGTGAGGCGCCAGGCGTCGTTGAGGATGGCGGTGTTGTGCAGGTGTCACAGTACACCGTGCCGGTGAGTTGTCTGCCGATGGACATTCCCGAGAACGTGCTCATCAGCATCGACGGTCTGGCCATCGGTGAAGGGCGCTACGTCCGGGACCTGCAGGTTCCCGAGGGCGCCGAGATCATGATCGACGAGGGCGAAGTGGTGCTGAGCATCGCCGCCCCGATCCGTGAAGAGGATCTCGAGACCCGCATCGATGAGGGTCTGCTTGACGAACTCGTGGACCTCGAAGGCGAAGAGGTCGAAGAAGGCGAAGAGGGCGAAGAGGCCCTGGCCGAGGAGCCGGATGCCGAGGTCGCCGACGAGGAGTCTTCGGACGAGGGTTAATCCCTCCGCTGGAGCGCGCTTATGTGGGGCATCATCGGCCTGGGGAACCCCGGGTCGGACTACGACGACACCAAACACAACGTGGGCTTCGAGGTGGTCGAGAGACTGGCTCGGGCCCACGGTGTGCGTTTGCGCAGGGCGCGCGCAGCAGCGCTGGCTGGCACCGGTGATATCGACGGCGAGCCGGTGGTGCTGTGCATGCCGATGACGATGATGAACGCGTCGGGCGTGGCCGTGGCGCGATTGATGCATCTGCATGAACTGGAGCCGGACCGGCTGATCGCCATCGTGGACGATATCAACCTGCCAGTGGGGCGCCTGCGGGTGCGGCGTGGCGGATCGGATGGCGGACACAAAGGTCTGCGGTCCATCAGCGAACGCATAGGGACGCGCGATTACCCCCGCCTGCGCCTCGGCGTCGGCGCCCCCCCCTCGGGTATGGATGCGCGTGACTGGGTGCTCACCCCCTTCCCCAAGGACCAGCGCGACACCGCCGCAGAAGCAATCGCGATGGCCGCGAAAGCCGTCGAGTGCGTGATTCTCGAGGGCATCGAGAAGGCCATGAACGAGTACAACTAGCGTGGAACAGCGGGGAAGACACCAACGAAAGAAGAAGCAGAAACGATAGCAGCGGCATACGGCGGTGGGGCAACGCCATCCACGCTCCGGCCCCGGGCGGCGAAACAGCATGGCGCGTAAGGTACGCAGGTCCCCCAGACGTCAATTCACTCCCTGGCAATGGGCGGGGATAGGATGTGGCAGCGTGGTTGCCCTCGGGGTGATCGCGCTGCTTGTTATGTACGGCCTGGCCATGTCCAAGCCGCCACTCCCACCGGAAGCTTCGCACAGTGCATCGCCCTCCACCGCTGCCGACCCCACGTCGCCGGGCGCCGCACCGGCGGCTACATCGCAGGGATCCGGCAGCGGGACCGGCGGGACCGGGAACGTGCCACCGCTCGAGGCCCAGGTCCGCCACGTCGAGCGCGCGTTGCAGTCACCGACACCGGTGAGCGTACGCGTGGTGGTGACCGAAGCCGAACTCAACGCACTGATGGCCCGCGAGGGCACCGGCGACCTCAAGCAAGCGCACGCGTATTTCGGGGACGGGTCGGTGGCAGTCAACGGGCAGGTGAACTGGCAGGGACGAGATATCTGGGTAACGGTGCGTGCGCATCCGACGGTCGCTGGCGGGAAAGTGCAGATGGACGTGGACGAAGTGAGCGTGGGGCGGATGCCCGCGCCGGCAGGGGTGCGCGAAGACGTGGCCCGGCGACTGAGCCAAGGCATGAGCCGCCTGCCCGGATCGGATCGGCTGCAGGTGCAGGGCGTCACAGTCACTCCGGGTCAGATGATCATCACCGGCGTCGCCGGAGGCAGGAACTGAGCGCAATGCAGGACGTTCACCCCAGCACCAGATACGCAGCATGCTACCTGATGGGTGAGCGGCGATGTGGTTAATCGTGGCCGCGGTCGCGGTCGTCGTGCTGCTCGGATGGGCATACGTTACAGCCAAGAATGAGCGAACTCGGCTGGTCACCACGCGGCTGATCATCGCAGTCCCCGACCTGCCGGACGCACTCGATGGCTTCACACTCGCTTTTGTCAGCGATCTGCACACGGGCATGCTGTATGTCCCCAACGAGACGCTGATGCAGGCGATCGAGGACGTCGAGCCCGACCTTCTGGCGCTGGGCGGCGATTACGCCGCGGGCAAGCTGCGGCTGCAGCCGGCGACGGCACTGGTGGAGGTACTGGCAGCGCGTTGGCAGACCGTGGCGATTGCCGGCAACACCGAGCACTATTTCCCGTGGGGGCTGGACGGGCTGGCCGAGCGGCTGGCGACGCTGAACGGGCGGCTGCTGCGCAATGAAGTGTGGCAGACGACACGGAACGGGGCGACCGTGCAGGTGATGGGGCTCGACAGCCCGGTCGCGCGTGCGATGGACGTGGATGCGGCGCTTGCGCAGGCCAACCAGGCGGCCGACCTGCGGATAGGGCTGGTGCACTCGCCGCAGGCGTGGCAGGAGACCGGGCGGATGGGGGCGCATCTGGTATTGTGCGGCCACACGCACGGCGGGCAAGTGCGATTCCCGGGACTGGAAGCGTTGGTTACGCACATGACCTACCCGCGCAAGCTGGCGTCGGGCCTGTTTGCGCTGCAGCGAAGCACGAAGCTGTGGATGAAACGGTTGGCCAGCCACTGGGATGTCCTGGACGCAAGCGGACCGATCGCTGCGGACACGCGAAGCGGCCCGCTGCTGTACGTGAGCCGAGGAGTGGGAGTTAGCAGACCAAAGATGCGCCTGCTGTGCCCTCCGGAGCTGGTGGCAGTGGAGTTCGTGCGAACGGCCGACAGCCAGGGCACGGACCGTGATGGGCGAGACAAAGGAGCGGACCCGTGAGCGATAAGAGTCCTGACAGTGGAACACCGGGCGAGGGCGAGCACTACTTCACCGAGAAGCCGACGGTGTACTCGAGGCCGCAGGAGATCGCGGTACGGGTGCGCGGCAGGCGTCTGCCCTTCACCACCGACCGAGGCGTGTTCTCGCACGGGAAGGCTGACAACGGCAGCAAGCTGCTCGCAGAGACCGTTGAGGCGAGCGATGGCGACGAGATTCTGGACTGGGGCTGCGGGTGGGGCCTGATCGGGATCGTGGCGGCGCTGACGTGGCCGGGCGCGCGGGTCACTATGGTCGACCTCAATGAACGGGCGTGTGACTTGGCGCGTGCGAACGTCAAGAGCAGCCACGTGACGAACGCGGAAGTGGTGTGCGGCGACGCCTCAGAGGTGCTCGGCGAGCGGACCTTCGACGCGATCTTGTCCAACCCGCCGATCAGCGCCGGGCGCGCGGCGGTGCTGCAGAGCATGGATTGGGCCGCAGCGCATCTGAACCCGGGCGGCGAATACTGGATGGTCGTGGCAACACAGAAGGGCGCGAAGACGCTGGCGAAGCTGCTGGCTGGACGGTTCGCGACAGTTGAGCACGTGGCACACAGCGGGGGATTCCGGGTGTATCTGGCTACCGAACCGATCCAGGGAGGAACAGAGCAATGACCGGGCGCGAACGTGTGCTGGCCGCACTCAATCACCGGGAGGGCGATCGAGTACCGATTCACGACACCCCGTGGTTCACCACTGTGCGGCGCTGGCACCAGGAGGGCCTGCCCGTTGACATGACCCCGCAGCAGTATTTCGGGTTTGAGCAAAGCGGCACCGGAGCCGACCTGACGCTGCGTATGGAACCTGAGGTGGTTGAGGAGACGGATGAGTACACGATCGCGTGGAACAGCAACGGGGCTCTGCGCAAGAACTGGAAGAACGCCACATCCACGCCTGAGTGCATTGACTTCAAGATCAAGACCGCCTCGGATTGGTTCGCCCACAAGCAGGAGATGGACCTCGGGCCGGACCGGGTCAACCTCGAGGGGTGCCTGAACGGGCAGAAACACGCCAACGAAAGAGGCCTGTGGTTCTCGTACCAGGCGGCGACCGGGTTCGACAAGACTCAGGGGATCGTGGGCTCCGAGAATCTGCTCATGGCGATGGCCACGGACCCCGACTGGGTTGCGGATATGTTCATGTGGCACACCGACGGGATCATCGCTACCGCGCAGATGATGATCGACGGAGGCGTCGAACTTGAGGGGGCCTTCCTGTACGACGACATGGGCTACCGGAACGGCCCGCTGTTTTCGCCGGAGATGTACCGTCAGTTGTGTCTGCCAGCTCACACGAAAGTCTGCGACTTCTTCCACCGGTATGGCCTGAAGGTGATCCTGCACAGTTGCGGCAACGTGACTGCACTGGTGCCGCAGCTCATCGAGGCTGGCTTCGACTGCCTGGAACCGCTGGAAGTGAAGGCGGGGATGGATCTCATCGGGCTGAAGGAGCAATACGGCGATCGGCTGGCGTTCATGGGCGGGATCGACGTGCGGCTGATGGCTGATGGCACCGATCCGAAGCTGCTGGAAGAGGAGATCCGGGTCAAGGTGGGGGTGGCCAAGAAGGGTGGCGGCTACATCTACCACTCGGATCACTCGGTGCCCGACAACGTGAGCTTTGATCGGTTTAAGTATGTAATAGATTTGGTGCTTGAACATGGACAATACGACTGATTTCGACGGCTCAGGTTCGTTGACAGGGCGGTGTTGTGTTGTATAATCGCAGTAATGCCCCGGGAGCCGGGGCTGACCCGCGAGTGACCCGGGCCCGTGAACTGCTGCGCTCGACGTATGGGGTCGGAGCGCAGACGGTTGCGCGTGCGCCGGGGCGGCTGGAACTGTTCGGGGCGCACACCGACTACAATGAGGGCTACGTTGCCTCCATCGCGATCAGGCAGGCAGCGGTGGCGGCCGTCTCGTCGCGTGCGGACGGCATGGTTCGCGCGGTGTCTGATCAGGAATCCGGACCTGCGAATTTCAGCGTCGATGAACTCGACGCGGGAGCCGACGGCCAGTGGTGGGACTACCTGGCGGGCGTCATCAAACTACTCCGCGAGCATGGTTGCCAGATCGGTGGCGCGGACGTGGCGCTGGTGAGCGACGTGCCAGTGGGCTCGGGGGTGTCATCGTCGGCAGCGGTGGAGTTGGCGTATGCACTGGCGCTGGCCGCTGCGGCGGAGTTCGAGATTGGCGCCGAAGAACTGGCGCTCCTGTGCCAGCGGGCAGAGAACGAATACGTCGGCATGCGCTGCGGAATCCTTGACCAGTTCAGTTCGACCTTCGGCCAGGCCGGGCGGGCGATGTGGCTGGACTGTCGAACGCTGGAACGCCGGGCGGTGCCCATCACCGCCGACCGCGCTCAGTTTGTGGTGTGCGACACCCGTAAGCCGAGAGAGTTGGTCGGGTCCGCATACAACGAGCGGCGTGGGCAGTGCGAGGAAGCGGCGCGTCTGCTGGGAGTGGGGGCGCTGCGTGACCTCGACACGGCGACGCTGGAGCGCCGGGCAAGTGAACTGAATGGGACGCTGCTGCGGCGCGCGCGGCATGTCGTGAGCGAGAACGAGCGCGTGCATGAAGGCGTAAGTCTGCTCGAAGCGGGCGAGATGGTGGGCGTCGGGGACGTCATCAATCGCACGCATGAGAGTTTGCGGGACGATTACGAGGTGAGCTGCCCTGAACTTGAGGCGATGCGGGCGGCGGCACTGGACGCACCGGGATGCTACGGCGCACGGCTGGTCGGGGCGGGCTTTGGCGGATGTGTGATGGCCTTAGTGGACGCGAGCGGGGTTGAGGAGTTCATCGCCCAAGTTGGCGCGCGCTACGAGGCTGCGACCGGGCTGGTGCCGAGGATCTTCGCGACGCAGGCATGTGATGGGGCGGGAGTTCTGTAGGAACGGGCGAGACAGCAGGCAGCGACGGTCGAGGAGATGAGCCCAGTTGACCAGGCTTGAGGAAGTCCAGGCGAAGCTGGCAATGGTGCGGGAGTTCATGAGCGACGCGGGCCTCGACGCAGTCGCCCTCAACACGCGAGCGAACTTCGCGTGGCTGACCGGCGGCGGGATGAACCACGTTGGGCTTGACGGGGCGACTGGCGTTGGCTGCATCGTGGTCACCCGTGACACGCAATCCATCCTCACCAATAACATCGAGTCGGGGCGGATCGAGGACGAAGAGACCGGCGAACTGCCCTTCGAGATCCACTACACACAGTGGGACGAAGAGGACCCGGCGGAGATGCTCGGCACTGTTGCGGGCGGGACGATCGGCGCCGACGCAGGATACGCGGGCGTTGCGACCAGCGTTGCGGATGGGATCGCGCGCTTGCGCTGGTCATTGATGCCCCCGGAGATTGAGCGTTACCGGGCGCTCGGGGAGATCAGCGCCGCAACGATTGCCGCGACCTGCTACGAAATCGAGCCGGGCATGACCGAGCATCAAATCGCCGGTCTGCTAATGGGTAAAGCGATGGGCGCGGGGTGCCAGCCAGTGGTGGCACTGATCGCGGCCGACGAGCGAGCACTGAAATATCGGCACCCGATCTCCACGGACGCCGAACTCGACAGCCACGTGATGGTGGTTCTCGGCTGCACAAAGTGGGGCCTCGGAGTCTACTCCACACGCATGGTGAGTTTCGGCGAACCGAGCGCCGAGATGCGCGACAAGCACGCTGCCTGTTGCACCGTGGACGCATGCCTGAACCTGGAAACTGTGCCCGGCGTGGCAGTGGCAGAGGTCTTCAGCAGGGGCGTGGCGACCTACGCCGCCGGGGGTTACCCCGAAGAGTGGCGCCTGCACCACCAGGGCGGGGCGACCGGCTATGCCGCGCGCGAGTACAAAGGCACTGCGGAGTGCGCCGAAACAGTGATCGAGAACCAGGCGTTCGCCTGGAACCCGTCGATCACCGGCACCAAGTCCGAGGACACGATCATCGCCACCAGTAACGGCCCCGAGTATCTGACCACCGCAGAGGGATGGCCGACGCTCGCGGTCGAGTATGAGGGCGTGACGGTGCAGCGGATGGACATATTGGTCAGGTAGAGCGGCGAAGTGCGCGTGGGGCGCAGTGACGCCAGAGGCGGGCACGTAAGCAGCATCAACGAAGCAGCAATCGCGCACAAGAGGATGAGCACGTGTATCTGAAAAGGATGGAGCTGCGCGGGTTCAAGACCTTCGCAGACCACACGGAACTACAGTTCGGCCCAGGTATGACCGGGGTCGTCGGGCCTAACGGCGTGGGCAAGAGCAATATCACCGATGCGATCCTCTGGGCGCTGGGCGAACAGAGCCAGCGGGCTATACGAACCCATACCTCTCAGGACGTCATCTTCTCGGGCACCGAAAAGCGCAGCCCGCTTGGGATGGCCGAAGCCCGGCTGGTTCTGGACAACAGCGACGGGGCACTGCCGATCGATTTCACCGAGGTCGAGGTCTACCGACGACTGTATCGCTCGGGTGAGAGCGAGTACGGCATCAACGGCTCCTCGTGCCGGCTGCGTGATGTGCATGACCTGTTCGTCGACACCGGCGTGGGGCAGGCCGCGTATTCGCTGGTGGGTCAGGGCGACGTCGAGGCCATCCTCTCGGCACGCTCGGAGACGCGGCGCGAACTGCTTGAAGAGGTCGCGGGTATCGGGAAATATCGGCGGCGACGGCAGGAAGCTCAGCGGAAACTCGAAGCGACCGAGGGCAATGTCCGGCGGATTGCTGACATCATCTATGAACTGACCTCGCAGCGCGAGCCGCTGGAGAAAGCGGCGGAGAAAGCGCGACAGTATAGGGCACTCGACGACCAGTTGCGGGAAGTGGAACTGACACTGCTGGCGATGGACTACCAGAACCGGCATGACCGGCTGGGTAAACTCGCCAACGATCAGCAGATCACGCGTGCCGATATGGAGGGCACACGCGGGCACCTGAACCTGGCGGAGGCGGAGATCGAGCAGATCGCCGCGAAGCTGCATGCGCTTGAGGCACAACTGGCCCAAACGCGCGAGAAGGCGCGTGTCGCCGAGCGAGACGCGGAGCAGGCCGAGCGCGCGCACGCGGTCACTTCGGAGAAGCTGAGTTCGACCACCGAACGGCTGAGCGAACTCGACAGCAGCGAAGAGGGCGAGAGCACTCGCGACCAGGAACTGGCGGCGAATCTGACTGAGCTCAAGAGCCAGCAGGAAGCCGATCGGGCGCAGGCTGGCGAGATGGCCGCGAAGCTGCAGGCGGCCCGCACTGAACTGAAAGCCGCAGAGCAGGCACGCCGGGAGCGCGTGCAGCGCAGGCAGAAGATGGAGGACGAGCACGCGAAGACCGTCCGCAGAGCGGAGGGGACCTCGCGCGAGGCAGAGGCGCTCGCGTCCATGGTCGAGGAACTCGGGGAGCGTGTCCAGCGGCTGGAGGCGCAGCGGCAGGAACTGATCGCACGCGGCGAGGCGGCCGGCAAGCGTCTGGCGGCCGCGAAGGCCGAACGTGACAAGGCTGCGGCAGAGGTCGACGCGGCCCGAGTACGGCTGAACAAGCAGACGCAACTTCACCACGCAATCAGCCAGACACTGCGCGACCACCGGGCGAAGCGGGCGATCCTGGCCGGTGCGGGCACCGCCGCTGAGACACGTAAGGCGCTGCTGACCGAACTGGCCGAGAGCCATGAGGGATACGAGGACACCGTCAGGCAGGTGCTGGCAGCGGCGGAGGTCGGTGAGCTGCAGGGAATTCACGGCGTAGTCGGGGATATGCTGGAAGTCCCAGGCAAGTATGAGACGGCGGTGGAGGCGGCGCTCGGAGACAGGCTGGGGTGGATCGTCACCGAGACTCAGGACGACGCGGTGGCGGCGGTGGAGTATCTGCGGGCCCGAGATATGGGCTACGCGACCTTCCTGCCGATCGCATCGCTGTCGATGGTGGCGCCGCAAGCGACATTGGCGAGTGGGGACGGTTGCATCGGCCCCGCGACGCGATCGGTGCGGGCGACGGGGAAGATGGGCGTCATCGTTGACCATCTGCTCGGCGACGTGCTGCTGATGAAGGACCTGGAGTCGGCGCTGCGGCTGACCCGGCGCATCGGGCACCAGGCGCGGGCGGTGACGGTGGATGGGGTAGTGGTGGAGCGCAACGGCGCGATCCGGGGCGGAGGCGGTCCGCGAGAGGGCGGCCAGGTGTTCGGACGCCAGCGCGAACTGGTGGAAGTCGAGCAGCAACTGGAGGACTATCGGCAGGCACTGGCTGCTACGTGGGAATGTGAGGAGCGCCTGGACCGTGCGGCAGCGGATCTTGCAGGTCAGGTCGAGCGGGCCAACGAGTCGATGAGCGAGCGGCGTGCGCAGGTCTCTGAGCTGGATCGTGACCTGGTGCACATCGAGGATCAGGGCAAAGCGGCCGGGGCGGCGATGGGCGAGTTGGGCGGCGAGATCGGGTCGCTGGCGGAGCGCCTGACGAAGACGAAAGAACGTCAGGAGAACTCACTGCGGCAGGCGGAGGAGGCCGGGGCGAAGGCCAAGGAGCTGGCCGGCGCACTGGCGGGCAATGAGACGCGTGGGGAGTCTGAGGCCGAGCTACAGAAGCGGCGCGAAGCACTCGTGCAGATGGAAGTGACGCTCGCGGAACTGCGCGAGAAGGAGCGGTCGAGCACCGCGCTCGTGAACCAGCAGGAGGCGGAGCTGGCACGGGTGCGCAAAGAGTTGGGCGCGCAGGCACAAGCCAGTCGAGTCCTCGGCGAACGGAAAGTCGAGCTGACTGAGCAACTGGAGAAACTGACCGGCGAACTCGGGGAGAAGCGCACGTCGGCGAACGGTCTGCGGACAGCGGTGAGCGAGCAGAGCGCGGTTGTCGGCGAGTTGCGCATGAAGAGCGAGGAGTTGGACACCAGCACTCGTAAGCTGCGGCGGATCGCGGACACGCAGGGCGAGGCACTGCAGCGTATCGAGGTGTCGCTCACGCGTGAGCAGGCGCAGATCGAGCACATACAAGAACGCCTGGCGGACGTGTATGAAGTCACGCCGGCACAGGCTATCGAGCAACTTGGCGACGACGAGGCCAGCCGCAACTCGCTTGCGCGGGACGTGAACCAGCTCAAGCGCGAGATAAGGGCGCTGGGGCATGTGAACCTGAGCGCGATCGACGAGTGTGACCGGCTCAGCGCACGCGAGGAGTTCCTGACCAAGCAGCGCGATGACCTGGAGTCGGCGCGCGGGGACTTGCTTGAAATCATCACGGAGATCGACACCGCCGCGGAGGCGGAGTTCATGGCGACCTTCGAGCTGGTCGCGGCGGAGTTCGAGGTGGTGTTCGCGCACCTGTTCGGCGGCGGACGCACGCAGCTTTATCTGACGGACCCGGACAACGTGCTCGAGAGCGGCGTCGAAGTGATCGCGCAGCCTCCGGGCAAGAGGCAGAAGCACCTGAGCCTGCTGTCAGGCGGCGAGCGTGCACTTACGGCACTGGCGCTGCTGTTCGCGATGCTGAAGGTCAAGCCGAGTCCGTTCTGCGTACTCGACGAGATCGACGCGGCGCTTGATGAGGCGAACACGGACCGGTTTGTGGAGCTGCTGAAGGAGTTCGCGGAGCGCTCGCAGTTCATCGTCATCACGCACAACCCGCGAAGTATGGAAGCAATGGACATGCTTCACGGGGTCACCATGCAGCAGCCGGGCGTGTCACAGCGGATATCGGTGGAACTGGCCGATGCGCAGGAGCAGGGGCGTCGGCAACAGGCAATGGAGGCGCGAAGCCGGGCCGCGGCCGCGACGGCGGCGGCAAGCGGTGACGGTGAGGGCGAAGCCGCTGAAGAGGAGGCCGTCGTCGAGACGGTTGACGCAGAGAGCTGACGCGGCCACCGCGGACGGTACCCAGCCCTCAGAAGAAGACCGAGAGGAAGAACACAAAGTGCTCAAAGGACTGTTCCGACGCGTGGGCAACACGCTGCGCGGCCGGACGACTATAGACGAAGAGATGCTCGAAGACCTGGAAGTCGAACTGATCCAGGGAGACGTGAGCGTACCACTTGCCATGGAGATCGTCGAGGAACTGCGCGGCGAGGCCGAGCGCCAGCGTGCACGCGATCCCGAAGAACTGATGGGCGTGCTGCGTGACCGGGTCTTCCATATCCTGGAGCCCTATGAGGGGCGGATCAACGTCGCAGAAACGCCGCCCACGGTCATCCTGGTGCTGGGCGTCAACGGCGTCGGCAAGACGACGACCATCGGCAAGCTGGCTGGTCGGTACGTCGGCGAGGGCAAGAAAGTGATCATGGTCGCCGGGGACACCTTCCGGGCCGCGGCCATCGAGCAGTTGCAGCTCTGGGGTCAGCGAGTGGGGTGCGAGGTAATTGCCCAGACGATGGGCGCGGACCCGGCAGCGGTGGTCTTCGACGCGGTTGAGGCCGCGAAGGCACGAGGCGCCGACGTGGTGATTGCCGACACCGCCGGCCGACTGCATACCCAGGTGAACCTGATGGAAGAGCTGCGCAAAGTCGAACGCATCGTGGAGCGCGGCCTCGGCAGGCCCGCCGATGAGAAGCTGCTTGTCATCGACGCCAATACCGGGCAGAACGCCATCAACCAGGCCCGGCAGTTCAACGAGGCAGTCGATGTGACCGGGATCGCGGTCGCGAAGCTCGATAGCACCGCCAAGGGTGGCACGCTGCTGAGTCTGACGCGCGAAATGGAAATCCCGATAAAGCTCGTGGGGCTGGGCGAGAAGATCGAGGACCTTCAGGACTTCTCGGCAAGGGAGTTCGCGGACGGGATAGTGTGATCGATAGCGGGCAATGAGAGGACCAACCTGAACCGAGGCAGGAGAGGGGTGGCGTGATGCAGGGACGCACCAGCATTGCGATCACGAGCGCACTGGAGGCGGGCGCCTCATACGCCGACGCGCGGTTCGTCACCAGCGCCGCAGAGACCGCCCGTGCGAGGAACGGCGCCCTCGAAGGGCTGACATCGGCCAACCAGATCGGGATCGGCGTGCGGGTCATCGCCGACGGCGCGTGGGGGTTTGCGGCGACCTCCGAGCCCGATGAGGCAGCCATCCGCGCTGCGGCCCGGCGAGCCGTGGAACTGGCCCGCGCCGCCGCTACCACGAGACGCAACCCCGTAAGGCTGACCGAGGTCGAACCGGTCATCGACGACGTGAGGGCCTCCTTCGAGATAGACCCCGCCGACATACTCTTGCAGGACCGCATCGCACTGCTGATGGACTGCGACCGGCTGATGAACAAGAGCGATGTGGCGGTCACCGAAGGCCACGTGAGCGTGCTTCGCCAGAGCAAACACTTCTGCTCCAGCGAGGGCGCGGATATTCATCAGGAACTGATCGAGACCGGCGGGCGCATCAGTGCCACGGCAATCGACGGCAATGAGACGCAGCGGCGGTCATACCCGGGCTCGCACGGCGGGCAGGTAATGACACGCGGTTGGGAAGTCATTGAGGAGATGCGGCTCGCCGAGCATGCGGAAGAAATCGCCCAGGAAGCAGTGGCGTTGCTCGCGGCGCCGCAGTGTCCGAGCGGTGAGATGGACATCATCCTGGCAGGCGAGATGCTCGCGCTGCAGGTGCATGAGTCGTGTGGGCACCCGATTGAGCTGGACCGAGTGCTGGGCACGGAGGCCTCCTATGCAGGCACGAGCTTCTTGACCCCGGACAAGCTGGGTACTTTCCGCTACGGCTCGGACGTGGTGAACATCAGTGCGGACGCAACTATCCCCGGCGGGCTCGGGTCATTCGCATATGATGACGAGGGCGTCCCCGCTCAGCGGGCTGAGATCGTCAAGAACGGGATCTTCGTGGGATATCTGACCTCGCGGGAGACCACCGCCCAACTCGGACTCGGTGCCAGCAACGGGACGATGCGGGCGGACGGCCCGAACCGGCTGCCGATCATCCGGATGACAAACATCAACCTCGAACCGGGCGACATACCGATGAGCGAAATCATCAGAACGACCGAGCGCGGACTGCTGATGGACACGAACCAGAGCTGGTCGATCGACGACAAGCGGCTGAACTTCCAGTTTGGCTGCGAGGTGGCGCGGGTGATCGAGGACGGCGAGATCACCGGGATTGTGCGGAACCCGACATATACGGGGATCACACCGGAGTTCTGGGGGGCGTGCGACGCGGTGGCCGACGAGGAGACGTGGACGGTGCAGGGCGTCCCCAACTGCGGCAAAGGGGAGCCGGGACAGACGGCACACGTTGGGCACGGGGTATCGGCGGCGCGCTTCAGGAATGTGCAAGTGGGGGTGCTGGGCGATGAGTGAGGAAGCGGTCATGGATAGAGACCGAGCCATGCAGATATGCGAGCGGGCGCTGGCGGCGTCAGAGGCCGACGAAACCATGGTGCACCTCGGCGCAGGCAGCAGCGCGCTCACGCGCTTTGCGAACAGCGAGATTCACCAGAATGTCGCCGAGGAGGGCGGTGGGCTGTCGGTGCGGGCGGTGATGGGCCAGCGCAGCGGGACGGCGAGCGGAAACGACTTGTCCGACGACGGGATCGCTGACACGGCGCGGCGAGCGCTGGCACTCGCGCAACTCGCCGAGCCTGACGAAGAGCTTGAGCCGCTGGCTGAGCCGCAGGAGATTCCAGAGGCGCTCGCGGGCGTGACGGCGACGTCGGAGTTCGGGGCGGCCGAGCGCGCGGGGGCGGTGCGGGCGATGCTGGCTATCTGTGAGGCCGCCGGGCAGACGGCGTCGGGAGCGTTCAGCACAGGCACCGTGGCGAACGCGGTGGCTACATCGGCGGGAGTGCGAGCTTTCCAGGCAAACACCCGAGCAAGCCTGGGGACCGTCACCATGCTCGGCGACAGTAGCGGGTATGCGTCGGCGGTGTCGCGCGATGTGGGCGAGATTGATGCGGAGGCCATAGCGCGAACCGCGTGCGAGAAGGCTGCGGCATCGGCGGACCCGGTCAGCGTCGAGCCTGGCGAGTGGGACGTGATCCTCGAACCAAGTGCGGTCGGGACCGTGGCAGGCATGATGACCAGGCTGAACTTCGGGGCGAAGGCGTGCCACGAGGGGCGCAGCGCGGTGAGCGAGCGCATGGGCGAGCGAATCTGCGGGGAGAACATCACGATCTACGACGACGGCATGGACCCGCGCGGGAGTGTGGCATCGTTCGACTACGAGGGCATGCCGAAGCAGAAGGTGACGCTCATCGATCGGGGCGTCGCGGCGGGCATGGTGCACGATACGAAGACGGCGGCGAAGGACAACACGACCACCACGGGCCACTCGACAGGGCCGGGGGGTTGGGGTCCGATACCCTCGAACATCTTCATCGAACCGGGCAGCTCGAGCGTGGACGAGATGATAGCGTCGATTGGGCGAGGCCTTCTGGTGACGCGCTTCCACTACACGAATATTGTCAGCCCCAAGCAGACCGTCCTGACGGGGATGACGCGCGATGGGACCTTCCTGATTGAGGACGGGAGGATCGCCGGTGGCGTCAAGAACCTGCGCTTTACGCAGAACATTCTGGAGGCCCTCGGGCGAGTCGAGATGATCGGCTCAGAGGGGGCGCTCACTGAGATGGTATGGACGCCTGCGATGAAGATCAAGGGATTTGAGTTTACGGGCAAGACCGAGTTTTAGAGCGACCGAGGGGACCGGAGGGTTCTGATGCGAATGGCGTTTGCGGTTGGACTCATGACGGTTGCGTGCGGGGCAGCATGGGCCGCTCGACCGGCGGAAATGACCGAGATGGCCGAGCAGATCGTGACCCAGGTCGCGATCAACAGCGACGCCGAGTTCTTCGACGCGTGGGACTTGGACCGTCCAGGGATGGAGGCCGTCAAGGCGGCCGTTGAGACCGAAGACTACGCCGCCGCGAGAGTGGCGCTGAGAGAGTACTTCGTGCAGCGGCGCGAACCCGTCTGGAGACTTAACCATTGGGATATGCCCGCCGAGGCACAGGGGAATGCTGAGGATCACTCGCTCTTCGGCAAGGGCGAAGATGTGCTGGCTCACAAGTTCGCCGGCGGGGGCTTCGAGGTGGATTTCGGGGAGAAGATCGACTGGAATTACTTCCCGCTGAAACTGCCCAACGGCAACCCCGATACGGAGTATCCGATCCCGCATTACATCAGCCGCTTCGGGCATCTGACGACCCTCGGACGCCTCTACTGGTTCAGCCACGATGAGAAATACGCGCGCGAGTTCGTCTACGAAGTCACGGACCATGTGCAGAGCAACCCCGCGCCGGAAGAGTACATCCGGTTCACGGCAGTGTGGTCGCGGCTGACCGCGTGCGGGCCGCTGAGCGGCTCGTGGCTGGACGCGTGGAACTACTTCCTGCCATCGGAGAGCTTCACCCCCGACGACGTGGCGATCATGCTCAAGGGGTTCATCCAGAAAGCGCGCTACGCGGTGCGGTGCCCGGACTCGGTGAACCGGTATATGATCCAGCTGGCGGGGGTCTACACCGTCGGCTGCTACTTCCCCGAACTCAAGCAGGCGGCGGATTTCCGGCGCTACGGGCTGGAGGGCATGGAGCTGGCGGCCCGGGACGAGTTTTACCCGGACGGGATGTCGAAAGAGCTGTGCCCGGGGTATCACGGAGGCAGCCGGGGAGCGATCAATCGCATCATCGACAACGCCAGGCTGATGGGCTACGATGCGCCGCCATCGCTTGAGGATTCGGTGCGGCGGACGTACGACGTTTACCCGGTTCTGGCGACGCCGCTTCGAGGACTGCCGGACTTTGGGGACTCGTGGGGGCCGGGGAACATCACGAAGATCTTCGCGGCAGTCGAGGACCGTTGGGACGATCGGATCTTCAAGTGGTTCGCCACCTCCGGGGCAGAGGGATCGCCGCCAGCGTTCACATCAGCGCGACTGCCATGGGCGGGGTTCTACTCGATGCGGTCGGGGTGGGATGAGCGTGACCTGTATCTGTGCTTCGACGCCGGGCCACTGGGCATCGGGCACTTCCACGAGGACTACGGGAACTTTGAGTGCTACGCCTTCGGTGAGCGACTCATTTCGGACATGGGGGTCAACAGCTATACCGTCGACAAGTGGCACAACTACTGCTACTCGTCGCTGGCGCACAATGTGGTGATAGTGGACGGGCTGAGCCAGGCTCGGGCAGCGTTCGGCAAGGACCACCCGTGGCTGGTCGATGAGCCGCGGACCGACGACTGGCACTCGGATGAGGTCTTCGATTTGGCGTGGGCTTCGCTGGACGGGCACTGGACTCCCTATGAGGACTGGGTCGGGTGGTCGAACAAGTTCGGGCGTGACAGCGCGGTGAAGCTGGCCAGCCACCGTCGCGACATCTGCTTCGTGAAGAACAGCTACTGGATTATCAGCGACCGCCTCGTCGGTGAGGGCGAACATAGTTACGAGCAGCTCTTCCACCTGCGGCCGGGGCGTGCCGCGCAGGTGCTGGGCGAGGGCATGGTCGCCAGCACTGATGCCGACCGGCCGAACATCGCGCTGGTGCAGGCCGACGCGGTGAGCGCCGAAGTGATCGTCGGGCGCGAGGAGCCGCCGCAGGGATGGGCGGCCATCAAGCATGGGGAGATGGGGCCCGCGCCCTGCATCGTGTTCACTCAGGTGGCCACAGGGGGGGCGATCTTCGACACGATCCTGCTGCCGCTGGATGTGGGCGAAGAGGCGGAGCTGACGGTGGAGCGGGTGACGGTCACGGACGGCGAGGGCAATGACGTGGCGGCGGCGGATGTTTGCGCGCTGCGGATAGAGACGGCCGACGGCGTAGACCTGTATGTCAACGATCTCCGGCAGGCGGAGATCGGGCCAGCGAACGGGCAGATCAAGGTGACGGGTGAACTGCGCACCGACGCGCGGGCAGTAGTGCTGCGCATGGACGCAGCGGGCGTGGTGGTGGCGGCGTCGGCGGTGGGCGGGAGCTTCGTGCAGGTCGGCGGCGCGCAGGTGTGGCCGGCAGGGCAGTGAAACGATCAACAAGCGGCCGAGCCATGGCTGGCTCGGCCGCTTCAGGTTAGAGCAGTGTGTGGAGTCGCCGCGCGGGCTACTCTTTGTAGACGGAGTCGGGATCGAAAACCTTCTCGGCGATGACGGTCCACTGGCCGTCGCGCAGTTCGCGGAAGAAGCAACTGCGGTACCCCAAGTGGCATGCGCCGCCAAGCTGCTCGACGCCAATGAGCAAGGTGTCCGCGTCGCAGTCGAGACGGATCCAATGCACCTTCTGGATATGGCCGGAGCTCTCGCCCTTGATCCACATCTTCTTGCGCGAGCGGCTGTAGAAAGTGGATTTGCCCGTCTCCACCGTCTGGCGAACCGCCTCCTCGTTCATGTAGCCAACCATCAAGACCTCGTTGGTCTCGTGGTCGCAGATGACCGCGGGGATCAGGCCACTTTCCGCGAACTTCAGGGTGTCCACGAACATGAGAATCGTCCTCCGGTTGCACGGCAAGCGCGACAGTTTGGCGATGGTAGTCTGCAGTTAACGACGGTCAAGGGCAGCGGCGTCGGCGTGCACCCGCCGCTCAGGCAGAGCGTCTACAAGCGCACCGGGACACCCCGGGCGGCCAGTTCCTGTTTGGCGTGGGCGATGGTGAACTCGCGGAAGTGGAAGATGCTGGCAGCGAGCACAGCGTCGCACTTGCCGACGGTAGCGGCCTCATACAGATGGTCGATGTTCCCCGCGCCGCCCGAGGCGATGACCGGTATGGACACGCTCTCGGAGATGCGGCGCAGGACCTCGATGTCATAGCCGGCCCTGGTGCCGTCGCCATCCATGCTGGTGACGAGCAGCTCCCCGGCGCCCAACTCCTCGGCCATCTTGGCGTATTCCAGACCATCGAGCTCAGTAGCCTTCGTGCCACCGTGGGTGTGGACCTTCCAGGTGATGTCGGCATCGGGCGCGTAGCCGAGGTCTGAGTCATCGCGCGCCGGGTCGGGCACGCGGCGGACGTCGACTGCGACGACGATGCACTGAGAGCCAAAGCGCTCCGCACCCTCGGAAATGATCTTCGGGTTCTGCACCGCTGCGGTCATGATGGATATCTTGTCGGCGCCAGCGTTGAGCGTCTCGCGAATGTCCTCGATGGTGCGGATTCCGCCGCCGACGGTGAAGGGAATGAAGACCTGCTGGGCAGTGCGGCGCACGATGTCGAGCACCGTCTGGCGGTGTTCGAGCGAGGCGGTGATATCGAGGAAGGTGAGTTCATCGGCGCCCTGGTCATTGTACCAGGCGGCCTGCTCGACGGGGTCGCCGGCGTCGCGGAAGTTGATGTAGTTGACGCCTTTGACGACGCGACCGTCTTTGACGTCCATGCATGGAATGATGCGCTTGGCTAGCATTGTGCGAGTCCTTTGCGGATGTCAGATAGCTGGCGAAAGTCAGGCACTGGCGATTGCGATGGCCTCTGTCAGAGGCAGGTCGCCAGTGTAGATGGCGCGACCGGAAATGGCCCCGGTGACGCCGAGCGGTTCGAGATACTTGAGCGCGCGGATGTCGTCGAGCGACTTCACGCCGCCGGCGCAGATGACCCGGAGGTCCGTGCCCTCCGCGATCTCGCGCAGAGCGGGCAGATTCGGGCCCGTCAGCATGCCATCGCGGGTGATGTCGGTGTGGACGATCTCCGCGACGCCCATGCCCTCTATGGTCTGGGCGAACTGGAGGGCCGAGAGGTCGGATGTCTCGACCCAGCCCTCGATGGCGACGCGGCCGTCGCGAGCGTCAACGCTCACGCAGACGGCGTCCCCGAAGCGATCAAGCGCGGCCTGCAGAGTCTCGGGGCTGCCGACGGCGCTGGTGCCGAGCAATACCCAGCGCACGCCGAGGTCGAGCACGGTCTGGATGTCGTCGAGCGTGCGCAACCCGCCGCCGAGATCGACCGGAATGTCGAGCGCGTCGACGATTGCGGCAATGCCATCGAGGTTGACGGGTCGGCCACCGATTGCGCCGTCGAGGTCAACCACGTGCATGCGCTCGGCGCCTTCAGCCTGCCAGCGCAGAGCCATCTCGGCCGGGTTGTCCGAGTAGATCGTGCGGCGGGCCATGTCGCCGCGCTCGAGGCGGACGACCTGGCCCTCGGAAAGATCGATGGCGGGGATGACGAACATCAGGCATCCACCGTCCCGATGAAGTTGCGCAGGATGTGCAGTCCGACGGTGTGACTCTTCTCCGGGTGGAACTGGCAGGCGAACAGGTTGCCGCGCCGGATGGAGGAGCAGAATTCGTAACCGTAGTCAGTGGTGGTCGCGATGATTGACTCATCCTCGGGCACCACGTAATACGAGTGCACGAAGTAGACATACGAATCGTCAGGGACGCCAGCAAGCTGCGGGCAATCCTGACGGATGGTGATCTGGTTCCAGCCAATCTGCGGGATCTTCAGGTCGTGATCGAAGCGGATCACGCGGCCCTTGATGACGTCAAGACCCTCGTAGACCCCCATTTCCTCGCCGACCGAGAAGAGGAGTTGCAGGCCGAGGCAGATGCCCATGAAGGGCTTGTCTGCGTCGATGACTTCGCGAATGACGTCCACGAGATCATACTCGCGCAGGTTTGCCATGCAATCGCCGAAAGCCCCGACGCCGGGGAGTATGACTCCGTCGGCGTCGGCGATGACGCGTGGATCGGAAGTGACCTCGAACTCGGAACCCTCGTAGCGCAGCGCGTTGCTCACGCTACCGAGGTTCCCCATGCCATAGTCAATAAGAGCAATCATTCGTCTCAAGCCTTCTCGCGGCAGTTGAGTGTTGAGCGACGGCTATCAGAGGGAGCCCTTGGTGGAAGGGACGTCCGTGATGCGGTCGTCGATGCGCGTGGCCTGGTCCAGCGCCCGAGCAAAGGACTTGAAGGCGCCCTCGGCCACGTGATGGGCATTGTCGCCGGACTGCTGCACGACGTGCAGAGCCATGGCGGCGTTCGCAGCGACGGCCGCGAAGAACTCGTGAATAAGCTGAGTGTCAAAGTCGCCGATCTTCTCGGCGCCGAACTGCAGATCATAGCGCAAATACGAGCGCCCGCCAAGGTCCATGGCGACGAGTACGAGGGCCTCGTCCATCGGGCAGGCCCCCATGCCGTAGCGGACCATGCCGCGCTTGTCACCGACGGCCTCGGCGATGGCCTTGCCGAGAACAATGCCGACGTCCTCGACGAGGTGGTGGTAGTCGACATCGATATCGCCGGAGGCCTGAACAGTCAGGCCGAAAAGGCCGTGGCGAGCGATGTGGCAGAGCATGTGATCGAAGAACCCGACGCCAGTGTTGATCTCGTACTTGCCCTGGCCGTCGAGGTCCAGCGCCAGGGAAATCTGGGTCTCATTGGTGTTGCGCTCGATTACCGCCTGCCTGTCGCTCATCGTTTCATCTCCTCGTCAGGATCGGGGCCAAAGCCGGCGCGCCTGCGTATGCGGACGGCTGCGGCATGTGCGTCGAGGCCCTCGGCGCGGGCCAGCAGTTCGACGTCGCTGGCCAGCCTGCCGAAACCGCGCTCGGTGGCGTAGATCAGCGACGATCCGGTCAGGAAGTCGCGTACGCACAGCCCGGAGGCGAAGCGCGCCGATCCGCCTGTGGGCAGGACGTGACTGGGTCCGGCCGCGTAGTCGCCGAGCGGGACGGTCGCCAGCGGGCCCATGAAGATGGCGCCGGCGGCGTGGATCTCGCCCACGAGGGCGAAGGGATCGGCGACCATCAGTTGCAGGTGCTCAGGCGCGATCTCGTTGCACAGCAGCGCGGCGTCATGCAGATCGGCGCACAGGGCAATGAGGCCGAAATCGGCCAGGGACTGGCCGATGAGATCGGCGCGGTCGCGGCGGTCGGTCTGGGACTGCAGGGCGGCGTCCACCGCAGCGGCCAGATCGGGTGAGTCAGTTGCGAGCACCACGGTGTTGTCGCCGGTGTGCTCGGCCTGGCAGATCAGGTCGGCTGCGACCCAGGCGGGATCGGCAGCGGCGTCGGCGATAATCATCGATTCGCTGGGGCCGGCGATTGAGTCGACGCCGACAACGCCATAGACGATGCGCTTGGCGGCCATGGTGTATGGGTTGCCCGGCCCGACGACCATGTGTACGGGCTCGACGGTCTCGGTGCCATAGGCGAAGGCGGCGACCGCCTGCGCGCCGGCCATGCGATAGACTTCGTCGACGCCGCATTCGGCGGCAGCGACAAGCACCAGCGGATCGATAGAGCCATCCTTGCGCGGCGGTGTGGCGACCGCAATGCGCTCGACGCCTGCCACGCGGGCAGGCTCGACGCTCATGCAGACCGTGGCGAAAAGCGGGGCGCTGAAGCCGGGCACGTGCACGCCGACGGATTGAACCGGGCGGAACACCTCGCCCATGATCATGCCGTCAAAGGGCTCCATCCACGAGCGCGGCATCTGCACCTCGTGGTAGCGGCGAACGTTCTCCCGGGCCCGGCGGAAAGCGCGAACCCAGTCGGCGGACGCGTGATCGTACGCGGCTTGGATGGTGTCGGCGTCGACCAGAAGCTGGCTGGCGTCAAAGGTCGGGCAATCGAAGCGAGCGGTGTATTCGACGACCGCGTCGTCGCCGTCAGCTTCCACGCGCTCGACGATCTCGCGGGCCGACTGCTCGATGTGTGCCGGGGGCTTGCGGGGCGTACGGTTCCGCAACTCACGCAGGCAGGCCTCGAGTCCGTCGCGGGCATCGATTGTGGTGATCATCTCGGACATCGGGTACACCTCCTGCGAGCGAGCGTCACTGGCGGTCCGCGCCCGGCTGGGCGAACCAGACGGCCTCGACACCATCAACGTCCTCAAGTGTCTGCCGAATGCCGTTATTGGCGGAAACCGCGAACTCCTGTCCGAGCACGATCTTGCGCATTCCATCCGGCCCTGGCACGCGCAGCACGACCTGGAGATCGCCCGGACACATCTCGATGATCTCGCGCACGCGGCCGAGCGTGGCGCTGCCGTTGCCGGCCTTGAGTCGGACATTGAGCCGAGGCGGCGCTGCCGCAGCGACCTGCCGGGCACGCTGTTCGCGACCCCGCTCGGCCTCTGCCTGGCGTTTGTCGGAGACTTTGCGGGCGTTATTGAGCAGACGGGCGTTGTTGCAGATGAGCTTGGTGTCGGCGATCTCCTCGCCGCTGGCCCCAGTGCGGCTGCGCATCTCGAGCTTGGCGTCGATGGTCACCAGTGCGTCCTCCTCAAAGACCCCCTTGTCCTTGAGGCGCTCAAGTGTGCGCGGGAAGACCGTGACCTCTACCTGGGAAGTGAGAGTCTCGAGAGTGAAGAAGAGCATCGGGTCGCCCTTGCGCGTAGTCAGGGGCTTGAGTGAAGTGACCATGCCGCCGACGACGAGTTCCTGGCCGTCGGGGAACTCGGCCAACTCGGCGAGATCGGCGGTAGTGCACTCCTCGAGACGCTCACTGGCTTTGTCGAGCGGGTGCTCAGAAATGTAAACGCCGAGGAATTCTTTCTCGGCTTTAAGCTTCTCCTGGTCTGACAGCGGAGCGACGTCCGGCAGCGGGATCTCCTGATCCATCTGCTCATCGTCGCCGCCGCCGAAGAGCGAGTTCTGCCCGACCGCGATGTCGGCCTGGCGCTTCTTGCCGGCGGCGAACGCGGCTGGCAGCACGGTCAGTAGCCCGGCACGCTCGCCGAACTCGTCGAAGGCGCCGACCTGAATGAGGAGCTGGACCGCGGATTGAGGAGCGGCCTGTGACGGGAGGCGTGAGCAGAAGTCTCCGAGACCGCGGTAAGGGCCGTTCTCCTGACGCTCGCGCTGAATGCCCTCGGCGGTGTTGCGGCCGAAGTTCTTGATACCGGCCAGACCGTAGGTAACGCGGCCCTGATCGTCGACGCCAAAGTCGGCGTTGCAGGCGTTGACTGATGGGGCGACGACGGTGAGGCCCATGCGTTTGCAGGAGGCAACGTAACGGGCGACGTCCTCGGCGTGGTCCATGAACGTGCTCAGGTGAGCGGCCATGAACTCGGCCGGATAGTTGGCCTTCAGGTAGGCGGTCCAATACACCACGAGGCCGTAGCCAGTGGAGTGAGACTTGTTGAAACCGTAGTCGGAGAACGTCTCCATCTTCTGGAAGATGTCCATGGCAACGGACTGGGCGATGCCGTTGTCGATGCAGCCCTGAATGAACAGGGGCTTCATCGTCGCCATCTTATCGTGGTCCTTCTTGGCCATGGCGCGCATGATGATCTCGGATTGGGGCATGGTGAAGCCGGCGAGATCAGTGGTGATGCGCATGACCTGCTCCTGGTACAGGATGACCCCGTAGGTCTCCTCCAGGATTGGCTGCATCTTCGGGTGCGCGTACTGGATGGGAGCCCCGTGGCGGCCCTGGCACATCTCGTCGGCGAACTTGAGGGGCCCGGGGCGGTAGAGCGCGATCATCTGGATGATGTGGTTGAACTCGGATGGTTGCAGGTCACGCAGGACGCGGCGCATACCATCGCTTTCGAGCTGGAAGACCGCGTCCGTGTCGCCCTCGGAAAGCATCTCATAGGTCTTCGGGTCATCGAGGGCCATGGAGTAGGGCTCGATGTCAACGCCGTGCCGCTCTCGCACCATGTCGACGCACTTCTGGACCACTTGCAGGGTCCTGAGGCCGAGAAAGTCGATCTTGACGAGGCCTACGTCCTCGACCGGGTGCATGGCGTACTGAGTGACGGGCATGCTGGCCTTGTCGTCTCGCCGCAGGGGGACGCGGTTCATCAGCGGCTCGTCGGAGACCACAACCGCTGCGGCGTGCACGGAGCAGTGTCGGGCGAGTCCCTCAAGATGCTCAGCGTGGTCGAGCACCTCGGCGGCCTGGGCGTCCTGATCGCAGATGTCATTGAGTTCGCCGCCCTCGTCACGGACCTCCATGAGCGTGGGCGCTTTGGGTCCGCTGGGAGCGAGTTTGGCGAGCCGGTCGGCTTTCTCCAGTGGCACCTCAAGCACGCGCGCTACATCGCGGATGGCCGCGCGTGCCCCGAGCGTGTTGAAGGTGATGACCTGAGCGACGTGATCGTCGCCCCACTTGTCCTTGCAGTAATCGATGATCTCCTGGCGACGATCATCGGGGAAGTCAAGGTCAATGTCAGGCGGGCTGGCGCGTTCCGGGTTGAGCATGCGCTCGAAGAGCAGCCCGTATTTGATCGGATCAAGTTGCACGATGCCGAGCAGATAGCCGACGATGCTGCCCGTCGCTGAACCTCTGCCCGGACCGATCAGCATGCCCCGCTCGCGACCCTCGCGGCAGAGGTCAGCGACGATGAGAAAGTAGCCGGCATAGTGGGTCTGTTTGAGGATCTCGAGTTCGTAGTTCAGGCGCTCCATCACATCGGGGCGCCGCTCGCCGTAGCGCTCGATAACGCCCTTCTCGCACAGTTCGCGGAGGTGGGTGTCCAAGTCCTGCCCGTCGGGCGTCTCGTAGTCGGGCAGGCGGAGGTTGCCCAGCTCCAGCTCGACGTTGCAGCGCTCCGCGATTTCGGCAGTGCGGGCGAGTGCGTCGAGGTGGTCGGGGAAGAGTGCCGCCATCTCCTCGGCGGAGCGCAGGTAGAACTGCTCGGTGTCGAGCGACATGCGGTTCTCGTCGCTGCGCAGGGCGTTGGTCTGGATGCAGAGCAGGACGTCGTGGTAGCGAGCGTCCTCGCGCAACAGGTAGTGGACGTCGTTGGTGGCGACAAGCGGCACGCCAGTTTCCTCCGACAGCGCGATGATGCCGGGGTTGGTGACCTTCTCGATCTCGAGGCCGTGATCCTGTATCTCGAGGAAGAAGTTCTCGGTGCCAAAGAGGTCGCGATAGGTGGCGATGAACTCGCGCGCGCCATCGGTGTTGCCGTTCTGGATCTTGCGCCCGAGTTCGCCGGCGGGACAGGCGCTGAGGGCGATGAGGCCCTCGTGGTATTGTGTGAGAAGCTCAAGGTCCACCCGCGGGTTGTAGTACTGCCCCTCGAGAGAGGCGAGTGAGGCGAGCTTCACGAGATTGGTGTAGCCGAGATGGTTCTCGGCGAGGAGGACGAGGTGGTAGGCCGATCGGTCCTTGCGCGGGTCGCGATCGTGGCGGGTGCGGGGAGCGACGTAGACCTCGCAGCCGATGATGGGCTTGACGCCGACCTCGTGGGCGGACTTGTAGAAGTCGATGGCACCGTACATGACGCCGTGATCGGTCATCGCCACGGCTGGCATGCCGAGTTCAGCGACGCGTGGGCACAGCTTCGGCAGCGAAACGGCGCCGTCGAGGAGGCTGTATTCAGTGTGTACGTGCAAATGCACGAAGGGCGGGGTCGATGGGCTCATCTCGCCTGCTCTCGAATCCGTGTTCAGGGCCAGTCGGGCCCGGGTACGCGAGTTGTGCTGGATTGTGGTGCGCCACTCAGGCTATTGCGGCGCAACCGGAGCCGGCGGCGCGGGTGCCTCGGTGGCACGTGGCGCAGTGGCGGGTGCTGGCGCAGCCACATCGCCTGTTGCCACGGGAGCGGTCGCGGGTGCGGGCCCCGGCTGGGCAGGGGCGGTGGGTGCGGGAGTGGCAGCGGCAGCGCCAGCTCCGGCAGCTTCAGTGGTTTCCCCGGCATCAGTGGTCGTGCCCGCGGCGTCAGCTGCGGGAGCAGGTGGCGGCTGGATGCCCGCCATACTTTCGCTGAAGTGGACCTTTCCGCTGAGGGCGTCGAGCACGCGGTCTATCTCAGCCAACTCGGCCTTGAGGACGGGCCAGGCCCGGCGCTGGAGAGCGGCGTCGGCACCGTCCAGGCCAGCGGCCATCTGCATGAGCATGGCCGTGCCCCTATCGCCGGCAGCCTTGGCAATAGTGCCCTCGATCACCCGAGCGGCATTGACGGTATCGCCCCGGGCAAGATGGCTCTTGGCCTGATTGAGCAACTCCTGAACAACCGCGGGGTCGTCCACGCGCACGATGTCATATGCAGTGGTGAGCTCGGCCGAAGCCTCGGTGATTTTGGGCGTATCGAGGTGCAGATAGACGAGCGCTCGCTCACAGTGACGGGCGACGAGTCGGGCGGGCAGCTCGGCGATCATGGAGTCGGCGATGCCCCGCAAGCGGGCCAGAGCAGCGGCGGCGTCGGTGTCCTTCTCCACCTGGGCGGCCGCAGTAGCATCCGCGAGGACAGCATTGGCGGCGGCGATGTCCTCGACGATACCGGGGAGGCCCTGCTCAGCGAGTGCGCGCTGTTCGGCCGCTTGGAATCCCTGAGCGAGTGCCTCGAGGGATTGTCCGGTCTGGCTCTGGATTCTCTTGATGTCCTCTAGGACCGCAACCTGTTCCTGGCTCATTTGACCAGCCCCTGCACCCGCAGAGCCGCCTGAACCGGGGGTAGTTCCCGGAGGCGCGATTTCGCAGCCGAGAAGCATGACCAGCGCGGCGCAGGAGGACAGAATCAGCAGTCGCTTCACGAGCGATCAACCCCTTCAGAGAGCAAATACCACCAAAGCCTGAAGGACATCCGAGCACACAAATGACGCCCGGTGAGGCGCGGCGATTATACGACATCACCCTCCAAAAGGCAAGCTGAGCGGGCCCCGGTCAGTGGGCGATCAAAGGGGTGCTGGCGTGGCCGGCAGGGGGAGTTAGCGCTGGTCTTCGGCCTCGTCCTCAAGGTCTACGCCCAGACGGATGAGCGCGTCGCGGGCGGCGCTGACGACCTTGTTGTCGTCGTCGCGCATGAGCTTCTGCAGGTCATCTATGGCCTCTTCGGCCTCGAGGTCAGCGAGGGCACTGGCCGCGGCGGAGCGGACGAGTTCCTTCGGGTCTTCAAGCGCGGCGACGAGGGCTTCGAAGGCACGTTTTTTGACACCGACGCGACCGAGGCCGATGGCAGCGTGGCGTCGCACGCTCCACTCGGTATCGGCGAGGGCGTCGAGCAGCGGCTCGAGACAGGTTCGGCTGCCGATCTCACCCAGAGCGCAGGCGGCGGTCAGACGCACGACCCAGTCTTCGTCCTTGAGGCATTCGGCAACGTGTTTGACCGCCTTGTAGCTGCCGGTGCCGGCGAGCCCCTCGACGGCGGCGTATCGGATGTCCTTGTTGTCGTGGTGCAGAAGCGGGGCGAGGTGCTTGATGCTGGCCTCGCTGCCAAGTCCCCCGAGGGCGACGGCGGCGTAGCGAACAACTCTCCCGTCCTCGTCCTCGAGACATTCGACAAGCAGCGCCTGCGCGCGGCCATCGCCAATATGTCCGAGGATCTCGACGCCCCACCGCCGCACGACACTGTCGCCCTCGGCGACGGCTTCCGTAAGCTTGGGCACGGACTTGCTGCCGACCCGCACGAGCGATTCAGAGGCGCATCGGCGGACGTCGATGCTGGATGAACTGAGGGCGAGGATGAGCGGCTCGATCGCGATGGGGCTGCGGATCTTGCCGAGGGCCTCGGCGGCAGCTTTGGCCAGGTCGACGTTATCGGAGTTCAGGACGTCGATGAGCGGATCTATGGCGCGCTTGCTCTTGAGATCGCCCAGCGCGGTGACGGCGGCACGCTGGACTTCGACGTTTTGGTCGTTGAGGCGCGCCATCAACTCTTGAGCGACGGAGGTGTCGCCGATACTGCCGAGCGCCTCGGCGGCCCACTTCCGGGCAGCCTGGTCGGTGCCGATGAGGGCGTCGAGGAGGGCAGGGACGGCCCCGTCACCGATGGATGCGAGGGCTTGAGCGGCAGCGGCCTGAGTGTTCTTGCTCGAGTCAGAGAGCGCCTCGATGAGCGGGGGAATAGCGTCCTCGCTGCCGATCACGCCGAGTGCGTCAGCGGCAGCCATCCTGACCTTGTAGTCTTTGTGGGCAAGTGCGATGGCGAGGGCAGGCACGGCCGAGGGACCGACCTCGACAAGTTCCTGTATCACCTGGTCGCGGGATGCTGAACTCTTGGCGCGGAGATCGGCGATGAGTGCTGCGGCTTTCTTGCTGCCAGAAGCCATAGATCGCCTGTCCTAACTGTTTGGGTGCTCCTAGGTTTGCACGGCCTGCCGACTGATATGGATGGCTATGCCCTGGAGCAATGGGGCCCCAGGGCGAGTGTGCAGATGCGAACAGTGATATGTTGCCCGCCACGAGTACGAGTTACCGGCGAGGTGCCGACGGCACCCCGCCGGTTGATTGCGGATGAGACTATGCTCAGCAACTGCGGCTTCTAGCCCGCAGGCGGCATTAGCGGGTCTGTTTCGGGCCCGCCAGGCGGCGCGGGCGGGGGCACTTCCTCGGCTGCGGGCTCGTCAACGACGGGCTCGGCAACCGGGTCGCCCTCGGGCGCGACCGGGTCTACGGGCTCTTCGACCGCGGGCAGCTCTTCACCGGCGGGCGCGACGGGCGGCTCGCCAACGGGCTCGTCGACTGCCGGTACGTCCGCGCCTTCGTCAACGGGGATCACGGGATTGGGGATGCCCATAGCTGAGCGTATCTCGCCTACATGCCCCTGTGCGGACGCCTGAAGCGCCTCGTATTCGGCCTGGATATCTTTGGTGGCCGTGGCGATGCTCTGACGCATCTCACCGATTCCGGCCGCCGCGTCCAGGTCAGTCGCGCGGGAAGCTTCGGTCTGCACAGCGCCGAGCTTGTAGTCCATCTGGTTGAGGGAATCGATGGCCCCGGCGATGTCGCCCTGCTGCAGGCGGGTGTCGACGGTGTTCAGGTCGCCAGCGATCTCATGCAGCATGGTCGAGCGGATCTCCGACCGGTTCGTCCGATCGCGTTCGGCCCGCTCGGAAGCGTTCTTCTTGACCTGCCATACTCCCACGTAGACCAGCGCCGCCACAATGAGCAGGATAATGACCCAGGTTCCGGCGCTACAGCCACCGCCCTGGGGCACCTCTACCTCGGCAGCGAGAATATCGTCGTCCTCGAGATCGACATCCTCGTCAACGACCTCTTCAGAGGTTTCTTCCTCGGTCAGTTCGTCCTCGACGGACATTCGACGACCCCCTTCGGAAGAGCAGGTTGTGAACATCAATGTGCAGGTTCGTGGTACCAGAGAAGGGCTCGCGCCGAATCTACGGGTACACACGGGTTTAGGTATTTTAGCGGAAAGACACCGCACCGTCAAGAGAGGGTCGATGGTTGGGTGCGAGGACCGAGTAGGCAAAGAACGGCCCTATAGCGCCTTTTGCGCCGCTCAGAGGCGGCTTATGCAGGTGTTCGGGCCGCGTTGGCGGAATGACGCGCCAGCGGTCTTGTCGATCGCCTTGGGAGGTCGGGTTACGAAAGGATGTGTAGGGGCGCATGAAAGCCATCGTTCTGTGTGCCGGTCATGCCACGCGGATGCGCCCGCTGACTTCGTACGTGGCCAAGGCCATGGTGCCGGTGGCGGGTAAGCCGATGCTCGAGCACATCCTCGGTAAGCTGCGCGCCCATGGGTTCACCGAGGCGATCGTCGCGCTGTCGCTGCACGCCGAGCAGGTGGCGCACTACTTTGGCGACGGTTCCCGATGGGGCATGTCGCTGGAGTACAGTGTTAATGAGGAGCCTCTCGGTACGGCGGGCGAAGTGGCTCGGATGGGGGCAATGCTGCGAGGTGAGGAGAACCTTCTAGTACATTACGGGGACATCCTCACCGATCTGGACATTGGTGAGTTGGTCGCCGAGCACAAAGCACATGGCGCGGACGTGACGGTGGGTCTGGTGACGGGGGTGCGCGTGCACACGGGAATCGCGCAGTTGGCGGAGGATGGGCGAGTGGCGTCCTTTGTGGAGAAGCCACCGCTGCAGGCAGCGTGCAACGCGGCAGTGTTCGCGATCAACCGGTCGGCGCTTGACTGGTGCGGACCGGGCCGGGACTTTTCGAATGACGTGTTCCCCGAGATGATCGCCGCGGGCCGACTGGTGCGTGGCTTCGTGGATGAGAACGCTTACTGGCATGACGTGGGCCGACTGTCGGATCTGGCGGCGGCTAATGAATTAATGGGAGCTGACAATTGATGAGCGCCGAGATGACCCCGATGTGCGACGACGAGCGAGCGGCAAGCGAAGCCCTGACCTCCACGCTCAAGTCCAAAGCCTTGGAACTGGGCGCGGACCTGGTGGGTGTGGGGCCCGTTGAGCGGTGGGCGCAGGCCCCCGATCAGATGCGCCCCGATGGCCACTGGCCGGACTGCCGCAACGTGGTGGTCGTCGCCATCCATCACCCGAATGCCTGCGTTGAGTTGGGCGGCATACCGACGGCCTATGACCAGGGCCCTTACACTGTGCAGAGCGACATGAACGAACGGCTGGAGTACATTCAGTTCCACCTGGGGCGCTGGCTGGAGCGTGAGGGCCACCACGCGCTGACCATTGCGGCCACGAATATCTGGCGCTTCCGGCCCTACAAGGATGTGACGCGGCCCTTCGGCCCCGACCTGTCGGACATCCACGCCGCCGCTGCCTGTGGGCTGGGCGAGATGGGCTATCACGGGCTGCTCATGACCCCCGAATTTGGCACTTGGCAGCGCTTTTGCTGCATGATGACCGACGCCCCGCTGATCGCGGACCCGATGTATGACGGGGCGCCTCTGTGCGATCACTGCGGGATCTGCATCGCCAAGTGCGACGAGCTGTGCGGCGGCGCGCTGGCCCATGAGGTGAACGGCGAGATCGTCCTCAATGTAGGGGGCAAGGAGCTCCGCTACGCCGACAAGAACATGTGGCGTTGCGCGTGGAGCGAGCACTTCGGTCTGACCATAGATGATGTGGAGATCCCCGAAGTCGTGACCGAAGAGGTCATCTTGGAGTTCCTGGCCGAGCACGGTAGACGCGGAGGCGTCCAGGGCCCATGCCTGAAATACTGCCGTCCGCCGCACCTGCGAAATGGCAGTGGGCTCAAGGAAGTGGCCGAGGATGCGCCCGCTAATCGGTCCATAACCGAGCGCATCCGAAAAATGGCGGTGGAGGCGCGCATGGCGAGCTTCGCGGTGGTTTCGGCCGCGCAACTTCACGAAGCGGGCATCGAAACCGAGCCACACTTGCCCGACTGCCGCTCGGCCGTCATCGTTGGTATGGACTGGCCTGCGGATTCGGACCCGAGCGCCTGCGGCCCTGCGGGTGAGCCCTGTCAGGCGACCGCCCTCGGAGTGAGGCAGACGCTCGCCCACATGCACTTGGACATCGCCCGGGAACTGGAGCGCTTCGGGTATTACACGGCCGTGAGAACCAAGCTGCCCGCTGATGAAGCGGCGGCGGTCGCGGGCATGTCGCCGGAGGACTTCGGCGGACGTTTGCAGGTCAGTGTGATACTGACCCAGGCGCCGCTGCAACCGACCTGCGCGAGTCTGGTCTGCCACCATGAGTCCGCCCCGCCCGACACGATGGAGATGCATCAGATCATTGGCGAGCATGGCGCGGATCTGATCGGAGTTGCGCCCGCCTCTGCCCTCGATGAGATCGCGGAGCAACTCAAGGCTGTGGTCAACGAGGACGAACTGAAGATAAATGTGGTGCTCAGCGGTCCCATCCACGGGCAGCCCGAGGTGACCATCAAGCCGCGCGAGAACGCGCGCGTGGTCGGGCCGAGCGACTGGATCGAGGGCGCAGAATCGGTCGTCGTGCTGGGGATGGTCTACCCGGACCAGAACCTCACGCGCGCCGGCGAGCCACCCGCTGACGCCGCCGGGCCCTATGCCTTCAGTCAGTACCAGATCATCCGCGACCTGGGGGTGGACGCGCTGATGATCGCCCGCGAACTGGAGCACCGGGGCTTCCGCGCGGCCATCACGTACGATCTGTGCGGCACTGGCTCAATGACCGAGAACCCGCGTTTTGACACGCCGGACATCTTCAGCAACCGCTTCGCGGCCGCGGCCGCCGGTCTCGGGGTCATCGGCAGGGGCGGCTTTGTCATCACCCCGAACGATGACGTGTGCGTGCGCTACGTTGCGATCGTGACCGATGCGCCGATCGAGCCGACGGCTTCGACGACCGAGGGCTTCGCGCCCTGCGAGGGCTGTGCGGCACCGTGCATCAGCGCCTGCCCCGTGCAGGCACTGTGCGGCGATGAGAGCGAGTGCGCCGGCGACTCGTGCTGGGCGAAGCGCGACTTTCTGCGCTGCGACTGGGCCAAGAAGTATGCGCTCGGGCTCACGCACGGACGTGCCCGTGCCCGACGGCCCGATCACGGCGGAGGTCATCGCTGACGCGCTGCTCAAGCGCGACCCCATCCAGCGCCACTTGGACTGCATCGTCGAAGGCTGTCTGAAAGCGTGTCACATGCTGCGGCGGGGAGATTAAGGCGGGAAGATGCGAGAGGTAGTACTGAAGGCTCCGGGCAGGATATCGCTGTTCGGGGATAAGATAGACATCGCCCAAAAGCCGGTCATCGCGGCAGCCATCGATATGTACATGCATGTTCGCGCCAACACCCGCGATGACCGGCAGGTCGTCCTGCGCAGCGAAGACTTCGAGAGCGTCGAGCAATACCACCTGGGTGCGCCGCCTGAATACTCTGGCCCCATGAAGTACGTGCGCGCCGCGATCCATCTGCTGGGCGAGCGCGTCCCCGGTGGCGTCGAGATCAGTGTGCGCAGCGATATCCCAATCGGCGCTGGGCTGAGCACATCCGCGGCGCTGACAGTGGGTTCCCTGCAGGCGCTGGATCAACTCTTCGGACTGGGCCTCGGTAAGGATGAGATGGCGGAAATTGCGTATTTCGCCGAACACGACGAGTGCGAGATTTCGTGCGGGCGCATGGACCAGTACGCAATCGTGTATGGCGGCGTGACCTTCATCACCACCGGCGAGCCGGGGTCGGCCGAGATACTGCCGATCGACGAACTACCCGTGGTGGTTGGCGACAGCAACGAGCCGCGACAGGCAGATGAGGTGCTCAGCCGAACGCGCGCGGCACTACTGGCGGGCGACGCGGTGGTGCTGGACGTCTTCGAAAAACTCTACGAATACACGCTGGCGGGGCGCGAGGCGCTCACCCGGGGCGACGACGCGCGCATCGGCGAACTGATGACGCTGTCTCAGATTCAGGAGAAACGAATAGGCGCATCCACGGCGAAGATCGAGCGCCTGTGCCAGGCGGCGTGCGAGGCGGGGGCCTACGGAGCCAAGCAGATCGGGGCGGGCGGGGGCGGATGCATGGTGGCGTACTGCCCGGGGCGGCAAGATGAGGTGGCCCGGGCGATTGACTCCGAGGGCGGCATCCCGTATATATGTAACATCCATTACTATAGCGAGTGACAAGCCGCGCCCCAGAGCGGGCGTGGCATGCTGTTACCTGTGGGAGACGAACGCGAACCAGTGAAGCGAACTGCCACGACAATTCTGGCCATCCTCATCGTGGCCGCGATGGCGCCGGCGTCAGCCGACATCGTGGCCGACGTCGTGTCACTGGTTCCGCATGGCTCACATTCTTACGCCGAGACCATGGCCGCGCTGCAGGAGATGCACCTGACTGAGCGTGTCACCTGCGTGAGTCTGGGGACATCGCACGAAGGTCGGACGATCGCCATGGCGCGAGTGTGCGACCCGGCCGCCGACCCGCGTGCCCTGAAGAAAGTGCTCATCATCGCCCGCCAGCATGGCAACGAACCTTCGGGCACCGAAGCGATGATGGCACTGCTGCGACACCTGTCGACCACGGACGGCGCGCGCGAGACGGCGCTGCTGCGTCGGGTGGCTCTGCTGGTGATCCCCATGGCCAACCCCGATGGCGCAGATCACGGGCGGCGACGCAACGCACGTAATGTTGACCTCAATCGGGACTGGGCCGCGATCAGTCAGCCCGAGACCCGAGCCATCGAGTCGGCGTTCGTGGACTGGCGACCAGATGTGGTCATGGACTTGCACGAACTGCCGGCCTCGTCATCGCGCTCCTCATACCAGGAGAACTTTGTGGAGACGGTGGGCACCGCAGCGACTCTGCCTGCGTCGTTGTGTGCGGCCACCGGGCGGGTGAGCGCACAACTGTCAGTGTGGATGGGGCGCTACGATATTCCGCTGAACGTCTACTACGACACACCCGGCGACGACCTGCGCCTGTGTCATCGGCACTTCGGGCTGTATCACCAGGTTCCGACCTATCTGTTTGAGTCCAAGACCGGTAGAGGCCGGAGCCTGCGAGCCCGGGCAGCGTATCACGTGCTGGGCGCACTGGTGGTCGCGAACCAACTGGCTTACCACGATGGCCCAGCGCCAGTGACGATGCAGTACGCGACGAGCACCAGGCCCGAGACTTCGGCGGCCACAGACCCCGGCGTGGCTCCGACGCGAGTGTCCCTGGACGAGCCTGTGCATATGGGCCCGGACGACAAGGGCATTCCGCGCACGCTGTTGCGGGCCGAGGTCAGCGGCAGCGATGAGTTCAGCTACGCGACGATGGAACTCAACGGCGTCGTGGTGGCGCTGACCAACCAGGCTCCGTACGAATACGCCGTAGACACCAGCCGATGTACGCCGGGCACCCAGCAAGTGGCGGTGCGCTGCTACGACAGTTCCGGGCGCTGCCTGGCGGGGGACACTCGGAGTTTCATCCTGCAGCCGACCGATGCGGTGATGGGCGAATAGCGGAGACGGCAGCGAGCGGGCCACGAAGTGACAACTCCCCCAAGTGGATAGCATCATGGATGCCAACGAGGCCCGCAAGCGAATTGACGAACTCACCGGCGAACTGAACCACCACGCTCACCGGTACTACGTGCTCGACTCCCCGGAAATCTCCGACGAGCAGTACGACGCCATGCTGGTGGAACTCCAGGAACTGGAGCGCCAGTTTCCGCAGTTGCGGCGAGCCGATTCTCCAGTCCTGCGTGTGGGCGCGCCACCGCTGGCGGGCTTCGGAGTCGTCGAGCATGCCGCGCCAATGATGAGTCTCGACAAGTCGTTCAACGCCGAGGAAGTCATCGAGTTTGACCGGCGACTCAAACGACACCTGGCGATGGCTGAGGACGCGCAGATTGCCTACGTGTGCGAACTGAAGATCGACGGACTGGCTGTGAACCTGCGTTACGAGAACGGGGTGTTGGTGCAGGGCTCCACGCGTGGGGACGGGCGCCGGGGCGAGGACGTGACCGTGAATCTGCGCACCGTCAGGAGCGTGCCGCTGCGCCTGCACGGGGACGCGCCGGCAGTGCTGGAGGCGCGCGGGGAAGTGTATCTACCGCACGCGGAGCTTGAGCGGATTAATCTCGAGCGGGAAGAAGCCGGGGAGCCGCTCTTTGCCAACCCGCGCAACGCTGCTGCGGGCACGGTGCGGCAACTGGATTCGGCTATCACCGCGTCGCGTGGGCTGGACATCTTCCTGTATGGCACCGGCGAAGTGCGCGGCGCGGAGCTTGCGTCGCATACTGACGAACTGGCGTTGCTTGAGCGGCTGGGATTCAGGGTGAGCCCGAACATCCAGCGGGTGGAGTCGGTGGCGGAGGCGGTGGATTACTGCGAGAGCTGGACGGGCAGGCGCGGGGAATTGGGCTACGACGTAGACGGGGTGGTTGTGAAGGCGGATGCGGTGGCTCTGCAGCAGGAGGCGGGGGCAACAGCCCGCGGGCCTCGCTGGGCCACGGCCTTCAAGTTCCCGGCAGTCGAGGTGGAGACAGTCGTGCGCGAGATCGAGGTGACCGTGGCGCGGACCGGGCGGCTGACGCCGGTGGCGATCATGGAACCGGTGTTCGTTGACGGATCAACGGTGAGCCGGGCGGTGCTTCATAACGCGGACGAAGTGGCGCGCAAAGACATCCGCATCGGCGACCACGTGGTGATACGGAAGGCAGGAGACGTGATCCCGGAGATCATCAAATCGCTGCCCGACAAGCGGACCGGGGGCGAAGAGGTCTTCACTATGCCGAGCGCGTGCCCGGTGTGTGAGAAGAGGGGGAGGCGACGACACGTTGCCCGAACCTGAATTGCCCGGCGCGCAAGCTGTCGCTGCTGACGCACTGGGCCGGTCGGCAAGCGATGGACATTGACGGGCTCGGGCCCGCGGTGGCGGTGCAGCTTCTCGATGAGGAACTGGTGGACGTGCCCGCGGACCTGTATGCGCTGGAGGCCCAGCAACTCGTGGGCCTTGAGCGGATGGGCGAGAAGTCGGCCGAGAATCTGATCGCCGCGATCGACGCGAGCCGGGAACGTGGGCTGGCTTCGCGCTGGGGATCTTGCACGTAGGGCGGACGGCGGCCCAGCGGCTGGCGGAGCGGTACGGGTCCCTCGGGGAGGTCGCGGCCGCGCCGGTGGAGGAACTGGAGGAGATAGCGGACCTTGGGCCGAAGATAGCTGAAAGCCTGCGGGACTATTTCGACCGGCCGGAGAACCAGCGGCTCCCGGAATTGCTGGAGAGCCGGGGTGTGCTGACCGCGCAGTTGAAGGGCGATGCCGGCAGCCGTGAACTTTTGGGGCTGACTTTCGTCTTCACGGGAGCACTCGAGATCCTGACCCGAGCTGAGGCGGAGGAGAAGGTGAGACTGGCGGGCGGGAAGGCCAGTTCGTCGGTGAGCAAGAAGACGGACTACGTAGTGGCCGGCCCGGGGGCCGGGTCGAAGCTTGAGAAGGCGCGAGACCTGGGCGTGGCGGTGCTGACGGAGATAGAGTTCGTGGACATGATTGACAATGGCGGCGAGTGAGCGTCGAAGTCGGTTCACTAGCCATTGGTTGCCAGTGCTGGTGTGGATGGCAGTGATTTTGACGGGGACATCCCTGCCGCAGCCGCCAGAGCTACCCGCGGAGGGCGGGGACAAGGTAGCGCACTGGATCGCATACGCGGTGCTGGGCGCGCTGCTGATGCGGGCGTTCAAGAGTGCGGTCACCTGTACTTGGTGGCGCGCCGCGGTGGCGAGTGTGGTGCTGGGCAGCGTCTTCGGGGCGCTGGATGAGTGGCATCAGGCATTTCTGCCCACTCGGTCCTGTTCGGCGGGGGACCTGGCAGCAGATGTGATCGGGGTTGTGTTTGCCGCAGGGGTGACGTGGGCTTTGGGTTGCAGAGTATTTCAGACAAAGTCGAGCGCGCAAAGTGAGAGCACAAATAGAGGAGATGACGCGAATGTCGGATGAACTGACACTGGACAAAAACAACTTCCAGAGCGAGGTAATCGAGTCGGACTTGCCGTGCCTGGTGGACTTCTGGGCACCGTGGTGCGGACCTTGCCTGATGATGGGTCCGACGCTCGAGAAGCTGGCGGATGAGTATGCAGGGAAGGCCAAGATCTGCAAGCTCAATGTGGACGACAACTCCGATCTGGCCACCAAGTACGGCATCCGCAGCATCCCCGCGCTGCTGTTCTTCAAGGGTGGCGAAGTAGTGGACCAGGCGGTGGGCGTGCAGCCCGAGGACGCGCTGAAGGCGAAGCTCGACGGTATGGCATAGCGACGGCAGATGATGGTGCGTTCGCGAACAATGCGGACCGCGCGCACGTCATAGCTGGCACAACATACCAATACCGCGCGGCCCGACCAAGGGCCGCGCGGTGTGCGTAACAAGGAACTGGTGATGGATCATGACGAGCAGAGAAGATGCTTCTCATCGCCACTCGCACCTCATCCTTATCTTGCTGAGCGTGCTGGTGGGTGCGTTTGTGGCGACGATGGCGTGCCGCATGCCGGAGCAGACCGGGCAGACCCCGGCGATGGCTCAGGGCGCCGCGGCAGACCTGGAGACCTCTTTCGTCAGAGTGGCGGAGCAGACGCTGCCGGCAGTAGTTCGCATCAATGTGCAGGTCCCCGGCGGCGCGGGTGATAGACCTTCCCAGGGGCAGATGGAAGAGTTCTTCAAGCGCTTCCCGTTCTTCCGCGATCAGGGCGGCCAGGGCGGCCAGGGTGAGGACGCTCCGACCCCGGAGCAGTTCCGGCGCGAGGGCATGGGCTCAGGGTGGATATACTCCGAGGACGGCTACATCGTGACCAACGCCCATGTGGTTCAGGGCGCAACCAAGATTACGGTCGAACTGCATGACCGAAATGGCGATACCAAGGAGTATCCGGCGACCCTGGTGGGCAACGACCCGCGGACCGAGCTGGCGGTCGTCAAGGTGGACGCGGGGCGCAAGCTGCCGACGCTGGTGCTGGGCGATTCGGACGCGGCGCCTATTGCCTCGTGGGTTATGGCGGTAGGCTCACCGTTCCAGCTTGAGCAGACTGTGACGGTGGGCGTTATCAGCGCGAAGTCGCGCTTCCTGCCGGGCACGGTGCGCAACACGCGGCTGGGCGACATCATCCAGACGGACGCAGCGATCAACCCGGGCAACAGCGGCGGTCCGCTGGTGAACCTCAAGGGTGAGGTCATTGGCATCAGCGTGGCGTACCGCCCGGGGCAGTTCGGGGGCAACGCGGGTATCGGCTTTGCCATCCCCGCCAAGACCGCCGAACAGGTGATTCCGGACCTGATTGAGAACAAGAAGATCGCGCGCGGCTGGCTCGGCATAGGGATCGATGACCTCAGCGACCATCAGAAGGAGTTCTTCGGAGCCCCAGACGGTGGCGTGTGGGTCAGCAACGTGGGCGAGGGCAGCCCGGCAGCCGACAGTGAGCTGCAGGTGGAGGACATCGTCGTCGCTATCGACGGCGTGCCGACGCCCGACACTTGGACGCTGCAGACGATCGTGGCGGCCTCGGGCCCGGGCGAGACGATCACGCTGAAGGTGCTGCGCAACAAGAAGGAACGCGAGATCAAGGTCACGCTGGGCGAAATGCCGGCACGGTACGCGGGCTTTGATGAGGAGGGTGGGGACGACGTCGCAGTGGCCGCGGACGCACCGCTCGGGATTACTGTGTCGGACCTGGACGCAGAGATCGCCGGTCAGCTAGGCATCAAGCGCACCGAAGGTGTGGTCATCAAGAAAGTGGCGGGCGACAGTCCGGCAGCAGGCAGGTTAGCGCCGGGGATGGTAGTCCTGAAGGTCAGCGGACAGGCCGTAGCGACGGCGGCAGAGTATCGTGAGAAGCTCGATGCTCTGAAGGCGGAAAACGCCGATGTGGTGGTGCTGCACGTTGAGACAGAGGGCGAGCAGGGCGCCGCGGTCAGTCTGGTTGACATAGACGCGGAGTGGTAGGTCACACAGGCGCAGACACGCAGGGCCCCGGTCGAGAGACCGGGGCCCTGTCATGTACGGGAATGGGACGCCGATGGGGTCCACGGAAACTTAATCTTGTGCCAAGAGGACTCAGGGGTCCGGTGGGCAAGAGGAGTAATGTCCGGTAATGGCAACAGATGACAGGTTCATTGCGGTCGACGTCGGATGGGGATGGTGCGGCCTGCGCCGCACCTGCGCTGGGCTGTGTCGCAGCACGCTGCCGATGGACAGCAGGCACGCAGCCACGCGCGCGGTGGGCGGAGACGCGCGAGCTGGGGACGATGACCCGCTTCTGATGGACGTGGCGAGCCTTCTGGGGCGCTATTTCGCGGGAGAGGCAGTCGAGTTTGGGGTGGAGTTGGACCTCGGGGGGCTTCGCGACTTCACCAGACGCGTTCTGGAGGCGTGCAGCCGTGTGGGCTATGGCCACACGTGCAGCTACGGTGAGCTTGCCAGGGAGGCGGGTTCGCCGCGGGCGGCTCGGGCGGTGGGCCAGGCGCTACACCGCAACCCATTGGCGATCGTGATTCCGTGCCACCGGGTGATCGGGGCAGGCGGGAAACTGGTGGGGTTTGGCGGGGGGCTGCCGATGAAGAGTCGGCTCTTGGAACTGGAGTCTGCGCGGGATTTGTAACCGACGGGCGAGGGGGAAGGGCCGGAAATGTGCGTGGGGGGCGCTGAAGGCCACTGCAAAGCGCCTGCGATGTTGACAGGATGGGCAGGGATAACTTACAATGCGTCATACACACGGGGTTGGGTTGAGAGAGACGACGCAGTCGTTGCGCTGTTCCTTGTACCACAAGTGCAGGGGTGGCGTCACTGATTGTGTGTACCGCATCAGTTACGGTGCCATGTCAGCCAGCACGAGAGGTGGCAATTGGCAGATGAGCATTTCGAAGACAGCTAGGTACGCGACCGCCCTGATGACGAGCGTTGTGTTGGTGGGGCTGATAGCGTCCCAAGCCAGCGCCGGCGTCAACATCGAGGTCGGCCAGGTTCGGGACGGCGCGCTGCAGTTTGTGCAGGAGAAGTTTGACCTGTCACCACGAGCAGCGGCACAGACTCTGAAGCGTTTCGAGATGATGAATGGCGCGTCCATCATCGATAATCTTGAACTTCCCGAAGGCGCCGTAATGGACTTCGTGAAGGTTGACGGGCAAGTGGCCGCCGGGGAGCCGATGGTGACGTATGAAGGCTCCGGGATCATGCGCGCAGCGCGGCCGGAGTTCTACGCCCCGTACATTAAGGCGGCTCTTGAGTCGGCGGACCCCGCAACGCGGGCGCGCCTGCTGGCGAGCGTTGGCGAGGCGCAAAGGCGCGGCTGGTTCGTGCAGACGCTGACAGCCGAGCAGCGCCGGAACCTGGAAGCGTATCGTCTGCCGGGTGAGAAGGCCAGTTCCACGAAGGCCGTTCAGGTCATTCGGATACTGGTTGTTCTCAACAACTTCCCGCACTGGGACGACCGTTCGCCCTCACCGGGCTTGTACTACCAGGGCGGCGGCGATCGCGATCACCCATTCACACAAGAGACGCCAGGTGGCGCGATCAGCACCTCGACGTATATGCCCGGGGGTCTGAACTCCTGGAGCAATACGGGCATAGCCCCCAGTGGTAGCGGCAACTCGACGGCCAACCACCCGCGGATTGAGTACATGGTTGATGGTCATCCGGGCACCTCGGTTGACTTGAGCGAGGACTGGTACGACTTCCTGTTCAACCGCAATCCCCTCTACCACACGTATAGTGTGACGAATTACTACTACGCCAACTCGCACGGTAACCTGTCGATCGACGGTAACCGCAGCGATATAGTCGGTCCTCTCGAGAGCCACCACAAGCTCGACCGAGTGCCACTGGGCGGCACCGGCAACGATTTCGCGATGCAGCCGGGCACCCCGATCATCCGAGATGTCCCGGGCACGGGGCTTCGCGCAATCACCTGTGACTCGGGCACGGACACTATAGCGGCCCTGTTCTACGGGAGCGCCGGGGGCCTGAGCGGCCCGATGTATCTGGATCCAGCCGCAACCACGCCGACGTGGACAGATCTGACCATCAGTGGCACATACCGCGACCAATGGGACTCGCGGCGGATCATCATCCATACGAGCAACTTCGACTCCGACTGGCTGGTTCGCGTGAACGTTGGCGGCGTCGGGAACAGGCAAGTGCCGGTAGACGCGGGCTGGAGCCTCAGCTCAGATCAGGGCTCCGACGCGTGTCTGTTCGACGGGTCAGATATCCTGCAGTCGGACACAGGCAACCGCCTGATGTCGATGTGTTACTACACGCATGACCACGCGGTCGAGGAAGGCCGGATGGGCAGCCGCCCGTATCAGTTGCGGCACCTGCGCAATACGGCTGGCAGGATCGACGACGTGGGGGGCACGGTGGACTACGCCGGGTACCACGTGGATCGGCCCAAGCCCTACGACCACGACACCCAGGACCACGCAATGCCGAACATGGGTTATTTCGAGGGCCCGGACAGCAACGGCGGCCACAAGTTCGGCAACTGGCTCGGCGACTTGGGCCAGGTGCTCTCGGACGAGGGCATCGTGGCGAGCGGCTACAACCGCCGGATCAGTCTATATCCCTCGGACGTGGCGGGCGGCAACGACTCGGGTGGCACCAGCGGTCCGTGGAGCGGCGCGCACGTGTTCATCCCGAACTCGGCCGTGGTCCTGCCCGTGAACGCCGGTCTGTATCTGACGGCTCACGAGTTGGGGCACACCTTCGGCTTCGGCGACCTGTATGACCTCGACTTCTACGCGAACGCGGGCACGCAGCCCCAACCGCCGCTGTTCGAGTGCAGCATGATAGGTCCGTATTCGGTCATGGCGCACGGCGGTCGGCGCGTGGACGCTGTGCACAAGATCTCACGAGGCTGGGTAACTCCGGTCGTGGTGACGACAGACATCATCAACGCTGCGGTGCCCGAGATTGAGGGCACACTGGAAAACCCGGTCGTCTACAAGCTTCCCGGCCGCCCGCAGTACATCCACGACGGTGTGGACCCGGCGAACTGGGACGAGTACTTCCTGGTAGAGAACCGCAACCGGACCGGCTCGGACTACTTCGGCGACCACGCTCCGCGCGGTCTGTTCATCTACCACGTGGATCGGCGCTTCGGACAGACGGACGAATGGCATCCCTTCTGCATCATAGAGCAGGCGGACGGCCTGTTTGAGCTGGAGAGCAACCCGGACGGGCAGTGGGGCAACATCGAGTCTGACCCGTTCCCGGGCAGCCTCGGGATCCATAACTGGACCCAGTATACAAACCCGAGCAGCTACTCACATGGCTGGAAGGGCGGCACGATCAACGCCTTCCTGAAGAGCGAAGATCCGCCCATCCCGCCGCCCGGCGTGCTACAGCCTGGAACCAGCACGGACAGCTTCGCGCGCGTGGCGAACATCTCCGACGCGGGGATCACGATGCATGCGGACCTGCACGTGGTTCCGCGCGAGATCATCGTGACGGGTCACGACCCGGTGAGTCGGCCGGCGTCGGCGCCGCAGGGCGCGGTGGACGTGGCGATGCAGAGGCTGCACCTGGACAACGACGACAACTCACCGAACTTGTCGATGGGCGATGTGGAGCTTGAGCGCATCAGAATCGACGAGAACGGTTCGTCACAGGAGGACGCAGACGTAGTGCGAGCCTCGCTGTGGGACGACACTGACGGCGACCAGTTGCTCGACATGGCGATCGACACGCGGATCGCGGTCGCGCTGATGCAAAATCAGGTGGCGTATTTCACCGGTCTGAACTACCCGATCCCGCTGGGTGAGAGCCGCGACCTGTTCGTTAGCTACGACATTCACGACCGGGCGACTGCCGGAGCAGGCGTGTCGCTGGGCGTTGGCATGGCGACCTTTGACTACATACGGCCCAAGGTTCCGGGAGCGGTCCAGGAGCGCGTCCGCACCGGGCTGACGGCGTCGAGCGCGGGTCTCGGGACATATCGCTTCCCGATCAACTCGCGGCTCGTCATCATCGATGAGGCGCCCGACACACTGACGGTGACGCCGGTCAGTCGCGCACCGGTGGACCCGGTGGTGGCTGGCATCAAGGCAATCAACCCGGGCGACGTCGATGTGCCGATCCTGTCACTGGACCTCGAAGTCGACGCGGACTCGATCGAGATCGACCGGGTTACGGTCGACGAGATGGGCTCAATCATTGCGGTCTCGAATGTAACGTCAGCGAAGCTTTACCACGACGTCAACCAGGACGGCGCGGTTGACGGCGGAGACGTGCTGCTGGAGTCGTCGAACTTCGCCAATGTGGGCGGCACGGAGCGAGCAACCTTCGACATCGCTCAGAACAGCGTGACCGTCTCGGATGCGTCGACGGAGTCGCTGTTGTTCACCTGCTCGATAAGCGACACGACACCGCTGCCCTCCACGCTGCAACTGCGGCTGGAGGACTCGACGTATATCCACTTGGTGGACTCACGGGATATCGTGTCCAGCGAGAACTTCCCAATGGAATCGGATCTGGTCTCGACGCCGCTGCCGAACAACGAACCGGCGGCGCCAGTGAACCTGACGGCGACAGCGCCGAACGATGGCAGCATCGATCTGGCCTGGGGGATGTCCGACGATGACCCCAATAAGGCTGGCGAGAACGACGTTACCGAGTATCACATCTTCCGCTCGACCGATCCGGTGGCGCTGCCGCTGATGACGCCGGCGGAGGTCTACGCCATCGTCCCGGTCGGGACGCTGGCCTATACGGACATCAGCGCGCCGCTGGGCGTACCGCTGTATTACATGGTGCGCGCGTATGACGACGTGCAGGAAGGTCCGGACTCGAACATCGCCGGTCCTGTGACGGCGCAGGACGGACTGGCTCCGGTCTTCAGCGGCTTCGACCCCGCAGATGGTGACGAAGGGGTCGCGGTCGACACGGACATTGTGTTCGTTATCGACGACGCCGGCAGCGGCATCGATATGTCGACGCTGGTGTTTGAGATCGATGGCGTCGACGTCGCGGGCCTGCCGGAGACCACGTCGACCGGATCGCCCTCGCGGCAGACGGTCACGTACGATCCGCCCGCTGATTTCGCGTTCCTCGAGGCGGTTGCAGTTCGCCTGCAGGTGGCAGACATCGCGGGCAATGTGGCACCGAGCGCGACCGGCTTCGTCAGCTACGGGTTCACGGTCGAGGGTCCGCCGGTCTTCCACATAGCTGGCACGATCGCGAATGCCAGCAGCGTGCCCGAGGCGGGCGTCCGGGTCGAGGCCGGAGCGCTGTGGGCCGTGACCGGCGCCGATGGCCGGTATGATATCGCGGGCCTGGCCGAGGGCCAGTACGACGTTGTTCCGTCGAAGGACGGTCGGTCCTTCTCGCCGACGAGCCAGTCGGTGACGATCGGCCCAAGCGCGTTGGGCATCGACTTCGTCTCGCGCGCAGGCTACACCATCTCAGGTGTGGTCAGGGAGCTGACCGGAGGCCCGGCGATGCCGGGCGTGACGGTGACGGACGGCCTACATGTCGATGTAACCGACAACGCGGGAGCGTGGTCACTCGAGAACGTGCCAGCAGGCACGTACACGGTGATGGCGCAACTGTCAGGCTTCAACTTCGTCCCAACGAGCCTGGCCGTCACGGTGGACGCGACGAGCGGCAACGTTGGCGGCGTAGTCTTCGAGGGCACGCCGGACCGGTACGACATCAGCGGAACTGTCCGGACCGGCGCAGGCGATCGGCTGTCCGGCGTTCAGGTCGATGCGCTGCAGAACAATACGCTGGTGTGGAGCACAGACAGCAACCTGGACGGTTCGTACACACTGGCCGGCCTCTTGCCGGGCACGTACACCGTGCGGCCGAGCGACGCGGACTGGGCGTTCAGCCCGGTCGAGACCGTCGTCGCGCTGGCGACCGACGAGGCGAACGTTGACTTCGTGGCGTCGGCGATATATCAGATGACCGTGCCGGCTGGCCTGAACATGCTGGCTGTGCCGGTCAGGCCCGATGACCCGAGTGTCGGGCTCGCCTTTGGCGCGAATGCCGAGGTGCGGCGTTGGGATCCGCAGAGCAGCCCGCCCTACCTGACGCAGGCGTCGACCGATCAGATGATGCACGTGGCGCCGGGTCGGGGCTTCTGGGTGCGGCGGAACACCGCTGGTGTGCGCGATCTCATCGGTGAGGTCGTTGGTAACAACGAGAACATCGTGATGAGCCTGAAAGCCAACTGGAACATGCAGGGCAACCCGTACGCGCGGGACCTGCCATGGGCACAGGTGCAGATCCCGTCCGGCAGCCCGGCTGCGGACTACGGGTTCATCTATGACGCGGCGATCAACAACTACCGACTGGTGACCACGACGCGCGGCATCGGCGCGGTGGATACAGTTCCGGCCGAGCGCGGCTTCTGGCTGCGCGCGGTGACGGCTACACAAGTCACGATCCAGGGCCCGGCGACGCCGGCTGCAGTGGCGTCGACGCCCAAGGCCTACACACCTGGCCCGGGCACATGGGTCATGCCGATTACCGCAAGCGCGGCGGGCTCCATGGACGTATCAAGCGTCGCTGGCGTGGTGCCGGCGGGCGGGCAGGGCGTCTATCAGGCCGCCAACCCGCCAGTTGTGGGCTCCTACGTCGACGTATACTTCACCAGCCAGGCCGGTAAGCGTCTGGCGACGGACGTCCGAGCCATGGGCGATGGGGCGCAGGTATGGCCCTTCGAGGTCGCCACAGACATGGCCGACGTCACGGTCCAGGTCGCGCTGCCTGATCTCTCGCAAGTTCCGGCGAGCAAGCGCGTGACGCTGGTGGACCTGGATGCGGGCAAGCGGATGTATGCGCGGACGATGCCCGTCTACAGCTACAGCTCGGGCGATGGCGGCGCGAGGCACTTCGCGCTTGAGGTGAGCGAGAACCACGGTGGCGGACTGATGATCACGAGCGCTGCGGTAGCACAGGCTGCCGGCGGCGCGAGCATCAGCTACACACTGTCGCTCGCCGCAGACGTCAGCGTGGAAGTGCTGAACATCGCTGGCCGCAAGGTCGCCACTGTGGCGACGGGTCCGGCCGCGGCAGGCGCGAACACACTCACATGGAGCGGTCGCAGCAAGTCGGGCACGGTCTGCCCGGCGGGCCGCTATCTGGTTCGGATACAGGCCGCCGCAGACGATGGTCAGCGGGTCGAGACATTGGCTCCGCTCAGTCTGGGACGGTAAGTGCGGGAGGCCACATAGCCCGCGTGAAGAGGTACCGAAGTACATAAGCGGAGACGACAAGGCACGCACCTGATTCAGTCAATTGGGGCGCGCGCCTTGCCGTCTGTTGGGGATCATTGGGGGAGCGGCGGCGGCGAGTCCGGCACGAGACGTATGGGGCACTCGCAGACCCAGGGCAGTGAGAAAGGTGTCACTGATGAATTCATCGATGATGCGGAACGCAGCCTTCTCAACCGTTTGCATTCTGGCCTGCGTGGTTGGGGCGATCGTCCCGGCCGCGGCCTACGGTGTTGGCGGGAGTGCACTCGACGTGCTGCCCTCACCTGTGGTGAGCCCTGATTCGTCGCTTTCAGATTGGTGGACCATCGAGGGCTCGCTCGATGTCGTCCGGGCCCATGATGCAGACCCGGAGTACCGCGTCGCGTTCCTCGGCGGTACGGGTCTGGCGGGCATGACCGCGCTGGCTCAGGGCGCGTCTCAGGCGGCTCCGACGATGGTGCTCCCGAGCGGCCAGGTGGTCAAGCTTGGTGAGATCCCGAATGAGGCCGCAGTGCGCGCACGGTTCCCGCGCGCATCGCTCTTTGGAGGGGCGTCAAAGGCCTCCAAGTCGGCCACCGACATCGGTTCACTGATGCCGCCGCCAGGCAACCAGGGCACCCAGGGCTCTTGTGTTGCCTGGGCCATTGGCTACTACTACAAGAGCTATCAAGAGGCGAACGAGCACGGGTGGCGCACATATGATGCGACGCTCGCCTCCACCAATCACCAGTTCAGCCCTGCCTTCATCTACAATCAAGTCAACGGCGGGCAGGACCTGGGCATCTCTTACTACGATGCGATGGCAACGATCGCCGAGAAGGGCGCCGCGACGATGGCGGATATGCCCTACACAGATACCAACCACGAGTGGTGGCCCGGTGGCGGCGGTATGCGACCCAGCGGCGCAGGCCCGACGGCGCCCGCGTCAGTGTGGAAGAGGGCGATCCAGTATAGGTCGGAGTCTTTCGCCTGGTGGCCGACGGAGACTGATGATGACCTTGCTGCGCTGAAGGCGGAACTGGATGCAGGCCGTCCCTTCGTGGTCGGTTTTGACATCATGGATGACTGGAACACAAGCATCTTGGCGGACGATTTCTACGAAGTACCGCTGGCCACTGCCACCTGGTCCGGCGGCCATGGCGTCTGCGTCGTTGGCTACGATGACGACTTCGACCGCTTCAACGCAGATGACAGCGACGGTGACGGGGACATTGACACCGATGACGTGGACATTTTCGGTGGCTTCAAGATCATCAACTCCTGGGGCCCGACATGGGCCACCGACGGCTTCGCGTACATCTCATATGAGTATTTCAAGCAGGCACGAAGCGAGAGCACGGGCGGCGGCGGAGTGGGCGATGCCTACTTTATGGTCGACAAGATCGGCTACACGCCCGCCGCGTGGGCGAAGATCGATATCAAGTGTGAGTCCCGCAACGACCAGAGGGTCACGCTGCGGACGCTGGACGGCTCCCAGAGCGCAGTGGTGTTCGACCAGCAGGGCTCAGACGACTACATGGACATTCACGCATGGATCGACCTGACGGACGCGCTGGCCTCGCTCCCGGCGACCGCTGCGAACCAATGGGAGTTGTTCGTCGAGGACGTCGACTTCAAGCACGATGGGTATATCGAGGAATTCTCGATAGAGTACCCAAACGGCACAATACAGAGAAGCGTTGACACGACAGGCGTACTGCAAGTGCCCATTGCCGATCTGTCATTCGCGACCGCGCGAGTGCCGGGGCCCGGGAGCAACGTTCCCACGCTCACGGACGGCATGCATGATCCGCTGGAGGGTCTCCAGGCGGCCGACTTCACCTTCGCGGTTACCTATACCGACCTCGACAACGACCCCCCGACGGACGGCCGCGTGCAGTTGCTCATAGAGAACACGACGGCGGGCACCCCGCTGCAGTCGTTTGACATGGTGGTTGATACAAGCGCTGCCGCTGCCCTGCAGGACGGCGACTACACCAATGGTGAGCGCTACACGGTCACCATGCCCGGCATCTCGGCCGCGTTGCTGGATGACGAGATCGGCGACGGGCACCACCAGTACCACTTCCTCGCCAGCGACGGGTCGACGAGCGTTCGGCTGCCCGAGAGCGCTGAAGAGGATGGGCCGCTGGTGAACGATCCGCCGGAAATCACGACCGACGGCTTTGACCCGCAGTCGCCGGACTACCCGACGACCCACGCCGCCGAGGATATTGTGGTCATTCACACGGGCAGTCCCACGGTAAGCTGGGACGAGGCCAGTGACCTCAATGCCACGGACCCGGCCAGCACACTGCACTACGTCCTGCAGCTTGCGCAGGTACCGGATTTCAGCCTCGTGGCGTTTGAGTACACCACCGCAGATGGGGCCACCTCCTTCGCCATCGACCCCGGGGCGCCGCTGAGCGAGGGCGTCTGGTACTACCGGGTGCGGACGGTCGACGATGACGACGAGCCATCTGCATTGTGGAGTTACGCGGGCGGCAGCCCATACGATGCAGTGACGCTCTTCGCGGTTGACCTGAACCAGCCGCCATACTGGGACGATGGCGTCCTGACGGCGGCCGACTTCACGCCCACCGGCGACATTCGCACGCTGCTGCCGCTGTTCGATTGGGCGGACGGCACGGACGACGACGTGACTGACCCGGTGGCTACGCTGCGCTATCAGCTGCAGATTGACGATGACTCGGACTACAGTTCGCCCGCGATCGATGTTGTGACGGCGCCGGGCGTAAGTGAGTACCAGTTGACCGCCGGCCAGGAGCTTCAGGAGGGCGTAACCTACTACTGGCATGTGCTGGTGATGGACGACCAGGACCTGATGTCGGACTGGTGCGAGATCGAGCTGGCCTTCGCCGGCCCGTTGATGGTCACACCGGACATCAACTCGATGCTGTTCAACGGTACGTTGACTCCGGTATACGGCGATCTGGCGACCGACTTCGTCTTCACGGTTGACTACTACGATATGGACGACCTGCCCCCGTCGGGCGCGATCCAGGTGGACATAAGTGCCGGGACGCTGGTCGTGGACATGACCCAGGACCCGGCCGACCTCGACCCGTGGAACGCCGGGGTGACCTTCACGGCAACCGTCACAGGCGCGACGCTTGGGTACGGTACCTACGACCACTTCTTCCAGCTCGCAGGGACTGACGTGCGAACTCCGCCGGCCCCCGGCGTGTTCACCGGCCCGGTCATCGGCGAAGACAGCGGCCTTCGACTGACGGATGCCACGTGGGCGGACGCGACTGCCTATGAGGAGAATGGCACCATCTACATCGAGGTCACCGATCTCGACGAGAACGCCAGTCCGGCCGCGCGCGAGACGGTCGACGTCACCATCGCGGAGCAGAGCGCCACGGATAGCGAGACGGTGACCCTCGAGGAATGGGGCCTCAACTCCGGCATCTTCCGCGGGAGCATCCCGACGAGCGGCGCTCCTGGCACAGCCGGCGATGCCGTGCTGAATGTGGCTGGCGGACCGACCGGTAACACGGTCACGGCGACTTACACGGACCCCGATGGCGGCGACACGAGCCAGGACACTGCGGTGGTCGGCGATACCGTAGCGCCCGCGGCAGTGACACCGAGCCAGTTGACCGCGACCTCCGGCGCTTCCGGCGTCACGGTTGATCTGGACTGGACGCCCTACGCCGAGGCCGGTCAGCTCGACGTCGCTGGCTACAACATCTACCAGTCGAACGCACCGTTCACCGACACAGCGGCGTTGACGCCGGTCATGGCCGTTGCAGCCGGCACGAAGGTCGCGACGGTGACGGGTCTGACAGCGGAGACCACCTACTACTTCGGCGTGGGCGCGTTTGACTCGGTCCCGAACGAGCGGACGAATTTCGTCGGGGTCTGGGTGAAGACGCACGACACCGTCGGCCCCTATCTGCTGAGCCACAACCCGGTTCCGGGCACGACTGACGTCGCGCTCGATACCAACATATTCGTCGACGTCGTTGACGATGGCTCAGGTGTGGATATCACGACGGTCAAGCTCGTGGTCAACGGCCAATGGGTAACAGCTCAGGCCGCGATCACTGACAACTTGGACGGTTCAGTTAGCATCAACTACGATCCCGCAGCAGACTTCGACTACAACGAGACGGTGAATGTCCGGGTAATCGCGAAGGACCTGTCGGGCAATTCGCTGGACGAGACCTATCAGTTCTTTACGGTGACAGACGTGGCGCCGCCGCAGGTGGCAAATCAGACCTTCGACGCCGCGAACGGCTGGTTCACCTTCGACCTGACAGACAACCTGTCGGGTGTCGACGTTGCCACGATCGCGGTCACGGTTGACGGCTCGGATGTGACCAGTTCGCTCGTGGTAGACGCCACCGATCCTCTCGACGTCTCGGTGCGCTACGACGTGCCGGGCGGCTGGGGTTACAACAACACCATCGACATCACCATCGACACGTCCGATATCGCGGGCAACCCGATGGTGACGGTCAACTGGCAGGAGCAGTCAACGAACGACAACACCGCGCCGATTATCGACAACTTTGCCCCGGCGGCCGCAGAGCAGAACGTGGCGGTCGACGCGACGATCTCGGCCCGCGTGCGCGACGCCGACGCGACGGTTGATGTCGCAACGGTCACAATCGCGGTCGAGGCGGCTGGCGTGCCGGTTGCGGGTGCGCTGGTGAAGGGCCCGACGCAGGTTGACCCGGTCTTCACTCCCGACAGCGACCTCGACTGGGATACCACCTATGACGTTACGGTCCAGGCGAGCGACGAAGTCGGTAACGCGGCGCAGGTGACGTGGAGCTTCACGACCGCCGCAGAGCCCGTCTTCGACATAAGTGGGACGGTCACCGACGCAATCGGCGACCCGATGCCCGGTGTGGACATCACCGCTAACGGCAAGGCCACAGTCAGCGATGGCACGGGCGTCTACCGCCTGCGCGGGTTCGTAGCGGGCACCCATACGGTGACGGCGCAGCGCGCTGGCTATGACTTCACCCCGACCTCGCAGGACGCGACGGTCGGTCCGTCGGCGCAGCACATTGACTTCGTCGGCGTCGAGCGCACCCATGATCTGAGCGGCACGGTGGCAAAGGCCGGCGTTGGTGTCGCGGGCGTTGTGGTCGCGGCCGACAGCACGACGGCAGTGACGGACGCAAATGGCGACTACACGCTGGTGGACATGCCGAACGGGAACTACACGCTGACCTGTTCGCGCGATGCGGACAGCGATAGCTACCAGGACTTCCGCTACACGCCGCAGTCGCGCGCGGTCAACGTGGATGGTGCTGACGTCGGCGGCCTGAACTTCGAGGCCACCGCGATCACCTACTCGATATCGGGTGTGGTGACGGACAGTTCCGGGAACCGGCTGGCGGGCGTGTCGGTCAGCGACGGGACACGCACGGCCGTCACGAACGAGGCCGGGCAGTTCACGCTGGCCGGGGTGCCGGCGGGAACGGTGACGGTAACGCCGACACGGACGGGCTTCGCCTTCGAGCCAGAGAGCCGCGAGGCGACGGTTCCGCCTGCCGCGACGGGCGTCAACTTCACGGGCTACGTAGAATTCACGCACACTTTCCCGGCCGGCTGGAGCATGGCGGCGCTGCCGCTGACCCCCGCTGCCGGTCGCGGGCGAGTGGTCGACATATTCGAAACCACCTTGCTGGCCCGCTGGGACGCAAGTGCGAGCCCGGCTGACTACGTGAGAGGCCCGGGCAACGCGGATCACCCAGAGCTTCGGGCAGCACCAGGCAAGGCTTGGTTCGTAGGGCTGGCAGCCCCGCTGACCATAGCGGTGCCTGGCAACCCGGTGTCGACGGCGGGCAGTTTCTCCGTCGCGCTGCCGGAAGGCTGGAGCATGGTGGGTAACATGTATCAGACCGCCCTGCCCCTGGCAAACATGAACGCCGCAGGGGCTGGCGTGCTGAGGCCGTTCGCGTTCGTCTATGATCGCGCAATCAACAACTACCGGATGGTCTCTCGAGACCAGGCGCTGAATTCCTCGCGGAACTACATCGAGGCCTGGGAGGGCGCGTGGTTCCGTTCGGTGGGCAGCGGTGTATCGGTCATCATCCAGCCTCCGGCCGGTGTGGCATCGGCGGATCTCGCTGACGGCGCAGCAGCCAAGACGGATGTCTCCGAGGGCGGCTGGGTTGTGCCGATCGTCGCGAAGGCCGCCGGGAGCGCAGACGTGACGACGCTGGCTGGCGTGGGGAACGGCTCGGTAGCCGCCGGTTACTCGGTCGAGAACCCGCCAAAGGCCCCGAACAGCATTGACGTCTACTTCACGGACGGTTCGGGCGGCAGACTGGCGCACGACGTCAGGCCGCTCGGGACCGCGAACACGACGTGGGACTTCGTGGTCGAGACGGATCTTCCGGACGCCTCAGTTGAGTTGACGCTGCCGGATCTGAGTGGGGTGCCGGGCGACCAGGCTGTGTATCTGACGGACGTGGACGCTGGCCGGAAGATGTATGCTCGCACGATGCCCAGCTACAGCTTCGCTGCCGCAGGAGAGGGCGCGCAGCGGCACTTCCAGCTCTCTGTCGAGCCCAAGGGCGCCGCGAACCTGATGATCACGGCCGCGGCGACGCAGTCGACTGGTAGCGGCGCAGTGGTGACCTACTCGGTGAGTACCACGTGTCAGGTGACCGTCGAAGTGTTGAACATCGCCGGGCGGAGCATCCGCAGCCTGGCGCAGGCGCAGCCGACAGCCGCCGGAGCGAACACGGCAAGCTGGGATCTGCGCAGCGACGAAGGTACCCTGGCCCCCGGGGGCCAGTATCTGATAAGCATCCAGGCCGTGTCAGACAACGGTCAGCGTGTGCAGGCGCTCCGGCCCCTGCATGTGGCGCGGTAAGTGAGTATGGGCCGCGCTCGACTACAGTACCAGCGACAAGAGTTGAAGAGGTGACAGCAGGATGACGAGGCTAACGCGGTGTGCGGGTTGGGCCGCTCTCGTGGTGATCGCCGTTGCAGCGATCGCGGTTGCAGGCTGTGGCGGTGGTAGCGAGGGTAGCGGCTTCGGACCGTCGACCGGCAATATCAGCGGCTCGCTGGTGCACGCGGGCAGCGGATTGGGCCTGGGCGGAATCACGATCAGCGCCGGTGGAGTGACTACTACCACGGACGCCAGCGGGAATTTCACGCTCAGTGGTGTGCCCGTGGGGCAGCAGACAGTTGCGATCAACCCGAATCCCGATCGTGACCTGGTATTGCCGCCGCCCGCCGACGCAATTGTCGTGCAGGTGAGCGATGGCCAGACCAGCACGCTGCCGGACCCGGTCCTGTTGATCGACGGGCCAGACGCGCCGCCTACCCCGCCAACAACTTAGCGGGGACGGTGACGCGCGCAGTCATAGGGAGTAGCAGCGCCGCCCTCGGCAACGGGGCGGCGCTGCATGTACCAAGGCATCGCCCCAGTCGCGCCTTACAGTGAGGCAGGAAATGGCGATATTCAGAGCAGAGAAGATTCGACGCGTGTGCGCTTTGGCGGCGTTGATCTGCGCGTGTGCCGCGTCGGCCGCCTATGGCGAGTGGCCGATGTTCCGGCAGGACTCCGCACACACAGGTGTAGTAGGTGAAGAGCCCGCGGACGCTATTGAGGTCCTTTGGAGCGCGGAGATTGGCGGAAGCGTGGACAGCTCCCCAGCGGTGGTCGGTGGCGTGGTATTCGCCGGCAATTCGCTCGGAGAGATGCACGCGCTGAGCGCCGAGGACGGTTCGCCGCTGTGGAAGTGCACCACCCAGGGCGCGGTCATGTCCTCACCCGCAGTCGTTGACGGGCTGGTGATCTTCGGGTCGGTCGATCGCTTCCTCTACGCCGTGGACGCGGGGACGGGTGAACTTTGCTGGCGATACCGGACGTATGGGCCGGTCATCTCCTCGCCGGCATGCGCGGACGGGATCGTGTATTTTACCAGCATGGGTGGCGGCATCTACGCCTGTGACGTAGCGGATGGCACTGAAGTCTGGCGTGGCGAGCGTGGGGACCATATCCAGTGCTCTCCAGCGGTGCGCGACGGGATGGTGTTCTACGGCGACGATTCGGGCATGATCTATGCCCGGCGCGCGTCTGATGGGGAGATCATCTGGGAGCAGCAGTACCGCGGCAAGGTGGTGCCGGGGCCGGTCGCGGGGGACGAGGTAGTGGTCTTCGGTATCATGAGCCCAAGCGCGTTGCGGCCGCCGAAGATCGATCACATCGTGGCAGTGAACGCGCAGACCGGCGACAAACTGTGGGCGCAGAATGAGGCGCGTTCGGTGATGTCGACGCCGGTCATCGCGGGCGAGAGCGTCTACTTCGTCACCATCGAGGGCTATCTGTCAAAGACCGAGGCGCGAGCGGCGAAGCTGGCTGACGGGACAGAAGTGTGGAAGCGAGTGCTCGGTGGTGTGGTGGACTCGTCAGCGATTATCATCGGCGACCGGCTCGTGCTGGGCTGTCACGACGGGAACCTGCACGTGATCGCCACAGGAGACGGGAGCATCGTGCAGAGCGTGCCGCTGGCGGCGAAGATCTTCTCGTCGCCTGCCTGGAGCGATGGCAAGCTCTACGTGGGAGCCAGCGACGGAAAACTGCACTGCCTGCAGTAGCCTGAGGACACTAGACACAGACGAGGCCGGCCCGAGAAGGGCCGGCCTCTTTCGTGCGTGCCAATGGGACTACAGATACATGCCCAGCCAGTGGCGCTCGTTCTGGCGGTATTCGTAGAGCCAACCGTGTCCGCAGCCGGGGAACTCAACCAGTGATTTCAGAGCCGGGATCCGGTCGTAGATGGGACGGATGGTCTCGGGCGGGCAAGTGGTGTCGATCTGGCCGACGGAAACCATCGTGGGGCAACTGATCCACGGGGCCAGATTGAGCGGATCGATCCATGCGAGAGTGCCAAGCGACGCCTGCTTGAGTTGAGGATTAGCGCTGAAGTGCTTTGTCAACTCAAGGTAGGGGCCGGTGGTCGCAGTCTCCACGGAGACCGGATAGTTCGACAGGAACGGCTCGTGCGAAATCGCGACGCGCACGCGGTCGTCGAGCGCCGCGGTGGCGAGGGTGAGGCCGCCTCCCTGGCTCAGACCGATGACGCCGATGCGCGAGCTGTCGACCTCATCGCGCGAACAGAGGAAGTCGATGCCCCGCAGGCAGTCGGCGTAGCCCATGCGGTAATAGTGGTTAGACGGCGCGTCGAGCCCCATGGTGAGCTTGGTGAGTCCCTCCGGAACCTGCCAATGGTGCTTGCTGGGGCCCTGGCCGCGCGGGTATAGCGTGAGCACGCAGTAGCCCTGATCGTAGGCGATGCCGGCGACCGTGGTCCAAGAGGTGTCGCCGCCGTATCCGGGCGTGTAGACGACGGCGGGAAGCGGTCCGGCGCCCGGGATCTGGGGGACGCAGAAGTATGCGCAGATATTGACGCCGCCAAGACTGGCCATGGTGATCTTGCGAGTGGCGACCAGGCGGTCGAGTTCGCGTTCGACGAGCTCCTCGGTGGCGTCGATTGGGGCTTCGGAGAGTTCGGCTCTCATCTCGTCCCAGAACGCTCGAAGCTGCGTCATGTCCATTGCACAACGGCTCCCTTCGCGGCCGAGTAAGTCGGCCAGGTGGTCAGCGGCTGTTCGTCGCGAGGAGCGTGACGGCCTCCCGGGGTTGTTGCGTGAGTGAGGGCTGGCGCGTATAATTGCGGTGATACCATGGGCGGCCGGGACGGAGATGAAGATCGAGTGTTGGCACCACTGCGTTGCGGGGGGCGTTCGCTGGTGCTTGGTGAACGGACGCTGGTGATGGGGATTGTGAACGTGACGCCGGACTCGTTCTCCGGCGACGGCGTGAGCGGGGACGTGGCGTTGGCAGTGGCGCAGGGCGAGCGCTTCGTGGAAGAGGGAGCCGACATCCTCGATGTCGGGGGGCAGTCCACGCGCCCGGGCAGTGAGTCGGTGGACGCCGAGGAGGAGATGCGCCGCAGCGCTCCAGTCATTGAGGCACTGTCCGACAGGCTCAACTGCGTCATCTCGATCGACACGAGCAAGCCGGAGATTGCGCGCCTCGCAGTGGCCGCCGGGGCGAGCATGGTTAACGACGTTTTCGGGCTACGCGCCAAGGGCATGATTGAGGCCGTTGCGGAGACCGGCGCTGTCGCGTGCATCATGCACATGCAGGGAACGCCGAGGACGATGCAGGCGCATCCGCACTACGACGACGTGATGGGCGAGGTCCGAGACTTCCTGGCAGAACGGGTGTCGGCGGCGGTGGCCGGAGGTGTGCAGCGGAGCCAGTTGCTGGTCGATCCGGGCTTTGGTTTTGGGAAGAGCGTGGCGCACAATCTCGAGTTGGTGGCCAGACTGGGGGAGCTGCAGAGTCTGGACCTGGGCATAGTGATGGGCACTTCTCGCAAGTCCTCGATCGGCACGGTGCTGGGCCTCCCCGTCGAGGAGCGGGTGTTCGGCACGGCGGCGACCTGCGCGCTGAGCATCGCGAACGGAGCAGACATCATCCGGGTGCACGACGTGCGAGAAATGACGCAGGTCGCGCGGATGAGCGACGCGATCGTGTGGGGATGGCGCGAACAATCGTGAGAGACGGCGATCGCAAGCGACAAATGCGGGCACGAGTGCAGGGCCTGCGGGATGCGTTGCGCGACGGGGAGCGGGAGCGCCTGAGCGAGCAGATAGTGCGGCGCGTGAGGAAACTGCCCGGCTACAAGCGTTCGCGTTCGCGGCTGCTGTTCTCGAGCTTCCGCAGCGAGGTGCTGACCGAGGCGTTGATCGCCGATACGCTCAAGCACGGTGCGCGCCTGCTGCTGCCCCGCGTGGTGGACTACGAGGAGCCGCTGGCGCTGCACGAGGTGACTGATCCGGCGCGTGACCTCGCGCCGGGGGCCTTCGGCATCCTCGAGCCCGTGGCAGGGCGGTGCCCTGAGCGCTCAGTGTATGAGATGGATTTCGTGCTGGTACCCGGGCTGGCTTTCGACCGGACGGGGGGGCGGCTGGGGTACGGGGGCGGGTTCTTCGATTGGGTTCTGAGCCACAGGCACGACTTGGTGGACGGTGACGCGGCGGTGGCAGTGGGTTTTGGGTTGCAGATCGTGGCTGCGGTGCCCATGCAGGCGTGGGATGTGCCGGTGTCGGCGGTTGTGACCGAGAACGAAGTAATCCAGATCGCACCCCGCAGGTGATGAGGCAATGGCCCGAGGCGAGAGCGTCGATGTGCGCGAGCAGATACGCGAGTATGCCGACCCCGACACCGGAGCGCTGGTGCGGCAACTGACGTCAGACGGGTCGGAGAATGACTCGATGTACTTCACGACCACCTCATTCGTGGGGGACGGGGCGGACACGATCCTGTTCCGCTCGGACCGGTCTGGAGTCTGGGAGTTCTACATGCTCGAGATCCGCGCTGGCCGCCTGGTGCAGGTGACCGAGGCGGAATCGGCGGGCGGCGCCGGGCGCGGGTGTGTGGACCCGGCGGGCAGGCTGTTCTACCACGACGGGCTCATGCTCAAGAGCGTGCAGCTGGACAGTTTCGCCGAAGAAGTGCTCTACACGGCGCCCCCGGGCACTCGCTGCGCGTTGCCGTCGTGCACCGCGGACGGCAGCCACGTGGCTTTCACGTATGTCGAGGACATTCCGACCAGCACCGAGAGTGGCGTCATCTACTCGACCATGGGGGAGCGCTACTACCAGCACCCATTCAGCATGATCATCCGCGTGGATACGTCGAGCGGCGCGGCTGAAGCCGTGTGGGGCGAGCGGATGTGGTTCAGCCACGTGCTGATCCATCCGCACGAACCTGAGTTCGTGCTGTTCTGCCACGAGGGCGGCAGCTACGTCGATCAGCGGATGTGGACGGCGGATATGCGCGATGGACGGCGGCGCAGGCCGAGGCCACTCTACCACCAGCATCCGAGCGAGTCGTGCTGCCACGAGTATTTCACGCGCGACGGCGAGGTGGGCTTCCAGTCCAGCTCAACCATCGACGGTGAGTCGTATGGCTACAACTGTTTCGTGCGGCCGGACGGCACGTGGTTGCGGCAGTTCCTGCTGCCGGGGCAGCGGCCCGGTCACATTCAGTCGAACTCGGACAACAGCCTGGTCATCGGCGACCGCGCTCACCTGAGCCGCGATGACAGCGAGGGCGGGGCGTTCATGTCGCTGATCACGCATGAGGGCGGGCGGGGCGTGGTGCAGCGCCTGTGCAGGCATGACACATCGTGGAAGACGCAGACAAGTCACCCGCATCCGATTTTCAGCCCCGATGACCGATGGGGCCTGTACAGCTCGGACGCGGGCGGAGCATGCAACGTGTATATGGTGGATGTCACGAGTATCTGAGAGGAGCGGTCGAGATGGCCGTTGGCGACGGAGCGGTTCTTCAGATAGCGCTGGATTTCATCAACCTCAAGCAGGCTCTGCGCTGCGCGCATGAGTCGGTTGAGGGCGGCGCGCAGTGGGTTGAGATCGGCACGCCGCTGATCAAGAGCGAGGGCATGTCCGCAGTCGCGGCGGTCCGCGCGGCGTTCCCGGAGCATACCGTGATTGCGGACCTGAAGATCATGGACGCGGGACGCACGGAAGTGGAGATTGCCGCTAAGTCGGGCGCGGATGTGGTGACCGTGCTCGGGGCGGCGTCGGACCAGACGATAGAGGAATGCGTCGAGGCGGGGCACAGCTACGGCGCGATGGTACAGGTGGATCTGATCGGCTGTGGCGAGCCGGCTGAGCGCGCTCGGCAGGCCGAGGAACTGGGTGCTGCGATCGTGGGCGTGCACACGGCCATCGATGACCAGATGGTAGGCGCTGACCCCCTCGATACGCTCCGGGCGGTCCGCGAGGCGGTGGGCTGCAAGGTGGCAGTGGCTGGCGGCATCAATTCGGAGACAGCGGCGGATGCGGTGGCGGCCGGTGCGGATATCGTCATCGTCGGGGGCGCGATCACGAAGGCGCCCGATGCCACCGCCGCCACGCGCGCGGTGTTGCAGGCGGTCACCAGTGGCGAGGCCGTCGCGACCGAGTTGTACAAGCGCGGCGGCGTTGAGCAACTGCGCGAGATGTTCAGCAAGTGCTCAGCCGCGAACGTATCCGACGCCATGCATCGCCGGGGGCTGGTGCCCGGCATCTTCCCGATCAAGCCCGGGCTGAAGGCGGTTGGGCCGGCGCTGACGGTGTGGACCTATCCGGGGGACTGGGCGAAGCCGGTGGAGGCGATCGACGAGGCCGACGAGGGGACGGTGTTGTTCATCGACGTGCGCGGCGAGGGCCCGGCGGTGTGGGGCGAGGAGGCCACCAAGAGCTGCATCACGCGCAAGCTGGCTGGTATCGTGATCAACGGTGCGATGCGTGACACGCGCGAGATCGGTGAGCTGGACTTCCCGGCGTTCTCGAAATTGCGCACACCATCGGCTGGCGAGCCGAAGGGCATGGGCATGATCGGCGTCCCGCTGAAGATCGGCGAGACGACGATCAACACGGGCGACTGGGTGATCGCTGAGGACGACGGGATCATTGTGGTGCCTGGCGAGCGCGCAGTGGAAATCGCGAACCGGGCGATGTCAGTGCTCGAACGTGAGCGGCGGGAGAAGTCGGAGATTGAGGGCGGGCGCACGCTGGCGGAGATCGCCGAACTGCAGCGCTGGCAGCAGCAGAAGGGCGACTCGCCGCTGCAGGGCTTCAAGCCGCATGGGCCGGACGACGAGTAGGGGCGAAGAGGGATGGCCGGAGTCGATGTGTTGCTGGTCGGACCGGGCGCGATGGGGTGTCTGCACGCCGCGCTGCTCGCCGAGGCGGGCGTGAGCGTGGGTCTGCTGGACTACCGCCCGGAGCGGGCGGAGCGGATCGCTGCCCGGGGGATCGTGCTCGAACGCGACGGCGCCGAGACGATCGTTCCGGTGGCGTGCAGCGCGTGCGCGAGCGACTTCGAGCCGGCGCGCCTGGTAATCATCGTGGTGAAGAGCCATGCCACCGAGGCTGCGGCGCGTCATGCGCTGGGGGCGTGTGACGACCAGAGCCTGGTGCTGACGCTGCAAAATGGGCTGGGGAACTGGGAGCGCATTGCGGCGATCGTGGCGGCGGAACGGGTGCTGGCTGGGACGACGTCGACGGGAGCCACGCTGCTCGGGGAGGGCCGAGTGCGGCTGGCCGGTGTAGGTCATACGCGGCTGGGGTCGCCGCGAGGGAGCGTCGATGGGGCACGCTGGGCGGCGGGACTGCTGGCTGATGTGGGGCTGCGAGCGGAGGCCATCGAGGACGTTGAGGGGGCGCTGTGGACGAAGGCGATCATCAACGCGGCGATCAATCCGCTGACAGCTTTGACCCGGCGGCCGAATGGCGAGTTGCTTGCCGATGAGGGCCTCCGCCAGACGATGGCATTGGTTGCGGAGGAAGCGGCGGCAGTGGCGCGCGCGTGCGACGTAGACGTGGGGGCAGAGATGCCGAGCGTGGTCGAGGACGTGTGCAGGCAGACAGCACAGAACAGGTCGTCGATGCTGCAGGACGTGAGCGCAGGTCGGCGGACGGAGATAGATTTCATCAACGGGGAGATCGCGCGCCGTGCGGCGGAGCGGGGCATGCCTGCGCCTTTGTGCAACGTGCTGACAGCGCTGGTAGGCGGCCTGGCGGAAGGGAACTGAGACATGATCATCGTTGGCGAACTGATCAATGGCTCGCGCCACAGTGTGGGGCGGGCCATCGAGCATCGTGACGCGGAGTGCATCGCGCAATTGGCGCAACGGCAGGTCGACGCCGGGGCGACGTGGGTGGACGTGAACTCGGCGCGCGTAGGCGAGCAGGAGATTGAGGACTTGCGCTGGCTGGTGCAGGCCGTGGCGGACGCGAGCGATTGCCCGGTGTCCGTCGACAGCGCTGAGCCAGAGGCGACCGCCGCCGCGCTGGCGGTGTACGATCAGGCGAGACCTCCGCTGATCAACTCGGTGAACTTGGACGAAGCGCGGCTGCGGGCGATAGTCCCTCTGGCGCTCGACAGCGGCGCGAGCGTAATCGCGCTCGCGACTGATGATACTTCAGTGCCGGGCGACGGCCCGCAACGGGTCGAGATTGCGCTGCGCCTGCTCGAGCGACTTGTAGCGGAGGGCATCGGTCCGGATCGGATCTTTCTTGACCCGGTGGTGATGCCGCTGAGCACGTCGCACGAGTCCGCGGCGATGGTCTACGGGGCGATTGAGGCGATCCGCGCGCAGGCGCCGGAGTGCCATGTGATTTGTGGGATCAGCAACGTATCGTATGGGCTGCCGCAGCGCGCGGCGCTGAACCGCGCATTCCTCGCGCAGGCGATTCTGGCCGGGCTCGACGCAGCGATCCTCGATCCGCTGGACGCGGCGATGATGCAGACCGCATACGCCGCCGAGGCCCTTGCCGGGCGCGATGAATGGTGCCTCGAGTACATAGGTGCCCACCGCGGCGGGCAGTTGGGTTGAGCACCCCGCCGCGCCACCTTTGAGCATATCACCACCGCTGGGAGCCATGGCCGTGCAGGCAACCGTTCCGAGACCGTTGGGGAAGATCATCGAGGAGATCGGGGCTGACGCCCGGGTCTTCATTGTTGGCTGTGGGGACTGCGCCACGCGTGATGGGTTTGGCGGGGAGCGCGAATGCGAGACCATGGCCGAGCATCTGCGTGAGGCGGGGATCGAGGTGATGGGGTGGGCCGTGCCGCCGGGGGGTGGGTCGACCTGCAATCCGACCGTCGCACGCGCGCTGATGCAGGAGAACGCGGTGCCGCTGGCTGCGGCGGATACGGTGCTGGTGCTGGCTTGCGCGCAGTCGGTGCCGGCGCTTGAGGGACTCGTGGGCAGTGGGAGACTGGTGCAGGGCACGCAGATCGTGACCGGCGGCATGACCGGCGGCGGCGCTCTGGACACGAAGTCGTGCCACTTCTGCGAGGTGTGCATCGCGGAGCTGACGGGCGGCCTGTGCCCGCACGCGTTCTGCCCGAAGAACCTGCTGAACGGTCCCTGCGGCGGTGCGCAGGGCGGGCGGTGTGAGGTGTTCCGGTCGCGGCAGTGCGTATGGCAACTGATCTACCGTCGACTGGCGGAAGCAGGGCGGCTGGACGTGCTGGCAACGTACAATGAGCCTGCGGATTTTGCGGTGGGCGACGGTGAGGATTGACGGGAGACAGGCGTGAAGCTCACACAGATCGCCGAAGGCAAGGGGTTCGTCATCACGGCCGAGATTGCACCGCCGCACGGGGCGGATCCCGAGCCGTCGCTAGTGCACGCGCGGGCGATGGCGGGAGTAGTCGACGCGATCAACGTGACTGACGGGCAGGGCGCGAACATGCGGATGGGCTCGCTGGCAGTGTGCCGTCTGCTGCGAGACGAGGGCATTGAGCCGGTGGCGCAGTTGACCTGCCGCGACCGCAACCGGATCGCGCTGCAGTCGGAACTGCTGTCCGCGGCGGGTCTGGGGATCGAGAATGTGCTGGTGGTGACGGGCGACCACGTGGCTCTCGGTGACCATCCGCAGGCGAAGGCGGTCTTCGATCTGGACTCGGTGCAACTGCTTCGGACCGCACGTGACCTGTGCGAGGGCCGAAGCCTGGCAGGGCATGAGTTGGACTGCGCCAGTGACCTGTGCGTGGGGGCGGTCGTCGCGCCCGAGGCGGACAATCTGGACATGCAGATCATCAAGATGCGCAAGAAAGTGGATGCGGGCGCAGAGTTCTTCCAGACCCAGGCGGTCTTCGATCCCCAGGTATTCGCGCACTTCATGCAGCAGGTGGGCCAGTTGGGCGTTCCGGTGCTGGCGGGGATCATTCCGGTAAGATCGGCGACGGCAGCGCGTTTCCTCAATGCGCGCGTGCCGGGCGTGAACGTGCCCACGTGGATCATGCACCGGCTCAATGAGACGGCCCAGGGAGATCGCCGGAAAGTGGCAGTCGAGATTGCGTCACAGATCATGGCGGCGATCAGCGGGATGTGCCAGGGAGTGCACCTGATGCCCCACGCGATGTCGGCGATGGTGCCGGAGATGCTGGCGGGCGCTGATCTGGCGTAGCGGGGTGTCAGTCCACGGGCTCGAGGGCGGCGTCATCGAAAAGCGAGTGGACCATGGTCGTTGAGGCGGCGTAGACGAGGACCGTCGCGGCCTCGGCACCTTCGGGCGCAACGTGCTCTACCATCAGTTGCGTCCAGTCCTCCGCGTCGCTGACGTGGGCCGAGTAGTTCGCGGTGCGTTGCTTGCCCTCCCAGAACTCCAGGTAGACGGCTGCCCCCGGCGCGCCTCCTCCAAGAATCTTCGTCCAGACGCTGGCGCGATACGTGACCCCCGGCTCTACCTTTACCCGTTCGCTGCGCAGGCCCTCGGACTGGGCGTCGGATTCGTCGAGTATCGCCACGCAGGCGACGCCCGAATGGGCGTCCGCGAGCGAATAGGCTGCAGCGGAGGGTTCGTGCCAAGGCTGCCAGGCGACGGGCAGCCCGGTCTCCTCGACGACTGCCTCAAAGCTGGGCTGGAGCAATTCGTCGTGGACTGGTACGGGCGCCCCCAGCGCAAGAGCGATGGTCGTCACAGCCAGTAAGCGCAGCACAGATATGGACACCCTCTCTGACGCGAAGCTCGATCTGTCGCCTGTCAACTGCAGGTTCGCCGCGCCGGGGCGGGTGTCCTACCACGATCAGGAGGGACTGCCCGTCAATCCGAGGAAAAGTCCGATGGACCAGATGAGCACATAGGTGCCGTTGGTGGCCCATAGTAGGCTGGGAAGGGCACCGGCGAGTTCGCGCCGAAGTGCGAGGACGAGCCAAGCCACTGCGGCAACGAGCACCAGCTTGGCGGCCACCGTGCCCGCCAGGCCGATGTGACTGATGCTCAGGCGGATGAGCGGGTTAGACTCGCGCATGGGCCCTTGGCGGATCAGCCAGGCCGATATAGCGGCGTCGACCACAGACAGGGAGACAAAGGCGATCAGTGCGGTCAGCGCTACGGGTGACTTGGGGCGGGCCGTCATCTGAGTGATTCACCTCGGGCTGATGGCGTGTCGAGTGTGGCCGCGAGACGTGTCCGACTGTGGGGTCAGTATACCTCGTCCGACGCAAAGCATTGCCTCGGTCGTGTAACGAAGCCGCAAGAAGCCGCGCGAGGACTCAAGGGTGAAGTAGATGCTGGCAGCGCGCTATCTGGGGAACAGGCGGATAAGCGTAGAAGAGATGCCGGACCCAATCATCGGCCGGCCGGATGAGTGCCTGGTGCGGGTGATGACGTGCGGGATCTGCGGCACCGACAAGCGCATTGTCAGCGAACCGATGGTGCGAGAGGACATACAGGGGCATGAGGTGGCGGGCCAGGTAGTAGCGATCGGCGAGGGTGTAGCGGGGCTTTCTGTGGGCGACCGGGTGGTGGTCTACAATTTGATCGGCTGCGGCCAGTGCGACTACTGCCAGCGAGGGCAGATCACGTATTGCCGGAATACGCAGGGCTCGGTGAACGGTGGGTTCGGCGAAATGCTCGTGGCGCCTGAGCGGAACCTGCTGCCTCTGCCTGATGAAATCTCGTATGAGCGAGGCTGCCTGCTCAGTGACGTGCTGGGGACGCCTCACAAGGCGATGCGGCTGGCTGGACTTGCGGCTGGCGAAGCCGTCGTGGTGCTGGGATGCGGGCCGATCGGGCTGGGCGCGGTGCGGATCGGGGTGGCCCGGGGGGCGCGCGCCATGGCTGTGGACATGCTCGACTACCGCTTGGAGGCGGCAGCGGGCATGGGTGCGGCGGCGGTGTGCAACGCCGGTCGTGAGGACGTCGCTGAGGCCGCGTACGCCTGGTCGGGAGCGGGGGCGGACCTGTCCCTCGACTGTACGGGCCGCGAGGGCGCCGCGCTGACGGCGCTCGCGTGTTTGCGGCCGGGTGGTCGGGCGATGTGCGTGGGTGCGAACCGCCGAATGGACTTGGATCCGTGGAAGCAGATCATCAGCCGCGATGTGACACTCGGTGGCAGCTGGTATCTGCACCACGAGGATTACTACGAGTGCGTCGAGCTCTGTCGCCCGAGCGGCCTCGACCCGTTGAGCATGGTGACCCACACCGTGCCGCTTGAGGAGATCGCGCGCGGCTTCGATCTTTTCATCGACCAGCGGGAGAGCTGTATCAAGGTCATCGTGTCTGTCTGCGCGAGGTGATGTGGTTGGTTCGTCCGTGGCTCGGTGGCGTGGCGATGGTGGCGCTGGTTGTTATCTGGCTGGGCGCGCTGGCGTGGAGCGTGCAGCTTCGTCGGTCGGGAATGTATGACGGATTGGGCGAGGCCGCGGCCACCGTCAGACTCAACGGAATTGCCCTCTGGTGCTACCTGCAGTCAGCGGAGCAGTGGCGGGAGCGGGTCCGTGAACTGCGGGCAAGCGGCGCGCCCGCCGAGCAGTCGTTGGCGGCGCGGTCGGCGCTGGCGAACCGCTTGCGTGCGGCGTGGCTGGTTGCGGCAGGAGACGAGCAGCACGCGCTGGCGCTGGAGTATCTGCGGCGAGCAGTGCGAGCGGCGCCGGAGCGGGTGGACCTGCGGTGCCTATTGATTCGAGCGCGCGCCGATGCGGCCGAGGACGTCGACCCGAAGATGGAGTTTCTGCGGCTGGCCTATAGGCACGACGCGGCATGCGCGCTGTGGATGTTGGGCGAGATATTCTGGCAGGACGGCCAGCCGGAGGCGGCGGAGGCGTATCTGCGGCGTGCGGTGGCACGTAAGCCCGAACTGGCCGGGGCCCATCTGCTGCTTGCGGAGATAGAACGTGCAGACGGCAACCGCAAGGCCGCGCTCGCCTGAAGGCAGCCGAAGAAGTCACCGGATCGGGTGGAGGAGCGCTGTCACGCGAGCAGATCATCGGCGAGTACCTCTGGGGGCGATATGGCTGGGGTGCGGTGTCGGTGGTGGCACTGGTGCTGTTTGTGGTGCACCCGGCGTTGGTCGGGCTATTCCGTCGCCGGCGTCAGAGATCGAGTGCGGCAATCGCCTCGTAGAGCCGCTGCGCGACGCTGGTCACTGCATATTTGCCCATGACCGCCTGTCGGCCCGTCTCGCCCAGGCGCCGGGCATACGCCGGGTCGGCGATGAGCGAGCGCAATGCCTCGGCGAGAGCCCCGGCGTCCTGTTCGGGGAAAACCAGTCCGCCGTCCATCTCCTGGATTAGCTCAGGAATGTGCCCCGAGTCAGAGCCCACCAGCGGTACCCCACAGGCAAGCGCCTCGATGAGCACTCGGCCGAATTGCTCCTTCCAGCCCGGCGTGGTGCGCGAGGGCAGCGCCAAAGCGTCGAAGGCGTTCATGTAGGGCGGGACGTCGGCGTGAGCGATGGGCCCGGTCATGACAACGCGACCGGCTGGTCTGCGAAGCGCCCAGGCTGCTATCTCTTCCTCCATGGGACCGGCGCCGACGATCAGCAGGCTGAAGTCGAGGGCAGCGTCCTGCCAGAGGAGATCGGCCGCCTGCATGAGTTCGGGCAAGCCCTTCTCCTCAGTGAGGCGCCCGAGGTAGCCGACCACAAATCCGGGCAAGCCAAGCTCATCGCGCATCGGCGCGCCATCCTGCGGGAAGAACAGACTGGTGTTCACACAGTGTGGGATGACCGCGATGTGGCCGCTGAAGTTGTTGGCGCGCAGCACCTCGGCGCACTCCTCGGTGATTGGGTTTGCCATGGATGCGTTATCAAGCACGCGACGCTCGAAGATGCCGAATGGCCACCGGTGACGCTTGATGAGGTTCTGGGTCTGCACGAAGGCCATTGGCAGGTGCAGGTGGTTGCACGCGCCCATCACCTGATGGGCCGGCAGGCTGTAGGCCTCCTCGTCGATATAGACCAAGTCGGGCTTCCACTGCCGCAGGACGCTGAGCAGCCCGCGGTACCAGTGCAGACTTATCTGCCCCGAACCCCACACGGGCAGGGGCGCGACTTCGTAGCCGGAATCATCGGGGGCGCTGAACGTGATCGTCTTGCCGGTCGAGGCGCGCCATGATGCGGGCGCGACCAGCAGAAGCTCGATGTCCTCATGCCGCGCCAGCTCCCGGTACAGGCGCTGATTGAGCTGCACCACGCAGGCGTGGCTGATGACAGCAATCCTCAAACGGGCTCCTCCTCCGGGGGCCTCGGCGTCAGTGCGGCCACAAAGATGCGCTCGATCTCCTCAGCCTGGCGGTCCCAGGTGAAGGGCAGGGAGCGCCCATGGATTTCGGCGGCCATGGCGCGGCGCAGATCCGGGCTCGCGGCAAGGTGATCGAGCGCGGTCGCGATCGATGCCGGGTCCCTGTCAACGAAGCGGCCGGTGAGATCGTCTTCGATCAAATCGAGCGCGATACTCACGCGGGTGGCGATCAGGGGCAGACCGCACGCGGCGGCTTCGAGCATGACAAGGCCGAATGGCTCGACGACCGGCACGTGCACGAGGCAGTCGGCCATGCCATACCAGGCCTCGGGCTCGGAGACTCGGCCTACGAAGTGCACGCGATCTCGCACGCCGCAGTCGTTGGCCATAGCCGAGAAGCGCTCGGAGTCGCCGGAGCCAGCCACCACGAGATGAGCCCTCGATTGTGCGCGACTGAGGCCCTCGATGATCTGGGGGACGCCCTTCTCGAACCACAGTCCGCCCATGAAGAGCGCGACGAAATCGTCATCGGTCAGGCCCAGTTCGGTGCGCAGCCGAGCGCGGTGAGCGTCACGCTGGCCAGGATGGAACAGATCGTGGTCCACCCCGCTGGGGGCCACATGGATCTCGGGCGAAGCGAGGCCGTATTCACGCATGAGATAGCTCTTCAGGTCCTCGGAGACGGCGATCACGCGCCCGCGACAGCGCCTGACAGCACGGGCCTCCAGATGGGCGAATATTCCGTCGCGGCAGGTCTCACCGAAGCGACGGAGAGGGCTCTTGAGGTGCCACTGGCGCTCCACCTGCAGACGTACGCGGCGCCGGTCTCGGTGGCAGGTGTGCACGAGCGCGAAGTTGTGCGTGAGCGTGTTGCCGCCCTGCGACAGCACAACATCGAAGTCTCGCAGGCGGATCTTCCGGGCCGAGGCCACAGCGAACCAGAGCGCGCGCAGCCCCAGCGGGAGCGCCACGTCGCGCATGCGGTGGACGTGGATGCCATCGAGCGGGATATCGGCGACGGTGTAGCAGAATAGATGCACGTCGTGGCGCGCGGCCAGGTGCCCGGCAAGCTCGGCGATGACGCGCTCCTGCCCGCCACGCATGTTAGCGTCCTCGATGACCAGCGCGATCTTCAGCGGGCGCTCCGGAGCGGGGGTCATCTGCGCGCCTCAGCCTGATCGAGTTGCCCCGCCTCGTTGGCCAACTCGAGTTCGTCTGCCTCCATCTGCGGCAGGCGCAGGCAGATGGCTGCAAAGACCCAAAAGAGAATGCCCTCAGGCCAGGTGTATAGCGACGCTCCGACAGCGAGGCGTGTTATCACGCCCACGCAGGCGGACAGCAATCCAGCGGCGAGCCACCGGTACTCGGCAGTCTGCATGCCGGCGAACGAGCGGTGCATGGCCTTGACCACGGCATAGAGCATCCAGAGGAACAAGAACAGGCCGGGCACGCCCAACTCGATAAGCGCGCGCCCAAACTCATTTTCTGCCCACGGAATGTCCTCCGTTTGTCCGCGCTGTCCTCTCAACTGGTTGTCGATGATGCGGCCGGCAGCGTGGCCGGTTGCGACTCCCGATCCCAGCGGATGGGTCCGCGCGTGGGCGACGGCCACGAGCCACGGGGTCCAGGTGCGCCAGAGACTGTATTCGGCGCGCGTTGCCACGGAGGTCATGCGGTCGACCGCAGCCCCGCTGGTGATGCGTCCCACCTGCGTGAAGGCGATACCTACCACGAGCGCGAGGATGATGGCGAGACCGGTTCTGCGCACAAGCATGAGCAGCACGAAGACCGCGATCGACGTGCTGGCGAATGCAGCCCGGGCCGCCGTGAGCATCAAAGCGATTCCCTGCAGAGGCAAGGCTGAGATGGCGGCGATCTGCAGGTAGCGGCGGCGGCGCAGGAAGAGGACAGCGCCAGCCGCGACGAGCAAGCCGCAAGACATGGCGGCTGCATTGTTGTGTGGCGAGATCATGGTCGCAGCGGGGCGCAACTCAATGTGACTATCCTCGGCGTAGTACCCAGCCTTGAGGTAGGAGCGGAAGCCGGGCCCGAGGCGGTAGAGGTGATCGTAGCCAATGTTGTACTGCAGGACCGTATACAGAGCGATAGGGACAAGCAGGAAGGTGAGGTACCGGAGGAAGCGCTCAAGCTTCTCCCGGCTCGTGATGTCGTCGTAGGCGACGAAGAACACCGCGAACCAGACGACCCAGCCGCGCAGTCCAGCAATGGCAAGCATGAAGTTGTGCGTGGTGGTGTTGAACATCTGCATGGAGCACCACATGATGAACAGGGCCATGGGGATGGCAACTGGTTGATGGACAGATTCGCGGCGGTGGCCGATCGCGCTGAGCCACGCCCAACGCAACAGGCAGATAGCGAGAAGGTAATCCTTGAGGAGCTGAGTGTGCCAGCCGGGGCTGATTCCCTTGAGGAAGCCATCGGTGCACGCGACGAATATGAGGGCCATCAGGCCGGTCTCAATTGAGTAGAAGGCAGCGACGCTGACAACGAGAGCTGTAAGGGCAGCAATCGCGGTGCCGAAGCTGGCAGAGTTGGCGACAACGACAAGGCCGACCGCCAAGCCGAGGCTCATGACGACCGCGAACAGGCCGATGAGCTTGGCAGAGTTGATCGGTCCGTTCTGCATCTGCGTGCCTCCGCAACGATAGCTTCAGAGGGTCTGCGTGTTCTATACGACATTTCGCGCCGGTCCGCAAGTATCGGTCGCGTCAGGCGTCGTCGGGGCTCGCCGCATGTCCCGCGCTGCGCCTTGGGGGCGTGGAGAAGAGCACCGCCACGAACAGCATGGCAAGAGGCATCACGGGCATGGTGTATCGGGCCGTGGCGTGCCCGAGAAACAGGCCTCCGCTGATAATAACTGCCAACGTCAATGCAACAGACCACAGCCGGGCAGGCGATCTGACAGCCCCCCAGATGGCCAGCAGCAGTACGAGCACTTGAGGGACGCGCGCCAGCGTGAAGATCAGTGGCGCTCGCGCCGCCAAGGGCCGCGTGCCCGGCAGGTAGGTCCAGGTAACTGACACTTTCCAAAAACCGAGCTTCAGGAAATCGATGGGATTGGCCTCGACTCGCTCGCGGGCGGCACGGGCCAGTTCGCTGCTGACATCTTCCTGCAGGTAGTAATCGTCGCCGACGATCGCGCGGAACTCGGGCAGGTCAAAGAACGGAGTGGCGTATTCAGGCCAATGGGTGCGATTGTAGGGGTGGGTGCCGAACCACAGGCAGGTCTCCGAATCGGTGGAGGCCAGAGTCGGCTTGTCCAGGACCATCCAGTTACGCACGCCCCAGGGCAGCATCACGATCAGGCCCAGCGCAGCCGCAACGAAGCCGCGACCCAGTGCCTGCCAGGAGCGTCCCAGTTGCAGCCAGATGATGGGCATCAGAAGTACCAGCAGGGGGAGGCCCGAGGATTTCACCAGACCCGCGATGCCCACCAAGGCACCGGTGGCTGCGAACCAGGCCAGTTGCCTGGTTTCCAGCGCTCTGAGCCAACAGACTATCGCGCCGGTCAGGACCGCGATGTACAGCGCCTCGGCCATTATGCGCACACCCATCACTGGCAAGGGCAGGTAGAGCGCGATCAGCAGCGCGGTGAGCCCGCCAGTCATGGGCCCGAAGAGGCGGGCGGCGAGCGTCGCCAGCAGAACGAGCGTCACGATGTTCAGCAGGCTCTGTAAGGTGAGTGGCGCCATGACGTTGGGGCCGCAGAGCAGCTGCAGGCCTGCCAGGAAGAGAGGGTAACCGGGCATGCGCATACGCGTGGGCACAAGGCCATCGCGGCTGTAACCGTGGCCCGATACGATATTCGTGGCGATGCGCCAGTATTCGTCCGAGTCGCGGCTGACCTGACCGATCTGGACGGGGCGCGCGATGAGCAGCCAGGCGTGCAGGCCCAGGCTCAATGCGATGGCGGCCAGGAAGAGCGCTCGCGCGCGCGGATGAGACCACAGGGCCCTCATGGGCTGTGCGCTCCCGTAGTTGGCGATGGTCGGCTGCGAGCGCGCCTCAGGGTGGCCCAGCCGGCGATCACGCCTCCCAGACTGGCCCACCAGGTGCGCGCAGCAGTTCTCGGCCCCCGCGGCGCGGCGATGATGGCTTTGGCGAGACCGAAGCGGCGGTCCTGGCCGATCAGCAGAGCGTAGAGCCAAAAACCGAGGCGGCCAACCGGTGGGAGGTAGCTGAGCATGACGTAGGCCCAGTCGTGGGCATCAGCGAAGACCTGTTCGTAGGATGCGGACTGGCGTGCGTAGCCGTGCGGGCGCGGTGCGGGATAGTGAATTACGGCCGCGAGCGGGTCGAAGACCAGCCGCCCACCGCCCGCGCGGGCGGCGAGCGATGCGCTGGTGTCAGAGAGGTGCGCGCCGATGACGTTGGTGTCGAAGCGCACGACCGCGTCGCGGCGGAAGCTCATATTGGCGCCCTTGAGGTGATCCACGTCCCGAGGCTGCTCGCCGACGGGCTGGTGGTGGTTGCCGATCATGCGGCCATACCAGGTGATGCGCCCGACCGGTCCGGCGGGCCGGGCTGAAATGGCGTCACCGTGGTGGACGATATCCCGCCCGCCTGCGCCTACCACGGAGGGGTCGTCGTAGTGGGCCATCAGGCGCTCGAGCCACTGCTCAGTGGGCCGGCAATCGTCGTCGATAAAGCACACCACGTCGCCGCGCACCTCGGCCAGTCCGGCGCAGGTGGCAGCCGCTTGGCCGGGCTCGGTGACGAGCACCAGCTGCACGTCTGACGCAGCCTGCTGAGCTCGCGTGAGCCAGTCGTCGAAAGCGGTGCGCGAGTCCCGGTCCGTGTCACGCAGGACCACCACGACCTGCTCGGGGAGCCTGCTGCCCGCTATGATCGCGTCCAAGCAAGGGATCAGGCTGTCCGGGCGGCGGTAGCTTGGCACCAGAACACTCGCCTTCAGAGACATGGTCGGCTCGCCCAAGCCGTGGTCATCATCCGACCGCCCGAGTGTCCTGGGTCAGTGCCTTCGCCAGGAAGCGGCCAGTGCGCGATTCGGCACAGGCGGCCACCTGCTCGGGGGTGCCCTGTGCGACTATGTGGCCACCATCTGCCCCGCCGCCGGGGCCGAGGTCCAGAACGTGGTCGGCGTGGCGGATGACGTCCAGATTATGCTCGATGACCAGCACCGTGTTGCCCGCGTCCGCAAGATCATCAAGCACGCGCAGTAGACGCTCGATATCGGCGAAGTGCAGGCCCGTGGTAGGCTCGTCCAGAATGTAGAGCGTGTTGACGCCCTCGGGCCGCGCGAGTTCGCGCGCCAGCTTGAGGCGCTGAGCTTCACCGCCGGAGAGCGTGGTCGCAGGCTGTCCGAGCTTCAGGTAGTCAAGCCCGACACGCGTCAGGGTCTCGAGGACGCGGCGGATCTTCGGCATTGTGGTGAAGAGCTCAAGGGCCTCGTGGACGGTGAGATCGAGCACTTCGGCGATGGTCTTGCCCTTGTAGCGTATCTGCAGCGTCTCTCGGTTATAGCGCGTGCCCCCGCATTGCTCGCAGTTGACGTAGACATCGGGGAGCATGTGCATCTCCACGGTGCGGGCGCCGGTGCCGTCGCAGGCGGCGCATCGGCCTTCGGCGACGTTGAAGCTGAAGCGGCCCGGGCCGTAGCCGCGCATGCGGGCCTCAGGCACCTGGGCGAAGAGCTCGCGGATGGGCGCAAAGACGCGTGAGTAGGTGGCTGGGTTCGAGCGTGGCGTGCGCCCGATGGGCTCTTGGTCAATGCTGACGACGCGGTCGAGGGCTTCCCAGCCTTCGATGGCCTTGTGGCGGCCCGGCGCGTCAAGAGAGCGGTGTAGATTGCGCCTGAGGGCCTTGTAGATGATCTCCTGCACGAGCGTGCTCTTGCCCGAGCCGGAGACGCCGGTAACGCAGGTGAGCGTGCCCAGCGGCAGGTCCACACTCACGTCGCGAAGGTTGTACTGACTGGCGCCACGGATATGTAGCGCAGCGCCAGTGCCCGGCCGCCTGCTCTCGGGAGTGTGGATGCTGCGTCGTCCGGAAAGGAATGCCCCTGTGAGTGAGTGGGCGTCGGTGAGCAGGTCAGCGACCGAACCTGAGAAAGTAACTTGGCCGCCGTGGATGCCCGGCCCGGGGCCGAAGTCAACGACATGGTCAGCGCGCAGGATGGTCGCCGCGTCGTGCTCGACGACGATGACGGTGTTGCCGAGATCGCGCAGACGCTCGAGGACGGTCAAAAGGCGCTCCTGGTCGGCTGGATGCAGGCCGATGCTGGGCTCGTCCAGTATGTAGAGGATACCCGCAAGACCAGACCCGAGCTGGGTTGCCAGGCGTATGCGCTGGGCCTCTCCGCCAGCCAGCGAGGGGGCGGTGCGGTCGAGGCTGAGGTATCCCACGCCGACTTCGAGCATGAAGCGCAGGCGCGAGGTAATCTCGCGCAGCAGTTCGCTGCAGAGCACGGCGTTGGTGTCTGGGAGCTCTAGCGTATCGAAAAACTGGAGGGCTTCGGTGGCCGTCAGATGCGTGACTTGCGCGATGGAGTGTCCACCCAGCAGCACGGACCGGCTCTCGGGGCGCAGGCGGTCGCCCTCACAAGCCGGACAGGTGAGAGGTGCAAAAAAGCGATCGTAGTAGGCCTTCTGGCCGGCTGACTGGGTGCCCCGGTAATGCCGCTGGCTGGCGGGCACGAGTCCCTCGAAGGTCTTCGTGTATTCGAAAGGCTTGCCCGCCTGGGTCTGGTAGCTGAAGTTGATCTCCTCATCGGACCCGTAGAGAATCACTTCGCGGGCCCGAGCGGGCAGGTCCCGCCAGGGGGTGCTCAGTTCGAAGCTGTAGCGCTCACTCAACCCCTGCAGGACATGTCGGACGTGCGCGGTCTGCACGTCCCCGTAGATCTCAAGGGCTCCGTCGAGGATGGATTTGCTAGGATCAGCGACCAGGCGCTCAGGGTCGAGGCCGCGCTGGGTGCCGAGCCCGTCGCACTCGGGGCACATGCCGTGAGGGCTGTTGAACGAAAACATTGCGGGCGTCAGTTCAGGGAATCCGGTGCCGCAGGAGGGACAGGAGAAGTGTGTGGACATGACCAGGTCCTCGCCGCCCTCGATGGCGATGGTCACGGAGCCCTCGCCCTGCTTGAGTGCGATCTCGATTGAGTCGGCGAGGCGGGAGCCCATATCGGGCCTGACGATGAGGCGATCGACCACCACGTCGACCGTCGCGAAGTCGTCAGGCGGCTCGGCGAGGCCGCCTGAGATGTCGTGCACTTTGCCGTCAATGCGGAGGCGCACGAAGCCTTGGCGTCGGGCTTCGCGGATGATCTCGACCAGCGTCTGATCCTCGGTGAAGTCGACGGGGGCGAGGACCATGGCGCGCGCGCCCTCGTCCAGAGCCATCACGCGATCGGCGATCTGCTGGGGAGTGCTGGCCTCGATGGGTGTCCCGCACTCGTGACAGTGAGGGGTGCCCGCGCGCGCGTAGAGGACGCGCAGGTAGTCGTGGATTTCGGTGATGGTGGCGACCGTCGAGCGCTGGTTGCCTGACGAGGAACGCTGGTCAATGGCGATGGCGGGTGAGAGGCCCTCAATATGGTCGACATCGGGTCGCCCCATGCCGGCGAAGAACTGGCGGGCGTAGGTGGAGAGTGACTCGACGTAGCGGCGCTGGCCCTCGGCGTAGATGGTATCAAGCGCGAGCGAGGATTTGCCCGAGCCGCTGACCCCGGAGAACACCACAAGCTTGCCCCGAGGCAGTTCGAGGTCGATGCTCTGCAGGTTGTGCTCACGAGCGCCGAAGATGCGTATCTGGTCTCCGTCGCCGACTTTGGGGCCTGCGGCCATTGGTGCTATTTCCATTGCAGCGTAGTTAGTGTAGGATGTGGTATTGTACTATCCGTCGAGTGCATAGTCAACGTTTGGGCGCTCGGTGGGTATGGGGAGTGGCTGAAGCACGGCGGCTCATTGCGTCGGAATCTCGCCGCGAGGGCACTCGCAGGGGCTCTTCCCGCACTTTGGGCACCCGTCGGCGTAGCGCTGGGCGGCCTGCTGCAGGTCAACGCCGGCGATGGTGGCAGTGGTGGTGAGCCAGGCGAGCACGTCACCGAACTCCTCGAGGTGGGCCTCGGGGTCGTCTTCGCGCAGCGCCCGGGCCAACTCGCCGACCTCCTCGACGAACCACATGAAGGTCCGCTCGAGGCCGCGCGCCGCATCGCGCTCACCATAGGTGCCCTGTATCACGCGCTGGAACTGTTCGATGGTCATGGCCTGCTCCCGAACTCGATGGTTCGCTGGTGTGGAAGCATTCGCGCCGGGGTCGGAGATGGCCTTCTGGCACGGAGGAATCAGTCGGGCCTCTGACGAAGAGTCCGCCCGTAAATGCAAACCTTGCGGGACTACAATGAGGGCGCGCAGTCTCCGGGCTGCGTGCGTGGCTTCACGCTCATTGAACTGCTGATCGTGATCGCGATCATCGCGGTCTTGGCGGCTATCATTCTGGCCGTGTTCCCGCGGGCGCTGGCCATGAGCCGGCAGGCGAATTGCGCGTCGAACCAGAAGCAACTGCTGCAGGCGGCGCGCATGTATGCGGCGGACCATGACCAGCGACTGGTACCAGCGAGGGTGCGTGGTGCGCCAGCGCCAAGCCGGGGTTACACCTGGTGCGTGCAACTGCAGCCGTACGTGAAGAACGAGCAGATACTGGTGTGTGCCAGCGACCCGGACCCTCGGGCGACGGCGCAGAGCACATGCCTGCCGCACAGCTACGGGATCAACTACGCGCTCACCTACAATACGGGATGGGGCGCGGGTGCGCCGGCGAAGTCGCTGTCGCATGTGCGAGAACACTCGAAGACGATCCTGTTCTTCGACATGAAGAGCGATATCGAGCAGATGGGTTCGAGCTACACGGCCCACAGGCTCACTCGGGTAGCGATGCGTCACGGCGAGCGAGCCGTGTTCGGCTTTCTGGATGGGCACGCGAAGGCGTACCTGCCCGATGAAACCGCGCAACCGGTCAACATGTGGATGCCGAGGTAAGCATCCCTTCTGAAAGCGCGCGCCGGGCGGCGCTCGCGAAGCTACCGAAGGACAGATGTCAGAACAAGGAGACCTGTGATGGAACTTGACGAGCGACAGATAGCCGTCACCGAGATGGATGATGAGCAACTCCAGGGCGTGCTCAAAGAGCACGGTGTGGGGCTGACCTGCAGCGAAGCGCGGCGGATCGTCGACCTGATCGGCCACAACCCCACGCTGACCGAGCTGCACATCTTCAACGTTGAGTGGAGCGAACACTGCTCCTACAAGAGCTCCAAGACGACGATCAAGCGCCTGCCGACCGAGGCGCCGAACGTCATGCTTGGCCCGCAGGAGGACGCGGGGATCGTGTTCTTCACCGAATACGAGGGCAAGCGTTGGGGCGTGGTGATGGCGCATGAGAGCCACAACCACCCCTCGCAGGTTCTGCCCAACGAGGGCGCCGCGACGGGCGTCGGGGGCATCGTGCGCGACGTTGACTGCATGGGCGCGCGCGTGTTCGCCACCGCTGACCCGCTGCGCTTTGGCGATCCGACCGGACCGGCCGCAGAACGCACAAAGTGGATCGTGGACGGTGTGGTGGAGGGCATCTGGCAGTACGGCAACGCGCTGGGGGTGCCCAATCTGGGCGGGGACGTCTACTTCGAGAAGAGCTTTGACGACAACTGCCTGGTCAACGTGGTCGCGCTGGGCATAGTGGCGGAAGAGGATATCATTCACTCATTCGCGCCGCCTGAGGCGGCCGACGAGCCATACGTGATGATCCTGGTGGGGAAACCCACCGATGACTCGGGCTTTGGCGGATCGGCCTTCGCCTCGAAAATCCTCGACGAGGACGAACAGGAAGACGACCGTGGCGCAGTCCAGGTACCCGACCCGTTTCTCAAGAACGTGATGGCCATGCGTAAGGCCAACGAGGCGGTGCGCGACCGGGCGAAGGAGCGCGGGCTGGTGATCGGCATCAAGGACATCGGCGGTGGCGGGCTGGCGTGCGGAAGCTCGGAGATCGTGGCGGCAGGCGGCTTCGGCGTGCAGATTGATCTGGAGAAGGTGCACGTGGGCCTCGACAACATGTTGGCCGAGACCATCCTGTGCGCGGAGACGCAGGAGCGGTACGTCCTGGCAGTGCCCGAGCACTTCGCCAGCGAGGTGCTGGCCATCTACAATGAGGACTGGGACCTGCCGAACGTCTACGAGGGCGCGTGCGCGGGCGTGATCGGGAAGATCACCGTCGAGCCGCAATACACGGTCATGTATCAGGGCTGCATCGTCTGCGACGCACCCGTGGAGGCAGTCACCGAGGGCATCCTCTATGACCGCGTAGCCGAGCCGCGCAGCTACGAGGGTGAGGAACCGCAGTTCGATCAGCCGGCGGATATGAGCCAGGCCCTGCTGACGGTTCTCGGCAGCAAGAACGTGTGCTCGCGTGAGTTCATCTACCGTTCCTATGACTGCGAGGTGCAGGGCAACGCCGTGCTGCGGCCGGGCGAAGCTGGTTCGGGCGTGAGCCGTCCGCTGCCCGGCTGCACCGCGGGTTGCGCGCTTTCGGTGGACGGCAATCCGAAGTATGGGCTGATCAGTCCATACTGGGGTGCGGCAACTGGCGTCGCTGAGGGGATGCGGAACGTAGCGGCCATCGGCGCGGTGCCGTCGGGGCTGACGGACTGCCTGAACTACGGCAACCCCGAGAAGATGGACCAGTTCTGGGAGTTCCAAGACGGCGTGCAGGGCGTTACGGATGCGGCCAACAACATGTGGTTGAAGGGGTATGAGGACACGCCTGTGCCGATCATTTCGGGCAACGTGAGCCTCTATAACGAATCGGCGGCCGACAGCAGCGTCGCGCCGTCGGCGATCATCGCGTGCGTCGGCGTCATCGAGGACTACTCGAAGGCGGTGACCGCCCAGTTCAAGCAGGCGGGTGACCCGATCTACATGATCGGCACGCGGCGCGACGAACTGGGAGGCTCGGCATACTATGAGGCGCTGGAACTCGGCCTCGGCGCAAACGTGCCGACCGTCGACTGGGAAGCCGAGCGGGCGGCAATCTACGCGGTGATCGATGCGATCAGCGAGGGCCTGGTCGCCGCGTGCACCGATATCTCCGACGGCGGGTTAGCGGTTGCGCTGGCCGAGATGGTCATGGGCCCGTACGGCCGCGGTGACGTCGGTGCGGAGATCGAGATCGACGGCGTGCTCAACGGTCTGCGCGTGGACAAGGCGCTCTACTCGGAGTCGGGTGGCTTCGTGGTTGAGGTGCGCGCCGGGTGTGAGGAGCGCTTCGAGGAGATCGTGCGCGGCTACGAGATCGAGGCGTTGCGCATCGGCGAGACGGACGAGGACGCGGAGCTGGAGATCGAAGTGGGCGGCGAGGACCTGATCGAGGTCGGCGTCGAGGCCATGGCTGACGCGTGGGTCAACGGCCTGCAGAGGATACTGAGTTAAGAACAGGGAGACGCTGATCATGGCTGACACAAAGATAGAGAACATACCCGACACGATGTTGGCCCTGCGCCTGAAAGGCAAAGGGATGGAGACGGTGGACTTCGAGGAGATGGAGGTCCCGCGGCCAGAATCCGACCAGGTTCTGTGTAAGGTCGAAGCGGTAGCCGCCTGCTCGTCGGACAACAAGATCATCGATCAGGGCGCTGAGCACTCGCTGATGTATGGCTGGGATACGGCGAAGTCGCCGGTAACGCTCGGCCACGAGGGATGCGTGCGCGCGGTCGAGGTGGGCGAGAAGTGGCAGGACAAGATCCAGGTCGGGGCCCGGTACGCAGTGCAGCCGGCAGTGCCGGCGGGCCCGACGCGCAACCTGGAGAACTACCGGGACAACGCGGCAGGGATCGACAAGATCGCTATAGGCTACACGCTGCCGGGGATGTACGCCGAATACGTGCTCATCGACCCCGAAGTCATCGAGACCTCGTGTCTGCTGCCCGTGCCCTATGAGGGGCTGGCGCATTTCCAGGGCGCGCTGTCGGAGCCAATCTCGTGCGTGATCGCCGCCCAGCAGCACAACGTGCACGTGGTGAAGGACGCGCCAGACGCCCCCCGGCGCGCTGAACTGGGCCTGCTGGAGGGCGGCACCGCGATGGTCATCGGTGCCGGCCCGATGGGGCTTCTGCACGTGGAGATCGCGATGACCCACAAACCGTCGACGATCATTGTCTCCGAGCCGAACGACAAGCGCCGCGGGCGAGCCGATGAGTTCTTTACGGCGCGCGCCGAGAAGGCCGGGATGAATCTCGTGCTGACCGTCCCAGATGAGCTGGAAGATGTCATCGCTGACGTCACCGATGGCGGCGGCGTCGATGACTGCATCGTGGCGCTGGGTATCAACCCGGTGCAGCAGAAGTCCTTCGACTACCTCGGCAAGGGCGGAGTGACGAACCTGTTCGGCGGGGTCAAGGCCGACGAGCGCATGATTCAGGTGGACGCGCGCCGGATCCACTACGATTCGATCTCGGCAGTCGGCTCATCGGGTAGCGATCCATCCGACATTCGCGAGGCGCTGTCGATGATCGCCGATGGGCAGATCCGGCCGGGGAACTACGTGGCGGCAGTGGGCGGTCTGGACGCGGCGCGGGACCTGATCGAGGCGGTGCGGGCGCAGAAGTTCGAGGGCAAGGGCGTCATCTACCCGAGCCTGCGCAAGCCGCTTGAGGAACTTGACGGCTGGTCGGCCGACCAGGAGCGAGAACTGCTGGGCGCGTAGAGACGCAGGAGTCGATTCGACCTCGGGGTCGGGCGCAGTTCGGCCCCGGGGATGGCAAGGAAGGCTGAAACAGATGGACAAGCTGGTGCAGATCGGCGCTGGGAATATTGGCCGCAGCTTTGTGGGGCAGATCTTCTCGCGCGCTGGGTACGAAGTTGTGTTCGTGGATGTCGATCAGGCGATTATCGACGCGCTCAATGAGCTCGGGCACTATGTGGTCGAGGTCAAGGACACGGAGCCACGGTCAGTGCTGGTCGAGAACGTTGCAGGCGTCAACGGCCGTGAGACCGAACTCGTCGCCGAGGAGCTGGCGACCTGCCGGGTCGTAGCGACGGCAGTGGGGCCGGCAGCGCTGCCCTACATCTACCCGAACCTGGCGGCGGGACTGGTAGCTCGACGCGAACTGGGGAACGGGCCGCTGGACGTGATTATCTGCGAAAACATGCGCGACGCCGCCGAGGCAATGCGCGCAGGGGTCGCCGAGCATCTTCCGGCGGACTTTCCTCTGGACGAAATGTTGGGCGCAGTGGAGACGTCGATCGGCAAGATGGTGCCGATCATGAGCGAGCAGGACCGCGCGCGGGACCCGCTGCTGGTCTTCGCAGAGGCCTACAACACGCTCATCTGCGATGCGCGCGGCTTCCTCGGAGCGGTGCCCGACGTGCCGGAGCTTGATCCCAAGCAGAACATGAAGGCCTATGTGGACCGGAAGCTCTTCATCCACAATCTGGGCCATGCGCTGTGCGCGTATTTCTCACACCTGGAGGACCCGTCGCTGGAGTACACCTCGCAGGCGGTCGAGCACCCGAAGGTGGGGCCGGCTGTGCGCGCAGGGATGATGGAGTCGGCGGCAGCGCTGATCGCGGCCTATCCTGAGGAGTTCGATGAGGAGAACCAGCGCGCTCACGTTGACGATCTGATCGAGCGGTTCGCCAACAAGGCGCTGGGCGACACCATCTACCGCGTCGGGCGCGACATTCGGCGCAAGCTCGGGCGTGAGGATCGAGTGGTGGGCGCGCTGCGCTTCGACGCGGCGCGCGGGGTGGCGGCGCCCTATACGAGCCTGTGCGCCGCGGCTGGCATGCGCTTCCGGGCGACCGACGAGCACGGTGAGATGTATGAGCCAGACCTGGACTTCGCGCGCCACATCTACCCGGAGGGGGCGGAGCAAGTTCTGCGCGAGGTGAGCGGCCTGGCCCAGGGGGACACGGCGGACGATGCGGTGCTGGCAGCCGTGCTGGTCGCCGATGAGTTCATCACCACGCGCATTGCGGCAGGGGAGTCAATCCTCGATCTCGAGGGCACTGACCTCGGGGCGCTGACCCCATGACGGAGATCCACTTTCGCTGAATTGTCCCTCGGGAGGCCTGGCGCATGGGCGAGACACCGGTTCTGCCACCGGCGGAATGCCGGGGCGTATGGTATTCGTGTGGCTCAGCGAACCTGCTCCCCGGGCAGGGAGCGGTGTACTGCGGGCCGATGGCCACCTACTGCGCATGGCATCGACCGCTGGCGATATACGTGCCGGAGGTCGGGCGCACATTCTTCGTCTACGGGAACGCGGACAACAGCCCGACGATCAGCCTCTACGATCATGCGTCCGGAGAGTTCGCGTACCCCGTGGTGCTGGGGTCCAATCCCGACGGGGACGCGCATCGGAACCCGACTCTACTGATCGATGAGGACGGCTTCCTGTATGTGTTCTATGGCGCGCACGGGCATGTCACCCATTCGCTGAAGTCCGACAGGCCGCTGGACATCAGTTCGTGGAGCGAGGCCGCGCCGCTGGATGACCCGGGCACGTCGTATCCCCAGCCCTGGCAGATCACGCCGGGCGAATTGTTCGTCTCCTACCGACAGGCTCCCGGCTGGCGCTTCCGTGTTTCGCGCGACGGCGCCCGGACGTGGGAGACCTCGGGGGACTTGGTGAACTTTGGTTGCCCGGAGGACGCGCGGGGCTGCGCTGAATGCTCGATATACGGGATCACAGTGGCCGCGCCGGGCGACTACCCGCGCCGGATCCACTTTGCCTGGTCGCGACTGGGCGGCGGCACGCCTGAGGAGATGGACAGCAAGCACCTGTGGGCGCGGCGCTACAACATATACTACACGTATTCGGACGATGGTGGGGCCACGTGGCGGCGGAGCGACGGCTCGGCCCATGAACTGCCCATCAGCGAGGAAGAGGCCGACCAGATATACGACTGCGGCCAGCGGGGGATCTGGCTGAAGGACATCCAGGTCGACTCGGAGGGGCGCCCTTACATCCTCTTCATAGACTCACAGACTGAGACGTTCGAGTCGAAGTGGATGGTCGGCCGGCAGACTGACGAGGGATGGAAGTTCGCGCATGTCACGGACAGCGACCACATGTATGACGCGGGCGCACTGGTGATCGTGGCCGACGATGATCTGCGGATATGGGGTCCGACGACGGACGTGCAGGCGCACGAGGACGGCGGAGACATCGACGAGTGGCAGTCGCGAGACGGCGGCGCGAACTGGGAGTTGACGCGTCACCTGACCCACGGGTCGCGCTACTCGCACAACCACGTCAAGCCGGTGATGGGACATCAGCTTGGCACGGGCGATCTGCGGGTAATCTGGAGCTACGGTGATTCGAAGAAGCCGCCGGAGACAGAGGACGTGAGACTCTACTACTACGGGGAGGCGATGGACGAGCCATGCGAGATTCCGTTCCCGTCGCCACCCGAGGACCCGAGGTGAGATGATGCCTGATCGCCTGTATCCTCTCAAGCGCTGCGAGACGTGTGAGAAGCGCGAGATGTGCTCATGCCGGGGCTCGGCGCAACTGGCCTGTTCGGTAATCGAGCAACTTGAGACCAATACCGGCCACGAGGGCGTCGACACGCCCGGGGAAGTGGCGGCAGCGGTGCCGTCGCGTTCGCGCGTGCTGGAGGCGTTGCGCTGCTTCGAGGACGTGCTCTTCCCCGGCCGCATGGAGACAGAGCTTGATGAGTGCGAGTCCATGCAATCGTTCATCCAGGAGCGACTGGCGCGTGGGCATCGACTGCTGCGGCGAGAGGTCGCGCTGGCGCTGCCATATAGATGGATGGGTGCGTATGCGCGTGCGGGCGGCGACGTGGAAGAGGACGAGAACCTGGACGAGAGTGCGGCCTATGTCGCCAACGAATTCGTGTCGCGATTGCCGGAAATCCGGCGGCTCTTGGTGATGGACGTCGAGGCGGCGTACCTGGGCGATCCGGCGGCCCACACCTACGCGGAAATCATGCTGAGCTACCCGGGTCTAAAAGCCATCTGCGTGCACCGGCTCGCGCACGAGTTGTATGACTTGGATCTGCCGCTCATCCCGCGCCTCATGAGCGAAGATGCGCATTCGGCAACGGGCATCGACATCCATCCGGGCGCGACCATCGGTGAAAGGTTCTTCATCGACCATGGCACCGGGGTGGTCATCGGCGAGACCTGTCAGATTGGCGATCACGTCAAGCTCTACCAGGGCGTGACCCTCGGGGCGAAGAGCTTCCCGCTCGATGCGGATGGCAACCCGATCAAGGACATCAAGCGCCATCCGACCTTGGAGGACAACGTGATCGTCTATGCCGGGGCGACAATCCTTGGCGGCGACACGGTCATCGGCGAGGGTTCAGTAATAGGCAGTAACGTGTGGCTGCTGGACTCGGTGGAGGCCGGCAGCTCGGTGGTGCAGGGCGAGGCCAACATCGAGATCAGAACGAACAACGAGAAGCGCTGAGTGCGGGTTCGGTGTATGTACAAAGAAGAGGGGCGACCCGGATGGGTCGCCCCTCATTTATTCATGCTCAGATGGGACGCAGCTACTCCTTGCCGTCGCCCGCGCCCTCTTCTTTGTCCTCGTCGTCGAGCTCGCACTTGTCCGCGCGGTCGCTCTCTTCCTGGCGGACGTTGAAGAGCTGCCGATCGGCCTGTGCCATCTCGAAGTCGCCGCTGAAGGTGATCGAGTTCGAGTTGCAGCTTGTCTCGCACTGGCCGCAGAAGATGCAGCGGTCCATCTCGAACTCGAGGTGGCCGACGAGCTCCTTCTTGCCGTCTTCGCGCTCGACGCGCCTGCGGACGACATTGATGACGTCGCCGGGGCAGTCGCGGGCGCACAGGCCGCAGAGCATGCACGAGTCTGCATCGAAGAGCAGCCGACCGCGGAACCGCTCGGGCGGGGTCAGGCGCTCCACCGGATAGAGTACCGTGGCGGGTTTGCTGAACAGACTCTGCGCAAGTTCGGCCCACATTGTGGCGATACCGTATCGCTTACTCATGACCTACGCTCCCAACTGCCTGGACACGATGACGAACGCAATTTGCAGCAACGCCGGAATGCCCAGATAGGTAAGGCACCACTGGACCATCTGCTCGATGCGCAGGCGGGCGAGAGCCGCTTTGGCAAGAGCGAGGAAGAAGACGATGGCCAGGACCTTGACGGACAGGACGACCATGCCAACGAGACCGGCCAGCCACGGGCCCATTGATTCGTAGGGGATGCCCGGGAAGTGAAAGCCGCCAAGGAAGAGCGCGGCGATCATGGCGCGAGGCGCCGGCCGGTGTACTCGACCTCGGGACCGGTGACGATCTCGGTTTTCGCTTGCGGGATGTCGAAGGGCACGCGCTCAAGCTTGCCGATCAGCGAGATCACGGCAACGAGGAACGACACGGGCACCCAACCCACGAGCCACCCGTGTGTCGCCTGATACGAGCCAATGATCGACATGTTCCACGAGTGAGCGGCGATTGCCGGCCCGAGGCAGGCGAGGAGGAAGGGCACCTCGTAGCCGAAAAGCTGGCTCAGGACACGGGTCGAACCGATCGTGGCGAACGGGTTTGCAGCGAGAAGGCAGGTAGAGTGAGCAGGTAGAGCACCACGATGAGGTCGCCATCGAAGGAGACCAGTGCGGTCGAACGCCACAGGGGGATGTAGATGATCGACGCCAACACACTGGCGAAGCCGACCACCGGCATGATGGAGAACATGCCCTTGGAGGCGTTCTCGGGAATGATGTCCTCTTTGGCGAGGAGCTTGATCAGGTCCGCGAACGGCTGGTAGAAAGGCGGACCCACCCGGTTTTGGAATCTCGCGACGAGCTTGCGGTCAACCCAACTGACCGCGAGTCCTGCGGCAACGAGAAACAGGAAGCCCGGGAAGACCAGGATATGCAATAGCGGCTTGGCGATCTCCATCGCAGTCCTCTCGACTATTGTTCTGACGATCGTGCGACAACACCAAGTGACGCCTCCGAGGCGGGCCCGGCGGCGGCACACGGCGCTAGATTGGTCTGGCTCAGCCCATCTTCGACATGTTCACGAGGTCGGTCCAGGTCATCTGCTGGCCGCGGCCGGTCTCGGCGTCCTGGAGCACGACCATGCGGTCGGTGCAACTGAAGCACGGGTCAATGGACGCGAAAGCGATCGGGATGTCAGCGATGTAGCCCCCGCGAACCATTTCGAGGCTGATGGGCAAGTTCGCGAGAGTTGGTGTCCGGATCTTCAGGCGGGCAGGGACGTCGCTGCCATCGCTGCGGAGGTAGTAGATGAGCTCGCCGCGCTGGGCTTCGACGCGGGTCGTGACCTCGCCCTCAGGGATCTTGCGCGGGACCTTGGTCTGGAAGTCGCCCTCGGGGAGGGTGTCCAGAGCGTGAATAGCGATACTCGCCGCGTCAATGACCTCGAGCACGCGGACGATGGTGCGCCCAAGCACGTCACACATCTCGGAGGTGCGCACTTCCCAGGGCATCTGGTCGTAGTGCAGATACGGGAACGCGGTGCGCACGTCGAAATCGACGCCAGAGGCGCGGGCCACAGGGCCGACGGCCCCAAGCGCCCGGCAGCGGTCCCCAGAGACGGTGCCGACGTCGGTGACACGCTTGAGGAAAGTAGCCTCGGTGGTGGCGATGTCCGCGTAATGCTCGGCGCGGTCGCGCAGTATGACGAGACCCTCTTTAGCATTGTCGATCATCTCACGGGTGAGGTCATGGCGGACGCCGCCGATTGAGGTCATCGCATAGTGTCCGCGGTTGCCGGCGATCATCTCCAGGATGTCCTGGACGATTTCACGATCACGCCAGGCATACATGAAGAGCGTCTCGAAGCCGACCTCGTGACCGGCGACGCCGAGCCACAGCATGTGGCTGTGTATCCGCTCGAGCTCATGCATGATCATGCGAATGTATTCCGCGCGCTTGGGGACCTCGACGCCGGCGAGCTTCTCGACGGCCATCGAGTAGCACAAAGTGTGGCAGTTCGAGCAGATGCCGCAAACTCGCTCACACAGATACAGGTCCTGCGTGTAGTTGCGCTCCTGGCAGCTGCGCTCGATGGACCGGTGCACGTAGCCGATGCGGATGTCCGCGTCGACGACGACCTCACCGTCCACGGTGAAGCGTAGGTTCTCGGGCTCTTTGAGCGCCGGGTGCTGTGGGCCTATAGGAAAGGTCAGTTTAGCCATTGTCCTGCTGAGTCTCCTCCTCGGGCTGTGCATCCCTGCGCAACGGGTGCTCGTCCTCGGGCGCGTCTTCGGGAAGGATCAGCCGGCGCGGGTCGGGATGACCCGTAAACACCAGGCCCAGCAGATCCATCACTTCGCGCTCGTAGAGCACGGCCGCGGGGATCACGGGCGTGATCGAGTCGATGCTGTCCCCGCTCTTGGGCACTGCAGCGCGCAGATTGAGCGAAAGGCCGTTGACGACGAAGTGGTAGAGCACTTCTATCGCTTCACCATTGTCCAGACCAGTGATGGTGGACAGGTGCAGCGGCGCGAAAGCCTCGTTGAGGTAAGCTGCCATCCCGGTCACGTCTGCGGGCGGCACGCCGATCCACACATCGACATCGGCGCTGGCAGTTGCCTCGACGAGTTCGCCGTCGTAGCCCTCCTGTATATGCGCTACAAGCTCAGATGCAGTCATTTGCATCTTCAGCTCCCTCTTGTTAGACGTGTCAAAACTTGTTAGGACTCACTTATTGCGGCCATTTCTTGCGGGGTGTACACCAGGCCGGTAGTATCCTGTTTCGACTCGATGGTAGCGACGACTTCGGCGATGGCCGGGTCGAGGCTACCAAGAAGCTTGAGCACTCCGTAGGTGATAGCGTCGGGCCTGGGCGGGCAGCCGGGGATGTACATATTCACCGGCATCGCCTGGTCGACGCCACCGAGCACGCTGTAGCTGGGGGCGAAGGGGCTGCCCGAGACGCCACAGGTGCCGACGGCTATGACAAACTTCGGTTCGGGCGTCTGCTCGTAGACGCGGATGACCCGGTCTCGGATCTGCCTGGTGACCGGTCCGGTGGCCAGAATCACATCGGCATGCCGGGGGGTACCCTCCAGCAGGATGCCAAAGCGCTCAAGATCAAAGCGGGGCATGAGTGCGGCGACGATCTCGATGTCGCACCCGTTGCAGGACCCGCAGTTGAGATGGCACACCCACGGTGACTTGGCTCGCGCCCACTGTACCAATCCATCAAACATGGCTGTCTTCCTTTGCCGTGCGTTGCATTCGGATCACGTCATTCGCTTGCGTGGGCCGAGGCCCGGAGCGAACCGGTCGGGCGGATGTGGCTATGCTCGGACAGTGTCAGTCGCGGAACAGGATGACGATAGCGAACAATCCCACCAGCAGGTATGAGATGACCAGCCAGATGCTGGCGGACAGTGAGACAGTTCCGACGACCAGAGCGACGACGTCGAGCAGCGTGAAGATAAAGGCCGCGTGGAAGAGGTGGTAGGCGGTCGGGAACATCTTGCCGTCTACGTTCTCACCACAGGCGTATGTGCGTAGTTTGCCGCCAACGACGACAGTTGCTGGCGCAACGGCGCGCCCGAAGGCATACAGGGCGTAGCCGCAGAGCATACTGAGGGCAAAGACGCTTACCGGGTGATACAGGAAACTCTCAGCCGTCATCTGTCACGGACCTCCAAAACACGATCTGCGCTGTGACGAGCGGTTCCGTCACGCGGAAGGACGCCAGCGTAGCCGGCGCCATTAGCCCCCGTAGGGAAGCAATAGCAAGTCGCCGAGATATGAAGCAGCCGGATTGACAATGTCCAGGCCGATCTGCGGGACGACACCAAGGAGCAGGACCAGCGCAGCCAGCACGACGATCGGGATGGTCATGGCCAACGGCACGGACTTGCCCAGCTTCTGGTCCTCAGGGACGGCGCCGAAGAGAATCTTGTTGGCGGCGCCCAGGTAGTAAAAGAGCGAGATGACGCTGTTGAGGATCAACATGATCATCATGAACAGGCCCCAGCCGCCGACCTCAGCGCCTGCGCGGCACAGCAGCAGCTTGCTGAAGTAGCCGTTGAAGGGCGGGGTGCCGGCCAGTGCCAGCAAGAAAATGAGCATGCTCCAGCCGATCAGAGGGAACTTTCGGCCGATGCCGGAGAGTTTGCGGAGATCGCGCGTGCTCGCGAGGTAGAGGAGCACGCCGGCGCACAGGAAAGCGCCGCCCTTCATGATGGCGTGGTTGAGAATGTGGTAGAGGGCTCCGCGCATGCCGTGGAAGCCAGCCATTGCCGGGAAGCCCAGCGCGAGTGCGACGCCCATGAAGATGTAGCCCATCTGGGCGACGGACGAATAGGCGAGCATGCGCTTGACGTCGGTCTGGCGCAGCGCAATCAGGTTACCGACGAACATGGTAACCAGAGCGATGATGCCGAGTATGACGCCTGTGTCGAAGCCGCGTACAGCGATGAGGGCCTTGATCATGGTGATCAGGCCAGCCTCGATGACGATGCCCGAGAGCATGGCGCTGATGCCGCTGGGGGCAGCCGAGTGCGCGTCAGGCAGCCAGGTGTGCATGGGGACGAGGGCGGCTTTGACGCCAAAGCCCACCACGAAGAGGGCGGCGACGGCGAGCAGTTCGGCGCTGCCGGCGTACTCGGTGAGCAGGCCGGGGATGGCCGCCATATCAAGCGAGTTGGTGAGGTTGTAGACAATCGCGATGCCGAGCAGCGCCATGAGTGAGCCGGCGGTGCTGATGGCAAGGTACTTGATACCGGCCTCAACAGGCTCCCACTCGTCGCGGTGGAAGGCTACCAGGACGAATGAAGCGATGCTCATGACCTCGAAGAAGATGAACATGGTGAAGAGGTCACCAGCGAAGCCGACGCCGATGATGCCGGCCGTCATGATGAGGAGAAGGCCGTAGAATTTGCCGATATCGTACTTGTGCATGTAACGGGTCGAGTAGATGACCACAAGGGCTGTGAGCCCAAGGGCCACCGTCGCCAGCAGGACGCCGACGGGGTCGCCGCTCATGTAGGCGGTGCCCCACCCAGCCTGCCCCTCAGGGAAGCGGGGGATGAAGCCTTCAGCGAGGGTCGCGCGGATCTGATAGACCCCGTTACCGGCCGCCACGAGCGACAGGAAGGCGATGAACCCGGTGAGCGAGCGAGAGCGCGAGATTCGACCTATAAGGTAGGTGAAGACCGCTCCGATTGACAGCGCTACGATCGGCGAGAACACTTCCATGGTTTATCCCCAACCCAGGAACATTGCCAGCACTGCGACCAAACCGAGCGCCAGCCACAGACCGTTGTAATTTAGATCGCCCGTCTGGAAGACGCTGAGCACGGCCGCGACGCCGCGCATCGCTACATACCACAGGCCCCAGAACCAGTCGCCGAAGCCCTTGGTGTCAGTCAGCAAGTCGGCCCACATCGTCGGGCTCTCGGGCACCGGTGCCCGCTTCGAGTACTTCACGCCGAGCCCGATAATCAGGGCGACGACGACGGCTGCGACCAGCATGAGCGGACTGGTCCAGGTGAGATGCCACATCTCGCCCAGTTCCATCGTGTGAATGTCATGGTAGGGCAGTTGCTGGCCGAGCTTGTCGGTGTAGCCACCCACGTAGACCCAGGAGACCAGTGTGCCAGCGGCCAGCGCCAGCAGCGGCGTGGTCATCTGCCAGGGGGCGTCATGTGCGTGCGACTCGCTGCGCGCCTCGCCCTGGAAGGTGAGCCAGTACATTCGCCAGGAGTATGCAGCGGTCAGCAGCGAGGTGACGATCAGCATGGCCAGAGGGCCCCACGCGTGCTGGTGGACCATGGCCTCGAAGATCGCGTCCTTGGACCAGAAGCCATTGAACAGCGGCACGCCTGCGAGGGCGAAGACGCCGATGAGGAAGCACACGTGTGTGGCGGGCATGAGCTTCTTGAGCCCGCCCATCTGCATCATATTGCGGGTGCCGGTC
>JALGSU010000059.1 GCA_029821735.1 Candidatus Zipacnadia bacterium | reverse complement strand
CGCCGACGTCCCCCGCCAGGCCTACACGGCCAACGTGCCGCTGTTCATGCGCACGCGGGAGTTGGTCGAGGACAACGTGCCGCAGGCCTCGAAGGCCTACGCCATCCTCGCTTCCTACGGAAACGACGTCGCGGATGCCTGCTGCCCGTCGAGCGCTCTGAAGACGCACTCGTCGGCGGTCGCGCGCACGACGCTGGATGCAGGCTGGGCGCTGCTGGAATATCGCGAGCGAGGGCGCGTGTCTGCGGAGGCGATGGCGAAGCTGGACGAGATATGGGAGACGCCCGACGATCCGGCGGCCACGGCGGCGAAGTGCGAGTTCATGCGCAAGTCCTTCGCGACGCTGGGCATCGAGCACGAGTGAAGGCGGGCGGTGTGCGCAACAACGGCTGCGCTGGTATCGCCCAACCGTCGCACACTCATCACCAAGCTCAACTGACCTTCGGAGGCATCGTATGAGCACGCAGACGCAGATATGTTCCGCGCCGACGTTCGAGGCCATCACCGAGCGCGATGTCATGGTCCCGCTGCGTGACGGCGTACGCTGCGCCACTGACCTGTATTTCCCCGCGCGCAATGAGCAGAAAGCCGAGGGGCAGTTCCCGGTGGTGCTGCAGCGAACCCCATACGACAAAGCCAACTCCGCCGCCACCGGCCGATACTACGCCGAGCGCGGATACGTGGCCGCCATGCAGGACGTGCGAGGGCGCTACCAGTCCGAGGGCGAGTTCTACGCGTTCGCCCATGAGGGTCCGGACGGCTACGACGTGGTCGAGTGGATCGCCGACCAGCCCTGGTGCGACGGCAAAGTCGGTACCCTCGGCCAGTCCTACAACGCGGCCGTTCAGAGCGCGCTGGCCTCCCTCAATCCGCCGCACCTGGCCGCGATGATTGTCACCTACGGTCCGTCCAGCTACTTCCACCATGCCATGCGCCACAACGGCGTGCTGGAGATGCGCTTCTTCATCTACGCATTTCTCATGGCCAGCACCAGCCGCAAAGCCATCGCTGATCCCACACTGAAGGCCGCTCTGGACTCCGCGCACGGGAGTATCTGGGACTGGGTCGGCAACTTCCCCATCACGAAGGGCAGCTCGCCCCTGAGACTGGTACCCTCATACGAGCAGTGGTGTCTGGACCTGATCACGAACGCGACCTATGACGAATACTGGAAGCAGCCCGGCTACGGCCCCAAGCCCTGGTACGATCAGCATGCCGACGTTCCCACGCTCTACATCGGCGGGTGGTATGACACCTATTCGCGCAGCACGGTCGAGAACTTCGTGGAACTCAGCGCGCGGCAGAGTACGCCCGTCAGTCTGCTCATGGGCCCATGGACGCACGGTGGCGTTGGCTCGCCGGTGGCGGGCGACGCTTCGTTCCTCCCCGATGGTGGTCTGTCTGACCACGAGGCCACTCGTCTGCGCTTCCTCGATCATCACCTCAAGGGTCTGCCCACGGGCCTCGACGAGGAGCGCCGCGTGAAATACTTCGTAATGGGCGGCGGAACGGGTCCCGAGGACCAGGGAACCCGAGTCGACCACGGTGGCGGCTGGCGCAGCGACGATGTGTGGCCGCCCGCAGGCTGCGAGAAGACCGCGTGGTATCTGCACGCGGACGGCGGTCTGAGCGAGGAGGCGCCGCAGGACGGATGCAGCGCCACGTCCTACAACTTCGATCCGAGCGATCCGGTGCCGACGGTCGGCGGACACCTATCGGCGATCCCGCTGCCGGCGGGGGCCTTCGACCAACGCAACGACCCGCGCTTCCACGGCACGACCGGCAACCTGCCGCTGTCGGCGCGCAACGACGTGCTGGTCTTCCAGACTGAGCCGCTCGACGAGGATGTGGAGATCGCCGGGCCCATCGAGGTCGTGCTCTTCGTCTCGACCGATGGCCTCGACACCGACTTCACCGCCAAGCTCATCGACTGGTACCCGCCGGCGGGCAATTACCCCGACGGGTGTGCGCTCAATATCACCGACAGCGTTGGGCGGCTACGCTTCCGCAACGGCCTCGAGGCCGGGGAATTGGCCGAGCCGGGCGAAGTGTATGAACTGCGCTTCGAGCTCTATCCAAGCGCCAACCGCTTCGTGGCCGGGCATCGCATCCGAGTGGACATCTCGTCGAGCAACTGGCCGCGCTTCGAGGTGAACCCGAACACCGGTGGGCCGATCGGTGTCGAACGGCGTCTGCGTGTGGCGGAGAACACGGTCCATCATGGTGGCGGGCGCGCTTCCCACATTCTCCTCCCGGTCATCAAACGAGACTGAATGGTTTCCGCTGACACCGACGGCCAGCCTGCTGACGTGCCACGGCACTACCGACTTGCCGGGGCGCTTATGGTCGTGTGGGCGCTCAAGTGGTTCTCCGGGCCGGTGGTCTTTGCGCTGCAGGCGGACCAGGTCAGTCGGATGGTCGGTGCCTCTTACTTCGGTCCCGCTGCAGTGTATTTCAGACATGGGGCCAACCTGGTGGGGTTGGCGATCGCCGTGGCATCGATCGTCGTCGGCATTCGCCTGAGGAAGCTTCGTCCACACGCGCCCGAACAGGCGCGCTGGGTTCTGCTGGCGATCATCGCCTACCAGGCGCTTCTGGTGATGGGGCCAGCGCTTCTTGAGTTGGTGCTGGCGCGGGCCAACGCGACCGCTGTACTGCACACCGGCCCGATCGCTCTGCTGGTATGCGGTGCCGCGCTCCCCGACCTCCTGTGTGCGGGTGGTCTGATCTGGTTCCTCGCTCAGGCCGATCGACCCGTGCCGGCCGACGGCGAGCAGACCAAGCGCAGTCCGGTGCCTCCCGTGATCACCCTCGCTATCCTCGTTTTGCTGGCGCGCGAGGGCTTGCGGGTTGCCCTCGCGCCCGCCGACGTGTATGCCCTCCAGTCGACGCTTGCCGCCGGCTTTGACGCCCCCGTGTACGCGGTCGTGATAGCGATTGGCGTGCTGACCGCGCTTGGCGCTATTGCGCTGGGCCTTGCCCGAATCACGGGCGCCCGGTCGCTGGGCCCTGCCACGATGGTCGTTCTGTTGCTGGTGTTGGCCCGTCTGCTCGTATCGTTCGGGCTGCCGTCAGTATCGGGACTGCCGCCCGGTGCGGCGGGCGCTGCCATGATGGCAGGGCTTGGTCTGTCGAGCATAGCCAATGTGGCCGAGTATGGCATGCTGCTGTTCGCAGTCGAGAGCTTCGTGCGTCGGAGTGCCGCCTGAACGGGGCACTGCGGGAATCTCACTATAATGCGGCGAATTGGCGTCAGGTCCAGCTAACCATGCGAGCTGTTCACCCAACGAGGAGGCAAGCCCCATGACTCGTCTCGGCCGTTCCGTGCTAGTGTTGTTGATCATTGTCTCAGCTCTCTTGGCGCTCGCGTTCCCGACCGGTTGTGACACGTACACCGGCCCGGCCCTCTGCGACGATGGTGGCGGCGATGGTGGCGGCGCGGTGGCGCTTGGGACTGCGCGTGCTTTGCAGCCCGGCGATCAGTGGATCAACCCACAGACGGGCTCATTCGTGAATATGCAGAACGGCTACACGGATGTCTCGGGTACCTCGAATATGGCCTACGAACTGCAGTCCACGAACTTCACTCTGTGATGTGAACGGACTGCGCGAGCACAAACGAAGAGGGCCGGGCATCTCTGCCCGGCCCTCGGTGTTGGTTTGGCTGGTTCAGCTACTCTTCCCGCTTGGTGTGTTCCCGAAGCCACACCACGATCTCATCGAACTCGATTTCATGCTTCGCGACGCCGAGGGCGAAGTCGACGACTTCGGGGGCGCCGTAGGTGAGTTCCCAGCCATTCCGCTTGAGAAGTGTGCCGGCACAGGAGATTGCCGTCCGTTTGTTTCCGTCCAAGAACCCGTGGTTGCCCACGAGGGCCTCCAGTAATGCGGCGGCCTTCTCGAAAAGATCAGGAAACAATTCGACGTCTCCAGCTCCGGAGCTCATCCTGCCGACGGCCGACTCGATCCGGCCGATGTCCAAGAGCCCCGCGCTCCCGCCGCCAGCGCTGGCGATTACCGCGGCGTGGACCCCGACGACTTCAGTTGCGGTGAGGAGGTTCACCACTTCGCCAGTTCCGTGAGCGCTTCCTTGTTACGCTCGATGTGGTGCTCAGCCGCCTCACGCACTTCCTCGCTCATCCGGACGGGCTGGTCGGCGCGCTCAGCCTTCCGCTCTTCAGTCTTCGCGTGGTCCTTCTTGGGCATGATGCGTCACCTCCCAGATTGGTGTAGTCAACATGGACATTATACCCCGCTTGGCTTCACGCAAGCAAGTGCGACACTCTTCAGACCTCATACTGCGGCTCGTCAGGTCGAGGCAGGCGCTCCTCCACCGGCAGCAGCGCCGGGAACGCCCCGTGCGGCTCCGTCTGATACCAGTAGGCGGTCGATGAGTAGTCGTTGCTCAGGTTGTTGCCGTGGCCGTGCTCGATGTTGACCTCAATCGACTTGTCGAAGTGGATCGGGTCTTCGATGTGATACCGGTAGACTGAGTTCTTGCCCTTCCAACGCCACTCAGGCGTTCCGGAGTTCAGGATGATGCCCTGGTAGGGTGCGCTGAACTCCTGCGTGGGGCAGTAGGCGGTGTTGAAGTAGTCTTCGGTGCCCGTGCCGTGCAGCGACGGGGGAAAGGGCTCGCCGTCGTTCTCGCGGGCGAAGCAGTCGATGTCCAGGTGGCAGCCCACATACTGCCCACGCCCCTCGGCCTGCAGGATCACGTAGTTGCCCTTCCCGTCGAGGTTCTGGATATCTGACCGGTAGCGTGCGATCTCCTCGCCGGTCATGCCCGGCTCGGGGGTCCACCCGTCGGTCGGGTTCTCGCGCCGCCACTGCGCGTGGAAGCGCCCGGTGTCCTCGCACGGGGCCTCGCTGTAGACCTCGTAGTCAACATAGAAATACAGGTTGAGCGCCTCGTCGCATTCGCTCTGCACCTCAAAGCGAGCGCCGTCAGCGAAGGGCATGGCCCAGAAGCTGTTGAAGCCCTTGCCACTTTCCGGGCTCATGGTCAGCGGCAGTGAGGTGAAGTTATTGCGCATGCCATGCCCGAGCCCGAAGAAGTCGCCGATGGGGCACTCGATGGAGGGCGTGTCCTCGCCATCCCACCATGCGCGCAGCATAACTTTGCGCGGGAAGGCGGGCTCGTTCGAGCCCATCGTGACCCATATGTGCTTGACGCAGCCAGGGCCGTCGATGACGGCCATGTCACGAGTTTCGCCCGGTTTGATATTCCAGCAGTCGTGGTTGCGCCCATCGTGGTTCCAGCTCGAAATCCGCTTGCTCTTGTAGTCGCGGATGAGGGGCAGTCCCGCGAGCGCTCCGTGTCCCATCAGCATGTCGGTCATCCTCTCTCGTGTTGAGTGTCGACAACGGCGTCAGTTAGTCAATGCTCACTCCGGGTGCGTGTGTGCCAGGGGATACGGTTTGCAGCCGGGACTCGCCTGCAGTGCTGGCGCGACTACTTCTGGGTGTATCCCCTCATCATCTCAACTTGATGCTCACACGCCTCGAGGCCCGCGAGTGTATCTTCGTTGTTAGGGTCGATCGCCAGCGCCTCTTTCCACTTCTCGTGCGCTGCCTCTATGTTGCGGAGCGCCGCGCCGAAGTGCCCCTGGCTGTAGTTGAACAGAGACAACTCTTCGAGTGCGGATGCCCAGCTGCGCAGCACTGTGTCCGATTCGGGATAGGCCTCCGCGGCGCGCTCAAACGTGGCGCGGGCTCTCCCGTAGTGGTCCGCGGCCTCTTCCTTGCGCCAGTTCCGCGCCATCACATATCCGAGCCCGGCCAGCGCCACGCCCTGGTTGTTGTATGCCTCGTGTGAACACTCTCCTATTTCCAGCATCATCTCGCTGGTCTTGAGCACCTGCAGGTACAGCTTCTCTGCGCGTTGCCATTGCTTACTACTGGACGCTTCCCGCGCTTGGGCAAGTGCCTCCTCAGTCAACTTCAGGAGTTTCTCCCCGGTCTGTTGCCTGGTCGCTTTCGGCTCCGAGGCGGTGCCACTTGCGGACGGCCGGGTCTGGCTGCGGTCACGCGCAAGCAGGCGGTAAGCAACGTAGATGACTGCAAGTGTGCCGACCGACAGTACCACCACGAACAGTGCCGTCATTAGCAGGTTGCTCATGTTCTGTGTCGCCTCAGACGGATGGCGGGCTCCTCGGTAGCATCTGCACGTGCGGCTGGGAGGAGGTTCGCGCTTGGCGGAGGGGGACCTGCAGCGCGGGGCGAACTTGCCTTGCAGAACTCGACGAGGAGGCACATCCATGAACGTCATCCTTATCATCACCGATACCATGCGGCGCGACCATCTGGGGCTCTATGGGAACCAGACCGTGCGCACGCCACACCTTGACCGGCTGGCAGGCATGTCCTACGTCTTCGACAACGCCTACTGCGCCAACTTCCCGACCGTGCCCAACCGCCTCGACGTCATGACCGGACGCTTCACCATGACCGAGTATGGCTGGCAGCCCATGCCGCGTGACGCCACCATCATCTCCGAAGTGCTGGGAGATGCCGGGAAGCTCACCCAGATGATCGTGGATACCCCGCACATCCTCGCTAATGGCTACGGCTTTGATCGCGGCTTTGCCGGCTGGGAATGGATCCGCGGGCAGGAGAACGATCGGCTGCGCACCTCCCCGCGCGATGTCACGCTGCCGGCCGCGCCCGAGAAGCTGCGCAGCCCCGAGACCACCGTGCGCCAGCATCTGCGCAACATCTCGACGCGCGAGTCAGAGGCCGACTGCTTCTGTGCGCGCACCATGCAGACCGCCTGCGACTGGCTCGAGGACAATCGTGACGAGGACTTCTTCCTCTACATCGACACCTTCGATCCGCATGAGCCGTGGGACGCGCCACAGTGGTACGTGGACCTGTACGACCCGGGGTATGAGGGCGACGAGGTGAGCTATCCGGTCTACGGGCCGAGCGACTACCTCTCCGAGGCCGAGCTCCGCCACATGCGCGCGCTCTACGCCGCCGAAGTCTCGCTGGTGGACGCGTGGGTGGGGCGGCTGCTCTCGCAGGTAGAGCAGCTTGGGCTGATGGATGACACGGCGATCATATACACCACCGACCACGGCTTCTACCACGGCGAGCATGGCCTGACAGGCAAGACGATCATCAGCGAGAACTTCCACGCTGACACGCCGCTCTACTCGGAGGTCGCGCGCATCCCGCTGATCGTCTATGTGCCGGGCGCGACCGGTGGCCGGGTCAGCGCTTACGCCCAGCCGCCGGACTACGCCCCGACCGTGCTCGATTTGATGGGCGTGCCCATGCCTGAGACCATGCAGGGGATGTCGCTGGCGCCGGTGATGCGTGGCGAGCGCTCGATGACCAGACCATTCGCGGTCAGCACCGCCGCGCTGAATGTCGCGCCCAGCGGCGGCCGGCCGACCACCATCACGCAGGGCGAGTGGTCACTGATCTATTGGGGATGCCCCGACGGGCCATTGATGGACCACCTGACGCGCAATGTCGACGGTGTGCAGCGCCCGGCGATTGTGCCGACTGATGCCGTGCCTGCCCCGCAGCTCTACCATCTGCCAACCGACCCCGCTCAGAAATACAACGTCTACGCGGAGAACAGGGATATCGCGGTCAAGCTGCACGCCGATCACGTCAGGTTCCTGGAGGACTTGGGGATGGCGGATGAGTTCCTGTGCCATCGGCGCCGACTCGACGCCGGCACACCGCTGGGCGGGCTTTTCACGTAGAGGATGGGCCGGAAGTCGCGGGGCAGCGGCGGCTGTCCTCAGACTGAGCGCCCGACGACCGTGCCCAGCCAGACTGCACTGAGGGCGAGCACCACGTTGGCGGCGGTGTTGAGAAGCGCGTGCGTCATGTTCCCGTCAGATGCCAGCGAGAGTGTGTCCCAGGCGAACGCCGAGAACGTCGTGAACCCGCCCAGACAGCCGACTACCAGCGCATTGCGCAGCACCGGATTGCCCTGCAGGTGCGTGTCGGCACGCGTGAGAAGCAGGCCTATCAGGAACCCCCCGAGCACGTTGACCGCCAAGGTCCCATACGGAAAACCCTTGCCGATGCAGCGCTCCGCAGCGGACGAGACCCCGAAACGAAGAAGCGCGCCGAACGCGCCCCCGAAAGCTACGGCCAGAACGTTGTACATGAACAGGCGACCTCGTATTGGTGGGGTGGGGGGTACACAGTGAGACTCCTATCCACCCGAATGCGCAGTGATAGGAGTCATCAATCCGGCGGCTGGGCCGCCACGATAGTTCCAGCTACTCGCATCCACTGCGGCGAACTCCATCGCCGGCACGTATGGTAGCAGCAGATATGTCTGCTGTCAACCGTGCTGGGGCCTCAGGGCAGCCGCAGGCCGCGCAGTCGCAGCGAGTTGCTGACTACAGAGACGCTGCTGGCGGCCATCGCCGCGGCGGCGATCATCGGGTTGAGCAGGCCTGCCACCGCCAGCGGGATCGCCAGCACGTTGTAGACGAATGCCAGGAACAGGTTCTGCTTGATCTGCGCAAGGGTGCGCCGGCTGAGCACGATAGCGCGTGCCACGCCCATCGGGTCGCCGCTCACGAGTGTGATTTCGCCCGCTTCAATAGCGACGTCAGTGCCCGTACCGATGGCGATGCCCACGTCCGCCTGGGCGAGGGCTGGCGCATCGTTGATTCCGTCGCCGACCATCGCCACTCTCCCGCCCTCGGCCTGAAGCTGCATGATCTGCGCAGCCTTAGCGGCCGGCTTTACCTCCGCGAGCGCCTCGTCGATGCCCAGCTCGTGGGCGATAGCGTCGGCCGTGCGCTGGTTGTCGCCGGTCAGCAGGTAGACGCGCAGGCCCATCTCGCGCAGTCTCGCGACGGCTGCGGCCGAGGTCCCGCGCACGGTATCGGCCAGCCCGAATACCGCGCGAGCCTGCCCGTCCACGGCAAGCAGCAGCACTGTCCGAGCCTGATGGTCCAGCTGTGCGCGGACGTCGTCGGCCCCCGATGTGTCGATGCCCTCGTCTGCGAGCAGATTGGGCCCGCCGAGGAGCACCTGCGTGCCACCGACCACAGCCCTGACGCCACGGCCGGCAAGTGCCTCGAACTGCTCGGGCTGCGCAATGCTCAGGTCGCGTTCGCGGGCCAGCGTCACGATCGCTCGGCCCAGCGGGTGCTCTGATGGCAACTCGGCACAGGCGGCGAGGGTCAGCAGCTCGTTCTCGTCGGCGCCCTCAGCGAGTGTGTGCATCTCGGTGACCGCCGGTTCTCCGCGTGTCAGCGTTCCAGTCTTGTCGAACACCACACTGGTCAGGCGCCCGACGCCCTCCAGCGCTGCAGCCTGGCGGATGAGCACACCATGCTCTGCGCCGAGCCCGGTGCCCACCACGCCGTCGGCGTGGCGAGGCCGAGCGCACAGGGGCAGGCAATGACCAGCACGGCGACCGCGTTCACCAGCGCCCGCTCGAACTCGGCCCCCGAGGCCAGCCAGCCGACGAATGTGAGCAGCGCGATCGCGATGACAGCAGGCACGAACCACGCGGCGACCGTGTCCGCGAGACGCTGGATCGGGGGTTTCGTGCCCTGGGCCTCTCGCACCAGCCGGATGATCTGCGCCAGCGCAGTCTGTGCGCCCACGCGGGTCGCCTCGAATTGTAGCGCGCCCGCCACGTTCACCGTCCCGCCGATCACCTCGTCGCCGATCGCTTTCTCCACCGGAATGCTCTCTCCCGTAAGCATCGACTCGTCCACAGTTGAGGCGCCCTCGGCGACCACTCCGTCGACCGCAATCCGCTCGCCCGGCCTGACTACTACGCGGTCACCCGCCTGCACCTGTGCGACCGGCACGAGCGTCTCCTCGCCATCGCGGACCACTGACGCCCGCTGTGGCGTGAGGTCCATCAGCTTGCGGATGGCGTCCGAAGTGCGGCCGCGGGCACGCGCTTCCAGGTAGCGGCCGAGGGTGATCAGAGTCAGGATGAAGGCCGCAGAGTCGTAGTAGAGGTGTCCCTCGCCGGCGACGGTGTAGTAGAGGCTGTAAAGGTAGGCTGTCGTAGAGCCCATGGCGATGAGAACGTCCATGTTGGCCGTGCCGCCACGCAGCGAATTGAGCGAGTTGACGTAGTATTGCCAGCCGAGGACGATCTGCACGGGTGTCGCCAGTGCCAGCAGCATCCACGGCTTGCCCGGCACGTCCACCCACATGCTCAGGACCATCAGCGGGGCCGAGAGCGCCATTCCGAACAGGAAGAGAAGGCCCTGGCGGCGCGTCTCTGCCTCGCGGGCCTCCCACACATCCTGCTCCGCAAGCTCGCCCTCAGCCGTAGCCCCATACCCGGCGGCCACGACCGCGGCGACCAGCTTCTCGGCCGTCACTGCCGGGCTGTCTGCGGTGACAGTCGCGGACTCGTCGGCGAAGTTGACGACGGCCTCGGTCACGCCCGGCACGTCTGCCAGCGCGCGCTCAACGGTCCCGGCGCAGGCAGCACAATGCAGGCCAGTGAGCCGCAGTCGCATGGGTCTCGGTCGATCGGCGGCGCCCATCCTCTGTGTGCCTCCATGCATCCCGCGCGGTCAGTCATCAGTGTGGCGGCCGCCTGCGTTGCTGGCCACCGTGTTGGCGCAGCAGCACAACGGTGTCCTGCTTGCTTGTGTCAAGCGCCCAGTCCAGTGGCGTGCAACCGACGCCGTCAGTTGCGTTCACGTCCGCACCCTTTTCGAGCAACAGACGGACTATCTCGGTGTGCCCCCATACGGCGGCAGAATGCAGTGCGGTCGAGCCGTTCTCATCGCGCTCGTTGACGTCTGTTCCATGCCGCAGTTGGCCCCGGACCGCTTGGAGATTCCCGTCCCACGCGGCATCATGAATGGTAACGCTCGGCACCGACGCGTTGCGGATCGCGAGGGCGATCACGATGAGCACCACCGCCGCGCCGAGCTTGATGAGATTCGGTCTGTTGAGCATATCTTGCACGGGTTGTCACTCCTGCGCGGCTGAGTTGATGCTGGCCCAGCACGGTATAGTGAGCGTGTCGCCGGGGCCGTAGTCATATATGACGAAGCGCTGCAGGCCATCGCCGTCACGGTCACCAAATTCCTCGGCGAGCTGCGCAGCGGTCACGGGACCATCTCCCGAGTCCAGCCTGCATTCGGTTCGGAATACGTCCGCCAGCCTATAGACGACGCTGGCGTCCTCATTGCTCAGATGCTTGCCTGCATAGTAGAGCCAGCGCGCCATTCGCATCCCGACGCCGCTGATGACTTTACCGTCTTCGCAGGAGGCCACCGGGCCCTCGCCGATGCGCGGATCGAGCCGAAGGGTCAACTCAACACCGCCCTCGATCGGCTGCGCGGCCTCGATCAGGTAGGAGACGTCCTGCCCTGCCTCAGCGGGTGGCGTGGGCGGTCCGCTGATGTGCACGTACCGCCCGACGAGACCCGATGCCTCGCCTGCGGTGATCCCCACGAATGCGATCTCCGCTTGAGCCGACTCGGCGCCCGCGTTGAGGACTACGTCGACGCTCTGACCGCCCCCAGCGCTGTCCTCAGCCAGCATCATCCGGATGGTCCGTTTGCCCCAGTCACAGCTCTCAATGACACCGTGATAGGCAGGACGACTGAGGATGATGCCCTCGTCGCCAGTAGACATCAGTTGGGTCCCCGAGGCGATGACGGCGCTGGCCATTGTGCCGTTGCGCTCGCGCCAGAAGCCGAATTCAGCGTCGGTGGTCATGCCGCCCGGCGTCGAACAGGAGTAGCCACCCTTGGGCTGAATGATGATAGTATCGACGAAGCCCTCTCCCCGAACGCGGATCGCGTACGGGTGGAAGGGCGAGTCGCCGTCGGCTGTGACCTCCAGAAGCTCGACGCTCTGCACTCGCCGCTGGCCCTCGTAGGGCTCGATCACATTGAGGAACTCGCTCACCAGCGGCGCCTCTCCGCTGCGGCGCATGACCGTCCACATCGCCTCATAGTGCGACTTCCCCCCGGGGGCCACGCACATCGACGTCGCCAACTCACCCGAGTCGGGCGTCAGCGTCGTCGTGCGCAGATGCACCGCGTCCTGATCGCGGAGAGCCACGTCCATCGACCACGGTCCCGCCACCTCACCCAGCGATGGATCGGGCATCAGGCCCAGACATGATAGCACACCCTCGCCGGTGACTTCAGCGGCGGTTTTCACGTCGCGATACGCCACATCAGGCCCGGCAACCGTGCCGCCGCCCTGGGGCGCCAGATCGACGCCTTCAATCGTGGCCTCGCCGGTCGGCCCGTGGTAGCTCCATGTGTGCTCTTCACCGCCGAACACGCGCTCGAGCGTGATCGCGTAGCAGTCTGCCTCGTCGATGTCGATGAGGGCGATCACGCGTTCCCGGCGGGCCCGCGGCTCTTCGCCTGACATCGCCACGCAGACCGCTCGGCTCACCCGCGCGGGTGCGGCGTCGCACACGATCTTGACCGAGCCGCGTCCGAAAGTGTCCTGCGCGATGCCGGTGATGTGTGTGCCATAGTGCGTCCCCCAATTCGCCTCCCAGTTGCCCGCGTAGGTCCAGCCAACCGGGTAGCCGAGCTCGGGCAGCATCTTCCGGCCCAGCGCCTCAAAGCCGAAGGTCAGCAGGTCCTGGTGCCGGTGCTGGATGGTTCGGCCGTAGCGCATCCACAGCGCACGCTGGCGGTCGCCCTCGCCTGAGCGCAGAATGGCGTGGCCGAAGCCGTCGACCAGGCGGCTGGGCATACGCACCTGCCAGCCCTGCTCCTCGCCAATCGCCTGGACTCGCGCGCGCAGTTCGGGGTCGGTCAGAGTGTCGGGCAGCGATCGCGCCGGGCTCCAGATCACCTGCGCGTAACGCGGGTCGAGGGTCCGCGTGAAGATGTCCACGTAGTGCGCTGGCTTCAGCGGGTATGCCTGGCCCAGCGCGAGCGGGTTGGTTCCTGAGCTGAAGCCCGTGTCACCTGCCGCTGGGTTCGACCGACCGATGAGCGTGTTCTCTATGGGCCAGTCATACATCTGCCGGAACTTCGGATCATCGGCCAGCGAGATGAAGCGAGGCGGCTTGAAAGTGTCCGGGAGCAGCGCCTGCATGCGGCTCATCGTCCCGACGATGCCTGCCATGTGGTTGATCTGGATCGAGTTATAGCCGCCCGATTCGTGGCCCGCGCCGTCGCGGAAGTATTCATTGCTCAGCGCATAGCGAAGCGCACCATCGCCGTTGAGCAGATAGTCGGCGACATCGATTGTCCCGGGCGTACCGAGGCCGACGGCTACCGTCGCGATCATGCCCTCTTGCATCGGCCAGTTTCGCGAGACGGCCTTGTCCATGCCGTACTGGATGGCGGTGCGCAGCACGCCTGCGTCCACAAAGCGCCGGAAGTCCTCGGCCGTCTGGATCTCCGGGTGGTAGTTCGCGCGGCAGAAAGACAGCAACTCCTCATCGCCTTCGACCTGATCGAACACCAGATCCCAGGCTCGCGCGGCCTGCTCCATACGGGGCGTGTCCCAGTTCGGCTGGATATACGAGAAGCTGCCCGGCAGCCGCCCGATCAGCTTGTCGATGGGCGCGCCCACCGGGCCGTTGTAGACCCCGTCGCGGTTGGCACGCTTGCGGTGGCGAAGGTTCACCGACATGTCGAGGTGCGCCTCGGCGAAGCGGAAGAGAGCTACCAGGCACTTGTGAGCGTATCCCTCATCACCGGTTGTCATGAACGCTTGAGCAGACTGAGTGATGCCCGGCGTAAGGACTCTCATGTAGGCCTGCGTCTGGTGGTAGTACGCGATGAACGGCCAGCGCCACGGCCGGCCGTCGCCTGAAATGACCGCCTCGGCCGGTTCGCAGCCGAAACCATCGTCCGGGAAATCTCCTGAGTGCATGTCTCCCGACTGCCAGTCGTTGGAGGGGAATACTGTGTCGCAGCTCGGGCAGATGACTTTCCAGGGGTGGTTCACCGGGTCGAACTTCCACGGGTAGAAGCCGCTGCGACCCTCATATATGTCCGTTCCACAGACCGGGCAGCCCTTGCCTCGGCCGCGGTCGGGCTCCACGCCAAGCACCATCAGACAGGTGCGTGGGATGGCCGGGCCGGGGATGATGGCGAACACCTCTTCATCGCTCATCTCCAGCCATGATTTCGCGATCCCGCCCGCATCGGCGCCCGAGGTGCGCAGGGCCTCGATCTCGGCGTCGGTGTGCAACGTGCGCGCGGTCTTCAGTTCACTATACCCGGGGTTGTCCATCGGCCAGATGCGCGGCAGTTGCACGCCACGGTATTCGCGTGGCTCGTAGAGCGAACTCCACGGGATAATCTCGATGGGCACGTCGACTTCGCCGCCAGCGCCAGCGAAGTGAAGCGTGATCTCAGCGGGTTCCAGTGCACGGAAGTAGAAGCGCTGACGATCGTCCTGGTCCCACTGATCGTACATCTCGACACTTTCCGGAACATCGACCTCGGGTACGCCCGAGCCAGCAGGCTGCGCCAGTGCGATGCGGAACGGCTCGCCGGAGAAGAGCCACATTGGTCGGTCGAGGATCGTCAATTCCGCCCACGCTCCTCCGACACATGTGATCGCCGCCAGAAGCAAGATGGGCCCGGCAATTGTGCGCATCATTCGGTCACCTCACACGACTGCACGATCTCATGCGCGCTCATTCCGCCCAGACCCAGCGCTGCGAGACCCCGGGCTGACTCCCCGCGCAGGTCCCTGCCCAGCACCACAGACGCAATCTGCGTGATCGCCTGCATGGTTGGCATCGCGACCCCGAACACGTCACCGAGTTCGAGCATGGTCACCATGCCGCAGGCGACGTCCTCAGTGAGGTAGCGATGCCCCAGCACCGCCGGCCCTCCGAGCTTCTGGAAGCCGGGCCCGTCGCGGTATGCGCCAAGGTAATCGTTGGTCTCCGAGTAGCCCTGGCGACGACTCATCTCCGGTTCGGGGAGAAGTTCCAGACCCATAGCGCGGCCCAGCGCCAGCCGTTCCTCGTCTGCGGCGCGGATCAGCTCCGCCACCGACGGTGTCACCCCATCCTCATAGAACTCCCAGTCGCCCTGCGCGCGCTCCACTAGTCCCGCATTGAGCAGCATCACTGCCGGGTGGATCACCGGATTCCCGTTGCACAGCATCGTCTCCAGCACGTTCGCCGCAGGATCGAGCCCCCCGAAGACGGGCTTGAGCATGTCGAGTACGCGGCCCGTCTCCGCGGCGGGCAAAGCCGCCAGCTTGACCAATCCGACGTGGTGGACTATCCGCACCCCGCGGTCGCCGACGATGCGCGCGGCATGGGGGAGAGTGGCCGTCTCTGCGATGGTGGGGGCCAGGCCACGGGCGCCAGCAACGGCGCGTCGGAATGCCAGCGCGCCACCGGTACTCCCGGGCATCACGACGATGGTCTGCTCCGGCTCGATGATCGGTGCGAGTGCCTCGGCCATCGGCGTATGGCCGAGCGCCTGGCTCACAACCACGATCACCTCGGCGCCCGCGCAGGCGTCGCCGATCTCCCGGGGCACGCCGTGCAGTTGCGCGATGCCCTGTGTCCGCCCACTGAGTTCGATGCGCGGGTCGTCGCGCAGGCTATTGAGCCCGTGAGCGAAAGCTGGCAGGTCCCACATGCGGACCTGCCAGCCGTTAAGTGAAAGTTCTCCAGCGGCCGCGCGCGCTCCTGCGCCGCTGCCGAGCACTGCTGCTTTCATGTTGCTGCTGCGCCTCCCGCGCCGCTACTCAGCTTCGACCTCTTCGATCTCAACCTTCGGGTAGCGCTCGATGAGGTCGGCCACCCCGGCGCGCGTCGCCGTCCATGAGCCATCTTCGCCCTCGATCATCTTGACGACGACCGTGTAGTCGATCTCCTCATCCGCCGCGATCGACCGCTCCAGGTTTGTCTGGATGTAGCACTTGTGGTAGCGCGGCTGGTCCCACACCATGGTCATCGAGCCCGGACCGGTTGCGACTTCGGGCATGTACTGCAGTATGCCCAGGCTCGCCTCCGGCATGTACTGCGCTACCCACCACGCGTCCGCATTCACCTCCATGCCCTCGTCGGCCACCAGTTCACCGGTGACTTCCTCGCCGTCAGCCAACTCCGCGAGGTAGGTCGTCGTGTTTGGCTCCCAGCAGTGCATGAACAGATACATCCGCTTGAGGTCGTGGGCCTCCGTCGCGCGCAGTTGCGCCCGCTCGATGATCTCGTCATCCTTCACGGTGAGCGTATGCGTGGCGGCGAACTTGTGGATGGTCGAGGTCTTCACGAGCTCGATCTGGTGCCCGGTGACGGATGTGCCCACTGCGATCGGTGTGTCGACTCCGTCCACCTTCAGCGCAAGCGTATGAACCACTTCGCGTCCGCCCTCGGTGTGGCCGGTGCCAATCCAGTCGCCGCCCTGGGGCACCAGAACTGTGCCGAAATGGCCGGTTGCGCCCGCGACCAGCGTCTCCTTGTAGCGGATCTGATCCATGGTCCATGCGCTCTCGGCTTGCAGTATTACCGAGTAGTTGTCGGTGTTCAGAGTCATGAACCCGCGCTCCGGAATGCCCTCATCGTAGAGCACATTGGGCTGCTCTGGCACTTCGACCACCTCGATCGGGAATGCGGCCTTCAGTGCGCTCGCGTTCGTGGTCGCGGTTTCCTGCCAGGTGGCGGCTTCCGCTGCGAACGGCTCCATCACTATCTTGTAGTCGAGCGTGGTGCCCTTCGCGATGGCCCCGCCCATCGGCTGCGTGTATATCTTCCGATACCCGGCTGCGTCCCAGATGCTCGTTGTGCCCGGTATCGGCGTCTGATAGTGAACTGTCATGCCCTTGCCGGTGTCGGCGTTGAACTGCGCGAACCACGCGGCAAAGCCGTTGAACGGGTGGCCGCCGTCGCCCGCAAAATCGCCGCTGGCGATCGCTCCCGTCTGGTCCTCGGCGATCCAGTTTGTCATCGCTGGCACGAACGAGTAGATGACCGCGTAGAAGCTCTTCAGGTCGATGTCTTCGGTGAAGTCGAAGGTGTGGTTCTGCATGATCCGCCCAGCCGAGAGCGTCGTCACCGCGGTGTGCCGGATGGTCGCGAGCATGGAGGTCTTGCTCACGATGATCGTGTCGCCCTCGATAGTCTGCGGCGGTGCCAGATCGACCACCTCGCCATCGACGATGATGGTCAATTCCTCAACCTGCTCCTCGCCGCCGTTCTTCATGGCTCCGCCGATCCAGTTGCCGTCCTTGGGGAAGGTGACGGCCCCTTGGCCGCCGGCGTTCACGGTCAGCGGCACTCCGTCTGACTTGATGGTCACGACCGTGAAGCAGGAAGCCGAGTCGAGCGTCAGTTCGACGTCACCTGATTTGAGCGTGATGATCCCAGTGGGGCCCCCAGCCCCGATTATCGCTGCAAGAAGATACGGAAGCATTCGGTTTCGTCCCTTCGCAAATGGCCTTACGTCTGCCTGCGAACAGTGTTTCGCCTGCGGTGCTCTGGAGGCCTTCCCCAGAGGTATTAGCTCACTGCCCGCGGAACTGGTCTGGGCCATTCATGCGGGACGTTCACACGCAGCTCAAACAAAGGGTGTCAGGATGACTGCTAAGCTGCTGCAGCTCATATTGATGGTGACTGCACTAGCGCTGGTCACCTCTGGCTGTATCGCTTCAGACGCCACCAATCTGCGGGCGGAGCATCGCGCCGGACAGGTGTTCATTCAGTGGGACGAGCCCGAGGGCCTGTCGGATGTCTACTTCTCGGTGCTGATGAGCCGCGAGCCAATCACGGACGACAATGTCGCCGATGCCACTGTTGCCGGCCACCACATCATGCCCGGCGAGTCGACTGACTGGTGGCTGAACCCGGAGACCTACGGCAAGCCGTTGTCCGGTATGCCCGAGGACAAACGCCCCGAAGTGGTTGTCGCAGGCTGGATCCTCGAGGAGGGCGGCGAGCGCATCGCCCCGGGGAACGGGCTGTTCGTGCACACCGTCACCCCTGAGACCGAGGGCGAGTGGTATTACGCGGTGATGGCTACTGAGATGCCGGACGAGGATGGCTTCGCAGCACAGTCCATCATCGAGCCCGGTGCCAACTCGCTCACTGAGCCCGTCACTCAGACGGTCGCCGCGCCCCAGCCGATCTGGCAGGGCGACCCGGCCGCCAAGCCCCAGCCCGGCGCGGGCGACGGCCTGCCGCTGGACGTGCCGCTGCACGCCAAAACAGGTCGCGGCGGCATGAACTGGCTCATGTTCGGCGACAATTCGTTGGGTTGGCGCGACGGCTTGCCCTTCAAATTCGGGTCACGCGTCACCGCCAACAGCATCCAGGCGTCGACCACCGACCGTCACTGGATCGCTCGCATACTCGAGAACGCGATGGACGGCTGCAACAAGCTCACCCCGGCCATCCACAGCTTCTGGTGGGGCTACAACGACAATATATATGACCCCGAACTGATGGCCGATGGCGTTTGCCGAGGCTATGGCGAGTATCGCGTGCTGTGGATGGTGAAGTGGGCCCAGGAGTATTTCGACACCGACGATGGGTGGGTGCGCAAGCTTCAACATTGCGTTCCGCCACCCGGAGATTTTCGCGGCCATCGCGCCGACCGTCGGTATTGTGGAGTATCGCCGCGGCGAGGGCGGCGACAGCGTCCGCCGCATCGACCGGTATATGGGCGAGTTGGACGCGCCGAGTGACCAGGGCATGACCATCGGTGACCCGACCTGCCCTACGTCATCGCGGTCATGGGTCGCAATGACACCTCAATCCCCTGGTGGGTCAACCCCGACTATTTCCGCGCGATGCAGGCCGGGCGCCACGGCTGCACCATGGCGTGGAACGATGGCGAGCATGGCAGCACCCAGAAGCTGGCAGCGGCAGATTTCCTGGAGCGTCGCGGATGGGGCTGGCTGCACCGCTTCGCTCTGGATGTGAGCTACCCGGCGCTGAGCAACTGCTCGCTGGACGATGAGCCGGGCAATGGTGACAAGGAGGACGGTGACATCGAGGGCTATATGAACCGCGGCCTCGACTGGGATGACCCGACCGATGCCGCCGACGCCTGGGAGGTAACGCTCCGCTATACCCTTGACGCCGCCGCGCTGCCGCTGGCGGTCGACGTCACCCCGCGTCGCGTGCAGAGCTTCGTGCTGCAGCCGGGCGAGAAAGTCACCGCCGCCAGCACCTGTCTGGGCAGCGGCCAGCAGATGGAGACGAAGACTCTAGAGGCCGACGAGAATGGTCGCGTGACCTTCGAGGGCCTGCAAATCAACACCGCAGCGGGCGCTTCGCTGCGCCTGACCCGCGCCGCACAATAAGCTTGAGGCGAGACAAACGGAGGCATCTCAGATGGATAAAGTCAGAGTAGCAATGATCGGTTGTGGCGGCATCAGTCGCGCACACGTAAACGCCCACATGGCGGAGCCGCGCTCGGACCTGGTCTACTGCGTGGACATCAACGAAGAACTCGCCAAAGAGAAGGCCGAGGCCGCTGGGTGTCAGTGGCACACCGACTACGAGGCAATCCTAGACGAGGTCGATGCGGTGGACATCTGCACCCCTGTGCACATGCACGCCGCCATGACTATCCGCGCAGCCGAAGCGGGTAAGCACGTCATGTGCGAAAAGATCATGGCCCGCGATATCGACGAGGCGCAGACCATGATCGACGCCACCGACGCGGCCGGCGTGACCTTCATGGTCGCATTCGTGCTGCGCTATCGCCCCGAGTTCCAGAAGCTGCATGACATGTGCGTCTCTGGCGAGCTCGGGTTCATCCACCAAGCCTTCTGCTCCACCCACATGTTCATGGCCCCCGAAGGCGTGAGAGAGTGGCGCAAGACCGTGGAGGAGTTCCCGATGGGCGCCCTCATGAGCCACGGCTGCCACTACGTCGACCAACTGCAGTGGGACGTCGGCCCGATCGTCGAGACCACCGCCATCGGCAACCGCTTCACCCTCGCGGACGTCATCCCTGGCGGCGACGACACTGAGGTCATGACCATGCGCCACGAGAACGGCGCGGTCAGCTCCTACGTCGAAAGCTGGGCCACCCCGCACCGCATGCAGGGCATCCGGATCGAGATCTACGGCAAGGATGCCTCGGCGCGTCTGATCTACAACAACGACGGCAAGCGCCAGCTCTGGAAATCCGACGAGGACGGCATGAACATTGTCTGGGAGTTCGACCCCGACAAGCAGGACCACATGGATGTCTTTGGCGGCGCCAAGGACATGCACGGGCAGATCGAGCACTTCGTTGAGTGCATCCTCGACGGCAAGCAGCCGCTCACGCACGGGGCCGAGGGCATCAAGCCCATGCAGGTAATTGCCTGTGCGACCGAAGCGGGCGAGAACCACACCATGTACAACGTCCAGGACTGGCTGGCCTCGCGAAAGTAGCCGCTACCCGGACCAGCGCGGTGCGAAGCTCCGCTTCGCACCACACCCGCCACGTCGACAACGGCCGCGTCCCCACCGGGGACGCGGCCGTTCGCGTGGCGGGGCTGGGGGCATCCGCAGGATGCCCCCGCGCTGGTCACGTCGGTTGCCGCCGAGTTCGTCAGTGCGCGGAGCAGGCGCCGACGTATTTGGCAGCGAAGTTGTGGAGCGTGAGGGAGATGCGATGGTGAGGGAGACTAATGCCATGCGTAGTGGGCTGAACGCTGACCTCGCCGCCACACTCGAGCGCATGTCGGCCGAGGACTATGCCGGTCGCATCTGGGGCGTGGATCCGAACCTGTGGCGCCCGGAGCCCGAGCATCACGCGGAGATACGCGAGCGTCTGGGCTGGCTGACTTTGCCGGCGGATTGCCTGGCGCAGGTGGAGGAACTGACGGCGTTCGCTGATGAGGTGCGGGCGGCGGGATTCGAGCATGTCGTGTTGCTGGGGATGGGCGGCAGCAGCCTGGCTCCGTGGGCGTTCGAGGCGATCTTCGGCGTGGCGGATGGCTACCCGGGGCTGACGGTGCTCGACAGCACAGTGCCCGCGCAGGTGCGGGCGACGCTGACGGGCGGGGACGCTGCGCGCACGCTGTTCATAGTGGCCAGCAAGTCCGGCGGCACAGCCGAGGTGTTGTCGTTCTACGAACACTTCCTGGCAGAGGTCCAGGAGCTCAAGGGCGATGGCGCCTGCGAGAACTTCGTGGTGATCACCGACCCGGGCAGCGCGCTGCAGAAGTTGGGCGAAGAGCGCGGTGTGCGGCGCATCTTCGAGAATTGGCCCGACCATGGTGGGCGCTACTCCGCGATGTCATACTTCGGTATGGTTCTGGCGGCTCTCATCGGTGCGCCTATTGGGGAGATGCTCGCCGGCGGTCAGTCGATGGCCGAGGCGTGTGGTCCGGATGTGCCGGCTGATGAGAACCCCGGTATGGTGCTGGGGGCGCTGCTCGGGTACTGCCACGAAGTGGGTCGCAACAAGCTGACGTTGCTGGCGTCGCCGGGGCTGGCGGCGTTTGGCGAATGGGTGGAGCAGCTTCTCGCGGAGAGCACTGGCAAGGAGGGCGTCGGCATCGTGCCGGTGGTGGGCGAGACGGTGGGTGAAGTGGCCGATTACGGCGTCGATCGCGTCTTCGCATACATGCGTCTGGCCGGCGACGACACTCACGATGCGTTGGCCGAGGCACTGGCCGCGGCCGGGCATCCTGTGATCCGGATTGACGTGAGCGACCCGGCGACCATCGGTGCGGAGATGTTCCGCTGGGAGTTCGCGACGGCCGTAGCCGGTGCGTTCATGGGCATCGACCCCTTTGACCAGCCGAACGTGGAGGAGGCCAAGAACAAGGCCCGTGCGGCTCTCGAGGATTTCACGCAGGACGGCTCACTCCCCGCTCTCGAGCCTGATGCCACGGACGGCGAACTGTCAGTGTATGGTGCGCCTGACGCCGGTTCGGTGACCGAGGCTATCGGCAACCTGATGGCGTCCGTGCAGCCGGGTGATTACGTGGCGCTCATGGCCTACCTCCCGTATGCGGATTCGACGGACGATGCGCTTTCGTCGATGCGGGCGGAGGTGCGCGCCGCGCGAGGTGTCGCGACCACAGTCGGCTACGGCCCGCGCTTCCTGCACTCGACCGGCCAGCTCCATAAGGGGGGGCCGGAGGCGGCTGTCTTCCTGCAGTTGACCGTCGCTGACTCCGAGGACCTCCCGATCCCCGGCAAGCCCTACAGCTTCGCCATGCTGAAGAACGCGCAGGCGGCGGGAGATCTGGGCGTACTGCGCGATCACGGATTGAGGGCCTTGCGTGTTGACCTCGGCAGTGATGTCGCCGGTGGCCTCAAGCGGGTGGCGGAGTTGCTGCGCGCGGCGCTGGCCTGAGACAAGTGCGTGTACATGAGGAGGCCGGGGCCATGTGGCCCCGGCCTCTGGGTGCATGGTGGTCGGTGCTACTCAGCAGGCTTGGGAGCCGGCTGCAGATCGCCGCTGTCGACCATCGCTGACAGCGGGTTGTCATCGATGTCGACGGGGATATCAACTCGGGCCCGTCGGCGGGCGGACTCCCAGCAGGCGAAAATCTGCTCGGTGGCGTTGAGCGCGTTGTACATGTTCATCATCGACCACGTGCCGGTCTGGAAGTTACTGACCGCGTCGGTGATAGCGCGTTCGATGTAGCTGTTGAGGTGCATCCCCTCGCCCTCGGTGTCCACCTCAATCCACGTGCCGTCACCCCAGGTCCGGTAGGTGAGAGCCCCGCGTGCGCTGCCGAGTTCGATGACGCCCTCGCTGCCGACGCAGCGGTGGTGGCACGGGATTGCGCCCGCGCCCTCGCCGGTCATGATGACATGCCAAACGTCGTTTTCGTAGTGCAGCAGCGCGAGGGCCTGGTTCTCGATGTGCTGACCGAACGCGAGGGACTCTTCGCGGTAGTCAATCTGGCAGATGGCCCAGTCGCACTTAGTCTCATTGTTGAAGTAGTTCGCCATGTCGAAGTTGTGCGAACCATAGTCATACAGGTTCCCCGCGCTCCACTCGATGCGCTCGAGTTGACCAATCACGCCCTCGTCGAGCAGCTTCTTCGCGCCGCCGAACGACTTGCCGTAACGTCGCTGGTGGTTGAAGTAGAGTTGACAGTCCTCCTCCTCGCACACGCTCACCATATTGCGGGCAGCGCCGACGGTGCTGGCCATGGGCTTTTCGCAGTAGATCATCCCCGCGCCGGCGCGCGCCGCGTCGACGACCATCTGCTCGTGCAGGTGCGGCCAGGTGCAGATGCTGACGATGTCGGGCTTGACCTCTGCCAACATCGCGCTGTAGTCAGGATAGAGGCTCTCGATGCTGTAGTAGTCGCAGAATGCCTGTCCGTTCTCTGCGGATATATCCGCCACCGCGACCATTTCGACGTCCTCGATGGTCCGGTAGGCGTCCGCGTGTGTGTAGGCCATCGCGTAGCCGTCGAGCGTGCCCTTCTCGCGCTTTTTGCCCGTCCCGATGAATGCTGCCTTCAGTGCCATTTGACATGCCTCCGTTTTCTGGCGCGACTGTGCCTATCGCTGCAGGTGCAGAGTCCCGATTGCCTGTGAGCAGCCGCCATCTTCGCATCGGGCCGTAACGCGCACCAGGTACATGCCTGCTGGCGCCTTTGCCCCGGACGTGTTGCGCCCATCCCAGGTGAGCGACTGAACGCCGGTGTCCAGGTCGCGGTCGGCGGCAACTGTGCGCACGACGCGACCCGCGATGTTGAGGACTTCGGCGCTGACTGCCGATGTGCGAGAGAGCGTGAAGCTCAACTGTGCGCCTTCACCGGCCGGGACGCAGGCCAGCGAGGCCACCGCAGCCGTGCCTGACGCGGTGACGGTGGGTCCGGGCATGCGGTGCCACGACGGCTCGCCGACTGCCTCCTTGTCACCGTCGGAGGTCGCGAAGTAGTAGCGGTAGTTGCCCGCGTTGCCGAGGAAGACGCTTGCCGCGTACGTGACTGGTCCGCTGAAATCGCTGCCGGTCGTGGTCATCGTGAATGGGCTGCCATCGACCTCGGTAAGTACGCCACCCGCGGCGCGCAGCACATGGGCTCGCACGTATGCAGGTGCGGTGGCCTCCGGGTCCTCGTAGGCGACGCGGAAGCTGAAGATCGTCCCGGCTGGGCCGGCATTGGGGTGAATGCCGTCTGGAGTGGCGCCGTCGCCGAAGCCCTCGCCTGCCGCCCATGAGAGTCTCGGTGGCGTGTTATGCAGCCATATCCTGCGCGCATGCCACCACGTCGGCATTCCGTAGGCGTCCTCAGGCGGGAAGCCAACCGCGACATCCTCCCGCGCACTGAACCACACCGCGTAGCGCCCCTCCTCCAGCAGTTGGCGCTGCAGCGTGAAGGTCGCGCCTGCCGCAAAGTCCGTGTCGGTGGTTGCCATGTCGAACGGGCTGCCGTGCACTTCTTCCTCAACGACAGCCTTGCCATCGTCCTCAATCAGCTTGGCAATGTGGCACTGCACACTGGCGGCCGCATCGCCCTCCGGGTCGCTGTATACCACCCGGAAGTGATACCGCGTGCCAGGCATCTGCATGCCCTCAGGCTGCAGGCCGTCGCTCACGTAGCCCGGTGTGCCGGCCCAGTCCAGTCGCGGGGGACGGTTGCCCACAATTGGCCCGGGTTGCTCGATGGTGGGCTCACCATCGGCCGCGCTCACGCCATCGTTGGCTCTGAAGAAGTACGAGTATTGGCCCTTGTGCAACTGACGACGGAACCAGTAGTTCTGACCGGTCGCCGGCGTGCCCAGGCCGGGATTCATGTCGAAGGGACTTCCGGGGATTGCGACGCCCGACTTGAGCACATGCAGTCGCACATGCAGCGGCGCGCCGCCATAGTACTTGACTTTCCATGTGAACCAGCCAGTGTCGGGCGCGCGGAGTTGGTCAACGCCTCTGCCCACGAACTCCTGGCGGTTGAGCCATACCAGCCCGGCAAGCTTACCGGTCAGCCATCCTGCGCTGTCTCCCTGTCCGGCCACGATCAGGTTCCCCGGGAGATCGCGCACACCGCTCACGGTCACCGTGTAAGCGGCGTCTTCGGCCATCATCACCGTCTCAAGGCGCGCGGTCGCGCCGCCCGGTGCAAGTGTGGCTGAGACAACGGTCAGCCCACCCGTGACCGAATAGTTGGCAGGCACTTCCGCCGACGCGGCCTGCACGGGCTCGTCGAAATCCACGTTCACGTGCGTCCAGTCGATCATGGTCGCGCCGGTCACCCGCGGGGGCACCCCAGGCGTCGCCCATGACGCGCTGTCATTGCTACCCGTGGTCACGGGGTTGCCCGCGAGGTCGCTCACGTTGCTGACCGTGACAGTGTATGTAGTGCTCTCGTCCATCGTTGCCGTGGTGAGAGCTACCGTGTTCGTGCTCGCCGTGTACGCGGCCGCCAGAACCGCCAGGGAAGGGCTGATTGAGTAGTTTGCCAAGTTCTGGGCTGTTGCCAGCGTCACTTCCTCATTGAAGGAGACATCAACGTGTGTCAGGTTCACCATGTTCGCCGACATGACGCGCGGCGGCGTCGTATCGATGCGGAAGGAGGAGGTGAAGTTACCCCCGGCGGTGCCGTCACCGGAAGGGAGAGTGCCCGTGAATTCACCGTCGAGCGGCTCGCCCGCAGCATTGGTCAGCGCTGCCGTCGGCGCGGATGACACCACTTGGGTCGGGTCCGCTCCATCAATGCTCCCACTCGCGCCCATCTGCCCATCGTTGCCCGTCCCGGACTTGTCGGTGACTTCCTGGGCAATGACACCGTTGAAGTCCCACAGGCCAACGAGTCCCGCTTCGCTGCCGGCGAGTGTGCGGAACATGTCCGCCTGGATCGCCGCCGCGCCGCGCGCGATGTCCCACAGCCGGGCTTCGTCAACGACGCCGTCAAAATACCAGCCCACTGGCAGATCGAAACTGTCCTGGCGGCCGATGGAGAGCGGCCACTCGATCACGCAGTAGGAGAGAGGGATCGTGTGAGGTGTGTTGGCCACGAGCTGGCCGTTCACGTAGACTTGCAGGGCGATCTCATCGTAGACCATAGCCATATGCAGCCACTGGTTGGTGGGCAGCAGGTCTGCGCCCTCCGCGTGCACCCAGTTGCCGCACCCGGCCTCGATACGTGCCCAGGCGTGGCCGTTCAGCACGCCGAGTGTGTAGTCGTCGCCGTGACTCATCACGACCATCGGGTTGAGAGGATCGTTGGAGTTCAAGTACACCCATGCCTCCATGGTGAGGTACTTGACCGCCGTCGGTCCCGGATTCGAGCCGCCACCGAGTGGTGGCATGATGATGAAGTCGTTCACGCCGTCGAACTGCATCGCCATGTCTGCCCCGGGGGGGCCGCCGCCACTGAGGAGTATCTGGTAGAGGTCGTCGGGCATGACTGCCCCGGTAAGGTCGAAGTTAGCCGACGTGGGAGTCGTCATCACCGGTGCAGCGGCTCCCGGGATGACGACTTCGTTTCCGTCGTTGAAGGTACCGTCACCGCCACTGCCGACTACGTGGAACGTGTTGGGGCCCATATCGGTGCCGAGGATGGGCTGATCGAAGTTCGCAGTGGCTGCGCCCGGAACCGCGTTGATCAGTGCGTCGGGCGCTGGAGTCACGCCGGTGACCCTGGGCGGCGCGGCAAGGGCACTACCGGCGGTGGCCACTATGCCGATCACAAACAGTACGCTGATGGTAGCTCGGACCAAGTATCGCTGTGACATCTCGGACCCTCCCGTGACGGGCGTCGCGAAATCACTCATTACCTGTCTATGCGCCGGCCGCGCGGCATTTCCTCCTTCTCTCCGCTTCCCCTTGCCGCATCCGCCATCAGAGGAGGCCCGGCCTCCCGCCGCGAAATGCAACCAGCACTTAGCCGGCAGCTCCGCGGACGCCACGAGCCCCAAGGGAGAGATTACCATGTCCCACCCGAACAAGCCGATCATCGCCACCGTGATGGCCATGCTTCTGGCCGTTGCGTGCGTCTGCGCCCAGCCATTGAGTTTTGATGTTGATCTCGTCGCACGCGGTGACTGCAGCAACCGTGTTGCTACCGTGCGAGCCGACCTCGCAGCCGTGCGAGACGTTCTTGGCCACGATCTGACGACCAGCGCGCCTGTCCCTGCCCAAACGCAGCTCGAAACTGAGGACGGTGTGGCGGCACGCTGCTCGATCATCTGGATGGTGCCGGGGGCCTACGCGGATGGCTCGACCGTGTCATATCGAGTGACCCTCGGCGCGGCGGCACCAACAAGCGTTGATGCAGCACTGGGTATCTCCGTCGAGCGGACCGCCGACGAGATCATCGTGCGAACCCCCGATTTCACTGCGCATCATGGGCTGCAGGCCGGCGGCGTGATCAACCGCGTGGAGTTCGGCGCTGACGCCTCGCGGGCCCTCCCGCTGAACATGAACGATCGGATCTATGACAAGCAGCTCGGCCATTACTACCTCCGCTACGATCCTGCGCCCGAGGTCGAGGTCATCGGCGCAGGTCCTCTGGCCGTAACCGTCCGCACTCGCGCTCGGTACTGCAAGGCCGATGGCAGCTCGGCCCCGGGCGACCCCTCGGCGACCTGCACCTTCGAGTACAGTGCGCTGAGCCCGATCGTCGCCCTGCGCGCGGAGCCCACTCAAAAGGACGGCCCCGTGTGGTCTCAGATACACGTCTTCGAGATGCACCACAAGACCCCGGAGCCGTTCTTCACCGATCTGGCTTTCGCTCCGGCTCTGACCACCATGCCGCTCGTGGATGAGAAGCAGACGCACTCGTTACGCGGCAAGCAATGGGGTGCGCTCTTCACGCGGCTTGATGCGCTTGGACTCATCTCCACCGATCTGTATGGCATCCACACCAACCTGAGCGGGCACGGAGTGTACGTGCACGGGCCCTGGCACACCTTCCGCAATGGCACGCAGAGGCATGAGGCCACGCTCTACCTGGGGCCTTCGGGTGGCTCCGCGGAGGCCCTGGCGGAGCGCATGGCAGGCCTCAGCGCACATTGGGCGGCCACGGTCCGTCTGCCCGAAGACATCGGACCGAGCGAGCAGACGTTGCAGGCACGTGAGCAACTCGAGGCCATGCGGGCCCGAATATCGCGCGCCGACCCCGCTGCGCAGGACGACGCGCGCCGGCTACATGCGGCTGGCCTATGGCTGACGGACGCCGCTGATCGTGCCGCCGGGTCGCTGATGAATCTATATCGCTGGGAGCGACTGGCGAACGCGGCCGGTGAGTTGGCCGCCACCGTCGAGGCGCTGGTGGCGGCACAGAACCCGCCTGCCGCCGGCGCATTCGCCTACGGGACAGATGAGTTGACGGTGCTGGCTTCCGATGGGCTTCTGCTGGAGTTGGTCAACACCGACGGTCACATGGGCCTGCGACAGATGGCGCGGATGCCCGGCGGTACCGACCTGATGGCCGATGGCGCATCCGACCAGCCTCTGTGGGATCTGACCTTCCGAAACTCCAATACTGGCGAGCTGGCGTCGGTCGGCCCCGCCAGCGCGCGCGACCGCCAGTGGAGCGTGGCAGACGATGGAGCGCAGGCCACGCTCACCATGACTTGGCTAGGCAACTCACTTGGTGACCGAGCCGACGCGCTCGACGTCACTGCGACGGTGACCTTGGCCGAGGACTCCAGCCTGAGCGACTGGCGCCTGAAGCTGACCAATCGCTCGGACGACTGGGGCCTGTGGCAGATGGATTTCCCGCGCGTCGGCCCCGTCGGTCCGGGCGGTCAGGTCTGCGTGCCCAGCAAGTGGGGGCGCGTGCATGACGTGCCATTCGCCAGCTATCGGGGGACGTATCCCAGTCAGCACGCCTTCGGCCAGCTCATGTGCTGGTGGGGTGAGGACGCTGGGGTCTACTTCGGCGCGCATGACCCATCTGCTGGCATGAAGCAACTGGTCGCCGAAGCCGTTGGCAACGACGGGACTGCCATGGCCATCACAACCTACCCGTCAGACATGGGTGTGCCCACGCGCGAGCGCGACCTCGGCTACAACGTGGTCATAGGCGCGCATGACGGTGACTGGTTCGACGCTGCGAAGATATATCGGCAGTGGGCGATCGAGCAGTTCTGGTGCCGGCGCGGACCGCTCGCCGAGCGCGACGAGATGCCCCAGTGGTGGCGCGATTGCTCACTGTGTATTCGGCCCACCGGCGATCCGGATTTCGTCACTCAGATGGGCACGAACCTGCAGGCTGCCTTCGACA
>JALGSU010000015.1 GCA_029821735.1 Candidatus Zipacnadia bacterium | reverse complement strand
GATGCTGTGGGCACGTGGACGGTGACCGTCCGCGATCTGATTTCGGGCCACTCGCTTGACAGCGCCGTCGAGGTGAGCGAGTGACGCGGCAGGTCAATCCGCGTATTGCACGAGCGATTCCTTGAAGCTCAGGGAAGAAGTGGTTGACGCTGAAAGTGGGGTTGGCGATCTCGACCCATGCCCGGTGCCAGGGCCCGTCCTCGCCAGCCACCTCGAGCCAGGTGATCAACTTGTCGCCCTGACGCTCCTGCGAGCGGCTGACTTCGCGCTCGCCGGGCTTGATGGTGGCCCACTGTGATTCGCCGCTCCACTGAGGCGAGAACACGTAGAACTCCACGGTGCCATCCGGTGAGATGAAGCTTGCGCCGTCGTAGCCCGTGCTCGAGGCGCAGAGCTCGCGCTCCAGCACCGTGAAGGCGCGCGGATAGTTGACATCGAACCACGCGCCCTGGTAGGTGAGCGATGCTCCCCGGTCGATCACAACGGTCAACGGAAGTTCGGTGCCGTTGACGGTGACTTGCACGGTGCGGCACGGAGTATCGCAGCTCACGGAGGCCCCCAGCGCCTCGGACATGAAGCGGAACGGCACGTAGGTCACGCCATCGATGATGAAGGGCGCAGCGTCCAAGGTTACTGGCGCCCCATCGACCGATGCCGCTGTCTGGCCAACGGTCAGGTGGACGCTTGCGCCTGATGCGGTCGCCACCTCGATTGCGCCTGACGCGTAGACGACCGTCGCTCCCAGCATCTCGCCCACGGTGCGAACGGGCACGAAGGTTCGCCCAGATCGCAGCAGCGCCACCGGCGAGCCAGCGTCAGCGTGCGCGACGCTCCCCATAGTCACCAGAACCAGCGAAATTGTCAGCGCGCGATGCATAGTGAGACCTCCTCTTGCTCGTCACTGGTCATCCACTTCGCTTCGGGGCCTACAGGTTCCTTGCTGCGCCTGACAGGTGAAAGCGTTGCCTGTGGCTAAGTGTGCAGCGTCAGGCCAAACTTCGCCGCGAGGTGCGAAACATGAGAACTGTCCTCCGCCTGTTTCTGCTCGGCTACATCGGTGCGTTGGCGATTGCTTCCGTATGTGCCCAGGAGGAGAACCTCGTCCCCAATCCTGGCTATGAGGCGTGGGGTGAGGCCGGTCCTGAGGCATGGGACGCGGAGGGCCTCGCGCTTGAGGCCGAGACGGGCGATGTGCACTCCGGTCAGAGCGCGCTACGGGTGGCGATCGTCGAGAACGCCGGACGGTTCAGCGCGATGTTCTACACGGCTGGGAAGATCGCGCTCAAGCCGGACACGCTGTATCTGGCATCGGTCTGGGCGAAGTGCGTGAGTGACGCGCCTGTCGCGCCCGAGATACGGATCTGCATGCAGCAGTATGGCGAGCCCGGGTATATGGCGGGCCGGTCGATGATCCACACCGAGGTCACCGATGACTGGACCCTCTACCAGTTCTTCTACGGAAACGTCGAGGACGTGCGCGAGATACGCTTTGACCTGAACGTGCGCAATCGCGATGCGGTTGTCCTCTTCGATGACGTCGTCTTCCGCGAACTGGGGCCAACCGATGAGCCTGGCGCCACACTCATCCCGAACGGGAGCATGGAGGCGGACGGCGACGGGGATGGCGTGCCCGATGGCTGGACTGTGAGTCGGCCTCTGCGTGAGGCCGATCGCGCGCTGGCCGTGGGCCCTGACGGCACGCGGGCACTTATGGCCCGCTGCGCTCCCGAGCCGAATCAGCCGACTGACTTGACTACATGGTATGACTGGTCTGCCCAGCCGCCGCCCGCTGCCGGCTGGGTCAACGCTGGCGGCACGCCCACGTTTGCGGTGGAGGCCGGCCGGACTTACCTGATCCGCTTTCGCACTCGCGGCCAGGGAGTGCGGACCTTCCATACGAAATGGTGGTGGATGGCCGACGAGAGCACGTCGACGGAGTGGTTCGTGATCGGCCCGCGTCACGACGGCGACTGGGACTGGGAGCAAGTGAACATGTATCTGACCGTGCCCTCGGCGCACATAGGCGCGGCCCGGGTTGAGTTCTGGGCGCGAGCTGCGGGCGGGCGGATATGGGTTGACGACGTCACTGTGCAGCCCAGTCGCGGCTACACTGCCGGGTGGACGGCGGATACTCACGAGGTGGCGATGGTCGAGGATGCCATTCTCCCTCCCGAGAGTGCTGCAGGCGATATCCCCCCACGCACGGCGGCTCCCGCGTCGCCGGCTGAGCGCGATGAGACCACGGTGACCGTGGCAGACGACGCGATACGCATCGCGTTCAGCACGGGCATTGACATCACTCTCGCCATCGATGGTGGCAACCTGCTTGGCATCACTGACGTGCGCGTCGGCGACCTGCCGCTGCGCAACTCAGCCGCGCCACCGATCGCTCCACTCATCGAGACTGAGAGCGGGGGCCACTACGTCTCGTGCAGGTATGTCAGCCACGATGTCGGCTCCGAGGGCGAAGTCATCCTCCGCAGCCTGCTCAAAGCTGCCGACGGCCACGAGGACCGGCTGAGCTGGATGCTGCGACCCCGCGTGGATGATGTTGCGGGTCGGCGCTACGCGGGCTTTGCGTACGGCTTCGACGTCCGAACTCGGTCGGAGGCAATCATTGCCATCGCCGACCGAGCCACTTGGGAGATTGGCGGTAATCCGCTCGGCGTGATCGTCGTTACGCAGAATGGCTACTCGGTCGATAACGTCTTCGCCGTCGCCCCTGACAACGTCTACATAGGGACCGGCGGGCAACGCTTCGCCGGCGGGGATGGCTTCGACTACCAGTACGCTCCCGAGGGTGCGCTGGGCGTGTTCTACGCTGAGCCGATCTCATTTGTTGACAACCGCCGCTCTGGCTCGGAGGAGTATCTGTCCTTCCGCGACACCACGATGCTTCCCGGCGACGCTGACGCGAGAACGCCACTGAAGTGCGTTCTCTACACCGACTACGGAGACCACGATGAGTGGACCAGGCTGCGCGACTACGTGTACGACACGGCCGCTGCCGCCCGCGGGATCACGCAACACACGCCCATGCCTGCCGCTCAGTGCTGGATGAACTGGCGAGAACTGGCGAAGCAGGGCGACCAGGTACTCTACCATATCGCGGACGAGGTCGCCCCCAAGCTCGGGGCGCTGGGGTTCAAGGTGCTGGTCCTGCACAGCGTCTGGGGACGTGGCGGCTGCTCGCTGGACTTCATTGAGCCGGGCGAGGATTTCGGGGGCCCCAAGGCTCTGAAGTATCTCTGCGACAAGGCGGCCGAGAATGGGATGATCGTGCAGGCGTGGGCGCCGACCGCGCACATGTGGCAGTATTCGCCGCTCTTCGAGAAGTTCCCGTCATGGTGGCTCGAGGGCGTGGACGGCAAGCCGCCGACGGGATATTGCTTCCCATCGATCCGCGGCACGCGGTTCCAGGGCGGGTGGCATGACTACGCGGTGGCACAGTGGACGAAGATCCGCGAGGAGACCGGACTGGGCAGTCTGTGGCTCGACTCGTACAACAACTTCACGCACGGCATCAGGCTTGCTGATCGGCGGATCGCCATGGAGCAGGCGGCAGACCTGTTCGACTTCCACGCCGCCCTTTCTCAGGCGGGCTATGTGCTGTATGTGGAATCCACCGGCACTTTCGGGATTACCGCGCCGGGCTTCCCGGTCGCGAATGTGGACTCTCCTGCCGCCAGCGGTCCCGACCCCATGACGCGCTACGGTCTCTCGAACTACATCGGCCACGAACTCGATGAGAAACGCAATCAGGTGGTCAATGACGTTATCACGGGCGGCGACTACTACTACCGCAGTCTGGCCAATAAGGCGCCGGCGTGGGTAGTCTGGCTGCCCTTCGAGCAGACGCCGGAGCGGCACGAGAAGGTCGGGCAGGCCAATCGCGACTACACGGCGGTGGTTGACCTGATGACTTGGCGACATACGCTGCCGGATGACAATGGCGTCTGGTGGGATGGGCCTGACGGTGCCGACGATGTCCTCTTTGCCTACCGTCAGTTCCGCCACCAGGTCGACGGGCTGATCTCCGCAATCGACGTGACGAGTGGCGAGGACGTGCCGGTCACCGAGAACGCGTTCATGGCCGAGGCGATGCATACCTACCGCGTGAAACTGGCCCGCTGAGCGTGTATGCGTCGAGGAGGACGGCATGAGGACAAGACTGGCGCTGCTGATAGCTGTGCTCGCAATTGTGGCTACTGGGGCCTCGGCGGGCCCTCCCGCGCCGTCGCACGACCTGGCGTTGCCCGCGATCGAGCCCCTGACGCCTGCAGCGACCTCGTGGGAGTTCAACGATTGCTGGCTGACCGGGCAGGTCGGGCCGAAGGACTTTTACCCGGCAGCACAGGGCCCGTATCTGTGGCTCAAGCAGGAAGCGATGGACGAACTCCAGCAGGTTGGCTTGCTGGAGCGGATCATTCCCGGGCACACCAACTTCAGCTACATCGAGAACTTCCGGCCCGCCGTCCGGGAAGCCCTGGCCGAAGACGCAACCATGCGCCGGATGATCGAGATCATGCTCGACAACGAGTACCCGATCCACACGATCTTCTACACGCGCTTCCGGGCCAATCCGCCGCCGGATCAGGAACTGCTCGACGCCATGGGCGAGCAGTGGATCGGCGACGGGCAGCCGGAGACAGTCTACCGCCTCGAGCCCGTATTCCACTACCTGAAGACCGGCGAGCGATGGGTCGGCTCCTCCATGCACCTGTGGGATCCCGAGAGTGCGAAGGAGTTCTTCGCGAACGATCTGATCCCCCGCCTTGAGCAGGAGTTGCCGTTCCTGCACGATCTCGAGCACGAGTGGACGCGGCCCGAATTGCGCACGCTGTCGGACCTCTACTGCGAGGAGTTCTACCGACCAGTGGGCCGGTGCCTGGCGTGGGGAATGTACGTGGGCAACTATCACATGGCGTCGCTGCCGAGCACGGTCGCAGTGGGGGAGAAGGGCGCGGATGCTTTCGCCGCCGCGCGCCTGCGCGGAATGAATCGGCAGTCTGGCGGCGGCAAGTTCACGATGTGCTGGCGCGGGCATGAGCCCACCGAGATGTGGGGCTACTTCTCGCGCGCATGGTACACCACTCGCGGGGACGAGTGGGGGATGCCGCTGCCGCACCTGTGGTATTACATCTACCGGCCCTACCTGATCGGGGCCAACTACTATGTGAACGAGGGCATTCCGGCCAGTCTGATGCAGGACATTGAGGGCGACGGTCAGATGGAGCTATCCACGATAGGCCATATCTACAAGGACATGCTCGACTTCGTGGACCGCCACCCCGAGCGTGGCGTACCGATCGCTCCCATCGCGCTGATGCTTGACCACAACCGCTCCCTGCCGCGCGCGGGCGGGAGTTACTTCGGCTACAACCTGCCCAACGATGCTGCGGATTTCTACAGCCAGGGCGTGATCGAGACGCTCTTCCCCGAGCATCGTCACGCCGAGGGCGTGGGCGGCTACTCGCGGGTCGCGCCCTATGGTGAGATCTTCGATCTGCTGCAGCCCAACGTTCCGGGCGACGGTGTGGATCCCGCGCTGCTGGCCAACTACAAGACTCTGGTCGCCCTCGGGGGCACCGAGTTCGACGCTGATTTCTCGGCAAAAGTGGCCGAGCATGTGCGCTCGGGCGGCACGCTCGTGGTCTGCGCGGCGGACATCCCCGGAGACTGGCCCACCGATTTCACGGGTCTGAGCATTGCCAGCGGCGAACCGGTGCAGTCCGAGGGCCAGTTGTCCTGCGCTGTCTGTGGGCACACCACGACCGAAGAGCCCTTCGCGCTTCACCTCGCAACACTCTCCGGGGCGGAGGCGATCATCTCCGACGCCAAGGGCCGACCGGTCGTTACGCGCAACCGCGTCGGCGATGGGCACGTGATAGTACTGCTGCCGACCTACCCGGTGCAGACGGAGCAGTATGAGGCGCGCAACTGGCGCGGTGTGCGTTACCAGGAGCGGCCTCTGCTGAACTTCGTTCCGCACCTGCTCGAACACCTCGCCGCGGGTGTCTCGCCGGTGGAAGTGCGGTGCCGGCCTGAAGACCGGCCGGATTTGTCGTGGAGCGTGGCCCGGAAGGGCGACGGCTGGGTGGTGACCATGTACAATTTCTCCTGCGCGCGTGAGGAGATTGTTCCGGTGCAGGGGGGCACCGCCAAAGTCCATGCGACCTATCCCTACAGAGATTTGCCCTTCGAGATTATCTGCAATACGCCCGTCGCGGACGTGCTGGAGTGCCACGCTGACCGGGATGTGAGCTGGGCGCTCGTGGACGATCGCGCGGTCATATCCGAGACTATGCACGGCGGCGAGATCCGCGTTTACGAGTTGCAGCTGGCCGCCATCGAGTTGCCCCCGCGCACGCGCTCGGTGAACTATGCGCTGGGGGCTTCGGTGACCGCGTCCTCATCGCTGGAGAACTTCCCGCCCGAGAACGCCGTGGACGGCGTGCTCTCGAACGACAACTATTGGTGGTCGGACACCGACCCGCAGCGCCATTACACGTTCGAGATGCCACAGTGGTTGCAGGTGGATCTTGGGGAGGCGCGGACGGTCGATCACATTGCGCTGCGGCTGCATACATGGGAGCAGGAATCCTTGCAGACCCGTCTGCGTGTGTACAAGTACACCATCGAGGCCTCGGAGGATGGCGAGAACTGGGTGACCGTCATCGACGAGAGTCGCAACGAGGACAATGCCCGGGCCGAGGGCACCGAGCGCTGGTTTGATCCGGTGCCCGCGCGCTACGTCAAGCTGACGGTCCAGCGCAACTCCAGCCTGGGCGGAGCGCGCGTGGTCGAGATGCAGGTGATGGGCCCGGAGACTGAGGAGTATCAGCCGGTGCGCGAGACCATCGTGCCTGACTGGGAGGTGCAGTACGCGCCGGAGGTGCGGGCCATCCCTGACGAGCGAGTCACGTGGCTGATGGACCTGGCGCCGGCGGAGGTGTCGCCTGGCTGGCTGCCGACCGGAAAGACGTGGGAGCAGATGAACGGGCCGGTGAAGCTGGTGACGGACAGTTCGTATCAAGGGCGGGAGTACGCGCACTCAATCTACGGCGAGTCTGTGTTTGAGGCCACCTGGGACGTTGGTGGGAAGTACAAATACTTCGTCGCCGCAGTTGGGCTCGGTACGGCGAAGCCCGACGCTTCAGTTGAGTTCATCGTCAAGGTTGACGGTGTGGAACGCTTCAACAGCGGGCCCTTCCGCATCGGCCAGCCGGTCATGCCCGTGATGGTCGACCTGACCGGTGCGCAGACGCTCACGCTGGTCACCACCGACGGTGGCGACGGCATCACGAACGACTATGCCTGGTGGGGCGAAGCCCGCGTGATCAGCCCCTGAAGTCTCTCACATCTCGGTGATCTGCGCCGGCTGGCCATCCTGCTGGCGCACGATGCTCACGCGCGCGCTGCTGGTTGCGGCACCGAGGTCAAGCTCGCGGCCATCGGGGTTGAGGGCCATCGTCCAAGTGGTATCGCCGCGTCGCAGCCGAATGACGCTCGCGCCCGGCTCGTCGACCAGTGTCTCGACACTGTCGCCCACCACGCCGCTGTCTTGATCGGCTGGCATGGGGATCAGCAGACTGCTGTAGACGGCGTCCTGGCCCGGTCGGAGGGTCACCGGCCCGTCGCATTGGTAGACTGTCCATGGCGAAGACGAATAGTAGGGCTTGCCCTCCACTACCCGATGGCTCATGTCCGCGTAGTCGACCGTCGCCGTATCGCTGGGGGCGAAAGCCACCAGCAGGTGCGCGTCTCCATTCGCCGTCGGCCAGAGGAAGCTGGCGGGTTGTGGGTAGTCCACGTCAAACCAGGTTGCGCCTCGCTCCAGAATCCTGTCGACCTGCCAGAGCGGTCCGAGGAACCAGTCGCACTCCTCGGTGACTTCAGTGCGGTCGCGCACCCACCAGCCCAAGCCCTTGACGAAGAGCACTTCGCGGCGCAGCGGGAGGCCCCAGCCGTTGTAGTCGCTCCAGGCAATGTCCGCGTAGCAGAACTCGGCTCGGTCTTCGAAAGTCAGCACTTCGGTCTCGGCAGGCAGATCGCCGAGTTTCCCGCCGTTGACGCGGACCCCGAAAAGTAGATTGTGGTCCATCCACTGCTTGTGGAAGTAGGTGCTATCGCGCAGGAGCTTCGTGCCGTCCGCGTAGAGGCTCAGGAGCGCGGGCGCGTCCGCATGACCGTGGCCGGCCAGTGGCAGGAGCCCGAAGAGCGACCACCACGCAGTCTCGCCCTCGCCGTCGCGTTGCAGCATCTTCCAGGGCGTCTCGCGGTCCTCCAAAAGGTAGGTGGGCAGGTTCGCCGCGACCCGCTCCTGCTTGGGGACGTAGTGTGGGTAGGCCATCGTGTACACACCGCTGCGCAGTTCCGGCGCAACCGGCTGGATGGAGTCATCGGCCTCAAGCCATGCCATCGGCAGGCTGCGCAGATCCTCGTAGCACAGCAGTAGGGGGTCCTCACCAATGATGTTGCGGCGATGACCGTCGAGAAGCTTGTGCGCGGCCCACTTGTACGTCCCGTCGCCGGTGGCTGTCGCCGCCGCCTCGAATGCCGCGACGAACGCGCCCCAGTCAGTGCCGTAGCCCGGGCTGTCGCCCCAGCCAACCATCATTCCGGTCGGGGAGATCAGGTCGCGATAGCGGTCCATGAATTGGCGCATGCCGGGGCGCTTGAAGATGTCCATCTGATCGGTGAGCTGCAGGTGGCCGAGCATGAAGCGCAGGAAGACCGCGTTGTAATGCGAGCTGTCCTCATAGGTGTCGTCGAAGTCTGCCCAGTGATGCCAGACCTCATCCGAGTACTGGCGCCATTCGGCTGCTTCCGGCGCGTCCGGGTAGAGTTCTGAGGCCAGGCGCGCGCCCGCCACGTCCCACATCGCCCGGTTCATCGCTCCGCGTTCGGGTGTCGCCAGCAAGCGGCGTGTCGCGGTCAGCATCACTTCGCGCGCGATTGCAGCGACCTCATCAGTCCACTCGTCACATCCCTGGAACCACTTGATCCCCCAGCCGGTCTGGATCACGTACCACGGGCTACCCCCGTAATCTTCGTTCTCGGTCAGATACGCGATCGCCTGATCCATACGCTCGGCGAGACCGTCCGCCCACTGGCCCTGTGCGCCATGTCGGTAGAGGAAGCCCGTGAAGTAGAGTCTCTGCGCGGCGCGACGTCCCGGCTGCGCTTCCCAGTTGGCCAGACTGGCCTGCACGTAGCGATCTATGGCGTTGATGTATGTGTCGCGTGTGACCTTGCTGGGGGGAGCTGGGGGCGTCGGCGTCAGGTCACCTGGTTCCGGGAGTTCGCGGTGGGTGGGGCTCTGCGTCTCTCCGGGGCCGAAGGTGCGGAAGTACATGTCCCAGTCCGGCCGGTTCTTCTCGTTCGTGATTGCGAAGCCGCTCTCGTAAGCGTCCTCCTTGACGCCCGCCATGTAGAACGCCTCGCTGGGGCGCGAGCATTCGATCATGTACTGCGTGCCGGGCTCGATATCGACGCGCGGGAAGTAGTTGCGCAGGTAGGGCGAGTCCTGGCCGCTGAAGAGCAGGTCATCCTCCCACAGTGCTTCGCCAGCCAGAGTTTCGGCATACGATCCTGCCCAGCGCCACAGTCGAATGGCCCCAGGTGTGCGGTCGGTGCGGTTCTTGGTCACGATGTCCAACCGTTCGAGACGCGCTGCTGATGGGGTGAACACCTGGCAGATGGTGTTGCCTGAAAGCAGATCGGTGCGGGTCATCTCCTGATCGGGCTCGAGGCCCACGGCCATTTCGCGGTCCCATGGTGTCTGCGAGAAGACTTCCTGGGCGGCCGTCGCTACGGTTGCCAGCGTCGCGACGAGTATCCCACACATGACCATTCGCCCGAGCCGGTATCCTGCGCCGTCTGTGGCTGTGTCACCTTCCTTCCACGGGCATCAGAGAATCGAAGCGGCCCCACCCATGTGGGGTGGGGCCGCATGACAGGACGTCTCCGGCGGTGCATACTGCGGCGCTGTTGCGAAACTGACACTCGTCAGTCGCGTGCGGGAGCGTCGAGCAGACCGTTGTTGTAGTCGTCGAGCATGTCCTTGATGTCCTCGCCATCGCCATCCTGCCAGGCATAGCTGTCTGCGCTGACAGCAGAACTCTTCTCAGGCAGTCCATTGGGTGCGTATGTTCTCATCCACTCATCGCCAAGCGCGATGTATGGGGCGATGATCACGTTGCTGTTCCCGATGATGACGTTGAGCTTGGCGGAGACCAGGTGCATGAACATGAGGTATCGCATGTCCTTCTTGTCGAACTTCTTCATGAGGCCGATGGCTTGAGCCTTTGAGTAGTCAATGCCACCGATGGTGATGACCTGGACCGGCCAGGCGTCCGGGTGGTTCTTCCAGTAGCCGGGCGTACCACAGCCCGGGTCCTCGAAAGTGGTCTCAATCAGACCGGCGTCGCGAGTCCAGTCATCGAGATCCACGAGGTTGCCTGCCTTGGGATAGTTGCCGTCTGTCGTTCCCATCCAGAACCAATCGATAATTCCAGTACTAGGGGCGACGTCAGAGTCGTTCACATCCCTGCGGATATCGATTGGGCAGGTCGGATCGCACACGCCCGGTTCATTCGGCCCCTGTTTGGTCCACTTGTAGCCGCCCGGGAGATGGAACACCAGACGGTACTCGCCCAACTCCAGGCCGTTGAACTCGTAGTAGCCATCGCCGGTCCAAGGGCGATCGGGCGTGCTGTCGGACTTGGTCGCAGTGGTGGTGCTGCCGATAAAGACAAGGGTGCTGTCCTCGTAGTGCGCGTACAGATCAACCCGAACGCCGTTGACGCCTGTTCCGACCTCATCCTGCAGGCCATCTTCGTTGGTGTCCACCCAGACGAAGTCGCCCAACGACATGCCGGCCAGGTCACCCGCAAACGCCGCGTTGGTCACGAGCAGGCTCAGTCCAGCCCAAAGGCCAAATACAATGATCCATCGTGTTCTCATGGCACTCCCTCCGAAATAGATGACGGATCGAGATCTCGGCGGGGGTGCGGAACAGAAGCACGCGCCGCAGACCCCCTCGGCTTCCATTGCTGGTGCAGTGAAGCTTCAGTAATCTGCGGCTATAGTGTTTGAATGCTACCAAATGGTGGTCAACATGCGCTCAAGACCAACTCGTGATTTGCTCACGTGTTTCGGAGGTAATGCAGAGGTGGAGCCAATCTCGGTTCTGGAGGTATGGCGGTCCGGGGCAGAGCGAGGAGCTCTGCCCCAGAGGGGATACGGGTTACAGTTCGCCGAGCTCTTTCATCAGCGCGAGGATCTGATCGGCCACCTGGCGGCGGGCCTCATCGTAACGCTCGAACTCCCAACCGTTCGGTACGAGGAACTGGCCACCAACGCGTGATACGCCGTCGTCATCGGTGGTCATCTGCGCGAACTTGGCCGTGTTGCGCAGGCGCGGTGTGTACTGAATCGATGCGACGATCTCGTCAAGCACCGCCTGGGCGGCTTCGGCCTGTGTTGCCTTGCCCGCAGCGCGTGCCCGCTCTATAGTCCTCATGAGCAGCTGGCAGTACTTGTAGTCGTCAGCGCCCTCGCGCGCGCCCTCCCAACCAGCCGCCGGGCCACCGACTTCAGTGTCGGTCGCGGGGTAGACGTGGAGGAAGTCACCATACTTCGCGTCCTGGTCGTCGTAGGCGCTGCCCTTCCAGCCGTGGTACTGCCAGTTGTAGATGCCGTGCGTGCCTGACGCCAGCATGAAGTAGCAGCCCGCGTAACGCTGCAACTCAGCTCGGTATCCCTCGACGTCGTTGTTGTAGCAGGTCACAAGGTGACCGTCGGCGATGGCCTGCGCGACGCGTTCCGGTGTGCCGAGACCACCGTTGTAAGCCCACACATCGGCGTAGGGCCCGGCGATCTCCTCGAAGAACTCGTCACCCGGGCCGTCCTGTTCGGTGCGCAAGCCGGGGATCTCCTTGAGTATCTGCAGCAGGCGCACCGCCCGGTCTTTGACGTCCTGCGATTGCCACCCCGGCTCATCGACTGGCTGCACGATCACTTCAGGCCAGCCGCGGCGCTCGGCCTCAGCGCGCATCGCGATCCAGCCCGCTTTGTAGTGATTAGCGAATTCATCAGTGTGCAGGCGGTAGGTCGCTCCCAGCGCGTGCTGGGGGCTGTCACTGAGCTGGATTACCGGCGCGGGGAAGCCCAGTTCCACGTAGGCGTCCATGAACTGCACGTAGCGGTCATCATCGGCGTAGGTGAGTTCGACGCCATCGTCGGTGACGGCGAAGGACGCGAGCGCTGGCCCGAAGCACAGGCCCACCGATGTCATTCCGTGGGCGCGCATATCGGCCATCTCAGCGCGCATGACCTCGCCATAGGCCGGGTCCTCGATGGGCAACCTTGGACCGGCGTAGTAGTCGCCGACCCATACGCCCTCAGTCTCTTCGAGCGCGAAAGGCAGCACCTCGAGTTGAATCGGCACGTCTGCGCTCGCGGCATCGGCGCTGACCGTGACGCTGCCCTCATAGATCCCGGGCGTGGCGTCTGCGGGCACGTGGATGTTCAGCCAGAAGCGCTGGCTGACTCCGGCCGCGACGTCCACGCTCTCCCGCCGCTCCAGCAGCACGGGCAGATCCTCGATGTAATACTTCGACTGGTAGTGCTCGCGCTTTGGCAGGCAGCGGACGGGGTAGGCGGTCGCTTCACTCGCTGCGATGGTCGCTCCGTCTGCCGACTGCAGGTCGGAGATTTGCGCGCGAGCGCCCTGCAGATCGCGGAGGGCACGGAGGCTGATGGTCAACGGCTCGTCCTCGCCGGGGGTCGCGAAAGTCGCGAGACTGACTTCGCGCTGCTCTTCGGTGGGTATTGAGGTGGGGAAGACGAGGTCCATGTAGTGGCGGTGAAAGAGGGCAAAGCCACGCTGCTGCTCCTCGGCAGTAGGCGCGATCTCCGGGTTTGTCTCCAGGTGTCGGCGCGGCGAGAAGTCATAGCTGCCATCGGTGTAGCGGAAGTTGTCGAGGTACCAGGTGTAGTTTTTGCGCGGCATGCGGCTGTAGAGATAGAATTTCACCATCTGAGTCAGATCGAGTTCGCTGCCCATGGCGCGAACGTATATCTCAACGGTCGTGTGTTTGCCGGGCTGCAGACGTGCGCTCTCGAAACGCGTCTTCCCGTTCCCGTCGTCGACCCGGTAGGACATGTAGGCAATGTCGTCGCTCGGGTTGTAGGCGTCGAACGCCAACACTTTGTGCTCGGACAGGTCTGGATCGGCCGGGATGTAACTCAACCCCGGCCAGGTGTCGACCTCAGAGCCCACAATCTCCATCTTCAGGCTCCACTCGCCATCGCTCGCGTTCTCCTGGACGCGCTCGATGACCGCGTTGCCCGCCTTGAAGACGTCGAGGCGTCTTCGGCCGCACCCGCTGCCACGACCAGAAGCGCTGTCGCTATGAATAGAGCCAGTCTCATTGCGCACCTCTTCAGTTGAGCTCGATTGTCCGCGTCTGTGTCACGCCGGTCGCCGCGTCCCTGAGCCTGAGGCGCCACTCGCCCGCCGGGTCGCTGAGCGCGAAGGGGATGGAAACGGTGCCGCTGCCAGCGTCACAGGCGATGTTCTGGGAATACTGCCGGTGCGGCGTGTCGCTGCCGGGCGCGTATAGATCAACGCGGACCACGTGGTAGCCGGGCTCACCGGAGGTCTCGACCGTGGCACCGACCTGAACGGTCTCACCGAGGCCGGCGCTGCGCGGTGCTTCGACCTGCAGCCGTCGGACGCGGTAGGGGAGCATCGCGTATGCCAGCGGATGGCCGCGCGAAAGCGTCACGTCCCACTCGCTCACCGGGCCCTTGCCAACCTGCTTGCCTGTGCGCATGTCGTAGACGATGGTCGGCTCCGGCAGCGTGACGTGGGCCTGCTGGTCAGCGATGTCATACATCAGGATGTCTGGCTGCAGACCGAGATAGGTCGCTTGGCCATCGGTAAAGACCACTTGCTGGTTGGCGTGTACGCGACCACCATCGGGGGAGGCCAATTCACACGGTGGCGCGATGCCTGCGCCTCGGATTGCCGCGTCAAGAGCGTTCATCAGCGGGCCTTCGGTGCCTTCCGCTCGGCGGTCGAGGAAGGGCTTGGCGGCGATATTGAGGGTGATCGCTCGGCCCTCGCCGACCGTGTTGACGACCAGCACCGGCGTGTCTCCGGCTTGCGCGAGCGCGGTCCCGGTGGTGACCGTCAGACCGGGCTCAAGCACCTCCAGCCAAGTCGGCTCGATGGTCACTTGCTGCGGTGCCTGCGTCCCGTGCATGACGCCGTCGACGGTTACCTCAAGCGAGGCAGACTCTGTTGCGAGGGCCTCGGGGCCGGTGGGACCGGCGACGCCGAGGAGTTCGTCGAGCGCGCGTGTCTCGCGCATCGCGCCCTCGCCGGTGAGCATTCCCGCGCGACCGTCGACGATGAGCGTGCCACCTGCCTCTACATACTCGCGCAGGATTTGGGCGGTCTCATCGGAGACGCACATTGCCAGCGGCATCACGAAGACCGGGTAATCCTCTACGGTCAGCACGCCGCTCGCGAGTTGGCCGGTCGAGACGTGCTCATACTGATACCCGAGGTCACGCACGGCCTTGATGAGGGCCTCGTGCTCGCGGAGGAAGTTGCCGTCGCCATCGAGCGTGCCCTTCTCGATGTTCTCTCCGACGATGGCGGCTGCGAACAGGTCACGCTGCGAATACAGTACCCCGATGCCAGAGTGCTGGCGCTGCCCGTGCAGCAGCAGTTTGCCGGGGCCGGCGGTCACCTCGCGCACCGCCTCGAAGAACTGATCCGCGTAGACGTTCGGCGTCAAGTCCGGGTAGAAGGGGATGTAATCGCAGCCCCATGAGGTCCACCACCACACGGACTGGTCGCCTGCGAAGAGGCAATCCCAGGGCAGAGCGGCCCACCCGCCGCGCACGTCGCCAACATGGTTGCCCCACTTGCCGGTGAGGGCGTCATCACGCTTGAAGGAGCGATAGAGCTCGCCATCGAGCCAGCGCACGGTGTAGGTCTGGTTCATCTCCAGGTTGCGGGTGAGCGCCTCGTAGTCGTAGCCCGCGCGCCAGCTATTGGTCAGCAGCCCATCCCAGCCGACCTTGGCGCCCGGGTCGACGCTGCGGATGATGTCGGCGTATTCGTCGTGGGCGCTGGCGAAGGTCTCGTCCATGAAGAGCTTGTGGTCGATCCAGGGCGCGAAGCTGCTGATCTGCTGCGCCACCTCGGCCAGCAGCATCGGTCGCTCGAAACCGTTGAAGTCTGCGTAATCGGTGCCCCACTCGGCGTTGAGCGCGGCGATGGTGCCATACTTGCTGCCGAGCCACTCGCGGAAGGCCGCGATGGAGGCTGGCGTATGGCAACACTCGTTCTCGCCTCGGAACAGATAGTTCTCGTCGCCGAGCGTGTAGGCCGCGCACGAGTAGGCGGCCGCCTGTCGACAGGTGGGAATCAGAGACTCCTGCATTCTGGTCAGCAGCGCCGGATCGTGGAAGCAGCGGTCGCGCTCGTTGTTGGCGTTGGCGCTACCAGCAAGGCGGGTCACATACGGGATCATGCGCATGCCGGAGCGGGCGCTGACCGAATACTCGCGCGCCGCGCCCACGTCGTCGTAGCTGCCCATGTGGCACAGGTCGCTCATCTCCGCGCCCATCTCGTAGCACATTCGGTCGGTGCGCTGCAGGAGCGGGTCGCCGCCCGCGTAGGTCCACACGAGCGCGGTGAAGTCATCGTAGGGATAGGGGACGGTCATGGTGAAGCGCTTGCGTTCGAAGGCCCTCTCGGTATCGCCCTGCATCAGCGACACGTCCACCAGATGACAGACGGTCACCGGGCGCGGCAGGTCGACCTGCACCTGCACCGCACCATTGACGGCAGGTGCCGATGCACGGGCCACGACGCGCTCGAAGGCATCGCGGACCTCGAAGTTGACCACAGCACCCGCTGGCGCGTCGGCCACTGTCGCCGAGAAAGTCGCCTGTCCGCCCTCGGGCATGTCCACCAGCGGCGGGGCGGGGTCGTAGGTGATCGTCGAGGGCTCGATCTCGATCTCGGCGAGCGCCGTCGTCTCCATTGCAGGGAGCGCGCGCGAGGTGAACCCGATGCAGTCGCCGTTGTCGTCGCGCAGGACCAGGTCGAGGAAGCACGGGCGTCCACCAGGGGCGCTCCCGAAGTCCATGTCCTCCCCTTTCACGAGATCGCGCGTGGCCTCCATCAGCACCCGATCCAGGTCATCCTGCACCCGCACGGAGACGTTCGCGGGGTCGTGCTCAGTGGCGAACGGAGCGTCGAAGTCCACCTCCGGCAGCCGTTCCGCCGCTCCCAGCACGCAGCGGGCCGCGATGGCGAGGCAGCGGTCGGTTGCTCCGTCGAGCCCCTCGGTCGCATCGTTGCGCGGAACCAGCGCGCTGTAGGTGCACAGGTTTATGTTCAGGTGCACCACGTGGCCATCACCATAGCTATAGGCTCGAACGGGTAGATCTTCGCCCACTCTACCGCGCTCGCCGGGGCGGTATCCGGGGATTGCCTCCCAGTCGAAAGCAGCCAGAATCTCCTCGCTCAGGCCCGGGTCGGGGGTGGCGAAGGTCTCGTCTGGCCAGCCTCGCAGTTGCCCTGCCGGTCCGACGATCAGCAGGCCCTTACCTGCGGCGACTTGTTCGAGAATGGCAGTGCGCGCGACGCCAGGGACGGCGTCGCCGAAGACGCCGGAGACGATGGCGACGTCGAGCTTCGGGTCCGTGGCCATGGTTGCGGCTTTCAGGGCCGCAACGCCCTGGGGGATGGCGAAGTCGCCGGTGGAGTGGCGGTAAGGCCACGCAGTGTTATTCGAGAGCGTGTCGCGACCGTCGAAGTAGACGTGCTCGGCCGTCATCTCAAGCCGCCTCGCCAGCTCCATGGTCTCCCATGCGGCGTACCGGCGGCAGTAGATGGCCGCATTGATCGGCTCGCCGGGCAGAGACGCTGCCCAGTTGAAGTCCAGCGGCGTGGGGTCGGGCCGCCATACCTCAGTCGGTCGCTCGAAGCGGCGCTCGCCCTCTGCCTTGAGTAGCGCCACTCGCTCGGGGTTCATGGTCTGCGCAGGCAGTGGCTGGTCCAGATCGCCTGCGGCCATCTGCTCAAGTGCGTCGGCTTCGGCGTCGGCCGACGTGAGGAAATACTCGCGAGTCTTCTGGTAGTCGGGCAGCGACGGGTAGTCGTACAAGCCGATGGCGAAGCTCTGCTGGCCCGGGGCCAGCTCCAAAACGGGGTTGATACCGTAGTCGCCAACCGGGATGGTGATGCTGCTGAAAGCGTCCGGGGTGCCGATGATCATGCCGCCTGAGCCCGCACCGGGGCGGCCCTCGGTGGTGTCCTCGAAGAGCACCCAGCGCTCATTCTCCAGGTCCATCTCGATGGTTTCGCCGGGCAGGCGCGTGCCCTCGACGGTCGTCACGGCGCGGTTGCGGGGCTGGGCGAAGGATGCCGGGTAGCACGCCAGCGTGAGGCGCACGGTCTCCACGGGCTCCTTGGGCTCATAGCCGGCGAACATCATCAGCTTGTCCGAGCCGGTGACCAGAGCGAAACGCGCCCATACGCGCGCCTTGGGTGTATCCCATGTATACTCGACCATGCCGTCCGGGCCGGATTCGCGGACCACGCGCATCGTGGCGGCGTATGTGTGCAGGCTCATGCCGTCGATGGTCCAGCGCATGAAGGCCTGCCAGTACCAGTTGGCGTGGGACGGTTCGGTCAAGCCGATGGGGATGTATCCCTGCTCCCACTGCCACCAGTGAGAGGTGATTTCGTTGGCGGCCTCGTCGGTGCGGTTCACATCGTAGACGAAGTTGAAGTGGGCGTATTCGTTGGCGAGGGTGACCTGCTGGATGAACTGCTCGCCGTCGGCGGTCTTCTCGATCTCGGGTGGGGGCTGAGTGACGTATACAGCCGCGCAGGCGGGTGCAACAGCGGCGAGGGTGGCAGTGCAGACGATGAGCGCGATCCAGCGGCGCAACATGGCGATGGGCCTCCCGTCAGGGAATACACTGAAGTGAGCCACGCGTCATGGCAAGTTCAGGTTCCCCGACGGAAGGCTGGATTCCTTGGGTGGAGATTGTTGTAGTATGCGTCAGCAGCCGGATGCGCATTCTGGACAATGGATAGAGGCAGCAATATGCTTGCACGACGGATGCGTCGAGCCACAGAATATGTGGAGGACAAGCGAGCTAGGTCGCCGAAATGATACAGAAGTTGAGCGATCAAATCTGATATACATCGGACGTGCCTTAGTCTGTACGGGAGGCCTTATCTGATGGCGAATACTGAAGCGAGCCAGCGGCTGCAGAAGGCTCTGCGCAAGGTGCGCGGTACGCTCACCAAGGTGAGGAACGGCAAGAGCGGTCTTGGCGAGGAGCAGACGAAGAAGGCCTTCATCGAGCCCGTCCTACAGGGGCTGGGCTGGGACGTGCATGATCCCTTCGAGGTCCATCCCGAATACAAGGGCGATCCCAAGGGCAACCCGGTGGACTATGCTCTTCTCGATGATGGCGCTGCCGTAATCTTCATCGAGGCCAAGGCGTTGGATGTGAATCTAGACGATGTGAAGTGGCAGGGGCAGATCGCAGCTTACGCAGCGGTTGCCGGCGTCAAATGGTGCATCCTCACCGATGGCGACGTCTACTCCATCTACAATCTGTTCGCGCCCGGGGACATCAAACAGAAGCTGTTCCGGAGCATCACCATATCAACGGACAGGGAGGAAGTGTTCACTGTCCTAGGGCTCCTCGCCAAGGAAGTGTTCCCTGAACGTCTCGACGAGTGCTGGCAGACGGACCGGGTAGATCAGCGGGTAGATGCGGCCCTTCGAGAAATGTTCGCAGCGAAGGATACGAAGCTGGTCAACGCGATAAGGGCACGGGTGAAGGACTTGAAGCCAGCGGACATCCGTAGCGCGCTGGAGCGTGCTGATGTGAGCGTGCTGTTCCCATCGCCTGAGACCGGGGAGTGCACGGAGGGGGACACCCCAGACGAACACAAGACCGAGCGTGTCGAGTGGGGGCCTCGGAGCTACGAGGGTCCCCTGCAACTGGATGGCAGCATCGTAGTGCTGCGCAAATGGCGTCCGCTCGAAAAGGAATTGCGCGAAGAACGTGTCTCCTTGGCTCAGATCGAGAAAACGGCCGAAGCCGCGCTCGCGCTCACGCAGGACGGCAAGCTAGTAAGTCTCCCACAGGTACGGCAGCACCACCTTGGGCCGAGTTCGCTGAACCCGACCCAGAGAGCGATGGGTATATTGTATCTGACGGACTCGTTGGAGTTCACGGAATCAGGACACACGGACTACTTCAGGGTACGTGAAGGCCTCTCGGTTGAGGCCATGTTGGGGCGAGTGAGGGCTGTTGCCCAGGCAACGCCGAGCACTCCGGAAGAGACTGGTACGAAGCTGCTGTTCAGTTGGGACGTTGAGATGGACGACGACGGGAACTACGCTCTGCATTGCTCTTACCGTCCCGACCCAACGAGGGACTTCAGTGTGAGCGGAAGACGAGTGCCCTCAAGCGCCGACTTCAAGCCCTTGCGAAAGAAGCTCTTGGACGAGATCTTCGCGCACATCGAGCCGCTGTTCCCTCACCTCGTGAGGAACCGCATCCGTGCGAAGGCTTGGTCGGGCGTCCATCGCATATACCCGTCGAAGGAGTACGGCGGCAAGTAGCGGACGTGCGTGTTGCCGCACGCCGTCTACTTAATCGTCTCCAAGAACTGCCTTGCCATGCCCGCGACGTCGCTGTCCGACGGGATACCGCGCCACGGCTTGTCCGGGGGCACGATGTTCGCCACCACCACGTTCGCACCGTTGAATATCGCGCTGCGAGCACTGTGCAGGTCCACACCGCCCGCCGCCGAGATCGCCACATTGAACTTGCTGCGGACACGCGTCACGTGGCGATACTGAATGGCCTTGCCGCGCGTGCTCTCCTCGTCGCGACCCAGGTGCAGCACAACGCCCGTCGGCGGCCCGCTCAACCCCCGCATGACCGCCAACGGGTCGATCACCCCAAGCATGTCGATGAGCGAGTCGACCCCATAGTAGTCGCAGGCCGCGATGAACACCTCCAGCGTCTCCTGCGGGCAACTGCCCATGACGGTGGCGGCAGTGGCGCCCGCCCCCGCCACCATCTCGATCTCCTCGGCGCCACCGTCGGTGGTCTTGATATCGGCCACCAGACCGTGTGGCCAAAACTTGCGCAGCGCCATGACGCCGGCCATGCCCTCGCGCTTGATGAAGGGCGTGCCGGCCTCGACGAGTATGCGCTCCTCGCGGGGCAGGCCGAGGACGATCGGCGCCGCCGTCCGGAGATCATCGTTGAATGCCAACTGCAGATACCGTACTCTGCGGTCGATCATCCCCGATCATTCCCCGCTCGCGAATTTCGAGGCGACCGCTCCGATGTCTGATGGCAGGAAGAGCACGATCTTCTCGGAGGGGTCGGCGGCGATGTCGCGGATGGTCTGCAGCGTGCGCAGATGCAGCGCGCCGTCGGCCCGGGCCAGGTTCGTGGCGGCCTTCTCGAGATTGACGGAGGCAGTCAGCTCGCCCTCGGAGGCGATGATGACCGCACGGCGCTCACGCTCGGCCTCCGCCTGCTTGGCCATGGCCCGCTTCATCTCGGCTGGCAGCTCCAACTCCTGGATCTTGATGGCCTCGATGGCCACGCCCCAGTCGCCGGTCTCGGCCTCGACCATCTCGCCAATGGCTCCACCGATCTGCTCTCGCTCGCTGAGCACGAAGTCGAGTTCGTGGTTGCCGACCACGTCTCGCAGCGCCGCCTGGGTGTACTGGCGCACCGCGTAGACATAGTCCTCGATCTCGATGATCGCGTCCTGAGGGCGGATCACCTTGAAGTAGACGACAGTCGCGGCCAGCACCGGGATGTTGTCCCGGGTGATGACTTCCTGGCGGGGGATGTCCGCGGTCTTGATGCGCATGTCGACTCTGCGCATGGTCTGGATGATCGGCCAGATGAACATCAGCCCCGGTTCATGGACGCCCTGGAACTTCCCGAGTGTGAACACCACGCCACGCTCGTACTGGTAGAGCATTCTCAGTCCACTGAGGATGTAGATCCCGACTATGATGATCAAGACGGTCGTCATGTCAGTACCTCCCAGAAGATCAACGCCATCGGTGTGCAGGTGCAGAACCCGCTTCTCATCACTTCGTGGCCTGACGGCTCATTCCTGCTCTCGTATCGCCCATTTCCCGTTGCCGCCGTCCGGGAGCGAGACATGGCCCTCACCAGTTGCGTCGAAGATCCACCCGTCAGGGAGGGTGATGGAGCCGGGTACGCCGTCCGGCAAGAGCGCCGCCACGTATGGTGACATCTCCTCGTCGGTGTTCCAGCCGACCGTGACGTCGCCGCGCACCGTGCGCACGGTTCCTACTGCGTGGTCGATCAGGTCCGGGCGGGGGCGCACCTCGACTTCGGCGAAGCCCGCTGCAGCCGGTGCGATGCCCAGCATGTGGCGCATGAGCACGTAGTTGGGCGCGCTTGACCACGGATGGCAGAGGCTGTCGCGGTCGTCGCCGCCGAAGCACTCCCACCAGGTGGTTGCGTCCGCGTCGATCATAGGCCCCCAGAGTTCGTGGATGGCCGCCAGCATTTCCGGGTGCATGCCGGTCATCGCCATGGCCTCGAACATGTATATCCAGAAGTAGGGGCTGCACCGACACAGCTCGGGGTCGTCGCTGAGGACTCGCTCAAGCAACTCACGTCGGCGCTCAGTGGGGCAGACGGCGCGTTGGTCTGCTGGCTGATCTGGTTCGACAGCACTCCGTCGACCAGCCCGTCGGCATAGACGCCACGGTCGCAGTCATAGAAGGTGCCCTCGATGGTCGCTGCGAGTGTCGAGGCTTCGTCGCCGGCGGCCTGAGCTTGGTCAGCGTCACCCATCCGGGCGAGGAGGCCCGCCCACGATTGGAGCGCGCCGAGGTAGAACATGTTGAGCGCGGCATTGGTGCCGTCGCGATCAAGGCCCGGGTGGTCAAAGTTGTGCCAGCCCAGTCCGGGATGGTCGATGAACACGCGCTGGTAGCCGTGGCTGGCGACGGTCAACGCCATGTGGTCGAAGTCCAGCAGGCCACTATCGCCGACGCGCTCCCGGTGCCACGCGAGCATGCGCTCGACAGTGGGTGCGAGATGCTGCGCGACGCCGAGGTCTCCGGTGTGTTCGCAGTAAGCCGCCAGCCCCCAGAGGAAAATGAGTGTGTAGTCGAAGAGTATCTGGTCCTGACTGGAGAAGACGGACGCCGAGAGTTGCCCGTCCGGGTACTGTCCCGGCTCAGCCGAGAGGAGCAGGTGCTTGAGGTGGCTGAAATCTCCGGTGTGCCAGCCGGTCCAAAGCCCGATCCAGCATGCGTCGCCCCAGTAGGCCGCCTGCTCGCGAGTGGGGCAGTCGACGTGGACCTCCTGCGAACCCACCTGCAGCGTGTGCTGGCCGATCTTCGCGCCGCCAGAGGCCGAGCCGATGGATGGTTACGGGCCCGTCGAAGCCGCGCAGCACGATGTGCAGGTAGCGCGCCCCGTGGTAGTAGTGCGAGCGCCAGCGCTGCCGGCCACCGCGCGTGGTGTATCGATTCCCATACTTGCAGCCCTTGCGGAAACACCAGGGGCGGCCCTCGCGGAGCAGTTCGGCAGCGGCCATGTCGATGCGTCCGCCCTGCGGGGCCTCAATGTCGAAGTCGAACTGTCCGACCAGTTCCACACCCAAGTCGAGCGTGATTGCCAAGCCGCGGTCGGCGGTCAGGCCTTCGACCTGATAGCCCTGCGGCGCGTCAATGCCTGCCAGCAAATCCTGGAGGAACTCGTCGGGCACCGCTTCCAGTGGCTCGATATCGAGGAACTCCGTCAACTCAGGGGTATCGTTCGGCCCGGGGCTGTCAGGCCCGACCCGCCATGCTCCGGTGATCTCGATGGGCCACTCGAGGTTCTCGCGTATGAGCGGGACCATCCGAGGGAAGAGCGTGGCCTCATCGTGAGGGACGACGGTGGCGGCTGGCCAGTGTGTGTCATCGAAGCCGGGCAGTTCCCAGCCAACGGGCTCGCGGCGGGCATCGTAGTATTCGGTCCAGCCGACGGCGTCGCTGCGCCGAGATACATCGCGGTCCCACGCCTCGGCGGGGAGGGCGCGCCAGGTTTCATCGGTGGCGATGTGGCCTGTCTGACCGGAGGCCGTCTCCCAGCTCACCTCCGCCAGCACGCCGGCGCGGCCCTTGGGGCGCGAGTGGCTGATGACGCCCCACCAGTGGGCGAGTATGCAGATGACGTTGCCTGTGGCTCGGAGCACGTCGGATAGATCATGCTCATCCACGGGGCGGTGCCACCTGACAAATGGGCCCGGGCCCTGGCCGATGTACTTCCCGTTGACCCACACCGAGTAGGACGTGTCAGCGGTTATGCGTAGCGTCGCCGCGACGACGGCATCATCGGCGTCAAACTCTCGCCGCAGGTAGCAGTAAGCGTTCGGGTGTTCCTCGCCCGCCCATATCCATTGGCCTTCAAGCTGCATCGTGTGCTCCCTTCGCTACTGTGGCTCCAAGACAACGAGGACGAAACTCGCCGGTCTGAGTCTGACTTCGATCGTGTCCCCGTTCACCGGAAGTGCTCGGCCTGTCAAGGCGTTGCGCGCCTTCACCGGCCCCGCCAGACCAAGCGCCTGTCGGTCGATGGTGACGTTGGAGGTCACTACTTCATCTGGGACCAGGTTGCCCACGATCAGCAGCGCACCCTCGCCCTGTTTTCGGTACAGGCTAACCTTGACCTGGTCATTGTCGGCGAGCGCAAGGCCCGTCTTCTCGGCCTCGAAGTAGCGGATGAACTCCGCGTCGCGGTAGCCGAAAGCGTCATAGGCTTTCCACAGGTTGACGGTCTTTCGCTGGGTATCGTTGCGGCCGGTGGGACCTTGGGGCCAGATGCTGACGCCGTGCAGGAGACCGTAGGTCCAGTGCATGGTCTCGTAGATGTGCGCGTCCCCGCCGAGCGTGATCGGCCAGATGCCCCATTGTTTGCCGGTCCAGCGCACCCGGTTCTTGACGAGGTCCTCGTAGTGCTCGTGCTCGCCGGTGTAGTAGATATCCGTGAATGACATGACGGGGATGATGATGTTGTAGGAGACGTGGTTGACCAGATACCCATCCGGGTTGTTGGCGTGGATGATCTTGTACATGCGCTCGAGGTAAGCACGCGTGGCCAGCACGGGCCAGGTCGGTCGGAGGATGCCCTCCTCGTCGTAGTAGCCGCAGCCGTGGTGCGTGTTCTTGCAGGGGTAGGCGTGCCCATTGCCGTCGGTGTAGCAGCCCTCGAAGCCCATCTCCTCGATCAGCCACTTGGTGCCCTCGGCCATGTAGTCGCTGTAGCCGCGTGAGTTGCCGCAGCAGTCGAGGAAGACGTGGCCCTTGGGGGGCTCGGATGGCTGGCTGGAGACGGGCTCGCGCCGCCACTCATACCCGAACTGCTTGCTCCAGCGCGAGGGTGCGCCGATGCCTATGTATCCCATGTACGTGCATGCGCGCACGCCCGCCTCGGCGAAAGCCTCGTTCATGCGCGGAAGATCAACGTTGGACTCGTGGAAGAGCGGCAGCGGCCAGCCATGCTCTTCGCTGAGCGGCCTGGTCATCCATGACCAGAAGAGGTAGGAGTCGCTACCCCAGTCATCGCGCATGACCTCAACGCTCCAGCGCCACGGGGCGACGGTTATTCGCATGCCCGAGCCAAAGCGACCGTCGATGAAGGTGCAGCCGATGCTGGGCACGCCACCGAGTTCACCCGACTGACCTGAGATGACGGTCGCGCGTGTCTCGCCGTCCTCACCGTCGGGGCGGAAACTACCCTCGAGGTGGTCGAGGAGCAACGTGTCTGCGTCGGCAGCAAGAGCTGCTGCGGGGGGCTCGAAGCTGTCACCGGAATAACGAACCGATTTCGAGACACGTATCTCGTCCACCGCGATCCAGGTGTCACTGCGGTAACCCTTCGCGCAGCCGAATCTGAGTGTGAGTTCCTCGGGATTGTCTGCGAGTGTGTGAGATCCAGGCAGGGCTCCGTTCGTTGTCCCGAGCAACTTCCCGTTGGCGTAGAGGCGCGTCTGCTCGCCCCATGTGAGCGCCACGTGTACCCACTCGTCCGGCTCGATGGCGAGCGGCTGGCTGATGGTCTGCGTGCGGTCACCATCCGTTGCGGTCAGCGTCATGGCGGCGTGATCGTGCCAGGTGAGCTTGACAACCGGTGTTCTTTTGGCCAGCAATGTCGCCACGTCACGCGCGGACGAGCCGCCCAGGCCCGCCGGCGAGAACCAGAACTCGAGCGTTCCCTGCTTCGGGTCCACGTTGCCCGCGGCCTGGTAGACTAGCATCTCAGCATGGGTCATCCGGGCCTTTTCCGGGTCCCACAGCTCGGGCGCTCCCACCGGGCCGCAGAGGCGGTAAAGGAAGGGGTCGCCGTCGGGCAGGAACTTGACCGGCGTCGCCATCAAACCGAACATGAAGCTGATCGGCTCGGTTACGGCGTAGCCCTCGCGGACGATCCCCGCGCGGATGATGACCGTGTCGCCGTCGGGAATGACCTGCAGCATTTCCTCGTCACGGGGGAGCCAGTACTGGTCGCTTTCACCCCACCACGCCAGGCCCATGTCGTCATTGCCGGCCCAGACCTGTGGCTGGAACGCGCTGGCCCAACCCTCGTCAGTGAGTTCACTGGCGGGTGAGAAACGCCCGCTGGATGGCAGCAGGAAGTGCGCGAACTCCCGCTTGACCGGAATCTCAAGCACCATCGAGTCAATGCGCGTATCGGCCTGCGGCGAGAGTTTGATGTCATAGCGCTGCAGACCATCGTATGCGGTGGTGGTCTGGCACTGGACGTCAAGCTGGCCGATCGTCTGGCTGCCCACGCGAGTGGCCTCATCAGGCTTGCCGGGGCCTTCGGTTGCCGCCATCGCCGCGAGGTCAACCTGCTGGTCTCCCGAGCGCATTACCAGACGCACAGGTCCGGCCAACATCTCGACGCCCTGGTTCACTATCTGCTCGGGCATGATCCGCGAGCCGAAACGGTACTCTCGACCCCACACCCGCGTTACACCGTCGGCGGACTCGACCGGCGTCCATGGCACGGGCACGGTGTCGTCGATGCCCGCTTCGGATCGCCAGAACCTGGGGTGGTCATAGTGCGTGTACTCGGCCTCAGCTTCGCCGAGCACGGTCCCGTCCGGGGCGACCGCCTGCGAGGTCACGCGGTACGTGCCCGGCGCCAGCGCGGCGACCTCAATGGCAGCGTTGCCGATGCCACGATCGTTGAAGTCGGCGATCTGACAGGCCCCCGCCTCGCCCGCGTCGCCAACGAGGGTGGCTCGCGCGACCATTCCGGCCGGCGGATTGTCGATGCCGCCCGCATTAGCGCGCACCCACAGGTTGCCCTCATACGGGTAGCCCGCGACTGAGATGTCGTAGGCCTTCATCACCTCAAAAGGCAGACGCTGGTAGTAGAAGCCTTCTTCATCGGTGCCCGCGCTGAGCGTCAGTGAGTATGAGCCACTCACCAGCGGCGGCGCTTCGAGCAGGAAGTTCTTACTGTCGATCAGGTCCTTCTTCGTCTCCACGATAGTGGTTGCGGTCTGGTCAACGAGACGCGCTGTGACGGTCACGGGCGGATCGAAGGCTCGTCCCGCGAGATCCAACCTGGCTCGCAGGCTGCCGCCAGTCCAGCCCTCCAGCTCGGTGAGGCGCATGGCCCGGTCATCGCCGCGGAAGACCATTTCGCCGAAGTTCGAAAGGGTGTGGAAGTTCCCGCCTGTGTAGGACCAACTGGACAGGCGAGCAGCGACGTCGGCATCGCGGCAGAAGTTCACGCGCCACCGGGCGCCATCCGCCGGCGTCCCACCGAGGTCCGCGAATGGTATCGACATCTCCGCGACCCAGTGTCCGGACGCCTTGGTGGTAGCGACGGTCCAGTCCGGGTTCCAGTCTATATCGTGGCCTGTGCGGCCGTTGTCCTCGAACATCTTCATGTCGAACCGGGTCCCGATGGCGTTGGTCACGAGCTGATAGTAGGGATACTTGCCGGGGCCCGGCTGCAGGATAATGTCGACGGCGTCCTCCTGGTAGACGGCCGCATCACGCTCGGTAAAGACACCGGAGATAGGGCGCTTCTGCGGGTCGAAGCACTCGAACGAGACGTGCAGATTCTCAGCATCGTGGCCTGTGCGCACGATGGTCTGGTCCTCCACCAGCAGGGGGCTGTGCAGATCGACGAAGCCCGTCACCCGGCCAGCGGATTTCCACTCGTCCTCACCGATCTGCCCGTCTATAGTGGGCGGGGTGGCGAGGGTCGGGCAGGTGATCAAGGGATAGGGCGGTACCTGTTCGTCACCGGGGCCGAGGATCTGCAGCTCATCGAGGAGGAACTCGCTCTCGATCCCGGAGGCCTTTCCCCGGCTGCCGAGATACATTCTGACCTCTTCGGGTTCGAAGTGCATGGGGCCGAATACGCCGATCCAGTCCTTCTCGCTCTTCTTCTCACCATCGAGCCACAGTTCCAGCTTTCGACCCCAGCGCACCGAGACGTGGTGCCACTCGCCCTTCTGCCACGGGCTGGGACCGGCGATGTAGGTCACAAGTGTGCGGCGCTGGTCCCAGACACCCACGCAGATGCTCTTGAGGACCGAGTAGACGGTGAAGATCGCCTGGCCGGGCGCATCAAGCTGAAAGAGGAACTGGTTGCGGTGGATTGAGGGGACCTTCGCCAGATCGGGCTCAAATCCATACGCCATCCAGAAGTTCACTTCGCCCGCCGTCAGATCCACGTTCCCGGGGGTCGGGTAGCTTATGTTCGTCAGACCGTGGAACTGGAAGGCGCGGTCGAATTTGCCGGGCACGAACTCGCAGCCAGCCATCGGTCTGCCGCCAGTGAAGTCGCCCGCCGGGGCGATGATTTCGGGCGTGGTCATCAACGTGCCGTCAGGCACGAAGCTCTCGTCGAGGTGATCGAGAAGCAGCGTGCGGTCACCTGGTTGCGCGGGGCCGGGCTGGGCCCAGGCACCAGTGGCGATTGCTATTGCGGCGATGACTATCGGCAGCAAAGATCGTCGGTTGAGCATGGTTCGACCTCCGATGTCGCTGGTCGGCAGTTGTGCGGGTCAGTTCCCTTCCCAGATGGCGCGGCCCTCTATCCTGGTGGGGGGGCCGCTCACGGGAGGCGCAGCGCTATAAGGGCGTCCGGACCGGCGGTGGTGATCAGCAGTTCATCGGCGCCATCGCCGTCCAGGTCGGCCACCGCGAGATTGTGCAGGCGCGCTCCTGCGTCGTAGTATGCGTGGACCTCGCCAGCCATCGTGCAGAGGAAGATCTTACCGTCTTTGCAGATGGCCGCCAGCATGGGCCCGTCCGCAGTGGCGACCAGCGCAGTGTCCGCGATCGCACTCGACAGGGCGATACCCCACGCCTTCTCGCCGGCCTCGGTGAAAGCCGCGAGGTATCCGCTCTCAGAGCCCGCGGCCACCAGGCCAGGGTGGGTAGGCAGTACAGTGAGCGAGTGAACCGATCGCGTCATGTTGTGCAGCCACGCGACCTCGGAGCCCTTAGCGTCAGGGGAGCGGCCGCTGACATTGCCGCGACTGCTGCCCATCAGCAACGAGGTCTCCCCATCGCCATCGAGATCAGCGACGACGATATCCTGGATGGTAGCTTTGTATCGGTTCTCGCGCCACTGGCGCAGTATTCCGCCATTCTCATCGAGGACGGTGCAGAGGGGCGAATAGGACAGCAGCGCGTTGGCAGTGATGATGCGTGGCCGGCCCTCGCCGAGGACGTCGGCGGTGGTTATGACGCTTGGCACGCCATAGTCGCTGCGCCAGTTCCAGAGCTCCTCGCCGGCGGTGTCGAAGCAATGCAGGAACATGCTGCCGCAGCCGGCCATGATCTCGGGCACACCGTCGCCGGTAATGTCGGCGGCATGAATGGCCCGGACCTTGGCCCTGCCGAACAGGTCGGCCTCAAGAGCGTATAGGGTCTCGTCGTCGGAGCCGACCAGAAGCTCCGGCACGTCGTCCGCGTCGAGGTCGGCGGCGCAGAGCGCGTGCACCGGTCCGCCAGTGAGGAAGTCGGCAATTCGGGAACCGTCAGCACCGAACTGCTCGACCGTGCCGCTGCCGGTTCCGACCGCGACACTGACCGGCTGACCCAGCATGGGCTCGAGAGACGTTGGGGTGGCGGGCAGGTCGGCGGTCCAGATCGGCTGCAGTGTCGGCCTGCCGTCCCATGGCCGCGCGGCGCCATCGCCGTTGAGCGACGCCGCTTCCCATGCCTGCTGGAGCGCAGCGCGGACGGCGTCGGGCGGCGCCTGCTCTGTCGCAAGGGGAGCGCCTGCCCAGGTGACAGTTGCTTCATGCAGGAGCACGCGTTCGGGACTGACGTAGAACATGCGTCCCGAGGCAGTTAGTTGCGCGACGCTGGCCTTCGCGCTGGAACCGCTCGCGCCGATGAGCGCGACCTCGTCGCCGCACTTGATAAGGGCGGTGTGATCGCTCAGGCGGCGGAGCTGCAGATCGCGGCGATCGGCGCCGACGGTGGCACAAAACGCGTTGTGGAAGCCGGCTGACTGGCCGGCGTCGAGTGTGCGACCGATGCTCTGTTCGAGCACATTGATAGCCTGATCTCGATAGGGGCTGGGCGTGAGAACCGGGCCCATCACCTCGGTGTCCCGATCGAGGGTGGCGGCGAGGCCGGGGTGGAAGGCAAGCTGGAACCGGTTGCGGCCGGCGTCTGGTTCCACCGGATCACCATCCAGCCGACGCAGCACCACCGCCTTGACGGAGAGCATGTAGTCTCCGCTGTCGGGATTGGTGCCGGTCACTGTGAAGCGCACTCGGCGGCCGCCTGCTTTGAGTTGACGAGTGCCTAACTGCACGGGATCGGTTGCGGTTTGAGCGGAGGCGGCATACAGGTCAATGGGTTGGCCGATAGGCTCATCATCGATGCTGACTTGCACGATGCCGCGCTGGATGAAGCGGAATGGTACCATCGATATGGCGTACTCACCGTTCTCGGGCACGGCCATGCCTGACTCGACGAAATTGCCTTCGGCCTCGCCCCTGTAGAAGAGAGACCCGTCGGCGGTCGAGTAGTAGTAGACCTGACCGGAACTGGCGCGCACCGCATCGGCGAGATCCTTGCCTCGAACGACGGTGGCTGTCGGGTCCGGCTCATCCTGAGCCACGGAGAGCAGTCCGGGAGAGATGTCCGGCGCTCCCAGGGACCGCCACCCGAGAACGAATGAGTAGTCGCCGGCCTCGCGAGCGGTCATTTCATCGAGCACGCACGTGTATGCTCCGGGCAGCCAGAGAATATGACGTGTCCAGTCGACGCCACTGTGGCCCGGCAGGCGCGTCGAGGTGAAGCCCCAGCCGTCCCCCGAGTCGCTGGCGATGAGTTCGGCCGCATGCGGCGGCACTGCGTCGCCGAGGCCGTCGCGGGCGACAGTCACGGAGTTGTGATAGGCCATGGTGGGTGCGTTGAAGCGGTCGAAACCGGTGAGCCAGCGGCGCCCGTGGGCTGAGAACTCGCCGATGCTGTTGGCGTCATCATAGGCGTGGCCGCCGACTGAGCAGCCATCCATCATCAGGTACTCGTCCTGCGCGTCGAAGCCCTCGCGGAAAGCCAACTTGTCGAAGCTGAGCTCGAAGCGGGCCTCCCCGCGATTGGAGAGGATGGAGTGGAAGTAGAGGTCGTCGGCGGGGATCACTCTCAGGCCCAGGTGATCGATGGGCGGCGTTGGCTTGAGGTCGACCATGAACGCGCGCATGGCTTCGTCAACGCTTGATCGTTCAGCGCCGCGCTTGTCGATCATGAACTGATACTGCCCGTCGCGGTAATACCAGCCGAGCTTCGCGAAGATGCCGCTGGGGTAGTCACCGGGACTGGTGTCGCCGAGTTCGACCATCTGGCCCATGTTGTTGCAGCAAACGATGGAGCGATCAGCCATCTGTCGGGGCAGGTCGTCGGCGAGGAAGCTTGCGGCCCAATCGGGCTGCATGAAGGCAACATCGAGCATGCAGTTGAAGCTGCCGCCCACCGCGTGCTGGGAGATGGCCTCGTCGGCGGTGCGCGGGCTGGAGAAGACCAGAGTCCAGAAGTCCGTGAGCTTGCCCTGCCACGACACAAGCTCGGGCGCGAGTTCGCCGGAGTAGTACTTGTTGAAGTGCCGCCAGCCGAAGTAGAAAGACCTCGCGTTGCGGATATCGTGGTTGCCGCGTGCGTAGCGGGCGCCGCTGAGGCCCTTGTAGCCGGACGCTTGGTTGGAGCGCATCAGGCGGAGGAGTTCATTGGCGATCTCCAGGCGTTCGGCCTCTGTGAACACCGGGCACGAGTCCATCAGATCCCACGACATCGTGCGGCTGTGGTAGATCAGGTGGAGCTTGTTCTGAGTGTCTGCATACGACTCGTCTGTCTCCGTGAACCAGTTGTCGTAGACATACTGCTTGTATTCTTCGGCATGCGCGAGGTCGCCGGTCTTGAGATACTCGGCAGCGGGCTTCATTGCGCGGTATGGGCCAGGGCCTGGCCATGGATAGAAACGAGAGCCCATGTAGCCTTCGCCAATCTCGACGGTCAAGGGCACGTCAAGGACTGACTTCGTGTCGCGGACATGATCAAGCAGGGCGCGAGTGCCCGCCGTCAGGCCGCCGCTGTCTGATGCGCCCAGAACGAGGCAATTTGCGCCGGTGCCGAAGGGATCGATCTGCGGGCGCAGCGTCCAGCCGCCTGCTCCGGGGTAGTAGTAGTCTGCGAAAGCGTAGTAGTTGAGGTAGAGGCGCTCAAAGGCTTTGCTCGTGTCCAGATTTCCGAGGACGATCAACTCGCGCGGGTCAGTGGCGGGGTCAACCGAATCGTGGGGAATCACTGGCAGATCGTACCCACGGCCGACCAGGGCCTCCTGCAGCCGCCGAGCATGGGCCTCGCCGCCGTCGCATGAGACGATCGCGGCGCCTTGCGGGCCGTCGAGCCAGAGTCCCTGCCGCAGTGGTCGCGGCGCAGACAGGGGCGTCCGAGTGTGCTCGAAGACCCGAATGTCGTCGAACCAGACGGTGCCCAGCGCGCTGTTGAGGCGCAGATTGATGCGCACGCCCTTGGTCTCAGGGGTCAGTTCGCTGAAAGTCATGTACTGTTGCCAGTCGCGAGTGGCGCCCATGGTGCCCGCACCGGCGAGTGTGAGGCCTCCGCTGCCACCAGTGCCAGTGGTGAGGCGTACGCCGTTCTCGTCCGTGTGGTAGATCACCACGACTGCGCCGCTGCCCTCGCGCACATCGTCCATCTTCGCCCACAGCGATACCGCGAGCTGGCAATCGGGCCGGGGCAGCGGAACCATTTCTGAGGTCCAGGACCATGTGCCGGGCTCGTCTGCCAGAAGCTTGAGGGAGCGCGCGCCCGAATGCACCTGATCGGTGGCCCACTCGGACTTACCGATGGTGCCCAGCCAGCCAGCCGGCTTGCCGTCCTCGCCTGCTTCCTCGGCGCCGGGGTTGGGGCAGAGGTTGGCCGAATCCTGGGCGGAAACTGAGACAGTCAGGCACAGGGCAGCAATGACGAGCATGGTCCTCAGAACGGTCATCGAGCACCTCCGCAGCCTCGCGTAGTGGGCGCCGAAGATATTCGCCCAATGCCATGGAAGGCCTTCCGACCATCGGCGCGGAAGACCACGCGTGTGCCGCAGTCTCGACGAGATATCATGGGGGCTCCGTGTGATGCCGATCATGTGGGCGCTGTGTGTACTGATGGTCATCGCGGTTGGTTCAGCGCGCGCCGCCGAGCCAATCGACGTCGGTCATGCGAAGCAGCTATTCATTGACGAGCGGTTCATCGAGTCAAGCGACGGCGTCGTGTTAACCATGAACCCGCCGGTTAAGCGCCCCCGCGAGGACGTGGGCGCACTTCTGGTGCAGCCTGAGAACGCCGAACTGGACTATGGGCCGGTGTTCTTCGACCCGAGCGCTCCCCCCGAACAGCGGTACAAGAAAGTCATACTCGAAGGCAAGATGAGCGACCGGGAGAACGCCGGTCTCTACATCTACTACTCACCAGACCGCCTCAGTTGGACGAAGGTCCCCGAACGTGTCTTCCCTTACTGGCCAGACGGCGAGAACAGCATGATGTATGACCCGGCACTCGGGAAGTACGTGGCCTACTTCCGCCAGTGGGTGGAGCGTGATCCCGGCAAGTCCTACCACGACGCCGACCCGTTGCCTCTGCGAACGGTCGGCAGGCTGGTGGTGGACGACCCGCTCAAGCCCTGGGTGGCGGACTGGCCCGACCAGACGGCGGACCTGTGGGGGCCGACGAACCTGCCAGCGCCGGGCGTGGAGTTTGAGGTGGTTCTCGCCTGCGATGAACAGGACCCGCCCGAGTGCGATTTCTATGACCATGGTATCGTTCGCTACCCGTGGGCGGACGACGTGTATCTGGCCTTCCCGGTGCTCTATCGGCACTTCCCGGATGAGCCCGACGCGAGGACGAACGATGGGCTCACTGATGTGCAACTGGCGACCAGCCGGGACGGCATCACCTGGCGACGCTTCCGGGGCTCGTACATCCGGCTGGGGCTTGAGGGAAGTCCCGATGGCTCCTGTCTCTACACGTCACGGACGATGGTGCGCGATGGCGATGACATCCGGCAATACTATTCGGGCTACCCCCGGAGCCACGGGACGACCGCGGCGATTGCCCCGAACCCGAGCAAGCCGTGCATGGTGGTGCAGCGTCTGGACGGCTTCGTGTCGGCGGATGCGGCGTACGCGGGCGGAGAGTTGACTACGCCACTGGTTGTGTTCGATGGTGATCGTCTGGAACTGAATGTGGATGCGTCGGCGGTTGGCGACGCACGCGTTGAGATACTTGGCGCAGATGGGACGCCGCTGGCGGGGTTCTCGCTTGCGGACGCTGACATGATCTACGGCAACCATCTGCGCAAGTCGGTCACGTGGGCTGGCAGTGGTGATCTGAGCACGCTCAAGGGACAGCCGGTGCGGCTGCACTTCGTGATGCGTGCTGCGAAACTGTACGCATTCCAGTTTGTGGTCGAGGAAGGCGAGCAATGATGCGGATGCTACTGGGTCTCATCGCGGGGGTAACGCTTGCAGCCGTTTCTGTGGCTGGAGCCGAGTGGTCGGCCCCGCCTGTTGCGCAATGGGGCGAGGCGCTGAGTCTGCAGGGCTCGGACACCGAGAAGCCACCGCATGGCAGTTGGGCCGATGAGGGCGGGGCGGTTGTTGCTCAGGGCCTCACGCGCTTCTGGACCCAACGACTGCTGCCGGGCGATCAGGGCCCGGCTCAGGAGATCAGCGTGAAGTTCACGGTGGAGGAGAGCGCCCGGAAGGGCCGTCAGTTGCCCGGCGGCTGCGTGCGCTGGGGGTTTCACTGGGGCGAGAACCTGCCCGGATGGGACGTCGGGGTGATCGTGCGCTGGAGCGATGCGCTCAACTTCTACCGGGTGCAGCTGTCCGCAGACCGGGGGGAGTTGGCCCTGTGGGATTCCACGGGCGCGTTCCTCCAGTTGATCCCCTGCAAGGTGGAAGTCGGTGCTCCTCACAACCTGACCGTGAAGGCCGACGGCGCGCATTTCACCGCCAGTCTCGATGGCGTGGCGGTCATGGACTACTGGGACCGATCGCTACCGCATGAGAATGGGCAGGTGGGTCTGGCCGCCTGGCAGTCAAGGGTGCGCTTTGAAGACTTCGCGGTTACGAAGCTTGAGCCGTCTGGCGAGACGGTTCCGCCGCATGTTCCGGATCTGCGGATCGAGACAACTGAGGGGTTGATGCTGGGGCACCCGGCATTCGGGCAGGAGCCATCTGACGGAGTCATCATCTTCGACGGTAACGAGCCCATCAGCCGCTACTGGCGGCAGGGAAATGACCCGAAATACAAGGGCAGCCGTGAGGCAATGTTCCACGAGGCCGTGAAGCTGCGGCCCGGCTGGCGGCCCGAATACTACACATGGGTCGGGCCAAAGGTGTATCTGCGTGTATTGCCGCTCACGGGGGAGCTGCCGAGCGCGCTGAACATCACCGAGCAGGGGGAGAAGCTGGTCTTTGACTTCGTGCTTGAGGAGCCCGGAATGGCTCGGGCCGAAGAGGTATGCACGGTTGACTGGGACGCTGAACGGGAGGTCTACCGGTACCTCTACGATGCGAAGGTGACGTTCACGTGGGAGGAGCCGTCGGACTACCACTACTACGAATTGGCCGACCCGCTTACTTACAACAACCGCGAGCCAGGGCCGGAGGTGACTCACCAGTGGAACGCCAGTGAGCACGAGTGGAACGTGTATGAGGCCAAGGCCGGCGGCTGGGCGCGCTACCCGCTGATTGACTATCTGGGTGGCTACAACAATCTGGCGACCAAGTGGGGAGAGGTGACATCGTTCCTCTACCCGGACCCGCTGGTGTGTCCGACGTGGAAGATCACGATGGGGTGGGATGACCCCGACGCGCTTGACCGAGAGTTCCGCATTGGCTTGTGTCACTGGGGCTATGACTTCCACCATAAGGAGGAGGGGGCACGGATCAAGCTCGATCCCGGAACCGAGCGCAACTACACGCTTGTGATGACGGGCATCCCGATGGATGAGGCGGCGAAAATCTACGCCCAGAGCGCGCCCGCTCCCGAAGTACTGACTTCGACGGACCGCTACGCGACATTCAGGCCTGACGGGACGACTTTCGACGAACTCTCGGAGCGGCCGGACCCAACTCACACGATGGTCTGGGAGCAGGGGATTCCGGACGCGGAAGTCGGGCGAGAGGACAGCCACTCGCTACGCATCGACGGACCCGGCAACGCCTCCGTGCAAGTCTACCAATATGCCATCGAACAGTATGCTGACAAGTGGTGGCTACGCGGATGGGTGAAGTCCGAGGGGGTAAAGGGCCGAGGGTTGCAGGCGCGCGTGAAGTACTCGTATGGGGCTGAACCCGAAGATGTCTTCTACATGGGGGCCCGTGGCGACAACGGCTGGACCCGGTTCTCGTTCCTGACCGAGGCCCCGAAGCGGCGGGACTCGACCACGATCACCTTCGAGCTGGATGGCACGGGGCAGGTGTGGCTCGACGACGTCGCGTTCGGGGCCGTTGGGGTGGAGGAGGCCCCGCGGGTGACGGTGGTGCCGGTGCCGGCGGGTATGGAGGCAAGCGAGGACCTGCTCATCGACCTGCCGATGAGCGAGGAGCCGCTAAAGGCGGTCTATGATGAGAGCCGGAATGGGCACGCGCTCTTCCTGGCCGGGCCACAATGGATGGCGGAGGACGGCAATGGCTTCCTGCGCTTCGACGGGCTTGATGATGACGGGACCATTCCCATCAAACCGATCCTGGAGCCGACGCTGGGCGCTCCTGATGACAACAATCAGCGTACCATCTTCCCGATGCAGGCTTTCAGCTACGAGTTCTGGGTGCGCCCCGGGGACATGCCCGAGGCGATCACCCGCTCGTACATCTTCCACTACCGAAACCAGCCGCGACTGTGGGTCGACAAGGGCGGGGCGGCGGAGGGCGAACTGCGGCTGGTGTACGATGCACATCCCCATCGGGGAGTGGACGCATGTGGCGGCGACCCATGCGGACGGCGTTGCAGCGTTCTACATCAATGGCGAGAAGCTTGAGGAGCAGGCCTACGATACGGAATCGCTCGGATTCGAATGGTTCGCGTACACTCAGCAGTTCCATGTGGGCTCGTGGTATGGCAAGAAGGACTACTACCAGGGCGACGTCGGCGCGATTCGCCTCTACACGAGGTCACTGAACTCCGAGGAAGTGGGGGCGCTTTACGCTGACGGTCGGTGACGGGGTACGGGTGGCGCATAATCGAGGGCGAGCATGGCCGCGCACGGTCCTGACTGGACTGGTGGCGGCCATGATCCTGCGCGCGTGCGTTGGGTTCGCTGCCGAGCCGGAATTCCGCTGGTGTGCTTTGAGGTCATGCGCGAGGATCCCAGCATCATCTGCACGCGGTTCTCGCCGCTGCAGGTGCAGGGCGGAATGGGCTACACGTCAGGGAAGATCATGGCGTTCGCGACGGGTGCCGGGCCCGACGTCTTCAACATGTGGACCAACCAGATCGCCAGCTTCCGTGAGCAGGGATTCCTGCAGCCACTGAACGAGTTCGTCGGTCATGACGGGGTGCTCAGCAACGGAGAGGCGAAGCTTGGCCCAGAGGGAAAGCCGGATCTCAACGGGCAGATCGATGACGATGAGGCACTGTGGGATTACTGGAAGCAACTTACGCCAATGCAGCGCAAGATCGTCACCAGCGAGGGGACGGTCTACTCCATTCCTGCTCGGCGGGCTGACTACGTCGGCCTGATCTACCGCAAAGACCTGCTGCGCGAGCATGGTGTGAGCGAGGAGCCGCCCGCCGATTGGGACGAGTTCTTCTACGCCATGCAGCGGCTTACGTGGCCACACATGCAGATCACCGGCGCCAAGCACCAATCGGGGCGGTGGGGTCTGTATCTGCACCGCTTCCACATCTATCTCTACCCGTGGGTGTGGGCGTCGGGCGGGAACTTCGTGCTGGAGGGCAAAACTAATCCGGACACGGGCAAGACGCACTGGTGGCCGAAGGAGGAACTGGCGTTCCTCGATCCGGATACCGGCGAGAGCCTGGCCTACCTGCCCAGCGAGTGGAAAGTGACTTTCGGCACACCCGAGGTCATCGCCGCCTACGATTTTCTGCACCGCTGCTTCTATCAGAAGTGGATCCGAGACCCCGAGACCGAGGAACCGATCGACCTGACTGAGGCGGACATCGCGGCCGGAATGGTCACACGCCCGAGTGACGGCAAGCGCATACGCTTCGCCCGGGACGACATCATCCAGGGCGTTGCCCGCACCTATACCACTGACGACCCCGTGCACAAGAACGAACTGTTCGAGCGGGGAGAGATTGCGTGCTACCAGGCGGGCGTGGGGACAGTCGACTTCACCTCGAGCCTGGAGGTCCGACCCGACCAGATGGGCTTCTGGGCCGTGCCGCCGCGCACTGCCGATATGCCGCCTGCGCTGTATCTCGAACCGCACTGGCTGGGCCTGAGCCCTGGGCTGGCGGGGGACCGCCAGCGAATCAAGCGCGAGAAATCGTGGACGATCGCCGCGAGTCTGGGCAGTGACCTCGGTAAGACGATGTACACGCGCTACATGGTCCAGCAGGGCCTCGCGATGTTCACGACGCCTGACGAACTGCGGCGCGCGGGCATGGACGAGTATGTTGAGGAGATCCCCGATCACTGGCGGCGTGACTACGGGCGGATCATGCGCTTCCGTCGTTACGAGCCGTGGAACGCCAACTGGTTGCAGGTGGCGCGCAACGATTTGGCGATGATCTTCGACGAACTGGCGCGAGACCCCGAGTATGACTACGTCGCGGCTCTCGCAGCGGCGGAGCATCGCGCCAATAGCTACATCATGCGATCGCGGCCGGAGGAAGAGATGCGCGTTTACCGGCACCGCGCATACATAGGGCTGGCGGTGGCGCTGGTGATCGTTGGGTTCTTCGGACTTCTGTTCTACCGAGCAATGCGCGAGAAGGCCGAGGTCGAGCTGGCGAAGTCCGAGCGCACTCAGAGCAAGCGCAACGTTCACTCCGTGTGGCTGCCGTGGGCCCTGCTGGCGCCTGCGCTGCTCTCGATCGCTCTGTGGGCATACTACCCGCTGGTGCGTGGGACTGCGATGGCCTTCATGGACTACCGGCTGATGGGGCAGCGCAGCTGGATAGGGATGGACAACTTCATCAACGTGGTCCTGGATGAGCAGTTCCAGCAGTCGATTTTGGCCACGCTCAAGTACGTGGGTGTGGCCCTGGGGCTGACCTTCGTTGCGCCCATCATCCTCGCGATCATGCTCAACGAAATCCCCCGCGCGAAGACATTCTTCCGCACGGTCTTCTTCCTGCCGCAGGTATGCAGCGGCGTCGTCGTCATGCTCATGTGGAAGCAGATGTTCGAGGGGTCAGCGCATGGGTTGCTTAACCGGATGGTCATGGGCGCGGGAGCGTTGTTCGGAGCGCAGGTTACGCCCATCGACTGGCTCGGCGACACTTTCTGGGCCCCGATATGCGTGGTGCTCCCGGTGCTGTGGGCGGGGGCGGGGATGGGCAGCCTGATCTACCTGGCTGCGCTGAAGACCGTGCCCGATGACCTGTACGAGGCCGCCGACCTCGATGGCGCCGGGATGTTGAGCAAAATCCGCAACATCACGCTCCCTATGCTCTACCCCCTGATTGTGATCAACTTTGTGGGCGCTTTCATAGGCACGTTCCACCAGATGCAGAACATCTTCGTGATGACGGGTGGCGCCGCGGGCACGCGCGTGCTCAGCCTGCATATCTGGTACACCGCGTACGCGGACCTGAAGTTCGGGCCCGCGACAGCCACGGCGTGGATACTTGGCTCGATGCTCATTGGCTTCACCGTCTGGCAACTGCGGATACTCAAGAGAGTGGAATTCAGGAGAGCGGAGGACTAGGCTACTCGCAATGCGATCATGCCGATAGTACCGAAAGTCGGGAGAAAGAACTTGTCCGTTATCGGCTTCCTGGGAGGCAGCTACCTGCTGCTTGTTCTGGGTGGTCTGAGCATGCTTCTCCCGTTCCTGATCATGCTCTCGAGTTCGGTCTCCAACGATTGGGACTACGAGCGCTATTCGCCGGTGCCTCGGTATCTGTATGACCGGCAGGAACGCTATATGAAGTTCCTGGCGGAGAAGTATCTCAGCGTCAACCGCAAGTTCCCGCGCGACTTCCGGCTGTTCTCCGCCGCGTACCGGCCCGAGCCGCAGTGGAGTTCTTTCCGCGGGATGCGCGAAGACCCCGCGTTCGCCGAGGAGCCGGCCTTCATGTTCGGGGCTGAAACTGTGATGCCCGAACAGATCGAGCGCATTGGGCTGGACTATGAAGAGTGGCTGGCGACGCTCGACCCGCTCATGACATTGCCGATGTTCGCGCGCTTCACGCGGGCCGACTATCAGGTGTTCATGCGCAACAAGTACGAGGAAGCGTATCTCTCTGCCAGCGGAGAGCTGCGCGAGGATCTGTCGCCGCGTGAACTGGAGAAGCACGCGCTGGCGGCGATGGCCGATTCATGGCAGGAGGCGCGCTTCACGAGCTTCTTCCTGGTGGAGATGTTCAGTGAGGCGGCCTATCCATACCACCTGCGCGAGTGGCTGCCGCCGCTCGATGAGCAGCGCTTCCGCGACTACCTTGAGTTCGTTGAGGATCTCCCTCCCGAGCGGAAGATCCCCATCACCGCACAGCATCTGTGGGTGCGCTACCTGGAGAACTCGGCGGGAGAACTGGAGGCGTTCAAAGCTGCGACGGGCCTGTCGATAGCCTGCTATGCCGAGCTGGCACTACCCGTCGCCAGGCCCGACAACCCCAAGTTGCGCGAACTGTGGACGGCCTTCATCCATGAGAAATGGCCGCTGTGGATGGTGCGAGCGCCGGTGGATGCGCGCCCGGACTATATCGATTTCCTGCGCGAGAGGGCTGGCGGGCTGGCGCGCTTCAATCGGCTCGTCGAGGCCGACTACACGTCTTGGGATGACGTGCCATTCACAGGCACCGCCCCGACCAGCGCACTGGAGCGGAACCTGTGGCGCGAGTTTCTGGGCGGCCAGAGCCCGGAGCGTCTGCTGCGCTGGCAAGTGTCCGCCGAAAGCAGTTACCGGGAGTTCCTGGAAGGTCGCTACGGGACCGTGGCCGGCGTCAACGCGGCGTGCGGTTGGCACGCGGGCGGGCTTGACGAGATTGGGGTGCCCATCGCCGAGGTCGACTATGGTCAATTCCTCGACCATGAGACCTCATTTGTTCGGCAGTGCCTGACCTTCAACTTCAGGCAGGTATTCGGCTTCATGACCGTCCAGGGGCGGGCGTTACTGAACACCTTCATCTTGGTGCTCTTGAGCATCGCAGCGACGCTGACGGTCAACCCGCTGGCGGCGTATGCGCTGAGCCGCTTCCGGCTGCGGCGGACACACCAGATATTGCTCTTCCTGCTGGCGACGATGGCCTTCCCTGCCGAGGTCTCGATGATCCCGAACTTTCTGCTGCTGCGGGAACTGGGGTTCCTGAACACTTTCGCGGCGCTGGTGCTGCCCGGACTGGCCAGCGGGTTCTCGATATTCCTGCTCAAAGGCTTCTTCGACAGCCTTCCCGGAGAGCTTTTCGAGTCAGCGACGCTCGACGGTGCGGGCGAGTTGACCATTTTCAGCCGCATCGTGCTGCCACTGACCAAGCCGATCATGGCCTACATGGCGCTGCTGTCGTTCATGGCGGCGTATGGAGGCTTTATGTGGGCCTTCCTGGTCTGTCAGGACAAGCACATGTGGACGCTGATGGTGTGGCTCTACCAGTACCAGCAGACCGCGGCCGAGTTCCCGTACATGGTGATGGCGGCATTTGTGCTCGGGTCCATCCCGACGCTGCTGGTTTTCATGTTCTGCCAGAACATCATTTTGCGGGGAATCATCATCCCGACGATGAAATAGAGGGTATCGGTTTCGGCGAAACGTTGGAGGGAGCGAGCGACTGTGAAGCGTGCGACGATGGTGCTGGCGATCACGATTCTGGCGAGTTGCGCGGCACGAGCGGCTGAAGTGGTGCCTGCCCCGGACGAGCTGATGATCGAGCAATTCGCCGTGACGGTCGACGCCGACCTTGGCGAGTGGGATATGGCACGCAGGAGCTATCTCATCGACGCCGGGCAGGCCGCTGAGGACGCGACTATCACTGCGCTGACGACCAACCCAGACAACCCGTTCAAGGGTTCGGCTGACCTCAGCGCGCGGGTTGCCCTGGGATGGGATGAGACCTATCTCTACGTTGCGGGCGATGTCACCGATGATGATTTGCGCGGCATCAGGCCCGGCGGCGCGCACAACGCAGGGCCTGCCGGGTGGTTTTGCGACAGCGTCATGCTCCAGATACACAGCTTCCGCAAGCCGCTGAAGACCAACAGTCCCTTCACTGACTCCCCGAACTTGAACGTCCGGTATGAAGTGCATCCCGGCGCTCGCGGACAACTCATCGATGATCCCGGCGGCCGCAAGCTCGACACCGTCGACAGCTACTGGAAGCTGACCGAGAACTCGCTGGTTGCGACGCGCGAAACCGAGGCGGGTTACATCGTCGAGGCGGCAGTGCCTTGGGCTGACATGGAAGTTGCGCCTCAGGCCGGCGACGTGCTGCACGCGTGCTTCCTGCTCGGCGACATCGACGCCGATGAGAAGCTCAATCAGCTTGGCTGGAATTTCAGTGGCGACCCGAAGGAGCGATCGGTCTTCCGCCTGCTGGGCTCGGCTGCAGCGACGGCGATACTGTCCATGTCGAGCAGTCGCCCGCAAGCTGGGGGCAAATGGACGGTGCGCTATCAGGCGGACGCGCGCGGCGCTGATCTGACCGTCAAGCGCCTGGCTCTGATTGGCCCCGAGGGCGAAGTCGGTAGCGTCGAGATCAACGAGCAGGCTGCCAATGGCCAGAGCGTGAGCGACGTGCTGACGCTGGACGCGATGCCCGGCGAGCCGGGCGGCTATGAGGTGCGATTGGCGGCCGAAGTCGGCGGGGACGCGGTGATGTTGCGCGCCGAACCATACGAACTGCTGGCCGGGGCCGAGCCCGCGCCGATGATCGCCAATCCGCCCGGTGAAGTGCATCACATGCGCCCCGACCGAGTGGTCCACAACGCATACGAGGACCACCGGCGCGGCATTCTCGAACATGGCTACATCAATGACAGGAGCGGCTACGAGCTCTATATGCGGACGCACGTGGCCGACTACTTGGAGAAGTACATGGACATCTACATCGAACAGAAGGCCTCCCACATCGCGGGCAATGTGATCAAGGCATACGCGCTCTATGAACTGACGGGCCACCCGCAGTACGCCGACTGGGTGCGACGCGGGCTGGAAGTAGCTATCGGCAATCAGAAGACAACGATCGACAGGGACAAGATGCTGCCCTTGTGCGAAGCGCGGTATCTGATCTGGCAGCACGATCCGGGCACCGATCTCGCTCCGGCGGGCATTGAGCAGGACTTCCAGGAGATATGGGCGCGGATTGCCACCGAGCATGACGAGGGATGGATGTTTGGCGAGTGGGGCTACCACAATCGCTGCTGGCATCGCTTCGGAGTGATGCAAATCGCGAAGTTCTTCGCCGAGCAGCTCGGCAAACCCGTCTCGCCCCGGATCAACGAATACATCGACTGGCATCAGCCCAAGTATGACCAGTTCGGTTACTGCACCGACAATTCGGCAGGCTATCACTGGGTCGGGTTCAGATATCCGGTCTGGTGGAACATGGCGTTTGACTCGCTCGACAAGGTCGCCAAACATCCAGAATGGGTGGATGCGCTGGGCCGGTGGCGGCGATACGCGGCGCCGTCGGGGGCGGTGCCCAACTTCGGCGACACCAGCGGCTGGACCGCCGGCTCGGGATCGGCGATGGCCTACTACGAGCTGATGGGCCGGCTGACCGGCGATGGGCGGTTCCGGTGGCAGGCACACCGCATTGCGGAGTATATGTACAACCACTTCTCGCCTCGGCATGACCAGTACCATGGGCCGCGAGACTTCACCGCGGACGGCTTCTGTCGGGCCTGGCTGTATGCCGACGACAGCGTCGCGCCCGTTGCCACTGAGCAGAACAGCGAAGTTACCTTCCGCACTCGCGTGGTGAGTGAGACGGCCGAGGATAAGGCGGCGCGGCCCGGGTGGAGTGGCGCGAAGATGGTTGACGAGAAAGTGCCCGACAAGCTCATTCTCACCTCCGGCAACGACCCGCAGAAGCTCTGGGCAATGGTGGAGTTGATGGACAAGGGCGGGCACTGCGGTGTGTTGCCTGGGAATATCGTGACGATGATGGTGCACGACACGGCACTGCTGGCCGGCCAGGGCTATTACGAGCGATCGCAGGACTTCAACAACACCATGTGGGTTGAAGACATGGAGGGGCTGGCGGCCGATCCGCGCCCGATGCGGACAGAGGTGCCCCGCTTCGTTGAGGACGGGGCGGTGACATATGCGCGCGTGCGTGCGGATCGCTACTCGCAGCTTCCCATCACCTACGTGCGCGACATCGTCTTCGTGAAGAACGGATTCATGCTTGTCAAAGATAGCCTCACCTTCAACGCAGACATGAAGGTGCGCGTGGGGCCCTGTTGGCAGACCCGCGATCTTGGACCGCAGGCGGGTGAGAACTGGTTCAACGCCTACTATGAGTGGATCTACTTCACGGGTCTCGGGCTGGGCAAGGGCGTGCACTCGTTCCGCAACCCCGCGTGGGACCTGCTGGTGAAGTACGCTCCGCGCGAGGACACTCGCTTCACCGTGCTCGATCGCTACGAAGACAACCCGTATCGCACCTCTGGCACGCAGTTACGCCAGAGCTGGACGGGGATCGCGCAGGCCGGCGAGACGAAGACGTTCACCACGATCCTGCTGCCCCACGGGCCGGACTTCGACGTGACCGGCTATGCTGACTGGGCAAGGTTTGTAGTAGATGACGACGACACAACGCTCGTCAACGTGACGGTGGAGAACGACAACATGCACGAGTTGCAGGAGAAATACTGGGTGTTGCTGCAGGACGCGCCGGGGGATGTTGCGGCCGAAGGGTTCGCGAGCAACGCGCAGCTGGCGGTGGTCACTATCGACCGCGATGGGACGCTGAAGCCGGCGGTGATGGTGGAGGGGTCGGTGCTGACGCTTGACGGTCGCGACCTGGCGGCTGAGGCGCGGCAGCCAGCCGTGCAATCGATATTTGAGGTCACGGAGTAAGCCACACCATTTCATGTCGCGTGGAGGTCACGATGAAGGGTATTGCGACGCAACGGTACTCATGGTCCTCTGAGCCGGGTCGTCCGGCGGAGGAGAAGACGCTGGACATGTTCCTGAGCGAGGCCGCCGAAGCCGGCTATGACGGAGTGGAAGCGATGGATTCCGATATGGCTGGGGGGCTGCAGCGCTTTGGTCTGCGGCTGTCCGGAGCGTATGTCGGAGTCGCAGCGCATCTGGCGTGGGATGAGATGGACGCCTCGGGCGAGGCGATGGATACCGCACGCACGATAGCCGAGTTGGGTGGTGATTACATAGCGGTGAACTGCAATCCCAAAGGCGTGTGGGATGACCGTGAACGCAAGACTGACGATGAGCTCAAAGTGCAGGGCGAGAACCTCACGCGCCTCGCGGATCAGATCGCGCCGCTGGGGATCGACGTGGTGATGCACAACCACGCGGACCGCAATGACCTGCACGTAGACGACCTTCGCAGCGTGACCGAATACGCGGACGATTCGGTGGGCATTCTGTTCGACACCGGCTGGTCGCTCACGTCTGCTGACGAGCCCGTGGGGCGGCTGCGCGAGTTGGGTTCGCGGGTGCGTGCGGTTCACCTGCGGAATCAGTTCGGCGAAGCGCCGACGGAGTGGATGGGGGAGGGCGAGATGGATGTGGCCGACTGCCTGGCCGCCCTCAAGGAGTTCGGGTACGACGGCTGGCTGACCACCGAGATCTACTACCGCGCCGACACCAACCTGACGCAGTCGCTGGTGCAGAATCAGACGCGGACGGTGGCGCTGCTGCGGGAATTGTGGGGTGAGGACTGATGGGCAGCGCGGGACTTGGTCTGGGGATCATCGGCTGCGGCCAGATATCGCACTGGCATCTGCAGGCCGGTCGGGAGGATGACCGGGCGACGTGGGTGGCTGCGTGCGACGTACGAGCCGAAGCCGTGGCCGAGCGCGCTGATGAGTTCGACATCCCCGGTCGCTATACACGGGTCGGGGATCTGCTTGCGGACCCGGCGGTTGATGCGGTGGTTGTGGCCACCGGTCCGGAGGCGCATGTTGAGCCAACGGTGGCGGCCTTCGAGGCGGGCAAGCACGTGCTGGTCGAGAAGCCCGTGGCGATCACCGCCGATGACGTGCGCGCGATGCTGGACGCGCAGGGCGAGCTTGTCGGCGCCTGCTGCTCGAGCCGGTTCCGCAGCACTGATGCGGCCCGCGCGGCGACGGAGATGATCGCCTCCGGCGAACTCGGTCCGGTACGCCGGCTTGTCTGTCAGGTATTGCAGGCGCCTCCCGATGAGTATGATGGCACCTCGCCGTTCTACCTGCACCGCCCGAACTGGGGCGGTCAGGGCGTGCTGGCCGATTGGAGCTGCTACGACCTCGACTACCTGCTGGGCCTGTGCGGGTGGGCCTATGAGCCAGAGCTGGTCATGGCGGAGACAAGTGGTGTGCCGGAACATTTCAGGGCAATCGCCGAACCGGTGAACGACGTCGAAGTGCGGGTGGGCGCTCAGGCACGGATGACCGGCGGGGTGACGCTGCACTACCAGCGGGCGATGTTCGCGGCGGTTGAGGAGACGCGCGGGCAGTGGCGTATCGAGTGCGAGAACGGGGCGCTGGACCTGAACATGGTGCCCGGTGCTCCGCAGGCAGTTGCGACGCGCTTCGGGCAGGCTCCTGAGGTGCTGGTGAATGATTCTTACGAGTGGGGAGAGATCCACCAGGGCCCAGTCGCGAACTTCATCGACGCAATCGTCGACGGTGCCACGCCCATGACGACGCTGCGCAACGCGTTGATCGTACAGCGCCTGACTGATGCGATCTATGAATCTGCTCGAGTGGGGCAGGCGGTGACGGCTGGAGAGTGATACGTATGCGGATTTGGCTGGCGGTGGCGGCAACTGCAGTGGCTTCGGCGTCGTGGGCACAGATACCCGCGCCGGGCGACCCAGCGGCGCTGGTGGACTTGCGCTGGCAGGCGCGCGAAAGCGTGAGTGAGCGCTTCGTGCTCGATGGGTGGGCGGGGGACGAGGTGGGAGAGATCGCCGGTCCGGGCGTGCTGGCGTACCTCATGTGCGGGTCGGTGGGTGAGTTGACCATCGAAGTCGACGGTGTCGAAGTGCTCCGCTGCCAGCCGCGGACCGACTGGAAGCCGCTCTACGTCGAACCGAAGCCTGAAGAGCGGGGCGAGATGCCCTTCCGCTGGCCGCTGGTGCACCAGGGCGGGCCATACGGTTGCATGAGCCTGCCCATCCCGTTTCGTGAGAATCTGCGACTCACCGTGACCGAGCGACCCGAGCAGATGTGGCTGTCCGGCAGACTGCTCGACGAGCCGGCAGAGGTCGCTTTTTCGGGGGACGCTGGCAGCCCCTACATGCAGCGACTGGCTGAGGCCCAGCCGGTTCTGGAGGCGCCGGTGGATCGGCTCTGGGGAAGCCCCGATGCTGTGGAGATGCGAGCAGACGTGCACTGCCCGGCGGGTGAGCGGGCCACGCTGGTGGCACTCGAAGGGCCGGGCGAAGTGGTCGGGCTGCGGCTTGCCATGCGCCCGGGGGAGCTGGAGTTGCTGCGGCATCCGGTCATTGAGATCGTGACCGATGGCGTGGCCAGCTTGCGCATGCCGCTGGTGGATATGGTTGGGGTTAGTCACCCGTGGCCGCACGCCTGGCAGCCGCGTGCGGGTGATCACGTGGCTGGCTTGGTGCACCCTTACTACCGCAGCGGTGGACATACAAATCCAGCAGCAGTCGCGTACTTCAGGTTGCCCATCCCGTATGCAGAGTCGCTGCGCATCGATATCTGGAACCGGTCCGAGCAACTGCCGGTGACCTTCGAGGGGCGGCTTATGATCGCTCAACTGGCTGCGGGCGAGCCGGTTGGCAGGTTGTGCGGGACCAGTATGCGAGTGGACCTGCCTGCTGAGGGCGAGGCCGTGGTGTGGGACGCACCGGGAGACGGGCGGCTGGCAGGGCTCTCGATCTTCACCACCGGACATGGACAGGACTGGGACTGGCGACGGAAGAGTCGGGTCACCTTGACGGACACTGTCGGCGACGTAAGTGGCGCAGGACTGCTGCCTCTGGCGATGCAGGGCACAGGTGGCAGCAACGTCATCGCCACCACTGCGTGGAACCACAACAGTCTCGAAGCGACCGGGCGGTGCGGCGCAGGGCGTCACTTCTGGACGGACCCGCCTGACGTAAGTCAGGGCGCCACGATCAGCTACATGGCTGAGGGGGCGGACGGGCCGACCTCCGCCGAGGTCGGAGTGGTGTGGTACCAGTGGCTGGGCGCGGACGCCTACGAGGCGCCAACCATGCCCGCCGACGTCGTGCAGTTGCCGCCGGTGTCGCATGGTCAACCGCAGCGACCACTGGCGGGCGGTTGGTGGTTGGAGGCAGAGGAATTGGCGGCGGCAGCCGAGGCCAGTGCGGGGCAGGCACGTGCCGAGACCGTCGGCGCCTTGGATGTATTCGCCTCCGGCGGCGCGTTCCTGGCGTGGAACGCTGATCAGCCAGGCGACAAACTGGATCTGATCGCGCCGATGCCCGAGAGTCGGTATGCTCGAATGTGGTATCATCGTCTGGCCCTGCTCGCGGGCGGGACCTTCGCGATCGAACTCGCGCCGCCGGACGGGGAGGCTGATGGCTTCGCGTACGCAAAGTCGTCGCAGGCTTTCCTGGACCGGGTACTCGGTCGGGCCACGGCGCGGGCGTCGATCGACTGCTATGGTATCTGGCCACATCGGCAAGCGTACCGGTCCGACATGGTTCCGATGCTCAACCCGGCACCAGGGGAGCTGGCGCGCATTCGCTTCACCTGCGTGACGAAGAGCCTGGCCAGCCGGGGGTATCTGCTGGCTGTGGACCAGATCGGCGTCGATCCGCCGCCGCCCGCTCCGGAGGGATGGCAGGAGATGGAGAGCGCGTCTGGCGAGGGCGATCTTCTGATGGGCCTGATGCCATACGGGAGACTGGACTTCCATGGCTGGGGGGGCCTGCTGGCAGCGGGGAAGGGGCAGGCCCGCATTGCGCTCGCGGCGTCCATCGGGCAGGCAGGTGCGAACGCAATCGAGTTGCGGGGCGTCGTAGAGGATGGCGAATGGTACGCGACGATCGATGGCGCGGCCGAACAGAGCCTGGCCCCGGCGGCGAACCCGAAGGAGCCAGCGTTGTGGTATCTGCCGCTGCCGGCTGATTTCGAGGCTCCGGGAGAGTTGACGTTGACGGTGAGGAACGCCAGGGCCGAGGGCAGCCTTATGCTCGACGCGTGGCGAAACGCGGGGGCGCGGGAATAGCTATAGCACGAGTAAGCATGCACCACGAACGGAGAGACAGATGAGGACGCTCGTAGGTTGTGCACTTATCATCGCGTCGCTGTGCGGCGCTATGGCGCAGGAACCTGTCATTGTGCTCGAAGAGAATACGTCGGTGGCACCGTGGACTGAGGACTACACGATCACCGTTCCGCCCTTCTCGGTCGAACACCAGGTGCGGCTGAACCTGGAGGCGCGCATCGAGGCCGATCGCTTGCAGGGCTCGAACCACTGGTTGCGCGTGTTCGTGAACGGGTCACTACTCGGGGAGCCGTCGCTACTGAACAAGCTGCCCGAGTTCACTCTGGTCGGTGGCGTTGACATGACGTGGGTTTCGCACGGTCGCTGGCGAGTGCTGTATTCGCCGGACTTCGAAGCCGCGATCAAGGACGCCGAGAACCACTACGCATGCCCTGACAGCGACCCCTATAGGTTCCTCTTGGACATCACCCCCTACGTGCATCCGGGCGAGAATACCATTACGCTCGAGCACCAGAAGGTCCTGGAGAAGCCTTCGACGATGGTGATCCGCAACGTTTTCGTGGAGGTCGGCAAGTCGATAGCCGCTCCCGAGGGCGAGATCATGCCCGCTCCCACCGGCGAGTTGCGGACCTACGTGGCCGACGGACCGCAGACGGTGGCTATGGAAGTCGGGTTGTCCGAGGATGGGGCCATCTCCGTGAGCGCCTCAGGGCGAGACTTCACGGTCGATACGCGTACCAGTCTGCCGGACGGGGCGTGGCATGAACCGGACGCGGAGCTTGGGCAGCGATCGGTGGCGCAGGGCGAGACCCAGACGGTGGCGTGGGATGCGGGCAGTTGCACGATCGAGCGAGCTGTGTCGGTTCGCAGCGATCACGTGCATGTGGCCGACACCATCACCAACCCCGGGGACACGCTTGTCGGAGTCATCATCGAGCACCGCGCCAACTCCACTGAAGCTCCGCCGGCGGCGTACATAGCGGGCCGCAAGGCGCACGCAGCACAATTGATGACTTTCAACGCCGCGAACCCCGCGGTCTTCGCGAGCTTCCCCGAGGCGGGTCTGGGGCTTGTGGCCGAGGACGATATCCTGCGTGTCCACAACAAGAGTTTCCTGCAGGAGGACGAGTTCGGTATCGCTGACACGCGACTCGGGCTCGAAGCCGGGGCGTCCGTGACGCAGGAGTGGAGCATCTACCCGACGCCCGGTGGCGATTACTGGGATTTCGTCAATGCTGTGCGCCGGAACTGGGGGAGTAACTTCACGATCCCCGGGCCCTTTGTGTACAACAGCGGCATACCCCGCGGGGTGGACGCGGAGACGACCGGGCAGTGGGGGCGAGACCGAGCGTTCAAGATCATCTGTGGCGGCATCGCAAAATATGGCGAGGGTGAGTACGCGCCCGGGCAATACGCCCATGGGACCGGGATCAACTTCGCTCCGGGCTTCGTGGCCGCAGAGAGGGACTGGATCAGCAAGATGCAGGAGGCCGCGCCGGAGATTACGCCGGTGTGCTATTTCCACGCACAGTGCTGCACTGAGCCTGACGCGGAGACCAAATTCGCCGATGCACGCCTGATCGATGCTCAGGGCGAACATATCGGGTACCCGTATCGGTATCGGTTGCCGCTGTTCGTGCCCACTCGTGAGAATAGCTACGGCAAGGCGTTGTGGGGCTATGTGGACACGATCCTCGACGAGATCGGCGCGTCGGGCCTCTACTGGGACGAGATGTCACACTCGGTGGCCTGGTACGCGTACGACATGCCATGGGACGGATGCAGCGTCGGGATCAACGAAACCACACATGCGGTAACGCAGAAGCTCACTTGCGTGCCGCTGATCACGCAGCCTCTGCGACAGGACATCGCGCGCCACGTGCGGGCCAAGGGTAAGTTCCTCATGGCGAACACGCAGGCGCCCACGCGCACCATGCTCGACGAGAAGATTGTACGCTTCGTCGAGACGGGCACCTATTCGGCTATGGCCAATACTCACCTTGGCTGCCCGCTGGGTCTGGGCAACCATCACCTCGACGAGACGGCCGGCGATGTTGCCGAGATGATCCGGAACATGCTGCGAGTTGGCGGCACTTGGTACGGCCACCACTACCTCTACGAGCCGCCTGAGTGGGACTTCGGATCGGTGATGTTCCCGATTACGCCCGAGGAACTCCACGAGGGCATGGTCATCGGGTCCGAGCGGATCCACACTGCGCAATCAGGGCGCTTCGGGTTCCCGGACGGTGCGCAGGCTGACGTGTATGTGGTGGGTGGAGACGGCATGCGCGCGCTGGATGCCGACGTCACCGAGGTCGTTGAGGACGGCAAGTACCTGTATGAGATACGCATGCCAGGGGACCAGTTCGCGATATTGGTCAAGCAGGGCGAGGGGTAGGCGGAGAGACGCAAGACACCGTCAAAGTGACGGGCGCGGCCAATTTTGGCCGCGCCCGTTTGTGTTCTGAGCATGTCTCGGGTAACTACTCGAAGAGGACGGCCTTGAAGTCATGCTTCTTCAGGGCGAAGGTCACGCTGCCGGCTCCGGCCCCGGTCATCGCCTCTCCGGTCTCAAAGTCAGTAGCGATGACGGTGTCGGGCAGGCCGAGCGCCTTCATATCCAGCGTCAGCGTGCAGTCGCCGCCCTCGCCGTAGTCGGTGACGATGGCAAGTGCGCGGCCGCCACGCGCCATCACGATGCCCTTGGCTTCAGCGCCAGTCACCTGCATCGGGAAACCCTCGTCCCAGTAGTTGTAGACCGCGCAGTCGTCGAGCCCGTAGCCGAACTCGAAGAGCTTGCCGCACATGGCGTAGTGCTCTTCCGGGCCCCAGTCCCAGACGCGGATCTCGTGCACCAGGCACACCCCGAGGCGCGTGCGAGTCATCCACGGATACTCCGGATCGTCGCGCGGGGTGTGTCCGCCACCGAGAATCATCGGGACATTCCCGCACTGGCGTCCGATGGTTTGAGCGACGGTCAGGTCCCACGTGAACCGGTCCTGGAAGTCGGTCTTGCCGTAGCGCCATTCCCAGTCGAGGTTGACGGTGGCGAACGACAGCAGTGGGACGATGTTGGTGTTCGTCATGTGTGGGACGTTGGCGTAGGTAGATCGTCCGTTCTCGTTGAGCATCACAGCCGTCCGACGCATCAGCTCGCGCATGTCCCACAGGCCCATGCTCGGATGTATGCGCCCGTCCTCGTCAACCCACGCATCGCTGGAGACGGTGTCGCGATTGCCCGCCATGTAGACGTTGTCCCAATAGATGCCGTCGAAGGTGCGCAGCATCTCGTGGTAGTACCACATCGCAGCGTCGCGGAAGCTGGGCACCGGGTGGATGTCGTAGCCGACGCCGCCGGAGGTGACGCGCTCGTAGTATTCCTGGCGGATCCACTCGTCCTGGAAGACCGGCCATTCCTCGATCACGAAGTCCATGCCACGCGGATTAGTGTAGGGCGTCCACAGCCAGTTCCGGTCGCGCTTCATGCTGGAGGCGACGCGCATACCGGCGCGGATGTGGCGCGAGTAGAATTCAGCGCGATCGGCGTCGTCGCCGATGTATTTCGGGTATCTCTTGAGCCACTCGGTGACGAACTCCTCATTGAACTCGCCACTGTCGCGAGCGGCGGAGAACGCGTCATAGATGGAGAAGTCGCGCTCAAGCGGATACAGCGAGTGGGACAGGCATCCGTAGTAGGGGCACGACCCCACGATGCTGTATGGCTGCATCTCGTCCAACTCCGGGTAGTCGTGGGTTATCCAGCGCCGCCAGTTCACCGGCTCGTTGGGCATTGGCTTGGCCGGCGAGGCCATCAGGCCGAAGACCAGTGTGCGCTCCTCGTCGAGCGGCGTGTTCTTGGTGACGAAGTTCAGGCGCATGGTGAGCACGCCGTCAGCGCGGGTGAGCTCGACCACTGGTGTGTCATCATCCAGGCTCCAGCCTCGGTCACAGTCGGCGGCGTATGCCAGCCCGCGTTCACCGCCACCAAGCCAGACATAAGGATAGAAAGTGCCCACGATATCGACCTTGTTGCCTTGCGAGGAGTCCCAGATTGCGCTCTCGCCATCTGGTGTCAGGCCGGCGTAGTTGGTGCGCAGGCCGTCGCCGCATGCGTGCATGAAACCCATCTGAGAATCATCGAGCGGGATCTCCAGACTCAGGCCGTCGATGGACTGGCCGGGCGCAGGCGCCAGAGTCAGATGGACCTTCGCCAGTCCATCATAGTCCCACTCACTGCGCACCGTGGCGGCGGCAGGACCTGCAGTGAAGCCGCCGACCGAGACAGCCCGAGTGGGCTGGGCCTGCTCAAAGATCAGTTCGCCCGGCTCGACGGGCACCGGCTGTCCGCCCGACGTGACCACCCAGCGCATGGGGGCTTTCAGCAGGGGGCGGTCCAGGCTGGTGACCTGGTTCCAGACGCCGGTGGGACTGATCTCGTGCGTGCGCAGAACGGTGGAGAGCGCATTGCCGTCCACCTCGATAGCTGTGAAGGGAGGCACGAGGATATCCGACATGCCCAGGTCATTGTGCTCCCATGCGAAGATCGTGCGCTGGTACACTCCTACCACTGGCTCGGCGGGAATTCCTTCGCCCTGAAGCGCCACGCGCACCTCGTAAGCGCCCTCGGCCATCTCGGGGATGGTCAGGATCGCTTCGGTCGCGTAGTCAGTGAATGTCATCGGTGCGGAGGCAAGGGGCTCGTCCGACCCCTGGCGCACAAAGGTGAGTTCCGCACCGGTGACCTGGTCGCGAGTAGCCAGCGACTTGATGTCGACCCGCGCCTTGAGCTTGTTGTGGTAAGGATAGACGGCATACTGCAGAGCGATAGCCTCGGCGTCCTCCTTGATGGTCTCCCAGCGATCATTCGGGCCGGGGCGCTCGAAGCCCCACACGAACTCGCGTTGGTAGTAGATGCGCTGGTCATCGGGCGAGGTGACGCGGATGATTGTGTGATGGTCGCCGTCCGGACCGCCATGACGGGGCTCGATGGTGACGGTCTCCGTGCCGCCAGCGGGAACTGTCAGGGCTTCGACGGTCTCGGTCGCCGGGTCATGGTGCCAGGCGTTGGAGACGAAGACCTTCGCAGGAAGTGCAGCCGCGCCGGGGTTGGCGACCGTAATCTCGATGCGTGGTTTGTCCTCGGCACGCAGGCCGGCGACCTGCACGACCGGGGCATCCGCTGCGAAGCTGATGAGGGGCATCGTGGGCAGATCGTAGTAGGACGTGAGAGTGCTTTCCCAGCGGGCCTGGTCCCAGCCGCGCTTGAAGTTGCGCCCGACACGAAGACCCCAGGGATGGCCGAAATCAGCATCGACCGCGCCGATGTCGACGAGCGGTATTGCTAGCTCGCAATGCCACCAGCCATCGGCCTTGGAGTTGACGAAGACGAGGTCTGCGGGACGCCAGGTCTGGTCGATGGGATTGCGCTGGTCGCCCTCGTCGAGGCTGCGGGTGAACATCGCCGAGCGCTCGTTGATGATGATATGGAAGTATCTGCGATCTCCCTCGGTCTGCCCGAAGTGCGGGTGAATGACCAGCTCAATCGAGTCATCGCGCGTGGCCTCTTTGACATCGCGGTCGCCGTCGGGCACGCCACGCGTGAGCAACTCGCCGCCGGGTGGCAGCTCGGAGAGGACCGCCACGAAGAGCGATGTCCCATCGCAGCCGGCCCAGAATATGGCTTCCCTCTCGGCGAGGGCGGCGCCGTGCTGGCTGACCATGCCGACTGAGCGTGTGGCCCCGCACCATTCGGCCTCGTCGATCACGCCATCCACGGTGGGCGCGGTCTGCATGAGGGGAAGCGTGACCTGGGGCACCAGCATGTCGGCCATGCCCAGCGTGGCGGGCAGGATAAGCGTTGCCAGCGCAAGTCCGAATCGGTGCTTCATTGCTCGACCTCCGGGTCTTCGGGCTTGAAAGTCTCGTAGATGTGCAGCGCCTCAGCGCGCGTCAACGGGCGTCGGTAGAAGGTGACTTCGTCAAGCAGCGTGAGCTCGCCGTTGACGCCGCCGATCATCAGGTCGCCGAAGTAGCTGTCATCGGGGATTTCCTTGACGGTGGTGGTCATGAACTCGCCGCCGTCGATGGAGAACGACATGGTGGGGAGACTCCAGCTGGCGACCAGCAGGCGCCACTTTCCGGGCGGCCATTTGACCGTGGAGGTCATCAGGTTCTTGTTGCCGGTGACATCGCCAAGCATGAGGAACTGGATGCCCTCGTGGCGGGTGAGCTTGCCGGTGTCATCGTGCGCCGGGCCCTGCCGCTGCATGTAGAAGCGCGAAGCGGTGCACTTAGTCAGGACCGTGTTGCCACCGTTGACGCGTGTCCAGTCAACCGGGCATATCCACATGGAGACCGCGCCGCGCATGGCGAGTGTGGCGTTGGGGCCGCGCGGGTAGGTGGCGATGGCGCTGCCTCCTCCGCATCGTAGAGCGCGTCCAAAGGGCCCGTCGACGAAGACGGGTTCGCCCATGATTTTGGGCGCCCATTCGCCGATCGCCATCACCGGTACCATAGTGTCGCCCTCGTACGTCACTTGGAAAGTGATGCGTTCGGAGAGCGCGCGCAGTACCGGGTCAGCGCACCACGGATCGTCCTGCGACGGGCTCGCGGGCTCGGCTATGCAGATTGGGGCGAGCATGCCCAGCGCAATCACGCACAACCAGATGCGCGGGAGCGACATCCATACCACCTGCCTCTTCCTGTGATGGCAACATAGTTGGCTGTCAAAGGCGCCCTTACCTTCTGCCAGCCAACGCTGTAGAGAGGGCATCGGCAGGTGAAGCGAGAAAGGGCGCTCGGGTTCGGGCACGTCAGAATCACGCATAGAGGTGACCCATGAAAGCGCTCATCGCTCAGATGGTCCCGATGTCGGACGGAGTCAGGCTGGCGACCGATGTGCTGCTGCCTGACGGTCCCGGGCCTTTCCCGACGCTATTGCTTCGCACGCCCTACCATCGAGCCGGGGGCGGCGCGAACTACGTTTCCGACGGCTACGCGGTCGCCATCCAGGACTGTCGGGGCAAGTTTGACTCCGAGGGCCATTTCCGCCCGCTGCTTGACGAGCAACGCGACGGCATTGATTTCGTCGCCTGGGCTGCCGAGCAGAGCTGGTGCAACGAGCGCATCGGGTTGATCGGCGCGAGCTATCTCGGGTTCGTGCAGGCCCCGGCGGCGAGCGGGCAGCACGAGGCCCTCAAGTGCATGGTGCCGCAGGTGTGCTCGGCGAGCTTCTTCCGCCAGTGGGCGCGCTACAACGGCTGCCCGGCGCTCTACAACGGGCTCTACTGGAACTTGTGCAACGATGTGGTGGCGACGCGGCCGCGCCTGACGCACTTCGACTGGGATGAGATATGCAGGCTGCGCACGTTGGAGGAGGTCTTCGCGCGTGTAGGCTTCGAGTCTGAGACGCTGAGGCTGTGGCGCGAGCATGATAGTGAGGATGAGTACTGGCGCAGCGTCGACCAGTACCCGCTGCATGAGAAGATCTCGGTGCCGGGCTTCCACATGGGTGGCTGGTGGGATCACCACCATGATGGGCAGTGCGAGACCTACAGGAATATCCGCGCCGGTGGGGCGACCAGCGCGGCGCGCGAGGGCCAACGTCTGATGATGGGCCCCTGGGGACACTCGACCTTCGGCGCTCGTGGTGACGCGCACCGCAGCTACGGGCAGTGGGAGTTCGGCCCGGACGCCGACGTAAGTTGCCATGCGGACGCAATGCGATTCCTGAACCTGCATCTGCGCGATCACGATGACGGTATCACTGACGAGCCGCCGGTACGCGTGTTCCTGATGGGCGCGAACCGCTGGCTGGGCCTGCAGGACTGGCCGCCGCGCGATGCCGAGGAGCAATCGTGGTATCTGCACTCAGCGGGCCATGCCGATGGTCGCAGAGGCCCGGGAGGCCTGAGCCCCGAGACGCCTTGTGATGAACCGGCCGACAGCTTCGTCTACGATCCTGAGGACCCGATGCCGACGCTTGGCGGGCCTATCTACCAGGTATTCGAGGTCAAGGGGCCAATTGACCAGCGCCCGATCTTGAACCGCAGTGACCTGGCATACTATCGAGGCGAGGTGCTGGCGGAACCGATGGCGATCGTCGGGCAGGTCGGGCTGGACCTTTGGATGGCCAGCGACGCTGAGGACACAGATATAGTGGCGCGCTTGTGCGTGGTGGAAGCGGGCGGGTCGGTGACGAACATCGGCGTTGGGTCGCTGCGCCTGAAGTACAGGGAGAGCTTCGCGGAGCCCAAGGCTCTGGAGCCAGACACGCCAACGCAGGTCCACGTCGACTTGGGGCACATCGCCTGCGAGTTGCCGGCTGGCTCGCGAGTAGCGCTGATCGTCACGAGTAGCAGCTACCCGCGTATCCTGCCGAATCCGAACGTGGTGGCGTCTCCGTGGTCAGGCGCCGAGCCGCGCAAAGCCACCCAGCACATCATGCACGATGCGGCACATCCGTCGCGCCTGTTACTGCCGGTGCTCGCAATGTAAAGGCCTACTGCGCTTGTGCGCGGACGTAGGCGATGGCCTCCTCGTGCAGTCGGCGGGAAGTTGTGATCAGGCGCGCGACATCGTCGGCGACTTGATCGGCTTCGCCGGCATAGACGCGGTCCTCGAGAGCCCAGCGCAGCAGGAACGCGCCTGCGGTCTGGTCCACATAGCTCTGCATCTTCGGGTCGCGCTCGTTCGTCCAGATCTGGTTTCTGGGCGCGGTCTTGCGATCGTCCGGCGGCATTACCACGTCAAAGTTGTCGCGGTACACCCGTGCGATCTCCGAGAGCGTCTCGTGCGCCTCTGAGAGCCCCGCCAGCGCCCCAGCAACCGCCGGATTGGCTGCGGTGACTTGCGCCACAGTCATGCGAGCGTCCACGATTTTCTGATGGGCGACTGCCAGGTCGCCGGCTTGGGCAGCTTGCGCTGCTGTGTCCGCCAGTTCCGTGGCTGCAGCAATGTCCGAGCCGTTCGCCTGCGCGAGGGCCGCGTCGATCTCGTAGAGGGGCAGTTCGCTGTCATAGTGACCGCGATGGACGGTGGCGATGACGTCATCAGCCTGGGCCTGGGTACCCACGAAGTAGATGCGACCGTCGCCGGGGGCCAGCTCTATAGGCTGAGCGGCAGACGCTGCCGGGCCGATCGCCTTAAGGTCGTAGAGGTCGAAGAGCAGACTGTCCGGTGCGACGACGTCAGTGTTGCCGGTGAGCGTGCCAGCGCGCGCCTGCTCAATGTCCTGGTTGACGACGACTGCGAACCAGCCACCCTCGTTCCTGGTCAGCACGCCCGCCTTAAGCGCGGGGCCCTGGTAGCGGGTGTCGTCTGTGCCTATCTCCTCGCACTCAATGCGCAGCGCCTCGTCGTCGGAAACTGATGTCGTGAGCAGGGCGGGGCCGATGGCCGTTAGCCACTTGCCCGCGTCGCGCATGGCCGACCAGCCGGGCTCCTCGACCCCCCACGAGTCGATGGCGGTCTCGAAGTAGTGCATGTTGTAGCGCCAGCACGGGGGCGAGCATGAGCCGTGGAAGGTGAGGCCCTTGGCGCCGTTCGCGATTGCTTCATATATGGTCAGGCGCATCTCGGCCTCGTTGGGAAGTTGCCATGTGTACTCTGGCAGCCCACCGAAGGCTTGCAGCATCACCCACACCGGCGCCTTGGTATGAGTGGCGCAGAAGCGGACCATTTTGGTGACGCCCCATGGGTTGCGCCCACCCCTCTTCTCGTTGTGGATGGGGTATTCGTCGCCGTAGTAGATAGGCATGAAGGGAAGGAACTCAGTGCGATTCAGATTCAAGATGACCAGCACAGGATGATCAGGATCGATCTCCCGGTAGACGCTCTGCAGGAGCATGTACATCGGGATGTACTGGCCGCCTGGTTCATCCGAGTAGTCGTATGCCAGCATGAGGTCGCCATAGGCCTCGAGGAACTGTTTGCGCAACTCGGAGGAGTAATCGGCGCCGCCGCGGATACGTTCGAGGACCAACTCGCGGGTCACTTCCTCGGGCGCGGGGAGTTCCTTGGTGATGCCGCCCCGCTCATCGCGCTCGAAGCGTCGCATCATGTCAGCTCGCGGGATCGCGCGCATGTGATGAGCGCGTATCATATCGGCGAGCGGGCTGGCGCCCGTCTCCCTGAACGTCCCGAGCAGAGATCCCTCGCTCACCATGTAGGTGTTCATGTAGCAGCGACGGTAGGCTCGCAGGAAGCGGGCAACCTGCTGGTATGAACTGCCCGCCTCTGACCCCACGATACCGCGGTAGTATTCACCGTAAGGGAAGAAGCCGGTCGCGGCCGGGAACTGGGCCATACGCTCGGGGGGCGGGGGCAGGTCCATCAGCGGGCTCTCGTCCAGAAGATCGCGAGTGATGAGTGCGGCCAGGTCCGTCTGGCCAACCCGCGCGGACAGCTCGATGCGGCGGACCTTGGCCGCGTCCCACGGGAGCTCAATCGCGGGGATGCCACCGCCGGCCACAGTCAAGTCGCGCTCGACCTCGGGCAGAGCGCCCTCGCCAGTGGCCTTCGCCGACAACTGCGCGTCGACGGATGCTCGCAGGCCCGAGATGGCTACCGCATACTGACCTGCCTCGCCCAAACTCAGGGGCGTGAGGCCAATGGCGAGGTCCGGGCTGGCTGCGACGATTGGAGCGCCGCTCGGCAAGGCAGCGATGGTGTAGGTCGTCTCCCATTTGTCTCCGGGCGCGAGCGTTACCTCGCGGTAATACCACTCCACAGTCTGCAGATCCTGGTTGCGGTACAGGTAGGCTTTCGTGACTTCGTCACTGTCGAACTGCATGAGGACCGTGCTGGCGTCCTTGTCGTCGGAACATCCGATCCAGCCGCGGTCCAGATCGTTGAGGTCCATACCCCACTTGGCGAGCAGCGGATCGTGGCGTATCACCCGAAGTTGGCCGCCCATGGGCACGGTTATGGTGGTCTCGCGTGGCGGCAGGCATTGCTGAGCGCGCAGGGCGAAGCTGCGTGGCTCGGCCGCACCGTTGGTCACACGGACTTGCACGTCGATCGCCGCTGCGCCCCCACGCAACGATATCTCTTTCTCAACGAGCAGGCCGTCCTGAGGCGCGGGTAGCGGTCCGTGAGTCAGGAGCACGCGGCGGCGCGCCTCAAGCACTCGCATCTGGCATGCTGAGTCGCGCAGCGCACCTGGATACTGGGCTCCGGGGACGATGTCTGCGGCGAAGCCCCCGGGGCGAACGCCATCCCAGAACGTCATGTCGCGGCCCGTGGCTTTGACCACGAATGCACGCACTCGTCCGCCGATGAATGGCTCCACGTGCACGCGCGCCAGATCGTGTTCCAGCACGTCATCGGATGCGGCGAGGGAGATGTCGTCGAACCAGGCGGGGCCCTCGCCCTCGTTGCGCAGGAGAATCGTGAGCTGGGCAGTCTCCGCGTCGGTTACGACATCGAGGGAGAGCCGTGTCCATTCGTCCTTGCCGCTATAGCGGGCCGAGCTGACGTATCGAAGCTGGTTGCCGTCGACGTCTCGCGTCATCATTGAGCAATATGCTTGCGCGTTCCCTCCGCAGCGGAACCAGACGCTGAGGCGCAGTTTGCGCATGCCCATGATGTCCGGATCGATGCGCTGGGTGGTCAGATTGTTGTTTCGTGGCGTGGCGTCTTTGATCTCAGCGGGAGGCACGCCGGTAATCATCACGCAGCGATCGCCGCTGCGTGCCTGGTCTGACATGGTCACCTCGCCGTGCGGATTGCTCCAGTATGTGGGCTCCCAGGACTGGGCGAAGCCGGTTTCGTCCGACACCAACTCGAAACCGGGATTGGTGACCAGATTCCCGTCATCGCCGGCGAACGTCTGCACACTGCTGCACACCACGCAGAAGCTGAGGATGGTCACGGCGAGGCGGTTTGAGATCATAGTGTTTCCTCCCCGACGGACGGGCGATGGCGAACACGTTGACTGCTGGTCAGGGATTCGCCGAAGAGGGTGATGAGCCCTGCACAGGCAGGAATCTCGCCTCCGACTGCGAACACTTCAGCAATGGAGATACGTGTGGGCACATGTGGGTGGTCGTTTGACGACTGGAAGGGGCCCTTCTATCCGCCGGGCGCCGATGACCAACTTGTGTACTATGCCAGCCAGTTCAGCGCGGTAGAGGTCGACAGCACCTGGTATCGTATCCCGTCACGTTCGACCGTCGAGAGTTGGCTGAAGCGCGGCCCCGAAGGCTTTGTGTTCTGCCCCAAGTTTCCGGGCCAGATCACTCACGACAACCTGCTGGCTGACTCTGAGGACATCACGGATGCTTTCCTGCGGACGATATCGGGGCTGGGTGATCGGCTCGGGCCGCTGGTGGTGCAGCTCTCGCCCAGGTTCCCGTCTGACCAGTTGCCTCTGCTGCGCACGTTCCTGGGCGCCCTCCCTGTGACGATGCGATTCGCGGTGGAGTTCCGACATAAGTCCTGGCTGGATGAGCCCGCGGCCCTCGATCTGCTGCGCGAGTTGAGGATGGGCGTGGTCGTCGCCGACCACCCCTGGTACCCACGCTTCGAAGTGGCCACGTGCGACTTCATCTACCTGCGGATGCTCGGCAAACGGGACGTTTACCCGGACTACTCCGAGGTGCGCCGACAGCGGAACCACGATCTGGCTCACTGGGTCCATGTGCTCGGCCGCCAGTCAGAGCGCGTCAAGCGCGGCTATGTCTTCGTCAACAATCAGTTCGAGGGGCATAGTCCTGACACTGTGCGAAGGCTCGTGGATATCCTCGGCGAGGACGTGGTTCCTGCTGCGGGCAGGGCGCCGCAGGATGAGCCGCCGAGGCTCTTCGAGTGAGCCGGAGTGCCCGAGAGTGAGGAAATGGTGATTGTGCAGGAAGAAAGCGGGAATCGATTGTTGCCGGATGCGTCTTCATATTGATAGCTAATGGCCCTCGGTACCTCAGGGCCCCAGGAGGGAATGCTCATGCGAGTATTGAGCGTCGTGTTGGGAGTAGCACTTCTGCTGACGAGTGCGGCTTTGACTTTGGCTGACACCGAAGAGGCGCCACCGCTGGTGACACTCACCGCGGATGACACACTGGCGACCGAGGTCGCAGCCGAGATAGAGGCACAGACCGAAGTTCGAGTCGCAGTGACCGAGAGGGGCGAGTACCGGGTCACCGGTGCACTTACCGACTACGAGGTCGAGGACGCCGTCGAGGCGCTGGCTGTGGCGATGCCTGGCTCCTGGCTTCGTGGCTACATCATGGAGAAGGCCACCCCCGATGAGCCCTACAGTGCCGAGGAGCTCATCGATGCGCTGACGAGCACGCGCGAGTGGTGGATGGACTCGATGACAGATGCGGAGCGCGAGGCGCTCATGCAGACCTGGCGAGAGGCCCGTGGCGGCCAGGGCCGCGGCGGATTCGGTGGGCCTGGAGGCGCGCCCGCTCAGGGCGGCCAGCTCGGGGAAGCTCCCCAGCCAGTTGACCCCGCCGACGCCAACCAGCGGGGCCGGAGGGGCAGGGGACTGATCGACGTGCTGCGCCGGATTGGTCTGCCGGTTCAGGCCGAGACAATAACGGTGGAACTGGACGCTGCCACGGTCGATGAGGCGATCTCTGCCTTCATTACCCAAAGTGGCTACCTGCTGCTTGCCGACCCGGAGTTGCAGGCGCTCGTGGCGGTTTCGGCTGAGGATGCACCGCTGGATGAGGTGCTCGACCAGATGGCTGAGGCAGTCGGTGGCACCTGGCGCCCGTTCTACATCATCAGCCAACCGTATGAGCTGACCCAGGCGGAACAGGACCAGATATTTGAGGAGCGGTTCACCCAGCGATGGGCTGACTACTGGGCGATGCCAGCCGAGGAGCGGGCCGCGAACATCCAGCAGCGCGTCGAGCGGATGGAACGAATGGCTGAGCGGATGCAGCAGGCTGATGGCGAGGGTGATGGCGGCGGCGGGCGAGCGGCGCGCATGAGGGAGTTCATGCCGCGCATACTGGAACGGACGACTCAGTACAGCACCACTCTCACGCCTGAGCAGCGAATGGAACTCAAGCCTTACCTTCAGGCGCTTGCCAAGATCGCCGGAATGTAACGCAGCTTTGCGGCCCGGACTGAGCGTTTCTCGGTCCGGGCTGCCTGGATGCGCCAGGGAAGGAGCACACCTTGCGCCGTACGAGCCACGCAGGTTTCACACTGATAGAGCTGCTGGTCGTGATCGCGATTATCGCCATTCTGGCGGCTATTCTCTTCCCGGTTTTCGCTCGAGCCAGGGAGAAAGCCCGCGAGGCTTCCTGCATATCGAATCTCAAGCAGATTGGTCTGGCGGTGATAATGTACTCGACAGACTACGACGATCGCCTGCCGCTGGCGAACGAGTATCCGGCCGCGCCGCCACCTGCGGACGGATACCACCAGGGGCCTCCGGGAATCGCGGACGTGATCGAGCCTTACACGAAGAACCGGCAGATCTTCCGCTGCCCGAGCGACAGCAGCAACATGTTTGAGGTGCAGGGGACGAGCTACGACTACGGGCTCGGACTGCTGGATATCGGGATGCCGTCGCAGATGATGGACGCGCCATGGGGAATGGAGCCGTCGTCGACTGCGCTGGCGAACGACTACAAACCGGACTGGCATACCGCCGGTCCGGTCATCCTCTATGTGGACGGACACGCGAAGGTCAAGACCGGTGGCTGACACGTCCTCAGGCGAACTGCGGCAGCCACTGCTCCTGTGCGGCGATCATTTCATCCACCATCGTGCGGATGTCATCCAGGGATACGAGCGCGCCGGTCAACGGGTCCAGCGCCAGCGCCTGGTAGAGCGCGTGCCGGTCACCCTCCAGCGCAGCCTTCACCGCCAGTTCCTGGGAATGCACGTTGGTCGCGTTCAGCCCGGCCAGTTGCGGAGGCAGATCGCCCACATGGCACGGATGCACTCCGCGCCCGTCAACCATGCAGGGCACCTCGACTGAGCATTCCGCTGGCAGGTTTGTGATCAGCCCTGTGTTGGGCACCGATACGTTGACGCAGCAGGGCCGGTCAGTCTCGATGGCCTCGATGATGTCCACGGTGTACTCGTTGGACCGCGCGATGTTCAGCGGTTCGTTCTTCGCAAGTTCCTCGTTGAGCTTCTTCATGTACGTGTCCCAGCGATCGGCCATCTTCTCCATGTCGCGCGATTCCAGCCCGTGTTGCTCCATCAGTTGCGGGGTGCGTCGGAACCACGGGCAGTACTCGCTCATGTGCTGGCTGCTCTCGGTCACGTAGTAATTGAAGTGCCTGAAGACTTCGAAGCGGGTGGGGTCCTTGGCGTGAATCTCCGGATCGTCCATCTTCTCGCGCAGCAGCGGGTAGAGGTCTTCGCCGTCACGTTCGAGCCGCAGGAACCAGGACATGTGGTTGATCCCGGCCACCCAGTAGTCGAGTTCCTCGTAAGGCACATCCATGTAGCCCGCAAGTTGCTTCGACGTCCCCTGCACGGAGTGGCACAGACCCACGTGCGCGATCTCGGGCCACGCGATGCTCCACATCCAGCAGTTGATGGCCATCGGGTTGGAGTGGTTGATCACCAGCGCGTTGGGGGCGACGTCGCGGATATGTCCGGCGATCACCGCGTAGTCGGGTGCGTTGCGCAAGCCCTGGAAGATGCCGCCTGGCCCGAGGGTGTCGCCGACAGCCTGATCCACGCCATACGTGAAGGGTATCCCGATGTCGGCCGGTCGCGGACCCCAACCACCGGCGCGGATCGAGATGACGACGTAAGCTGCTCCCTCCAGCGCGGCGCGTGTGTCGCCAGTCACCTGCAGCTCGATGTCATAGCCTGATTGCTCGATCGATCGGCGCGCGAGGTCGGCGGCAATCTGCAGGCGCTCTTCGTCGATGTCCATCAGCGCGATGCAGTCGGGGACGACTCCGTCCATGCACAGCAGGTCGCCGATGACGCGCCGTGAGAACGCGACGCTGCCAGCTCCGATGAGGGTTGCTTTGAGCATATGTATGGCCTCCGATTGGCTGCCGTGCTGGGCCCTGTGCGGCGGGGATATTGGCCCATATCTGCAGGAATACCTTCCTGCACCGTCTGTGGGGAGCTGTTGGGGAGGGATTTGGCGCGAAAGCACCGAAAGCAGCCAAGAGTGACCAGAACCAGTCGACCGGAGGCCACAACATGCGATCTGCAGCCGTCATCTGCGCCGCACTTTGGTGCGCTGTCGCACTTGCGCAGCAGCCCTGGCAGGCGGACAAGTTCCCGATAGGCGCCTGGGGCGGCCCGCCGCCCAGCATGAACACGATTGAGAACATGCGCATTGTGGCCGAAGGTAACTTCAACATTGTCGGGCCAACCGGCGGCTACCGCATCGAGCAGAACCTTGAGATGCTCGACTACTGCCAGCAGGCAGGCATCAGGGCCATGCTCATCGACTCGCGAATCAGCGGACAGATGGTGACGGGGGAGGGGTGGCAGGCTCAGATCGGCGAGGTCGTCTCTGACTACGCAGGGCACCCGGCGACGTATGGGTACTATCTGCGCGATGAGCCGAATTCGCTCGATTTCGATCCGCTCGGGCAGATCAGTCGCGAGTTCGAGCGCCAGGACCCGGCGCACCTGCCCTTTATCAACCTCTTCCCGACCTACGCGAATACGGACCAGCTCGGCGCACCCAACTATGAGGATCATCTCACGCGCTTCATGCAGAGCGTGACGCCGATGGTCATCAGCTATGATCACTACGCGCTGCGCAAAGACGGCAGCATCAGGCCGGACTATTACGAGAACATGGAGTTGGCGCGCGCGGCCAGTCTACGCACCGGCATCCCCTGGTGGTTCGTGCACAACTCTGGCGCCTACGCCGGTTACCGTGACCCGACCGAGGCTGAGATGCGCTGGCAGGTCTACACGTCGCTTGCCTACGGTACCAAGGGCATCATGTATTGGCACTACTGGGCCCGGACGCAGACCGACCCGAACCGCAGCGGCGTTGTTGATGCGGAGGGCAAGCCCACGCGCCTTTACGCAATTCTGCAGAAGCTCAACGCCGAGACTCAGGTGCTGGGCGATATCCTGCTGCCAATGACCTGCACCGATGTGCTGCATGTGGGTGACGTCCCGGCTGGCGGTCGCCGCCTCGGGACGGACGCCATCCTGCAGCTCCCGGAAGACCAACCGCTGATGGTAGGCCTCTTCCGGGCCGAGGACGGGACCCAGTATGCGATGATAGCCAATCGTGACCACGCGAACGCGGTCGACTTTGAGGTCACGTTCCTGCGCCATGTGGTTGGTGTGGCACGCATCTCGGCCCAAGATGGCTCGGCCACGGATCTTGCCATGGAGGGCCGAACGGTGGCGCTGTCACTGCCAGCCGGCGACGGTGCTCTGCTGCAGTTGACCACCGAGTTTGACTACCCGCGACCACCCGAGATGCTGTCCGCGATCGACTTTCAGTTCAACACGGACGGAGACATGGAGGGGTGGGGTAACCTCGGGGGATTGAGTGGCGAGAAGGTCGCGGACGGCGTGCTGACCATGGCGCTTGGCACCCGCGACCCGCATATGGCGCGTGCCTACATGACAGTGGCAGCCGATACCTACGCGGCTTTGCGTGTGCGCATGAGAGTCGTGGGCGGCGACCCCGCGGGACAGGTGTTCTGGCTGACCCGCGCCGAGCCCGGCTTCGCCGACACTCGCTACATGAATTTCCCCACCCAGCCCGACGGCGAGTGGCATGAGTATGAGATCCCGGTGAGTGAACACGAACGCTGGGCCGGGCAGGAGATTCGCGGCATCCGCCTCGACCCGTCCACCGGCGGGGCAGAGCCGGGCGCGCAGGTGCAGATTGATTGGATCATTGGCGTACCGAAAGGCTGAGGGCGGAGATGACAATCAGGACCGCGCTGGCGCTGCTGGCGCTTACGGGACTCGCTGCGTGCGTTTCGGCGCAGGAGGCGACCGTCGTCGAGGCCGTGAGCAACCCGGGCTTCGACGACGGGATGGCTGGGTGGAGCACGTGGCCTGAGGACAGCACGACCACGGTGTCCCATGACACCGAGATCATGCACTCGGGCAATGGCTCGTTGCGCCTGGACGGCACCAGTCCGAGCGGGCGCATGTTCGTGCTGCAGACCTCAACTGCTATGCAGACGGGACACCTGTACCGGGTCTCGGCGTGGATACGCAAAGACCGCTCCATACCTGACAGCGCGATCGGGTTTCTGGTGAACTACCGGAAGATTGACGACGCCTCAATCAGCAAGCGCTCTGACGCCTGGGACGTTCAGAAGCAGACCGAAGGCGAGTGGACACGCTGGTCGGGGCTCTTCCTTACTGAACTTGAGGATGTGAACTGGCAGGTATTGCTTCGGCTCGAGTATGCGGTCGGTAGCGTGTGGTTCGACGACCTGCTCTTCGAGGACCTCGGCGATCCGGGCGTGCTGACTCCGGAGATGTGGAGCTACGTTCCGCTCGGCGTCGAGATTGGCAGCCCGCCGGGAGCGCGTTTTGCGGCGCATCGCGAGGCGAACGATGCGGCCTACCAGATGGCGACGCGCTACAACGATCTGATGATGCGCGAGGGCGTGGCCGAGGCGAAGATGCGAGATGCCGAACGTGTCCTGGCCTATGCTGGCATTGATCCGCCGCCAACGCTCCGTCAGAGCTTCGTGGCAGCGGAGAGTTTGCTCAACGACTGCTACTTGGCATTCACGGTGGCCTTCCGCTCCGGGGAGGACACGGACGTGGCAGCGTTTGGCGACGCGGCGACGGCGGCTGAGACGGGGATCGGTGAGTTGGAGACGACGGCAGGGACCGTCCGCGGCACCATGTCGCAGACGCCTGAGCAGATGCCCGAGCACCTCGGCGAGCAGTCGCGGGACATCTCGCCTTTTGACGAGAACATGCGCATGAACAGGCTCCTGACCGGCGTGTGGAGCCCCAATAGCTGGCAGGAGTTTGAGGAGGCATACGGGTTCGAGTTCCACTCCGGCTACAACACCGGAATTGCCCGGGAATACGACGGTGTGACCGCCGACTTCTCCAATATCACCGAGGCTTGCGACAGTCTGGTTGAGCAGGGCTACGCCGGCACTTTCTCGATGCTGCCCTTCGGCCAGCACGACGTGATCTGGGCGCCCGAGGCCTTCATCGACGCGAACGCCGATGACGATGACATCTGGAAGACCTCATGGGATGGCGAGCGAGGTCGCAGCCGGGGCAGCTACTACGGCCTGAACTACTACCACCCGGCGGTGCGCGAGCACATCGCGACCTATCTGCAGAAGATCGCGACCTTCGTGAAGGACGAGCCTCGCGTGTTCTTCTATGAGACATCGCAGGAAGCGTTGCCCTACTTCGGCTGCGACAAGGGGCGGCGCGAGACCGGCTACGGGCCCAGCGCGACGGTGGCCTTTCATGCCTGGCTGCGGGACGAGTACGGCGACATCGCCACGCTCAACCTGAAGTGGGGGAGTGAGTACGCGAACTTCGAGGCCATCGTGCAGCCGCCCGATCGATTCGCTCAGCCGGACCGCGAGATAGGCCCGCTGGTGGCGGAGTTCGAGCGCTTCCGCGAAGACACCTATATCGACTATCTGAAGCTCATCTATGATTCAGTGAAGGCGGGCGACACCACCAAACCGGTGGCCGCGCGACATTCGAGTCTGCTGACGACAATCAACGGTGCACGCATCTACGAGACCTGCGACATTCTGGGTTACCACAGTCGGGCACCACGGATGCAGGTGATGCATCTCTACCTGAACACGCTGGCGCGGGTCAATGACAAGCCGCTGGCCTACCTCGAGGATTTCTGGGGGTGCCAGCAGGAGAGCGACCGAATCTCCGATGAGCGCGCCCAACGCCGTGGCGCGGAGAAGCATGTAGCGAGAGCCTATGCGTGGGGGCGAACGCTGCAGATGAAGTGGTACGCGTACACGAGCGGCAGCTACCTGACCAGCTACAACGGTAACTGGTTCAATCCGCGCTACGACGTGCTGACCATGCGCTATTGCGCGCCGGCGCTGAAGGTCGCCCTTGACCGCATGCGCAACCTGGACTGGGTGCTTACGCACAGCCGAATTCCAGCATTTCGCGTGTGCGTCTGGCAACCCTCGGCGTCCATGCGAATCCAAGCGCGTGATGGACTGAGCGCAGGTGAGATCGTCGACCTGCACCGCATCATCTACCCCGCGGGCTTCCCCTACGAACTGGTGCCTGAGGAGTATTTCGCCGACGGTCGCGAGAAGCTCGAGGACTACGACGTGGTCTTCATGCCCTGCGCGGAGTATCTCAGTGAGGATCACCAGCGTCGCCTGGCCGCCTGGGTGAAGGCCGGTGGCACACTCTTTGCCTTCGAGCCGCCCGGCGTCAAGGACGAACTCACTCGGCCCTCCGGGCTGCTGCTCCGAAATCTCTACGGGATCGTCGAGACGAGCTTCGACGCCGAGACAGCGACGTGGAGCTACACAATCGTGGGAGACACAGAACCCATGAGTGACAAGTGGGGCGTGGGGGTCGGCACCGGCGAGGTCTGGGTCTGTCCGACGACGTTCGGCCGGTGGCACGCCAGCGAGGCACACCACCGGGCCTTGGTAGCGAGGCTGGAGGAACTCGTCACGCGGCTCGCTTACTCGGACGAGGCGCGGTTCGAGGTCGTGATGCGCGTCACCGACGAGGGCGACCGCTACCTGTTCGTGCTCAACCCCGACCCGGACGAGAGCGCGACGGACCGAGTGATAGTGAACCAGGCTGTGAGTGTGGCAGTCGATGTAAGTGTGGCAGATGGCTTCCCGGTACCTGTAGAGCCGATCGGGGATGGGGGAGCCATGAACGTAACGCTGGGGCCGTGCGAGACCGCGATCATCTGGCTGGGCAGGGAGTAACCGATGCCTACTTTGCAGGCGGGCGTCGGAGTGGCGCCCTTCGATATACCTGAGATGCCCGAGACTGGCGATGAGACGCCACTGGTGGCGCGAGCAATGATCCTCGACGATGGCGAGAGCCGCATCTGCATCGTCTCCTGTCACTGCCTGGGCCTCTATGGACCGGACTCGGAGTCGGTTCGGCTGGCGGTGTGCGAGACTACCGGTCTGGCTCCGGAGCAGGTGATGGTGGCCGCGACACACGTGCACAGTGGGCCCCCAACGATCACCAATGACGTTGAGGAGCGCCTGAATATCGTTGCGCACATCGCCGAAGCTGCGGGTAGGGCTGCCCGAGACGCGATGGCTCTGCGGCCCGCGCGTCTGGGGTACGCGACGGACCACGTGCCGGGGATCTCGCGAGTGCGTCGGGTGGTTCGCCGGGACGGCAGCGTGGTCACGCTGCGCCGTGCCTGGCCGCAATACTGGAACTGGGCGACGGATCCTGAAACGGCAGGTCCGGAGGACGAACTCGACGATCTGCTGACTGTGGTCCGCGTGGAGGGCGAGGACGGCTCGCCGCTTGGCGCAATCATGCACTTTGCCTGCCACCCGATCCCTGACTACTTCGGCTGGGCCGCGCGACTGGTTGAGGAGAGAATCCCTGGCCTGACTTGCCTGGTACTGAACGGCTGCTTCGGCAGCGTGGACACGCCCTTCGAGGTGCCGATGCGGGGGCGGACGCAGCGGGACCAGCTGCCGGTTCTCGGCGACATCCTCGGCTACCGCACGCTGGAGCTGCTGGCTCGGGCAGAAACGAGTGATGATGTGCGGCTTGGTGTGGCGCGCCGGGAGATTTTTCTGCCATTCGATCCGCGCTTCAGCGAGAGCGAGACGAGTCGGGGCGTGCTGTGGGCGGAGGCCGTAGCGGCCGGGGGGGCGCAGGCTGAGGTGCAGTGCCTGGCGCTGGGCGATGTGGCGCTGGCGGGCATTCCCGGCGAGGCCCAGGTGAGTTTCGGCGAGCAGATAGAGGCGGTCTCGCCCTATGCGCTGACGCGTGGCGTTGGGAATGCGAACGGTTCGTGGGCGTATCTGTTCTCCCCAGAGGCGAGGGCGCGTGGCGGCTACGAGCCTGACCCGCAATTCTGGGGCATGGTCGGCGACGAGGGGCTGAGCGTGATACTGGGCGCTATCGAGCAGTGCCTGACACAGATGCGTGGGGGAGATGGTGTCTGACGGCCAGCTTGCAGTGAACGCAAGGCCAATGGCGGCTGGAGGCGAGATGGCGAGGAACAGGCGATTGACGGGATGGACATCTCTTGTGGTGCTGGCAGCGGCGGTAGTGGTTGTGTGGGCCGCCGGCGGAGACGCGCCCGTGTCGGGCAAGAAGCTCATCGAGTATGGCGGCGGCGCGCGCACGCCGAGTGTGGTCGCGGAACGTGCCGACGTCCTTCAGGGGCGTCCCCTCGACGGGATGGTCATGTACCTCCCGCAAGCCAGCAACGTCTTCAGCGGCGAACGCGCAGATGAACAGGTCGTTGCCGCCGAGATCGAGGCGCTACGCGGCATCGAGTGGACGACTTTCACCGACAACTTCATCATCCTGCACGCGACCTCGAAGATGGACTGGTTCAGCGACGCCGACTGGGAGATCGTGACGCACAACCTGCGGCTGTGCGCGGTGGCGGCGAGCGAGGGCGGGCTTCGCGGGCTCTGCCTGGACCCGGAGCCGTACGGCGCAGACCCGTGGCACTATCCCGGCCAGCCGCATGCTGGCGAGAAGAGCTGGGACGAGTATCAGCAGCAGGTGCGCACGCGCGGCGCGCAGTTCATGGACACCATTGAGGCCGAGATGGAAGAGCCGGTGCTGATGACGTTGTTCCTGCTCAGCTATTTCCGCGAGCTTCTGACCGAGCCCGACGCAGCCGAGCAGCAGCGCCAACTTTCTGAGCACTACTACGGGCTCATCCCCGCGTTCGTGAACGGCCTGCTGGACGCGGTCGATCCCGAGACTGTCATCACTGACGGGAACGAACCGTCTTACTATTACTTCGATGAACTGGGCTATATGCAGGCCTATCATCTCATGAAACAGTCTGCGCTCAGTCTGGTCGCGCCAGAGAATCAAGCCCGATACCGCGCGCAAGTACAGGCTTCGCAAGCGCTGTACGTCGACCACGTCTTCAACCTGCGAATGGAGAAGTTCGCCAGTGCTTTGCTGAGCGCGGAACAGCGTGCCGAGCTGTTTGAGCACAACACATACTGGGCCCTGCGCACCAGTGACCAGTACGCGTGGATATATGGCGAAGGCATCAGGTGGTGGATGGACGACGATCTGCCTCCGGGCATCGAGCAGGCCATTGCGAATGGTAAGCGCACTCTCGCGAGCGGCAAGCGGTGCGAGATACGCATGCGCCAGACGATGCTTGACGCTCGGAACGCCATCATCGCCGAGCAACGAGAGAGCGAGCGACGCACTGCGACGGTGGAACTGCTGCCAGAGGGAGCGGCGCCACAGATCGATGGCGACCTGGGCGACGCTGCCTGGCAGGAGGCGACACAGCTCGAGGAGTTCATGGCGCCGCGCGTGTGGAATCGGGAACTGGTGGGCGCGACGCTTGCGTGGGTGGCGTATGATTCGACGAACCTGTACGTGGCGGTCCGTTGCGACGAACCGGCGATGCAGCACATCAGAGTCGAGGGCGAGGCGCGCGTGTAGTCTGGGACGCTGTGCAGACAGGCCGGCCCTTCGATGCCTCGTGGGACCCCGAATGGCGTGTCGCGACGAGCGCCGCGGACGATCACTGGGCGGTTGAGGCCGCCATCCCTTGGAAGGAAATCGGCGTCACTCCAGAGGCGGGGCAGGCCTTGGGCGCGAACATCTGCAGGCAACGTGCGCCTGGACGTAACGAAATAAGCAGTTGGTCACAGTGTGTCCGGGGCTTTGTAGAGCCGGGCAACTTCGGAACCTGGTTTCTTGGGCGGACATCGGGAGAGACGCGGACGGGAGAGGTACCGATGACTGAGAAAGCAACGTTCGGGGCTGGGTGTTTCTGGGGAGTAGAGTACACTTTCCGGCAGACGGAAGGCGTGACGGATACCTCGGTGGGTTACATGGGTGGCGGGAAGGACAACCCGACCTATCGTGAGGTCTGCTCTGACCGCACCGGGCATGCCGAAGTGGTTCAGGTCACCTACGATCCCGATGAGATATCGTACGAGGAGCTTCTTGACCTGTTCTGGGAGTTGCATGACCCGACACTCGTGAATCGCCAGGGGCCGGATGTTGGCAGCCAATACCGCTCGGCAATCTTCACCCACACCCCTGAGCAGGAAGTGATGGCGCTGGCGTCCAAGAGAGCTCTGGACGACTCGGGAGCCTTCCAGCGACCCATTGCCACGACGATTGGCCCCGCGGCAGCTTTCTGGCCCGCTGAGGAATACCACCAGCAGTACTTCGAGAAGAAGGGCATTGTGCCCACCTGTCACCGCTAGCTCAGACGTCAACGGAGGCCACAGCATGTTGAGGACAGCGCTCACAGTCATACTGATTGGTTTGCTCGCAGTCACCTGCGGCGCAGCCGGGGCCGAGATGACCCTCGCCGCGAACGGGCAGACCGACTACACGATTGTAGTGGATCCTGATGCGACCTTGGCCGAAAAGCGCGCGGCGGCGGAGCTGCAGACCTTCCTAGGTCAGGTCACAGGCGCTGAGTACCCTCTGCTCGAGACTGGCGCCGTTGACATCGAGCGCGCGATAGTTGTGGGGCCGGACCTGGCCGCAAAGGTGGCGCCCGACCTGGACATTGACGGCCTTGGGGCCGATGGTATTATCATTGAGACGCGAGGGGAGCGCCTGATTCTCGCGGGGGATCGTCCGCGTGGAACGCTGTATGCGGTGTATGAATTCCTGGAGAGCGAGGCAGGTATCCGCTGGTGGGCGGTCAACGCGACCCACATCCCCGCGAAACCTACGCTCGTGATCCCCGACCTCCACGTTCGCTATGTGCCGACGCTTGAATACCGCGAGACCTTCTGGTACGACGCGTTCGCTGACAAAGACTGGGCCGTGCGCAACAAGAACAACGGCAAGCAGACGCGACTGGACGAAGTGCACGGCGGGAACGTCAGCTACGTGGGGAACTTCGTGCACACCTTCGCGCAACTGGTGAATCCCGCGGAGCACTTCGAGGCGCATCCAGAATGGTTCGCGTTGATCGATGGCGAGCGGCGCACCAACGACAACGCCCAGCGCACGGGACTGTGCCTGACGAATCCCGAGCTCAAGGACTTCCTGGTGGAGCGCGTCTTCGAGTGGATCGAGGAGCATCCCGAGGGCGAGATCATCTCCGTATCCCAAAACGACAGCCGCGTCTACTGCCACTGTGATGAATGCACCGCGTTGGAGCAGGCCGAGGGCTCACCGATGGGGCCGTTGCTCGCGGCGGTGAACTATGTTGCCGAGAAGGTCGCGGAGAAATACCCGGACGTGGCGGTCGACACGCTGGCCTACCAGTACACTCGACCTGCGACGGCGACCATCAAGCCACTTCCGAACGTCATCATCCGTCTATGCAGCATCGAGTGCAGCTTCCTGCATCCACTGTCGGCGCCAGAGAACAGCACCTTCGGCGACGACATCCGCGCATGGTCGAAGCTCTCCGACCGCCTCTACATCTGGGACTACACCACGAATTTCAGCCACTATCTGCTGCCCCACCCGAACCTGCGAGTGCTCGGGCCGAACATCCGCTTCTTCGTCGATCACGGTGTGAAGGGCGTCTTCGAGCAGGGGGCATACCACTCGTATGGTGCGGAGTTCGCCCCACTGCGTTCGTGGGTGATCGCGAAACTGCTGTGGAATCCGGATCTGGACGATGGGGCGCTCATTGAGGAGTTTGTGAACGGCTACTACGGCGCGGCGGCACCGCCAATCATGGAATACATCACGCTGCTGCACGACACAGCCGATGAGTGGGGGGGCTACATGCATTACGCCCAGCAGCCGAACGCCCCTTTCCTCACGCTGGACCTCCTCGTCGAGGCGGAGAGGCTCTTCACCCAGGCCGAGGCACTTGTGGCCGATGACCCCGACGTGCTCCCGCGTGTTCAAGTGGCTCACTTGCCCATCCGCTATGTCTGGGCGCGGCGCTGGTTCGACTTGGAGCGCGAGGCGGCGCTCACTGGCGTGGAGTGGCCACTGTCCCACGACCCGAACGTCAACGCTGAGGAGTTCTTCCGTGTGGCTGCGGAGAACGGTGTGACGGCCATCGGCGAAGGGCGTGGTATCGAGACGCTGAAGCTGCGCATGGCGGACATAGGGCGAGTGGCCTCCGGACCGCCGCCAGGCTGCGAGGATCTTGAGTTCGGCGAGTACATCGACATGCAGGATTCGAGCTTCCGCCTGGCGCACGAGGGCGAGTGGGCGGAACTTAAGCACGACGATCTGGCGTCGGACAAGGCTGCCGCGCGCATGGGTGGCCACCACAATGAGTGGGCGGCTCAGCAACCCACCTCCATCCGGGGTCTGGATACAGATGCAACCTGGAAGGTCTACGCCTCGATTCGCTGCGAGAAGAAGGGCGAGGAGGGCGGGGCGTTCACGTTCGGGGTCTATGATGTGCAAAACAAGGTGACTGTGGGCTACGGCGGCGTGGCGTGCGCCGATGTTGACGGTCAGTACCAGACTTACGAGATCATGACCGGTTCGCTTAGTGAGCAGATGTATATCTATGTGGCGCCAGCGATGAATCCGGACAACATTGAGGCCGTCTGGGTGGATCGCATCTGGATAGTGAAGCAGTAGCCTGAGCGGAACTCCTCCTCAGGTCGAGACGTCGGACATCGCGTGCCTGACGCCGGTGGTTCACCGCATTTGCGGTGAACCACCGTTGAGTAGAAGAGACGAGGCAGATGATCCCCATGCACTTGAGACGAGACGCGATGCTCGGACCCGCGTTGATATTCGTGATCGCGGTTCTGGCGGCGGCAGTGTGCGCCGTGACCGCGATGGCGCAGGAACCCGATGAGTTCGGTGAGATGGCTCCGGTCGAGCGGGCGGTCGAGTGGGTAGACGTGGGGGCCGCTGACCCGGTGGATGTTGAGAACGTTATCAACGCGCTCGTGCCCGCCTTCACAGGTGAGTACGAGGGCATGGGGTTCTTCATTGTCCGCTCGGGCGATCGGGTTGCGGTGTATGGCAGCGAACATGAGCGTCAGGTCTCGCGCGAGATTCTCGAGAACCTCGCGCCCGCTGGCGAACCTGCGGAGACCACTCACGTGGTGCCGCTGCAGCCGGACGCAGACCTGGCGGTCTTGCAGGGCTTCGATGAAGATCCCAATGCGCCGGAGTGGGAATACCACGGTGACTTCGTGCTGCTACGTGGCAGTCAGTCGCAGATCGCCGAGGGAGCGGCGTTGCTCGCGCAGACCGGGGCCGCCATAGATGAATCGGAGGCTGTCTGCGAGACCGTGCGCCTTTACTATGTGCGAAATCCGCAGTCGCTGCAGTCTCTGCTGACGCAACTGCCGCCGACGATAGCGCAGGATACCAGCGTGCTGGCGAGCGACGATCCGTACGGGCCGCCTGTGCTGATCATCAGCGGGCCGAGGGGCGAGGTCCAGAACATCAAGCGCGTGATCGCGACCCTCGATGTTCCTCAGCCGGAGGTGCGCCTGGACATCTGGGCGTTTCAGATCAGCGGGCGCAACGCTGAAGACGTCGCCGAGCGCGCGGCCCAGGCGCGTGACCGTATCCAGGTGGTTTCGCGGCTCATTCGCGGGTACATCCTCCAACTCGAGGGCTTCGCCCGTGACCAGCTTGAGGCGAACCAGGACCTGATCGATGACACCAAGATCGGGCTGGCCGATGCGGCCGATTTCAACGCACTCACTGACATCGACAATATCATCACGGGATCGGGGATACAGGAGCATGGGTCCCGCTTCCTGCTGACGCCATCGGCGCGTGGCCGACATCCGCTGTCACTGACCGAAACCCTTGCGACGATCATCACCGCGCCGGAGGGCGCGATCGTGGCAGGGGAAGCCCCAGTGGCTGAAGATGAAGAGCCGTCGAGACTCGGGGTGGCCATTGACGCGAGCGGTTTGCTCGGCCTCGCCGGTGTGGGGGCCATGGAGGGCAGGCAGCAGGCGCTGGCCCGCGGTTTGTGCAATCGCCTCGGCCCGTGGCTGATCGATCTGCTTCGGGAGGATCCCGAGGCAATTACCGCGTGGGCCGAAATGGTCGCGCATGATGGCACGGGTGACGAGCCTATTGGCCAGTTGCTGGGTGAACTGACGCGTGAGCTCGCAGAGCGAGGGCACGCGCCGCGGTCGGTCCCAGACGCTGAAGCTATCCTCCCTCGGCGCCTGCTGGCCAGGTTTGGCGACGAGGAATACGCTCGTACGCTTTCCGACAGCATCTCCGGCTTCATGGGCATGCACCACGAGTTGGGCCGCAACTGGAACCGTGTCTCGCCCGATCAGTTGCGCAAACGAGCCGCCGATGCTCAGGCGGCCCTGCAGGACGCGGAGCAGGCGCTGGCCCTGGACATGCAGACGCTTTTCCTGCGGCCCCTGGAGGCCGAGCTGCGCCAGATCGTCAGCGATGGCGGGCGCAGTGGTCTGGGCTCGACCAGTCGCACCAGCATCTCCGTGCTGTCTGGTACCGAGGCGGAGGTGGTGGGGAGTGCGCTGAGCTACTTTGAGGTCAGCAAATCCCCGCAGCTCGACAGCGAGACGCTCTACCGGTCGGAGGAGTTCAGTCGGGCATTGGGCGGGATCATGCCACCGAGTTCGCAGCGAGATCCGGTGCGGCGAGTTGTCAGGATAGAGTTGGATGTCAAGGCTATGGGCGGCGGAGACTTGGATGAGTGGCCGATGCGCATCCAGCAGATTCTGCCCGAGGTGCAGGTCTGGCCGGTGCAGACTGCCGGCAAGACAAGCCTGATGGTGGTGGGCACGGACGCGGACGTCCGCTCAGCGACCAACATACTGCGCTCGAGCGGCGCGATAGGCAACGTGCAGACGACGGGAACGTCAGCGTCCGGCGGGGCCGGACTGGAGGCAGGCAGTAATCAGGTGGCGCCGATGTCTGGGTACGATGGGGGCGTGGATGACGGCGCTGACCTCCCTGGTGGCCGCCTGTTGGCGCTGGCGATGGAGCTCGGCAGGGACACTGAGATGTGGAGTGCTCTGACGGAGGGGGCCCAACTGTCCTTCACTCCGCACATCCTCCCCGGCGGTTCCGCAGCCGAGGTCGCGATCGACTTCACGGTCTCGCACGATGACGCCGGGACGAACCAGGAGACTGGACCGCCGCCACTGTCGCGCGTCGCACAGCACACGGCACGCACCAGCGTCTATGTCAGGGCTCTGGACCTGTTCGCGTTGTCAAGTTTCAGTCTACAGACCAGTCACGCGCGCGGTGACCGGGCGATCCCGGTGCTCGGGAATCTGCCGGTGCTGGGGCAGATGTTCCGCTTCCCACGCGGCCCGGCCACGGTCCACCACGAGAGTGTGCTGATGGTCTACTCGACCATTCTGCCCACCGGCGGCGACCTGGCTGAGACGATCGATGCAGTCGACCTGGGCGGGGAGCGGTAGGGAGCAAGCGCCACCTGAGTGCCATGACCAATCACTGAGGATCGCCGGAGGTCGGAACATGTTAAGGCGCGTGCATTTCTACGACGACCAGGACCTCGAGTGCCGCCAGAACCTGAATCTTGTCCCCGGACCGGTCCATAAGCTGGGCATCGCCCGCATGGAGGAGCGCGCCTGCGACCTGGAGCGTTCCTCTGTCTTCGCGGGTGCCGTGGTTGAGATGCCGGGCGGTGGATATCGCCTGTACTATTCTGGTGGGCATCCCGAAGAGGACCGCCTGCTTCGACTGGCATTTGCCGAGTCTGAGGACGGCGTGCGCTGGAGCAAACCAGATCTCGGGCAAATGCAGTTCGGTGGTGAGGATACGAACTGGATATGGCCCGAAGGCATGCCTGATGGTGTGAGTATCACGCAGCCGCAGGTTCTGCGACTGGGTGAGGGCGACTGGCGGATGTGGTTCTGGTGGCACGGTCACGATGTTGGCCGGATGCCCTACGTGGCCGCCACCAGCGAGGACGGTATCGCATGGCGGGTGATCGACCTCGACATGCCCCACATCATGCATCCGGCAGATCGTGAGCTGGGGCAGAACTCGCGCGTCGCCGGGCTTACGCAGGCAAACACGGAAGACAAGTTCGCGGCCGATCGCACGATGGACTGGATGGCGGCGAAGCGGCTGCGCAGCAATGACGCGACCTACGTCTACTACAACGAGCAGACTCGGCTCTTCGAGATGTACTCGGTCTGGCTGGTGCCGGTACCGGACGACTCCGATCATCGCACTCCCCACGACAACGCGCCGGGCGTCAGCCGGACTATACATCGCCGAGAGAGCCCGGACGGGATCGCGTGGTCCGATCCTGAGATGATCATCATGCCCGATGAGCATGACCCGCTGCATCAGGAGTTCTACTACCTCGCTGTGCAGCCTGACGGTGACTGGAACATCGGGATGTTGGGTAACTATCGGTGCTGGGAGCAGACGATGGACCTGGAATTGTGCTTCTCGCGAGACACGCATCGGTGGGAGCGTCCGCTGCGTGGCGGCTGGGTTCCGCGTGGCGGGGTGGCGGACGTGGATCATATGCACGTATACGCGACGAATCGCTTGATCGACCGTGGCGACCATTGGCTGCTTCTGTATCGTGGCGGCAACACCGCGCACAACTACAAGTTCAAGAAGCAGCTCCCGCCGGGCGTGACGGAGGCCAGGCAGGAAACGATGTTGGCGGAGATCCCGAAGGGACGCTTCGCCGGCTTGCAGGCGACTGACCGCTGCGTGGGGAGTCTGACTCTGAAGCGGTTCAACCAGTCTGCCGAGAAGATCACGGTCGACGCGTGCATCAACGGCCGCCTGCAGGCCGAAATGCGCGATCCGTTCGGTCGTCCGGTGCCGGGGTACGAGCTGAACGCGTGTCTACCGGTCACTGGCGATTCGCACTCGCACGTGCTGACATGGGGCGATGGGCTGACCACCGAGGACTATCGGTATGACGCGATTAGCCTGCGTATTGAGATTGAGGACGGAGTGATCTACTCCGTGCAGACGTAGCGCTTGAGGCATTCGTCACGCGCGCCTCATTGCCCGTCAATTTCGGTGTCTTCGCCGGCGGTCTCGGGCTTGCCGAGGTCACTGCCGTAGATCGCGTACCATAGTGTCCCGAGGACGCCGAAGCCGAAGGCCGTGAGGAAATTGACGGCAGGGCTCTGCATCCACAGGAACGCGCCTCCGAACGCTGCCAGCGACACCACCGCATCGCGGATCAGGTAATACAATCCGAAGACCGAGGCTTTGCGCTCCTCGGGCGCGAGGTCCATGATCAGCGCCTTGCGCGTGGGCTCGCCGAACTCCTTCAGCCCGCGGATGACGAAAGCCAGCACCAGCAGGCCGAATGACTGGCTGTACAGCAGCACCAGCGGGAAGAGCGTGAAGAAGCCGAAGGTGATGACGACGAAGGGCTTCTTCGCGCTGCGCCCGGCCAGATGAGCCACCGGGATGTAAACCAGCATCGCCGTCACCATCTCGATAGCCGTCAGCAGTCCGAACTGCACTGGGCTTATCGGCGACGCGATGGTCTTCACGCACCAGATCACCACAAAAGCGTAGGGTATCTGTTCGCAGAAGCGGACGAGGATATCCGAAACGAGCAGCATCCTCAGCGGGCGGCTGATGCCGGCAAACAGCTCACGCATTCGGAGCTTGCGTGTTGCCTCGTTGGGGTCTTGGCGACGGTCATCCACGATCAGGCGCTGCTGGAGCACCATCGCCACGATCCCCATCGCGAACGCGAAGATGAAAGCCAGGCGCACCCCGTCCGTCTCTCCCCACTTGCCGATGAAGAGCCCGCCCACGATCGGACCGAGCGCCATGGGAACCCGGCGTATCAGAGAGTGGACTGACACGCCCATCGTGCGCTTGCTTTGCGGGAGCACCTGGGCTATCAGGCTGATGGTGGCCGGCAGTGAGATGGCCGTCCAGGACATGAACAGGATTGCGCCAACAATGGCGGCCTGCCAGACGGGGAAGACGATGACGATCGCGAAACCCAGCAGTGCCATCGTGTTGAAGATGAGCAGGGAACGCTTCACACCCAGCCGGTCGGAAAGGTAGCCTCCGGGCAGGGAGTAGAGGGCGGACATGAGATTGTCGAGGCCGTTGAGCAGCCCGATCGACAGCGCGCCGCCACCCAGAGCCATGAGGTAGAGTGGCAGGAACCGCTCCGCCATCTTCTCGCCCATGCCCACCAGCACAACCATGGACAGCAGACCGAGAATGCTTCGGTTCAGGCCCAGGTAACTGAGAGCGCGTCGCAGTGCGGACGGTGGGACATCGGGCGAAGTGTCCTGATTCTGAGGCATGGCTTACTCGTCACCCATGCACGTGCCGATGCGGCGGGCACTCGTGACCATGTCGTGATCGAGCGGCACGAAACGGCGCTTCCCCGCGACATCGGCGAGTGGCACCGCCTCCCAGGTGTCCCCACGCGCGGCGATGAGCACCCCGTAGGTCCCCGCTGCGAGCGCATCAGCCGCCGCGGTGCCGAGGCGTGTGGCGAGAATCCGATCGGTGGGGGTGGGTGAGCCGCCGCGCTGCACGTGGCCGAGCACGGTCACGCGCGCCTCGATGCCGGTCAGGTTCTCCAAGCGGCGGCCAACCTGCGTGGCGACGTGATGGGTCTCGTCAGCGTCCTGGACATCGTCGCCGCTGATCGTGCCCTTCGCGGGACGGGCGCCCTCGGCCACAGCGACGATGCTGAAGCGCTTGCCGCGCCGATCTCGCTCGCGGATGCTCTCGGCCACGGCTTCCATGTCGTAGGGTATCTCGGGAATGAGAATGGCATCTGCACCACCCGCGATCCCGGCGGCGAGTGCCAACCACCCCGTTTTGTTGCCCATGAGCTCAAGCACCATAATGCGCCGGTGGCTGTCAGCCGTGCTGTGCAAGCGGTCAATCGCTTCAGTCGCGATGTTGACCGCTGTGTCGAAGCCAAAGCATACGTCGGTGCCCCAGATGTCGTTGTCGATGGTCTTAGGCAGCGTGATGACGTTCATGCCGCCCTTCTTCATCAGGTTCATGGCATTCTTTTGCGTGCCACCGCCGCCGAGGCAGACGAGGCAATCGAGCGCCATGTTCTTGTAGCTTTCGGCCGCCGCTCCCGTCATGTCCGTGACTCTGCCATCAGCAAGCTCGTACTTGTCGGGCTTGACGCGGCTGGTCCGCAGCAAGGTCCCGCCCTGCGCCAATATGCCTGACAGATCCGGCATGCCGAGCAGGCGCCAGCGGTTCTCGATCAGCCCTGCGAAACCGTCAGGGATGCCGACGACCTCCATGGCGTAGGTCCCGAGGGCTGCCTTGCCCACCGAGCGGATTGCGGCGTTCAGACCGGGACAATCGCCTCCGGCGGTGAGGATGCCCAGTCGTCTGGTTTTGCACTTGGCCATGATCCCTGCTCCTGCGTGGCGCGCTGCGTTGCTCACTATCGGATAATTGGCGATGGGGCGTCAGTTTCCCTGCTATTGGCCTGCCTGGCAGCTTGCGCAATCAGGCGAATGTCCGGTCATACCAGGCGACAAACTCGCGCAAGCCGTCCGCCATGCTCCACTCGGGCACCCACCCCAGCAGTCGGCCGGCTTTGCCTATGTCCGCATAGGTGCGAGGCACGTCGCCTGCGCGCGCGGCCATTTCCTCGATAGCCGGAACCACGTCGGTGGCGTCGGCCACGAGGCCTATGAGCTCAGCCAGTGTCACCGGGCTCGAGTTGCCCAGATTGATCACCTGGTAGCCCGCATCGAGATCAAGCGCGGCCAGCACGCCGCGGGCGATGTCGGCGACATACGTGTAGTCGCGGGAACTTGACCCGTCGCCAAAGCGGGGGATGGGTTGCCCCTCGCGCACCACGAAACGGTGGATCGCCAGATCGGGGCGCTGGCGTGGGCCATAGACTGTGAAGAAGCGCAGGCAGACGGTCGGGATTCCGTAGAGGTGGTGCCAGGTATAGCACGCCAACTCGGCGGCGCATTTCGTCGCGGCGTATGGCGAAATCGGTCGGTCTGTCGGCTGGTCCTCACTGAAAGGGACGGTGTTTGTAGCCCCGTAGACTGAGGACGATGAGCCAAAGACGACTTGGCTCACACCTCGTCTGGCCGCAGCCTGCAGAACGCTGATCGTCCCCAGCACGTTGGTCGCGTAGTAGCCCTCAGGATCAGTCAGTGACGCGCCTCAAGGGCCTGCGGGTCGCGGATGTCGCCCTCAATCAGCTCAAAACGCTCGTCGCTCAGAGCGCTCGCGAGGTTGGCTCGCTTGATATCCGGATCGTAGTTCGGCTCGAAGTTGTCGAGGCCGATGACCCGGTCGCCACGGGCCAACAGCGCTTCGGTCACGTGCGAGCCTATGAAACCAGCCGCTCCGGTGACCAGGACGGTTCGTTCGGGCATCTGGGGCCTCCGCGTCGATAGGGTGGGGCGTCAGGTAACCTTTCCCCGCGCGCAAGCACACTCCTTCCAGATGTGGGTGCTTGTGCAGGGCAATAGCACTGCAAAGACGAACTGACAAGCGGGGACGGGCCCGCCACGGGGCGGGGCCTGGGACGGGAATTGCCGGAGGTGGCCACAATGCTGCGAGTCTCAGGGCAACTGGCGGTCGTTGTTGCATTGCTGGTGGTCGCAGCGGGCGCGGGTCCGGTCTGTGCGCAACCGGATCCAATGGTCGAGATGGCCGCGGAGGCGTTGGCGGTGACCGTGGATGAGACTGGCGACAAGTGGTTCGAGATGGTGGTCGCCCAACCGAATGACCCCGACGAGGCGGCTTTTGCGGACTGGCTGGTGGCGCGTCCGGACATCGCAAGCGCGGTGGTTGACGGCAATGCCATTGAGGCGAAGACCGTCATTGGCATCACGGTGCGCTTCGTGGACTACCAGCCGGGGGTGAAAGGCGCGGGAGGCCCGCAACTTGGTTCCGCGGTGATCCCGGTTATGCAGGCCGTCCCTGGGAAGCTGCGCTGTATCGGGGAAGTGGTCCCGGGAACGAAGGCGCTGATCATTGACACGGACGGCGGGATTGTTGACGACCCGGACCGCCACATTCAGCGGATGTTGGAGCATGCAAACTACACAGTGATCGAGCGCAGGGGCGGGGTTAAGGCGTTCCTTGAGATGTCCGACGCCGCTGTCACGATCGTTGACGCACACGGTGGCACCAACTCGGATAGCACGCACTTCATGGTGGTGGCCGAGCAGCATCAGACCACGAACGTGAGCAGCCTGGTCGAATACTACAACTGGATGGTGGACGGGCAGATCGCGTTGCAGCGTTCCGTGATACGTGACAAGGTCACGAAAGCCCCGGTTGCGATCGTCACCGGCGTTGATGTGTACGATACATGGTTCGACAAGAATATCCCCTCTATGCCCAACAACGCTGCGGTCTTCTTCTACACCTGCGCCAGTATGGATTTGGTCACGGGCATGTGGCCGATCCTGAAGAAGAAGGGCGCCTCGTTCTACTTCGGGTTCACGGGTACGGTCGGGGATCCGTGGGGGATTGACTGGCTCAAGCGCTACCTCGAGCGCTTGACCGGCGCGAACATCTACGACCCGTGGGACACCGATCCCCCGCGTCGGGCCCAGAGCTTCTTGGACGCGTTGGGGTACATCATCAAGCGTCCGCAGTACCTCATGGACCCGGTCCACGGGGGCATGCCCGGCTACAATATCTACTACGACGACCCGACCTACTCGCTGGCCCCGCACATCGACACCGCCCAGGTCTGGCCGGTTCACGATGACCGGCCCAACTACGAGGTGATGCTCTACGGTGCCCTCGGGCGGGCGGACGAATCGAAGGTCTATTGCGGAGGCCAACCAGCGCAGTTCACCAGCGTCTCGGGCGGCAATGGAGCGCCATTCCGCGCGCTGATTCCCCTCGGCACCACGGGCCCAATTGTGGTCAATGACCAGTGGGGCCGCCAGAGCAACGCGGTCATGATCAGCCGCCTCACTGGCGAAGTCGTCTTCAAGTACGATGATCCTGAGAAGGCCGGAACCGTGAAGCTGACATACAGTTGCCTGGTGACCGGTTCGCGTCTCTACCGACCTCTGGCTCCCGAGCAGCGGTTCGCCGGAGTGAACACGATGAACATCCCCGGGGTCTCCGCGCAAGTCAACCAGCAGATGTCCGATATGCTGGAACAGGGCGGCTACCCGTTCGTTGAGGGTTCGGGCGACTGGATACTCGAATGGAACTTCAGCAGCACGAAACGCATCGGCCCGACGGTGATCACCGCGCGCGGACGGAGTGAGGTTAACGGGCGCGGCAATGCGGATGAGGACAACGAGCCCGACGCGTTCCTGACCGTATTGCTCAAGCCGGTCACCGATGACGCGTCCGCGACCACCTGCAATGCGACTGTGTGCGCAGGGGCGACCATCGGACCCATCACGATTACGTATGATTCGCCTGCGGGGCGCGAGACCAAGCAGAGCATGGTCGTCTGCGCCGGTCTTCCCGCGAGTTGCACGTATGACCTTGTGAACGGGAGTCTACCGGAAATCACCGGGGGGTTGGCGGCCTTTGGCACCTGGACGCTGAAGCCGGTGACCATCACACCGAACCCGTATGATCTGGAAATGCCCGCGTGGGTGCCCGATGAACTGCGCGACGTCGGGCGTCTCGCCACACTCAATCATCTCTTCGCACCACCATCGAGAGGATGAAACATACCGATGAGATGTATCTCCCTTGCCCTGTGTGTCATGTTTGCCGCGGGAATCGCCGCCAATGCCCAGGACGAACCGGTCCGCCAGCCGACTGAGGGCGTAAACCTGGCCGCCGGTCTGGAGTGTGTATACGACCCGACACCGAAGTACCGGTACTCCACCGATGAGGACGATCCCTTCCAACTCACCGACGGCCTGTACAACGGGTGTGTCTGGACGGAGCCGGGAACCGTCGGTTGGCAGATGCACCGGGAACGCGTCATCCTCGTGGACATCGATCTCGGTGAGGCAGCGCCGATTGGCGCGATCACCTTCGACACTGTCACCGGTGGCGCGCAGGTGACATTCCCTGCCAGTGCACTCGCCTTCGTGAGCGAGGATGGGCAGAGCTACCGCTACATGGGGGATGTGTTCACCGAGTCTCTGCCTCAGGACAAGCACCTCAACCATCGCTTTGTGGTCGATGATCTGAAGGGCTGGGGACGCTATGTGCGCATCGCGATCATCTTCGGAGGGTTCTTCTCCTTCTGCGATCGCAGTCTACGCGTCTGACGAGGTCCTCGATGCTGAGGCAGTGCGTGCCTGGGCTACCGACAGGATCGCTTGGGTAACGCAGAAGAACGCTACGTTGACCATCCTGAGAGAGGTATCGGCGGCCATCGATGAGCGCGGGGAACTGGTCGGCGATCAGGCTGTCGTCAATGCCGTGGGCGAGGCAGTTGAGGCGGGAGAACGCAGCGCCCTCGGAGACACGGATGTCTACGAACCTGACTACAGCCAGGGGCCGCCATACCGGCCGGCTGACACCGCGGTATTTGAGGCCATCGCGCGCATGAACGCCGCGCAGTGGCCGGACCAGCCCTTCGTAGTCTGGGAGCACCCAGACTGGGAGTGGCTGCACCTCCCGGACGCGCCTGCTGCCGACGCACTGGGCGCCACGGTCGCCGTGGACATGACCGGTTGAGCTGGACCTGGCCGCCGCTGATTTCGATGGTCCGGGCGCGCTGGCCGCCGCCGATGTGCTGCAGATCGATCAGGTCGTCCATGTGGAGGGCTTCGGCTACAACTACCGCGACGACGCGATAGTCCCGGCGCGCGAGGGACCTTTCGTGCTCAAGTCAGGAATAAGCAAGCGCATCTGGCTGACCTTCCGCACGCGTGGTATCGAAGTTGAACCGGGCGATTACACGTCTACCGTCACCATCTCGAGGCAGGGCGAGGCAGTCGCGACGGTTCCGGTGAAATTGCGCGTGTGGCCGGTGCGTTTCCCGGATGACACGACGCTGCACAGCAATTCATGGTCGTATCTCGACGAGGCGCCGGTTGTCGGTCACGAGGCGGACGCGGCGCGTGATCTGGTGGATCACTACAACACGTCAATGACTGTGAATCACCGGTATCTGCCGAAGCCTGCGCCCGACGCAGCGGGCAATCTGCCGCCGATGGACTTCACCAAACTCTCGGGTCTGATCGACCTCAATCCCGAGACGCGACTGTGGCTGATCTGGCCCGGCTTCGAGTTCGGCTTCGACCGGATTGGCACGTCGGCGTTCGGCGGACCAGTCTGGGAGAACGCGTTCACTCAGTATGTGATTCAGATGCGCGATTTCCTCGCCACCAAGGGCATCGGGACCGATCAGTTCGCGTGGTACTGGATCGACGAGCCCGGGGACGAGAAATGGAACGAAGTCTACCTGCCGGCGAGCCGGATGCTGAAGAAGGTGGATCCGAACATGCTGGTCTGGGCCGACCCGACGCCTCGCGTCACAGCCAAGTCGCTTGAGGCCGGCCTTCCGTATGTGGACATGATCTGCCCGAGTCTGGGGAACGTGACGGAGAAGGGCGGCTCAAGTCTGTTCCTGCGAACGAAGTTGCCCTCGTGGATGTATGTGTGCGCCAGCGAGAAGAACGCTCCGCCCTTCGGGTACTACCGCTGGTTCTCCTGGAAGACCTGGGACTATGGGCTCAGTGGTGTCGGCATGTGGGTCTACACCGACAGTCGTGCGACTACGCTCAGCGACTACACGACCGGCGTCAGCTACGCGATGGTCTACGGCGGCAAAGCCGGCATGATCGGCTCCAAGCGCTGGGACGCCTGGCGCCAGGGCATTGCCGACTACGAGTATCTGCACATGCTCTCGGAGGCCGTGGCAGAGGCGAAAGCCGCCGGGAGAGCTGCTGCCGCTGTGACGCGCGCCGAGATCATTCTTACCGACGGTGTCGCCGAAGTGATCGGCGAGGAGCCCTACGCAGGCCCCGTGAATGGCTCGGACACAGCCGACCGCCTTCGTGTGGAGATACTTCAGTGCCTCGTGGACCTGCGAGGCTAACCCAGGACGCAACAGGCAGCGCCATAGGAGGAACTCGTATGCAGTCACCGCGACCCGTTCTGCGAGCCGCGACAGCACTTGCCCTGATCATGCTGGCGTCGAGCGCATGGGCGTTCACGATCCCGACAGCCGCACGCGGGGGCAAGGTCGTCAGCATGCAGGCGGCGCAGGGCGAATTGACCATCACCATGCACAAGCGGGATCTGAATATCTACAGCGGGGCCGATGTGCTCACCGCGGTGCTGTTCACCGCGCAGGGCACGGAACTCGGCACGCTGACGATCCCTGATGATGGCAAGCTCGAGAAGGGCGGCGGGTATGGCGAGCCGCAGACTGCGCAGCTTACTGTCGCTGTCGAGGAGGCCGGGATATGCCGGCTCCAGATCGCGGGCGCGGGCGGGGATTTCGTTTGGGGTCTGGAGGCGAACGTGGACCGGGCGGTTGTGGCTGGCGATATCACATTCAGCCATGGTGAGCCAGCTGGCCAACTCTACTTCATGCCACCGGCGAAGGCCTTCAAGATCATGGCATACGCGCTGCATGACCCCGGTCGTGGGCAGATGCCGTTGTACGATGAGAAGGGCGAACTGATCTATCAGTTTGACCTGTCCACGACCGGTGAGGAGCAGACGCTGGAGGTCGAAGAGGGAGAGCGTGGTGGAGTGTGGCGGTTCGACATCGAGCACCTTGACGTCAAGATGGAGATCAGTGGCGTCAAGCAGTGGACCACTGAGCCGGACGCGCACTTTGTGGCTGAGGACCTGCGCTGGCTGCTGCTGCCATACCGGCAGGCCCGCTATCTGAATCCCGGTGACGAAGCCGTCATCGAGTGGACCTTGCGCAACACGGGTAAGGTTGCGAGCGCGTTCGAGCTGTCGGTGAAAGCCGATGATGGCCTGATGGCCGAGATACTGGAGCCTGACGGAGCGGAACTTTTCAAGTCGGGTGCAAGTGTCAAGGTTCTCACGTGCGTGACTGCCGCTGCGGGCTGCGGGATTGGCGACGCGTTAGGGGTCAGTCTCATCGCGACATCGATCGAGGAGCCCGAGTTGACAGTGTCCCGGGCGGTGGAGATACGGGTGGGGGAGAGCCCAGTGGGCAAGCCGCTCGATCTGCCGATCACGTTGCGTCGTTACGAACACGAGAACGTGCAGTTCGGATACGCACCCGACTACATGACCAACGAAGTGTACTTCAACGAGGAGAATCGGCCGTTCATCCGCGAGCGCACCGTGAGCATGTATGGGACCAACTCCCTGTTCGTGCTCGAGGACGACGGATGGATCGAGCGCCCGTTCATTGATGCGATCCGTGCGGCGTTCCCGGACTACCGTACGGCCTATGGCGGCGGCGGATTCCAGGGCGCGAAATGGGCCTTCGACGGTGAGGGCTGGGCGTACACGATCGTGCGTGGCGTGCTCGAGAGCACACGGCAGAGCATGGTCATCTACACGCCCGATCGTGGCGAGACTTTCCTGGTCGAGCCGCTGCCGGGCTCAGCTTTCGACATCGAGCAGTTCACCGGCCACAACGCGCTTGATCGCGTGCCGCCGATCCTGACGTACACCTTCACTGAGGCTCATCCGGCCCGCTTCGCGGGCTACAACGATCTGAACATCTACCTCCCAGAGAAGCGCGATGGCGCGCTGGAGCTTGGCGAGCCGATCTTCGTCGCCCCCGGTTGTCTGGGGTCATGTCAGCACTCCGGCGGGCCGGCGTCCATGGCCACGCGCGGCGGCAATACCCACATCGTCTGGGGCGAGATCGCGCCCGACGACGCGCCCGGCGTGCCGACCTACGTCGCGACGCTGGATCACGCCACGCGCACGGTGGGTGCGAAGGTCCTGCTGGGCTACGGGCCTCCCGTCAACGACGTGCACAACGTCCCGGCGATCACGCAGGACTCCGAGGGCTATCTGCACGTGCTGATCGGCTCGCATGGTCAACCGTTCCACTACGTGCACTCCCTGCAGCCTGATGACGCTTACGGCGGCTGGACCGAGCCGGTGGAGGCCCTGAGCGCGGGCCACATTACCGAAGATACCGATGAGGATGGCGACGGCCGCCAGACCTACATCTCGCTGGTATGCGGCCCCGACGACACGCTTTATAGCGCATTCAGGCAGTGGAGGCGCACTCCCGACGAACATCTGCCCGACCAGACATTCGCCGCGCTGTCGGTGCAGGCCAAGCCAAAGGGCGAGGAGTGGGGGCCCGCGCAGCCGATCGTTGTGCCCCCCGTGCCGGGCTACTCGATCTACTACCACAAGTTGACGATCGACCGATCTGGGAATCTTTATCTGTCATACAATCACTGGACAAGCGACCTGACCTACCAGGACGATTTCCCGGACAAGTACCACCATCGGGCGATAGTGACATCGAGAGACGGCGGCAAGACCTGGAAACTGGTCGAGACCAGCGATTTCGCGCAAGCAATTGCCGAGTAAGCACATCACCAAGTCACGGGGGCGACCGCAGTGAAAGTAGCAGTGATCGGCTGTGGGAACGTGTCGCGTGGACACATCAAGGCCTGGCAGGAACGCGATGACGCGGAGATCGTGATGCTCGTCGATGTCGCTCGTGATGTCGCTGAGACGACTCGCGACGAGACCGAGTTGCCGAAGAACATCGTGATTTCTGAGGACTACCGTGAGGGACTGGCGAGTGAGAATGTCCAACTGGTGGACATCTGCACACCGAGCCACCGGCACGCGCAGGAGATCGCCGATGCGCTGGAGGCAGGCAAGCACATCGTCACCGAGAAGCCGACCGGCTACAATCTGGAGGAATGCCGGTTCCTGCGCTTCTGGCGGTGGAAGTGCCCGGAGCCCAAGGTCGCAGTGGCATACTCGCTGCGCTACTACCCGGTGAGCATCGAGGTCAGGCGCTTGCTTGACGAGGGCGCGATCGGTGACCTGTTTGCCGGCCAGTTCACTTGGAACCACCCCTTCGATCCAGAGAAGATAGGCCAGCCGCGCGTGGACATGACCCGGTACCTGTGCGATAAGGGCGGGCGCTACCTGCCAAGCTCCGAGGCGTGTGGACCCACGCATGTCTTCGACTACGCGCGCTATATGATGGGCGATGCCACTGAGGTGTTCGCCTACCGCAAGCCATATGGAACATACGCGCTGGGGGTTTTCGAGAACGATGCGATGGCGACCATGCGTGCGGGCAGCACGTCCCAGTTGGGCTTGCGCAACCCGACCGTGGCGATCATCCAGGGCACGCACGGCACCATCATCACCTCAATGAGCAAGGACAACAAGTACACGGGCGTGATCTGCGACGCCGATGGTGAGCGTGCCATTGAGGCGAGCCCCGAAGCGGGGCACGGCGACAATACGCGCACGGAGAATGTCCTGGCCGCGATCCGTGACGACGCGCCGCAGATATGCGATCTTGAGGACGCAATCCGCTCCTCGGAGATGCTGCACGCACTGTGGGATTCATACACGCTGGGTATCCGCGTTCCAGTCCACCAGGCGAACAAGACCGGCTGACGCAGGGATACTTCACTTGAGAGTGAGATGATATGTCCAGAGAAGTTGACACCGTGCAGATCACCCAGCGCGTGCCGGTGCTGGGTGAGTATGACGTTGTCATCTGCGGTGGCGGTCCGGCCGGTATCGGCGCGGCCGTGATGGCAGGGCGTATGGGCGCACGAACACTGGTGGTCGAGCGACTGGCGGCCCTGGGCGGCATGGCGACCAGCGCCGGCCTCAGTTGCTGCTGCGACACACCCGGGGGACCGATCTTCGACGAGATGGTTGACCGCCTCGTAGCGCTGGGCGTGGGTAGTTGGCGCCAGAACCTCGAGCGATACCGGCAACCTGGACGATTT
>JALGSU010000058.1 GCA_029821735.1 Candidatus Zipacnadia bacterium | reverse complement strand
CGCTTGTGGCGCACGTCCTCGAGTGTGGCTGAGTCAATGAGCCCCGCCGGGTGAACCCAACCGTCCGCCTGCGCAGCACCCGCAGATAGAAGCACCGCGATCGCGGCGATGACTCTCATGTACGCTGCTCCTCCCAATGGTTCGCGCGTGAAACCGTTCGGCAGCGGCGATCAGGTCTCCTTCCAGCGGGTGCTTCGCGGGGCTTGCGGCGGGCCTACTCCGCCTCACGGAAGCGGTCCGGGCAGCGGCCCTCTTTCCAGTAGGTGGCAAAGTCACGCGTCAGAACCATGTAAAGCTCCGGCGTGTCGCCCCAGCGGTCGATGAGGTCGCCGTCCTTCGTGCGGAAGTCCTTCGGTTCGCTATACGAAATGCAGCAGGCCTCGTCATTGTTGTTCCAGCTCTCAACGATGACAATGCGTCGGCTGAAGTTGGCCGGGTCTGACAGCACTTCGCGCCAGCAGTGGACGTAGCGGTTCTCGTCCGGGGCATACTCGGGGCTGTAGCGGAGGGTCACCGGCTTGTCGCCTGTCTGGCGCGGGCACCAGTGCCCCGGGCCAAGAGCGATGGCGTTGGGGTATATCTGCGGACCGGCCATGCCTCCCCACCAGGCCACGTCGTAGTCCGCCACGCCCGCCTCTGAGCTGATGTCCTCGCGCCCGCCGTCGGCCTGCTGACCGTTCCAGCCCCCCTCCATGTCTGGCCCGTAGACGTGCTGGCTGACGCCGATGAAGGGCTCCACCCCGAAAGTCTCGCGGCACTTGCGGCGCAACTCCTCGAAGGTCCAGGCATTCCACTTCCGGATCCCGGCATCGACCCACCTGGGGAACCAGAACTGGATGATGGGACGGGCATCGCCGTCCACCTCGACCCTTGCCAGGGCGCGCAAGGGCAGGCGCGGCTGGTAGTCGTCCTCACCGTAGAACTGCCTCAAGAATGAGCGGGTAGGCTCCCACAACTCGGCGATGCCATCTTCGGAGGTCTGCGTTGCGTCCTCATCCTTCTTGGGGCCGTACCAGGCGAAGGGCGTTTCGAGGAACATCGCCATGGGCAGGGGCTCCTCGCCGCGGCGGTCGAGTTCTGACCACGCCTCAAAGAGTCCGTCAGTGCAGCTCTGCGGAGTCAGGTCGGCGTTGAAGCAAAGGGAGTGCCAGATGTCCAGGAGGACGAAATCGAAGCCGGTCCACTTCATCGCGCGCCACTCGGCCATGAGCCAGTGGGGAAGCTGCTCGGGTTCCTTGTATATGGCGGGCCATTCAGTGGTGTCCGGGAGCGCATCGCCGGGCCAGTTCGCGGGGGAGTCTAGGCCGAAGATGGCAGCGCGGGGATCGTCCGCCGGCGGGTAGATGACCTTCCACGTACCGGACATCCCGAGCTCGCCGCCTGAGGTCACCGGCTGGTCGTCCCAAGGGCCTCGCCAGAAGAAGTAGGTGCTCAGGAGGCGCTGGTCCATAGCGAAGGAGCCGTCGTCGTTATCGGCGCGGACCGCGGGCGCACCGAGCAGGGATAGCGCGCAGATGGACAGGGCGGCGAGGCACACGACCCGAAGACAGCGTCGGTCAGTCATGGGTGAGACCCATTCCTTGTAGAGACAGCAGCATCGCCGTGTGAGACTGCGTGCACTCATGACACGCCAGGGATTCTGACACTGGTCCTCCCGGCCTATCAGCGCACGATGATCCAGTCGAGTGTCGCCCCCTGCGGTGCGGGGGCGCCGAACTGCACTGTGAAGCCTTCGGCGCTCTTGTTCGGCACCGCGTGTGTGGTTAGCCAGGACGGCGTCACCGCGACCGCATAGGCTGGCGACTGCTCCGGCCGGCTGAAGCTGATCTGAAGTTCGGCGGCGCCCTTGGCCACGCCGACGTTCATGCCCCGCAGGTTCGCCGCGGGCGTCTCGGTGGCCGAGATGCCGCCGGTGCGCATCATGCCGCGGTTGGTCAGGTCCACATCGCCGCCAGTGAGCTGGAAGTCGCCGGTGGCAGGATCCACCGACAGGCTGCTTGATCCCTCGGTGTTGTTGCGCCAGCGGATGGTCTGGCGAGTGTCGCGCGGCTGGCGGAACATGATCGCGGTGTCGGCGATCTCGCCGCTGGACTCGATGCCGGTGGTTGCCATCGAGTCCAGGCAGATCATGGTGTCGTAAGGCGGGCGTCCGTCCTTGCGGCGCTCCAGACCGGAGGCGTCGCGGATGATCCCGCCCAGGTGGATGCCGTAGGGCACCTGTACGCGCCCGAGCTGCTGCACCTCAATGGAGGCGCTGGGCATGGTACTGGGTATCTGGTCGAACTGCCGGATACGCAGCGGACGGGGCTGCCACGGGTCGGCACCGACCGCCTGCTCGATCTCGTCACCCACCTCGAAGTCGAAAGGCGTGCCCCGGTCGCCATTGGGCACCACCTTGATGAGCCGTGGCTCACTGGCGTCCACGTGCCCGCCGGTCTGGTGCGTGCGCGCGAAGCCCTCGCTGATATCGTACACCCACGCGCCTGGCGCAATGGCGTAGGACAGAGGGCGCTCGTGGTCGTCGGAGGTGTAGTTGTCGTCCAAGAACAGCTTCGGCGCTCCCGCCGCCACCGCCGACCAGCGCACGCGGAGGATCTTGATGACCTTGGTGCCATCACCATTGCGCTGCAGGTCCATGATTTGGTACCAGCGATGGACTTTTCGCTTCGGAGGCTTGCCGTAGCCGCCGCAACTTGAGGGATCGCCAGGCAGGATCACCTCGGTGTCGTCAGTTACCGCGAAGAAGCGGCCGATGATGCTCTCGTCCCACGGACAGTCTGCCGACCCCTGGATCAGCCCGCCCTGGTAGTTGAAAGCGTTGCCCGGGCCGCCGATCTGCCCGGGATAGCTGTTGCCCTGGTACGTCCCGCCGGGAGCAACTATGAGCACATGCCCGTCAGTAATCCACTTGTCCTCGTTCAAGTTGATGAGCGGGCGGGAGTTGCTCAGCGTGTGCGGGTTGGCGATTCCGGGCGCGTACTTGACTTGGTCCTGCGACCAGTCAACCGCCTCCGCCGTTGAGTGGAACGAGTCCAGCTGACCGATGGTCTCGGCGTTGAGCACGATCCCGCCTTCGTCACCGAAACCCGAAAACACGTCGCCCATGTAGTAGAACAGGCCGCTGATGGCGAAGCTGTCGCCGACCGCGTAGTTGTAACGGCGCACCGAGAGCTCGCCGGGCGTCTGGTTGTCGGCATTGGAGTAGCCGCGCACGTCCAGCCCGTTGACGATGTGCTTGTTGTAGACCAGGGCGCCCGCCGGGTGGTCGTGCTCGAAGTGCATGGTGAAGTAGTTGCGACGCCGCTCGGGGTCCCAGCCGATAGTCTTGACCGTCGTGCGGTCCAGCGGCTCGGCGTAGCCCATGACGGAGCTGGTAACGTTGAGGTAAGCCCCCACCCAGATACCACGGATGTTGTCGACGTAGCAGCGCACGTCGGTCCCGGCCTGCACCGCGTCGGTGAGCGTCGCCATGTATGAGGAGGATCCGCTGATGACGTAGTTGTGGATGGACTGGGCCGAGTGCGCCCCCGTGTGGGGTAGACTCTGCTCGCCGAGGTTGAGGTGGCGCATGATGCGGAAGCCGGACCAGTCGCCCGCGTCATGCCTGCCGATGGGCGCCACGTAGTATGTCGTGAAGCCACGCCGGTAGTCGATGATGGTGACCACCGGGCCCTCGTCCCGAGTGCTGCGGTGATCCTGCCAGTTGTTCTCAATCTGGAGATTCTCCGGAGCGCTCTCGGGGATGACGAGCACACCGCCGCCCGCGTCAAGCAGTTCGCCCACACCGCGCTCGAGCGCGTCGGCCGCGGCCTCGGGGGTGCTGATGTCTCCGAACTCTTCCAGCGAGCGGCCCTCGCCTTGCGCCCAGACACCCGTGACCAGTATCACCAGAACAGCCGCCAGCGTCATGTCTCGAAGTCGTGTCCTCATATTGTTCTCCTCACTTTCAGGTGGTCTGACAACCCGCTACGGGTGACAAGGCAATGGCACCGTGCGCAGGTGGGCGCGTAATGTTTCGCTGCGGTAGTCGCGTAATCGCTCGCGGACTCCAGTTCGACCTACAGGGCGCGGAAGACTGACGATCCCGCCGGGATATCGAGCGTCTCCCGCGAGAACGTGCTGTTCGCCAGCAAATCGAACCTGGGATTCTTCCTGATAGTGACTCTTGCGACTTCATCCGTGGGGTTGTGCACCTCCAGCGTCCACGCTGAATCCCCCGACTGGGTACACTGGATGTGGACGGACTCGTTGTCGGCGATGATTGGGTGCCCAATGAACAGGTCCGCCTCGCCCCGCATGGGGACCGTGGCCCAAGCTTGCGACTCGAACACGCCTAATGGCCGCGCTTTGCCCAGGGCCCGGTCCAACAAGTATGCCGACCATTGGTCGCGCAGCCCACTCACGCTAATTGGCAGGCTCGATATCAGGCTCCCGGTCAAGGTCCCGGAGAAGCACTGCTCGTCGCCCGCTTCGATGTCGAGAATGTACCGCTGCCCCGTCATGCTCCCCGCCTGCAGATCACTGGTGTACTCCGGCTCCCCGTCATCGAGACCAAAGTCGCGATAGAAGCGCTCGACCACCTCGGTGCTACTGACCGGCAGGTGTCCCGTATACTCGGTCGCCCGCGGAATGCCCACGAACAGCAGCGAGGCCGTCCTCGACTCGCCCGCTTTGCTCGGAGCCAGACCCGGCGGCATGTTGGCGTAGAGATTTCCGCGCGTCGGCAGCGGGTTGTCCGGAGGGACGCCCCCGCGAGCTACTCGGGGACCTCGGCCAGGAAGACATCGTCGAACCAGGCGGTCTCGTCGTCGCCGATGTCATAGGCGAAGACGAGCACGACCGCCGATGCCGCGCCGTCGGGCGCCTTGGCCGCCGCCGTCACGCGCGACCACTCGCCCAGCGTCCACACCTCGCTCGCGACCTGCGCGCCGGCGGCGTGCCAGGCGCCCTGCGCGTCGTTCCAGCGGATCTCGAAGGTGGTCCGGCGGCGCGGCCCGGCGTTGAGCGCCCGGATGTAGGCCCAGCCCACGTAGGACCTGCCCGGCGTCACCGGCGCGCGCGCGATGTAGCACATGCACTCGCCGCCGGTCAGCGCGCCCGAGCGCTCGCCCGAGTGGACCACCTCGGTGTCGCGCCAGATGCGCCCGACGCCGGGCGCCTGCCGCCACACCGACCAGCCGGGCGGGGCATCGGTCGCCTGCCACTCCGGGCCGGACGGGTTGTCGCCCTCACCGGTCTCCTCGAAGCCCGGGTTGGCCAGCAGGTTCGGCAGGTCATCGAAGTCACCGCGCTGCGCGCGCAGGCTCAGCACCAGCGTCGAATCCGGGTCGCGCCGGGACAGTTCGTCGATCAGGCCGTCAAGCACGGGGCCTCGGCTGCTGACGCCGACGGCCTGGATGCCCGCCATCAGCCCGCTCTCGATCATCGAGCGCCACTGCGACTGCGAATCCAGGCGGCCAGCGTGCGTGTCATACCACGAGGTGCTCAAGTCGTCCTCGAGGATGCTCTGCTGGAGGAAGCGGTCGTGGTTGCGCGAGACGCTCAGCAGCACGCCCAGGTCGCGCTCGGCCGCCGCCGGGTCGGTCGCGGAGGTCAGTCGCTTTGCGGTCAGCCAGCCGCGGATGAACAGGGCCGGGTAGCGGAAGCACTTGCGGATGTAGGCCACGCGGTCGGCGATCACGCCCTCGGGGGCAAGGCGCGCGGCATCGAGCAGATGGTGCTCGAGCCGGGCCAGGCCGTCGAGGGTGTAGATCTCGCACTGCTGGGCGGCGCTGCGTCTGCCGGCGAACCAGCGGCCCTCGCGCGGGGTCATCCAGGCGCACTCGAGGTCGTCGTAGAACGCCTGCATCGCCGGCGCGGCCGGGCCGTAGAGCTTGTCGAAGAACTCGCCCAGCAAGTGGTCCTCGTCGAGCGTGACGTCCCACAACATGCGGGCCTGCAGGTAGACCATCGGCCCGCAGTTCGACCAGTAGGGGTAGGCCTCGGTGTGCATCGCGACCAGGCCGATGCGTTCAGAGTGGCGCAGGTCCTCGGCCAGCAGGCGCGGGTAGTAGCGCGGCGCCAGCGCCCCGAGGCCGCTGTAATCGTACTTGCCCATCTGCGCGCACTTGGCCTGCCACTGGCGCCAGAAGTCGTAGTCCTGCGCGCGGTAGCTCGGGTCGAAGTACTGGGATGTGTCCTGGGTGATGCTCACGAAGACGTTGGGCTCGAGTTCGTCGATGGTCAACGGTGGCGGCTCGACGCCGGCGTAGGCGAAGCAGGCGATGAACCTGTCGGGATGGGTCTCCCGCACGCCCCGCGCGACCGCGTTGACGAAAGTGTAGTAGCGGTCCGAGTGGCACTGCCGGCCGCGGAACTCGTGCGGCACATCGAGCGCCGTGCACAGCTCGCACTCGCACCAGGTGTTGGTGTCATTGATGCCGACTGAGTAGCTGTGCGCGCTCGGGTGCTCGTCGAAGTAGCGATTGATCTCCTGGATGGCGATCTCCACGGTGCGCGGGTTGGCGGTGCAGGGCTGCCAGCCCGGCACCGGCGGGGCGTCGGTGGTGGGTCGGACGCGCTCGCCCCCCATGACCGGGTAGATCTCGGGCGCGGTCTCGAGGAATTTCGAGGGCCGGAAGAGCGCGAACAGGTAGTGCCTGAAGCCTGCCACGAAGGGTACGTCCCACGAGCGCCCCGACAAGCGGTTGTGCCGCCCCCAGGCCTCCTGGTGCTCCCCGTCCAGGCCGCTGAACAGCCGGCAGTCGAAGCTGGGCTCCTCGACCTCGTCGCAGTCATCGAACGCCATGGTCCGGGTCTGGGGCAGCACCTCGAACAGCTCCGAGGGCATGAACCAGCGGACGCCCAGATGGTCCTGCAGGAACCCGCAGACGCCATTCATGGTCCCGGCCGGCGTGCGGCCGGCGATGGCGAGGACGTCCCCGCCTGCCCTGATCCGGTAGCCGTCAAAGGACAGGCCAGCGATCTCCTCCGGCGCAAAGGCCGCCTCGGCGGCCGCGCCCACGAGCACGCGCGGCCCTTGCGCGTCCGCTGGGTTTACAACGGGGAGAGCAGACCCCGTGATCCGCTCCACAACATCGGCGAACTCGTCAGCGGCGGGACGATCCGCGTCCGTCCCGCACGCGATCACGGCCCGGGCCTGACCGTCCTCGACGAGCGTCACCGAAGCGCCGGCGGTGCCTGACACCACGAGACCGATCGCCATCGCCATCCACGCCACGTGAGCCCTCACCATGTCGCTCCCTCCAGACCAATCTGCACTCTCTGATCCTCCGGCCCCCGTCTGACCTGACAGCATGGGGAGAGGCGCCCTCCTTGGCCTGCCCCCGATAGTGGTGCCACCTGTAATGTGGTACTTGGGGTGACCTGCCCCCACAAACGATACCAGTCTCTATGCGCCACTTTGCTGGTTTGCTCTTGCCCCCGTCTTGATACCACCTGCAGTGAGAGTCTTCAGCCTGTGAGGCAGACTTCCTGCTGCTTGTCAGCAGATAGTTCCTAGCCCTGCCCCGAGGGTGTTGCACGATCCAGCCGACCGACGCACTAAGACACTCCCTTCCACCATCGGCCCCCGGAATCACAAGTGGGGGTGGGGGTGCCCCCCCTCGGCCATCGCGAGTACCTCCGATGAGCGCTCCCCCTCGGCGACGGTGCCCCTGCGCCACGGCTACGACGCGAGGACGGATCAGACGCCTGCTGTTGCCATCCGCTGCGCCGTGTCGTGCCCTCATCGCGAGGTCCGGTTGACCGCCCTGGCCACCAGCGGCCGGGAGTTGTGCCATCGGCAGTCGCGTAGAGCGTTGCACGGGTATCCCTCCCCCACGGCCCCGCGGCTGCGCCTGCCGGCCAGGTGCGTACGTGACGGCCATCGAGCCGACGGATGAGGCCCGGACGTCGAAGATTGTCCTGCCCCCCAAAAGTCGGTCCAGGTGTTATGTTAGTATTGGGTGCACCTGGACGCAATAGGGAGGCAGTGAAATGAGCAGTAAGAAGCACACGCCCGAACAGATCATCAACAAGCTGCGGCAGGCAGAGGTGGAGATCGCCGGGGGTGCGACCGTCCCGCAGGCGGCGAGGAAGATCGGGATCACCGCTCAGACCTACTACCGCTGGCGGACCGAATATGGCGGCATGAGGGTGGATCAGGCCAAGCGCCTCAAGGAGCTGGAGAGCGAGAACGCGCAACTCAAGAAGCTCGTTGCCAACCAGGCGCTGGACCTCGCGATACTGAAAGAGGCGGCTTCGGGAAACTTCTGAGCCCGGCGAAACGCCGGGCGGCGGTTGTGTATGTTCGTGAGGTACTGGGCGAGGAGGTGGTGTCCGAGCGACGCGTCTGCAAAGTGTTGGGGCAGCCGCGCGCCACGCAGCGCCGCCGACTATGGCTCAATGACGGCTCCTGTGTGCGGCTGCGGCCGCGGTATCCCGGGCACGTGTGGAGCTGCGACTTCGTGGCGCATCGCACGCATGACGGGCGCGCGTTCCGGCTGCTGACGATCATCGACGAGTTCACGCGCGACTGCCTGGCGGTTGTAGTGGACAGGAAGCTCAGCTCCGACCGCGTGCTGGAGCAATTGACGCACCTGTTCACTCAGCGCGGCGCACCGGACTACATTCGGTCCGACAACGCTTCGGAGTTCACCGCTACGAGGGTACGCAAGTGGCTGGCTGAACTGAGCGTGAAGACGCTTTTCATAGAGCCGGGCAGTCCGTGGGAGAACGGCTACATCGAGTCATTCAACGGGAAGCTGCGCGATGAGCTGCTTGACGGCGAGATCTTTGACACGCTGTTCGAAGCGCAGGTGCTGGTTGAGGGCTGGCGAAGGCATAACAACACTGAGGAAGCATAGCTTCCTCCTGTGAGAAGCCGTAGGCTTCTCGGGTGAGGCCCCACAGTTCACTGGGCTATCGTCCCCCGGCCCCGGAGGCGCGCCAGCCCTAGGCTCCGGGCTTCGCTCCGCTCAGCCCTCCGCCCAGGGCTGCGTGAGAGGCCCAAAGTACCACATAGGGACTGGTATCACTTGTGGGGGCAGGTCAGGGGCAGGTCACCTGAGGCCGGAACGGATGGTGTGACACTCTCTTCCCGTGAGCAGAGACACCGATGGCGACCTGATGGCGCAGGCGCAAGAAGGCGACGAAGAGGCATTCGTGGCCCTCGTTGACCGATACCGCGACAGGGCCGTCAACATCGCGTTCCGCTACCTGGGTGTCAGGGCAGGCGCTGAGGATCTGGCTCAGGAGGCCTTCGTGCGCGTCTATGAGACGCGCCACACTTTCGATCCATCGCTCGACTTCTCTCCGTGGTTTCACCGCATCCTCACGAATCTATGCTTGGACTGCCTCCGACGCGAGGATGGCCGTGGTGGCCGCTTCACGTTGCTTCCCGAGGATGACGAAGCCCCCACGCTCCAAGCTGACGACGCGACATCTCCGTCAGAACACGCCGAGCGCGACGAACTGTCGTGTCGCGTGCGTGCGGCCGTGGCGCAGCTCCCGGACCGTCAGCGCATGGCACTGATCCTCCAG